>CAWJUF010000030.1:0-28250 GCA_963845965.1 uncultured Actinomycetes bacterium | reverse complement strand
AGCGGCCTCTGGCTCCTGCTCCAGCTCGTCTTCGGATTCGCCGTGGTCCTCACACCGGGCGCGCTCCTGGCCCGGACCCTCGGCGTCCGCGGCGCAGCGGCCATGATCGCGTGGGCTTTCGCGCTCGTCTTCGGAGCGCTCGCGGTGACGTTCGTCGTCCACGGCTCGCTCACGTCGACGCTGGCCCTCCTCCTGGCGGCAGGCGGCTTGGCGCTCGTCCTCGGCATCCGGCGGCGCCGGACCGGAGATCTCGTGTCGGTTCACCGGGAGGTTCCCCGGCGCGGCGCGGTGCTCGCCGCGGGGGCGCTCCTCGGCATCCTGCTTGGGCATGTCGCCGGGAACGTGGGCGGCGACGGCTTCTTCCACCTCGCGCGGATCCAGAGGGTCCTCGCATTCGGCGACCTGTCGCTCGGGAGCGCCAACGAGTTCCCGGACGGCGGGCTGCACCCCGGCTACGCGTTCCCCCTCTGGCACGGGTTTCTCGCGCTCGTCGCGAAGGTCTCGGGGCCGACCCGGTCGACGTCGTCCTCCATGGCCCGACCGTGCTGGCCCCGCTCGCCGTGCTCCTCGCCTACGAGGCGGGGTGGGCGCTGTTCCGGCGGGCGGTGCCGGCCGCGACGGCCGCTGCCGTGGGCGTCGCCATCGTCGCGATGGCCCCCGGGCATGCCGGCGCGCTACGGCACTCGCGCTGCCCGCGACCGCGTCACGGCAGATCCTTGTCCCGGCCGCGCTCGCGCTCGCGCTCGAGGCGGTGCGCCGGCCCGCGCCTGCCGTGCTCGCATCCACTGGCGCCGCGTCGCTCGCGCTCGTGGCCGTCCATCCCACGTACGCGCTGTTCCTCTGGTTCCCCTTCGCGGGATTCGTCGCCGTGCGCTGGCTCTGGGAACGGCGGGATGCCCGAGCCTGCGGCCTCGCGCTCGCCGCGCTCGTCGTCCCAGCCGCAGCCTTCGTCGCCTGGCTCCTGCCCGTCGTCGGCGACACGGCGTCAGTCGACCCGGATGCGGGCGAGCGCACGCGTGGCTTCGAGCAGTACGCGGGGCGCTGCACGGCACGGCCGACCGCTTCTCTGTCGTTCCCCAGCTGTTCGGCCGAACCGGGGCCGTCGCGGTCGCGGCGCTGCTGCTGCTACCGCTCGCCGGGCTCGCCTCGCGCCGCCGCTGGGCGGCGTACGTCGTCGGTGGGTCGCTCGCCGTGTTCGTCGTCTGCCTCGTCCCGTCGCTCTTCACGCCGTTGTCCGATGCGGTCTCGCTCTCGCAGTCCCGCCGGCTCGCCGGGTTCCTGCCGCTCGCCTTCGCGCTCGCGGGAGGGATCGGCGTGCTCGCGCGGCTCGTGGGCCGCGCCGTGGCGCCGCTCGCCCTCGCGGCCGGATCGTCTTCCAGCTCGCCTATCCCGGCGACTTCGGCTACACGCTCGAGAACGGCGGGCCGACGTGGGCGACGTGGGCGGCCGTGGCGGGAGCGGTCGTCGCGCTCGGCCTCGGCTTCCTGCACCGGCCGCCGCTCGAGCGCACGGCCGCTCTCGCCTCCGTGCTCGTCCTCTTGCCGACGTACGTCCACGGGCTGACGCACTGGAGCCCTCCGAGGCGCGCCGCGCGAATCCTCTCTCGGACGGCCTCGTCGCCGCGGTGCGCGCGGACGTCCCGGTCGGCGCGGTCGTGTACTCGTCTCCCGAGGCGAGCTACCGCCTCGGCGCGATCGCGCCGATCCGCGTGTGCGTCAACCCTCCCGGGCACGTCGCCGACACGGTCGCGAACCGCGCGCGGGAGCGCGTCCGCGAGTTCCGGCGCTTCGTTGTCACGGGCGACCTCTCCATCCCGCGCGCGTGCGGAGCCACGTGGCTCGTCGTCGACCGCCACCGCTTCCCGCATCTCGCGCCCGACCTGCGGGTGGCCTACCGCGACGCGCGCTGGGTGCTCTACCGGGTCTAGGGACACTACGATCGCGGCCGTGAAGGCGCTGATCGTCAGCTTCTACTTCCCCCCGGCCGGCGGCGGCGGGGTGCAGCGGCCGCTCAAGCTCGCCCAGTACCTGCCGGCGATGGGGATCGAGACCCACGTGCTCGCGCCGGACGACCCGCGCTGGCTGCACCGCGACGAGGGGCTCAAGCTGCCGTCGCAGGCTTGGGTGCACAGGGCGCGCTACGTCGGCGTTTCGGGAGGGAAGCCGGCCGAGGTGCTCGCCGGGACGCACGGGCTCGAGCGCGCGCTGACACAGGCGCGACTCCAGCTGCGCCGGCTCGTCGTCCCCGACGAGAACGCCACGTGGGCGGTCACGGCGATCCCGGCGGGGATCCGCCTCGTGCGCGAGCACGGGATCGACGTCGTCGTCTCGACCTCGCCGCCGCCGTCGACGCATCTGATCGCAGCGGCGATCGCGCGTGCGACCGGGACACGCTGGGTGGCCGACCTGCGCGATTCCCTCGTCTCGCATGCACATCGGCGGGCGGACACGACGGCGACGAAGGCCAAGGCGGCGCTGCACGAGCGCGTCGCGCGTCTCGTCGCCTCGCGAGCCGACGCGATCACGTGCGTCTCCGAGGCGATCGGCGAGGAAACGCGCTCGCTCGCACCCAAGGGCCCCGTCGTGACGATCCCGAACGGCGCCGACTTCGACGACGTCGCGGGGCTCGAGCGGCAGCCGTCCGAACGGTTCCGCATCACGCACACCGGGAGCTTCTTCGGGCGGCGCGACCCGCGGCCGTTCCTCCAGGCGCTCGCCGACTCGGAGCTGGACGTCGTGGCGCGCTTCCTCGGCGACTTCCGCGACGCCGACCGGGAGTGGGCGGCCGGCCTCGGCCTCGGCGACCGGCTCGAGCTTCTGCCGTACGCGCCGCGCGCCGAGTCGCTGGCGCTCCAGCGAGACTCGGAGGCGCTGCTCCTGCTCATCCCGGAGGCGGGCGGCCGCGGGAAGGGCGTCCTCTCGGGGAAGGTATTCGAGTACGTGGCGGTCGGGCGGCCCATCCTCGCCGCAGTCCCCCCCGACGGCGCCGCCGCCGAGCTGATCCGCGAGACGGGCGCGGGCATCGTCGCCGCGCCCGACGACCCCGCGGCGATCCGAGCCGCGCTCGGGGAGCTGCACGCGCGCTGGCGCGACGGCGGGCTGCCAGACGTCGAGCTCTCGCCGGAGTGGCGCGACCGGCTTTCGCGCAGGACGCGCGTCGAGGAGATGGCGGCCGTGCTGCGCGCTACGCTCGCGTGATCGACGACGCGCTCGAACGATTTCTCGGCTCACCAGGCGCAGTCGGTCGGCTCGTCGTTCTCTTCTGCGTCGGCGTCATGCTCGTGGCGCTCGTGTGGCTCTTTCCGCGGGAGTTCGGAGATGCGAACCGCGCCGCGCGGGCGAACGTGCGGCTCGACAACATCGATCGCGAGCTCGGCGGCGGCAACTCGGTGCTTCCGGCCCAGGCAATTGCGATCGAGGCGCGGGGACGGATCCCCGCGCGGGACACGTTCGCCGTGGCGGTCGGCGAGCATCGGAGCGACTGGAGCGTCCTCGCCGACCCCGCCTCGCTGGAGAACTACATGCGGTACTTCCTCCTGCCTCGCAGGATGGTCAGCGACGCACCGTGGGTCCTCTGCTTCGCCTGCGATCGGAGCGCATACCCGGGCGCGCAGCCTGTCTGGGAGGACTCGGTGCAAGGGCTCGCGATCCTGAGGCGACCGTCGTGACGGTCCGCGCGCTCGCCGGCCTCGCGGCGTTGAACTTCGCGTACGCCCTCGTCGGCCTCTCGCTCCTGTGGGGACTCCTCGCCTTTCGCACGTGGGGCGGCGTGCTCCGACTCGCGGGACTCGGGTATCTGCTCGGACTCGCGGCGTTCGGCGTGACCTGGACGACGCTCCTCGTTGCGGGCGTCCCGTTCGGCGGTGTCGAGATGGTGGTGTCCCTGGTCGTACTCGGTGCGGCAGGCGTGATCGCCGGCCGGCGTCGGGGAGCGTGCTTCCAGCTTGGACTTCCGCGAGTCCGCGCGACTCCGATCCTGCTCGTCTCAGCGGCGGGCATCGCGCTCGCGGGCCTCTTCCTCGAGGCGCTGTTCCGCGCCGCCCGACTGACCAGCCTGCAGGAGTACGACGCCTGGGCGTTCTGGGTGCCGAAGGGGAAGGCGATCTTCTTCTTCGACGGGCTCGACGAGCACGTCTTCACGACCGCACCGAACGCGTCGTACCCACCCCTCCAGCCCATTCTCGATGCGGCCGCCTTCCACGCGATGGGCGGGGCAGA
This sequence comes from uncultured Actinomycetes bacterium, assembly GCA_963845965.1. Taxonomy (GTDB): domain Bacteria; phylum Actinomycetota; class Thermoleophilia; order Gaiellales; family Gaiellaceae; genus Gaiella. The sequence goes on along the minus strand of CAWJUF010000030.1, from coordinate 24,033 downwards.
CGTCGTCACGCTGCACGTGCAGTTCTGGTTCCTCGTCGTCGGCGCCGTCGCCGCGGCTGCTGGACTGCTGCATCGGCATGCCCCGCCGTGGCTTCTTTGGCCGCCGCTCGTGCTCGTTCTCGTCGTCCCGCGCTTCGGCGAGCGACTGCTGGCACCGCAGGGCGACGTCCTGCTGGACATCCTCGTGGCCATCGCCGCTCTCTTGGTCGCGTTGTGGCTCCGCGACCTGGCCGGCTGGCGTCTCGCCGCGGCCGCGGTGCTCCTCGCAGGTGCGGTCAACACGAAGCGCGAGGGGATCCTGTTCGCGGCGGGCGTGCTTGCGGCGGGGTTCGTCGTCTCGCGACCACGGCAATGGCCGAGGCTCGCCGCCGCGTCGGTCTTCGTGGGCTTGGCCGTGCTGCCGTGGCGGATCTGGACGTCGCGGCACGACATCTCGGCGGGGGCACCGTCGTCGTTCGACACCGACCGTCTGGGTGGAGCTCTCCGCCTCTCGTTCGACGTGTTGTACTCCAATGCACGGTGGTCGGTCCTGCCCGTCGTCGCGACGATCGCGCTCGGCGCCGCCGCGGTCTGGGGCGACAGGCGTCTGGCGGCGTACGTGGGACTCCTTGCACTGCTCCTGTTCACCGGCGGCGTCTGGTCGACGGTCGGCTTCCCCGACCTCGCGATCAGCGCCGACGAGTCCGGGAACCCGATCGTGCGCTACACGGGGTCGCTCATCTTCCTCGCGGCCGTCGCCGTTCCACTCCTGCTTGCATCCGTGTGGCGAAAGGGCGACGAGCCCTGACCTCGACTCGTATCCTCCTCGCGGCGGCGGCGATCGTCGCCGTCCCGCTCGTGGGCTATCCATTGGTCGTCGGGGCCGACGGTGCGCGCTTCCCCTCGCGTGACGACTGCGTCCGGCTGGCTCAGCCTGGGTCGACCGAGCTGCTCGATCTCGTCTTCGGCCGTCGCGACACGCCCGCCGAGGCCGAGCGCTGCTCGAGCGTGTCCGTGCCGTCGGCTATGTCGACGCGGAAGTGCGCCTCGAGGGGTGCGGGCGGTGGAAGGTCCTGTACGACGGGATCACCTCGTACCAGCAGGGCGCCAGCTCCGCTGCCGAAGCGCGCGGCGCCGGCCTCGACGCTTGGCTCGAAGTCCAGCCGCCGGGCTGACCTACGATTCGCCGTCATGGCGACGATCGCCCTCGACCGTCCGCGCGCCGTCGCGGAGCGCGCGCCCTTTCTCGAGGGCCTCTTCCTGGCGACCGTGTTCACGGTCACGTACGCGAAGCTCCAGTGGGAGGTCGCGGGGACGCTCTCGCTCTCGGACGTCGTGACCGGGCTCTTCCTCGTCGCGTTCGCGATCTTCCGCGCGGAGCGCTCCGACGCCCGGCTCGAGCGCGCGGCGGTGATCACCCTCGCGTTCTTCGTCGCCTTCCTGCTCATCTACCTGATCGGCTGGTTCAACCTCGAGACATCCCAGTCGCTCGCGCAGTGGGCGAAGGGGATGGTCAAGTTCCTCCTGCACTTCCTGTTCCTCGTCGCGGGCATCTCGCTCATCGCGCGCCGCGGCGTGCAGTTCTACTGGCTCACGCTCGGCGCCTTCGTGGCGGGCGTCACGGCGAACGCCGCGTACGGAGTCGCCCAGCTCGCCGTCGCGGAGGGCACGGGCCGAAACCTCGACGCCGGCTGGCTCCAGCCGCTCACCGGCGGGGCGAGCAAGATCAACGTCTACGGCGCGATCGAGGGCCAGAACGTCTTCCGCATCAACGCGCTCACCGGCGACCCGAACCATCTCGGGATCGAGCTCGCCGCCGTGCTCGTGCTGATGCTGCCGATCTACCTGCGGCTCGAGCGGGGACATCGCTACAGGACGCCGCTCGCCGTGCTGCTCGGCTTTCTGTTCGTCGTCGAGCTCGCGACGCTCTCCCGCAGCGGGATGCTCGGGCTCGGATGCGGCTTCCTCGTCCTGCTCATCCCGTACCGACGGCACTTCTTCACCGCGCGGTTCCTCGTGCCGTTCGCGCTCGTCATGGCGGGTGTCCTCGTGTTCGTCTCACGCAGAAAGAACTTCTTCGAGCAGGTGCTGACCTCGCGGCTCTCGACGCAGGGTCAGGGCTCGTCGACGCACTTCCTCGTCTACGACTTCATCCCGGACGTGCTCGCGCAGCACCCGCTCTTCGGGCTCGGCCTCAACACCTTCTCCGTGTACTACGAGTTCCAGACGGGGAAGACGAACTTCGGCCCGCACTCGTTCTACGTCGCCTCGTTCGTCGAGGCGGGGCTCGTGGGGTCGCTCGTGTTCGCCGCGTTCCTCGTCTATCTCTTCCGCCGCGCGGGTGCCACGCGGCACATCGGGCGCGCTCTTGCGGCGATCGGCGACCCGCTTGCGGCGCGCGTCTGGCCGCTCGGGTGGGGACTCACCGCGGCGATCGTCGCGACGATGGCCTCGAACATCTTCTACCTGACGATGTCGTTCTACTACTTCTACGTCATCGCCCTGCTCGCGATCGCCGCGCCGGCGGCGTTTGCGCGGCGCCTGGTCGAACGACGGTGAAGTCGAACGACGTGAACCGGTGCCTCGGTGAGGCGGAGGCCGATGCCGCCGGCGCTCCGTCGAGCCGCCGCCCCAGCAGGAGCACGTCGCCTCGGTTCTGCCGTCCCGGGCTGGTGGGTGCGCCGGTGCCCTGACGCTATTTGTCGCACTCTGGACGATCGTCCCCTGGCGACCCGCATCCGTCCCGTCGGACGCGCCCTACCTGGATTCGTCGTGGATGGATGGTTGTGCTCCACCTTGCATTTCTGGACGGCCTTGCGCTCGCGAGACATCGGCTTCTGTTGTCCCCGTACCTAGCGGCCAGACGATGGCGACGGGCTTGCCGGGACGACAGCTCCGCAGTGGCGTCGGCTGCTCGCCGGTTCGGCGGTGCGCACATTTCCCTCAGGGCGCAGAGCGACCGCTTTCACGGGTATGCGGACGACGTCGACGTGTCGTCTCTCCCGTGGCAAGTCGCTCGCGTTAGGCGGCCGGAGGAGTCGCCTTTGTCTCGATGGGCTCGGTTGCGAGCGGACGCGTCGATCGTGATTCCGCGCGGTGGTAGTCGCCCTTTGCCAGGTGACGCTCCAGAAACGCGTAGAGCACGACGAAGAGATACCGGCTTCCCATCTCCTGGAGCCTGAGCTTCGAGACCCCGGCTCTTCGGTTGGACCACGAGATCGGGACGATCTTGTAGCTGTGCCCTCGCACGACCGCCTTCAATGGCAGCTCGACGGTCAGGTTGAAGTGGTTCGAGAAGAGAGGGCGACAGGTGTCGATCGCCTCGCGGCGGTATGCCTTGAAGGCGTTCGTCGTGTCGTTGTACCCGTGCCGGAACAGCATCCGGATCCCGAGGTTGACGATTCGGTTCAGAGCGAGCTTCACCATGGGGTAGTCCGTCACGCGGGAGCCGCGCACGAACCGCGATCCGAAAGCGCAGTCGTACCCATCCGAGAGAACGCGGTAGTACGTCGCGATGTCCTCTGGGCTGTCGGATCCGTCGGCCATGACGATCGCGGCGGCATCGCCCTCGTACACGTCGAGGCCTGCGCGGACGGCGAAGCCGAAGCCCGGCGGGTTGTGCGAGCGGTGATATCTGATGCGGGGGTTGACCCGGCCGAGCTCCCGGACCACGGCTTCCGTCCCGTCAGTGCTGGCGTCGTCGACTGCGACGATCTCGTAGTCGATGCGCTCGGCGTCGAGATGCTCTGCGACGTCGACCAACGTCGATCGGATCGAGCCGGCCTCGTTGTGCGCCGGGATGACGATTGACAGCTTCATCAGGTGACGGTCGTCCAGCTCTCGACGTTCGCCTCGTGGATTTCCGTGAGTATGCGCTCGAGGTCGAACTCGAGTCGCCAGTCGGGATAGTCGCTCGTGAACGGGACTCAGGTCGCTGATCCACCACCGGTGGTCGCCGACCCGAGGCTCGGGCCCGAGCTCCCAGTCGAGTTCGCGTCCGGCGACCTGCTCGCAGAGCGCGATCGCCTCGCGCATCGAGCAACTGTTATCCCGCCCTCCTCCGATGTTGTAGACCGCGCCCGCACGCGGGCTCGCGTGGAAGGCTGCGAACGCGCGGACGAGGTCGGCGCTGTGGATGTTGTCGCGGACCTGCTTCCCGGCGTACCCGTAGACGGTGTAGCGATCACCGGTGACGGTGCAGCGCATCAGGTACGAGAGGAATCCGTGCAGCATCGTCCCGGCGTGGTTGGGGCCGGTGAGGCACCCCCCGCGGAACGCGACCGTCGGCATCTCGAAGTAGCGGCCGTACTCCTGAACGACTAGGTCGGCGGCGGCCTTCGACGCACCGAACAGCGAGTGAAGGCAGCGGTCGATCGGCATCGTGGTCGGGATCCCGTCGAAGTACTCGTGTCCTGTGGGGAGCTCGAGGCGTGTCTCGAGCTCTTCCAGCGGGAGGAGGTTCGGCCGGTCTCCGTAGACCTTGTTCGTCGAGGTGAAGACGAACGTCGCATCCAGCTTGTGCAGGCGGGTCGCCTCGAGCAAGTTGACCGTCCCCGTCGCGTTGACAGAGAAGTCGGTGAGCGGCTCCGAGGCAGCCCAGTCGTGAGACGGCTGCGCGGCTGTATGGATGACGAGCTCCAGTGCGGCCGCGTTGTCGGCGAAGACGCGGCTGATCGCGTCGAAGTCGCGGATGTCCACAGCCAGCGAGCGGAACGAGTCCGGATACGCGGACAAGAGCCGTTCGGTCTGACGGGCCGTCGAGGCGTTCGGGCCGAAGTAGTAGGAGCGCATATCGTTCTCGAGCCCGATCACGTCGAAGCCCGCCTCGACGAAATGGGAGACGGACTCCGAGCCAATGAGCCCTCCGGAGCCGGTGACGATCGCGAGCGCCGTCTCAGCTCACCTCCTATTCGATCCCGAGCGCCGGGCCGAGCTCGCGCTCGTTGTCGAGGATCCACTCGTGCACGTCGGTGAGTATCGCGCTCAGGGTCGACGACGGCCGCCACGAGCTCAGCTCGTGGAGTCGCGTCGAGTCTGTGATGTACCACGGGATGTCTCCGGGTCGGTCGTGCGTCGACCCGGAGATCGACACGGAATTGCCCGTGATCTCTGCGCAGAGCGCCGTGAGCTCGAGCAGCGAGGCGGATCGCTCGGGGCCGCCTCCGACGTTCACGACGTTCCCTGTCCACCGCCCGGGATCGCCGAGCTGGAGGTCGACGAGACCGACGAGGTCATCGACGTGGAGCATGTCCCGCACCTGCTTTCCGCTCGCCCCGAAGCCGATGTAGGTGAGCGGTCTCCGGAACCTGTGGGCGAGCACCCAGTACGCCACGACGCCCTGATCGACCTTCCCCATCTGCCAAGGGCCCGCGACAACGCCGCAGCGGTTGACGACGGCACGGAGGGCGAAGGTTGCGACGTACTCCTCGATCAGGAGCTCGGCGGCGAGCTTCGTCGCGCCGTAGAGCGTTCGATGGCCCTCGAGGGGGAATGCCTCGGAGATGCCACGACCGGAGGCCCCGTGCACCGTACGGTCGTCGGCCAGCTCGAAGCGTGTCTCCGTCTCGGTCAACGGAAGCGAGCTCAGGGGGCCGATCGGGTAGACGCGGCTCGTCGAGAGAAAGACGAGCTGCGCGTCGTGGCGTCGGCAGAGCTCGAGACATGTGTACGCGCCGACGAGATTCGTGCCCACCATGCGGTCGAGCCCGCTGCCGTCGATCCCTGCCATGACCGATGGCTCCGCGGAGCACTCGACGACCGCGTCGATCGGGCCCACGGCGGTCAGGTCGTCTGCCACCCGGACGTCGCCGTGCACGAAACGAACGCCGCCGCCGCGCAACCGTGGCAGGTTGAGCTCCGATCCGCGCCGTTGAAGGTTGTCCAGCGCTGTAACCTGCCAGCCCTCGTGGCGGGCGGCGAGCCGCGATCGCGAGGTTCGCGCCGATGAACCCGGCGCCCCCTGTGACGAGCACCCTCATCGGCCGCGACCGTCGGCACCCCTGCGGCCGCGGATGCGAACGGCGTCACCCAAGGGCCGGATCCAGCGAGAGATTGGACGGTCTCGGGAAGTCGACACGCGAGGCGGCGAGTCTATCGTGTCGGCCGACAGCCTTCGATCCGCTCGAGGCCAGATCGCACCGCCGGCGCAGCCGAAGGCGGCCCGCGACGAATATCGTGTCCGAGGCCGTGCGGATCCTCGTGCTGACGACGTCGTACCCGCGCGACGCGAACGACGTCGCCGGGACGTTCGTACGCGACAGCGTCGAGGCGCTGAGCGCGGCCGGAGTCGAGGTGCGTCGTCGTCTCGCCCGCGAGCTTCCGCCACTTCGGCATCGCCTACGGCGACGGGATCGTCAACAACCTACGCGCGGCGCCGTGGAAGGCCGTGGCGCTGCCGCTCTTCCTCCTCGCGTTCGCTCGCGCAGCGCGGCGGGCGGCGCACGCCAGCCGACCTCGTCCACGCGCACTGGCTGCCGAGCGCGCTCCCCGCGCTCGCGACGCGGAAGCCGTTCGTGCTCCAGCTCTGGGGCTCGGACGTCGCCCTCGCGCGCCGCGTACGACCGCTCGCGCGGTGGCTCGTCCGGCGCGCGAGGCTCGTCGTCTGCGCGTCGACGGCCCTCGCCGCGGACGCGCGCGCCCTCGGCGCGCGGCGGGCACTCGTGATCCCGACCGGGGTCGCCCTGCCCGCAACCGTGGGAGCGCCCGACGAGCCGCCGCACGCCCTGTACGTGGGGCGCCTCTCCGACGAGAAGGGCGTGCGCGAGCTCGCCGCGGCAGCCGACGGCCTGCCGCTCGTCGTCGTCGGCGACGGTCCGCTGCGCTGGCTGTTTCCGCACGCGACCGGCTTCGTCCCGCCCTCGGAGCTCGGTGTGTATTACGAGCGGGCGGCGGTCGTCGTCGTCCCGTCCCGACGGGAGGGTTACGGGATGGTCGCCCGCGAGGCGATGGCGTACGGGCGTCCCGTCGTGGCGACCGCGGTCGGCGGACTGGTGGACGTGGTCGAGGACGGCGTCACCGGGGTGCTCGTCCGGCCGCGGGACTCCGCGGCAATGAGGCGCGAGGTGCGGCGGCTGCTCGACGATGCCGGGCTCCGGGCTCGACTCGGTGCCGCTGCCCGGGACCGCGCGCGCGAGCAGTGCTCCTGGGGCGCGCACGTCCAGCAGCTCTGCGATGTCTGGCGCCTCGCAGCGCGCGCCGGCGCGGAGGAGGATCGAGATCGGTAGTCGCCGACGCGTCGAGGGGCTGGCGCACGCGCTCCGCGCCCGGGTACGGCTGCGCACGCGCATCGCGGGGCGGCGGGACCGGAGCCGTTCGCGCGACCCTCGCGCGTCGGGGGCGGATCCGTACGCGACGTGGGTCGAGCGGTACGACACCCTCGGTCGGGACGACGCTCGCGGCATGCGACGCCTCGACATGTCGCTCGACTCGCGACCGCGTTTCTCCCTCCTGCTCGCCGTCGACGGCGACCCGTCCGCCGTCGCATTGCTCGTGGACTCGGTCGCTCGGCAGGCGTACGGCGGCTGGGAGCTCGTGTGCGCCTGCCCGGACGAGGCGACCCCCGCACGGCGAACCCTGGAGTCGGCCGGCGTGCGGGATCGACGGATCCGCCTCGTCCCTCCCGCGGCCGGCGGGGCGGCGACGCTCGACGACGCGCTGCGGGCGGCGCGCGGCGACCACTGCATCGTGGCCGACGAGTGGAGTCGGCTGCGCCCACACGCGCTGCTGCTGCTCGCCGAGGCGCTGAACACGCGTCCGGACGCCGTCCTCGTGTACGCCGACGAGGATCGACTCGACGCGCGCGGTCGGCGCCGCGACCACTGGTTCAAGCCGGAGTGGAACCCGTCGCTCCTGCTCTCCACGAACTTCGTCGGCGGCCTCGCGGCGTTCCCTCTCCAGCGGGTCCGCGAGCTCGGGGGCATCGGAGCCGGAGGAAGCTGGGGCCTCTACCTCCGACTGACGCACGACGTCGATCCTGCCCGGGTCGTCCACGTCCCCCACGTGCTCGTGCATCGCGAGGTCGGGGACGCCGGCGCCCCTGCTCCGAGCCCCGACGCGGTGCGGGCATACCTCGACTCGACCGGCGTCGAGGCGGCCGTCGAGCCGGTGGGGATGGTCGGCGTCCGGGTCGTTCGCCGGCTTCCGAGCCCGGCGCCGCCGGTCCGCCTGGTCGTCGCGACGGGCTGCCTGCACGACCGCGTCGGCCCGTGCCTCGAGAGCGTCCTTCGGCAGACCGACTACCCCGACCTCCACCTCTCCCTCGTCGTGGACGACCGGATGGAGGACGACCCGGAGAAGCGCCTCGTGGTCGAGCGTCTGACGGCCGACGAACGGGTCGACGTCCTGCGGTACCCGTACCGGCCGTTCAGCTACGCCTGGGTGCACAACTGGGCGATCTCGCGGGTCGAGGGCGACCTCCTCTGCCTGCTCAACGACGACGTCTGGGTGATCGAGCCGCGATGGCTCGGGTTGATGGTCGGCCACCTTCTCCAGCCGAGCGTGGGGGCGGTCGGCGCCAGGCTGCTCTACCCGGACGGCACCGTGCAGCACGGGGGTGTGATCCTCGGCGCGGGTGGGGTCGCGGGCCACTACCACCACGGCCTTCACCGGGCCTCCGGCGGGTACCACGGCCGCGCCGTACTCGATCAGGACCTGTCGTGCGTGACGGGCGCCTGCATGGCGCTCGGCCGCGACGCGTACGAGGCGGTCGGGGGGTTCGACGAGGGCCTGGCGATCGCCTTCAACGACGTCGACCTCTGCCTCAGGCTCCGCGAGGCGGGCTGGCGGATCGTGCTCGCCGCGGGGGCGGAGCTCTTCCACGGCGAGTCGACCTCGCTCGGACCGCACGACTCGGCCGCCCGGCGCGATCAGTTCGCGGAGGAGTGCAGGCGGATGGAGGCGCGGTGGGGGCCGAGGCTGCGCGGCGACCCCGCGGTCAACCCGAACCTCGACCTCGACCGACCCGGCAGCGACCTCTCCTTCCCGCCCACGACGGCCTACCCCTGGCGGATCGACGCGTCGTCCGCCGCCTAGCGTCCCCGCACCCGCCCACGCGCTCACGTCCGTGAACCACAGGGTCGGAAGGACGCGGAACGGCGACAGCGGGTCGACGCCGGCCGTCGGATCGGTCACGCGACCGGGGAGTCTCTCCAAGTTCACCGCGGGCAAGTCGCCAGCTGTGACGGCGGACGAGGCCGGGACAAGCGCCGGTGCGTCCGTGGGGACCGCTCTTGTCCAGCGCGATACCCTGAATGCCGAGCGCGACGTGCCGTCGACTGTCGTCCTCGAGGAGAGCCCGATGAGCGAGCAGGTGAGCGGATGGCCGGGACGCGACGAGCGCCGTGAAGTCGCGGACGAGGTACGCAGCCTCCAGCGGGCGCTGCGCGCCCGCGAGACCCTGCTCGAGGAGCGCGAGCGGAAGCTGGCGGCGGCGAACGAGCGCCTCCAGGCCGTCCTCGCGTCGAGGTCGTGGCGGCTGACGAGGCCCTTGCGCGCTTCCATCGGGCTCGCACGAAGGGCGGCCGCCTTCGTGCGGGGCACGCCCGACTCGACCCGCCGGCTCATGGTGACCATGTTCGACGAGGACTGGTACGCGCGCTCGTACGGAAGGCGTGGCGACGGCCTCCTGGACGAGTACCTGACGACCGGGTGGCGACAGGGACGTGACCCGTCTCCCCTCTTCGACGGAGCCTGGTACGCGACCGAGTTTCCGGAGCGACTCGGTGAGACGAGCCCGCTCGAGGACTTCGTGACGCACCCGTACAGCCGGCGGCCGAACAGGTGGTTCGACCCGCGGATCTGGCGTCGCCTTCCCGATCACGAGTCGCGACGTGGCGACGTTTCTGGGTGGCCTGCAGGTCGTGGAACGGGCACCGGGACGCAACGCGGCGCTCCGGTCGCGGCCCGGCGCCGTCGCGCTCGAGGACGGCTGCGCTGCCTGCGTCTACGTGCACCACGACCCCGATGCGGCGTTCGACCCCCACGTGGCCTCGACGGTGGCGGCGCTGGCCGGGGCCGGGGTGCTCGTCGTCGTCTGCTCGACCACGGACGTGAGCGACGAGGCGTGCGAGCCCCTGCTCGCGGACGCCACCTCCGTCCTCTCCGTCCCGAACACCGGCCACGACTGGGGCGCCTACCACGCGGGTCTCGGCTTCGTCCTCGACCGGTGCGCACCGCGCTCGATCGTGCTGATGAACGACAGCGTCTACGTGATCCCGGATAGGCTGGAGGCGTTTCTCGAGCGGGTGGCGCGCAGCCCGTACGACGTCGTCGGCGCGACGGACAGCCTGATGTTCCGCTACCACCTCCAGTCCTACTTCGTGCACCTCGGCCGCGTCGCGCTGGAGAGCCCGCTGCTGCCGGAGTTCCTCTCGACGTACGTCGGCGTGTCCGACAAGCACTACGTCGTCAACAGCTACGAGATCGGCTTCTCGCAGCGGGCGCTCGAGCACGGGCTCTCCGTACGCGCCGCCTACCCTCTCGAGGAGCTCCTGACCTCCACTTCGGGCCTCACCTCGAGCTACGGCGTGGCCCTGGCCCCGAACCCGACGTTGGAGCTCTGGGAGGAGCTTCTCGAGCGGGGCTCGCCCTTCGTCAAGGCGCAGCTGCTGCGTGAGATGAAGCCCGACCCGCGGCGCTTGCGCCAGCTCGTCCCCTCCGAGACGCTCGCACTCGCGGCCGACCATCTCGCCCGGACCAGCGGCCGAGCGGTTCCCGACTGGGCGCTCGTGTCGCAAGGGCGGTCAGTCCACGCGGCAGCGCAGCAGCGTCCGCAGCACCCGTAGCCCATCGATCGCCGTCAGCTTCTTGCCCTCCTCGCGCGAGCGCGCCGCGTAGGTGATCGGCACCTCGTAGATCCGCTCGCCCGAGCGGAGCACACGCGCCGTGATCTCCGGCTCGATGGCGAAGCCCCGCTCCCGCAGCTTCAGCGAGCGGAAGAGCTCGGTGCTCATGACCTTGTGGCAGGTCATCACGTCCGAGATCCAGCAGTTGTAGAGCACGTTCGTGGCTTGCGTCACGGCCTTGTTGCCCATCACGTACCAGAAGCTGAACGCCGAATGGCTCGACCAGGACCTCGTCCCGTAGACGATGCTGGCCTCGCCAGCGAGCAGGGGCTGGAGCAGAGGCGCGAGATCTGCGGCGCGGTACTCGAGGTCGGCGTCCAGGATCGCCGAGAAGTCCCCTGTCGCGTGCTGGAGGCCCGTCTGCAGCGCAGCTCCCTTGCCGCGGTTGCGATCGTGGAGGACGAGCGTCACGTTCTCTGGCCAGTCGCGCCCGGCGAGGAGCTCGCGTGTGCCGTCCGTCGACCCATCGTCCACCACCACGAGCTGCCGGTAGTCGACGGGGAGCTCCGCCGTGAGCGCGTCGTCGATCGCGCGCTCGACCGTCGAGCGCTCGTCGAAGACGGGCATCAGGATCGTCAGCGAGGTTGGCATCGGCGCAGGCTATCGCTATCGGCAGGCGTCCCAGGGACGTGATGCTCGACTGGAGCGGCAGCGGCTCGACGGTACGATCGTGCCGTGCGCGAGCTGACGATCGACGGCCGCCGGATCGCCGACGACACGGCCTGCTTCGTCATCGCCGAGATCGGCCACAACCACCAGGGGTCGGTCGAGAAGGCGCAGGAGCTCTTCGTGCTCGCGAAGCAGGCGGGCGTCGACGCGGTGAAGCTCCAGAAGCGCGACAACCGGCGCCTCTTCACGCGCGCGCTCTACGACAGCCCTTACGACAACGAGAACAGCTTCGGTCCGACCTACGGCGCGCACCGCGAGGCGCTCGAGCTCGACCGCGACGCGTACGTCGAGCTGCAGGCGTGCGCGCGCGAGCTCGGGCTGGTCTTCTTCGCGACGGCGTTCGACGAGACGAGCGCCGACCTGCTCGAGGAGCTCGACGTCCCCGCATACAAGATCGCCTCGGGCGACCTGCGCAACACGCCGCTCCTGCGCCACGTCGCGGCGTTCGGCAAGCCGCTGATCGTCTCCACGGGCGGGCGCGACGCTGGAGGACGTCGATCGAGCCGTCGACACCGTCACGGCGATCAACCCGCAGCTCTGCCTGCTGCAGTGCACGGCTTCGTACCCGGCCGCCGGTCGAGGAGCTCGAGCTCGGCGTGATCGCGACGCTACCGCGAGCGCTACCCGGAGCTCGTCGTCGGGCTCTCCGACCACCAGGACGGAATCGCGATGGCGCCGGTCGCCTACATGCTCGGCGCGCGGGTGATCGAGAAGCACTTCACGTCGAGCCACGCCGCGAAGGGCACCGACCACGCGTTCTCGCTGATGCCGGAGGGGATGCGGAAGCTCGTCCGCGACCTGCGCCGCGTCCCCGTCGCGATCGGCGACGGCAGTCAAGCGCCCGCTGCCGAGCGAGGAGGCGCCGCTCAGGAAGATGGGGAAGCAGCTCGTTGCCGCCCGTCCACTCGCCGCCGGGCACGTCCTCGCCGACGGTGACCTGGTCGCGAAGTCGCCCGCGGACGGCGGCGCTGCCGCCCTACCAGCTGGACGACCTGCTCGGGCGCCCGCTCGCCCGGCCGCTCGCAGAGGACGAGGCGATTCGCGCCGACGGCGTCAGCGGCCACGCTGCGGGCGATGTCGTCGTCGTCCGCAGCCGCCGGTACCTGACGGCGGCGCGCGGTCAGAGCGGCGTCACGGCCGCTCCGCATGCGTCCGGCGCCGTGCGCCGGAACAGGCGCCAGGCGCTCTCGTCGTTGGCGTAGACCGTCGACCACGCGGCCGCGCAACCCGACGCAACGGCCGGGCCCTTGCTCACGAGCCACGTCGCGTCGGGCGGAACCTTCTCGCCGTCCGCGACGAGACGCAGCGTTCGTGAGAGCCGTGGTCCTGCCAACGGGGCGAGAAACGTGTCGATCGGGGTTGCGACCGCGAGCACGGCGTCCGCCGGCACATCGTCCTCGATCGCGCGTAGGAGAGCGGAGGTACCGTCGTAGTTGCGGATCACCGTCAGCGTGTCGATCCGGTCGCGATGCCACACCGAGCGCGAGATCGACGACTCGAGCAGGCCGAGCCCCGAGGGCTTCGTGTACGAGTGGACGAGCGAGAGAGCGACGGTCGTAACGCAGAGGGCCGCGAGGCCGACCGAGAGCCATCGGATGCGGATCGTCCAGCCCCACGCCGCGCAGGCGAGGCCGACGGCGAACATCACCAGCCGGCCGCGCCACGGGTCGTAGACGATCGTGAGGGCGAACGTGGCGACGAGCATCAGCGGAGCGAGCGCGAGCACGAAGTGCGCCGCGTCGCAGCGTCCCGCGCCGAATGCCGACGACCGCGGCCAGCACGCCGCCGAGGATCACCACCGCCCCGGCCGCGCCGTACCAGGAGAGCGACGTATCCGGGATGCTCAGCACGTTCCAGGCGTCACCGTGATCGAGCGAGATGCCCTTCTGCCCGATCTTGAACCAGAAGTGCCGCCAGGCGTAGCTGATGGGGCGCTCGACGGCCACGAGTACGAGCGGCACCAACACGACGACCAGCCCGCCGCAGGCAAGTGCGCGACCCGAGACCGCACGACGTCTCATGAGGAGCGCGCCAAGCGCGACCATGGCGGCGCCCACCCCCACCGCGACGTAGAGCTCCGAGCGCCACAGGCCCGAGATGTCGACGATGTCGAACGCGAGGGCGCGCAGGGTCCCGAGCACGCCGCGGACCGAGTGGTCGGCCGTCTGTCCGGTGGTCTTCCCGAGCCCTCCGTCGGGCGAACCCGTCTCGGCGAGGTTGACGGCGTACCAGGGTGCCCCGAGCAGCACGCCGGCGCCGCAGGCGATCAGGCTCGCGCCGCGCCGTCGTGCGGGCACCAAAGCGAGCACGGCGGCGACGAGGAGTGGCAGCGAGAGCGCGGCGCTGAACTTCGTGGACAGGGCGAGCCCGAGCGCGACGCTCCCCATGGAGAGCTCTGCCCGCGTGCGACCGGCCAGGAACACCGCCGCGACGAGGAGGAACGACGCGACGACGAGGTCGTTGAGGACCGCTGCGCCGTGCAGCAGGACGATCGGGAGGGTCGCGAACACGAGCCCGCCGTAAGCGGCGGCCTTGCGCGAGAGGCCGAGCCGGCGCGCGACCAGGACGACCGCGAGCAGGCTCGCCCACAGCGCGACGAACTGCGGGAGCGCTGCGAACCGCTCCGAGCGCGGAAGGACCAGCGCCGCGTAGAGGCCGATCTCGGAGACCGGCGGGTTCCCGTCGAGACGAGGATCGTTTCCCGAGGGCACGTAGCCCACACGACCCTGATCGTCCCAGAGGAGCGCCCGTGTCTCGTGGTACGTCAGCCCGTCCCAGTCGTTCGGTGTCGTGAGGAACGCGACGGCGGCGAGGTAGATGCCGGCGGCGGCCACTGCGATCGCCAGCGTTCGGACCACCGGGTCGGCGAGCGCGTCGCGCCAGGCCGTCCACGGTGGAGGCGCCCCTCGGAGACCCCGTCGCCGGGCGACCGCGAAAGATGCCGCCGCGATCGCCGCGATCGCGACGACGAGTGACGCACGGTCGAGCCATGCGGGCAGGGAGAGGAGCGTGGCCGCCGCGACGAGCCCGGCCCAGGCAGCTGGATATGCGGCAAGGACGCGGAGAGCTTGCGACTCGATCCCGAGGCCCCCGGTCACATACCACCCGACGCAGCAGAGCAGGAGGACCGCTGCCACGAGGAGGAGCGCGCCTCCCATCGCCGGCGAGCGTACCCCGCCGGGCCGACGGCGGGGGCACGAGCGCGCGGCGTTGCGATCGCGATCACAGCCACACGAGGACGACGAACGCCGTGAGCATCGTACGGGCGGAGCGTTCTCGTGCCCGGTCAGGGTTACGATCGCGCCATGAGCGACCCGCTCTTCGATCTGTCGGGCCGTGTCGCCGTCCTCACCGGCGGAGCGGGGCAGCTCGGCGCCGAGCTGGCGGCCTCGCTCGCGGCGCGGGGCATGCGCGTGGCGATCCTCGACCTCGTGACGGAACCACGTGCGGGGGCACCGGGGCTGCGCACGGCGATCGACGAAGGCACCGTCCGCGTCCACGAGTGCGACGTCACCGACCGCGGACAGGTCGAGGCGGCGCTGGCGCTGGTGGAGGTCGACTGGGGTATCCCCGAGCTACTCGTCAACGCCGCGGCGATCGACGCACCGCCCGACGCGCCCGCGGAGGAGGTCGGCCCGTTCGAGGACGTGCCCGTCGAGTCGCTCGAGCGAGTCGTTCACGTGAACGTGCTCGGCGTCGTCGTTCCCTGCCAGGTGATCGGCGGCGCCATGGCACGGCAGGGGCGGGGCTCGATCGTCAACATCGGCTCGGTCTACGGGCTCCTCTCGCCCGACCAGGGCCTCTACGATTTTCGCCGCGAGGCGGGCGAGGCGTTCTTCAAGCCCGTCGCGTACTCCGTCTCGAAGTCCGCGCTCGTCAACCTGACCCGCTACCTGGCGACGTACTGGGGGCGGAGCGGTGTCCGTGTCAACACCATGACACCGCACGGAGTCGAGAACGGGCAGCCGGCGCCCTTCGTCGAGGCGTTCTCGGCGCGCTCACCGCTCGGGCGGCTGATGGACGCGTCCGAGGCGGTCGGAGCCGTCGTCTTCCTCGCGTCCGACGCGTCGTCGTACGTTACCGGCGCCAACCTCGTGGTCGATGGGGGCTGGTCGGCCTGGTGATCGCGTCGAGGTGCATGCGGAGTTGGTCGCCTGCTGGCGCGGGGCGAGGGTGTCGACGGTCCGTTCCTGGGCGACGACATCTAGAGAGACGGCTCGTCGGAGCCTTGGAGTAGTCTGCGCCGCAGTGGCCGGCGCACCCACGCTGTCCGTCGTGGTGCCGCTATACGACGAGGAGCAATCCGTCAGGGAGCTTGCCCGACGCTTGCGGGATGCGCTCGACGTTGTCGCGGAGTCCTGGGAAGTCATCCTCGTCGACGACGGCAGCCGCGACGCGACCCACCGCGAGTGCGTCGCACTCCATCGGGTCGACTCGCGATTCAGAGTGCTGCGCCTGTCGCGCAGCTTTGGTCACCAGCTCGCGCTGACCGCGGGCCTCGACATGGCGTCAGGCGAGGCCGTCGTGATGATGGACGGCGATCTCCAGCATCCGCCAGAGGTGATCCCGGAGCTCGTCGAGCAGTGGCGCAACGGCCATGCAGTCGTTTACGCCGTCATGGTCGAGCGGCACGGCGAGTCCCGAGCGAAGGACGTCACCGCGCGCATGTTCTATCGCGTGCTGACGAGTCTCGTCGATGTCGACGTACCGGCCGGCGCGGGGGATTTCCGGCTGGTCGACCGACGCGCACTGGACGCGTTCCTTCGTCTTCGTGAGTCCAATCGGTATCTCCGCGGGATGTTCAGCTGGGTCGGTTTCGAGCAAACCGGCGTGCCGTACGTGAGTGGCCCGCGCATCGCAGGCCGGAGCAAGTACACCGCCCGCCGGATGATCCGCCTCGCAATGGACGCGATCGTCGGTTTCTCCGATCGCCCGCTCCGCATCGCTCTGAACACAGGATTCGTCGTGTCACTGCTGTCTGTTCTGTTCGGGCTGTCCGCGCTTGTCTCGAAGCTCGCGGGAATCTTCGTTGTCCCGGGCTGGACCTCCGTGATGGTGCTCGTCGGGGTCGTCGGGGGCGCGCAGCTCGTCGTGTTGGGAATCATCGGGGAGTACGTCGGGCGCATCCATGACGAGGTCAAGGATCGACCGCTCTACATCGTCCGCGAGGCACACGGTCTTCGCATCGGCGGCGGATGGCGTTAGCCCTGCATGCGACCGTCTACGCCGTGCTCGCCACGACGGGCTTGATTCTCCTGCGTTCGTCTCTCGAGGGCGCGACTCTCGCCGAGGGTCTGAGATCACCCGGGGTGTACCTCGGCGTGGCGTTCTACGCGGCAAGCTTTGGAACGTTTCTGGTCGCCTTGCGTCAGTTCGACGTCCTGGCGGTGTTCCCCGTGTTCTCCGGCGTCGCGTACGCATCGGTTGCAGTCGCGGCAGCCGTCGTTCTGGGTGAAGACCTTGGTACGACCCGGATTCTCGGCTTGGGCCTGGTTGCCTTCGGCGTGATTCTGCTCACACGCTGACTCCCGCAGCGGAGGATTTCCGCCAGCTGCGATCGCCACGCGATACTCCGCGGTGTACAGGCGACGAGCGCCGGATCCGTCGGGGATGTCCGTGCGCTTGATATGTCACCGTCGATGACGACGACGAATCGCTCCGTGCCCGTGCAACCGTCTGCCGGCCCACTGACGAATCGAACGAGCACCGGAAGCGCCTCGACGAACTCCACTTCCACTCCTACGGCGGCAACGGCGCAGCCGCCCGCCTGCCGCGCCGCGACCGCTCGCACGAGCGCCTCCTGAGCGCGCTCGCGATCCAGCCACCGGTCGATCGAGTCACGAGCCGAGACGACGTTGACCAGCGACATGGAGACCAGCAGAACGGCAACGAGACGAGCGGTGAGACTCGATTCGCCGGGTGATCGCCGGCTCAGCCCGAGCAGGGCGATAAGCGCCGCAACCGGATATATGCGGCTCACGACGACGTTCGTAGTCTGGGCAACGATTGCGAGCAGGAGGAACGAAGCGGCGATCGCAACGAGCGCGCGTCGCTCGGCGTTCGCGACGAGCGCCATCCCGAGCGCGAGAGCACCGAGTGTGACGATTGCGCCCAGCTTGACCGCATCATCCGACGCCTGCCGGATGAGCCAGTCGACAGCCCCCTCGCTGCCCCCGTTCAACTTGTCCGCCAGGAGCGTCGCCACGACCGCCGGAACGAGCAACGGCCGCGATCGCGTCGACGCAGTACGAACCAGTGCTAGCACGACCAGCGCTGTCACCGGGAGGTAGTAGCGACTGTGGAAGATTCCGGTCTGTGACGACCAGGCCGCCGCCGCGAGCGCGCACGCAAGCAGGCCGAGAGCCAGCCAGTCGATTCCCCCGTGGAGTGCCCAGATCAGGCTGAGGAAAGCCGACGCGATGATCAACCAGGCAAGCGGGGTCTCGAGCACCTGATCGATGTCGCGGAGTTGCGCGCCGAGCCGTCCAAGCGCGCCGTCGGGCCCCACGTGGGCGTCGTAGACCCGCGTGTCCGCGCTGGCGAGCGCGATCGTGTGCACCGCGACCAGCAGGAGGGGTGCGACGACACCCCCGGCAGCAGCGACGACGAGCGGGGGTCGCTCTCGGATCAGCCGCCGCCACTGGGTGCGGTCGCGACGAACGTATGGGCAGAGAAACGGCGCAAGCACGACGACGGCGAGGGACGTCTCCTTCTGAAGTACTCCAATCCACCAGAGAGCGACGCCGACCGCGAGCCCTAGGCGCTGGTCACGACCGCGTGATCCTCCAATCGCCGAACGGAAAGACGTGACGAGCAACGCTGCGGCGAGGCTCATCGACCCGATCTGAAGCGGTTCCTGGGGCCCCCAGCGCGCGACGTCGACTGCGAAGCCGGGGATGGTCATGACGACGAGCGGGACGCAGGCCACTAACGCGGAGGAAGTCAGGCGCCCGCCGCGATCCGCGGGCCACCACACGATCGTCGCTGCCAATGCCGACAACCCCAGTGCGAGCAGCGCGATACGGAGCATCCCCCAGAGCTGAGGGCCCCATCGATGGGTCGGCGCGCCCAGCGTATGCCACTGCACCGCGTTCCAGACGATCCAGGCCGGCCTGTAGCGCACCCCTTCCGGATTGCGTCCCGTCAATGCCTCGGGCAGCTGCTCGAGCGAGCGCTCGATCGCAGACCAATCGTCCACCATGGAAGGGAAGGTGTGCGTGAAGCGAGGGGCGACAATCACCAGGGTGACGGCGGTCGCGACCGCCGCGGCCAGGAGCACGGCAGGGATCGGCGAGTCCAGGGCGCGGGTGCTCAGGTGACGAGGACGCGGCTCGGCCGCCATCCGCGGGGTTTTACCACTGGGCCAGTACGGCTCCCGGGGGAGCGCGGTCGGCGTCGCCGGCGCCAAGAGGTTGAGCCCTAGGATCTGCGCCGTGAGCAACTCGCTCTTCGACCTCAGCGGTCGGCTTGGCCTGGTGATCCCCGCCCGTGTGCCGAACCTCGTGGCCGGCGAGGAACGGCCGGCGGCGGACGGCGGGTGGCTCGTCAAGGCGCGGCCGGCCGACGGGGAACACCTCTGTCGCGTCGCGCGCTCGGGCGCAGAGGACGCCGCAGCCGCGGTAGCCGCGGCCCGCGCCGCGCAGGTCGAGTGGGGAGAGCGCACGGCGGTCGAGCGGGGGAACGTCGTGCGCGCGATCGCCGAGCTCCTCCGCGAGCGCCGCGAGGAGGCGAGCGAGCTCGTCGCCGCCGAGACGGGCAAGTCGCTCGCGCTCGCGCTCGGCGAGACCGATGCCTCCGTCGAGATGGGCTTCTTCGTCGCCGGGGAGGGCCGGCGCTCGTACGGCCGCACGACGACCGCGTCGATGCCGCACCGCACCGTGCTGACGCTGCGGCGCCCGGTTGGCGTCGCCGCGCTTCTCATCTCCTTCAACACCCCCCTGCCCAACGTCGCCTGGAAGGCGTTCCCCTCGATCCTCTGCGGCAACGGCTCGGTGCTGAAGCCGTCCGAGCACGCGCCCGCGTCGGCGTGGTGGCTCGGCCGGCTCTGCCTCGAGGCGGGCCTGCCGCCCGGTGTGCTGAACGTCGTCCAGGGGCTCGGCGCCGAGGCCGGGATGCCGCTCGTCGAGGACACGCGCGTCGACCTCGTCAGCTTCACCGGCTCGGCCTCGACCGGTCGCGCGATCGCCGAAGCGGCCGGCCGACGCCTGGCGAAGACGGTGATGGAGCTGGGCGGGAAGAACGCGCTCGTCGTCTGCGACGACGCCGACCTCGACCGCGCGGTCGAGTGGACGCTCGCGTCGGCCTTCTCGAACGCCGGCCAGCGCTGCGCCGCGGCGAGCCGCATCCTCGTGTTCGACGCGGTCTACGAAGCCTTTCGCGAGCGGCTCCTGCGCGCGGCGGCGGCGGACGTCGGCGACGTCGGCCCGGTGATCTCCGAGGCCGCCATGGAGAGAATCCTGGGCGCGGTGGCGGCCGCGCGGGCGGGCGGCGCCGCCGTGCTCGCGGGCGGGGCGCGCGTCGGCGACCGCGGCTGGCATGTCGCGCCGACGGTCGTCGAGGGCGTCGCGCCCGACGCGCCGCTCTCGCGCGACGAGCTCTTCGGCCCCGTGGCGGCGCTCTACCGCGTCCGTGGGTTCGAGGAGGCGGTCGCGCTCGCCAACGACTCGCCGTACGGCCTCACCGCGGCGATCCACACGGCCAGCGTCCACCGCGCGATGCAGTTCGCGGAGCGCGTCGCGGCGGGTGTCGTCGTCGTCAACGCCGGAACGCACGGCAGCGAGCCGCACATGGGCTTCGGCGGCATCAAGCAGTCCGGGACGGGGTGGAAGGAGGCGGGTCTCGAGTCGCTCGACGTCTACTCCGAGACGCAGTACGTCAACCTGGTCGTCGACCCCGAGCTCGCGTGACCCGGCCGATCGCCGTGCTGGGGCTCGGCGGCATCGGGGGAATGCTCGCGGCGCGGACGGGGGCGCTCTGCGTCGGCACCGAGCGCACCGTCGACGCGATCCGCGAGCGGGGCCTGCGGCTCGTGCATGGCGACGAGACCATCCTGGCGCGCCCGGAGGCCGCGACGCGGCTCGAGACTCCCGTGTCGCTCCTCGTGATCGCGGTGAAGGCGTACGACCTCGGTGCGGCTCTCGACCGGGTCGCGCCCGAGGCGCTCGGAGGAGCGGTGATCCTCCCGCTCCAGAACGGGCTCGAGCACGTCGCGGCGATCAGGGCGCGACGGACGGGCGCAAGCAACAGACTGTTACAAGGGCCGCCCGTCGTCGCGGCCGGGTCGATCGGCCAGGTGTCCGTCTCGTCGCCGGAGCCGGGGGTCGTCGTGCAGACGACGCAGACGGAAGCAGCGATCCGCGCTGCCTCGCGTGACATGGCGCCCGCGGAGCTCGCCGCGCGGCTCGCGCGGCTCGCGGTCCCGGGCATCGAGGTCGACGTCGGAGAGAGCGAGGTCGAGGTGCTCTGGGAGAAGGCCGCGCGGCTCGCGGTGCTCGCGGCCGCAACCGTGGCGAGCGGCTGCACCGTCGGCTCGCTCCGCGGCGACGCAGCATGGCGTCCTCGCCTCGAGACGGCGCTCGCCGAGGCGTGTGCGGTGGCGGCGGCGGACGGTGTCGAGCTCGACGCAGGCGCCCAATGGGCGATCATCGAGGCGATGCCAGACGACCTCACTACGTCGACGGCGCGAGACACCGCCGCCGGACGTCCGAGCGAGCTCGATGCGACCACCGGCTCGGTCGTACGCGCCGGCGTCAGGCTGGGGATCCCGACGGCCGCGCTGGCGCGTCTCCTGGAGGAGGCTGCATGCCGAGCGCGGTAGCGCTGATCGGCGCGCGGGCGGGATCGGAGCGCGTTCCGGGCAAGAACGTCCGGCGGCTCGCCGGGCATCCGCTGGTCGCCTACGCGATCGAGACCGCGCGGCAGTCGGAGGTCTTCGACCGCATCGTCGTCTCGACCGACAGCGAGCGGATCGCCCAGGTGGCCCGCTGGTACGGCGCCGACGCCCCGTTTCTCCGCCCCGACGCCTACGCGACCGCGACCTCGCCGGATATCGAGTGGATCGCGTGGACGCTGCCGCAGCTCGAGGAGCGCTACGACCTCTTCGCGATCGTGCGCGCGACGAACCCCTTCCGTGGGCCGAACGTGATCCGCCGCGGTCTGGAACAGCTGCTCGCGACGCCCGAGGCCGACTCGATTCGTGCAGTCGAGCTCGTCAAGCAGCACCCCGGGAAGATGTGGGTGCTCGACGAGGTCGGCCGCCTGATGCGGCCGCTGCTCGACCAGTCGCACTTGGACGTCGCCTGGCACGCAGGCCAGTACCAGGCCCTGCCGCCCGTCTATGTGCAGAACAGCGCCCTCGAGATCGCCTGGACGCGCGTCGTCGAGGCGACTGGCACGCGCGAGGGCAGGATGCTCGCGCCGTTTCTCACCGAGGGCTTCGAGGGGCTCAACATCGACGACGAGAACGACTTCGCCCAGGCGGAGCGCCTGATCGCCGAGGGTCTCGCGACTCTGCCCGACATCGGGCGGGCTTCCTACCCGACGGCCCTGCCGGAATGATGGCCCCACGAGGAGCCAGTCTGACGAAACCGGTCTGGTCGCGGGTGCTCTTGTCTCCTGCCGCCGAGCGCGTCGGTGAGATCGGGGCGGTCGTCGCCGTGCTCGCAGCCCTGGTCGTGTACGTCGCGCCGACCCTGGGTGCGCCGTTGCTCGAGGGGCACGCGTTCCGCCAAACGCAGACGGCTTGGACGGCTCGTGAGTTCCACGAGGAGGGCATCGACCTTCTTCACCCGAAGCTCCCCGTCTTCGGAGCGCCGTTCGAGGCGCCTTTCGAGTTCCCGCTCTACCAGGCGCTCGCGACGCTCCCGATGGACCTGGGCGTCGCCGAGGACACCGCGCTTCGACTCACCTGCCTCGTCTGCTTCGTCCTGACCGCTCTGCTGCTCTGGGGGCTCGTGCGCCACGTGGCAGGGCGGGCGAGCGGGGTCGGCGCGGTGGTCGCGTTCACATTCACGCCGTTTGCGCTCGTCTGGAGCCGCACCTCGATGATCGAGTACCTCGCGACGGCCGGAGCGGTCGGGTTCGCGTACGCCGTGGTCCTCTGGCGCGACCGGCGACAGCACCTCTTCCTTGGGGCAGCGCTCGCGGCGGGTCTCGTCGGGATGCTCGTGAAGCCGACGACGGCGGTCTTCTGGATCCTGCCCGCGCTTGCGTACCGGCCCCGGGCGCGGAGCGGCACGGCGCCGAGGAGGAGGATCGACCCGTGGATCGTCGTGGTCGTCATCGTGCCCCTGCTCGCCGGAGCGCTGTGGACGCGACACGCCGACGCGATGAAGGCTGCGAGCCCGGTTACCGAGTGGCTGACCGGGTGGAACCTCCGACGCTGGAACTTCGGATGGACGCGACAGCGATTCGATTCGGAGGCGTGGCGGGTGATCCTCCAGCGGGCCGTGCCGAACCTGTTGGGCCTGTACGCGCTCCTGCTCGTTCCCGCGGCGATCGCTGCCTGGCGCTCGACGCAGCGGCTCTTCTGGCTCGCGATCGCCTCGGCTGTTGTCCTGCCACCTCTGACGTTTATGAACCTCTACGTCGTTCACGACTACTACCTCGCAGCCGTGAGCCCCGCTGTGGCCGCGGTGGTCGGGCTTGGAGCCGGGTGGGTGTGGGGCGTCGTTCGACCGCGCTGGCTCGTGGTTGCGCTCGCGTGCGCCGTCCTGCTTCTCGCGTGGGGGACGCTGGAGCACGGCCGCGGCTACTGGGTGCGGATTCACGGCGGCTACGACGACCCACAGGTCATGCCGCTCGCGAGCGAGATCGCGTCGCACACGTCGAGCGACGACCTCGTCGCGACAGTCGGCCTCGACTGGTCGCCGGCCGTCCTCTACTACGCGCACCGGCGCGGGCACATGGTGACCACGCACACGCAGGACGCCGCCCTGGACGCGATCCACCGCGACGGGTACCGGTACCTGCTCATGGTCGACCCTCTCAACGACGACCTCGGGTTCATGACACGCTGGCGCTGGGTCGGTGCGCTCGCGCCGCACCTCTACGGGCTCGCAGATCCCGCTTCCCGCCTACCGCCCGCGGGCGTGGTCGCCACCGACCCGGGTCCGCGGCTTGCCACGAGGCTCCGCCGGGCACCCTCGGTTCCCGGCGCGCCCGACACCGTGACGTGTGGGCTAGGTACGCGCGTCCGCGCCGGGGAGTCCGGGACGTGGCTCCTCTTCGCCGATCCTGCCTCGAATGCCCGCGTCTCGGTCGGCGGTCTCGCACCTGTCCCGGCGCGCCGCGCCGTCTTCGTTGCCCCGGCCCTCGACGAGAACGGCACCATTGTCCTCACCTGCTCCGGGGCAGCGTCCCTCCCCGTGGCGCGCGTCGTGGACGCGCCCGCTCCACGGTGAGCGCTGTGGCGCGTGGCCCCGTCGGCTGATGGAGCTCGAGGGCGGCCGCGTGGGGCGACGCGAGCCGCCGGATCTTCGCGGTCTCGGAGCTTCGAACGGACTGAGCAGCGCGTATCCTCCCGCCTCGTGAGACTCGCCTCTGT
>CAWJUF010000029.1:0-15530 GCA_963845965.1 uncultured Actinomycetes bacterium | reverse complement strand
GCGTGCGCTCGGCGAGGTGCTCGACACGACGCGTGACGGGGTTTTGGTGATCGACGACGGGTCGCCGGACGGGACGGGCGAGATCGCCGACCGGCTGGCGGCCGAGCTTCCGTGGCTCGACGTGCTCCACCGCGCGCGCAAGGACGGGATCGGCCGTGCGTACCTCGCGGGCTTCGAGCGGGCGCTTGCGACCGACGCCCAGCTCGTGCTCGAGATGGACTGCGACTTCTCGCACGACCCGTCCGACGTCCCGCGCCTGATCGCAACGTGCGAAGAGGACGGCGCCGACCTCGCGCTCGGCTCGCGCTGGGTGGCAGGCGGTGGCACGGAGAACTGGGGCCCCGTGCGCCGCCTCATCTCGCGCGGGGGATCCCTCTACGCTCGCGTGGTGCTCGGTGTCGGCGTGCAGGACCTGACCGGTGGCTTCAAGTGCTTTCGCCGCCGCGTGCTCGAGACGATCGACCTCGACGCGATCGCCGCCCGCGGCTACGGCTTCCAGATCGAGGGCACCTACCGGGCGCTCCAGGCCGGGTTCTGCGTCGTCGAGATCCCGATCGTGTTCGTCGATCGACGCGTCGGCGAGTCGAAGATGAGCGGCGCGATCGTTCTCGAGGCGATGCGCCAGGTACCCGTGCTGCGCTGGAAGGCGCTCCGGGGGAGGCTGTAGTGGTCGACCTCACGGATGCGACGTTCGCGGCGGAGGTTCTGGCCTCCGACCTGCCGGTGCTCGTCGAGTTCACCGCCCCGTGGTGCCGCCCCTGCAAGGCGATCGAGCCGTTTCTCGTCGACCTCGGCCGAGAGCACGACGGACGCCTGCGGCTCGCGCGGCTCGACATAGACGTCAACCTCGGCGTGCCCGCGCGCTACGGCGTCCTCTCCCTGCCGACCGTGATCGTCTTCGCGGCCGGCGAGCCGGTGGAGGTCGTCCACGGCGCGCAGCCGCGGAGCCGCTACGCCGATGCGGTCGCCCGCGCCCTGGCCGCAGCGGGGCCGCCGGGCTGACCGCGACCGAGACCTGGGACGCGCTGCTCGACGGCACCGTCGAAGTGGCGTTCCGCGGCGCCGAGCCCGCGCGCGCGCCACGAACGCAGCCGCTGCCGCCCGATCTGCACGCGTCTGTCGTCGAGGCGCTCGCCCGGCGCGGCGTGACGGAGCTGTACGCGCACCAGGCGGCGACCTGGGAGGCGGCCTCGCGCGGAGAGAGCGTGGTGGTGACGACGGGAACGGCATCGGGGAAGTCACTCGCCTTCTCGCTTCCCGTGCTCGACGCGATCGCCCGCGACCGTGCGGCGCGCGCGCTCTTCCTCTACCCGACGAAGGCCCTCGCGCAGGACCAGGCGCGGTGGCTCGCTGCGCTCGGTCTCCCCGGGCTGCGGCCCGCGATCTACGACGGCGACACGCCGATCGAGCAGCGCGCGCACGTCCGCCGGCGCGCGAACGCGATCCTGACGAACCCCGACATGCTCCACATCGGCGTGCTGCCGCACCATGACCGCTGGGGCGACGTCCTGCACAACCTCCGCGTCGTCGTGGTCGACGAAGCACACGTCTACCGCGGGGTGTTCGGCTCGCACGTCGCGAACGTCCTGCGCCGGCTCCGGCGCCTCGCGCTGGCGTACGGGGCGGAGCCCCTCTTCGTGTCCGCCTCCGCGACGATCGCGAATGCCGGCGAGCTCGCGTCGCGTCTCACGGGCCTGGAGGTGCGTGTCGTCGACCGCGACACCGCGCCGCGCGCGGAGCGCGAGATCGTCCTCTGGAACCCGGAGCTGATCGACCCCGAGCTCGGGATCCGTGCAAGCCCGCTTGGCGATGCGTCGCGGCTCCTCGCAGGGCTGGTCGACCGTGGCCTGCGCACGATCTGCTTCACGAAGAGCCGCAAGGCGGCCGAGCTCGTTCACCGCTTCGCGAGCGACCGCCTCGACACGGCGACGGCGCGTCGGCTCGCGCCGTACCGCGCGGGCTACACGCCCGAGCAGCGCCGCGACATCGAGCGGCGGCTCGTCGACGGCGAGCTGCTCGGCGTGACCGCAACGGACGCGCTCGAGCTCGGGATCGACATCGGCTCGCTCGACTGCGCGATCTCGGTCGGGTTCCCGGGGACCGTCGCGTCCCTGCGGCAGCAGTGGGGCAGGGCGGGGCGACGCTCACGCGGCCTCGCAGTGCTGATCGCGAGCGAGGACGGGCTCGACCAGTTCTTCGTCGCCGAGCCCGAGGCGCTGCTCGGGCGGAGAGTCGAGGCCGCACTGATCGACCCGTGGACTCCGCGGATCCTCGACGGCCACGTGCTCTCGGCCGCCTACGAGGGGCCGCTGACGGCAGCTGACGCCGACGTGCTCGGGCCCGAGGCGCTCCAGCGCGCGGCCGTCCTTCCGGAGCTCGAGGCAACGCCCGCGGGCTACGTCTGGAGGGGTCGCGACACCCCCGCGGCGCGGGTGTCGCTGCGGTCGGGTGACAGCGGCGCGTTCGTCATCGTGGACGAGGTGACCGGGACGGTGCTCGGCACGGCGGAGCCCGAGCGCGCGTTCTCGACGGTTCACGCCGGTGCCGTGTATTTGCACCTCGGCGACTCGTACGGCGTCACGGCGCTCGACCTCGAGACACGGACGGCGCTCGTCCGGCCCGTCACCGTCGACTGGTACACGCAGCCGCGGAAGGAGACCGAAACCTCGATCGTCGAGGCCCTGCGAAGCAGGCGCGTCGCGGGGGTCGAGCTCCATCACGGACGGCTCGACGTCTCCGAGCAGGTCGTCGCCTTCCAGCGGAAGGCGATCGCCGACGGCAGCGTGATCGACACGACGCCGCTCGATCTGCCCGCGACGTCGTACGAAACCGAGGGAGTCTGGTTCTCTCCGGGGCCCGGGCTGCTGACGGGGATCGACACGATGCCGACGCTCGTCTCGGCGCTCCACGCCGCCGAGCACACGCTCATCTCCCTGCTTCCGCTCTTCGCGATGTGCGACCGCTGGGACATCGGCGGGCTCTCCACGAACCTCCACGAGCAGACTGGCCTGCCGACGGTGTTCGTCTACGAAGGCCACGCCGGCGGAGTCGGGATCGCCGAGCGGGGCTTCGACTGCTTCGCCGAGTGGGTCGCCCACACCGCCCGGCTCCTGGCGCGGTGTCCCTGCCGAACGGGGTGCCCATCGTGTGTCCAGAGCCCGAAGTGCGGCAACCTCAACGAGCTCCTCGACAAAGGCGCGGCGCTGAGGCTGCTGGAGCGCATGGTCGACGAGCAGTGACGCCGCCTCGTTCGGCACGAACCCGGCACGAAGTCGGCACAGACACGGCTCCGGTTCGCTGCGATCGTTCCGGTAGGGGGGCGCGATCCCCCCTTGGGGGGCGCTGGACCGGGTGCCGCTCGACCGGCGGCGCTGGGCGCGGATCGATCGCGGGCCGCGGCGAGCCACACGCGCCGCGCGGCACTCCCGGCGCGTCGAGGCACTCCCGGCTCGTCGAGCGCCCGCGCGTCGTCCGAGACGGGCCACGTCGCCTAGGGTCACGCTGTCGATCGCGACGCGTCCCGATCGTCGTCCATCCGAGATCGACACCGCGCCACCGAACGGAGGTGCAGCATGCAGTACCTGGCACTGATCTACGCCGACCAGGGCGTCTGGGAGGGGATGACGGAGACCGAGCGCGAGGCCGCGTACGAGCAGTACGGCGAGTTCGCCGAGGCGGCACGCGCCGCGGGCGTTCTCGTCGGGGGCGACGAGCTCGCGGCGACGGCGAGCGCGACGACCGTCCGCGTCCGAGGCCACGAGCGGCTGGTCAGCGACGGCCCGTACGCCGAGGTGAAGGAGGCGCTCGGCGGGTTCTTCATCCTCGACTGCGCGTCGTTCGACGACGCGCTCGACTGGGCGGCGCGGATCCCCGCAGTCGACCACGGCGCCGTCGAGGTGCGTCCCGTCCACGTCGACCCGGAGGCATGACATGAAGTACGCGCTGCTCGTCTACGGAGACCAGTCGGCTTGGGCACAGCTCGACGAGGAGGAGGCGGCCCGCCTGCGCGCCGAGTCGATGCCGCGCTGGCTCGCGCTCTTCGACGAGATGGGAAGGGCCGACCCGGGGGTCGAGGGCCGCGAGCTCGCCGCCGCCGAGGAAGCGAAGGTCGTCCGCGTGGTCGACGGCGAGCGTGTCGTCACCGACGGGCCGTTCGCCGAGACGAAGGAGCAGATCGGCGGGCTCTTCGTCACCACGCTGCCGGATCTCGACGAAGCGATCCGCATCGCCGCGCTCGTCCCGGCAGCGGAGACCGGGTCGCTCGAGATCCGGCCTATCGTGGAGCGGTGAAGCCGTCGTTCGAGGCCACGTTCAGGGACGAGTGGCCTCGCGCCGTTGCGATCCTCACCAGCGTCCTCGGCGACCTCGCCCTCGCCGAGGACGCGGTGCAGGACGCCTTCGCGAAGGCACTCGAGCGCTGGCCCCGGGACGGTACGCCGCGGTCGCCCGGCGCATGGATCGTCGCGACCGCGCGCAACGGGGCGATCGACAGGATCCGGCGCGAGCGGACCTTCGCCCGCAAGGCGGAGCTTCTGGCGCGGCTCGAGGCCGTCCCCGCCGAGGAGGACGCGGACGTGAGCACGATCCCCGACGAGCGCCTGGCGCTCCTCTTCACGTGCTGCCACCCGGCACTCGCCGTCGAGGCACGCGTCGCGCTCACATTGCGCGAGGTGGGCGGGCTCGAGACGCCCGAGATCGCCCGCGCGTTCCTCGTCACCGAGACGACGATGGCCCAGCGCCTCGTCCGCGCGAAGCGCCGTGTCCGCGACACGGGGATCCCGTTCCGCGTCCCGCCCGACGAGATGCTTCCCGACCGCGTCCCCGACGTCCTGCGGGTCCTCTACCTCGTGTTCAACGAGGGCTACGCCGCCACCGCAGGGGACGCACTGGTGCGCGCCGACCTCTGCGCGGAGGCCATCCGGCTCGCCAAGCTCCTCTGCGTCCTGATGCCGGACGAGCCCGAGGCGTTCGGGCTGCTGGCGCTCCTCCTGCTCCAGGACTCGCGCCGCGAGGCACGCGTCGGGCCGGACGGCGAGCTCGTCCTGCTCGCCGACCAGGACCGCGCGCTCTGGGATACGCGGGCGATCGACGAGGGGCTCCGCGTCCTGCGCCGCGCGGAGGCACACGGGCGACCAGGCCCGTACCAGCTCCAGGCGGCGATCGCCGCCGGGCACGCCGAGGGCGCGGATCCCGGAACCGTCGCCGCCGTGTACGACGCGCTGCTCCAGATCGATCCATCACCCGTGGTCAGGCTGAACCGCGCCGTCGCGATCGCGATCGCGGGGGACGTGGCGACGGGCCTCGAGCTGATCGACGGGCTCGACGAGCTGGACGGGTACGCCTACCTGCACGCGGCGCGCGCCGACCTGCTCAGGCGACTCGAGCGGAACGACGACGCGGCAGAGAGCTACCGGAACGCGCTCGCGCTCACCGACAACGCTCCCGAGCGGCGCTTCCTCGAGCGACGCCTCCGCGAGGTCGCCGGGCCGCACGTCACGGCGTAGCGAGCGACTCGAGGGCGCATTCGACAGCCTCTCGCGCGGTCGGCGACGCGGACAACACCGTCCACGACAGGCCCGTCGCCGAGCTGGACGACGGGCCGGCCGAGCCGGAGCGCGAACGCGATCTCGGCGAGCGTCCCGTAGCTTCCGCCGACGGCGATCACCGCGTGACCCGATGCAGCAACCGCGAGATTCCGCGCGTGGCCGATGCCGGTGACGACGACGTGATCGGCCCAGGGGTTGGCGGCCGCGTGGGTCTCGCCCGGGAGGATCGCGATCGTCGTCCCTCGTGCCGCCTTCGCGCCCCGATGAGCCGCGGCCATGATCTCGTCGAGCCCACCCGTGACGACCGTGCAGCCACGCTCGGCCAGAAGGCGCCCGACCTCCTCCGCCTCCGCGATCCGGTCCGACCCGCTGCCAATGACTGCGACCTGGGGCGCTGCCACCGTGCGATCGTAGGCGGCGATGCCGGACCGGCGCGAGGCAGCAGGAGGAACGCTCGTCGTGGGCGGCGGCTTCGCCGGGGCGTACGTCGCACGGCTGCTCGGGAAGCGCGGTGCGACCATCGTCAACCCCGACAACTTCATGCTCTACACGCCGCTCCTTCCGGAGGCCGCGGCCGGGACGCTCGAGCCCCGCCACGTCGTCGTGCCGCTACGTCAGATGTGTCCACACGCCGAGCTGCTCCTCGGACATGTCACGAGCCGCGACCCCGGCCGGCGCACCGTCGTCGCCGAGACGCTCGGAGGCACGTTCGAGATCGCCTACGAGCGCTTGGTGGTCGCGCTCGGCGCGGTCCCGCGGACGTTCCCCGTGCCGGGTCTCGCCGAGCACGGCAGGGGATTCAAGGACGTCGCGGACGCAATCGCCCTTCGCAACCACCTGCTTCGGTCGCTCGAGTCGGCGGCCGCACGGCTCGACGACTCGGAGGCAGAGCGCGATCTCGGCTTCGTCTTCGTCGGAGCGGGCTACGCGGGGGTGGAGGCTCTCGCGGAGCTCAACGATCTCGCCCACGCGGCCGTGCGCCGCTCGTACCCGATGCTGCGGAACGTCCGTCAGCGCTGGGTGCTCGTCGACGCCTCGCCGGCGATCCTCTCGGAGATCCCGCGCAAGCTGGGCGAGTACACCCATCGCTACCTCGAGGAGAAGCGGGGGATCGAGATCCACGTCGGGACCACGCTCACGTCGTTCGACGACCGCGAGGCGGTGCTCGCCGACGGCACGCGGATCCCGGCGCGCACGCTCGTGTGGGCCGCCGGCATCCGCCCGGCCCCACTCCTCGCGACGCTCGACCTCCCGCTCGACGACCGTGGCCGCGTCACCGTCGACCCGACGCTCCGCGTGACCGGGGCCGACGACGTCTGGGCGCTCGGCGATTGTGCGGCCGTGCCGAACGAGCGCACGCCCGGCCGGTTCGACCCACCGACGTGCCAGCACGCACTGCGTCAGGCACGCCGGCTCGCGAAGAACCTCCACGGGACGCCGCGCGCCTACGGGTACCGGATGCTCGGCCAGGTCGCGACACTGGGCCGCTACAAGGGCATCGCGGAGCTGCCGGGCGTGCGTCTGCGCGGCTTTCCGGGGTGGTTCGTCGCGCGGACGTACCACCTCTACGCGCTGCCGACGTTCCGCCGCAAGGTGCGGGTCGTCACGGACTGGACGGTGTCCCTGTTCTTCCGGCGCGACATCGTGGAGCTCTCGGCCCTGGGCCACCCGCACCGGCTCGACTCGTGACGGACGTCGCTGCCCTGTACGGCCTTGGGCTCCGAACGCCGCGGCTCGAGCTGCGGCTCGGCGACCGGGCCGAGCTCGAGGCGCTCGCTCGCGTCGCGGCGGCCGGGATCCATCCGCCGGACGAGATGCCCTTCGCGGTCCCGTGGACCGACGCGAGCAACGAGCCTGGGTTCGTCGAGGACTTCGTTGCGTTCCACGAGCGGCGGCTGGCCGAGTGGATCCCCGAGGGCTGGGCGCTGAACCTCCTCGCCTTCCACGACGGCGCACCGGTCGGCTCGCAGGGTCTCCGCGCGACGCAGTTCGCCACCGACCGCACCGTCGAGACCGGGTCGTGGCTCGGCACGACGAGTCAGGGGCGCGGGCTCGGCACGGAGATGCGCGCCGCGGTGCTCGAGCTCGCGTTCACGCGTCTCGACGCGCGCGTCGCGCGGTCGGGGTGGCTCGAGAGCGGGGCCGCCCAGTCGGCGTCCGTCTCCGCACGGCTCGGCTACCGCGAGGTGGGGACGCACCTCGAGTCACCGCGCGGGGAGCCCGTCCCGCACCACGACCTCGTGCTCGACCGCTCGGGGTGGGCTTGCCCGATCGCCGTGGAGATCGTCGGCGTCGAGCCGTGCCTCCCGCTCTTCGGCGCCGCGGCGGGATAGGCCTTCAGCGGACAGCGCGCAGCGCGGCGCCGAGCGACTGCCCGCCCTCGAGAACGCGCGCGAAGAGATCGCCGTCGCGGGCAACGCGCTCGAGCACGGCGTCCATCGTGAACGAGTGGATGTCGAGCCCGGGCTTCACCTCGTCCCAACGGATGGGGGTCGAGACGGGCGCTCCCGCCCTCGGGCGTACGGAATAGACCGACGCCGTGGTCTTGCCGGGACCGTTCTGGTTCGCATCGACGAGCACGCCCTGGCGCTTGGCCTTCGTCCACTCCGTCGTCACGAGGCCCGGATGCGCACGCGCCAGCGCACCCGCGACGATTCCCGCGAACTCGCGCACCTCGTCGAACCCGTGGCGACGGGCGATCGGGACGAGGACGTGGATCCCGCGGGAGCCGCTCGTCTTCGGCACCGACTCGAGCCCGAGCACGTCGAGTGTCTCCCGAACGAGCAACGCCACCTCGACCACGTCCTCGAACGTCGCTCCCTCCGACGGGTCGAGGTCGAACATGACCCAGTCGGGCCTCTCCGGCCGGTCGACGCGGGACGCCCAGGTGTGCATGTCGATGCAGCCCATGTTCACCATCCAGAGGAGCGCGAGGTCGTCGTCGACCAGGGCATAGTCGATCACGCGCTTCTCCCCGTCGCGCGTCGAGGCGGGGAACGCCGCGGTCTGGATCCAGTCGGGGATGTGCGACGGCGCCTGCTTCTGGAAGAAGCTCTTCCCCTGCCAGCCGTCGGGATAGCGCTTCATCGTGAAGGGCCGCTTCCGTAGATGCGGGACGAGCACCTCCGCGACGTCCCGGTAGTAGGCGAGCAGCTCCCCCTTGGTGATGCCCTCGTCCGGCCAGAAGGGCTTGTCGAGGTTCGTGAGGCGCAGTGTCCTCCGTCCCCTGCGGATCTCCGCGGTCATGGGTGGTCGGTCCACCGGCACATCGTCGCGGATCCCGAGGAACACCGGGGCGCGAAGCCGGCCTTCCCGCGTCTGCTCGGCGAACGCGACCTCGGCCGAGAGGCTCGGCTCGACCCACGTCACGTCCGCCGCGCGCACACGGGGCATGCGCGGCGTGGCGACGAGCGGCGACGCCGGGCGCGACAGAGGCCGCAGGAGGGCCAGCAGCGACTCGACGTCCCCGTCGCCGATGCCCGAGCCGACGTTGCCCGCCCAGTGGAGCCCGTCCGCCTCGCGCCGGCCGAGAACGAGCGCGCCGAGCTTGGCCCTGCGCCCGGTCCCCCGGGTGAAGCCGACGATCGGGAAGTCGTCCTCCCGCCGGAGCTTGAGCTTCTGCCACTCGGGTGTCCGCCTGCCGGGCCGGTAGGGCGCATCGGCGCGCTTCGCGACCACGCCCTCGAGCCCCTGCGCCGACGCGGCCTCGAGCAGCGCCGGGCCGTCCTCGAAGGCAGGCGACAGCCGGACGCTGTCCGACGACGGGTCGAGCACTTCCTCGAGCAGGCGCCGTCGCTCGGTCAGAGGGCGCCGGTGGACCGGGTCACCGTCGAGGACGAGCAGGTCGAACACCATCAGGACGAGGCGGCCCGAGCCCGACTGGAGCGACTCGAAACGGGCCGTCCCCGCCGCGTCGAGCGCGCAGACCTCCCCGTCCAGCACGGCCGAGGGCGTGCGCACGGCGTGGACGACGGCACGGGCGACCTCGCGGAAGCGCTCGGTGAGGTCGTTGCCGTTGCGGCTCGTCAGCGTCGCCGCTCCGCCCCGGAGCGTGACCATCGCGCGGTACCCGTCCCACTTGGGCTCGTAGAGCCAGCCGGGCCCCATCGGCAGGTCATCCGTCACCGTCGCGAGCTGCGGGCGGAGCTCCGGCGCCGCCTCCTCCGAGACGGCGTCCTTGCGCAGCAGCAGCCAGTTGCGCTCGTCACCGTCGAGCCGGGCGGGAACCAGCGTCCAGACGCCGTCGACCCGCTCGCCGCGGAGATGGACGGTCAGCCCGCCGTCTCGCTTCTCCTCGAGCAGCTCGTACGTCCCCCGGTCCCAGATCTCGACCGTCCCCGCGCCGTACTCGCCGGCGGGGATGACGCCCTCGAACGAGCCGTAGTCGAGCGGGTGGTCCTCGACGTGCACGGCGAGATGCCGTTCGCCCGCCGCGAGCGGCAGCCCTTTCGGGACGGCCCAGCTCGCGAGCGCACCGTCCCGCTCGAGCCTGAGGTCGTAGTGGAGCCTCCGCGCGTCGTGGCGCTGGATCACGAACAGCGGCGCGTCTCCCGATCCCCTGCCGCCGAAGGGCTCGGGCGTCCGCGCGGGATCGCGCTTGCGCCGGTAGTCACGCAGCTTCGCCATCGGCCACGATCATTTCACGGCCCACTCACCCGAAATCGGCACCGCTCCTTAACATCGTCTCTACAGGTTGGAGAGAAGCCCTGCAAGTTGCTGTTTCGCGGTCGGGGATAAGCCTGTGGAAAGTGTGGAGAGCCGAGCGGGCCGTCACACCGACGCGAGGACGCCCATCGAACGGAACTTCGCCCGCCGCGCGCGGCGCAGCTCGTCCGCCGGCACGTCCGCAAGCTCGTCGAGGTGTGCGACGAGCGCCTCGCGGAGAAGCACCGCGGCGGCGTCGTGATCCACCTGGGCGCCGCCTTCGGGCTCGGGGACGATCCCGTCGATCACGCGAAGCTCGAGGCAGTGCGCGGCGTCCGGCTTGAAGGCCGACGCGGCCTTCTTCGCCTGCGCGGCGTCGCGCCACAGGATCGAGGCGCAGCCCTCGGGCGAGATGACCGAGTAGATCGCGTTCTCCTGCATCAGCACCCGGTCGGCGACCGCGATCGCGATCGCGCCGCCCGAGCCGCCCTCCCCGATCACGACCGACACGGTCGGCACGCCGAGGCGCAGCATCGCCGCCTGCGACCGGGCGATCGCGCCTCCCTGGCCGTGCTGCTCGGCGGCGACGCCCGGATAGGCGCCCGGCGTGTCTACCAGCGTGATCAGTGGGAAGCCGTGACGGTCGGCGAGCTCCATCGTCCGCATCGCCTTGCGGTATCCCTCGGGGTAGGCCATGCCGAAGTTGCGGACCGCGCGCTCCTTCAGGTCGCGGCCCTTCTGGTGGCCGACGAGCGCGACGGTCCGCCCGTCGAGCGAGCCGATCCCGGCGACGATCGCGTGGTCGTCCATCCGGCCGCGGTCGCCGTGGAGCTCGAACCAGTCGTCGAGGAACCGCTCGACGTAGTCGAGCGTGTATGGGCGCTTCTCGTGCCGCGCGAGCTCGACGGAGCGCCAGATCTCCTCGTCCGTCGTGTCGGCCTGGAGCCGCTCCAGCTGCCGCTGGAGCCGCTCGAGCTCGGCCGAGAGCTTCGTGCCGCGCAGAAGCTTGACGCCCGAGAGCTGCGCCAGCCGGTCGCGCAGGCCGAGCTCGGCTTCCTGGCTCATCTCTCTGCCCCGAAGAGGCGCAGGAGCTGCGAGAGCGTCGCGCGCAGGTCTCCGCGCGGGACCACCGCGTCGACGTGGCCAAAACGGAGGTTCGACTCGGCCAGGCCGAAGTCGTCCGGCAGCTTCTCGCGGGTCGTCTGCGCAACGACGCGCGGGCCGGCGAACGACGTCAGCGCCCCGGGCTCGGCGAGGATCACGTCGCCGAGGCTCGCGAAGCTCGCCGTCACGCCCCCGGTCGTCGGGTGCGCGAGCACCGAGATGAGCACCCCGCCCACGTCCTGAAGATCCCCGACGGCAACCACGGTCTTCGGCAGCTGCATCAGCGCGAGAATGCCCTCCTGCATCCGGGCGCCCCCGGACGCCGAGACGGAGATCAGCGCTCCGCCGTCCTCCGCCGCCCGCTCGCAGGCGCGTGCGAACCGCTCGCCGACGACGCTCCCCATCGAGCCGCCCATGAACGAGAAGTCCATCGCGGCGATCCGGCACGGCTGACCCTCGACTGCGACCCGGCCCGTCAGGATCGCGTCGCCGAGGCCCGTCCCGAGCTCGGCCTCCGCGAGCCGCTCGACGTATGGCCGGAGGTCGAAGAACTCGAGCGGGTCGGCCGAGCGCAGGTCGCCGTCCTCCTCATCGAACGTGCCGGGATCCGCGAGCTGCGCGACACGCTCACGCGCGCGGACCGGAAAGTGATGACCGCACTGCGGACAGACGCGGAGCTGATCTGCGAGCTCGTCGTCGCGATAGTGCGATCCGCAGCCGGGGCACGTGTTCGGGTGGCCGCCGCTGCCGTCGCGCGCGGACGGGTCCGACTTCTTGTGCTCGATCGAGACGTCGATGTTCCCGGTGGCGGACACCCAGGGCATCTTAGTGCCGGTCCGTCAGAGCCCTGCCGCGCCGGCGAGCCGTGCGAGGATCTCGGGGTCCGCGCCCGGCGCGAGCCCGGTAAGTCCTATGCCCGCCACATGTGCCCTGCTCGCGACCTCGAGCAGCAGCCGCTCGAGGTCGTCGAGCTCGAGACCGCCGGGAGCCGGCATGAACACGGGCAGCACGCCCGGCTCGAGGACGTCGACGTCGAGGGCGACGTAGACGGCGTCCGCGCCGCCGAGCGCGCGGCCGAGGTCGTCGTCTATCCCGTGCTCGACGACGTAGGCTTGCTCGGGCGGGTCGAGGTCCCGGGCGCCGATGAGCGCGACGTCGTCCGTCCGGACGCTCCCCTCGTCGATCGCCATTCGGAGAGGCATGCCCCAGAGGTTCCCTGACGGCGAGGTCTCGGGCGTGTTGAGGTCGCCGTGGGCGTCGAGCCAGACGACGGCGAGTCGGCCATGGCGCGCCGCGAGACCGCGGATCGCGCCGACGTGCGCGCAGCAGCACCCGCCGAGCACGAGCGGCCGCCGCGGCAGCCCGCGCGCGATCGCGTCCGACTGCTCGTCGAGCGAGTCGCGATCCACCACGAGCGCCTCGGGATACGCCAGCTCGATCCGTGCCGCCTCCGTCATCGGCTCCCCACCGTCACCCCACGCGCGCGGGACGCGGACGAGCCCGGCGCCAAAGACCGCGCCGCAGCTGTGACATTCGTAGACGTCGTCGAAGGCCACGGCGGTGAGCGTCCGGCAGTGCGGGCAGCGTGCGCGAAGCGCGCTCACAGCACCCGCTCCCACGTGTCGGAGCGGCTCGTCGCGCGCATGCCGACACCTTCATAGAGCGCGATCGCTCCGGTGGTGTTCTCACTGTCGACCCCGAGCCCGGCTCGCCGGCACCCGATCGAGCGGAACAGCCCGAAGCTCTCGAGCAGGAGCGCCCGCGCGAGGCCGCGACGCCGCCACGGACGGCGGACCGCAAGGACGCCAACCCACCCGACCGTGTGGTCGTCGCCCCGCGACGGGACGCTCATGCAGAGGGCCGCGATCTCCGCATCGTCCTGGACGAGCCGCCACAAGGACGTGTCCCGGTTCGGACCGAGGTTCCAGGTGCACCAGTCCGCGAAGCTCTCCGG
The DNA here is from genome assembly GCA_963845965.1 of uncultured Actinomycetes bacterium. GTDB lineage: Bacteria > Actinomycetota > Thermoleophilia > Gaiellales > Gaiellaceae > Gaiella. The sequence continues at coordinate 2,282 of CAWJUF010000029.1, read as the reverse complement.
GACGAAGCCCCAGTGATCCGCGAACGACTCCACGTAGGCGTCGTAGACCGCTCGTTCCTCGCCGGGCCGGGACGGCCGGGACGTGAGCCCGGCGGGCCACACGGGCTCCTCGCTCGGCGTGTCGAGGTCGATCTCCATGGTGAACGAGCTCCGGACGACCTGGAAGCGGTGCCGCGACAACGCCGCCCGGTAGTCGTCGTCACCTTCGTTCGCAGGCGCATGGATGCGCGCGCCCGCGTCGCCGAGCTCGGCCGCCCGGCGCTCGACTTCCTCCAGGAGCCGTTCGACGATGCGCCTGCGCCCCGGCGGGACGCGAAGGTCGACGTTGACGACGTCGCGCTCGGCGCCGGGGGCGCTGACGTCCGCATAGCCCACGATCCTGCCGCCCTCGACGGCGAGAAACATGTCGCGCGCGGGATCGAGATCCTCGAGCTCGAACCATCGCTCGACGCGTTCCCCTGTCTCGTCGGCGGGACGACCCGTTGCGACGGCGTGGGCGTTGAGAACCTCGGCGATCCCCGCAGCGTCCCGCGGCGTCGGTGCGCGGACGGCGAGCTCAGCCGGCTGCACGGAGCTCCTTCTGCCAGACGTCTGCCTGCCACAGAACGCGCATCCCGGCGCGCTCGTAGAGCCGGGTCGCGCCGGTGGGATTCTCGACGTCAACGCCGAGGGCGACTGTCGTCTCTCCGGTCTCGCGAAACCGCCGGAACGACTCGCGGAGCAATGCGAGGCCTAGCCCACGCCTGCGCCATGCCGGCCGGACGCCGAGCGTCCCGACGAAGCCCCAGTCGCCGTTTCGCTTTGCGTAGTTCCGCGAGAACGCCACGACATCGTCTCCCGCCCAGACGACCGGCGCGAGACCGGGTGCGAACCCGCTCGGCCCGAACGCCCGCTCGCGCCACGTGCCGTACTCGTGCACGACGTAGTCCCACTCGTCCGAGAACGCCTCGATCTCCGCGTCGTAGAGCATCGGCCCGTCGCGGTCCGGCTCGAGCGGTCTCAGCTCGGCGCCGTCCGGCCAGACGGGATCAGGCTGCGGCTCGGTGACGTCGATGACCATGCGGAAGAAGCTCCGCGCGTGCTCGAACCCGCGGCCGGCGAAGAGCCGGAGCGCGCGGTCGTCGCCCACGAGATGCGCCGCCTCGAGGACGATTCGCTCACCGTCCGGCCAGTCGGGCCGTAGCTCGTGCACCCGCTCCTCGAGTGACGCGAGGAGACGCGTACCGACGCCTCGGCCGGTGAGCTCGGGATGGACGTACGCGTCGCCGAAGTAGCGGCCGCCCTTCTGCTCGAGGAGATGGGCGACGCCGGCGATCCTGCCTTCGACCTCGACGAGCCAGGCGTCCCGCTCGACGTCGAGCCCCTTCCACTCCTCGCGAAGCTCGCCGGCGGTCCAGTCCGACCTGCCGTAGACGGCGATCTCGGATGCCTGCAGGACGGCCAACGCATCGTCGAGGCGGTGCGCGCTGGGTCGTACGACGTCCACCGCGAGAGCGTATGGGCCGTCGCCCCTGCACGTTGTGCGGCACCCCGCACGCTCGCCTACCGTTGTGTGGTGCAGCCGCTCTCGATCCGACCGCTCGTCGCCGAGGACTGGGCGGAGGTGGCGCGCATCTACGCCGTCGGGCTCGCGACCGGCGTCGCGTCGTTCGAGACGCGCGTCCCGTCGTGGGAAGAATGGGATACGGGCCATCGCGATGCGCCGCGGCTCCTGGCGGAGGCAGACGGCGCAGTCGCCGGGTGGACGGCGGTGTCGCCCGCCTCGCCCCGCGCGTGCTACCGCGGTGTCGTCGAGCACTCGGTGTACGTCGATCCGAAGGTGCGAGGACGAGGCATCGGGGCAGCCCTCCTCCTGCGACTGCTCGCCGAGGCGCCGGCACACGGGATCTGGACGATCCAGACCTCGATCATCGCCTCCAACCAGGCAAGCCTTCGCCTCCACGAGGCGGTCGGGTTCCGCGTCGTCGGCCGCCGCGAGCGGATCGCGCAGCGCGACGGCACCTGGCACGACGCGGTGCTTCTCGAGCACCGCCTGCCCTGAGCCCGAAACCGCGCTGGCTGCGGCGAAGCGCCTGACGACCGAAGGCCGGCTTTGCCGGCCGGGAGGTCAATCCCGCTCGCCCGGATCGCTCACCCGAAGGAGGGGGCTCGCGGGGGAACCATGCGGTTCCCCCGCGTCATCCCCACCGTTTGAACACAACACAGGCGTTGTGGCCGCCGAAGCCGAACGAGTTCGAGACGCCGACGTCGACCTGCTGCGCACGCGCCTCGTTGGGGACGTA
>CAWJUF010000028.1:0-43032 GCA_963845965.1 uncultured Actinomycetes bacterium | reverse complement strand
CGATGCGCGCTCTTCCTCGCGAGTGACGAATCGTCCTACGTCACGGGTGCGAATCTCGTCGTCGACGGCGGCTGGTCGACCGTGCTCCCCGGCGCCTGGACGAGCGGCATCGACGCGCGAGGGGGCGCGTGACCGAGGAGACCACAGGCGTGTCGACCCGCTTCTCGACGGCGCCGCGAGGCGAGCCGCCGGTCATCGACGGCTTCGATCCGTTCTCGCCGGCATACCTCGCAGATCCCTTCGCCTTCATGCAAGGTCTGCCGCCCGTCTTCTACGCGCCCTCGCTCGACTACTACGTCGTCAGTCGGTACGAGGACGTCGAGGCGATCTTCCTCGATCACGAGACGTTCTCGGCCGCACCGGCGCAGCTCCCGCTCGTGCCGCTCGTGCCCGAGGCGCAGCAGATCCTGTTCGAGGGCGGCCATCGGCCGCAGCCCTCGATGGTCAGCCTCGACCCGCCGGAGCACACGCGCTTGCGGGCGCCGACAGGGCGTGCGTTCACGCCGAGGCGTGTGGCCGAGTTCGAGCCGCAGATCCGCGAGACGGTCGCCGAGCTGCTCGACGCCATCGACGCGAGCCGACGATTCGACGTCGTCGCCGGGCTGACGCAGCCATTGCCGCAGACGATGATCTTCCGCTTCATGGGCGTCCCGCGCGAGGATTGGCCAAGGCTGCGGGGGTGGGGCGGAAACCGGCTCGCCCTCGGGTGGGGAAGGCCGACCCCGGAGGAACAGGTCGAGCATGCGACGAGCATGGCGGCCTACCGGAACTACCTGCGCGGCCTGGTCGCCACGAAGGCCGAGGACCGGGCGGACGATTTTGCGAGCGCGCTGCTTGCGATCCATGACGAGGACCCCGAGCGGCTGACGTACGAGGAGATCGCGTCCGTTCTCTTCTCGCTCTCGTTCGCCGGGCACGAGACGACGAACAACCTGCTCGGCAACACGATCCGACGGCTCCTGGAGGAGCCGCGCCGCTGGGATGCGGTCGTCGCCGACCGGGCGCTGATCCCCGGCGTCATCGACGAGGTACTCCGGTATGACCCATCGGTCACCGTCTGGCGGCGCCAGGCGAAGCGGGACGTGACGGTCGGCGGCGTCCGAATCCCTGCCGGGTCGCGACTGTTCCTCTGGCTTGCCGCCGCCGGCCGCGACCCGTCCGTGTTTCCCGAGCCGGACCGGTTCGACCCCCTGCGCGAGAACGCACGGCGGACTCTCACCTTCGGCAAGGGGATCCACTACTGCATCGGAGCAGCTCTCGGCAAGCTCGAGGCACAGGTCGCGGTCGAGTTGCTCGCCGACCGGTTCCCGGGCCTGCGGCTCGTCCCCGGTCAGGAGCTCCGTTTCCATCCGAACATCGCGTTCCGCGGTCCGGTGTCGCTCCTCGTCGAGGTCCGCCCGTGATGCCCGGGGAGCCGTTGGTGACCCAGGACGCGCTCGGCACCCACCTCGACTGGGAGCACGAGGGGATCACGCCGAGGATGATCGACTGGTTCTGGAGCAACATGGAGAAGGGCTTCGTGCTCTGGCACCCGTCCGAGCACGAGCCTCTGAGCTGGGCGGTGCCCGTCCGGCCCGGGGCCCTGGTCGGGGCCGTCCACCTCGCACCGCAGACGTGGTCCGACGGGACGTTCCGCAACCTCTACATCCGCTTCGAAGACCCGGCGACGCTCGACCCGGAGATCCAGGAGCGAATCGTCTACGAGCACTGCGTCGTCGCCGCGGGCCTCGGCTTCGGCCCCGAGAGCCTCGAGGTGTCCGAGCCGATGGGCTATCGCCTCCACCAGTGGCAGAAGACCGACGCCGGCGTCGTCGGACGCTCCTCCGCGATCGGCCGCAGAGTGCCCGAGAGCCCGGAGGACGGCCTCGTGTGGGCGAAGCACTGCAGCGAGGAGATCGGCAACTGGGGCGCCTTCCTCCCACAGCTCTACGCCCTCTACGGCGCCGTCGAGCGGCCCGACCTCAACCCGTTCGCCGACCTCAGCGTCGTCCGCGACGACGACGGCGTCGTCCGCTACCGGGCCGCGGCGTGACAGGAGGCTCGCTCCGCGGCTGGCAGGTCGACCGGGACGCGATCACCTTCGTCGGCCGCGACCTCCAGCGTCCCGAGTGCATCCTCGCCGAGCCCGACGGCACGCTCTGGTCGGCCGACGCACGCGGCGGCGTGATGCGCATCGCGCCTGACGGCACCCAGGCTCTCGTCGCCCAGGAGATCGACTCGACCTTCTCCGACTCGCGCTCGGCGGAGCGGTACACGATGAACGGGACGCTCCCGAACGGGCTCGCCTTCGACCGTAGAGGGGACATCCTGATCGCGAACTTCGGCACCGACGCGATCGAGCGGATGACGCGCGACGGACGCTCGACCACGCTGGCGACGGAGATCGACGGCACTCCCCTCGGCAAGACGAACTTCGTCCTCGTCGACTCGCGCGACCGGATCTGGTTCACGGTCACGACGCGGCTCGACCCCTGGACGCGCTCCGTGAACGAGAAGTCGGCGGACGGCTACGTCGGGCTCGTCGACGAGCGGGGGATCCGCATCGTCGCCGACGGGTTCGTCGGGACGAACGAGATCCGCTTCGACGAGCGCGAGGAGTGGCTGTACGTCGTCGAGTCGAACGCGCGCCGGATCTCGCGGGTGCGCGTCGACGACGACGGGAGCGAGCTCGAGCGGGAGGTGTACGGCCCCGCGGACGTCGGCGGCATCCCGGACGGGTTCGCGTTCGACGCGGACGGCAACCTGTGGATCACCCTCGTCAACGCCGACCGCCTGATCGCGCTGACCCCGGAGGGCGACGTGCTGACCCTGCTCGACGACGGCGACGCGGCGAAGGTCGAGGCGTGGGACGCGCACTTCCGCGCGGGCACGATGACGCCGGAGATCCTCGGGTCGGCCCGCGGGACGATCGCGCCGATGATGGCGAGCGTGACGTTCGGCGGGGACGACCTACGGACCGTCTACCTCGGCAGTCTCATGGGCACGACGATCCCGTGCTTCCGGTCACCCGTGCCCGGCCTGCCGCTGCCGCATTGGCAGGCAGCCGCCGGACGGACGTGACGGGGACCGCAGGACCCGCGACGGCGACCGTCGACGGTGGGGCCGCGCTCGCGCGGGCGCTCGTCGCCTCGTGCGTGCACGACCTGTTCGGCGTGCCTGCCGGCAAGCTCGGCCCGTTCCTCCGTGCGGTCGCGAGCGAACCGCGGCTCCGGCACCTGGGGACGCGGCACGAGGCGTCCGCCGCGTGGATGGCCGCAGCGACCTTCCACGGCACCGGGCGGCTCGCGGCGTGCTACGGCGAGATGGGGCCGGGAGCGCACAACCTCGTCGGCGGCCTGGGCACGGCGCGTGCGAACGGACTCGCCGTCCTCGTCCTGACCTCCGTCCCCCCGACGCACCTCGGGGCCGCAGGGCACGGGCTGACGATGGCCTCCGACGTGCCCGGGCTGATGCGGGCGACGACGAAATGGAGCGCCGTCGCCGCCTCACCCGAGGAGATCCCCGCGCTCGTGCGTGCCGCGGCCGTCGAGGCGCTCGCCGGCCGGCCCGGGCCCGTGTATCTCGGGCTGCCCGCCGACGTCCTCGCGGCCGATGCCGCGGTCGCCGTGTCAGAGCTCGACGCGCGGCCCGAGCGGATCACGCCGGCGGCGCCTTCCCCCACCGACGTGGAACGGGCCGCACGGATCCTCGCGGATGCGACACGCCCGCTCGTCGTCGCGGGGGGCGGCGTCGTCCTCGAGGATGCGGCGTCCGAGCTCCGCAGCCTCGCGCGCCGGCTCGGGGCGGCCGCGACCGCGACGCAGATGGGGCTCGGTGCCGTCTCGAGCGCGGACCCCGCCTTCTTCGGCCACGGCGGCCTGGTCGGCGGAGAGCCGGTCATGCGGGCGTTGCGCGAGGCGGACGTCGTCCTCCTCGCCGGCTGCCGCGTGTCCTCGTGGCTCTGGGAGGGCTCGACGCCCGCGCTCGGCCCGCCCGGACAGCAGGTGATCCACCTCGACGTCGACCCGGCCGCGGCGCGCGGCGTCCTGCCCTCGTCCACGCTCGTCCTCGCCGGCGGTGTCCGCGGCGGCCTGATGTCGCTTCTCGACGCGCTCGGCGACGGCGTCCCGAGAGCCGAAGCAGCCTGGGTCGCGTCGCTCGTCGCCGACCACCGAGACCACCTCGCGCGGCTCTTCGCAGGCTCCGACGAGCCCGGCGCGCCGCTCCATCCGGCGCTTCTCGCTCGCGAGATCGGCGAGTGGCTGCCGGACGAGGCGCTCGTCGTGTACGACGGCGGCCACACGACCTTCTGGAGCAACGACCTCACCCCGGCGCTCGAGCCACGCACTCGCTTCCACGACCCCGGGATGGCGCACCTCGGCTTCGGGCTCCCGTACGCGCTCGCGCTCCAGGCAGCGCATCCCGGACGTCCCGTCGTGAACGTCACGGGGGACGGCGCGTTCGGGTTCACGCTTGCGGAGCTCGACACCGCCCGGCGCCTCGGGCTCCCCGTCGTGACGGTCATCCATGACAACGCCGCCTGGGGCGTGATCCGGTTCGGTCAGGAGCGCGCCGGATTCGAGCTCGACACCGCGCTCGAGGGGACGGACTACGCGGCGGTCGCCCGCGCCTTCGGCTGCCACGGCGAGCGCGTCACGGAGCTCGGCGACGTCCGACCGGCCCTCGACCGCGCGCTCGCGTCCGGCCTGCCCGCCGTCCTCGACGTCCGCACGCGCTTCGTGCCGCATCCGTCCCTGCCGCGCTTCGCGGCGATGGGACGGTGACTACACGTCGATCGTCTCGAAGAACCGCCGCTCGCGGCTCTCGAGCAGGGGCACCGCCTCGCCGAGCACATGTCGCTCGAAGTGCTCCGAGCCGCTGTGCGCCGCAACGGCGTCCTCGTCGTCGTAGATCTCGAAGATGTGGAACACGCCCGGCTCGTCGGGGTCGCGGTAGGCCTGGTACAGACGGCAGCCCGGCTCGGCCCGCGAGAGCGGCGCCACCTTCGTCAACGCCTCGAGGACGGCTTCCTCGGAGCCGGGACGTGCCTTCCACGTCGCCCGTAGCACGATCGCCATCAGCGTCCTCCGTTCGTCGGCGCGCGCAGATCGTCGGCATAGCGGCCGTCGACGAGCACGAATGCCATGCGGGCGGTCTCGTCGGTGCGGTTCGACCACGCATGGTTCGTCCCGCGCTGGACGACGACGTCGCCGGGCCGCAGGCGCGCCTCGCCGTCGTCGACCACGAGCCAGACTTCGCCCGAGAGCACGATCCCGTAGTCGACGGTCTCGGTGCGGTGCATCAGGGCGTGGGGACCGTCCAGCGCGTGAGCGTGCGTCGCGCCGATCGCGGCGAAGGCCGCTGCGGCCTCGGCCGGCCCGATCGCGTCCTGGACCGTGTCAGGGGGGATGTCGACGATCCTGACGCGCGTCCCACCGCGGGGCGGTGCAAGCTGCAGGGGCCCGATGGTCGGGTCGGGGCCGTTGTCGACCGGCGCGGGAACCGACGAGGTCGCCCAGATCTCGTGGAAGACCGTCCCCGGGACGGCTTCGAGCGCGACACTCGTCGGAGGCGCTCCCTCCTCGGCGATCACCGCCCGACCCGCGTCGTCGTGGCCCGTGACGATGCGGAGCACCGGAGGCAGGGTCGTGCCGGCGTGTTCCTGACGGGTCGGGTGCGCCACGGCCGTGCCGATGATAGAGAACCGTCGTTCGGGCTCTGGGGAGGCGCGCGGGCGAGTAGCCTGCGGCGAATCGAGGGGAGATGACGATGACAGCTCGCACCAAGCCGCCGTTCCGCGCCGATCACGTCGGGAGCCTGCTCCGGCCGCCCGCGTTGCTCCGCGCACGCGAGGACGCGGCCGCCGGGCGGATCACCGCCGAGCAGCTGCGAGCAGTCGAGGACGAGGCGATCGCCGACGCCGTCCGCCTGCAGGAGGAGGTCGGTCTGCAAGGAGTTACGGACGGCGAGTTCCGCCGCGGCTCGTGGCACATGGACTTCATCTATGCGCTCGACGGGATCTCGACGGCGGACGACAAGGTCAAGGTCTCCTTCCACAACGAGCAGGGCGACATCGAGTTCATGGCGGCGGCGCTCCACGTCGACGGCAAGGTCGGGGTGTCGCAGACGATCTTCGGCGACGCGTTCTCGTTCGTGCAGGAGTGCGCGACGACGGGCGTGCCGAAGCTGACGATCCCGTCGCCGAGCATGGTCCACTACCGGGGCGGCCGAGCGGCGATCGACGAGCAGGTCTACCCCGAGCTCGACGGCTTCTGGAGCGACCTCACCGCGGCCTATCGCGAGCAGGTGCGGCGGCTCAGCGAGCTCGGGTGCACGTACCTCCAGCTCGACGACACGAGCCTCGCGTACCTGAACGATCCCGAGCAGCGCCGGTACGTCGCCTCGATCGGCGGCGACCCGGACGCGCAGCACGTCGAGTACATCCGCCACATCAACGAGGCGCTCGAGGGCCGGCCCGACGGCATGTGCGTCACGACGCACATGTGCCGCGGGAACTTCCGCTCGTCCTGGGTCGCCGAGGGAGGCTACGACCACGTCGCCGAGGCGCTGTTCGGCGAGCTCGAGGTCGACGGCTACTTCATGGAGTGGGACGACGAGCGCTCCGGCGGCTTCGAGCCGCTCAGGTTCCTGCCAGCGGGCGACAAGCAGGTGGTGCTCGGGCTCGTGACGACGAAGAGCGGCTCGCTCGAGTCGAAGGACGACCTCCTGCGGCGGATCGAGGAGGCGAGCCGCTACGCGCCGCTCGAGCAGCTCTGTCTGTCCCCGCAGTGCGGGTTCTCGTCGACGGTCGACGGGAACGCGCTCTCCCACGACGAGCAGGTCGCGAAGCTCGCGCTGGTCGTCGACGTGGCCGAGGAGGTCTGGGGGCGATGACGGTCCCCTCGCCCACCGCCCAGCGGTGTGAGAGAGTCCACCCGTGAGCGGCATGATGGGGCAGCGGATCCTCCGGCGGGAGGACGACCGGTTCCTGCGCGGCGTGGGCCAGTACGTCGAGAACCTGGAGCTCCCCGATGCGCTCCACGCGACGTTCGTCCGCTCGCCGTACGCGCATGCGCGCCTCGGGGAGATCGACGCGTCGGCGGCGTCGGAGCTGCCCGGGGTCCAGGTCTTCACCGCTGCCGACTCCGACCTCGGCAGGTTCGAGCCGCCGCCGATCCCGGGTCTCGACCAGCGGATGGGCCGACCGTACCTCGCCGAGGGCGCCGTCCGCTTCGTGGGCGACATCGTCGCGGTCGTCGTCAGCGAGACGCGCAGCGCAGGTGTCGACGCCGCCGAGCTCGTCGCGGTGGACTACGACCCGCTCGCCGTCCTGGTCGATCCCGGCGCGGCGCTCGAGGGCGACGTGCTGCTCTATCCCGAAGCCGGGACCAACGTGTGCACGAGCCACCCGGCGGAGCGAGACGAGGCGTTGTTCGACGGTTGCGACGTCGTGGTCTCCGGCAGCCTGGTCAGCCAGCGGCTGGCCGCGTGCCCGCTCGAGGCGCGGGCGTGTGCCGCCGTCGTGGGGGACGACGGACGGCTGACCCTCTGGCTCTCGACGCAGACGCCGCACCAGGATCGAAGGGACCTCGCGGCGATCCTCGGCCTCGAGCCAGCCGAGGTGCGTGTCGTCGCACCCGACGTCGGCGGGGGCTTCGGGGCGAAGCTGCTGGGGGTCGAGGAGATCCTCCTGGCCTGGCTCGCGCGCAAGACGGGACGTCCCGTCCGCTGGACGGAGACGCGGAGCGAGAACATGATCGCGATGGCCCACGGTCGGGCCTCGCATCTCGAGTTCACGCTCGGCGGCAGCCGCGACGGGGACGTCCAGGCCTACCGCCTGCGGGTGGTGCAGGAAGCGGGGGCGTATCCGCGCATCGGCGCCATCCTCCCGGGCTTCACGGCGCTGATGGCGAGCGGTGTCTACTCCATCCCGAAGATCGAGGCCGACACGGTGAGCGTCGTCACCAACACGACCCCGACAGGCCCGTTCCGCGGCGCCGGCCGACCCGAGGCCGCGCAGGCGATCGAGCGGGCGATGGATCTCTTCGCGGCCGAGCTCGGGAACGACCCAGTGGAGGTGCGGCGGCGCAACCTCTTCGCCGTCCGACGCATTCCCGTTGACCACGGCGTCGGGTGCCGGCTACGACTCGGGCGACTACGAGCGCGCGCTCGACCTCGCGCTCGAGACGGCGGACTACGACGGACTGCGCGAGGAGCAGAAGCGCCGTCGCGCGTCGGGCGACGGGCGGGCGCTCGGCATCGGCGTCAGCGTCTACGTCGAGATCACGAACGGGCTCGTCGAGCCCGAGCTCGGCGAGGTGGAGATCACGCCGGACGGCGAAGCCGTGCTGCGCACTGGCTCCTTCTCGCACGGCCAGGGCCACGAGACGACGTTCGCGATGATCGTGGCGGACAGGCTCGGCCTTCCGGTCGAGTCGGTGCGGGTGATCAAGGGAGACACGGACGAGGTGTCGCAGGGCGTCGGCACGTACGGCTCCAAGTCGACCCAGATCGGCGGCGTCGCGGCGCGCGTGGCAGCCGACGTCGTCGTGGAGCGCGCCCGCGTGCTCGCCGCCGAGCAGCTCGAGGCGAGCGCGGACGACGTCGTGCTCGACGCCGCGGCAGGCGGCTTCCATGTCGTTGGCTCGCCGACGCCCGTGCTCTCGTGGAAGGAGCTCGCGACTGCCGCGGACGAACAGGGGAGGCTCGACGAGCTACACGCTGCCGAGGTCTTCAAGGCCGACGCGCCGACGTTCCCGTTCGGGGCCCACGTCGCCGTGGTCGAGGTCGACACCGAGACCGGAGAGGTCGAGCTCCGGCGTCTCGTCGCCGTCGACGACGCGGGCAACATCGTCAACCCCGTGATCGCCGAGGGGCAGGTGCACGGCGGTGTCGCGACCGGCGTCGCGCAGGCGCTCTACGAGGAGTTCGTCTACGACGAGGAGGGAAACCCGCTCACGGCATCCTTCCTGGGCTACGCGTTCCCCTCTGCAGCCGAGCTGCCCTCGTGGGACGTCGTCGAGATGGAGACGCCGACGCCGATCAACGTCCTCGGCGCAAAGGGGATCGGCGAGTCGGGCACGATCGGGGCGACCCCGGCGGTCCAGAGCGCGGTCGTGGACGCGCTCGCGCCGTTCGGCGTCCGGCACGTCGAGATGCCTGCGAACGGCGAGCGGGTGTGGCGCGCGCTGCAGGACGCGCGCGCGTCCGGCTGACACGCGTTCAGGGCGCGCCGGGGTTCCGTCGCGTCGGGTCAGCGCGGTGGCCCGGATCGTGCATTCATCCCAGATGATGGGATGGTGTCTTGACAAGTAGACGCAACCGACCGTACCGTTCGCCCTGCGTGGCTGAACCCGGCGGAGGAGATGCGAGCACGGCCGCATGTGGCCGCGCGGCGTCGTCGCGGGGCGGCGGGCACGCCCGTCCGGCGGGAGGCGCGACCCGCGGATGACGACGGCACAGGAGGCGACTGCCGAGACGCTCCGCCCGCCTCTTCCCGCGGCGGAAGGCGCGACGACGTCGTCCGGCATCGCCAACGCGCTCGTGTTCGTGCTCTCGATCGCGTTCGCGTTCCTCTTCTGGGAGCTCGTCTCGCGGTCCGGCGCGATCCGCGAGGAGGACCTGCCGTCGATGACGGCGACCGTCGACGAGCTGGGGTCGATGGCCCGGACGTGGGACTTCTGGAGCGCGTTCGGATACACGGTGCGCGGCTGGGCGCTCGGGCTCGCGACTCGCGACCGTCCTCGCCGTCCCGACCGGGATCGTGCTCGGCCTGAGCGACTTCGCGGGCCGCGCGTTCCGCGTGCCCGTCGAGTTCCTCCGCCCGATCCCGTCGGCTGCCTTGATCCCCCTGCTCTTCCTGACGCTCGGGACGACGCTGCGCAGCGAGGTGTTCCTCGCGTCGTTCGGCGCGTTCTGGCCGATCCTCGTGCAGACGATGTACGGCGTCCGGGACGTCGACCCCATGACGATCGACACGGCGCGCTCGTTCGGGGTGCCGCGCCGCGAGCAGCTCTGGCGCATCACGCTCCCGAGCGCGGTCCCGTACATCGCCACCGGGATCCGCATCGCCTCGGCGGTCGCGCTGATCCTCGCATTCACGGCCGAGCTCTTCATGGGCACGCCGGGGCTCGGGAAGACGCTCAACTACGCGCAGTCGTACGGGCTCACGACGCAGCTCTACGCGCTCGCGCTCGCGACGGGCGTGCTCGGCCTCGGCACGCACCTCCTGTTCACGACGCTCGAGCGGCGCGCGCTTCGCTGGCATCCCTCGCAACGTGTCGAGGCCGCGTGAGCAGCCGCAGCTCCGAGGCGCTCAAGATCGCGGCGGAGATCGCCGTCCCCGTCGCGATCGTCCTCGTCTGGGAGCAGTGGGCGCGATCGGCGGACAGCCAGTTCTGGCCGCCGCCCTCGACGATCCTGAGCCAGTTCCACGACCTCTGGCTGTTCGCGCAGTTCCGCTCCGACGTCGTCCCGAGCCTGATGCGGATCCTGCTCGGATTCGCGATCGGCGTCGGCGATCGGGGTCGCGCTCGGCGTCCCGCTCGGGCTCTCGCTCTGGGCGCGGAAGTTCGCGATGCCGCACGTCGAGTACTGGCGCGCGATGCCGCCGCCCGCCCTGCTCCCGATCTCGGTCATCCTCCTGCACTCGATCGGGAACCTCCAGAAGGTGTCCTTCATCGCCTTCTTCTGCATCTTCCCGGTGCTGCTGAACACGATCGACGGCGTCCGCGGGCTCGATCCGACGATCGTCGACACCGCCCGCGCCTACGGCGTCCCTGTGCAGGAGCGCATCCGCCGCATCGTGCTCCCGGCGGCGTTCCCGCAGATCTCGGCGGGGATGCGGACGAGCCTCTCGCTCGCAGTGATCATCATGGTCGTCGCGGAGTACTTCTCGTCCACGAGCGGCGTCGGCTACGTCCTCCTCATCTCGAAGAACACGTTCCAGCTCGGCCCGATGTGGGCGGCGATCCTGCTGATCGGCGTCATCGGGTACGTCCTCAACCTCGCCTACCTCCTGGTCGAGCGGCGCCTGCTCGCCTGGCATCGCGGCTGGCGCGCGGCGACGCGGTAGCGGAGCGCCGGGGGATGCTCGAGATCAGGGAGCTCGGCAAGACCTACGGCAGCGGCGACAAGCTCACGCACGCGCTCCGCAGCATCTCGTTCTCGATCGGCGAGGGGGAGCTCGTGTGCGTCGTCGGGCCCTCCGGGTGCGGCAAGACGACGCTGCTCAAGTGCATCGCCGGCCTCCTGCAGCCCACGCGCGGCGAGGTCGTCCTCCACGGCACCGCCGGTGACCGCCCCGCCGGAGGAGATGGCGGTCGTGTTCCAGGAGTACAACCGCTCGCTGATGCCGTGGTCGACGCGTGCGGAACAACGTCCTCCTCCCGCTCCGCCACAAGAAGCTCCAGAAGGCCGAGCGGACGCGGCTCGTCGAGGAGGCGCTCTCCGCCGTCGGCCTGACCCGGTTCATCGACCACTACCCGTGGCAGCTGTCCGGCGGGATGCAGCAGCGGGTCGCGATCGCGCGGGCGCTCGCATACCAGCCGTCCATCCTGCTGATGGACGAGCCGTTCGCCTCGGTCGACGCGCAGACCCGCGGCGACCTCGAGGACCTCGTCCTCCGGGTTCGCGAGGAGTTCGGGATCACGATCCTCTTCGTCACGCACGACATCGACGAGTCGGTCTACCTGTCGGACCGGATCGTCGTGCTCACGAACGCCCCGACGGTCGTGAAGGAGATCGTCGGCGTCGACCTGCCGTCACCGCGGGACCAGCTCGCGACGAAGGAGCTGCCCGAGTTCGCTCACCTCCGCGCGTACGTCTACCGGCTCATCAAGCGCGACCAAGCGGCGCCACCGGTCGCCGAGGCCCCGTCGACGCTCGTCGGCGACGGGTTCCACGACTAGGAAGGGAGAAGGGATGAAGACAGTCGTAGCGACCCCGCGCGGCCGTCCGTTGCTCGTGCGGCTGCGCGATCCTCGTCGTCGCGGCCCTGTTCGCCGGCGGAGCAACAGGCGCTCCGAGCGCAACGCGGGCCGATGCGACGCTGACGGTCGGCGTGCTGCCGATCGCCAACACGCTGCCGCTCGACCTCGGCATCAAGAAGGGCTTCTTCGAGCAGCAGGGCATCGAGATCAAGAAGATCAGCGCCCAGAGCGGCAACGACATCATGCTCGGGCTCGCGAACTCGAACATGGACGTCGGCTTCGCGGGCTGGGTGCCCGCGATGATCGCCCGGACGAGCGGGATCCCGATCTCCGCGGTGGCGCTCAGCGAGGTCGAGGGCACGAACCAGCCGACCAACTGGCAGAACATCCTCGTCAAGGGCTCGAGCTCGATTCGGACGCCGGCCGACCTCGCCGGCAAGACGATCGCCGTCAACGCGCTCAAGGGCGTCGGCGAGGTGATGATCCGGGCGGCGCTCGAGAAGAGCGGCGTCGACCAGAGCTCGATCAAGCTGCTCGCGCTGCCGTTCCCGGCGATGCGGGCCGCGCTCAACAGCGGCCAGGTCGACGCGATCTGGACGCCCGAGCCGTTCCTCTCGCAGGCGATCCAGATCGACGGAGCCCGCGACCTGATGGCGCCGGGGCCGGTCCTCGGCGACTACTGGCCGATCGGCGGCTACTTCGTCCGCACCGACTGGGCGGCGAAGAACCCCGGTCTCGCCGCGAAGTTCCGCACGGCGATGAACCAGTCGCTCGAGTACTCGCAGAACCATCCGGACGAGGTCCGCGAGCTGCTGCCGGCGGCGTCGCGGAACATCCGCCTGCCGATCTGGACGACCGTGGTCAACCGGGTGCAGCTCGCGCAGCTCGCGGGCTACGCGAAGAAGTACGGCGTGATCACCTCGCTGCCGAACCTCGCCGTGCTCGTGCCGAGCTCGATCGAGGGCGGGAGGATCCTGCAGGGGACGGTCGGCAACCAGTTCATCACGCTGCGCCAGGACGGCAAGCTGGTGAAGAGGCTCCGGGCCGGGAAGTACTCGATCATCGTCACGGACGCGTCCGCGAGCCAGGGCTTCCGCCTCGTCGGGCCGGGCGTCGCCAAGGTCACCACGGTCAAGGGGACGGGCAAGTCGACCTGGAACCTCGACCTGAAGAAGGGGACGTACGTCTACAGCTCGCCCGCGAAGCCGGGGAGCAAGAAGAGCTTCAAGGTCGCCTGAGCGATCGTCGCCGCGGGGCCGGGCGGCTCTCGGCGGCCCTGGCCCCGCGGCGAGATCAGGACGGGTAGACCGCGTCCGGCTCCTGCGCGAGCCCCTCGGGCCAGTCGAAGATCTCGGTGAGCACCTTGAGGTCCTCGTCGGTCGAGAGATACGCGAACGTCGCGCCCTCGTAGACCCCGCCGAGCAGCACGCGACGGCCCTTGGCGCGCATGCCGTCCAGCGCGTCCCGGTAGGCGGTCCCGCCGACGGCGACGTGGTGCAGGCCCTCGCCCTTCGACGCGAGGAACTCCGCGTAGATGCTCCGGTCGTCGAGCGGCTGGACGAGCTCCCACTGGACGCTCCCGACCATGGTCACGGCGAGACGCCAGGCGGCGTCCGTGGGCGGCTCGCCCTCGCCGAGCGGGGTCACCTTGGCCGGGTCGAACTCGTAGACCTCCCACGGCCCGATGCCGTACTCGTCCACGTACGTCTGCATCGTCGCCTCGAGGTCGCGCACGACGATGGCGATCTGGAGGGTCTCCGTGAACAGAGGCTCGCGCATCACCGGCTCCTTCTCTCGCAAGGTGGGGCGCCATCCTACGCCGGTGCGCTTCCGACGCGTGTTTGCGCGGTGGCCGCCCGAGATGATTCGATCACCCCGTGGCGACGATACGCGCAGCGGTGACGCGGGGCCGAGGGTCGATGGAGGTCGCTGGAGTCGACGCGCCCGGCGCGCCCGACGCGGGACAGGTGCTCGTCGGGCCGGAGGCCGTCGGCCTGTGCGGCTCGGACTTCCACTACTTCCTGGGCGACATCGGGACGATCGACGATCCGTCGACGCTCTACCCGCGCGTCCAGGGTCACGAGGCCGCCGCGACGATCCTCGACGTCGGCCCGGACTGCCCCGCGGAGCTCGTCGCGGGGATGCGCGTTGCCCTCTGGCCGGTCGCCGCCTGCGGTCGCTGCTACGCGTGCCGGGTCGGTCGCGGCAACGCGTGCGTGAACATCAGCCTGATCGGCGTCCACGAGGACGGTGCGCTCCAGCAGCAGCTGCTCGTCCCCGCCGCCCAGGTGTTCCCCGTCGGCGATCAGGACCCGGCGCTCGCCGCGCTGATCGAGCCGGTCTCGATCGCGGTCCGCGCCGTCGTACGCGGCCGGGTGGCCGACGGCGAGCGCGTGGTCGTCCTCGGGGCGGGGCCGATCGGGCAGGCGCTCGCGCTGGCGGCCACCGACCGCGGGGCCTCCGTGCTGCTCGTCGACACGCTCGCGAGCCGCCTCGCCCGTGGTTCGGCGATGGGAGCGGAGGTGCTCGAGGTCGGCGCCGACGACGACCTCGGAGCGGCGATCCGCGAGTGGGCGGGTGCCGAAGGGCCCGAGGTCGTGATCGAGGCGACGGGCGTGCCGGCCCTCGTGCAGCGTGCCGTCGAGCTGGTCTCGCCACGCCGGGCGTGTCGTGGTCGTCGGCCTCTCGGCGGACCCCGCGCCGGTGCGCGTGGGCGACCTTCCCCTGAAGGAGATCGACGTGCTCGGCGTCAGCTGCTGCGGGGCCGACGAGTTCGAGGCCGCGGTCGAGCTCGTCGGGCGGCGACGCGACGCGGCGGCAGGGCTCGTCACGCACGAGTTCACGCTGGAGCAGGCGCCGGAGGCGATCGCCTACGCGATCGCGCATCCGGCCGAGGTGATGAAGGCGGTCGTGCGGGTGGACGCCCCGTGAACGTGTCGTCGCGCTTCGACGTGTCCGGGTTCGGGGTGATCGTGACCGGGGGCGCAAGCGGCCTCGGGCTCGCCTACGTCGAGGTGCTCGCCGCCCACGGCGCGCGCGTCACCCTGATCGACGTCGACGAGGCCGCGCTCGCGGCGGAGGTGACACGGCTCGAAGCCGAGGGGCTGGACGTGCGCGGCGCGGTCGCCGACGTGACCGATCACGCGGCGCTCGACCGCGCGATCGACGAGGCAGCGGACGTTTACGGCCGGCTCGACGTCGCGTTCGCGAACGCCGGCGTCGACTCGGGCGTCGGCTTCGTCGCCGGCTGGGCGGGGAGCGAGCGGCCGCGCGTCGAGGAAGGCGCGCTCGAGCGGTATTCCGACGAGCGCTGGAACCGCGTCATCGACATCAACCTGAACGGGATCTTCGCCACGGCCCGGGCCGCGGTCCGTCACATGCGCCCGCGCGGCTACGGCCGCATCGTCGTGACCACCTCGCTCGCGGCGACGAAGGTCGAGCCGGTGATCGGCTCCGCGTACATGACGGCGAAGGCCGGGGCGCGGCATTTCGTGCACTGCCTCGCGCTCGAGCTCGCCGCGGACGGGATCACGGCGAACGCGATCGCGCCGGGCTTCTTCGTGACGAACATCGGCGGCGGGCATGCCCACGACCCGGAGCTGCAGGCGATGGTCGCGAAGGACATCCCGATGCACCGGGTCGGCCGGCCGGACGACGTCAAGGCGCTCGCGCTGTTCCTCGCGGCGCCGGCGTCGGAGTACATCACCGGGCAGGAGATCGTCATCGACGGCGGCTGGGGCCTCGGCATCGCCGACTGAACCTCCCGCGTCCCGCGAAGGCGGCGGCGTATAGTCGCCCGGTGGGCGACCTCCAGGTCCTCGACGCGGGCACCGCCCAGACGGTGCAGCAGGTCTGCGACGCGATCGTGCCCGGCTCCGCGCGCGTCCGGCCTGAGGTCTACGTCGACGCGCTGCTCGCGCGGATGGACGAGGGGACGCGGGGCGCCGCCATCGCGGCGTTCGAGCAGGTCGCGGAGGGAGAGATCGCCGACCACGTGGCCACACAGGAGTTCGCCTGGGTGCGGGCGCTCGCGATCGAGGCGTTCTATAGCGACTTCGTCGCGCCCGGCGTCGACGCGCAGGGCGCCTGGGAGGAGATCGACTTCTCGACCCCGCTCGCGACGCGCCTGCGCAAGGACTGGTCGTACCTGGGGATCTCGTGACCACGACCGAGCGCTTCGACGTGGTCGTGGTCGGGCTCGGGCGCCGGCGGCGGCGTCATCGCGGGGGAGCTCGCCGACCGCGGCCGCAGCGTGCTCCTCCTGGAGGCCGGCCCGCACCGCACGGCTGCGGACTTCACGCGCTGGGAGGCGAAGGCGAACCACGACTTCTGGTGGCCGCTGCGGTTCGCGCCGATCGACGGCGGTGCCGGCGGGGTCATCGCGCTCCTCGCCGCCCGGTGTGTCGGCGGGACGACGACGATCAACACGAAGGTCGCGCTGCGGGCAGACGACGACGACTACGCGAAGTGGCACCAAGCGAGCGGGCTCGTCGGCTCCGGCGGCGCGCCGTTTGGCGCGTCGGACCTCGGGCCGCACTACGACCGCGTCGAGCAGCGGCTCGGCGTCCGCGTTCGGTCGGACTGGCGCAAGAGCGTCTACACCGTCGAGCCCGGCTTCCGCGCGCTCGGCTCCCATCTCGAGCCGGTGCACGCGTACACGGACGCGAACTGCATGAGCTGCGGCTCGTGCCTGCAGGGCTGTCCGACGAACGCAGGCAAGTCGACGATGAACACCTACATCCACGACGCCTGGGCAACCGGGAAGCTCGAGCTGCGCCCCGACGCTCCGGCGCAGCGGGTCGTCGTGGAGGACGGGGAGGCGAAAGGGCGTCGAGTACGTCGACCCCGCCGGCGCGCTCCGGCGCGTGGACGCAGGGGCCGTGGTCGTCGCGGCAGGCACGCTCAACACGCCGCAGCTCCTGATGCGCTCCGAGCTGCCGGACACGCCCGAGCACGCGGCTCGTCGGCCGCAACCTCGGCTTCCACCCCGTGCGCCTCGTCTACGGCCTCTTCGACGAGCCGCAGGACGCGCACATGGTCTATCCGATCTCGGCCCACGCGATGGACCACCAGCGCGACGCTGACGGGGGCTTCGTGATCGAGGCGACGACGATCCAGGACCCGATCAGCTTCGCGACCACGCTGGAGGACGAGGGCGGGCCGCTCTGGGGGCAGCCGCTCGTGGATGCCGTGCGCAAGTTCCGGCACTGGGTCGGCGTGCTGGCGATGGTGAACGACGAGAACAACGGCACCGTCACGGTCGACGAGGGCGGCGGCGAGTCGTTCGCGGCCGACTTCAACGACCGAGAGCACGCGCGGATGGACGCCGCGCTCGGATTCTCGCGGGACGTCCTCCGGGCGGCCGGGGCGACCCGGGTCTGCTGGACCGGCCTCGCGTCGACCCATGTGCAGGGCACCTGCCGGATGGGCAGCGACCCGGAGCGCTCGGTCGTCGACGCCGACGGCCGCGTCTGGGGTGTCGACCGCCTCTACGTCGGGGACGGCTCGATCGTGCCTCGCACGCTCTCCGTCAACCCGTCGCTCACGATCATGGCGCTGGCGAGCCGTCTCGCCGAGCACCTCCACGACGACCCCCACGCGATACCTCGCGTGAGCGACTCCGTCGTCGTCGTCAGCGCCCATTCGGCCGACTTCGTCTGGCGTGCCGCGGGTGCCATCGCCCTCGCCGCCGAGGCGGGCGCCGACGTCCACGTGATCGCGCTCTCGTACGGCGAGCGCGGCGAGTCCGGCGAGCTGTGGAAGGAGGAGGGACAGACCGAGGAGCGCGTCAAGGAGATCCGCCACGGCGAGGCCGAGGCGGCCGCCGACGCGCTGGGCGCGAGCTTTCGCAGCCTCGACCTGGGGGACTACCCGCTCGTGCTGGATGCGCCGGCGGTCGAGCGGCTGACCGACCAGCTGCGCGAGCTCGCGCCGCGCCTCGTCCTGACGCATGCTGCGCTCGACCCGTTCAACCCCGACCACGGCGTCGCGCACGACGCGACCGTCCGCGCGCGACAGCTCGCGAGCGGCGCCGGCGTCGCGAGCGGGTTCGTCACGATCACGCCGCCCGAGCTCCTCTCCTTCGAGCCGCACCAGCCCGAGCTCTGCGGCTTCGTGCCGACGACGTTCCTCGACATCACGCCCGTCTGGGAGAAGAAGGTCGCCGCGATGGAGACAATGGGCGCCCAGTCGTACCTGCGGCAGTACTACTCCGAGCGGGCCGAGCACCGGGCGAACCACGCGCGGCGCATCTCGGGAAGGAGCGAGATCCGCTACGCCGAGGCGTTCCAGCGGGAGCTGCCGGTGGTGGTGGACGCGCTGTGACCGACTACGCCGCTCTCGCCGCGCTCGGCGTGGCCACCGTTCACGAGGCGGCCGGGCGCACGGGGATCGTCGATCTCCCGCTGACTCGGGTCGTGCCCGGTTCTCGCGCCGCCGGGCCTGCGCGAACGGCGCTCTGCGCACCCGGCGACAACACGATGGTGCACGCGCTCGTCGCGCACGCGAGGCCGGGAGACATCCTCGTCCTGACGAGCGCCGCGCCCGCGCCCGTCGCGTTCGTCGGGGACCTGCTCGCGACGCAGGCGCAGTCGCGGGGTGCCGCGGGGATGCTCGTCGACGGCGCCGTCCGCGACCTCGACGAGCTCGCAGAGCTCGGGCTGCCGATCTGGGCGCGGTTCGTGCGCGCGCAGGGCGCGACGAAGGGCGAGGTGGGCAAGCTGGACGTCCCCGTAGTCGTCGGCGGCGTCGAGATCCGACCCGGCGACCTCGTCGTGATGGACTGCGACGGCGCCCTGGCGCTCGCGGCCGACCGGGTCGACGAGATGCTGCCGGCCGCGCTCGAGCGCGCCGAGCGGGAGGTCGCGGCGCGGGAGCGCTACCGCGACGGCGAGCTCTCGTACGACCTGCAGGGCCTACGCGCGCTCGTCGAAGGCTGAGGATGGAGGTCGCCGTCCTGGGCCTCGGAGAGGCCGGCGGCAGGATCGCCGGCGATCTCGTCGCCGCCGGCTGCGTCGTCCGCGGCTGGGACCCCGTCGCGCGGCTTTCCGGAGTCCCCGTCGCGGCCGACGGCCCGTCCGCCGTGCGCGGCGCCGAGGTCGTGCTGAGCGTCAACGCGGCGGCGGTCGCTCTCCGTGTCGCGGAGGGAGTGGCCGGCTCGCTCGACGAGGACGCCCTCTACGCCGATCTCAATACCTCTGCGCCGGGGCTCAAGCAGGCGCTCGCGGAGCGCGTGCCGGTGTCGTTCGCGGACGTCGCGCTCGTCGGCGCGGTGCCGAGCCTCGGCCTCGCGACGCCCGCGCTCGCCTCGGGGGCGGGGGCCGAGCGGTTCGCGGAGCTCTTCGGGCCACTCGGCATGCCTGTCGACGTCGTCGGCGCGCGCCCGGGTGACGCGGCGGGCCTGAAGCTCCTGCGGAGCGTCTTCATGAAGGGCGTTGCGGCCTCCGCGATCGAGAGCCTGGAGGCTGCGCGGGCAGCGGGCGCCGAGGATCGCGTCCGAGCGGACATCGCCGCTGTCCTCGGCGAGCCCCTCCTCGAGCGCCTGCTCGTCGGATCGCGGGCCCACGCCGCGCGGCGGGTCGACGAGATGCGGGCCGCGGCGGCCTATCTCGAGGAGCTCGGCGTCACCCCCCGCGTGGCCCGCTCGGCGGCAGAGTGGCTCGAGCAGCTCCTGGACGAGCAACCGCGCGCCTGATGCGCGACGCCACCGTGGACGCCGTGCTCGAGAAGCTGGGGGTCGAGCGGCCCGACACCGACCTCGACGGTCTGCGGTCCGTCTACGCGGCCTGGTGCGGCGCAGTCGCATTCGACAACGTGCTCAAGCTGATCCACCTGAGCGACGGGCGGCGGTGGCCGCTGCCGGGCTCGACGGCAGAGAGCTTCTTCGAGGCCTGGCTCGAGGACGGCACCGGAGGGACGTGCTGGTCGGGAAACGGCGCCCTCCACGACCTGCTCGACGCGCTGGGCTTCGACGTCGAGCGCGTCATCGCCACCATGCTTTCCTCGCCCCGCGTGACGGAGCCGAACCACGGCTCGGTGGTCGCCACGGTCGACGGCGAGCGCTGGCTCGTGGATGCGTCGATCCTCTCGGGCTCGCCGATCCGCGTCCCGGAGCCCGGGGAGACCGCGGAGAACGGGCCGCTCCCACGCTTCGAGTGGCTCGACGGCCGCCCCGCCGTCCTGTGGCGGACGGCCGGCGCGCCGGACGGCTTCCACTGCCGGATCGAACGGATCGGCGCGGATGCGGCCGAATGGGACGAGCGGCACCGGCGGACGGCGGGCTGGAGCCCGTTCAACTACGAGCTGAGCGCGCGGCTGCTCGTGGGCGGTGCGAGCGTCGGCGTCGCGCACGGCCGGCGCTACCGGGTCGACCCGGACGGCTCGGTCTCGCTCGTCGAGCTCGACCCGGAGGAGAGGATCGCCTTCCTCGTAGAGGTCCTCGGCGTCTCCGAGCGGCTCGCCGTGCTCGTACCCGACGATCGCCCGCTGCCGCCGCGACCCGGCTGACCTCCGCGGCGGCTCGCCGCCCGAGAGCTCGCTCAGGCGGGGACGAGCCGGTGGCCCATGCCGAGCGAGATGTCCTCCGCGGTCTTCTTGACCGCCGGGGAGAACCGCGCGATCAGCTCGTCCATCGACCCCATCGTGCGGTGGATCGCGAGGTTGAGAGCCGCCAGCACCTCGCCGGAATGCGCGTGGATCGGCGCAGCGATCGACCGTAGCCCGTACGCGAGCTCCTCGTCGTTCACGGCGATGCCGGAGGCGCGGATCCGCTCGAGCTCGTCCCGGAACGCCTGCGGGTCGGTGATCGTGTTGGGCCCCCGGGGGACGAAGTCGATCCGGGCGATGAGCTCCTCGCGGTAGTCCTCGGCGACGAAGGCGAGGATCGCCTTGCCCATCGCGGTGCAGTACGCGGGCAGCCGTGCGCCGACGTGGAGGTTGAGGTCGATGTCGCGCTGCCCCGGCTGCGCGGTGCGGCAGCGCTCGATGTAGACGACGTCGATCCCGTCGAGGATCGCGAGGTTGACCGTGTGGCCCGTCTCGTCGGAGAGCCGGCGCAGGTGCGGGGCCGATATCTCGCGCACGTCCATCGAGTTGATCGCCGAGAACCCGAGGTCGAGCACCTTGGGGCCGAGCCGGTAGCGCTTGGAGTCGGGGTCCTGTTGCAGGTAGCCGAGCTGGGCGAGCGTCGCGATGTAGCGGTGCGCGGTGCTCCGGCTCAGGGACAGCTCGCGCGAGAGCTCGCTGACGCCGATCAGCGGCCGGTCGGAGTCGAACGCGGAGAGGATCGCGAGCCCGCGCTCGAGCGACTGCGAGGTCCCCGTTCCGATCTCCGCCACGCAGCGATCGTAGCGGGTTGTCTCACCAACCGGAACGCCGTCTTGACAAACGGGCACACGGTTGAGAGGGTCCACTGGCTCGCGCCGGGGCGTCGCCGTCCCGCGTCCGCACGTGGGGCGCCGGCGGTTTCGACGCGGGTTCTACCACCGGAAGGAGCAGGGACGAGGATGGGCGGCGAGCAGGTCGAGCTGGTTGCGCTCTACTGGACGGTCTCGGGACCGGTCGAGGTGCACGTCGGGCGCGAGTGGAGCCTCTTCGACTGGGCCGACCGCTGCATAGAGGCCCAAAGGGTCGGCTTCAGCGGCCTCGGCATCTGGCACGCCGACCTCGAGCACGTGCTCGAGACCCGGAGCCTCCAGGAGATGAAGCGGGTCTTCGACGACAGCGGACTGCGCCATCTCGAAGTCGAGTGCCTGCTGGACTGGTTCCTCGACCCGGACGACGAGCGCCGCCGCGCCTCGGACGAGACGCGCGCGCTGCTCTTCGAGGCGGCCGGCGTCCTCGGCGCCCACCACGTCAAGGTCGCCAACATCTTCGGCCGGGAGGCATCCCTCGCCCAGCTGACCGAGCGCTTCGGGGAGCTCTGCGCCGACGCCGCCCGGCACACCGACGCAACGATCGTCTACGAGCTGATGCCCCCCGACGTCAACGTCCATTCGATCGACGCCGTCCTCGAGGTCGTGGTCGGCGCGGGCGCCCCGAACGGCGGTGTCGCGATCGACACGTGGCACATGTCGAAGCTCGGGATCGCTCCGGACGAGCTCCGTCGCGTCCCGGTCGAGTACCTGTCGTGGGTCGAGCTGTCCGACGGCCAGATCGAGGACATGGACGACCCCGTGGACGAGGTCATCAACCATCGCGCGCTGCCCGGCGAGGGCGAGTTCGACATCCGCGGCTACGTCGACGCCTGCCGGAGCCACGGCTACTTCGGCCCGTGGGGCGTCGAGGTGCTCTCCGAGGAGCTGCGCAACAATCCGATGGACGTCATCTTCCGGCGCGCCTACGAGACGACGATCGCTCAGTTCGAGCACGAGAGGAGCTCTGCATGAGCGCACCGCAGGGAGTCGAGAAGCTCGATCGCGAGCACCTCGTCTGGATCCTTCGGCAGATGCTGCGGATCCGCGAGTTCGAGGAGCGGGTCAAGCGGACCTTCGAGGACCACCCCGGCGTGATCCGCGGTCACACGCACCTTGCGGACGGCGCCGAGGCGTCGATCGTGGGCTCGATTGCGAACCTCGGCCCGGACGACCAGTTCTTCACGACGTACCGCTGCCACGGCTACCCGATCGCGCGCGGAACCGACCCGAAGGCGATGATGGCGGAGATCTACGGGCGCAAGGACGGGATCTGCAAGGGGCTCGGCGGCTCGATGCACCTGACGGACGTCTCGAACGGCTTTCTCGGCACGTCGGGGATCGTCGGGGCAGGCATCCCGCACGCGACCGGCGCGGCCTGGGGCGCCCAGATCCGCGGCAAGGGGCAGGTGGTGCTCTGCTTCTTCGGCGACGGCGCCTCCAAGCAGGGCGCCTTTTTCGAGTCGCTCAACATCGCGTCGCTGTGGAAGCTCCCGATCGTCTTCGTGATGGAGAACAACGGGTACAACGTCCACACGCGGACCGAGCAGGAGGACGCGAACCGCGCGGCCGGCGAGGACCTGTCCGTCAAGGCGAAGGCCTTCAGCATGCCGGGCGTGACGATCGACGGGCGCGACCCGCTCGAGGTGTACGAGACCGTCCGTGCAGCGGTGGCGCGCGCGAGGGTGGGGGAGGGCCCGACGCTCGTCGAGTCGCAGATGTACCGCCTCTCGGCGCACGGGAACATCATCGCGCCGCCGGGCGTGCCGCTGCACTTCCCCGAGCACGAGGCGATCGAGAAGTTCGGCGCGCCCGAGGAGTACGAGGCCGCCAAGCAGGGCGACCCGGTGCCCGCCTTCCGCGGCCGGCTCGTCGCCGACGGCGTCCTCACCGGGGAGGAGGCGGACGCGATCGCCGCCGAGGCGCGCGAGGAGATGCAGGGCGCGGTCGACTTCGGCCTAGCGAGCCCGTTCCCCGAGGTCGAGACTGCCCTCGACCACGTCTACGCATGAGGAGGCGATGACGCATGGCACATGAGCTCCCGTACATCGCCGCGATCGTCGAGGCGATCCAGCTCGAGATGGAGCGCGACGACAGCGTCCTGTACTTCGGCCAGAACATGGCGACGACCGAGAACGAGCCCTTCGTGGACGCGTTCGGCAAGGACCGCGTGCGCGTGACGCCGATCTCCGAGACGGCCGAGATCGGCATCGCGGTGGGCGCCGCGCTCGCCGGGTACCGGCCCGTCGTCGAGCTCTACATGGCCGAGTTCATGCTCGTCGCGATGGACCAGGTCGTCAACGAGGCGCCGCGCTTCCGCGGCATGAGCGGCGGCCAGGTCAAGGTGCCGATCGTGCTCAAGGCGGGCTACGGCTTCACCGCCGGCTGGGCCGGTCAGCACACCGGGACGCTGAACGCGCTCTTCATGGGCGTGCCCGGGCTCAAGGTCGTGGTCCCGTCGACCGCCGCCGACGCGAAGGGCCTGATGGCGACCGCGATCCGCGACGACAACCCCGTCGTCTACCTGCACCACTACCTGCTCACCCTCGAGCACGGCGACGTGCCGGACGGCGAGTACCTCGTCCCGTTCGGCGAAGCGTCGATTCGCCGCGAGGGCGGCGACGTCACCATCGTCGGCACGGGCTGGACGGTCGACCGCGCGCTCGGCGCCGCCGAGCGCCTCGCCGGCGAGGGGATTCAGGCGGAGGTGATCGACCCGCGCACGATCGCGCCGCTCGACACGCAGACGATCCTCGAGTCCGTCGAGCGGACCGGGCATCTCGTACTCGTCGACCAGGCGACGCGGCACGCGTCGGTGTCGACGGTGATCGCGGGCGAGGTCGCCGAGCACGGCTTCGGCTCGCTGAAGGCGCCGATCGTCCAGGTCACCGGCCTCGACGCGACGATCCCGTACTCGGAGCCGCTCGAGGCATACGTCCTGCCCGACGAGGACAAGATCGTCGCCGCGGTGCAGCGCGTGCTCGGCACGGCGCCCGTGACCGCGTGAGCCGTTGACGCAGGAGCTCGGGGGCGAGCAGGCGACGCGCCTGCTCGCCACCATGTGGCGGATCCGACTCTTCGAGGAGCGCGTCGGGCAGCTCACGCGCGCCGGCGAGATCGACGGTCTGATCCACCTGAGCGTCGGCCAGGAGGGCGTCGCGGCGGCCGTCTGCACCCAGCTCCGGGACGACGATCACGTCTACTCCGGGCACCGCGCGCACGGGCACGCGCTCGCGAAGGGCGCGAGCGCGGACCAGGTGATGGCCGAGCTGATGGGGCGGGACACGGGCCTGTGCCGCGGGCTCGGCGGCTCGATGCACCTGGTCGACGTCGACCACGGCTTCATGGGCGCGACGGGCGTCGTCGGCGGGAACGTGCCGATCGCGCTCGGGAGCGCGCTCGCCGCGCGTCTCGGGGGAAAGGACGCCGTCGCCGTGGTCTTCTTCGGCGACGGTGCCGTCCAGGCGGGCCACTTCAACGAGACGGTCAACCTGGCGACGCTCTGGCAGTTGCCGCTCGTGCTCGTGTGCGAGAACAACGGCTTCGCCGAGTTCACGCCGCGCTCGGCGCACACGGTCGTCGAGCGCGTGTCGGACGTCGTCGCGCCGTACGGCCTCGAGCGGGCCACGGTCGACGGCAACGACGTCCCGGCCGTCTGGGACGCGTTCGGCCGATACCTCGCCTCGGCTCGGATCGGCGGCGGGCCGTTCCTTCTCGAGTGCCTGACGCATCGCGTGCGCGGACACTACGAAGGCGACCCGGGCCGCTACCGCGAGGCGCTCGCCGAGGCGGAGTGGCAGGTGAAGGACCCGATCCTGCGGCTCGAGCGGCATGGCCTGGACGAGGGCTGGTTCGGCGAGGACGACCTCCGCGGCATCGCTGCGTCCGCCGCAGACGAGGTCGAGAGTGCCGTGCGCTTCGCGCGCGAGAGCCCGTTCCCGCCGCCCGAGCTCGTCGCCGCGGCGGTGTACGCCGATGGCTGAGACGACCACCATCGGCGCCATCAACCGCACCCTCGCCCACGCCATGCGCGCGGACGAGCGCGTGATTG
The DNA here is from genome assembly GCA_963845965.1 of uncultured Actinomycetes bacterium. Lineage (GTDB taxonomy): Bacteria > Actinomycetota > Thermoleophilia > Gaiellales > Gaiellaceae > Gaiella. The sequence goes on along the minus strand of CAWJUF010000028.1, from coordinate 17,662 downwards.
TCCTCGGGGAGGACGTGGCGGAGGGCGGCCCGTACACGGCGACTGCGGGCCTGGCCGAGGAGTTCGGCACCGAGCGCGTGATCAACACGCCGATCAGCGAGGCGGCGATCACGGGGGTCGCGATCGGAGCAGCGCAGGCCGGGCTGCGGCCGGTGCTCGAGATCATGTTCGTCGACTTCCTGACGCTCGCGCTCGACCAGCTCGTGAACGCGGCGGCGAAGGCGCATTTCATGTCCGGCGGCCAGCTGACGGTGCCGCTCGTCGTCCGAACGCAGGGCGGCGCCGGGCAGCGCGGCGCGGCGCAGCACTCGCAGAGCCTCGAGAGCTGGCTCACGCACGTCCCGGGGCTGAAGGTCGTCGTGCCGAGCCGTGCCGTCGACGCCGCCGGCCTGCTCGCGAGCGCGATCGCCGACCCGAACCCGGTCGTCTTCGTCGAGTGCAAGACGCTCTACTTCCGCAAGGAGGAGGTCTCCGACGAGCCCGCCCCGGTTCCGATCGGGAAGGCGGTGGTGCTGCGGGAGGGTGGGGACGTGACGGTCGTCGCGCTCTCGCGGCTCGTGCACGAGGCACTCGCGGCCGCCGAGCGGCTTGCCGCCGAGGACGGGATCGAGGCGGAGGTGATCGACCCGCGCACGCTCGTGCCGCTCGACCTCGCGACGATCGTGACGTCGGTGGAGCGGACCGGGCGGCTGGTCGTGGCGCACGAGGCGGTCGCGCAGGGCGGCTTCGGCGCCGAGGTGGCCGCTCGCGTCCAGGAGGCGGCGTTCGACTACCTCGACGCGCCGATCGCGCGGGTCGGAGCGCCGTTCGCCCCGGTCCCGTTCAGCGGACCCCTCGAGGACGCGTACCTCCCCGGCGCCGATGAGATCGTCGCGGCCGTGCGAGGGCTGAGATGATCCCGGCGGCGCGCTGTCCAGCGCCGTGCACCCTGTCTCGACACCGAAGGAGCGCTCCATGGCTGATTACGTGATCGTCGGCGCAGGGACGGCGGGCTGCGTGCTCGCCGCTCGCCTGAGCGAGGACCCGGACGTGAGCGTGCTGCTCCTCGAGGCGGGAGGTCCCGACACCGCGCCCGAGCTGCACGTCCCGGCCATGTTCCCGGTCGTCTTCAAGTCGAGCCTCGACTGGGACCTCCTCGGCGAGCCGGAGCCAGGACTCGGCGGGCGGCGCCTCTACCTCCCGCGCGGGCGCGTGATCGGCGGCTCGGGATCGATCAACGCGATGATCTACCTGCGCGGGCACCGCGCCGACTTCGACGGGTGGGCCGCGGACGGCTGCACGGGGTGGTCGTACGACGAGGTGCTGCCCTACTTCAAGCGCTCCGAGGACAACGAGCGCGGGGAAGACGCCTTCCATGGGGTCGGCGGCCCGCTCTCGGTGTCCGACAGCCGCTCGCTGAGCAGGTTCACGGACCTCATGCTCGAGGCCGCCGTGCAGGCCGGCTACGAGCAGATCGACGACCTGAACGTCGACCGCCCCGAAGGCGTCTCGCGCTTCCAGCTCACCCAGCGGAACGGCCTGCGCTGTAGCACCGCCGACGCGTTCCTCCACCCGGCCGAGGAGCGGCCGAACCTGGAGGTGTCGACGGCGGTCTTCGTCGAGCACCTCGTCTTCGAGGGAGACCGGGCGGTCGGCGTGGAGCTCGTCCGGAATGGCGTGCGCGAGACCGTCCGGGCGGAGCGCGAGGTGATCGTCTCCGGCGGCACGTACCAGTCGCCGGTGCTGCTGATGCTCTCCGGGATCGGGCTCGCGGAGGAGCTCGAGCCTTTCGGGATCGCCGTCCGCCAGGAGCTGCCGGTCGGCCGCAACCTGCAGGACCACTGCATGGTCAACGTCAACTACCTCACCGACGAGCCGGGCCTCCACGGGATCTTCACGCCCGAGAACTTCGCGCTCCTCGAGAGCGAGGGCCGCGGGCCGCTCACCTCCAACTACCCCGAGGCGGGCGGGTTCTTCCGCACCCGGCCCGATCTCCCGGCGCACGACGTCGAGTTCCACTTCGCGGCCGCGCCGTTCTTCGACGAGGGCCTGACGCCGCCGCCCGACAACGGCTACGCGTTCGGGCCGGTGATCGTCAAGCCGACGTCGCGCGGCAAGGTGATGCTGCGCACGCCGATGGCCGACTCGAAGCCGCGCGTGCTGTGCAACTTCCTCACGACCGAGGAGGATCGGGCGAGCATGCTCGCGGGCGTGCGGATCGCGCTCGAGATCGCGGCGCAGCCCGCGCTCCAGGCGATCGTGCGAGAGCCGCTCAGCGTGCCCGCCTCGGACTCGGAGGCGGACATCGTCGACTGGGTCGCGCGCGCGAGCCAGACCGTCTACCACCCGACGTCGACGTGCCCGATGGGCGAGGTGGTCGACCCGGAGCTGCGCGTCTACGGCGTCGAGGGCCTGCGCGTCGTCGACGCCTCGGTGATGCCGACGATCACCCGGGCGAACACGAACGCGGCGACGATCATGATCGCCGAGAAGGCCGCGGACCTCATCCTCGGCAAGGCAGCGCCGCCGGCTGCGGCGTAGCGGTCGAGGGGTCAGAGGCGCCCCGCAGCCATGGTCAGGCGCGGCCGGCGCGCTCGCGCGCGTACTCGACGAACGGCTCGATCGCGGCGGGATCGACCAGCGCGTCGCGGCTCGCGACCTCCGAGACCGGCGCGCCGGTGATGATCCGCTTGACCGGCAGCTCGAGCTTCTTGCCGGTCATCGTCCGGGGGATCGCGGGCACCGCGTGGATCTCGTCGGGCCGGTGCCGGGGGAGAGGCTCGTCTTGAGCGCGTCGGCGATGCGGCGCTCGAGTGCGTCGTCGAGGGGGACGCCGTCGCGGAGGACGACGAAGAGGAGCAGGTCGTCGGTCTGCTCGAGGTGGACGACGAGGCTGTCGAGCGACCTCGTCCATCTCCTCGACCACGCCGTAGAGCTCGCTCGTCCCGAGCCGCACGCCGCCGCGGTTGAGCGTCGCGTCCGAGCGGCCGGTGATGACGCAGCTGCCGCGCTCGGTGAACTGGACCCAGTCGCCGTGCCGCCACACCCCAGGGTACTGCTCGAAGTAGGCGGCGCGGTACCGGGAGCCGTCCGGGTCGTTCCAGAAGCCGACGGGCATCGACGGCATCGGGCGCCGGATCACGAACTCGCCGAGCTCACCGACGACCGGCTCCCCGTCGAGATCGAAGGCAACGGCGTCCACGCCGAGGCACGGCGCGGTGATCTCGCCCGCGTACACGGGGAGGAGCGGATACGCCGACACGAGCCCGGAGCACACGTCCGTGCCGCCGCTGCCGACGTTGAGGAAGAGGTCGGCGCCGAGCTGCTCGTAGAGCCAGGTGTAGCCCTCGGGCGGGAGCGGCGACCCGGCCTCGGCGACGGTGCGGATCGACGAGAGGTCGAAGCTGCGCCCCGGCTCGAGCCCGTCCTTGCGGCACGACATGGTGAAGGCGGGGGAGAGCCCCATGAATGTGGCCCGGGTCTCCTCCGCGAGCCGCCACTGGAACGAGACGTCGGGGTAGCCGGGGTTGCCGTCGATCAGCAGGATCGACGCGCGGAGCACGAGGTTCGAGACCAGCGCGTTCCACATCATCCACGCCGTCGTCGTGAACCAGAGCACGCGGTCGCCGTGGTGGATGTCGAAGCAGAGGCCGAGGTTCTTGCAGTGCTCGAGGAGGATGCCCCCGTGCCCGTGGACGATCGCCTTGGGCAGCCCGGTCGTGCCCGAGGAGAAGAGCACGTACAGCGGGTGGGCGAACGGGACGGGGTCGAACTCGAGGGGTCCCGGCTCGGCGAGGAGCTCGTCCCAGCCCAGCGTGTCCGGCAGCGCGTCGTCGGGGCCGCCGGCGTACGGCACGTGGACGACGTGGCGGAGGGACGGCAGTCCGGCTCGGACGGCGGCCACCTGCTCCCGACGGTCGACGTGCTTGTCACCGAACCGGTAGGCGGAGATCGCAAGCAGGACGGTCGGCTCGAGCTGGCCGAGCCGGTCGAGGACGCTGCGGGGCCCGAACTCGGACGCGCACGTCGCCCAGACCGCCCCGAGGCTGGCGGTGGCGAGGAAGGCGACGAGCGTCTCGGGGATGTTCGGGAGGTACGCGACGACCCGGTCGCCCCGGCCGACGCCGAGGCGCTGGAGGCCCGCGCGGGCCCTCGCCACCTGCTCGCGCAGGTCGCCGAAGGTCAGCTCGAACGGGTCACGCGTCTGCGAGCGAGCGAGGACCGCGATCGTGTCGACGTCCTCGTCGCGCCCCAGCGCGTGCTCCGCGTAGTTCAGCTGTGCGCCCGGGAACCACACCGCTCCCGGCATCGCGTCGGAGGCCAGCACCCGCTCGTAGGGCGCCTGGGTCTTGACCTCGAAGAAGTCCCACAGCGAGCCCCAGAAGCCCTCGAGGTCCGTGATCGACCAGCGATGGAGGTCGTGGTAGTCCTCGAAGGAGAGCCCGCGCTCCGCTTCGAGCCAGTCGAGATAGCGGCCGACCTCGCAGTGCGCCCGAGCGTCGGAGGGCGGCGTCCAGAGCACCTGTCCCTGGACAGGCGCCGTCACGAGGCTTGCTCCCGCGCCTGGTGGTCGCGGCCGAGGAAGGAGTTCGCCCACGCGCTCGTCCCGGCGAGCGCGTTGTCCTTGACCACCACCGGGCCGTCGAGCATCGACTCCTCCTCGCCGTAGGCCTTCAGGCGCTCGTAGGCCTGCGACCAGATGCACTCGCTGTCGTACACCTCGCAGAGCCCTTCGCGCGTCCCGCCGCACGGGCCGTTGCGCTGGTTCTTGGCGCACTGCGACTCGGGGCAGACGTACGCGATCTCGGGCAGCGAGCAGTCCCCGCAGTCGAGGCACCCGAAGAGCGACACCTTCGCAGCCTGCTCGACCGCGTGCGCGGCGCGACGCGCGACGCGCGGCCCTTTCTCGAGGCCGCGGTAGACGGCCTGGCCGGTGGAGTGGAGCGGTGCCTCCGGCGCGAAGACGCCGTCGTGCATCCGCCGGCTCACGCGGTACTTCAGGGGAACGCGCAGGTCGGTGCGCCGCCGGCGCTTCGACTCGAGGTACGCGGCGCTCACCGTGTCGGAGGAGAGCCCCGAGTCGGGGTCGGGCTCGAAGAGATAGAACTCGTCGTCGAAGGGGTAGCGAAGCTCCGCCGCGAACGAGCGCCAGTCGTCCGCCGCAAACGAGCCCGCGAGGTCGATGATCTCACCGAACGTCGCCGCCGGCGTGTGCCCGCCGAGATAGGCGCCGTCGAAGCCGAGCCCGCGGACGACGGCGAGATGCTTGGCCGCCAGGTCGACGAAGAACGCCCGGCCCTTGTCGGGGCTCGCGCCATGGCGCTCGGCGAGCTCGAGCAGGCGGTGGGTGACCACGACACCGGGGATCTTCCCCTGGTGAAAGGCGCGCGCCGCCGGTCGCGAGAGCAGGTAGACGTTCGCGAGCGCGCGGAGGTCGGCGCCATCCCGGCGGATCCAGCGCAGGAGCTCGTCGTCCTTGCGGACGTCCCAGCCGATCTGGTTGATCACGAACCGCGCCCCGGCACGCGCCTTCTTCGCGAGCTTGAAGTACTGCGGCATCACCTCGCGCTCGTGGCGCTTGTGGTTCGTGACGACGCAGCCGAGGAAGAAGTCGGTGCGGTCGAGCCGCACGTCGGGCTTGCGCGCGTCGCGCAGGCCCTCGTTCATCTCGGCGAGAAGGCCGAGGAGCCCGACCGAGTCGATGTCGAAGACGGGTGCGGCGAGCCCCTTGTGGCCCATGATCGGATAGTCCCCGGACAGCGCCAGGATGTTGTGGAACCCGACCGAGCCGAGCTGCCAGCCGCGGCTCTCGAGCGCGTTGCGGTTCCAGTCCTTGCAGGCGAGGTGGATGATCACCTCCTGGCCGCGCGAGATCATGTCCGTGCCCAGCGCGTCGGGCGAGAACATCGCGTTGCCACCGGGGTTGTCCGTGATCGACAGCACGTCGATGCGCGGGTCGTCCGCCAGCTCACGCGCGAGCTCGAGCACGCCGCCGCCGCCGTTCGCAGTGACGAGACCGCGGCTCGTGACGATCTCCGTCGCGACGACGAAGGAGCCCGGCCCGGCGAGCTGCTCTCTCAGCGTGGCCATGGGCTCCTCCGTCCCGCCGGGCTAGACGGCCGCCTGGGTCCGCCAGCCCTCCGCGTAGGACGTGCGCGCCACCTCGCCGTACGGGCACGGGCTGACGATCGCGCGGATCTCCGTCTGGACGTGGCGCTCGACGACCGGCTTCGCCGACCCACCGCCTTCCTCGCCCCAGACGAGCGTGACCTCGTTGCCGAGCTCCACGTCGTCGTCGACGATCGCGAGCGAGAGCATCGAGCGCTCGTTGTAGCTGTACCCGGAGAACGTCGAGACGCCGACGGCGTGGTCGCCGGCCATGACGCGGTCGTTGGGCCAGGTCGAGTAGTTCGAGAGCGGCAGGTCGATGTACTTGGACGGGTCGCCCTTCTCGAACAGCGTCCCCATCGCCCGCGCGACGTCCTCGCCGTTCCACGCGAGCGTGACCTTCCGGCGCGTGGGCGCGTCCATCTGCTCGAGCGCCTCGCGGCCGACGAAGTCGTGGTCGTACTTCACGAAGCCGCCGTAGCCGAGCTCGTGGGGCGTCAGGTAGTAGTCCTCGATGTCGTCCGAGGCGAGGCTCCCGCCGAGCGAGCCGGTCGCCTCGTACCAGTCGGCCGGGAGCCACTCGCGGTACGCCTTCATCGAGTCGCCCGTGAACACGGCGGGGAGCGGGCAGGGGATCCAGCCGGACTCGAGCGTGTTGGTCGCGTACGCGCGGGAGCCGACCTGGCGCAGGCCGAAGTCAGCGCCCGCGGCGACGATCGCGGCCCGCACGTCCTCGCGCTCCTCCCAGGGGCCGAACAGCTCGAGGCCCGGCGCGCCCGACATCCCGTGGTGAAGCGCCCGCACCTCGCGCCCGGCGATCCGGATCCGGCCCATGTTGAAGAACGCGATTTCCGGCAGCGCGCCGCCGGTCGCCTGCTCGAGCACCTCGAGCGCCGTCGGGCCCTGCACCTGGAAGCGGAAGATCTTCCGTCCGCCGGTCGGGTTGACGGCCGTGCGCTCGTCGCGGTCGACGGCGACGTCGTAGCCGCCGGTCTCGGCGTGGTACTGCACCCAGTTGTGGGCCGAGGGCCGTCCGACGAGCGAGACGCGGTTCTCGTCGAGGAAGAAGAGGATCGCGTCGCCGATCACGTAGCCGTCCGGGTTGCAGCAGACGAACTGCTTCGCCTTGTCGACCGCGGCGTTCGCGAAGGTGTTGACCCCGAGGTCGGAGAGGAGCCGGATCACGTCCGGGCCCTCGAGGTAGAGGTCGGTCATGTGGTGCGACTGGTCGAACAGGGCGCACGTCTCGCGCCAGGCGACCTGCTCCTCGCGCCAGTTCGTGAACTCGGGCGGCACTGCGGGGTAGACGTACGGGCCGATCTGCGAGTTCCGCGTCAGCTCGACCGCGCCGCCGGCTTCCTGCAGCGCGTCCTCCAGGCTCCGCTTGCTCATCTCTCAATCGCCTCCTTCTCGTGCGCGACGTCGGGGGTGCCGTAGGTATGGAAGCTTTCGACCGTCTGCACTCCCCAGTATTGGCCCCGCGCGCGCTCCGCCGCGCTCCAGGTGACCGGCTCGGGGTCCGGGTCGAAGACGAAGTAGCCGCCGGTGGTGACCTCGACGCGGTTCCCGCCGGGCTCGAGGCCATACAGGAAGAAGCCCTGCGCGACGCCGTGCTTCGACGGCGCGGCCTCGATGGGGACACCGGCGTCGACGAAGATGTCCGCCGCCCTCAGGCACTCCTCGCGCGTGTCGACCCAGAACGCGAGGTGGTGCAGGCGCCCGCGCGCGCCGTGGGCGTCCGCGACGTAGATCAGCTCGTGCGCGGCGATCGAGACGCTCATCCAGGCCCCCGTCTCCGTGCCGTCGTCGAGCTCGATTCGCTCGTAGAGCCGGTAGCCGAGCACGTCCTGGCAGAACGTGCGCGTCGGCCGCACGTCCGCCGCGAGCAGGTTCACGTGGTCGAGCCGCTTGACCGCCGCGCCGCGCCCGACGTAGCGCTGCGGCTGGTTGCGCCACGAGGGCGCGAGGTGGGGTGGGGCGACGTATCGCTCCGCCTCGTAGAACAGCTCGAAGACGTGCCCGTCCGGGTCGGTGAAACGGTAGGCCGGGCCGTGCCCGAAGTCTCCGTCGATCCATCCGATGCCGAGCCCGGTCTCCTCGACGGCGGCGACCCGGCGCGCCAGCGCCTCGGGGCTCCAGGCGCGGAGTGCGACGTGGCCGATGCCTGCCTGCGGCGACTCGGTCAGCTCGAGGCTGTAGCGGAGGTAGTCGCCGAAGCCGCGCAGGTAGACGGAGCTCCCTTCGCGCGCCTCCTCCTCCATCCCGAGCACGTCGACGAAGAAGCGAAGGCTCTCCTCCGGCTTCGGCGTCAGGAGCTCGGCGTGGGCGATGTGCGCGACGTCGTGGAGGTGCTCGGTCATGCAGGCGTCATTCGCCGGCGACCCGGCGGGACCCGGCGACGATCATCTCGCGGGTCTCGTCCTCGCCGAAGCCCGACCCGAGGAGGCGGTCGGCCCACAGGGCGAGCCCGTCCTCGACGGCCGGGTAGTCCGGGTTGCCGAAGTCGCTGGAGAAGAAGTTGCGCTCGAGACCGACCGCGCGCACGCCGTCGAAGACGTGCTCGAACGTCGTCTTGCCAGAGAAGGGCGTGCTCAGGCAGCGCTCGATCAGGCACCCGCGCTCCACGAGCGCGACCTGATCTTCGATCGCGAAGCGCTGGGCCGTGAACTCGGGATGCGTGACGACGACGTGCTCGACACCCTCCTCGAACGCCGCCTCGACGACCGCGAACGTGTCGTCGCGCGCGAGGTGCGCCGTCGCGAGCACCAGGCCGTGGCGCGCGACCGCCCTGAGGACGTCCCGCGTCTCGGGGAGCACGCGGCCCTCGCCGTCCGTCACGTGGACGGGCTCGACGCCGAGGCCGAGAGCGCGCAGCTCGTGCTGGAGCCGCGCCCACTGGGGCACCTTGTCGCCGGGCTTGGGATCCGAGCGGCCGGCCGTCTCGGCCGGCGAGTCGACCGTCGGCATCCAGACGATGCGCGCGCCCTCGCGGGCGGCGATCTCGACCGCGAGCGCGTTCATGCCGCCGACCGCCCGGTTCAGCGTGATCGCGCCGAGCACCCGGACGTCCGGCACGACCCCGGTGACGACCTGGGCGCGCTCGGCGGTCGAGGTGTAGTGCGACTTGAGCGCGAAGCCCGCGAGACCGAGGTCGACGCAGCGACGAGCGAGCGAGACGTCGTCGATCCGCCGCGGCGGCACGTCCGGCTCGATATGGACGTGGAGGTCGAAGGCGCCGACCACGAGGGCGCGGGCGCGGTCGCTCGGGGCGGCGCCCTCGGCCGCGGGGGACGGTGTCGGGGGACGGTCGTGTGACTCATCGGATCATCCGTGATTTTGTTGACAATATTGGTGCTGATCTGGTTGACTCGATCATACGCAAAGTTTGACGAGGCGTTCACGTTGTCACGTGGGAAGGAGACCCATGAACCGCTTTGCCCGAAGCGCCGCGCTCTGTGGTGTCGCAGTGCTCGCGCTGGTGCTCGCGCTCGCCGCCTCGGCGACGAACGCCAAGTCCGACCGTAGCGCCGCCCCGACGGCCGGCGCCGCGGTGACGAACTACGTCACGTACGTCCACGGGAAGCGCGGGAAGGCCGACCCGAAGAAGTCGAAGGTCTACATCGGCTGGGTCAACCAGCAGGGCGGCCAGGTCGTGATCGGCGGCCTCGCGACGGCCGGCGCCGAGCTCGCGGTGCGGTACGTCAACGACGTGCTCGGCGGCGTCGGCGGGCATCCGGTCGCGCTCGTCGAGTGCTTCATCAAGTCGAACGAAGAGGAAGGCACGACCTGCGGGCAGAAGCTCGTGAACAACAAGCGGATCTCCGTGATCGCGACCGGCGCGGTCGCCACGGGGGCGCAGTCGCTCCACGCGACGATCCGCGGCACGAAGCCGGTCGTCACGGGCGTCGCCGTCACTCCGGTCGACGGGGCGTCGAGGACCGCCGTCGTCCTGTTCGGCGACGGGCCGCACATCCTCCTGCCGTTCGGCAACTACGCGAAGAACGTCCTGAAGGCCAAGACAGCCGCCGTCATCTACCCGAACGCGCCGGGCCTCGCGGAGTCCGGACAGGTGATTGCGGCCGGCCTCAAGGCGGCGGGCATCGACGTCAAGCAGGTGGGCTACACGCAGGGCCAGACCGACCTGACGGCGCCGTTGACCGCGGCGGGCGCGACGACGGCGGACTTCATCGCCCCGTACGGCTCGGCGGCCGACTGCGCGAACCAGGCGAAGGCGCTCACGCAGCTCGGCATCACCGACTCGCGCAAGATCATGACGGCGCCGCTCTGCCTCAACTCGACGGTGATCGACGCCCTCGGCGACTGGTCGCTCTGGACGTACGCGATCGCCTCGTCGCTCTACGGCGATCCGACCGACAAGGGCATGCCCGCCTACCAGGCCGTGATCAAGCGATACAAGGCGGACAAGAACGCGCCGGATCCGTGGCACATCGTCGCGTTCTCCGAGCTCCTGACGACCGTCCGGTTCCTCAACGAGGCCGGCGCGAAGAACGTGAGGAACATCACGCCCGCCCGGGTCCTCGCGCGGGCGAAGGCGTTCAAGGGGCCGCTCGCGCTCGGCGCGCCGAAGCTCCAGTGCGGCAAGTACAAGAACGCACCGGCGATCTGCAACGACATGTTCCAGGCGTTCACGTACCAGGGCAAGTTCCAGTTCAAGCGGGCGTCCGGCTGGATCGGGCCGCTCAACCAGTAGCGAGTAGACCGACGATGGCACATCCCCCGACGGGGCCGGTCAGCCGGCCCCGTCGGGCCGATCGTCACCACACGCCGTGAACGAGATACTCCTCTTCCTGCTGCTCGGCCTCGGGACGGGGGCGACGATCGCCGCGATCGCGGTCGGCATCGTGGTCACGTACCGGGGATCGGGCTTCATCAACCTGGCCGCGGGCGCGATCGCGATGCTTGCGGGCTTCTCCTTCTGGGCGCTGCGGACGGGCGAGCTCGGCTTCACGGTCGGCACGCCGGTCGCCGTCGTGCTCGCCTACGTGTTCGTGCTGCTCGTCACGGTCGTGATCGAGCTGGCGGTGATCCGGCCGCTCCGCACCGCCGCCCCGCTGGCGAAGCTCGTCGCGTCGCTGGGCGTCCTGCTCACGGCGCAGGCGGTGATGCTCCTCGCATTCGGCACCTCGCAGCATCCCCAGCCGACGATCATCCCGGTGCGGGTGATCCGGATGCTCGACGCGGCGGTGCCGCTGTCCGCGTTCGTGCTCAGCGGCGCGGTCGTCGCGATGACGGTCGCGCTCTGGGCGCTCTACCGGTGGACGCGCTTCGGCCTCGCGACGCGGGCTGCCTCGGAGAACGACGTCGCTGCGCGCCTCGCGGGCCTGTCGCCGGACGAGCTGTCGCTCACGAACTCGCTGCTCGCGGGCCTCCTGCTCGGCACGCTCGGGATCTTCGCCGGGTCGGTCGCGGCGCTCGACACCACGACGCTGCCCTTCCTCGTGGTGCCCGCGCTCGCCGCCGCGCTCTTCGCGAGGCTCACCTCGTTCACGATCGCGTGCGCGTGCGGGCTCGGCATCGGGATGATCGAGTCGCTGATCGAGTACGCGTCGACGAAGTCGTGGTACCCGACCAGCCAGAGCGTGGCCTGGCCGGGCGTCAAGGAGCTGCTCGTCTTCGCGCTCATCGTGGCGGCGATGTTCCTGCGCGGCGCGTCGCTGCCGACGCGCGGGGAGCTCGTGGAGCAGCGCCTCCCCGACGTGCCTCGCCCGAAGCACGCCGTCAAGCTTGCGATCCCCTCGACGCTCCTGTGCGCGATCGCGCTCGTCGTGCTGCCCTTCGACTTCCGCCAGGCGCTGACGAACTCGCTGATCGGAACGGTCATGGCCCTTTCCCTGGTGGTCATCACCGGCTTCGTGGGCCAGATCTCGGTCGTCCAGCTCGCGCTCGCCGGTGTGGCCGGCTTCACCGTGTCGCACCTCGCCGTGGACGCGGGGATCGGCTTTCCGCTGGCGCCGCTCGCGGGCGTCGCCGCCGCCGTGCTCCTCGGCCTGGTGACGGCGATCTCGGCGCTGCGCGTGCGCGGCGTGGCCCTCGCGGTCGTGACGATCGCCGCCGCGGTGGCCGTCTTCAACTTCGGGTTCGTCAACCCCACGTGGGGCGGAGGCGCGACCGGCTCGCCGGTGCCGGACCCGCACATCTTCGGGATCAACCTCGGGCCGACCGCGTCGTTTCGCGGCCTCGACGGGAACTTGCCGAGCCCCGTCTTCGGCTGGGTGGCGCTCGCGGCGACCGTGATCCTGGGTCTCCTCGTGATCGCGGTGCGTCGGGGGACGCTCGGGCGACGCATGCTGGCCGTGCGCTCGAACGAGCGCGCCGCGGCGGCGGCCGCGATCGACGTTCGGAACGTCAAGCTGATCGCGTTCGGCATCAGCGCGCTGATCGCCGGCGTCGCGGGGACACTCTACGCGTACAACTTCGGGTCGGTGAGCGCCGACCGCTTCAGCGTGCCCCTCGCCCTCAGCCTGATCGCGTTCGCGTACGCGGGCGGGATCACGCTCGTCTCGGGCGCCGTCTTCGCCGGGTTGATCGCCGCGCAGGGGATCTTCCCGTACGCGCTCGACAAGTGGTTCGGCCTCTCGGGGAACTGGTTCCTGCTGTTCGGCGGCCTGGTGCTCATCTTCACGCTGATCCAGAACCCCGAGGGCGTGGCCGGCTCCTTCTACCGGACGGCTCAGGCGCGCGAGAAGCGCAAGGTCGAGCGGGCGGAATCGGAACCTGCGAGCGCGTCATGAGCGCCGTCCTGGCAACCACCGGCCTGTCGGTCCGTTTCGGCGGCGTGCGCGCCGTCGACGAGGTCGACGTCGTCGTCGGGCAGGGTCAGCTGGTCGGGCTGATCGGGCCGAACGGCGCCGGCAAGACGACGTTCGTGGACGCCGTCACCGGGTTCGTCCGCTACACGGGTCGCGTCGAGCTCGACGGACGCGATCTCGCGGGGATGGCGCCGCATGCGCGGGCGCGGCGGGGGCTGGCGCGAACGTGGCAGAGCACGGAGCTCTTCGACGACCTTACGGTGGGCGAGAACCTCGCCGTCGCCGCCGAGCGCCCGTCTTTCCTCTCGCTCGCCGCCGAGCTGGTGGGAAGGGGCGCGGGCGAGAGCGCTGCGGCGGAGCGCGCGCTCGACCTGCTCGACCTCGGGTCGATCGCCGAGGCGATGCCGGCGGAGCTGACCCAGGGTCAGCGAAAGCTCGTCGGGGTCGCGCGGGCGATCGCGATGGAGCCGCGGCTCCTCTGCCTGGACGAGCCGGCTGCCGGCCTCGACACGCACGAGAGCAGGGACCTCGGCCAGCGGCTCCGGCGGGTCGCCGACGCGGGCACGACGACGCTCCTGATCGACCACGACATGGGCCTCGTGATGGCGATCTGCGACAGCATCACCGTCCTCGAGTTCGGCAAGGTGATCGCGGCAGGCGCGCCGGATGAGGTGCGCCGGGACCCGCGCGTGGTGACCGCCTATCTGGGGGGCGCCGCGACCGCGGCCGCGGGGGAGCCGGCCCCGCCGCGCGACCAGCAGGAGGCGGGCAAGGCATGAGCGCGCAGGTGCTCGAGCTCGACGGCCTGACGGCCGGCTACGACAGCGCCGCGGTGATCCGCGATCTCCACGTCGACGTGGCGCCGGGCGAGATCGTCGCCCTGCTCGGGGCGAACGGCGCGGGCAAGACCACGACGCTCCGCGCCGTCTCGGGCCTCGTCCGCCCGATGGAGGGCGCGATCCGCTTCCAGGGGCAGGATCTGCGGCGCGTGCAGGCGAGCGCGCGTGCGAAGCTCGGTATCGCGCACGTCCCGGAGAACCGCGGCCTGTTCTTCGGTCTCACCGTCGCCGAGCACTTCCGCCTCGGCTACCGGGGCGAGCGCCTCGACACAGAGGCGGCGTACCGGTACTTCCCCGCGCTGTCCGAGCTTCGCGACCGGCGCTGCGGCCTCCTCTCGGGCGGCGAGCAGCAGATGCTCGCGGTCGGCCGGGCCCTCGCGCGCCGGCCGGCGCTCCTGCTGCTCGACGAGCTCAGCCTCGGCCTGGCCCCGGTGATCGTCGAGGGGCTGCTCCCCGTCGTGCGCCACTACGCGGAGGACAGCGGCTGCGGCGTCGTCCTCGTCGAGCAGCACATCGAGCTCGCCCTCACGATCGCCGACCGCGGCTACGTCCTCTCGCACGGCGAGATCGTGCTGCAGGGCCGCGCGGAGGAGCTGCGTGCCAATCACGAGCTGCTCGTCTCGAGCTACTTCGGCGAGCACGCCGACCTCTACGCTGGGAAGCCGCAATGACAGCTCCGGGGCCGAATTCCGACACCAACTACGAGAAGCTGCGCGCCGCGATCGTCCGCGGCGAGATCGCGCCGAACTCCCGCCTCGTCGAGTCCGACGTCGTCACGTCGTTCGCCATGACCCGGGCCGCCGTGCGCAACGCGCTAATCCGCCTCGAGCAGGAAGGGCTGGTCGTGCGCGAGCCGCACCGCGGCGCCCGCGTGCGCCAGGTCACCGACACCGAGGCGATCGAGATCCTCCAGGCGCGCGCCGTGCTCGAGGGGCTTGCGGTACGCGTCACGGCGCAGCGGATCGACGACGCCGGCGCGGAGCGGTTGCAGGAGTCCCTGGCTCGGCATCGCACACTGCTCGAGTCGGGCGACCTGCTCGGCGCGTCCGACGCGAACGCCGACCTGCACGCGACGCTCCTCGAGCTGTCCGGTCACTCGACCGCCCAGCGGCTGATCCACGGGCTCAACTCGCAGACGGTGCGATACCAGTACCGCACGATCCTGATCCCGGGGCGACCCACGGCGTCGCAGGCGGAGCACGCGGCGATCGTCGAGGCTGTCATCGCGCGCGAGCCCGAGAGGGCCGAGGACGCGATGCGGCGCCACCTGTTCAACGTGGCCGACGCCCTCGAGCACGGGTCGCTGACCGGGATCGACCGGGCGAGCCGCGGCGTGATCGAGGCGGGCGGTGTCTAGGACGACCAACGCGGGCGCGCGCGGCCCGCGCACCCCAACCGAGAACGCGTCACGGCGCGGGGAGGAAGCAACGTGAGCCAGAGAAGCCTCGAAGACCTGCTGTCGTCGACCGAGAGCCCGGTCGAGCTGCTTCGGAACTCGCAGGCCGGGCCGAACGTCTATCCGGGCGTCCCGGCCGAGTTCACCAACTGGCGCGACGAGCAGCAGGCATGGCAGCAGACCTGCGTCCTCTACAACCAGTCGTACCACATGGCCGATCTGGCGGTGGAGGGCCCGGACGCCCTGAAGCTGCTCTCGCACCTCGCCGTCAACAGCTTCGAGGGCTTCGGCGTCGATCGCGCCAAGCATTTCGTGCCCTGCTCGCCGGACGGCTACGTGATCGGCGACGTGATCCTGTTCCACCTGGCGGAGAACCGGTTCAACCTCGTCGGCCGCGCGCCGGCGCTCAACTGGATCACCTACCACGCGGAGACCGGCGGCTACGACGTGCAGGTCGAGCTCGACCAGCGCTGGGCGCTGCGATCCGACGGGCGGCGGAGGTCGTACCGCTTCCAGGTGCAGGGCCCGAACGCGATGCAGGTGATCGAGAAGCTGCTCGGCGGCCCACCGCCGGAGCTCACGTTCTTCCGCATGACGGAGGTGACCGTCTCGGGCAGGACCGTTCGCGCTCTGCGTCACGGCATGGCCGGTCAGCCCGGCTGGGAGCTCTTCGGGCCGTGGGACGACGAGGCTCCGGTGCGCGAGGCGATCGTCGATGCGGGCCGCGACTTCGGGCTGCGCCAGGTCGGTGGGCGCGCCTACTCCTCCAACACGCTCGAGTCGGGCTGGATCCCCTCGCCGCTGCCCGCCGTCTACACGGGCGAGGCGCTGCGGCCCTATCGCGAGTGGCTTCCCGCGGCGGGCTACGAGGGCTCGGCGTCGCTGGGCGGGAGCTTCGTCTCCGACTCGATCGAGGACTACTACTTCACGCCGTGGGACCTCGGCTACGGGAGCTATGTCAAGTTCGACCACGACTTCATCGGACGGGAGGCGCTCGAGCAGAGGGCCGGCGGCGGGCACCGTCACAAGGTCACGCTCGCCCTCGACGACGAGGACGTCACGCGCACGGTCGGCATGATGCTCCAGAAGACCGACCGCGCGAAGTTCGTCGACTGGCCGTCCGCCGTGTACTCGATGCACCCGTACGACCGGGTGACAGTGGACGGCGAGACGGTCGGCGTGTCGACCTGGGTCGGCTACAGCGCCAACGAGGGCAAGATGCTGACGCTCGCGGTGCTCGACGAGCAGCATGCCGAGCCGGGCACGGAGGTCACCTTCGTGTGGGGCGAGGAGAACGGCGGCACGAGCAAGCCGACCGTCGAGCCGCACGTCCAGGTGGAGCTCCGCGCGGTCGTCAGCCCCGTGCCCTACGTCGAGACCGTCCGGAGCACGTACCGACCGGACAGCTGGCGGACGGCGCGGGTGTGATCCCCGAGTCCGGCGACGACGACCTGCGCGACCGGCTCGAGATCCGCGAGCTGGTCGAGCGCTGGGTCGTCTGGCGCGACGCGGGCGACTGGGAGCGGTTTCGCACCGTCTGGCACGACGACGGCCGGATGATGGCGACCTGGACGCAGGGGACGGCCGACGAGTTCATCGCGATGAGCAGGGCCGGGTGGGAGAAGGGCGTCCAGATCCACCACGTGCTCGGCGGGCAGTCGGTCGACATCGCCGGGGACCGCGCCGTCTCCCAGGTCAAGATGGAGATCCACCAGCGCGCGACCGTCGACGGGGTCGAGGTCGACGTCACGTGCTCGGGCCGCTTCTACGACTTCCTCGAGCGGCGCGCCGGCCGCTGGGGGCTCGTGCTGCGCCAGCCGATCTACGAGCTGGACCGGATGGACCCGGTCGATCCCGCCGCCCGCCTCGAGCTCGACCGGGAGCTGCTCGACCGGTTTCCCGTCGGATACCGCCACCTGGCGTACCTCCAGACCCGCATCGGCTACGAGGTCAAGCCCGACATGCCCGGGCTCCGCGGCCCCGAGGTGGACGCCCTGTACGCGAGTGGAGCCGCCTGGCTCCGCGGCGAGACGCTGGATCGCTGATCTTCCTGCTCCGGCGATTCCGCAAGAGCGGAATCGCCTTCGCAACGAGCAGATCCCTGAAGGACGCCTGCGGCCTACGGCCGCGGCGGGGACGGCTCCCTGGTCGGGCGTGGCTTCAGCCTCGCCCGTCTTCCTTGTCGCGCGCCAGCACCAGGTCGTTCCGTACCGAGAACCACGGCCCGTCGATGCCGTCCGGTCGTTCCGGGTCGTCCGCGGCGCGGGGGACGAAGTCCCGGAGCAGCGACGGCTTGACCGCGAAGACGGCGTCCGAGTCGAGATACGCGCTGTCGCGGTCGAACATGTGCGTGGTGACGGGCGCGTAGCCCTCCGCGCGCACGATCAGGTGGATGTGCGCTGGACGCCACGGGTGCCTGCCCGCCGCGGCGAGCATCGCGCCGACAGGCCCGTCGTCGGGGATCGTGTAGGGCACGGGCCGGACCGCCAGGAACGCGTAGGCTCCGCCGTCGCGGGTCGAGAACCGGCCGCGGAGGTGCTCCTCGGGGGCACCCGGGTCCTGCACGGCAT
>CAWJUF010000027.1:0-80953 GCA_963845965.1 uncultured Actinomycetes bacterium | reverse complement strand
GCGCGGTCGTCGCGCGTCCCACGACCTCGACCTGGACACGACCGAGGACGCTGCAGATGCCCTCGATCCAGAGCGGATGCCGGTCGCAGACGACAGCCGTGCGGTGCCCATTCGACGACACGTATGTGCCACTGTGTGCCACGTGATCCCTCCCCCGTAAATCCCCGATGTTGCGCTCCCCCCTTGGAGCTACGAAAGAGGATAGTCAGAACTGCGCAAAAGGCCAACCCCTTCGGGGGGTTCGGCGCCTGTGCCCCTCCGAACGTCCAGGGAATGTCGGTCAGGCCGGCCTGCGGCCCGAGAGCGCCCGCCCGAGGGTGACCTCGTCGGCGTACTCGAGGTCGCCGCCGACCGGGAGGCCGCTCGCGAGGCGCGTCACGGTCACGCGGTCGCGCAGGCGGTCGGCGAGGTAAGCGGCCGTTGCCTCGCCGGTCATCGTCGGGTTCGTCGCGAGCACGACCTCCTCGATGCCGTCCGAGCCGACGCGCTCGAGGAGCAGCCGGATCCGTAGGTCGCCCGGCTCGACGCCGTCCAGCGGGGAGAGCGCGCCGCCCAGCACGTGGTAGAGACCGCGGTACTCGTGCGTTCGCTCGAGCGAGAGGACGTCGACCGGCTGCTCGACAACGCAGATCACCGTGCGGTCGCGGCGGGGGTCGGAGCAGACCCCGCAGAGCGCCTCCTCGGTCAGGTTCCCGCAGGCCGGGCAGGCGCGGACGCGTGCCTTGACGTCGGCGATCGCGATGCCGAGCGCGTTCGCCTCGTCCGGCGGCGTCGCGAGGAGGTGGAACGCGAGCCGCTGCGCCGTCCGGGTGCCGATCCCCGGCAGCCGTGTGAGCTGCGCGACGAGGTTGTCCACCGCGGGGCTCAGCACACCGTCACGTTAGCCATCTCCGGCGGACGTGGCGCCCGCGGACGACCCGTCCGCACCGTGCTCCGGCCCAGCGTGAAGCGAGCGGACGGTGTCGATCGTGTCGGCCTCGGACGCCGCCTTGTCCGGCCGGTACCCCTTCACCCGGGCGAAGCGGAGCGCCAGGCCGCCCGGATAGCGGGAGCTCGCCTGGACGCCGTCGAAGGCGATCTCGACGACGAGCTCGGGACGGACGTGCACGACGTGGTCGTCGCGTTCCGTCGCGAGCTCGAGCAGATGCCCCGTCTGCCAGGCGAGCATCTCGTCGGTCATGCCCTTGAACGTCTTGCCGAGCATGACGAAGCCGCCGCCGTCGGGGTCGCGCGCGCCGAGGTGGAGGTTGCTGAGCTTCCCCTGCCGGCGTCCATGACCCCACTCGGCGGCGAGCACCACGAGGTCGAGCGTCGTTACCCGCTTGACCTTCACCCAGGCGGCGCCGCGCCTTCCCGCCTCGTACGGTGCGTCCAGCGCCTTCACCATCGACTCCCTCGTGCCCGCGGGCGAGCGCGTCCTCGAGGAAACGCTCGGCGTCGGCGGCGTCGGCCGTCTCGACGCGGGGGACGCGCAGTTCATCGGGCACGACACGGGCGAGCTCCGTGACACGATCGGCGCACGCGCGGTCGAGCAGGTCGTCGCCGTCCAGATGGAGGCAGTCGAAGAAGAAGGGAGAGAGTGGGAGGCGCTCGGCCTCGACGTCGGCCTCGGCACTGCTCCCGAAGCGGCTCATCGACACCTGGAAAGGGTGGGGTCTGCCGTCGGGTCGCAGCGCGATCACCTCGCCGTCGAGGACCACGGCGTCGACGGGCAGCGCGCGCGTCGCGGCGACGACCTCGGGTACCCGGTCGGTGACGTCCGCGAGGCTCCGCGTGAACGCGCGGACCTCGTCGCCGAGCCGGTGCACCTGCAGCCGCGCGCCGTCCAGCTTCCATTCCACGGCCGCGCGGCCGGTGCGCTCGATCGCCGACGCGACGTCCTCGCGCGGTCTGCGCGAGCATGGGCTTGACCGGACGGAGCACCTCGAGGCGAAAGCGCGCGAGGCCCGCCGCGCCCTCCGCGAACGCGCGCTTCCGCCACGGGCGCGAGCTCTCCCGCGAGCATGAGCGCGCGCCGGACGGCTGGCGCCGGCACCTCGGCTGCGCGCGCGACCGCCTCGACCATCACGCCCTCGAGCGCCCCCTGGCGAAGCTCGCCGTGGAGGATCCCGCGGAGGAACCGCTGCTCGGGCTCGGTCGCGCGCGCGAACAACTCCTCGAGCGCTTGTCTGCGCTCCGCCTGCGAGCCGCGACCGGAGGCCGAGGCGAGCCGCCCGAAGGCCGAGCCGACGTCGAGGATCTCGAGCGTTGCGGCCGGGGCCGGGGACGGCAGGTCACGCAGCGCGGCCCAGCCGACGCCGATCCGGGCCAGCGTGCCAGAGAGGAACGTCACCGCTGGCCGCACCTCCTCCGGCCGCAGCCTGCCCAGGCACGCCGCCAGGAGGCCGATCTTCGCCGAGCGGGCGCGGGTCTCGGCGACCGCGACCGACGTTCGCGCGAGCTCCTCGAGGAGCACTACCGTCTACATCCCGGGCAGGCCGAGCGTCCCGAGATCGGGCATCTGCCCGCGGAGCTTCGCCTCCACCGCCTGGGCGGCGGCTCGAAGCGCCTCGTTCGCGGCCGCGAGCACCATGTCCGCGAGCATCTCCGGGTCCTCCGGGTCGATCGCGCGCGGGTCGATGGCGATCTCGAGGAGCTCGCCTGCCCCGTTCGCCTTGACGGTGACCATGCCGCCGCCCGCCGAGGCCTCGCCGATCTCGTTCTTTGCCTCCTCCTGCGCGCGCACCATCTGCTCCTGCATCTGCTGCGCCTGCTTCATCAGCGCGTTCATGTCGAGCTTCACGTGGTTTCCTCCACTTCGGTTGCGTCCAGATCGCTCTCCAGCAAGGCGATGAGGTTCTGCTCGCCGATCGGCGCATCGTCGGCCGGCTGGTCGCCTGGGGCCGTGTCGGCGAGTGCGGTCACGACCGCGAGCCGTCGGCCTGTGACCTCGTAGAGGGCGTCGCGGACCAGGCTGAGGCTCTTCGGCTCGTCGAACTGGTTGCGGTGGAACGCGGCGCCGGAGGGGAACGCGAGGGTCAGCGTGTCGCCGTCGAGGCGGGACGGCGACGCCTCGGCGAGGAGCGTCGCGACCGGGATCGAGCGCTCCTTGACGGCGGGCAGCACGCTCCGCGTCCACGCCTCGTGCATCTGCTCGAACGTGACGTCGTGCGCCGGAGGCTCGCTCGGCGCGGACGACGTCTCGATAGGTGCCGGGCCCGCCGCGGGCGCGGGAACGGGGGAGGGGCCCCACGACTCCGCGGCGGATGCACCGGCATGCAACCGTGATTCCAGCACCTCGACCCGATGGACAAGCGATTCGCGGGCCAGATCGGCCTGCGGTCGGGTCACCTTGACGAGCGCGAGCTCGAGGGGCAGCCGGGGATCGCCGCCCTGGCGCTCGTCCTCGATCACGACCCCGAGCAGGTCGATCAGCCGCACCACGGTGGGCTCCGGGAGCTGGTTCGCCTGCTCGCGCAGCCGATCGCGCGACTCCTCGGTCAGCGGCAGCGAGTCGGGCACGTGGCCAAGGTGCTGCACGAGCAGCAGGTGGCGCAGGTGCTCGAGGAGCTCCCGCGTCAGCTGCCCGAGGTCCTGTCCCCGCTCGGAGATCTCCTCCACGAGCACGAGCGCGCCGGCGACGTCGCGATCGACGATCGTGTCGCAGAGACGGAACAGCGTGTCCTCCTCGACGGCCGTGCCGAGCTGGAGAACGTCCTGGACGGTGATCTTCTTGCTCGTCGCGGCGGACAGCTGGTCGAGCGTCGAGATCGCGTCGCGGAACGACCCGCCGGCGCCCCGCGCGATCAGCGAGAGAGCCGAGTCCGGCGCGTCGATCCCCTCGCCCTCGCAGACGTTGCGCAGGACGGTGACGATCTCCTGCAGCCGCGGCCGTTGGAACACGAACGTCTGGCAGCGCGAGCGCACCGTCTGGATCACCTTCGAGAGCTCGGTGGTGCAGAACACGAAGACGAGGTGCGGCGGCGGCTCCTCGATCAGCTTGAGGAGCGCGTTCCACGCGGCCGACGTGAGCTGGTGCGCCTCGTCGACGATGTAGACCTTGTAGCTCCCCTCGGCCGGTTGCAGCATCGCCCGCTCGCGGATCTC
The DNA here is from genome assembly GCA_963845965.1 of uncultured Actinomycetes bacterium. Classification (GTDB taxonomy): domain Bacteria; phylum Actinomycetota; class Thermoleophilia; order Gaiellales; family Gaiellaceae; genus Gaiella. The sequence continues at coordinate 76,867 of CAWJUF010000027.1, read as the reverse complement.
GCGGATCTCGTCGATCCCGCGCTGGGAGGCGGCGTCCATCTCGACCACGTCGAGCGCGGTTCCCGCGGCGATCGCCCGGGCGATCGGCGTCGTCGGGTCGAAGTCGGCGTTCGGCCCGCCTTCCGCGTTCAGGGCCTTCGCGAGGATCCTGGCCATCGACGTCTTCCCGGTCCCGCGCGGGCCCGCGAAGAGGTACGCCTGCCGCACCTGGTCGTGCTCGATCGCGTTCCGCAGCGTCCGCACCACCGCCTCCTGCCCGATCACCTGGGAGAAGTCGAGCGAGCGATAGGTCCTGTAGAGCGCGGTCATCGGCGTCACCTCGTCCCGGCCGCCGCGGTCCGCACGCCTAGCGCTGGACGTACCGGCTCACCGGTGCTCCGGATGACCGTCGGTGACGCGCCGACCGTCACGCTGCCCGTGAGCTGCACAACGTGACGATAGACGCTGAGGCCCGGGGGTGTGCTCGGCCGAAGGCACCTTCTGGCGGATGCCCGGCGCTGTCACAGTCCGTCTGAGTAGAGGGGGCATGGCGGCCTGCCTCGGGGTGGTCGAACGGATCGCACGTGCGAGCCGTGGGTGGCAACGTCTACTACCAGCTCGCCCACCAGTACCTGGCGGCGCGGCTGAACATCCTCAACGGTGCTCCGGGGCCAGCTTCGGTGACCGGCGCGCTCGCTGCGACACGTGTTCTTCGCCGCGTAACACGCCGGCGGAGGCGGGAGCGCTCGGCAAGCCGTCGACGACCCGCAAGGACGCCCAAGCGTTGGCAGGCACGCTCGGGAGCCTGCTCGAGTCGGGCCGCGGCGATGAGGCTACTCGCCGGCCGCCCTCACCTTCAGCGGGACCCCACACAGGTCGGACAAGGTCATCGTCGGCCGGTCGTAGACCTTCTCTTCGACGAAGAGCCGGTGCCAGACCTCGAGGACGATCAGCGCGTACAGGACCGGAAAGTTCCGGCGCATCTGTGCAGCGTCGCCGAGTAGACCACGGAGCCATTCCTTCGGAAAGACGCTGCCCGTGTACGAGCGCGATCCCAACAAGAGCTCTCGCGTGACACCGGGCTGCTGCGTCATGAAGGTCGTGAAATGCGTCGGCATGCCGACCTTCTTCCTTCGGAGGATCTCCGCAGGGACACGATCGGCGATGGCGCGTTTCAAGAGCCGCTTCTGCACGTGGGGCCATCCCAGCTTCGTTCTCCCGCTCACGGACGTGCAGAGCTCGACCAGTTCCACGTCGAGAAATGGGACGCGTCCTTCGATCGAAGCCGCCATCGTCGCGCGATCGATCATCGGCAAGCGTCGTTCGGGCAGGTACAACTCCAGGTCGACGATCAGCTGCTGATTGATCGGGGTCGTGTTCCCGATGCAATATCAAACAGCCGATGAAGATTGGTCGAGGAGGAACCTGAGCCGGGCATGAGCCCGGCGAGCATGAGCTCCTCGTCGACCTCGAGGTTCGTGATGCATCGCTGATGCCACAACCGACGCGACGTTCGATAGCTCGCCAGCGCATCGGCGTCCGCCTTGTCGATCCAACGGTGAGTTGCGAGTCGATAGAGAGAGCGCTGCCAGGGACCTCGGCAACGATGCGTAGATCGCCTTCTTCCAAGGAAGACGGTAGTGGCCATACCCGCCGAAGAGCTCGTCTCCCCCTGCGCCGCCGAGCAACACTTTCACGTGGGCGCTGGCCTCGAGCGCAACGCGATACTGGGAGTACGTGGCGGGGTCGGCAATCGGCTCGTCGCTGATCCACGCGAGAAGCGGGAGATCCACGTCGATATCGCCCGTTCCGAGATCGAGCACCTCGTGCGGGATCGCAAGCCGGCGGCAGAGGCGCCTGGCGCAGTCGATCTCCTCGGGCACGGTGTCCGGCCAGCCGATGGTCAACGCGAGAAGCCCGTCGCCGGACCCTCGCGAGATCGTCGCCAGCGAGGCGAGTGCGCTGGAATCGACGCCACCGGACAGGCTGATCCCCACAGGAACGTCGGCGTTCAGTTGGAGCTGCACGCTTTCGGCGAGCAGGGTCGCCACACGCTCGGCGGCCTCGGACGGGCCGAGCCCTCCCCCGGTGCGTCTCGAGGGAACCTGGTAGTAGCGGATCTGCTCGACGTCGCTCGCAGTGTTCACCCGCAGAAAGCACCCGGGGGCAAGCTTCTCGACGCCCTTGACGAGCGTCTCGGGCTGGGGCGAATAGAGGAGGGACAAGTAGGGCACGAGCTTCGCCGCGTCGATCTCGGGCTCCACGAGGCCGGACGCCAGCACGCCCTTCACTTCACTTGCGAAGACGAGGCCCTCGGGCGTTCGGGCGTAGTAGAGCTGCTTGACGCCAAAGTGGTCGCGAGCGAGCAGGACCTGTCGCGTGCGGTGATCGATCAGGCAGATGCAGAACATCCCCCTCAGGTGCGAGAACATCCCGTCGCCGAAGTCCTCGTAGAGGTGGGGAAGCACCTCCGTGTCCGACGACGTCCGCAGCCGATGCCCGCGCGCGACAAGATCCTTCCGCAGCGCCGCGTGGTTGAAGATCTCCCCGTTTAGGTAGCACTCGACCGTTCCATCCTCGTTGGTCAGCGGTTGATCCCCGGTCTCGAGATCGATGATCGACAGCCGCTTGAAACCGATGTCTGCAAACGCCGTCGTCGTCCGTCCGTCGGAGTCCGGCCCGCGATGAGCCAGCGCGCTGAGCATGCGATCGACCGCGATGCTGCTCTCCGCGCGTTTCCGCTCGCGCCAATAGACGCCCCCGATGCCGCACATCCGACTCAATGTACCCCGACTCCGACGCATTGATAGACCAGGAGCCGTAGCGCCAGCGGCGTCTGACGCCCCAGAATGTGGTTTCGCGCCGGACGACGGCCAGACGTCGCCGAGCGTGATCCGCGAAATGCCCGGCCGCGCGCCTCCGGCGTCGAACGGCGAACCCGGGTGGTGTCTCCGCCGCCTGCTCGGGTCGGGCGGTGCCGCGGCACCTGGGAGGGAGTTCTTAGCGCTGCTTCCTTCCGGATCTGACGCGGTTCGAACGCTCCCAGTGCGCGGGACCCGACCGTCAACGCCACGTGTCGATGACCCGTGCCCGTGACCGCCGTCCTCGGACGGCGTTCGGCCCCGCTGGAGCGGATTTCGGGTTCAGGGAACCGCTGACTCCCCACCTAGCGCGACCGGGCGACACGAGCGTATCAGCCCCATCGGGGTGCCCCGTCGCCGAGCACCAGTACGATGTGCGCTTCGGTCAAGCCGAATCCATCCCCGACCGATGACTGATTGGATGACGTCCGTCCCGGACATCGCCCGGCGACATGGACGACGATCTCTCGGGCGTCAGCCCCGAGCTCGTCCTCGTCGATCCCGAGCTCGCGCAGCGACTCGCGGCGCGAGCGCGAGCCGGCGCTGCTCGCGTCGCCGCCGAAGCGGACGCCGACGCTCCGGCTCGTCCCTGCAAAGCTGCCGGAGCCGCGAGCCGGCCGTCGTGCCCCGGCCCGCGGCGCCGACGCCCTCCGCCGTCAGTGAGCCGCCGTCGCCCGCGATCGCCGCGCCGCCGGAGCCCGCACCCGCCGCGCGCGTCGCGCCCCCGGAGCCGTCGGCGCCGGTCGCGCCACCCGAGCCGAACGACCGGCGTCCGAGCGAGCCGGAATCGCCGCCGTCCGTCGCCCTTGCTCCCTCGGTCGTGCCGCCGGCGCCGCACGGTCGACGTCCGGCCGGAGCCGCCCGACTCCTCCGGAACCTCCGTCGCCGGCCGTCGAGCGCGTGATCGAGGCCGAGCCCGTGTGGATGGTCGAGTCCGCGCCTGCCCGCACCGGCGGAGGCCGCGGAGCTCCCGCCGGCGTCGCCGCCCGCCGCAATCCCTCCGGCGATGCCGCACCCGCGTCGCGCGCCCCGCGACGGTGCTCGCGGGCGCGCCCGCCTCGAGCCTCGCGACGCGGCCGTGGTGCGCTCGCGCTCGTCGCGGCGACGGCGGTCGCCTCCCTCGCGACCCTCGGGATCATGCGGCTCGACGGCGTCCTGCCGGTCGGTTCGTCGGGCTCGCGCGACGCAACGGCCGTTCCTCCCGGCACGCCGCCCGCGTCCCCTCAGAAGACGGCTCGCGCGAAGCCGAAAGCCGCCACGACCACCAAGCCGCCTGCGAAGGCCAAGGCCGCGCAGCCCACGAAGGCCTCGACCCAGGCGAAGTCATCTGCCTCCGCGGCAGCAAAGGCGAGGGCGGCCAAGGCGAGGGCGGCGAAGGCGAGGGCGGCCAGGAACGAGGGCGGCCAAGGCGAGGGCGGCCAAGGCGAGGGCGGCCAAGGCCAAGGCTGCGCAGACGGCCGCTGCACAGGCGAAGACCACGACGGCCGCGAAGCCAAAGGCTGCAGTGAAGCCCAAGGCCGCCGGCGCCACGGCGCCCGTCGTCGCGCCGGAGCCGAGGCGATTCGCCTGGGCGCCCGTCGCCGGCGCGATCGGCTACCACGTCGAGCTCTTCAAGGGCACCAACCGCGTGCTTGCGAAGGAGACGACGGACCCCGTGCTCGAGATCGGGCAGAGCTGGCGGTACGAGGGTCGAACGAACCGTCTGACGCCGGGCTCGTACAGGTGGTACGTCTGGCCGGTCACAAAGGGCGGCCGGTCGACCCGGGCCGTCGTCCAGGCGACGCTGGACGTCCCCTGAGGAACAGTCGCAGGACCGCTCGGTCGAGGGAGTCAAGCCGGGGCGGGCCCGTGCCGATGAGGGAATCGATGACGTCTGCGGCACGCTCGGTCGGCGATCGCGCCGACGATCTTCCGAGGATCAGCCCCGAGCTCGTCCTCGTCGACCCCGAGCTTTCTCGGCGGGTGCGCCCGCGTGTCCCGATCCTCTCCCGCCGCTATCGGCGACCGCCGCTGCCGTCACTCAGCCTTCATCAGGCTTTCGCCGACCCGTCGCAGCCTGAGCTGGCGACGTCGGTCGGCTCGTAGCGTCAGGCGCCGAGGATCCGGTCGCGGGCCACCGCGACGGCGACGGCCTCGGTCGTCGAGATCGGGGGCTCGTTCCCGCACGCGATCGCGACGTATGTGCGCCGCACGAGCTCGCGTAGCCCCGGGTAGGCCGTCTCCCAGCTGATCGTCCTCGCGGCCAGGTTGACCCCGGCGCCGACGAGTGTCCGCGTGCTCCGCACGAACGGGCTCGTCAGCTTGGCTGCGCGGGTCGCCCTGCTGCGATCGACGGTGGCAAAGCCGTGGAAGAGGTCGGCTCGGGCAGTTGCCTCGGTGCCCATCACCTCGAGCGTCGTGGACGTCGGTCGTCCATGGGCGGTCAGGACGATCTCGAGCGACGTCGCGTCCGCTACCGCGACGGCCCGTAGCTCGCCGACGGCGGGCCGGATCACCTGCCAGTCGAGCTCGCCGACGTCGAGCGGCGTCAATCGTGCGAAGAGCGAGAGTGGGTGCGGGAGGATCTCTGAGACGAGCTCGTCGGCGCCGAGCGCGGTTGTCTCGGCGCCGGCGCTCGCGGCGACGAAGGCGCATCGGACGAGCGGGCCGAGCTCGTCGCGCCGTCGCAGGATCGTCTGGACGCCGGGCTGGAACACGAACTGGTGCACAGGTACGACCATCCGACCGGCCGCGCCCGTCTGCTCGAGCAGCAATCGCGTCGCCGCAGCGTCCTCGGCGAGCGGCTTCTCGACGATCGCGTGCGCTCCGACATCGACGGCTTCCCTCACGAGGTCGGCGTGGCTCCCGACCGGAGTGCAGACATGGACGACGTCGAGTCCGGGAGTCGGCTCCAGCTCGCCGAGCGAGGGTACGGCGACACCGCCTTCTACGAGCGCTCGCGCGCGCCCGACGTCCTGGTCGACCACCGCCACGACCACGCCCCCCGATGCTTCGACGGCCCGGGCGTGCCAGCGTCCCATCCGTCCGGCGCCGACGATCGCCGCGCGAACGTCCCGTTCGGTTCCGGTCCGGCGGCGCATGGTCGGATCATCGCCGATCCGCCCGGCGCCGCGGAAGCATCGGTCTACATGGCGTCCGACGGCTCGTTCGTCGCCTCTCCTTCGTGAACCGTCGGCGTCGCCGCGCCCATCGTGAAGACTCGTTGACCGTGGAGGGCGTCGACCTCCGTTCTGACCCGCGCGAAGCCCGCGTTCGCGAACACCGAAAGCGGAGCGTCCCCGGTGACCACGAGATAGAGCTGCCGCGGAACGGCCCGATACGAGCACCGGATGTTCCCCGGAACGTGCGTCAGAACCGACTCCAGGAACGGGTTGAAGAAATAGAGGACTGCAGGTTCTTCCGGTAGTACGTAATCGACGGCGTCGAGGCACAGAACGTCGAGAGAGCGGCATTGCTGGTGGACGCTGCGAAAGCTCGCGACGTTGCGCCGCGCGACGGCCGCCAGCTCGGCAGAGAATTCGACGCCGATGATCCGCTTGAAGGGAAACTCGGACGCAAGGACCGAGCGCGGCCTTTCCCGCACCGAAGTCCACGAACACGAATCGACGGTAGTCGATCGGAAGCGCTGCGAACAATGCTCGGAACATCTCGGGGTTCGTCGCTTGATAGCGAACTCCGAGGTCGCGATTCGCGCTCTCGATCCGGAGTGCGCCAAGCTGGATGACCCCCGCGGTATCGATCGCGTGACGCGTGTCGAATTCCCGTTCGCGCCGCCGCTCGCGCCGGCGGGCGGGGATCGAGACGAGCTCGCGACCAGCTCGACGCGCCGTCCCCAGCAATCCGTATCGACGGATCGCGCGGCGCAGGCGCTGCGTGAGACGAGCGGCGCTAGGGCTCATCCGCCCCGCGTTCCCGCGAAGCCCAGCCGGGCAGTCAAGTTGGGCATCCGATACTTGACATCGCGAGGCGCTTGGTTGTCCGAACGAGGCGCCCGGTCGGTCCACGAATCCGTTCTCGACCACGGAGACTTCTCGTGCGCAGCGGCGTGACAGGCGTGGGAAGCGCGACGGTGCGGCGTTTCGCGTGAAGCGGAGGCACGGATGCGCCACGCCCGCATCATGACCGACTTGAATGGGCGCCACCTGAGATGAGCGTGAAGCGAGCGCTCTCCCGCTCGGCTATGCGTCGGGAGCGCGATAAGGCTCCCGTCGTCGACGGGCGGGCATCGCGGCTGCGGGGTTAGGGCAGAACCGACGCGCGTGGTGCATGGTCGGCTGCCTCGGTACAGCCACGGGGTTAGCGGTCGAGGAGCTCGACGCACGCGGGCTCGTTGCGGATCGGGTCGAAGTCGGCGTCGCCCCGCGCAACGTCGCGACAGCCGTCCGAGAGCTCGACCGCGCGCGCGAGGTGGGCGAGGGCGTCGGAGGTCTGGCCGGCAAGGCTCTCGCGGCAGGCAGTGTTGTAGAACACGAGCCCCTGCTCGGGATGGGCGTCGAGCAGTTCGCGGCCGCGGGCGGCCGCCTCGGCGTACTCGCCCCCTCGTACACGGGCGGACCGGATCCCAGAGCTCGGAGCCGGCGTCGCAAGCGTGTCGGGCATGTGAGCCATTGGTGCCTCGGACGGTTCCGCGACCAAGCGGTTTCGTCCGACGGCTTCCGGGGCACACCGTCCTCATGCCAGCCAACCCGACGCGCATTCGCGCCGAGCGTGCACAGCGCCGGCAGGCACCCGCGCGCGAGCGACCCCAGGGGGAGACCGCGCGTAGTGTGACCGTCGACCACGACCGGGAAACCCGGGCGCTCTACCTGCTCGAACGCGACTTCTACGGCTTCCCCTTGGACGGTGACATTCGCGCCCGATCGGCCCGCGACGTCGAGCGCTCTACCAGTTCGAGGTAGTCATCTAGTCATCGGCCGCAGCCGCCCTCGGCTGCAAAGGCGATACGACGCCGTCGAGCGGGCGGAACACCGCGTCGACGCCGGCGACCGGGCCTCGACGTCGTAGGTCGAGCGCGGGCCTCGACGCGGAGGTGGGCCTGGGGCGGCCCACCTCCGCACCGACGGTCAGCTCACCGTCGCCGTCGTCCTCATCCACGGATGGATGAGGCACTCGAAACGGTGGATTCCCGGCGCCAAGGGGCCGGTCGTCAGCGTGCCCCCAGGCGGGGCCAGCGTCACCCCGAAGGCACCGCCGGGGAAGCCCGCGCATTCCGGCACGGGCGTCAGACCGAGCAGGTCGTTGAGGACGGCGATGCAGCCGCCGCCGTAGTTGGCAACCTCGGTGAACGTGTGATCCTCGCCGCCGACGTTGACGGCCCTGATCTGGCCGCCCGTCGGCAGGCTCAAGGCGCTCGGGTCGAAGCGCCAGGCCGGCGCGTCCCCGGTTGCGACGAGTTGGCCGATGAACGTCTGGAACGTCGTGTGGCCGGGGCCGATGCACGTATGCGGCCCAACCGCGTGGTTGAAGCTCTCCGGCTCGCAGTCGTCCTTCATCAGGACCGTCGCGACCACATGGTGCCGGTGCCCTGCGGACGCGACGCCCGCTATCGCCAATGACGCGACGAGCGCACCCGCCACGAGCACGGCGACCCCCAAGAACCTGCGCATGGGATCCTCCCTTCCCGTCCCCCGAACATCCGGGTACCCACGAGGGGCTGCCCAGCGTGTACGGGATCCAATCTAACGCACCCCCAGACGGATTCCTAGAAGGCGGAGCGGCCGTTCCCGCTCGTCCACGCGAGACGACGGCCATGACGAGCGCCGCACGAGCCGGGCGTCATGTGTGGGCCCGGATCCACCCGAGGACGAGCGCGCGCGCCTTCTCTGCGTACGGCGCGTCCTCGACGATCTCCCACCCGTGCCAGGCGCCCGGGAAGAACATCGTCTGCTTGTCGTCTGTTCCCGCTCGACGCAGGAGCCTCCGTGCGTCGGTGATCGGCAGGTACGCGTCGTGACGGGTACCGACGATCAGCAGGGGGACGCGGAGGCGTCCGACGGCGGTGATCGCGTCGACGTGGTACTCCGGCAGGCCGGTCTCCCCGGGAGGCTGATCACCCCGTCGATGTCGAGGCTCGAGCCGGACGTCATCGCCGCGACGCCGCCGAAGGATGCTCCGACCAGGATTACCTTCGTCGTCGGATCATCGCCGATCCGCCCGGCGCCGCAGCTGAGACCTGTGAGCCGCAGTCGGGAGAGAAGTGCAGCGTGGCCCCAGCCGAAGCTGGCGACTGGGGAACGACCTGGCGGCTGGAAGTGGTGCGAGGCGGCCGAAGCTACTCGGTCGCGGATGGCCGCGCTCGTCTGCTTGACTGCATGCCGCATGCCAGCGCGCGAGGAACGGCTTGCCGCGAACGAGGCGTTCTTTCGGCAGCTCAACGAGCGTCTCGAAGAGCTGACGCCGGCGTCGGCGTCCGAGTTGATCGTGGTCTGCGAGTGCGCTGACGAGGACTGCGCGCGACGGCTCACGCTTCGTCATGAGGAGTACGAGAGGATTCGTGCGGAGGCGACCGACTTCGTCGTGGCACACGGCCATGCCGACCCGACGATCGAGGCAATCGCGTATCGCACGGATCGCTTCGAGGTCGTTCGCAAGCTCGGCGACGCGGCAGAGGTGGCGGAGGACCTCGACCCGCGCGCAACCTGACGCCCGCACGGACCCCGGAACGCCGTCGTCGCAGCGCGCGAGCGGGCGAGCCGCACAACTCGTTTGGGCCTCGATGCCGTCAGGATGCGCTCGGGCTGGGCACCCGCCGTTGGTCTCGGTCCCGGACATCGACATCCGATCGTTACGTCCACATCCGCGACTTGCGGCTAGTCAGGGCTTGGACGTTGGTCTGGGTCCGGTGAGCTGCGCAACGGCGACAATCGAGGCTCGCCGGGGGAGCCGAGCGTCCGGGATGCATTGGGGGACGTCCCGGCGCTCGCGCGGCACTCGTGTCCTGCTTCGCTGCGTCGTCGCGAGATCTCGGTGCGCCTCCCGCGCACCTCGTCCCTTCCATGCGGGCGCGCGGGCGGGGCAGCGCGGGCGGGGGATGGCCGCACGTACCCCGCCCGGCTTGTCGAGGGTGCCGGGCGTCTCGTGGTTGCCGCGTTAAGTGACGGGACAGGTTCTGTTGTCCGCCGAACGCATCAGTCGTCGCGTTCGTCTTCGTCTTCCTCGTCCTGTCTCGGGTCGGCGTCCTGGTCTTCGACCGGGCGCTCGTGGCGATCGTCGTCGCGCTTTTCCTGGTGGGTTCCGCCGTAGCCGTGTTCCCCAGGGTCTTGCTGGCGCTCTGGTGTGGACATGTCAGCCTCCGGTCGTCGAGGGGTCGCGTGCGGTTACCCATCGGGCTGAAGGTCTAATCGCCCCGCCGCGAGGTATGGTTGACAGGCTAAGTTTTGTAGTACGATTCCTCGGTGGAGATTCACCCGGCGGTGCGCAAGCACGGCATCGCCGACGAGGACATCGAGCATGCAACAACACACGCGTTGGCGATCGAAGAGCAAGACGACGACACTCGTGCTGTACCTCGGAACGTCGACGTGTTGGAGGTTGTGACGATCGTGCGCAACGACGGCTCTGAGCTGGTGATCACGCCATGAAGATGCGTGCGAAGTATCGGCGGCTCTTGCCGGAGGGATGACGATGGCTAAGAAGATGCACAGAAAGACGGTCAGCGGCGTTCCGATCACGGACGAGCTGGTGGCCGAGTTGGCTGAGAAGGCGGCGGCGGGCTATGACGTCGACGCGATGCTGCGTCGGCGAGGCGGTCGTCCACTCATGGGCTCGGCAGCTGCCAGCGTTGAGTCCGTCCGTCTGGATCCCGAGCTCAGCGAGGCGCTCGCCCAGCGGGCGCGGCGCGACCACGAGACAACCTCCTCGGTGATCCGTAAGGCACTACGCAGATACCTCGACCACGCTTGAATCTGGCTTATTCAAGCCGCTTGCAGGAGTGGGCGCACCTGGGATCGAACCAGGGACCTCTCGCGTGTGAAGCGAGCGCTCTCCCGCTGAGCTATGCGCCCGGGAGAGCGACAAGGCTACCCGACGACGATGTGCGGCAATTGCGGCCGCGGCGGGTCAGGAGAGGACCCAAGCGTCGTCGTCGATGACCGGCACCTCGGCGCCGCCGCGCTCCACGCCGAGCACCGTGACCTCCGGGCCGCCGACCATGAAGTCCGTGTGGACGACGGAGTCGTTGTAGCCGTGCGCGGCGAGCTCCTCGTCGCTCAGGTCCTCGCCGCCGTCGACCGCGCCTTTGATGCCCTGGCCCCACGCGATGTGGCACGCAGCATTCTCGTCGAAGAGCGTGTCGTAGAAGACAACGCCTGTCTTGCGTACGCGCGAGTCGCCGTCGACGAGGGCTACCTCGCCGAGATAGCTTGATCCCTCGTCGGTCGCCATCTCCTCCCGCACCGCGTCTGCGCCCGACTGGGCGCGCACCTCGACGGCCTTCCCCGCCTCGAACCGGACCTCGAGGCCGCGCACGATCGTGCCGCCGAGCGACAGCGGGAACGTCGATCGCACGACGCCCTCGGTGAGCCGACGGTCGGGGGTCGTGAAGACCTCCTCGGTCGGGACGTTGACGATGTGCGGAATGCCGTCGACGGTCTCCTCGGCGCCCGTGAGCCAGTGATGTCCCTCGGGGAGGCCGACGCGGAGGTCGGTCCCCGGGCCGACGAACCTGAGGGCCGCGAAGCCGCGCTCGTCGAGGGTTGCTGCCCGCTGCCGGAGCCGCGCGATGTGCTCGCGCCAGGCCGCGGCCGGGTCGGGCTCGTCCAGGCGCGCGGCGGTGACGACCGCGTCCCAGAGGCGCTCGACGTCCGGCTCGCCGAACACGGTGCGGGCCCAGCCCTCGTTCGGGTAGCCGACGATCGTCCACTGGATGAGGCGCCGGTTCTCCGCGTCGAGGAGTTTCTCGACGGCGGCTCTCGGCCGTGCCCGCTGGGCGCGGCGTTGGTCGAGGTCGGCGAGCAGCTCGGCGTCCGCGTCGCCGGTGATCGAGATCGTCGCGCCCCGCGTCTCGACCATGTGGTCGATGAGGGCGACCGTCCACGGCGGGCTCCAGTCGAGCGAGTCCTCGGGAGCGTGCTCGACCCGCGCGCGCTTCAGGTGGTCGTCGCGGTAGAGCACCTCGACGTAGCGCGCGCCGCGCTCGTACGCGACCCGGCCGATGGCTCGAACCAGGGGGAGATGCTCCGGGTCGGCCGATACCCGGAGGAACTGCCCCGGCTGGAGGTTGACGGCGACCTCGACCGTGAGGCGTGCGTACCTGTCGAGCCGCTCCGCAGGACCCACGAATGCAAACCCTATTCACATTTAGCGAGCCTGTCGATCGTCGGATCGCCCCCAGGAGTAGCGTGGTAGCGTCCGCGCGATGCCGGTCGCAGCGATCACGGGCCTCGGAAAAACGGTGCTGCTCGTCGTCGCGATCACCTTCATCGGGTGGGCGATCATCACGGCAATCTTCGTTCCGAAGCGAAGCGAAGGCTTCCCGAAGCGCCTGGACGCGTACATCGTCGTGTCGGCGCTCCTCTTCATCGCGCAGATGAGCGCAGTCGTCTGGGTGACCGGCACGCAGGAGGTCGAGGAGGAACACACGTCGGAGGAGGCGAGCGGCGGGACGACGGGCGAGACGCCGGCTCCGGCCGGTGACGCCGCCGCCGGCAAGGAGGTGTTCGAGAGCGCGGGTTGCGTGGCGTGCCACACGCTCGCGGACGCCGGAGCGACGGGCACGGTCGGCCCGAACCTCGACGAGGCGAAGCCGCCGGCGACTCTCGTCGTCACGCGCGTGACCCATGGCGCCGGCGCGATGCCGCCTTTCGAGGGACAGCTCACCGAGCAGCAGATCCAGGACGTCGCGGCGTACGTCTCGTCGGTCGCCGGCAACTCGTAGGCCGCGTCCGGAAGAGAGGCGAGGCTGCGGCCACGCCCCGTGGAACGACGTTCGAACACGATCGAGCGGCGCAGGCTCGGGAAGCGACCTCGGTGGTCGATGAGCGTAGCGTTGCGGCCGGAGGCCGGCTTTGCCGGCCGGGAGGCCACCGTTCGTTCGTCCGTGAACAGCGTCGAAGGAGGGGGTTCGTGGGGGAACCATGGGTTCCCCCACGTCGCACGGAGAGGGCGGGATTTGAACCCGCGACGCAGCTTTCACCACGTACGCGATTTCCAGTCGCGCTCCTTAGGCCACTCGGACACCTCTCCGAGAGCGACAAGACTAGCGCCGGACGGACGGAGCCCCCGCGTCGTGACGATGCGGCGATAGCGTTCGGCGCGTGTCGGCGGCATCCGCCCTGAATCGTCTCGCGACGGGCGCCGAGGCTCGCTCTACCGGCCCGGACGGCGGTCTCGCCGCCGTCTGCGTGAACGGCGGTCAAGGATCGGAGGTGCCGGGGACGTGGAGCGCGTCGATCGAGTGGCTCGTCGGTCGTCTGGCCCTGCGCTTTCCGGACCTGCGCTTCGTCGAGGTGCGCTACCGCGTCAAGTCCTGGAAACGGCTCGACTGGTGTGTGGAGGACGCGGTCGCCGCGATCGAGGCGACCGGCGCCGAGCGCGTCCTGCTCGTGGGCTTCTCGATGGGAGGCGCCGTCTCGGTGCGGGCCGCGTCGGATCCGTCGGTTGCCGGCGTGCTGGGCCTGGCGCCGTGGCTGCCTGACCAACTCGACCTCGCGCCGCTCGCGGGCCGCCGGCTCGACGTCGTGCACGGTGCGCTCGACCGCTGGCTCCCGGGGATCCCAGGCGTCAGCCCGTCGCTCTCGCGGCGCGGCTTCGAGCGAGCGAAGGGTCTCGGCGTCGAGGGGACATACACCGTCATCGCGGGCGCGGTGCACGGCATGGCGCTGCGCAGGCCGGGAGGGCGGCTCGTCACGTTGCCGCGCGCAGCGCGCTGGGAGGAGCTCGCCGCCGCGTGCGTCGCGCGGTTCCGCGACGGGTGAGCGTCAGCGCACGAAGGCGCGCGTGTGCTCGAAGCGACCCGCTGCCAGGTCGTCGGGGCGGATCCAGACGAAGAGGCGGTTGGCCTCGCCGAGATCGAGTGCCAGCCGCGTCGTCGTTCGAGACCTGGAGCAGCAGGATCCAGTCGTCCGCACCGGCCGCCTGCTCCTCGTGGAGGTCGTAGGCGAATGGCTCGTCGTCGAGGTCGATCCCGCGCGCGACGAGCTCGGCGTCGAGCTCCATCCCGGCGGCGTAGGTGTCGGGATGGCCGAGGAGGCGGTGCAGGGCGTGGTACGCGTCCGCGCGGTCCTCGATCTCGACGCCCTGGACAGCGGCGAGCCGCTCTCGAAGTTCCGTCCACTCCTCGAGCTCGAGTGCGTCGAGCGGGAGCGACGTCGGGGTCGCAGGGAGCGTCAGCTCGCCCGACGGTGTCACCGCCGCGAACGGCATGCCGCCGTACAACGGCTCGTCCGGCGTCGGGTCGTCCTCGACGTGGATCACCCGGCAGGCTCCGGCGTCGGCCGGCCGCGTGCCCGCCGGGGCCTGGTCGAGGGCGAAGAAGACGAGCAGCGCGCCGTGCGCCGGCAGCCCGCAGGGCGGGAGACCCGCGAGCCCGATCCTGCCGAGGAAGGCAAGCTCGACTCCGTCCCAGACCGGCCATTCGAAGGTCGACGCCCGGGGGGTTCCGCCGAGCCAGGAGCTGCCGTCGCCGCCGGGCGTGAGCCGGAAGCCCGTGCGCGCGAGCGACGCGGCCTCGTCGGCCCATGCCTCGCGGCCGACCTCGGCGCACAGCGCCCGCAGCTCGTCGAGGCTCGCGAGGTGCGTCGTCGGCTCCGCCGGAGTCGGGTGCCACGCGGCCTCCATGCCATCGTCGATCCCGGCCGACTGTCGCACCGCCTCGTCGGCGGCGCGGCGCAGCGTCCCCATCTCCTCGGCGGCGCGCGAGGCGCCGCGGAGCAGCTCCCGGAAGAACGACCGCCGGTCGTGGCCGCCGGTGCTCACCTGTTCCAGGCAACCTCGATCTGCCGATCGAGGCCCGGAAGCGGCAGGGCGCTCGCCTCTGCCTCGATCGCGTCGCGCACTCCGCGAGACAGGCGCGCCCACGCCTCGACGCGCACCGTGTGCTGCGCGCGCCGCCAGGTTCCGCGAATCTCGCCGTCGACCAGGAGTGCGCCCGGCCACACGCGGGACGTCCAGAGCTGTTGCCGTTGCTCCTCGCGCGGGACGAGAAGCTTCCGCTCGGCACCGTCGAGGAGGAAATAGGCGTCGCCGCTCGGCAGCAGGCGCGCGGCTGCGGCGGCCGTCTCGGCGGCGCGCATCGCCGGCTCGTCGCCTGCGAGCAGCCACTCGTCGCCGAGCGGCGATCGGATCGGCAGAAGCTCTTCCTCGAGAGAGGCGTAGGCGGCGGCTCCAGCGCGCCGCGAGATCCCCGCCCAGCGGGCGAATCCGTCGGCCGTCGTCGGCCCGAAGACGTGCAGGTGGCGGCGGGCCAGCTCGCGGCGTGCATCGGCCGGGTCGATGTCCGGAGCGGGGACCGTCCAGATCGTCGGCGCCCGCGCGCCGTCCCAGCGGATCGCGACCGTGCCGGTCGTCGCGGCGTACCTGATCGAGTTGCCGAGGGCGAGCGCGCGCCCGGCCTCGCGGTCCGTCATGCGCGCGCCGCCGAGGTGGGCGTGGAGCCGCTCGGCCATGCGCTCTGCCCGCAGGCGGCCTCTGGCGTCGTCGGGCAGCCTCCCCAGCGAGAACAGAGCGAAGTCGCGCTCGGCGACGACATACGCGCTGTAACGAGGGCCCCACAGCTGGGCGAGCGAGGGGTCCTCCCACGTCGACGGCTCGACCCCGTCGATGCGCGCGTGCAGCGTGAGCAGCGCAGCTCGCGGCATGCTGTCCTGCAATCCCGCCCACGCTGCCCGACGCAGCGACGCGGCGCCCTCCGGCATCCGCTGGTCGAGGCCGCCGACCCGTCGCCGGAACGCCAGGATCTGCCGTCGTGTGAGCCGGAGTCGCGAGTGCATCGAACGCTCCGGAGAGCCTAGGCGACGCAGACCCGCCGAAGGGGAGCGTAGCGTTCCTCGTGTGAACGAGACACGTCCCCGAGGATCTTCGGGCCACGCGGCCGGGTCGCAGGGACGCGAGCACCCGGACGACGACTGGCTCGGCGATATCTCGGACGACGACTGGGGCCCCCCGCAGATGGAGTCGGAGGGGCGCCGACCTGTCCCACCCGCCTCTCAGGAGCTCCCCGCTGCCGAGGGCGAGCCCTGGCTCGATGATCGTGCGAAACGACCCGTGCCCGCTCGGCCGGGAGCCGCCGGCGCCGACCGCGCGGTCGTCGGGCGGCGGCGCCTGATCGCCGGGCTCGTGCTCGTGGCGGTCGTCGGACTTGCGGGCGTGATGGCGGTGGTTCTCCTCCGCGGGGGTGAAGAGACGCCGGTGACACCCGCCCCCGAGACCGTCACGTCGCCCGCGGTCACGGAGACCGGGCCGTCGCCATCGCCGGCGCCCACCACGCCCACGACTTCGAGCCCCACGACCACAACGCCGTCGACGAGCGGCGCCTCCACCTTCACGCTCCCCGAGGGGACGAAGCTTCAGCGCGGCGAAGGCGATGCCGCCCTGATCCGCGAGCTCCAGCAGGCACTTTCCGCGGCCGGATACGAGCCCGGGCCGGCGGACGGCACCTTCGGTCAGCAGACGGAGGCGGCCGTGGTCGCGTTCCAGGAGGCGAACGGTCTCGCCGTCGACGGCAGGGTCGGCCCCGAGACGGCCGCTGCACTCGACCGTGCGCTCGCCGGCGGCTGACGCCGGACACGTGACCCAAGCCTGTGCGCTTACGCGGCGGGTCGCGCCCGGGCGGCGGCGACGGCTTCGAGTCGGGAGTTGACGTCGAGCGCACGGAAGAGACGCCGGATGTGGTTTCTGACCGTCTCGGTGCTCAGGTGGAGCTCGGCGGCGATCTGCTTCGTCGAGCATCCCTGCTCCAGGAGATGGAGCACCTCGACCTGACGGGGGGTGAGATGCGGGGGTGGCGCTGCGGGGCTGGTGTCGGGGCGTCCCTCGATCAGCCCGAAGACGCCGACCACCTGTTCGCCGTTCTTGAGTGCCACCCCGCTGAGCTCCACGGCCACCCGCTTGCCGGCGGTCGAAACCAGGACGCCGGTCGCCTCTGTGGCAGGGGAGGTGCCGAGCATCTTCTGGGCGAACAGCTCGCGGGCGCGGCGGCTGTCCTCGGGCGCGACGACGGAGGTGAAATGGCGACCGCGGATGTCGCCGAGCAGCCGCTCGGCTGCCGCGTTGATCCACCGGACGACTCCCATGTTGTCGAGGACATAGCTCGGGACGCCGACGCTCTCCAGAGCCTGTTCGACGTCGCCGCCGACTTTCAGGCCGGTGGCCATCTCGGAAGTGTGACTCATCAGGGCCGGCGATGAAGCCGACCGTCGGCGAAACCGAGTCTGCACGCCGGCATCCCGCTCGTCATGCGGGATCCGGCGTGCGTCCTGACGAAGGGGGAGGGATTTTGGAGGATCCATTCGTCTCGGCGGGCCGGGGTGATGGACTTGTGCCTCGTCGGCTGCTTTTCAGTTCTGGGCCGGTCTGCGCGGCGCGGCGGCTAGTTGCACCGTGACGCGGAGCCCGCCGGCGGCCCGGGGAGTCAGGGTGAGGATTCCGTCGTGTGCTCGGGTGATGTTCTTGACGATTGCCAAGCCGAGCCCGACACCGACACCTGCGTCGTCGCTGCGGATGCGTTCGGTGCCGCGCTGAAACGGCTCGGCAAGCGTGGCAACAAGCTGTGGGGTGAGGTTGTTGCCGGTGTTCTCGACGGTGAGCACCACACCCTTGGGCTGGACGCTGGTCGTGACCCACACGGCGCCCTGTTCGGGCAGGTTGTGGACGATCGCGTTCTGTACGAGGTTCGTAGCCAGCTGCAGCAGGAGCGCGTGTGAGCCGATGGTCAGCGTCGCGTCGCCGGAGGTCTCGATGGTGAGGCCACGCTTTTCCGCGAGGGGAAGGAGCGTTTCGGTGGCTTCTTCCGCTATGAGGGACAAGTCGACGTGCTGTCGAGTGAACGACCGTTGGTCGGCGCGGCTGAGTAGCAGCAGTGCTTCGGTGAGGTCGATCGCTCGGGTGTTGACGGCGCGGAGGCGTTCGTCGAGCTCGCCGTTGTCGCGGTTGGGATCGTTGCGGGCCGCGTCGAGAAGGGTCTGCGTGATCGCCAGCGGGGTGCGCAGCTCGTGGGAAGCATTGGCCGCGAATCTCTGCTGTTCGGCTACGTGCGCTTCGAGCCGGGCGAGCATGGTGTCGAAGGCGTCGGCGAGTTCGCGGAACTCGTCCTGATGGCCTTCCAACTCGATCCGGTGCGAGAGTGACCCGCTCGCGGCCGTGCGTGTGGCGTCTGTGATGCGCGTCAGCGGGGCGAGCATGCGCCCGGCGAGGAGCCACCCTCCCAGCAGACCGAATACGAGCAGGAACGCCATCACGATGCCCGCGGTCGGAGCGAAAGCGCGCAGGAGGTCGGCGTGGCTGCGCACCACGAAGATCACACCAGGGTGCACACCACGCGAAAGGGAGAAGTACCCGACGGCGAGCAGCACGGCACCTGCGAGCATGAGGAAGCCGGCGTAGCTGAGGGTGAGCTTGAGGCGAACGCTCAACCCAGGGGCTCTATCCACGGTCTCCTCCCTCACGCCCGGTGTCTGGTTGCGCGTCGATGCGGTATCCGACGCCGGCGACGGTGGCGATGATCCAGGGCTCGCCAAGGCGTTTGCGCAGTGCCGAGACGGTGATGCGCACGGCGTTGGTAAACGGGTCTGCGTTCTCGTCCCATGCTCGCGCGAGGAGTTCTTCGGCGCTCACGACGCCGCCCTCGGCAGCGACGAGGACTTCGAGCACTGCGAACTGCTTCCGGGTCAGCGCGACGTAGCGGTCGTCGCGGTAGACCTCTCGCCGGAATGGATCCACGCGCAGACCTGCGATCTCTCGCACAGGCGGCCGGTTGTGGGCGCGCCTGCGGTCGAGCGCTCGGAGACGGAGCACGAGCTCTCGGAGTTCGAACGGCTTCGTGAGGTAGTCGTCGGCGCCGAGCTCGAACCCGGTGGCCTTGTCGTCGAGACGGTCGGCGGCGGTGAGCATGAGGATCGGCATGCCGCTGCCGGAGGCGACGATGCGTTCGGCGAGCTCGTCGCCGGTGGGTCCGGGAATGTCACGGTCGAGGACGGCGATGTCGTAGGCGTTGACGCTCAGCAGCTCCAGGGCGGTGTCGCCGTCACCTGCGATGTCGGCCGCGATCGCTTCCAGGCGCAGGCCATCGCGGATGGCGTCCGCCATAAAGGGCTCGTCCTCGACGATCAACACACGCACGCTCCGATGCTAGAGCCGGCGCATATCGTCGGCATATCGAAAACCACATACGTGCCGGCAACGCCGCGCCGCGTTGACTGGAGGCGTGACCTCCAGCAGACGAGCACGACCAACGCCGCGTCGGATTTGGATTCGCAGGATCCGTGCCGCCGGCCTGCTAGCCGTCATTGCGGCGATTGCCGCAGCCCTCGGCCACCAGTTGCCGGCGTCCTCGTCCTCGACAGCGTCCTCCATGGTGTCCTCGTCCTCGACGGCCATGTCGCCCATCGGCGTCCCTCGCAGCGAGCACCGTCCTCTTCGCAGTGAGCACCCTGGAGCGCTTGACGATGTTGACGGTGCCGTCAGCGACGGCACATCGGTGTTCGATGACGGGGTTTCGGGTGTAGCCAACCTCGAGCCGGCTCTGCTCGCTGCTCTGCGCCAAGCTGCAACTGATGCCGCGCACGACGGGGTCGAGTTCTTCGTCGATAGTGGCTGGCGTTCGCCGGAGTACCAGGAGCATCTACTCCAGCAGGCGATCCTGAAGTACGGCTCAGAAGAGGAAGCTGCCCGATGGGTGGCCACCCCCAACACGTCTGCTCACGTGTCGGGCGAGGCGGTCGACATCGGGCGCTCCGATGCCACAGCGTGGCTGTCCGAGCACGGCGCCGCATACGGGCTATGCCAGATCTACAGCAACGAACCGTGGCACTACGAACGTCGTCCCGAGGCCGTCGATAACGAGTGCCCGCCCATGTACGCCGACCCCACGCACGACCCAAGGACGCAGCAGTGACCAGGGTTAGAGCGGAGGGGGAGGGATTTGAACCCTCGAAGAGCTTGCACCCTTAACGGTTTTCGAGACACCGTCTAGCGGCCTGTCCATGCGGTTTGCAGCCGGTGCGCGCCAGGATGTGCGCCACCGACCGCAGAGTTCGGGCTATCCGGACGTTGCGTCGGCGAGGTAGGTGTCGAGCAGGCCCGCCGCCTCCTTCTCGTTTCCGGGCATCAGATGGCCGTAGCGGTCGAGGGTGATCGAGATGCCCGAGTGGCCCATGTAGGTGCTGAGGGCCTTGACGTTGACCCGCGCCGCGATCATCAGCGAGGCGAAGGTGTGACGGGCTTCATGCAGGCCGATGCGCTGGAGAGGCTGGAACGTGTCGCAGGTGGCATCGGGGTGCTCGTCGGCGTGGTGGCCACACGCACAGGTCGTGGCCCAGGCGCGGGTCGCTCGGTCGCGCAAGGCGCTGTAGGAGAGCACCTGCGCTCCGTCGGGGCCGAACACCAAGCCGCTGTAGCGGCCGCTGCGGAGGCGGTGGCTGATCAGGTGCTCGCGGAGCACGGCGGCGATGGGAACCCGGCGGCTCCCGGAACGGCTCTTAGGAGAGACGAAGCTCCGTGACCGTGGGTCGTAGGAACGGGTGACGTCGAGGGCGTCGCGCTCGCTGTCGCTGCCGCGTCGGCTCTCTTCGCCTGGCGCGCAGACCAACGGGCAGGGCGCGCCGAGGACCGTGCAGCGAGCGCCGAGCTTCGAGCCTCGAAGCCGAACAGCGCGAGCGTCAGCGTCACGAAGCCGAGATGGAACGCCTCGAACGCGAGCGCGTCGAGTCGCTGGAAGGTCGGCGGGCTCGGCTACACCTAGAGCCCATACCGTTCAATGGGAAGAACACTCGGGACGGCATCAGGTGGTTCGGGGCCGAGACACGGGTACGCAATACCGGTCCGGCCCCGGCCCGTGACTTCCGCGTCTGGCTGGGTGACGAGAGCGCCGACGAAAGCTTCTCGAAGATCGCGGAATGGGACGGCGTCCTCACTAGAGACGATCGCGACGGGCATGTGTTCCGAGTCGAGATTCAAGAGATGTATCTGCGGCCGAATCTCAGATGGGTCGTCGAGTGGACAGACGATGACGGCGAGCGCCTCCAGGTCAGCGAGAAGGGCCCGGTCGGCCAGGCGTTCGTGGACGAGTAATCCACGCACGAACGCCTACCCTCGATGTATCCCCCGCGCCGCGAGCGTCTGCGCCGAGCCGCGATGCCCGAACCTCGCTGTCCGTCGTCGGCTGTCCGTAGAGTCGCCGACGATGGCTACTGACTGGCGAGACGATCGGGTCGGCTCTGCGCATCGTGGCGAGAACCCGCTCGTAATGGCGAGGATGCAGAGTGGCTTCGCGGTTATCGGCGACACGCAGCATCTACCGGGCTACTCGCTGCTGCTAACCGACGATCCGTCAGTGAATCATCTCACTGACCTCGATTGGGAGCGTCGCAAGCAGTTTCTGTTCGACCTCTCTCTAATCGGCGAAGCCGTCCAGCAGGCGTGTCGCCACGATGGCCTACGTCGCGTCAACTACGAGGTACTCGGCAATTCGGTTCCGATCCTGCATGGACACGTCCACGCCCGCTACGACTGGGAACCTCAGGACAAGATCGGCGGCCCGATCTGGCGATACCCGAAGGATGTACGGAACGCCACCGAATACGCCTACAACGACGCGAAGCATGGCGAGATGCGAGCCGCCATCACGGAGGCGCTTCGATCGCTGATCGAGCGGGCGTACTAGCGGGCGGGGGAGGCCCCTCAGAGCGGCCGTTCGGAGAAAACACGCCCGATAACCTGCCCATCCACGCCGCGATGGAGGGTGCCCGCGAGGTCCTAGCTCCGCTCCTGAGGCCGCACTTGTTTCCTCCCCGCGCGGGGAAGCCCAAGTCTTTCCCCGGCCCGGATGCGTTCGTCAAGCTCATCCGCACCCACGGTGTAGACGAGGCCTTTCGCATTGCGGCCACCTACCACGACAAGGTGGGGTATCCCGCCGGTTTTCTCGGAGAACTCGAAATGATGGACGGAAGCGGAGTCTGACTAGCCAAGCGCTTCCTTGCCGATTTGGACGATACGGGCCAGACCGTCGCGGGAAGTGTTCCGCCAAATCGCTGAGCATGCTCCCCGCGCCGCGCCCACAAACCGCACGGGAAGGTCGACGTCTAACCCTCACGAAAGCGGCCTTTCAGCCTTGTCCGTAGGCCCACCCCTCCCACCCCTCCCTCGCCTTCGTCGCCGTGGGGCCTGGTCGCGGGGGCCCACATCGCACCGATCACCGAGGGTGCTCAAGCCCCGGCAATGTGAGGGTACCGGGCACCTGTTGCCTAGATCGACACGAAGCGGAGCGGCCATCGCGGAGTACTCGCCCAGTTTCTTGAGTTGTCTGCTCGGAGTACGATCTCCTGGTGCCTAGCTTGACACCGACCGAGCTACAGGAGGCCAGGATTCGGTCAGGTCGGCTCGGAGGACGCCCCCGCAGGCCAACCGTCGAGGAGGCACGGCAGGTCGCTCTGGAGGAGCTTGTCCCGAAGGCATTGAGGGTGTTGAACGACCACCTCGACAAGGGCGGGCCTGACGCCTGGCGGGCGGCGCTGCGCATCTTTGAGCATCAGTACGGGACGGCTCCGGTACAGGCAGAGGAGCAAGCCCCGTTTCCCGATACGCCCGACGCCATGCGGGCGCTCTCCTGGACACGGCTGCAACAGCTGGCGGGGATTCACCTCTACGAACCAGGCAACGGGCACCACCCTCCCCCCTCGATGTCGTAGCCGTGGTGGGGCCTGGTTGGGGTTGCCAACGAATCACTCGCCACCTCGTTCCGGATCAAGGAGACGCTGGCGGCGAAGATGCGCGACGGGCAGCCGATGAGCGGTCGTGTCACTTCGGCTCGCCCAGATTGACGCAATCTTTGTATCGGGGCTGCCGCGTGGCGGGAACGGTTCCTAGGCAGCGCCGACCTTCCTGGGCATCAGAACCAGCCGTACCCCGGTCACCAGCAGCCACACGAGCCAGGCGGCGTAGCCGAGCAGCCCCACGAACAGGATCGGCGAGCCGTCAGCGATCGCGAGGTTGGCCACCCCGGCGGCGATCAGCAGGCCTCCCCCGGCCACGCCGAGCACACGCTGCCACGGCGCCGCCAGCCGACTCGCATGCGCCGCCAGCGCAGCGCCGATGAAGGTGGTGCCGAGCGCCGACAGCGCCAGAGCGAATGCTCCTGCATGCAGCTGCCAGACGAGCTCGAACAGCGGGCTCGGCTCGGCGAGCTCGCCGGCGGACAATACGACTCCGTTCCACAGAACGGCGTAGAGCGCGAAGACCGCCGCGAGAGTCGCGCCCGCGGCCACCGCGAGGCGCGACCAGTCGGCGCCCGCACCCCCGCGACGCCCGACCAGCCCGTGGAGACCGGTCACGAACACGAGCAGCAGCGGCAGGTTCAGCGCCTCTGAGCCGACCGCGATCGCGACCGCGCCCCGGTTCTCCGCGTGGAAGGCGAGCACCTTCTCGATCGGGTCGCCGAAGCCGGGCGCTCCGGCCCAGACCAGCACCGCATTCTGGATGACCAACGACGCTACCAACGCGATCGCCGCCGCGCCCACGACCCGCTCCCCGAACGCAGGGGTCGGGATCGGCCCCCTCGTTGCCACTGCCGCGCTCGCAGGCACATGCTGGGACTCCACAGCTTTGTCGCTTTTGTGCGGCGATCTCATCTCTTACTCCTTCGGGCGCCGTCAGCGGAACCTTGTTCACGGCCACAGCATGCGCTTGTGTAGCCGCAATCAACATCGGGAATCACCCCGATCTACGCCCTGGCCTACCCTGGCGCTGCGGTGGCGCTACTAAACGCTGGCCGGGGCCTGGTTGCTGACGGAGCCTTCCGTGCGCCAGTTGCGCGCCAGTGAGCATCCAGATACAGCCGTCTTGAGCCGTCTCAGGCGGTCAACGAGCCGAGAGTCTTAGGGCGAGTCGGTGAGCCGGAATCCCGCTCGCCATGCGGGATCCGGCTTGCCTACTGACGGAGGGGGAGGGATTTGAACCCTCGAAGAGCTTGCACCCTTAACGGTTTTCGAGACCGCCCCGTTCGACCGCTCCGGCACCCCTCCGAGCGGGATGTAGCGTAGCGGCGCACCGGGATCGCGACGGCGTGGATCGACGTCGATGGTGGGGTTGCGACCGCGAAGCGAGCGCGTTCAGGGATCTGCCCTCGCCGCAGGCGGGGGATCGAGCGGCAGGAAATCCGCTCCTCGGATTCCTGCTTCGCGCGAAAACGGAGCGGAGAAGGAGGGATTCGAACCCTCGAGGCAGGGATTACCCCACCTAACGCCTTAGCAGGGCGCCGCCTTCAGCCACTCGGCCACTTCTCCGGGTCGAGAGAGGATATCGGCCGCTGCCGACCTGGCCACGAGAGCGTCGGACGTGGGTGCTCCGTGAACCGCGCTCCCGCGGCCGGAGGCCGGCTTTGCCGGCCGCGGGAGGCCAGGCTCGGGCTTAGCCGTTTCCCCCACGCTGCCAGTCGTGGATGCGGGCGATCAGCTCGCTCCGCTTCACGACCTTGACCTCGATCCCGCCGAGGCGCACCTCGAACCCCGCCTCGCGCGGGTAGAGCACCTTGTCGCCCGGCTCGACGCCCGTCACGTCCGTCCCGATCGCGGTCACGATCCCCGTGCGGCACGCCGCTGCCTGCGCAGCCGACGCTGGGAGGATCAGCCCGGCTCGCGTCTCCGTCTCGTCCGACGTCGGCTGGATGACGAGATACTCGTCGAGCGGCTCGAGCGAGACGTCCACGCGGTGCGGGTCCTGGACCATGGGGAAACGATAACCCGGGCCAACCAAGAGGGGCGAAGCTGAAGCCACGCCCCGCGGCCCGGGCGTGGCTTCAGCCTCGCCCGCCTTCTGTCATGCGGCTACAACCGCCCCGCGGCCACGATCCGCTGGAGGAACTGGCGCGTCCGCTCCTCGCGCGGGGCACCGAAGAGCTGCTCCGGCGGGCCTTCCTCGAGGATCCGGCCCTCGTCGAGGAAGCAGACGCGGTGGGCGACGTCGCGGGCGAAGCCCATCTCGTGCGTCGCGATCAGCATCGTCATGCCGCCCGCCGCGAGCTCGCGGATCACGTCGAGCACCTCGGCGACGAGCTCGGGGTCGAGCGCGCTCGTGACCTCGTCGAGGAGCAGGAGGTGCGGCTGCATCGCGAGCGCGCGCGCGATCGCGACGCGCTGCTGCTGCCCGCCCGACAGCCGGTCGGGGTACTCGTCCCGCTTGTCCGCGAGCCCGAACCGCTCGAGCAGCCGCGTTGCCTCGGCGTCCGCCGCCGAGCGCGACAGCCCGCGCGCCTTGCGGGGCGCGAGCGTCACGTTCTCGAGCACCGTCATGTGGGGGAACAGGTTGAAGGACTGGAAGACGATCCCGATGCCGCGCCGCACGACGTCGACGTCGACCCCGCGCGCGGTGATCTCCTCGCCGCCGACGACGATCCGGCCGGCGGCGATCGGCTCGAGCAGGTTGACGCAGCGCAGCAGCGTCGACTTGCCCGACCCCGAGGCGCCGATCAGGCAGACGACCTCGTGCTCGGCGAGCACGAGGTCGATCCCCCGCAGCACCTCGAGCTTGCCGAACGACTTGTGGAGGCCTTCGACCCGGAGCGCCTCGACGGCTCATGCGAGCCTCCCGGCCTGCTGGCGACGCCGGTCGCGGGCGACGAGCCAGTCGGTGAAGCGGGCGAGCGGGATCGTGATCGCGACGAAGAGGGTCGCCGCGACGAGGTACGGGGTGCCGTTGAACGTCGCCGACTGGTCGATCTGCGCCTGCTTGAAGGCCTCGACGACGCCGAGCGTGCCGACGAGCGCCGTGTCCTTCTGCAGGCCGATGAAGTCGTTCAGGAGCGGCGGGATGACGCGCCGCACGGCCTGCGGCAGCACGACGAACCGGAGCGCCTGGCCGTGCGAGAGCCCGAGCGAGCGCGCGGCGGCCGCCTGGCTCGGGTGCACGGACTCGATCCCCGAACGGTAGACCTCCGAGACGTAGGCCGTGTAGACGAGGACGAGCGCGACGACGGCCCAGAAGAACTGCGAGATCGGCACCCACTCCAGGCCGAGTGCCGGCATCCCGAACCCGAGGATCGAGATCACGAGGATCGTGGGTATGCCGCGGAAGAGGTCGGCGTACGCGATCGCGAGTGCCCGGATCGGGAAGAACACCGGCCCCGGCAGCGAGCGGAGCACCGCGACCAGGAGGGCGGCGGGGAGGATGAGAAGCTCGGCCGCGCAGAACAGCTTCACGTTCAGCCAGAACGCGTCGAGGATCTCGGGGAAGCTGTCGCGGTAGATCGTCCCGTCGAGGAAGTACGCCTTGAACGCGCCCCAGCCGGGTGAGCGCGTGACGATCACGACGACGACCGTGACGAAGACGGCCGTCGAGAGGAGGGCGATCGCGACCGTCCGCGCCTCCTTCGAGACGCGGACGGTCCCGCCGCCGAGAATCCGGGAGCTCCGGTTCCCGTCCAGGCCCGGTTACGTGATGTCCGGCGCGCCCGCTCGCGCCAGGTACGTCGTCTGGAGCTTCTTGATCGTGCCGTTCAGCCAGAGGCGCGCGAGCGCCCTGTTCACGCACCTCGTCAGCGTGTTGCCCTTCTGCAGCACCATCCCGAAGTGCTCCTTCGTGCCCCGCGTGGGCAGCTTGCCGACGATCACGCCGTCGGAGACCTGGACGGCGGTGACGTAGAACGCGGTCGGGAGGTCGACGACGATCCCGTCGATCTGGCCGTTCTTGAGCGCCTGCACCGCGGCGTCGTTCGTGTCGTAGACGAGTGGGCTCGAGGAGGGCTTGATGTACTTCGTGATGTACGTGTAGCTCGTTGTCCCGACCTGGGCGCCGAGCTTGAAGGGCCTCAGGCCGGCGATCGACTTCACCTTGGCGATCGGCTTGCCCTTGCGACCCACCACCGCCTGGTTGACGAAGTAGTACGACCTCGAGAAGTCCACCGCCTTCGCGCGCTCCGGCGTGTACGAGACCTGGGTGATGTAGGCGTCGAACGGCTTCTTGCCCGGCCGGAACGAGTTGTTGAAGGGGACGACCGTCCACTTCACCTGCGCCTTCGCGAACCCGAGCTCCTTCGCGACCGCGTAGGCGACCGCCGACTCGTAGCCCTTGCCGCTGTAGGGGTCGGAGACCTTCCACGGCTTCGTCTTCTCGGCGCCGCCGAACCACGGCGGGAACGCGGGGTTGTCGGCGCCGAACGTGAGGGTGCCGTCCTCGACGAGATTCAACGAGCCCTTGGCGCAGCCGGGGATCGCCGCCTGCGCGGCTCCGGACGTGCGCGCGCCCGTGGCGCTCGCGGCGAGCGCGAGCGCGGCGGCTGCGGCAAGGACGAGGCTCGGGATGAGCAGTTTCCGCATGGATCGTCTCCTCCGAAGGGGTTGGACCCGCGGCGCGAGGCTACCAAGCTCCGCGGGGCGCTTCAGCTCGGGAAGGGTAGCCCGCCGCCGTCATTTCTCGGGCTTCTTCGCGCGCGACGGCTGCACCCGGGGCGGCTCGCCGGGCATCTTCGGGAAGTTCGGCGGGTACGGCGCCTCGCCGACGCCTTCGGCCTCCTCGCGCTCGACCCACTCGAGGAGCACGCGGAGGTCGGACACGACGTCGTCGATCCCCGACTGCACGTCCCCGAGCTGCGCGAACCGCTCCTGCATCGTCACGAGCGTGAAGTCCTCCGTCTCGACGTCCGGCAGCTCGTCCCAGGTGACGGGGGCCGAGACGGTCGCGTCGGGCCGTGGCCGCACCGAGTAGGCGGAGGCGATCGTGCGGTCGCGGGCGTTCTGGTTGTAGTCGATGAACACCTTCTCGCCGCGCTCCTCCTTCCACCACGCGGTCGTGACGAGGTCGGGCGCGCGGCGCTCGATCTCGCGCGCCAACGCGAGCGCGCAACGGCGGACGACGGGGAACTCCCACTCCGGCTCGATCCGCACCGCGATGTGGATGCCGCGGTTTCCGGACGTCTTCGGCCAGCCCGTGTAGCCGATCTCGGCGAGCGTCTCGCGCACGACGCCCGCGACCTGCTTCCCGTCCGCGAACGTGGTGCCCGGCTGCGGGTCGACGTCGATCCGCAGCTCGTCGGGGCGGTCGACGTCCGCGCGCCGCGACGGCCACGGGTGGAAGTCGATCACGGCGAGGTTCGCGCCCCAGATCACCTGCGCGAGCTCGGTGACGCAGAGCTCGTCCGCATGGCGGCCGGAGGGAAACGTGACGCGTGCCACCTCGACCCACTCCGGCCGCTTCTCGGGGACGCGCTTCTGGTAGATCTGCTCGCCCGCGATCCCGTCCGGGAAGCGCCGCAGCTGCGTCGGCCGCTCTCGGAGCGCACGGACGATCCCGTCGCCGACCGCGAGGTAGTAGTCGACCAGGTCGCGCTTCGTGTGCCCGGCGTCGGGGAAGAGCACCTTGTCCGGGTTCGTGACCTTGACCGTCCGGCTGCCGACCTCGAGCTCGACGAAAGGCGACGCCATCCCGTGACCCTAATCATCTCGCCGTGTGACGCCTTGCCGATCCGGCGGCGTAGGGTCACCATGGAGGAGAGATGAGAGTGCGCCTCGGGCTTCTCGGCCTCGCGCTCGCCGCCGGCCTCGGCGCGTCTGTCGCCGGAGCGTCGGTGAGCGCCCGCGGCCCCGCGGCCGCGCGGCTCCAGGCGTTCGACGGCTGCCCGTCCTTCCTCGCCTACGTGCGCAAGCAGGCGCTGCCGCTCGTCGGGCCGTGGGGGCTCGGCGGCGTCGTGGAGATCGCCGCCGGTGCCCCCGGGGCGGCGCGCGACGCGGTCGCGGGAGCACCCGGCGGCGAACCCGAGCACTCGGCCACGAACGTCCAGGAGGAGGGCGTCGACGAGCCCGACCTCGTCAAGACCGACGGTCGGACGCTCTTCGTCGCCACGGACGGGCGCGTCAGTGCGCTGGACGTGCGTGGCGGCGGCCGGCCGAAGCTCGTCGACACGCTGCGCTTCGACCGCGGGGCGGACGAGCTCTTGCTCGAGCGCGGTCACCTGCTCGTCCTCTCCCGGGGCGTCGCCGGGCCGATCCCGATCGACGGGGATCGCGATCCGCGGGCCGTACCCGTATCCCGCGAAAACCGTCGTCGCGGACGTCGACGTCCGCGACCCAGCGCACCTGCGCGTCGCCCGCACGCTCGAGCTCGACGGCAGCTACCTCGCCGCGCGACTCGTCGGAGGCACGGTGCGGCTCGTGCTCGCCTCGCCGCTCGGTCTCGACCTGCCCGTTCGTCCAGCCCGGCGCCGCAGGTGCCCCGGCGACGCCGCCGCCGCGACGCAGAGGAACCGCGACGTCGCCCGCACGTCCGGCGCGCGGCGCTGGCTGCCCGGGTTCACGCTGCGCGGAGCAGCCGGCAAGGTCGCGCCGAAGCGGCGGCTCGTCCAGTGCCGCCAGGTGTCGCGGCCGCGCGCGTTCGCCGGGCTCGGCCTCGTGACCGTGCTGACGTTCGACGTCGGGAGCGGGCTCGACGCGGTCGACGCGGACGCGATCGTCTCGGACGGGCGCGTCGTCTACGCGAGCCGCTCGAGCCTCTACGTCGCGACCGACCGCTA
This sequence comes from uncultured Actinomycetes bacterium, assembly GCA_963845965.1. Taxonomy (GTDB): domain Bacteria; phylum Actinomycetota; class Thermoleophilia; order Gaiellales; family Gaiellaceae; genus Gaiella. Next base: position 47,380 of record CAWJUF010000027.1, on the reverse strand, counting down.
CGACGTGCGCCCGGTCGTGGGCCGGCCGGTGCCGGCCGGGGTGACCACCACGATCCATCGCTTCGACATCTCGAGCCCGACGCAGAGCCGCTATCGCGGCAGCGGAAGCGTCCCCGGCGTGCTGCTCGGCCAGTGGTCGCTCTCGGAGCGGGAAGGGGTGCTCCGCGTCGCCAGCACGTCGGTGCCGACCTGGTGGGGCGGGCCCGCGACCGAGAGCGAGACGTCGGTGACGCGCCTTCGCCGTGCGCAACGACGGGCTCGCCCGGCTCGGGAGCGTCGGCGGGCTCGGCAGGGGCGAGCGGGTCTACGCCGTGCGGTTCATCGGCGATGCCGGCTACGTCGTCACGTTCCGCCAGGTCGACCCGCTCTACGTGCTCGACCTCTCGGCGCCGTCGCGCCCGAGGGTCCGCGGCGAGTTGAAGATCCTCGGCTACTCGGCCTACCTCCACCCGGTCGGCGACGGTCTCCTGCTCGGGATCGGGCAGGACGCGACCGCGGAGGGGCGGGCGCTCGGGACGCAAGCGTCGCTCTTCGACGTCTCCAACCCGGCCGCGCCGCGCCGCCTCGACTCGTTCGCCCTCGGCAAGGGGTGGTCGGAGGCAGAGCAGGACCACCACGCGTTCCTGTGGTGGCCGCGGACGGGGCTCGCGCGTGCTCCCGGTACAGACCTACGACGACCGGCCGTTCGTCGGCGCGCTCGGGCTGCGCGTCCGCCGCGGGGGCGGGATCGCGGAGGTCGGCCGCGTGACGCACCCGGACCTGTCGGGCGCCGACCCTGTCGGCTCGCCGGGCACGCCGATCCGCCGCTCGGTGGTCGTCGGTGACGCGCTCTACACGGTCTCGGCCGCAGGTGTCCGCGGCTCCTCGCTCGCGTCGTTCGCCGACCTCGGGTTCGCACGACTGCCGCAGCCCGCCGGCCCGACGCCGGTCCCGTCCCGCTGACGGACCTTCTCTCTGTCAAGCAGGCTTGACAGAGAGGTGATGTCAAGCTACCTTGTCAGGACAAGCGAACTTGACATGCGGAGGCGTGCACGGCGATGACGAACGACGTCCGCGAGCGACGGACCGAGCGAGGGCTCTCCCAGGGGCAGCTCGCGACGGCGCTCGAGGTGTCCCGGCAGACGATCAACTCGATCGAGACGGGCCGGTACGTCCCGTCGCTGCCGCTCGCCCTCGCGCTTGCGCGCTACTTCGAGACGACAGTGGAGGAGATGTTCGATGCGAGCGATGACTAGGACAAGCTGGTTCCTGCCGATGTTCAGCGTCGGGTTGGGTATTGCATGCCTCGCGGCGTTCTGGATCGGAGGCCAGCCAGGCTCTGGGATCTGGGCGCTCGGCGTCATGCTCGTCCTGGCTCTCCTGTTCGCCCTCGGCGGCCGGTTCGACCTGATCCGCGGCCTGCGGGGCGACGGACGCGACGAGTACTGGGCGCGGATCGACCTGCATGCGACAGCCCTGTCGGGCATCGTCGTGATCAGCGCGGTGATCGTGATGTGCCTGTGGGAGTGGGCCCACGGCCGCGACGGGTCGCCGTACTCGCAGCTCGGCGCGATCGGCGGCGTGGCGTACGTGCTCGCGATCGCCGGCCTGCGGCTCCGCTCCTGGGGCGAGGCTCGAGCAGGCGGGAGACGGACTCGCCGGGCTCGAGCGGCGGGCGGAGCTCGCGCCAGGTGCACTGCGCCGGGTCCTTGTCGGGGCGGAGCCGGAGAAGCTTCGTCCCGTGGCGGAAGCGCCGGCCCTGCACCTTGTCGTAGCGCACCTCGACGACGAGCTCGGGCCGCACGGGCGCCTCCTCGAGCTCGCCGCCGCCCCAGCGGTTCGGCTCCGAGAAGCGGCGCTCGGGCGCATCCTCGAGCAGCGGCAGGACGGCCGCCGCGATCTCGTCGTGCCGCGCCGGAGCGACCGCGGCAGAGCCGACGTAGTCGAGGTCGCCCTCGTCGTCCCACAGGCCGAGCAGGAGCGTCGCGATCCGCCGTTCGCCGTCGCTCTTCCAGCGCAGGCCGGCGACGACGCAGTCCGCCGTCTTCTCCGGCTTCACCTTCACGACCGCGGTGCGCTCGCCCGCGCGGTACGGCTCGTCGCGCCGCTTGGCGATCACGCCGTCGAGCCCGATCGCCTCGAACGACGCGAGCCACTCGAGGGCCTCGCCCCGGTCGAGCGTGCAGGGGGACAAGACGAAGCCGCCTGCCAGCTCTTCCAGCGCCGATCGCCGCAAGGCGAGCGGCGCCTGCCACTGCTTCTCGCCGTCCCACACGAGCACGTCGAAGGCGACGAAGGTCGCGGGAATCTCGGCCGACAGCTTGCGGACACGGCTTTCCGCGGGGTGGAGACGCGTCTGCATCGCGTCGAAGTCGAGCACGCCGTCACGCACGATCACGATCTCGCCGTCGAGGCACGAGCGGGGCGGCAGTAGCTCCCCGAGCGGCGCGAGCTCGGGGAAGTAGCGGAGCAGCGGCCGCGCGTTTCGCGACCAGAGCCGCAGGTCGCCGGACGCGTTCTCGAGCAGGCCGCGGAAGCCGTCCCATTTCGGCTCGTACTGCCACTCGTCACCTTCGGGCAGGTCGCGCACGAGCTCCGCCTCCATCGGCGGGAACGGGATCGAGTCGTCGAGGTCTGCCGGCCGCTCGACGGGCTCGCTCGACCGGCTGCGGCGGGCGCGGGCCATCGGCGAGACCGTACCGGCTCGGTGTCCGACCTTCAGTCGGACAGCTCGAGGCGAGACGCCGGTCGGCTGTGGAGTGGTGTCTGACTGAAGTCCGACACCGGTCCGCCGTTAGTCTCAGCGGATCGTGCGACGCGTCGTCATCACCGGTCTCGGGGCCGTCACCCCCCTCGGCCTGGATGCCCCGTCGACGTGGGACGCGGCGGTCTCGGGCCGCAGCGGCGTGGGGTGGATCGAGGCGTTCGATGCGTCCGAATACCCTGTGCGCATCGCCGCGGAGGTGCGCGGATTCGACCCGGGCAACCTCGTCCCGCCGAAGGAAGCGCGACGGATGGACCGCAACGTCCTGCTCGCCGTCGCGGCCGCCCAGGAGGCGTGGGACGACGCGGGGCTCGACGGCGTCGACCCCACGCGCGTGGGGATCCTCGTCGGCTCGGCGATCGGCGGCATTGCGACGATCGCCGAACAGCAGCAGGTCTTCTCCGACCGCGGCGCGGACCGCGTCTCGCCGTTCTTCATCCCGTCGGTGCTCGTCGACACGGCGAGCGGGCAGATCGCCATCCAGCTCGGCCTCAAGGGGCAGAACTTCGCGCCGGTCTCCGCGTGTGCGACGGGGTCGACCGCGATCGGCGAGGCCGCGGCGTCCATCCGGCGCGGGCAGTCCGACGTCGTGCTCGCCGGCGGCACCGAGGCGCCGATCATCCCACTCATCCTCGCCGGCTTCTGCGCGATGCGCGGTCTCGTCGCCGAGGAGGACGACCCGACCCTCGCGTCACGGCCGTTCGACGCGACGCGTGCCGGGTTCGTGATGGGGGAAGGGGCGTGCATCCTGGTGCTCGAGGAGCTCGAGGCCGCGCGCGCCCGGGGCGCGACGGTCTACGCGGAGGTGCTCGGCTACGGCGCTTCGAACGACGCACACCACCTTGCCCAGCCGGAGCCGGAGGCGACGGGCGTGGCGGCGATGATCGGCGCGGCGCTCGATGCCGCGGGAGTCGCCCCCGAGCGCGTCGGCTACGTCAACGCGCACGGGACCTCGACCCCGCTCGGCGACCTCGCGGAGACGCGGGCGCTCAAGCAGGTGTTCGGCGACCACGCCTACCGCCTCGCGGTCTCGTCGACGAAGTCCGTGACGGGCCACTGCTTCGGGTCGGCGGGCGCGGTCGAGGCGATGATGTGCGCGCTCGCGCTGCGCGACGGCGTGCTCCCGCCGACGATCAACTACCGGAACCCCGACCCGGAATGTGATCTCGACTACGTCCCGAACGAAGCGCGCCGCGCCGAGGTCGACGTCGCGCTCTCGAACGCCATGGGCCTCGGCGGCCACAACGCGCTGCGTGCTGCTCGGGCGCGTCGACGTAGCCAGAGGCCGCCTCCCGCCGATGAGCTCGGGTGCCAGGGCGTCGAGCCCGCTCAGCACGTGGTCGGCGAGCGCGAGCACCTCCGGCGGCGGGGGGTAATGACGGTTCGGATAGGCGAGCACGCGCATCCCCGCGGCATGGGCGGCCTTGATTCCGCTCGCGGAGTCCTCCACCGCCGCGCACCGTGAGGCCTCGACCCGCAGCCGGACAGCCGCTTCCACGTAGACGTCCGGCGCAGGTTTCCCGCGCGCGACCTCCTCGGACGACACCGTGACCTCGAACAGCGATGCAGCTCGAGCTCGCGCAGGACGGCGTCGATCAGCTCGCGGTTCGAGGACGACGCGAGCGCGAGCCGGAAGCCTTGCGGCCGCGAGCCGGCGGACCGCCTCGACGGCGCCGGGGACGACGGGCAGGTCGGTCTCGTATCGCGCGAGCATCCGGCGGACCACCTCGGCGTTGATCACATCCGGCGGCTCCGCAAGCCGACCACGTCGTGCAGGAAGCGCGACCACTCGTGCGAGCTCATACCCATCATCGCCTCCTGCGCCTCGGGCGTGTAGCGGCCGCCCCACTCCTCGGTCAGCTCCTCGCGTACCTCGTCCCACAGGTGCTCGGTGTCGACGAGAACGCCGTCCATGTCGAAGACGACGGCCTCGATCGGTCCAGCGGCGGGCACGAGCCGGATCGTACGGGGATCAGAGCGGCTTGCAGAGCGTGTCGTCGCCGTAGACGGCGCGCTGCTGCTCGACGAGCTGACGGTCGAGCGCCTCGTCGTACGCCCCCGGCGCGGCGCCCTCCCAGGTCACGTCGGGCAGGACGCCCGGGCCGATCACCGTCGCCCGGTAGCGCTCGCCCTTGCCCGGCGGGCGCTTGCCGACCGCCGGATAGCCGGGGTACGGGTCGTGCGCGTACAGCCCGTAACAGAAGACGCCCGGTGCCGCGGTGCGCGAGGAAGCTGTTCTCGCGCTTCCAGCCGGGCCCGTAGGCGGAGTTGTACGTGTCGAGATAGATGTTGCGGCCGAAGCTGTCCTCCGGCGCGCCCTTCGCGGACGCAGCGAACCCGTACGCCGGCTGTCCGAGGTAGGTCAGCCGCCCGAACAGGTGATCGAAGCGCCTGCTGTACGCCCAGTTCGTCCAGATCTCGAGCTTCGGGAGGTCGCCGCTCCAGTGGCTCAGGCGGAGCTCCCACGACGCCTGAAGCGGCTCCCACGGGTCGAGCCCGAGGTTCGGGAGCCCACGCTGCCAGGACTGGAGCGCCCAGTGGCTGCCGTCCGGCATGGTGCAGGCGGTCAGGAACCACGGAAGCTGCGGGCCGGTGTACTTCCGGCAGGCGTTGACGAACCCGCGGGAAAGCGTCTTGCGGTACGTGCCCCACCCGCCCGAGTAGTCGACGCGGAACGCCACCTGCGCCTGCCCCGGAGTCGGGTGCAGCGCGTTGATCGCACCCCAGGCGAGCACCGTCCACTGCTTTCCCTTGGCGCGGTAGCCGACCAGCGCCTCGCCGCGCGCGTTGACGCGGAGCGTGACGTCCTTTGCGTCGCGGGCGATCAGCTGCGACGCCTGGGCACCCGCCGGGACGGCCAGGGCTCCGAGCAGGCAGGCGGTGAGGATGACGCGCCGCATCGACGGCTGGATCGGCCGGACGGGCGGACGTGTAGAGCCCTGGCGCGAGGGATCCGGCGCTAACCGGTCCGGCGTCCGCGGCGTCTACACTCCTGTGCCGATGGGGTCTCAGGGGACCGAGGGCCTCGGATGAACGTCGCCGGGTCGCTCGTCGACGCCGTCGAGTCCGCATCCGATCGCTTCGGAGGGCTCGACGGGCGCTTCCTCCTGGCGGCGCTCGTCCTCCAGCTCGGAACGCTCGTCTTCCGGTCGCTCGCGTGGCGCGGAGTGCTCGTCGCGGCGTACCCGGGGCGGCGGATCCCCGTGCTGTCGGTCGCCGGCGCGTATGCCGCGGGCGTGGCGATCAACGCGTTTACGCCAGCCCGCGGCGGCGAGCTCGCGAAGGTGCTGATCGCGCGCACGCAGATCCCCGGCTCGACCGTGCCGACGCTAGCGGCGTCCCTCACCGTCGTGATGGTCGTGGACGGGCTGATCGGCAGCGCGCTCCTCGGACTGCTGTGGGCGACGGGGGTCGTCCCGGTGCTGCCCGCCCTGCCGGGGACGATCGCGGTGGCGCTCGGCGCCCTCGGTCTAGCCGTCGCTGCGGCGGGCATCGGACTGGCGTTCCGCCTCCGTCCCGAGCCGATGCTGCGGGTGGTGCGCCGTGCGGCGCAGGGTCTCCGTATCGCGCGGCAGCCCGCCCGCTACGCCTGCACGGTGCTGCCCTTCCAGGTCGTGGCATGGGCCTGCCGGATCGGCGTCGTCTGGCTCGTCCTCGCAGCCTTCGGCATCCATGCGACTCTCGCGACCGCCGCCCTCGTCGTCGTGCTGAACGGCGCCTCGACCCTGGTGCCGGTGCCGGGGGGTGCCGGCACGCAGCAGGTTCTCGCGACATTCGCCCTCCAGGGTGCCGTCTCGACGGCGGCAGCCGTGTCGTTCTCCCTGGGGCTGCAGGTCGGCGTCACCGCCGTCAACCTCACGGTCGGGATGGCCGCGATGATGCTCCTCTTCCGGACGGTGCGGCCGGTCGGCGCCCTCCGGAGCGCCCGGGCGCTCGTGACGCAGCGCGCCGTTCCCGTCGAGTAGCACCCCACCCGGGCGTCTGCGGGTCTTCGCCGTGCGACGCGGTCGACGGTCGATACTTGCGTTGGTGAAGTAACGTTGCTATAGCTTTTGAAGTGTTGACTCCGACGCCGGCCGCCGACGCACCCTCGCTCGAGCTCGTCCTCAAGCGGAACCCGGTCGAGCGCCTGAAGCGCGAGAAGGGGCCGCTCGGGATGCTCGACGAGCTCCCTGCCCTGATCGCGGCGGGCTACGCCGACGTCGCCGAGGAGGACGTCGTCCGGCTGAAGTGGTGGGGCCTCTACCACGACAAGCCCAAGGTCGGCACGTTCATGCTCCGGATCAAGCTTGCGGCCGGGCGTCTCACGGCAGCCCAGCTGCGCGCGATTGGACGCCTCTCGCTCGACCACGGCGGGGGCGAGGCCGAGCTGACGACGCGGCAGAACGTGCAGCTACACAACCTCCGGCTCGCGGCGCTCCCCGAGGTCTTCGACCGGCTGCACGACGCGGGGCTGACCAGCCTCGGAGGCTGCGGCGACACGGTGCGGGCGATCACGGGGTGCCCGGCCGTCGGGGTCGCGCACGACGAGCTCTTCGACGTGACGCCCGTGCTGGACGAGGCGCACCGGTTCTTCACCGGGAACCCGGACTACGTCGACCTGCCGCGCAAGCACAAGATCTCGATCTCGGCGTGCGCGTCGCGCTGCAACGCCCCGGAGATCAACTGCATCTCGCTCGTCGGGGTACTGCGCGACGGCGAGCCGGGCTTCTCCGTGCTCGTCGGCGGCGGCCTCTCCTCGGTCCCTCGGATCGCCCGCGACCTCGGCGTGTTCGTCCGGCAGGACGAGGCGATCCCGGTGCTCCGTGCGATCCTCGACACCTGGCGCGACGACCTCCGCTGGCGCGTCTCGCGGGTGAAGTCGCGCATGAAGTTCATGGTCGACGCACTCGGGCCGGAAGGCGTCCGCGCGGAGGTCGAGCGCCGGCTCGGCTACGCGCTGCCCACCTTCGCGCTGCCGCCGATCGACGTCGAGCCCGACGACCATCTCGGGATCCGCACCCAACCCGACGGGCTCAGGAGCGTCGGCGTGCCGGTGCACGTCGGGCTGCTCGGGGGCGCGCGCCTCGTCGCGCTCGCGGATCTGCTCGAGCCGCTCGGCGCGGAGGCGCGGATCACGCGCCAGCAGAACCTCGTGCTCGCGAACGTCCCCGCCGGCGACGTCGACGCCGTCCTGACGGCGCTCGGCGAGCTGGAGCTGCCGCTCGAGGTCGGCGGACTGCGCGGGAACGGGATCGCCTGCACCGGCGAGCCGCACTGCAACTACTCGGTGACGGAGACGAAGACCCGGCTCGACACGCTGATCGGGGGGCTCGAGGAGCGGTTCGGGGAGAACGTCGCGCCGCTCCGGCTGCACCTCGACGGATGCCCCCACGCGTGCGCGCAGCACTGGGTCGCCGACATCGGCTTCCAGGGGACGACCGCGCGCGACGAGGACGGAAAGCGCGGCCAGGCCTACGACGTCTACCTCCGCGGCGCCCTCGGGCCACGCGCGGCTATCGCGCGTCCGGTGTTCCGGCGCGTGCCCACGCAGGAGCTCGACGAGCTCGTGCACGGGCTCGTCGGCGGCTGGCTCGACGGCCGTGCCGACGGCGAGAGCCTGCGGGCGTTTCTCGACAGGACGACGGACGAGGAGCTCGGCCACCTGGCCGGGCGCGAGCCGGCGCGCAGCCGGCGAGAGGAGGCGGCAGCGTGACCAGCATCGAGCTCCTGGACGACCTCGAGGCAGGCGAGCTCTCGGTCGAGTTCGAGGGCCTCGAGCCCTGGGACGTGCTCGAGTGGGCGATCGAGCGTTTCGGCGGGCGGCTCTCCCTCTCGACCGCCTTCCAGGACGGGGACGTGGCGCTGATCGACATGGCGTACAGCATCGACCCGTCCGTGCGGGTCTTCTCGATGGACACGGGTCGGCTGCCGCAGGAGACGCATGACCTGGTCGAGCAGCTGCGGGAGCGATACCCCGGGCTCCGGCTCGAGCTGCTCTCGCCCGACGGCGGCCAGGTGCAGCGCCTCGTCGACCGGCACGGGCCGAACCTGTTCCTCCGCTCGGTGGAGCAGCGGCTTCTCTGCTGCAACGTCCGCAAGGTGCAGCCGCTGAACCGAGCGCTCGCGGGGCTCGACTGCTGGGTCACCGGCCTGCGACGCGACCAGTGGGCCTCGCGCACGGATATCCGCAAGGTCGAGATCGACCACGACCACGACGCGATCGTGAAGCTCAACCCGCTCGCAGAGTGGACGCACGACGAGGTCTGGGACTACCTCCGCGCGAACGAGGTGCCGACCCATGCGCTCTACGAGCGCGGGTACACCTCGATCGGGTGCGCGCCCTGCACGCGCGCGATCGGGCCGGACGAGCCGACGCGCGCCGGACGTTGGTGGTGGGAGACCGACGCACCCAAGGAGTGCGGCATGCACTGCTCGATCGAGACCGGCGGCTTCGAGCACGAGCTGCACGCGATCCTCGGCGAGGACGCGGCCGCGTGACGGCCGTGCTCCTGAAGGGCGAGGAGCTCGAGGTCGCGCGGGCGGAGGTCGAGGCGGTGCGCGCCGCGGTCGGCGAGAGCGACTACGCGGACCTCCTCGAGGAGCTCCTCGGCGCGCTCGCCGGCGGCGCGGAGCTCGAGGGGCGCCACGCCGACGAGCTCGACCGCCTGCTCACGCTCGCGCTCCAGTCCGGCCGCGTGCGCGCGCTCTACGGGCCGGGCGGTGAGCAGGCCGCGCTGCGCGCCTTCCGCAAGCTCCCGACCGGGACGGAGCTCGCGCAGAGCGCCACCGCCGTGAACGACGCTCTCACGGCGCTCGAAGGTCGCGCGATCGAGCGGCTGTCGGTGACGGCAGTCGGCCCGGGTGCCTTCACGCTCGCCATGGCGACCGACGGCCCGCAGCTCACGATCCGGCTCGACCGGCAGGGGGCTCGCGTGACGAGCGTCGAGGCATGAGCGTAGGCTCGACGGAGCTCATCAAAGAGCGGAGGCGGCGGCTTTGCCGCCGCCGGAAGCGGGCATGAGCGAGAAGCGCTACTACATGGCCTGCCTCGACCTCGCGGGCCGCGACGTGCTCGTCGTCGGCGCGGGCTCGGTCGCGCTCGAGAAGATCGACGGCCTGCTCGACGCCGGCGCCCGCGTGACCGTGGTGGCGCCCGACGTCTCCGAGCCGGTCGAGGCGCTCGCGCGCTCCCGGCGGGTGGCGTTGATCCGCGGCCTGTACCGGGCCGCGGACCTCGAATGGCGGTTCCTCGTCGTCGCGGCGACGTCGATCACGTCGGTCAACAAGCGCGTCTATGCGGACGCGGACGCCCGCGGGATGCTCTGCAACGTCGTCGACGTGCCCGAGCTCTGCAGCTTCATCCTCCCCGCCGTTCACCGTGACGACCCGATCGCGGTCGCGATCTCGACCGGCGGTGCGTCGCCGGCGCTCGCGCAGCGGCTGCGCGACGACGTCGCCCGGCTCGTCACGCGCGAGCACGTCCGCCTCGCCCGCGACCTGCGCGAGCTCCGGCCGTGGGCGAAGGCGCACCTGCCCACCTACGAGGCACGGCGCGACTTCTTCCGCGAGCTGGTCGAAGAGCGTCTCGGGTGACGGTCTCTCTCGTCGGCGCCGGTCCCGGCGATCCCGGGCTGATCACCGTCCGCGGGCTCGATCTGCTCCGCGCCTGCGACGCCGTCGTGTACGACCGCCTCGTCGCCCCCGAGCTCGTCGACGAGACGCCGGCCGATGCCCTGCGGATCCCGCGCGACGGGCTCTCGCAGGAGCAGATCGACGAGCTGCTCGTGACGCTCGGCCGCCAGGGCCTCGACGTCGTCCGCCTGAAGGGCGGCGACCCGTACGTCTTCGGCCGCGGCGGGGAGGAGGCGCTCGCGCTCGCCGAGGCGGGGATCCCGTTCGACGTCGTCCCGGGCATCTCGTCGATCGCCGCGGTCCCTGCCGCGGCAGGCATCCCGGTCACCCACCGCGGCGTCGCCGACCGCGTGACGATCGCGACGGGTCACGCGGCCGACGGCTCGCCGCCCGACTACGCGTCGCTCGCGGCGGCAGGCGGGACGCTCGTCCTCTTCATGGGGCTCGCGCGGCTGCGTGAGCTGGCCTCCGGGCTGATCCGCGCGGGCCTGGCCGCCGACACGCCCGCCGCGGTGGTCTCGCGCGGCACGCTGCCCGACCAGGAAGTGGCGACGGAGACCCTCGAGCGGATCGCCGACGCGGCGGACGGCCTCCCCGGGCCGGCGCTCGTCGTGATCGGCGACGTCGTCGCGCTGGCCGAGCGGCTCGGCCGTCGCCGACCGGGCCTACGGCGGCCCGGCGTCCAGGACGCGCCTGATCCCCCGCACGGCCTGGCGGATCCGGTGCTCGTTCTCCACGAGGGCGAAGCGGACGAAGCCTTCGCCTCCGGGGCCGAAGCCCGCGCCCGGTGAGACCGCGACCTTCCCCTCGCGCGCGAGGTGCTCGGCGAAGGCGAGCGAGCCCATCGCGGCGAACGGCTCCGGCACCGGCGCCCAGGCGAACATCGTCCCGCGCGGCTTCGGAAACGACCAGCCGGCGCGCTCGAGGCCGTCGCAGAGCGCGTCGCGGCGGGAGCGGTAGACCTCGCACACCTCGACGGGCGTCTCGGGTGCCTCGTTCAACGCGGTGATCGCGGCGATCTGGATCGGCTGGAAGGTGCCGTAGTCGAGCCAGCTCTTGAGGCGCGCGAGCGCCCCGCAGACCTCCGCGTTCCCCACGAGGAACCCGACGCGCCAGCCCGCCATCGAGAACGACTTCGTCAGCGTGTAGAGCTCGACCGCGATGTCGGCGGCACCGGGGACCTGGAGGATCGATGGCGGCTCGTGCCCGTCGAACGCGAGGTCGGCGTACGCGAAGTCGTGCACGACGAGCATCTCGCGCTCGCGCGCGAACCCGACGACGTGCTCCATGAAGTCGAGCTCGACGGTGGCGGTCGTCGGGTTGTGCGGAAAGGAGAGGAGCAGCACCCGCGGGCGCGGAGACGCCCGCGCGTAGGCGTCCGCGAGGTTCGCGACGAGGTCCTCGTCGGGCGCCATCGCGACCTGGAAGACGCTCGCGCCCGCGAGGATCGGCGCGTGGATGTGGATCGGGTAGCTCGGGGCGGGAACGAGCGCCGCGTCGCCCGGCTCGACGAGCGTCCACATCAGGTGCACGAGCCCCTCCTTGGCGCCCATCGTCGCGACGACCTCGGTCTCGGCGTCGAGGTCGACGCCGAAGCGGCGGCGGTAGAGGTCGGCGCACGCGGCGCGAAGCTTCGGAATGCCCCGCGAGGTCGAGTACCGGTGGTTGTGCGGCTTCGCGGCCGCCTCCTGGAGCTTGGCGACGGCGACGTCCGGCGACGGGAGGTCGGGGTTCCCGAAGCCGAGGTCGACGACGTCGTCGCCCGCGCGGCGGAGCTCGAGCGTCAAGTCGCGGATCACCGCGAACACGTACGGCGGCAGGCCGTCCAGGCGGCGGAAGGTGTGCGTCACGCGGCCTCCGTACCGAGGTCCAGCCGCCCGAGCCCCTGGACGTCCACCGCCACGGCACCGGGCGGGGCGATGTCCGCGACCATCGTCGCGGGCGCGACCAGCAGGTCGCCGACGCGCAGCCGCGTGTTCTCCGCCGCGAAGCGCCTGGCTTCTTCCCAGTCGAACGAGGCGGCGCTCGCAGCCTGGGTCGTGTCGCCGACCGTGAGCCGTAATGAGGGCGCCTGCGGCGCCTCGTCGAGCGTCGTGAACCACGGCCCGAGCACCATCCCGAAGTCGCGGTCCTTCGGCGGCGGCAGCGCCGGCGCGCGCAGCCGCGCGACGGGGGAGACCGCCACGACGGCGTCGAGCCCGACAAGCCCGGCGAGTCCGGCGTCGAGCGCGAGCGCGGACCCGACGGGAGGGGCGATCACCGAGCCCGGCCCGACGAGCGCCGCCGGGTTGGCGAACTCGAACGACCCGCTCTCGTCGAAAGCCCTGACCGAGGGCGGCGTGGGAAGCGGCGACAGAAGCACCACCTCCGCGAGCGGATAGCGCGCGTGGTCGCGTGCGTTGCCGCCGCCGGTGAAGAGGTGCTGCAGGGTCTGCGCCGCAAGATGCACGACCTCGTCTCCCTCGACCCGACCGACCCAGCCGCGCTCCATCGGCGTCGCGACGGGGTGGAACATGCAGAGTTTCACGAGGAGAGCCTACGGATCGACCTCGTCGGCTCGCCCGTGTTCCGAAGCGACTCGGATACGCTCGCGCGATGCCGAGCCCGAGGTTCGATCCGGAGACCGGTCGTTGAGAATCGCGCGCGTCGACGTCTACGGATACGACCTGACGTACGTCCACGGCCGCTACGTCATGTCGGGCGGGCGGGTGATCGAGGCGCTTCCGAGCACCGTCGTGCGGCTCACGACGGAGAGCGGCGTGACGGCGTTCGGCGAGGTCTGCCCGCTCGGGCCGGCGTACCTTCCTGCGCACGGCGGCGGCGCCCGCGCGGCGCTGGTCGAGCTCGCTCCCGCCGTCGTCGGGCTGTCGGTCTCGAACCTCGGCGCGGTCAACGCCGCGATGGACAGGGCACTGATGGGTCACGGCTATGCGAAGAGCGCGATCGACACCGCATGCTGGGACGCGTTCGGGCGCTCCGCCGGCCTCGCGGTCTGCGACCTGCTCGGGGGTCGCGTCACGGATGAGTTCCCCCTGTACTTCGCCGTGCCGCTCGCGTCGCCGGACGAGATGGCGGCGTACGTGCAGGCACGCCGCAGCGAAGGGATCCACCGCTTCCAGCTCAAGATCGGGGCCGATCCCTACGAGGACGCCGAGCGGACGCGCCACGTGGTGGAGTCGACGGGGCCTGGGGACGTGGTCGTCGCCGACGCCAACGGGGGCTGGCGGTTGCAGGACGCGGTGGTCGCGGCGCGTGCGCTGGACGGTCTCGAGCGCGTGTTCCTCGAGCAACCGTGCCCGACGCTCGAGGAGTGCCTCATCGTGCGGCAGCGGACGACGCTGCCGATGGTCCTCGACGAATGCATCCACGACGTCCACTCGCTCTTGCGTGCATACGAGGCGAAGGCGCTCGAGGCCTTCAACCTCAAGATCTCGAAGGTCGGCGGGCTGACCCACGCGAAGCTGATGCGCGACCTGGCCGTCGCGCTCGGTCTCCGCGTCACGATCGAGGACACCTGGGGCGGCGACCTCGTCACGGCTGCGGTGTCCCACCTCGCGGCGAGCACGCCGCCCGACACGCTCTTCACCGTCTCGTTCATGAACGACTGGACGAACGAGCACGTCGCCGGCCACGAGCCGCGCTCGCGCGCCGGTTTCGGATCTGCTCCCGACCGGCCCGGGCTCGGGGTGGAGGTCGACGTCGATCTCCTCGGCGAGCCGCTGTTCTCCTGCCCGTAGCTCGAGCCGGCGTTTCGAGCGAGGCTCAGCCGCCCATCTCGAACGCCGTTCGCCCGCCGATGTCGACGACCTCCTGCAATCGGGCCCGGCCGTCGCCGATCAGGGGATCGCCGTGGGCGAGCAGGACGTGCTCGAAGTGGAGCTCGTCGAGCAGGCGGGCGTATGCCGCGAGCAGTGCGCGCTTCGTGGCCGGCGGATCATCCATCAGCACGTCGGGAACGAAGCCGAGCAGTCCGTCCGAGCCGACGCGGACGAGGCCGTCGGCGAGGAGGACCGCTTGCTTCTCCGGCAGGTGGAGCGCCGTCTCGTCGGGACACAGACCGCCGACCTCACGGGCCACCACCCCGCCGGGCAGCCGGTCGCCTGGCTCGAACCCCTCGACGGGCTCGCCGTCGGTGAACTCGTGCAGCCCGGCGCGGTTGCAGCGCACGGTGCAACCGAACGCCTCGGCGAAGCGCGCGCTGTCGCGGTAGTGATGACGGTTCGAGAGCAGGATTGTCGTCGGGCGGGTGGGGCGCCCGGCGAACCAGTCGAGGCCGTCCTCCGCCGGCACGAGCGGATCGATCACCACGCCCTCGTCGTCGAGCCAGTACGACGAGACGTCGATGTGGATCCGCGGGTGCGGCGTCGTCCAGTGGAAGACCTCGGGCAGCACCTCGCGCACGGGCGGAGGATAGCCCGGACGGCGGCACGGCCCGGTCGGGATCTCCACAGGCGAGGCGACCTCGGTTCGGCCGCGGTGCATCTGGAGAAGAGGGTGCTCAAGCGTCGGCCGCGCTCAGCGTACCGCTGGTTGTCAGCTCGGGATACACGCAAAGAGAGTCGGCACCCGGTCCCGGGCTCGCCTGGGGCCAGTTGCAGGGGCCGGGCGGGAGGGAGCGAAGCCTGAGGTGGAGGTCTCTCCCGAGCAGGAGTAACGTCAAGCCGTTGCTTCGGAGACTGCTGGTTCTTGCGCTTGTGCCGGTCGCACTCGTTAGCGGTTGCGGCGGGGCTGGTGGCGATGCTGATCCAGAGAGTGCTCGTTGCACGAGTCCGAACGCAAGGTTCGGTGATGCGATTGACGTTGGCACTCATCGAGAGGTCGCCGTCCACTTCACCTGCGAGGACACCGCTCTCGCGGGGACGCTCTACTTGCCGAATGGACCGGGACGCCATCCGGCTGTCGTCTGGGTGCATGGCAGCGGAGAGCAGCCGAGGTTGCCGTACGAGGCCGACATCGTCGCTCCGCTCGTTGACGACGGAATCGCGGTCTTCTCCTACGACAAGCGTGGCGTGGGTGAGTCCGAGGGCGACTGCTGTACGAAACCTGGGCAGTACAACGTGGTCGCCGCCGATGCCGACGGCGCGGTACTCGCAGTTCGATCGCATCCTGAGATCGACGCCGACACGGTTGGGCTCTACGGGGCGAGCGAGGCCGGTTGGGTCGTGCCGCTGGCCGATTCACGACTGAGCAAGCCTGTCGCTTTCACGGCACTCGTCGATGGGCCGTCGGTCACGACCGGTGAAGAGGAGGTTTGGAGCGACGCAGCGGGTGAAGACGAGGAAGGGCCGCTTACAGACGAGAAGAAGGCCGAGGCGACGCAGAAGTTGCAGGAAGCAGGCACGTCCGGCTTCGATCCAGCCCCCTTGATCGAGCAGATGTCAACGCCGGGACTGTGGCTCTACGGTGGTGCGGACAAGTCGATCCCCACCGATCGAAGCGTGGAGATCCTGAGGCGGATGAAGGAGGCGGGGAAGGACTTCACGATTGTCGTATTCCCCGATGCCGGTCACGGACTGGTAGACACCGTCCCGACTGCACCCGAAGCACCCGCGACCCTCGTCGAATGGATCCAGAAGACTGCGACGGAGGGCTAGACCGGACGATCGTCTTCGGCGTTACGTCCCTGGCGGGGGCCGAGCTGATGCCACGTTTCCCGAAACGGCCGAGTTGCAACAGGCTCGGATTCGTTCAGGCCGTCTCGGGGGCAGACCCGGCAAGCCGACCGCCGAGGAGGCCCGCCGCAAAGCCCTCGATGATCTCTTGCCGCGAGCCCTGGTCGTGTTGCGTGCACATCTCGATTCAGATCGCGCTGATAGTTGGCGCTCGGCGTGACGTGTTGTCGAATGCGCATACGGAAGGCACCCGAGAAGCCGGAGGAGCTGTTCGTCATGCCGACGACGGTCGAGGAGGTCGAGAAGCTCAGTTGGGGGCAGTTGCTCTACCTCGCGGGCGAACACGCTGACGAGCTGGGTAACGGCAGCGGCTCGTCCGCGTCGTTGTCTCCTTAGGCACCCACCCCTTCCCTCAGCACGGTTACCCTGCGGCCTGGTCGCGCGGATCCTTCCCAACCCGGTAGAGCTGTGGGCTGCCCCAGCGTTCGGCAGGTCCCTGAGGAAGTGACGCTGGGTCTTTCCGGAGTCGATGAATTATCGGTGGTCGGCCAGTCTCTACCGCAGACGGTCTAAAGAGGTCTCGCCTGCGGCAATGACTTCAGGAGGCGCGATGAAGATTCTTCTCACATCCAGCGGCATTCGGAATGCGAGCATCCACGCTGCGCTGGTCGAGTTGCTGGGCAAGCCGATTGCCGAGTCCAGTGCGCTCTGCATTCCCACTGGGGTGCAACCTTTCCCCGGCGGGCCGTCACACGTCTACGGGTTCATCAACGGATCGGTCGGCGGCCCCATGTGCGGCTTGGGTTGGAAGTCGTTGGGGGTGCTGGAGCTGACCGCGCTGCCCAGCATCAAAGAGGAGTACTGGGTTCCCGCGGTTCAGGAAGTCGACGCTCTGCTGGTTTGGGGTGGCAGTCCTCTGTATCTCTGTTACTGGATGCGGCAGTCCGGGCTGGCCGACCTCTTGCCGTCGCTGCGGCCCGACATGGTCTACGTCGGCACGAGTGGCGGTGCGATGGTCGCGACTCCCGACTTCGGAGGAGAGACCTACGACGACAGCGATCCACTCACAGGCAGCGACAAAGCGCTGGGGCTTGTGGGTTTCTCTGTGTTTCCACACCTCTATCGTGAGGGTGACATTCCGGCTACCCCTCTGGCCGAGATAGAAGCATGGGCCGCGGGGTTGTCAGTTCCTGCGTACGCGATTGACGATCAAACCGCCATCAAGGTGGTTGACGGCGCTGTCGAGGTCGTCTCCGAGGGGCACTGGAAACTGTTTACCTCCAGCCCGGAAGCAAGCTAATCGTGCTCGGAGGATATGCGCGGTGGCCTGGGCGAGGTGCTCTCACCCGACCCCTCCCTGGCGTCGCGGTTCGGGGTGTGGAGCCTGGTCGAGGGCCGTTCGTAGCGCGCGCCAGTTGTCCGCCAGTGAGCACCCAGATACAGCCGTCTTGAGCCATCTCAGGCGGTCAATGACGCTGCGAGCCGAGGGTAGAACAGCGGGCCGAGATCCCGCTCGTCATGCGGGATCCGGCTTACCCACTAGAGCGGCGGGGGTGGGATTCGAACCCACGGAGCCTCTCGGCTCAACGGTTTTCAAGACCGCCCCGTTCGACCGCTCCGGAACCCCGCCGCGAGCGCGTCAGTGTACGACGGCCGTGCTAAGCGGCGCGGGCGGCGTGCTCGACGGTGACCGCGGGTGCCGGCGTTTCGCGGTCGGCGTCCTGGAGCGCCCGCAGCAGCTTCGTCCGGACGAGCGCCGTGGGAAGATCGACGGCGACGAGTCGGCGCACGAACCGCTCGGCGACCTCGCGCTCGAGCGTGATGCCGCGGCTACGCGCCCGCATCGCCCCGCGCAAGGTGTCGCGGACGTCGAGGCGGCCCTCGAAGTTCGGCGTCAACTCGACCGCTTCGCGCACCGCGGTTAGCTCCGTCCGCGACAACCCGACCCACACATTGCCCTCGTAGCGCATGGCCGCAGTGTACCCCGGCAGGGGGACAGGGCAACCCTTGTTCGAGGGATCGGATCCCCCCTGCGAGAGCGCGGGTCATCGCGCGGGCGACGTCGACCGCTCGTGCGGTGGTGCGACGCAGAGATTGCGCGGCCGCTTTAGGCCGCGGCGGCGGTCGGGTGCGGCCGCCGCACGTCGGCGATCCCGCGCTTGCGCGGCCCGCGGACAGCGTGCAACAGCTTTCCGCGGGCCGTCGCCGTCGCGAGATCGACCGGGACGAGGCGGTTGGAGAGCCGCTCGGCGATCTCGCGGTCGAGCTCGAGGAAGCCGAGCCGGTGCGCGCGCACGGCCGTTCGGAAGAAGTCGCGCAGCTCCTGGCGTCCCTCGAAGTTCGGGGTCACCTCGATTGCCTCCCGGATCGCGAGAAGCTCAGTGCGCGTCCATTTGACGCGGACCGTTGCCGCAGGCCGCATATCCACGGTATCGCCGGTCCGGCCGCGCGGCGATCTGGCGCTTGGTATGGAGTTCAGCTAGACACTCGTTCAGGCGCGCCGAGCGCACGGAGCACGTCGGGGACGTCCCCCTGGAAGTTCTCGAGGACGGCGAGGGCCATCCGATCGACGACCGCCGTCCCGTTCAGCGTGTGGACCGGCTCCGGACCGTGCTCCCCCCGGAAGCGGATCTGGAGGCGCCGCGCCTGGAAGTCCGTCGTGTTGGAGATCGACGCGGTCTCGCGGTAGCGCCCCTGGCTCGGGAACCAGACCTCCACGTCGTACGTCTTCGCGGACGCGCTCGACATGTCGCCCGCGGGCAGCACCACCACCCGGTAGGGCAGCCCGAGGTCGCGCACGAGCTCCTCGGTGTTCGCGAGGAGGAGCTCGAGCTCGTCCCAGGAGCTCTCTGGGCGGGTGAGCGAGAACTGCTCGACCTTGTTGAACTGATGGACGCGGATCATCCCGCGCGTATCCCTGCCGGCCGCGCCCGCCTCGCGGCGGAAGCACGGCGAGAAAGCCACGTAGCGGAGGGGAAGCTCGTCCGCCGCGACGATCTCCCCCGCGTGGAAGCTCGCGACCGGGATCTCGGCCGTCCCGGCGAGGTACAGGTCGTCCCCCGGGAGCTCGTAGACGTTTGCCTCGTCGGAGGGGAACGCGCCCGTGCCAACGAGCGCGCCTTCCCGCACGAGCACGGGGGGCAGCACCGTGACGAATCCCCTGGCCGCGAGCCGGTCGAGCGCCAGCCGGTAGAGCGCCAGCGCCAGGCGGGCGGTGTCCCCCACCCAGTATCCGAAGCGCGCGCCCGACATCCGCGCCGCGCGCTCCATCTCGAAGCGACCCGAGCTCGAGGTGGTCGCGCGGCTCGGTCGAGCGACGGGCGGCTCCCCGACGCGCCGCACCTCGCGGGCCTCTTCGTCCGTCGATCCGTCCGGCACGTCCTCGTGCGGCGGGTTCGGCACGCGGAGCGCGAGCGCGTCCCGCTCGGCCTCGGCGGCGGCAAGCTCGTCCTCTGCTTGCTTGAGCTCGGCCTTCACCGCCTGGAGCTCCTCGAGCTGCTCGGGCGTCGGCTTCCCTTTGAGCTTCGTCCGCGCGCGCAGCTCGTCGACGTGCGGGACGAGCCCGCGCCAGCGTTCGTCCGCCTCGAGCAGGCGATCGAAGGCGTCGGCTGCCCCTTTGCGTGCGAGCGCCGCCCTCACAGGCCCGGGATTCGCTCGCGCAGCCTTCAGGTCGATCACGGCATCGAGTCTAGAACGGCCTCGATCACGGACGCGACGCCCTCGTCCGCCGGCCCCGCGCACGTCGCGTCGGCGATCGCGCGCAGCCGTGCGTGTCCGCCCTCGACGGCGACGCCGAAGCCGGCCGCCTCGAGGAGCTCGACGTCGTTCTCTCCGTCGCCGAACGCGATCACCCGGTCGAGCTCGATCCCGAGCCGCTCCGCGACGAACGCGAGGCCCGAGCCCTTGGTCACCTCGGGGTTGCCGATCTCGAGCATGTACGGCAACGAGGTCGTGAGGAACGCCCGTCGCGCCGAGCCGGCGCTCGAGCTGAGGGCGGATCTCCGCCAGCACCGGCGGTTCCGCGACGGCGACGAGCTTCGTCGGCGGCCGTTCCAGCCAGGCGAGCAGGTCGCCCACCGCGACCACCGGCAGGCGCTGGAAGACGGAGTACCGGCGCGTGTAGTCGTTCTCCGCCGCGACGTAGAGCCGGTCGTCGACGTACACGTTCGGCGAGATGCCGAGCGTGGCGAGCTCGGCGATCGCGTCGCGCGCGACGTCGAGGGCGAGCGGCCGGTGGAGGAGGAACACGCTCGACGTCGGATCGACGACGGCGGCACCCTGGTAGCAGACCACGGGTTCCGGGAGGCCGACGTCGTCGAGGTACCGCTGCACGGAGCGAAACATGCGGCCCGTGGCGACGAGCACCGGCACGCCGACGGACTGGGCGCGCGCGATCGCCGCGCGGGTGCGGTCGCGGACGAGGCCGTCGGACGCGATCAGCGTCCCGTCGAGGTCGCAGGCGAACGCCTGCACCTCCGGGGCGAAGTCCGGAAGGTGGCTCAGCCGCCCGTCGCCGTGGAAACGAACTCTGCGACGTCCGCGATCTGCTGCGGCTGCAGCTGATCCTTGAAGGACGGCATCCCGCCCTGGCCGAGCGTCACGCGTTCGACGACGAGCTCGTAGGAGGGCTTGGCCTCGTCGAGGTTGGGGCCGACCGTGCCGGTCGCGTTGGCCTCCGACAGGGTGTGGCACGCGACGCAGCCGGCGCTCTCGAAGACCTTCTTGCCGGCCGCGGCGTCGCCCTTCAGCGCGAGCGCGGGCAGGTCCTCGCTCGCCCCCGTCGTCGTCTCCTCGGGAACCGTGCCGACGACCGTCTCGGGTGTCGCGGTGACCTCCTCGCCGCCGCACCCCGCTGCGACGAGCGCGACCACCGCCAGCAGGAGCGCAAGAGCTGCGAGTGGGCGGCGCATCGCGCGCAGTCTAACCAGGTGCGTCCGCGCTCCGCGCGCCGATCCGTCCTCGAAGCGCCGGATCACGAACGCGGCCACGGCCCCGAAGCCGACGACGTCACCGGGGGTGTCGTTGACCACGAGCGAGACGAGGAGCGCGACAAGCACCGCGTCCGTCAAGGGGCGCCTCGGGCTGCGTGTGGCCACGAAGATCAGGACGACCAGCGAGGCTCCGACGGCGAACGCCGGACCGATTGCCTCGAACGTCCGGCGGGCGGAGAGCTCGAGCCGATCGGCGATGTCGCCGAGCACCGCGCCGGGGCCGTCCCCGACCGCCTGCGTGACGTGGCTCGAGCCGCCCACCGCGGCGTCGAGGCCGACGAGCACGGTCGCCGCCGCGATGCCGGCGACGGCGATCACGCCGACGCGCCGGGCGTCGAGCCGCATGCCGCGCGTGCGCACGAGGAGCGTCGCGTAGGCCGCGAGCAGCACGAGGAGCCCACCGCCGTCCGCGCCGAAGCGACTGCCGGCGACGGCGACGAGGGAGATCCCCGCGACCGCGACGCCGAGACGCCCGAGCAGCGCCGGCCCGAGGATCGCAGGCACGAGGAGCATCGTCTCGAGCAGGTTCGACACCCCGTAGAAGCGGCCCGCCTGGGACGGGCCGAACGGCGAGAGGGCGACCGCTTCGGCGTCGAGCCCGAGGACGAGGAGGTACGCGAGGAGCACCGAGGCGCAGGCGAGCCCGAGCGGGAGCACGATCGCGGCAAAGGCGACGACCGCGACCACCCACCAGCCGGCAAGCCAGAGATTCGCCGCCAGGCCGAGCAGGACGACCCGCGGCGCGAGGCCCGGAGCGAGCACCGCGGCGATGTACGCGAGCGCGCCGAGCACGAGCGTCAACGGGAGGCGGATGCGGTCGTTCCGCTCGATCCGATGCTCGAGGCGCTCCAACGTCGCCACCGGGTCCTTCACGGCGACGACCTCGAGCCTGCCGTGCGCCACGTCCGCGAGCGAGACGAGGCCGTCGATCCGCGTGGAGCTCGAGGTGAGGACTCCGCGCGGCCCAGGCGTGACCGCGACCGGGTACCGCGTGTTCTCGCTCTCGCCGGGGGGAGGGAGGACGACCAGCGTGTCGGGCGGCGGCCCGTCGTCGAGCTCGATCAGGGGCGCTCCCGTCGGAGCGCCTCCGAGCAGGGAGCTCACGACCTTCCCGGTGAGCAGCGTGTTGAGGGCGCTCTCGCGCGTCACGGTCGGCCCCGCCCCGGGGACGGCGAGCCCGATCGCGCCGTCTCCGGCGTGGCGGTCGAGCGGGAACGGCACGACGACCCGGACCGCGCCAGTCGCGGGTCCCGCCAGCGCGAGCGCGAGGAGGGCCGGTGCCAGGAGGCGCGCCACGGGTGGAGTCTCTCCGACGCCCGCGGGTGACGTAGGCTCTGCGCATGATCGTGGAGCGCTCGATGGACTCGCGCTGGCTCTCGAACGCCTTCGTGGTCGGCGACGAGCCGGGCGGCGTCGCCGTCTTCGTCGACAGCGGCGCGCCGCTCGAGCCGCTCCTCGAGACCATCGAGCGCGAGCGCCTCATGCCCACGCACATCCTTCGCACGCACGGGCATCCGGATCACGTCGAGCACGAGGACGAGCTCGCGAGCCGATTCGGAATCCCGGTCGCGACGGGACCGGTCGAGACGGGCGGTCTGCGGTTCGAGGCGATCGAGACGCCCGGTCACTCGGACGACGGTGTTGCCTTCGTCGTCAACGGTGAGATCTGCTTCTCGGGGGACACGCTGTTCCGCGACGCCGTCGGCGGAGGGCCGGCGGACGTCGTGCGCGACTCCGTGATGGAGCGGCTGATGACCCTCGACCACGCGTTGCGGGTGCTCCCCGGTCACACGGTCGAGACCACGATCGGGCGCGAGTGGGAGCGAAACCCGTTCGTCCGGTTCTGGCGCGGTCTCGAAGGTGAGGTCGGAACACCGTGTCGACTCGGCGGTGTCGCGGGAGTCGTCGTCGTCGAGTCCCCGGACTACGACGGCAAGGGGAAGCTCCTCGTGCGCCTGGACGGCGGCGAGGAGCGGATCGTCGGCGCCTCTCGCGTCGAGCTCTAGATGGTTGATCGGTAATCGGCGTGACGTCCGGGGGCGTCCCAGACCAAGCCGGGCGCACCGGCCGGGTGCGGCCAGTACCCGAAGGTACGGGCCGTGCCCGGACGGGGTGATCCGGCGCCGTGTCTGGGGCGCCATCCGGTTCGCGCGAATTGCCGATCAACCATCTAGCGTCGCTCCGTCTCGCGCAGCGCGCGGAGCAGCTTCGACTTGGCGACCACCGTCTGTAGGTCGAGCGCAAGGAGGTTCGCCGCGAGGCGCTCGGCGAGCTCGACGTCGAGCGTGACGTCGCGGTGCTGCGTCGCCGGTGACCGCGCCGCGAGAGCGGCGCGGACCTCGTCGCGGCCCGAGAACTCGGGCGTCAGCTCAATCGTCTCGCGGACCGCGGCGAGCTCGGGCCGGGACCAGGGCACGCAGATCTCCCCCCGTTGCTGCATTCGACGACCCTACCGCCCCGGACGTTCGAGCCGGCTCAAGGCCCAGAGACCCGTCAGCGCGACGACGAGCACGACCGGGCCCAGGATTCGCTCGCCGTCTCCGAGCCAGAGCCACGCGCCGCAGAAGGCGAGGGCGCCGAGGATCAACCGGACCGCCACGAGCCAGGATGTCCCGCGCATCGGGCGAGCATAGAGAGGCCGTCGGCGGCGCCGCGTTGTGCGCCGCGTCCGGGGACGTCGCTACGGTCCACCGCCCGTGCGTCTCGTCGTCGCCCGCTGCGAGGTCACCTACACCGGCCGCCTGACGCGCCTACCTCCCGGAGGCCATCCGGCTACTCGTCTTCAAGGCCGACGGCTCGGTGCTCGTCCACGCGGACAGCGGAGGCTACAAGCCCCTCAACTGGATGACGCCGCCCACGGTGATCGAGGACGGCGAGGATCTGATCGTCGTCCGCAAGCGCGCGGGGCGGACGGAGGACAGGCTCGAGATCCGGATCTCGGAGCTCCTCGCAGAGTTCGAGCACGAGCTGGGCGAGGACGCGGGACTCGAGAAGGACGGCGTCGAGAGGCACCTCCAGGAGGTCCTGGCGGATCTGCCCGAGACGGTCGAGCACGGCCTCCGCCTCGTCCACCGTGAGTGGCCGACCGACGTCGGGCCGGTCGACCTCATGTGCCGCGACGCCGAGGACGGCTGGGTCGCGGTCGAGATCAAGCGAATCGGGACGATCGAGGCGGTCGAGCAGCTCTCGCGCTACCTCGAGGTGATCCAGCGCGACCCGGCCCTCCGCGCCTGTCGCGGGATTCTCGCGGCGTCCGAGGTCAAGCCGCAGGCGCGCACCCTCTGCGAGGCGCGCGGGCTCGGCTGGGCCGAGGTCGACCTCGCGCTGCTCCGCGGCGAGCGCGAGCCCGAGCTCACGCTGTTCGACGCCTGACCGAGTCGGCCGTGTCCTTTGTGGACACTTGAATCAAGGGTGCGTACACTTTACGCTCTGGCGGTGAAGGTCGGAGTCCGTGAGTTTCGCGAGAGCCTGAGTGCGTGGCTCGACCGCGCTGCCGCGGGCGAGGAGATCGTCATCACCGAGCGTGGGAGGCCGAAGGCGGTTCTAGGCCCGACCGGAGCCGAAGCCGTCCTCGATCGGCTGGCGCGCCAAGGCCGCGTCCGCCGAGCGACGCGCCCGCGCGGAGCACTCCCGCCTCCCGTGCCGGTCGAGGGGACGATCATGCCGTTCCTCGATTGGGCCAAGGGTGGGCCTTGGCCCGTGCCCGACCCGGAACCGAGCGGCGAGCCGGAGCGGTGATCGCGTACCTCGACGCGTCCGCGCTCGCCAAGCTGTTTCTCGACGAGCCCGGATCGGCAGAGGTGGACGAGCTGTGGTCGAGCGGGTTCCCGGCATCGACGTCCGAGCTGAGCGTCACGGAATTGACCTGCGCGCTCGCGGCGGCCGCACGTGCGGGCCGGTTCGCGATCGAGAAGCTGAGCCGGTCGGTCATGGACGGAACGTTCCTCACGGAGCGGGTCGATCTCGTGACCGCCGACACGCACGTCGTGCGGAGCGCTGCCAGGATCGGCGTGAAGAATCGCCTGCGCGCCCTGGACGCCCTGCATATCGCGTCGGCCGTCGTGTTGCGGGAAGCCGACCCGGTCCTGGTGTCGTGGGACGAGGATCAGCGGCGCGCAGCGAACGCGGAGGGGCTACTGGTCTATCCGTAGGCGGTAGCTGATCGCATCCGGCTCGTGGAACCGGACCAGCCCCTCGCCCTCGCTTCGCAGCTCGTCGCGGGCAGCGCGGGGGAGAGGCTCGAACGGCTCGAGCCGGAGCGTCGCCTTGCTGCGCGTTGCGCTCGACCCGCCAGGCTCCGGCGACGGCGCCGTCCACGAGGAACGTCGCCATCGACTGGGGCGTCTTCGTCGAGAACACGAGCTGCCGGAACCGCTCGGGCAGGATCTGCGTGCGGCGCACGTGCACGAGAAGAGCGGCGTCCCAGTGGCCGAGGAAGCGGGGCGGCGCACGGGTCTTCTCGGGCGGGAGCGGGGCGCGGGGAAGGTCGAGGAGCTTCCTGCCGTCCTCGTCATGGAACGTCCTCGTCGGGATCCGCTCGGCGACGGGGACGAGCATGGCGCGCTTCACGCCGGCCCAGCTCGCCGCGTCCGCCAGGGTGGAGGGGCCGAAGGCCGAGAGGTAGCGGCGGAGGAGATGCTCGAGCCCCTCGTCCTCGGTCACCTGCTCGCGCGGCAGCCACTCCGCTGCGAGCCTGAACAGGTCAGCGCGGCGGCGCTCCCAGGTGCCCGAGGGCGGCACCCGGACGAGCGGGATCCAGATGCCCGACCACACGGTCGAGCTCTTCTCGGGGAGCAGGGCGTCGATCTCCCTCCGCTGCCACGTGCGACCCGCGAGCTCGCCCTCGAGCTCCCGTGCGGCGAAGTCGACGTTCGCGGCGGGCTCGTGGCGCCCCCAGGTGCTGAGCCACCACTCCCGCCGTGACGGGCCGACCCCCGCGGCGAAGCTGCCAGTAGTCGCGCGGCGAGACGATGTGGATCGTCGAGCGCATGAACGTCCCCTGGACGGCGCGGCGCCGCTCGAGCGCTCGGGTGAGGTCGTCGCGCGAGAAGCCTTCGAGCATCGACCAGAGTCGGATGTACGGCGAGGGGGCGTACTGGGCCTGAAGGCCGCCGACGCGCTCGAGGGCTCGGCCGATCGGGATCCGCGCGCGTGCGAGGAGCAGTTGCCGGGCGAGGACGGCGCGGTTGAGCCGCCGCGCCGAGAGCGTCACGGCCGGACCGCCGCCTTGAGGTAGTCCCGCGGCGGGTCGTCGAACAGCGCGGCGACGCCGTCCAGCCCGACCGCGTGCGTGACGAGCCGCTCGAACGGATACGCGCCGCTCGCGAGGAAGGCGAGCGCCGCCCGGAACTGGCGCGGCGTGTGGTGGAACGAGCCGACGAGCCGCACCTCCTCGTAGTGGATCCGGTACGGGTCGACCGAGACGCGCGCGTCCGCGCGGCAGGCCGCCGAACGCGAGCACCGTGCCGCCGGGCCGCACGAGCTCGAGGGCGCACTCCCAGGCCTCGACGGTGCCGGCGGCCTCGATCACGACGTCCGCGCCCTCGGGCTCGCCGACGCTCGCGCCGAAGGCGGTCGCGAGCATGCGCCGCTCCTCGCGGGAGCCGACGCCGACGGGATGCCCGCCCGCGTCGGCGACGCACGCGCAGAGCATCAGCCCGATCGGCCCGAGCCCGACGATCGCGACCGTGTCGCCGCGCTGTGACACCGGCGACGTCGACGCCGTGGAGGCAGCACGCGAGCGGCTCGGCCATCGCGGCGACCTCCGACGCAAGACCCGGGCGGGACGGGGAGGAGGTTCCGTGCGCGCGATCCGCTCCGGAACGAGAAGCAGCTCGGCGTACGCGCCGTTCAGGAGCGGGAAGAGGCGCTCGCAGAGCGTCTCCTGACCCGCGCGTGCACGGCGGCGCACGCGCCGCACGGCGCCGAGTTCGCGACCACCATGCGACGGCCCGTCGCGACGTCGATCCCGCAGACCTCGTGGCCGAAGGGGCTCGGCGGCGGCCCGAGCAGCACCGGGTGCCCGCGGCGGTAGGCCTTCAGGTCGGTGCCGTCGGTGAGCGCGACCTCGACCTGCAGGAGCACCTCGCCCTCGGCCGGCGTCGGCTCGGGGACGTCCTCGAGCCGCAGGTCGCCGGGGGCCGTGGAAGACGAGCGCGCGCATCGTCCTCATCGTCCCGCGCCGCCCCTCGGCTCTACGGCGAACGGCGTGGCGACCTCCTCGAGCACCTCCGGGTATGCCCGTCGGCGGCGTACGCGAGCACGGACGCCGCCGAGCCGTGCGCGCTTCGAGCGGCCACGGATCGAGCACGATCGTCCCGTGGCCGTCCACCGCGTAGGCGATACGGCGCTCGTGCCTCCGTCGGCCCCGACGACTCCCGTCGACGCCCGACCCCGGCTCCTCGAGGCAGAAGTCGAAGGAGATGCGGTCGCAGAGGTCGGTGATCCGTCGGCCGCGGCGGCGTCTTCCTGCGAGACTGCCGCCGCCTCCCGGACGAGCGCGGGGAGCCCGTCGTCCATCGCCCGCAGAGCGCGCGCGCCGCGTCGTCGTCGCCGCCCGACACGAGCCGGCGCACGTGCAGCGCGACGACGAGATCCACGACGTGTCCTCGCCGGTCGGCGCAAAGCCGCGCTCCTGGATCGCGAGCCACCGGTCGCTCGGCACCTGCCCGATCTCGTCGGCGTCGTGCTCGCCGTATCCGCGGTCGTGCACCGCGACGCCTCGAACGAAGCGCTCCCGGCGGAGCCGGAGCGGCACGAAGGCGTCGCTCCAGGCGTCGGCCAGCGCGGCCGAGAACCGCGCATGCTCACGCTGCGGGAACACGACCACGCGTCGGCGTGACCGGAACACGTCAGGGAGTGAAGACGACCTTCAGGGCATCGCGGCGGCGGAAGAGCTCGAGACCCTCGGCGAAGCGCTCGAGCGGCAGCACGGTCGGCTCGGGCACGTCGATGTCATGGAGCAGCGCGAGGGCCTCGGGCATGTACGGCGGCGCGGCCGAGCGCGTCCCGACGACGGTCAGCTCGCGGCGATAGACCTCCGCCGCCGGTATCGGGCCGGCGTCGGCGAAGACGAGCACCGTGCCGCCGGGCATCGACCGACTCGAGTGCCGTGTCGACGCCACCACGGCCCGAGAGGACGACAGCGTCGACCGGCCCGTCCGGCGCGCGACCCGCACGCCGCGGGTCGACGTCGACGGCGAACACCTCGTCTCCGCGCCGCTCGAGCACGACCCCGAACAAGCGCCCGATGAACCCGTTCCCCACGATCAGCATGCGCCCCGGACGGCACCCGGGCGGCGCCGCGAAGGACGCAGGCGAGCGGCTCGACCATCGTCCCGCGCCAATCCGGCCAGTTCTCCGGGAGGTCGACCCACGCCTCCGCCCGGACGCGCTCGGCGAAGCCGCCGGGCCGGATGGTGGGCACCGCGAACCGCTCGCACGTCGACTCGTGGCCGGCGAGGCAGCGGTCGCACTCGCCGCAGGAGGCGTGGTGGACGAGCGCGACCCGTCGGCCGTCGCCGAGCTCCGCGACGACCTCGTGGCCGAGGACGGCGCCGGCGTGGGCGGCGTCGAGCTTCTCGACGTCCGACCCGCAGAGCCCGCACGCGGCGACCCGCGCACGAGCTCTCCCGGCCCTTCGGGCTCGGCCACGTCCGCGAGCGCTGGCTTCCCCGCCCGGCCCCACGACGACGGCGCGCACGAGCGTATCGTAGGGTCGCCTCTCCAACGTGAGGGAAAGGAGCCGTCCATGGCGCTCAAGCTCCACCGCTGCCCGCTCACCTGGGTCAAGCTCTCCGGCCATCCGTGCTGGCGCGTCCAGAAGGCGCTCGACGAGATGGGCGTCGAGTACGAGATCGTCCCCGAGCCGTGGCCGTCGCGCAAGAAGCGGACGGCCGTGATCGCGGCGCACCGGCCAGAGCGGGCTGCCGGCGATCGAGCTCGAGGACGGCACGTGGTACCGCGAGCAATCGGCGGAGATGGAGCGCGCAATCCGCGCCGGGCGCTTCGGTGCGAGCGGCCTGAGCGGCGCTACACTTTCCCCCTCGCGGGGCTATAGCTCAGTTGGGAGAGCGCCTGGATCGCACCCAGGAGGTCGGCGGTTCGAGTCCGCCTAGCTCCATCGCTGAGAAGGGCGGCTAGCGATCGTGCGCGAAGAAGAAGTCGTCGGGGAGCACGACGAAGCCACGCTCTCGCACCCACTGTGAGATCGCCGTCACGCGAGCGAAGTAGTCCTCGGACGTGATCTGCCCCCCGCTCGAACGCCGTCCAGAGCCGGCCCATCGCCTCGGAGTAGAGCCGGGCTCCCTCCCCCGTCATGACCAGGCGGCGCACAGATCAATGGTATGCCCACCACCAAGCGACGCGGACATATGTTCTCGACAGTGCTTTCACCGAGCGGGTGTCGCGCTGAGCTCAGTTACCGGACGTCAGAGCCGTACGGTGGCCGAACTCCTGCTCCGCGCACGTCGGGCAGTAGGGCACGAGCTCACCCGGGCCGTTGCTCCACCACGTCCAGTGCTCGGCGACGGTGAATCGCTGATCGGCCTCGATGCCGCAACCAGCACACTCCGCGCGCGCAGGACGGGGTCTAGTCTCGCTGTCGGCCGCAGGGCGAGGCATGGCTGCATTCTCCCCTCCAACGGCCATGCATGACAAGAGTGGGATCGTCGGGGCCCCGTCTTGAGCAGCGAGAGACTCGATCGGGACCATTGGGAACGGCGTTGGGCTCGAGCGCTGCGCGACCATCCGGACGGAATCGCGGGTCGCCGGCCGAACGCGCACCTGCTGGCCGAGACCGCGGATCTGCAACCAGGGCGCGCCCTCGACGCGGGTTGCGGGCACGGGGCCGAAGCACGTTGGCTCGCGTCACGCGGGTGGCGGGTCACGGCAGTCGACTATGCGGTGACCGCCCTGGATATCGCCCGGTCGGCAGCCCAGGCCGTCGCCACGGACGTTGCCGAGCGCATCGAGTGGACCGAGGGCGACCTGACGACCTGGACGCCATCGCCGCGGCACTACGACCTCGTCATCAGCCTGTACGTCCACGTACAGGGATCCGTCGGCGAGATGGTCCGACGGCTCGGGGCCGGTGTGGCGCCCAGCGGGACTCTGCTCCTGGTCGGCCACCGTCCCCTCGACCCCGCAACCGGTGCTCCGACCCCAGCGGCGGGACAGGTGCAGGTCTCCGTCGATTCCGCCGTCGACGCGCTGGATCCGCGCGACTGGCGGATCGAAGTCGCCGAGGAGCGACCCCGGACCGCGGCCGGCACCGGTGTCGACGCGGTCGTGCGCGCGGTCTCCCGCATGTAGCGACGCGGATCCTGCGCGGCGAGCGGCACGGGGTCGACCGAGGACCCTCAGCGCGCGTACATGTCCAGGAACCGGCGCAGGTGGCCCGTGAGAGCCTCGCGGTGGTCTCGCATGTCGTGGATCCGGTGGCCGCTCCCCGCGACGCGGACGACCTCGACCGCCGGCTGGCTCTGCGCGAGGCGCTCCTCGTCGCCGGTCGAGAAGGCGGCGCCGGCCGCGTCGTCCGCGGCGACGACGACCACGTGCGGCGTGACGGGCGACCTGGTCTCCGCCGCGGCGAGGGTCGAGCCGTCGATCGCGCCGTCGATCACCCCGATGTCGAGCCGGCGGTACCCGAAGGCCATCGTGGCAAGCCCGTCGTCCGTCAGGATCTCGCCGAGCGGCGGCGTCCCCGGCGGGCCCCAGCGGATCGTTCCGATGTGCTCCGCCGTCTCCTCCTCCGAGAGCCCGCGCTCCCGGCTCTCGAGGATCACGGCCTTGACGGCGTGGAAGACGTCCCTGAACCTCCTGACCTCGGGCTCCGCCGTCTCGCCCGCGAGGAGCGGCGGATCCTCGAGCAACGCCGCGGTGACAAGGCCGGGATGGTTCTGCGCGACCCACCAGGCGACGACGCCGCCGAGCGAGTTCCCGACGAGGGCCACGGGGGTCGAGGCGACCGAGCGCAGCACGGCGACGACGTCGGCGCCGTAGCGCGGGAGAACGTAGGTGCCGGGCGCGTGGTCGGACAGCCCGTGGCCGCGGAGGTCCAGCCGGACGATCCGCCGGCCCCGTCCGAGCTCGTCCGGGAGCCATTCCCACGTCCGGCCGCTCGAGCCGACCCCGTGTAGGAACACGACCGGCGCTCCGTCCTCCGGCCCCTCGAGCTCGACGTGGAGACCGACACCGTCACTTTGGATGCGCCGCACGTCGGCCACGAGCGCACAAGGTATCCAGCGCGGCGTCGTATGATCGGTCGTCCCGGGGCTGCGTTCGCCCCTACGCCACGTCGTCCAGGGTTGGCCCTGCCGGTCGCCGGTGGACGCCGAGCCAGACCGGAGGTGCCCGATGACAAGCATGCTGTCTCCGCAGGTCTCCGAGGAGACCCTCTCGGCCGCGCTCGACGCGTTCCGCTCCGCGCTCGGACCCGACGCCGTGCACGCGGGAGAGGACGAGCTACGCGAGTTCCGGGACCCGTTCGCGCATGCGACCTGGGACGACTACACCGCCTCGGCGGCGCTGATGCCGCAGACCGTCGAGGAGATCCAGCAGATCGTGCGGATCGCCAACGAGCACAAGGTTCCGCTCTGGACGCACGGCACGGGGATGAACAACGGCTACGGCGGCCCGGCGCCCCGGGTGAAGGGATCCGTGATCGTGAGCCTGCGCCGGATGAACCGCGTGCTCGAGATCAACGAGGACAGCGCGTATGCCGTCGTCGAGCCCGGCGTCCGCTGGTTCGACCTCTACGACGCGCTGCGCGCGGGCGGCCACAGGCTCATGCTCTCGATCCCCGACCTCGGCTGGGGCAGCGTCGTCGGCAACACCCTCGAGAACGGCGCGACGTACCTCCCGACCGGGGCGGACATGGCGGCCGGCTGCGGCATGGAGATCGTGCTGCCGAGCGGCGAGGTTATGCGCACGGGCATGGGGGCGATGCCGGGCAACCAGGCCTGGCACGTGTACAAGCGCAGCCTCGGCCCGACCCTCGACCCGCTCTTCATGCAGTCGAACTTCGGGATCGTCACGAAGATGGGCGTCTGGCTCATGCCGTACCCGGAGTGCTACATGCCGCTGTGGCTCCGAGTCTGGAACGAGGACGACCTGCCCGCACTCATCGAGACGCTGAGAGCGCTGATGCTCGACCGCACGATCGAGAACGTGCCCCAGATCTGGAACACGATCGCGTTCGCATCGGTGATGTCCTCGCGGTCGCTTTGGCACGACGGTGACGACCCGATCCCGGACTCGACCATCGACCGGATGGCGCGCGAGATGGAGGTCGGGCGCTGGATGATGCGCTTCGCCCTGTACGGCGACGAGGCCGTCGTCGACCACCGCTTCCGGAAGGTGAAGGAGGCATTCGAGCGGATCCCCGGAGCGGAGGTCTGGGGCCAGAAGCACTCGCCCGAGGACGTCGCCGAGCTCGAGAATCCGCACGAGCGTGTCCAGGCGGGAGTCCCCAACCTCGAGCTCAACCAGATGACCGGGTGGTACGGAGGCGACGAAGGCGGCCACATCGGCTTCTCACCGGTCGCGCGGCTCACGGGGCCCGACGCGGTCGCTCTCCGCGGCCTCATCCGCGGCCTCGTCGAGCGCCAGGCGCGACTCGACTATGCGGCCGTCTTCATCCCGACGAACGCACGGAGCTTCATCCACGTGACGCTGATCATCTTCGACACGAAGAACGAGGCCGAGGCGCGCCGCGCGTACGACACGAGCCGCCTCCTCGTCCGCGAGGCCGCGAAGCACGGGTACGGCGAGTACCGCTCGCACCTCGACTTCATGGACCTCGCAGCCGAGCAGTATTCCTTCGGCGACCACGCCTACCTGCGGTTCGCCGAGACGATCAAGGACGCGATCGACCCGAACGGGATCCTCTCGCCCGGCAAGCAGGGGATCTGGCCGAGAGCGCTGCGCGAGGGCCGCCCACCACGTCTCGAGGCAGCCGAACGCCCGTAGAGACGCTGCGAGCGAAACCCCGCGATTGCGGGGCTTCGCTCGCTCGTCGCGGTCACCTCGACCCTCAGTGCCTCGTCAGGCGACGCCTATCCGGGGTGCACGAGGTCGTGCTCGACGGCCCAGAGGGTCGCCGCGGCCCGGCTGTGGACTCCGGCCTTCCGGTAGACGCGCTGGACGTGGTGCCCGACGGTCTTGCCCGAGATGCCGAGATCGTCGGCGATCGTCCGGTTCGACCCGCCGCGCACGAGCACGAGCAGGACCTCCAGCTCGCGCTCGGTCAGCCCGGCCGGCCGCTCACCGCGTTTCCCTGGGTCGAGTCGTCCCGGATCGGCGTGTCGCACGGCGAGACCTGTTATGCCTCGTACCGGCCGCCGAGCTCTGCGACCTGGGGCCGCCCCTTGTGCCCGGCCTCCTGCATGATCCCCGGCACCTCCGGGTCGGTGGCGAAGCTCTGCCAGCCGTCCGCGTCCCAGTCGAAGATCACCCAGACCCGGTCTGCCTCGTTCGGGTCGCGGAAGACCGTCGAGCCCTTCGAGCCGTGCTGCTTCCGCTTCTCGGCCCCCTTCGTCGAGTAGATCTCGATGAAGCGGTCGTAGTCCTCGACCTGTGTCGTTGCCAGGAGCATCTGTCGCCTCCTCCGTCGTTCCGGGTCGCCGTTCGACCCGGTGGTGACGCGAGCATGCTCGCTACAGCGTCACGCTGCATCGGGCGAACGCCCTATGCCCGACCGCTCAGGCCGTACGCACGAGGTCGTTCTCGAAGGCCCACACCGTCGCCGCCGCACGACTGCGGACGCCCGCCTTCTCGTAGACGTGCTGCACGTGGTGGCCGACGGTCTTGGCCGAGATCCCGAGGCAGTCGGCGATCGCCTGGTTCGACTCGCCGCGGACGAGCACGAGGAGGACCTCGAGCTCACGTCCGGTGAGGCCGGAGGGGAGCTCGCGCGGCCGCAGCCGAGGTCGATGCCCCGCGGCCGCGAGCACCGCGTCGACGGCGTCACCGTCGAGCCGGCCCTCGTCGACCTCGCGTGCCAGCTCCGCCTGCGCGGCCGCCGGGTCCAGCGCCGGCCGGTACGGTCGTGCCTCTCGCATGGCCGCGTAGCAGTCGGAGGCAGCGAGGATGCGGGCAGCCTGGTCGAGCGCCGGCCCGCGTGTGCCGCGGTGGTAGCCCGAGCCGTCGAGGCGCTCGTGGTGCGAGCCGGCCAGCAGCCCGATCGGTGCGAGCACCGTGGACTGAGCGAACGCGCGCTCGGAGAAATGCGGGTGGAGCCGCACCCGCTCCCACTCGCCGAACCCGAGAGGTCCCGGCTTCTCCCAGATCGCGTTCGACACGCCGACCCGGCCGAGGTCGTGCGCGAGCGCGGCGCGGCGAAGCAGCGTGACGGCATCGGCGGCGAGGCCCATCCGCCAGGCTGCGGCCTCCGCGAGCTCCGCGACACCGGTCGAGTGCTCGCGCAGCCACGGCGACTTGAGGCCGGTGAGCGCGGCGATGGCCATGAAGGCGTCGTCGACGCGCTCGCCTGCGAGCCAGACCTTCGGGAACGGCTCGCTCTCGAGCGCCTGCTCCCACATCCGCGCCTCGTCCAGCTCGGCGAGGAGCTCGGCGAAGCTCCGCACCGCGAGCCCCGCGAGCCGCGGGTCGTACGCCGCACCCGATCGACGCTCGACGACGGCCCGTGCGTCATCGGGACCTGCGGCCGAGAGGAAGAGGGAGACGTCCCTCGCCACGTGCAGGAGACGCATCGGCAACGGAATCTCGTCGCCGCTGACGTTCGGGAATCCTCGTCCGTCCCAGCGCGCGAAGACGTACTCGAGCGCCGCCTGGATGTCCGAGCCGAGGTCGAGCCACCCCGCGAACCGCTGTGCCACCTCGCACATCGTCGCGAACCCGTCACGGGCCCTCGGGCCGGCGTTGGCGATCGCGTCCTCGATCATCGCGGCGCGGACCTCCGGCGGCCGTCCGGCCCCGACGTGTGCCCGGTAGAACGCAAGCACCTCCGCGGGGCTCGTCGTGTCGATGAGGAAGAACGCGGCTCGGTGCGCGATGTCGTCGCCGAAGAGCTGGGTCGCCTCGTGCCCGTTCGACGTGCACCCCGAGGCGTGGAGGAGCGCGACGTAGTACGTGTCCGCGAGCTCCTCCGCGGATGCTCCCGCGAGCTCGCCGAGACCGGACCGCGAGCACGGCGGTGCGCAACGCGTGCTCGAGCGGTTGCCCCGTGCCGAGGTCGGTCGCGAGCGAGAGAGCGCCGACCACCTCCGCGGCCCGGATCGGCTGCTCCGTCGGGGCCGACGACGCGGTGACTGCTCTGGAAGCCTCCGCCGCCACGTCTCGATCGTACGCCCCGCCGAGGGCATGCGGGACGTCAGCGGCGGACGAGCCGCTCGAGCTGGGTGACGTGGTGCGGGCCGAGCTCCTCGATGCTCCGGGCGCCGAGGAGGCGCATGGTGCGGGTGATCTCCCCGGCGAGGATCTCGAGCGCGCGGTCGACCCCCGCGCGTCCGCCGGCCATCAGGCCGTAGAGGTACGCGCGGCCCACCAGGGTGAATCGTGCGCCGAGCGCGATCGCGGCGACGATGTCGGCGCCGTTCATGATGCCGGTGTCGAGGTGGACCTCGGTGTCCCTGCCGACCTCGCGCACCACGTCGGGGAGCAGATGGAAGGGAACGGGTGCTCGGTCGAGCTGCCGGCCGCCGTGGTTCGAGAGCGTGATCCCGTCGACGCCGAGCGCAGCGACCTGCTTGGCGTCCTCGACGGTCTGGATGCCCTTGACGACGAGCTTGCCCGGCCACTGCTCTTTGATCCACATCAGGTCGTCGTAGTCGACCGTCGGATCGAACATGACGTCGAGGAACTCCTCGACGGTGCCGGGCCACGCCTCGAGCGCCGCGAAGGTGAGCGGCTCGGTCGTGAGGAAGTCGATCCACCACCGGGGCCGCGGGAGTGCGTCGAGGACGGTGCGGAGCCTGAGTGCGGGCGGGATGGTCAATCCGTTGCGGCGGTCACGCAGCCGCGCGCCCGAGACAGGCACGTCGACGGTGACGAGCAACGTGTCGAACCCCGCCCTCGCTGCGCGCTCGACGAGAGCTGTCGCGCGGTCCCGCTCCTTCCACATGTAGAGCTGGAACCAGTTGCGGCCGTCTGGGTTGGCCCGCGCGACGTCCTCGACCGACGTCGTCCCGAGCGTCGAGAGCGAGAACGGGATTCCTGCCGCGCCTGCGGCGCTCGCGCCGGCCCGCTCCCCTTCGGTGTGCATCAGCCGCGTGAAGCCGGTGGGGGCGATGCCGAACGGGAGCGCCGACGGGCCGCCGAGGACGGTGACGCTCGTGTCCACCGTCGAGACGTCGCGCAACACCTGCGGGTGGAACTCGACGTCCTGGAAGGCCTGGCGCGCCCTCGCGAGGGAGATCTCGCCCTCAGCCGCCCCGTCGGTGTAGTCGAACGCGACGCTCGGCGTTCGGCGCTTCGCGATCTTCCGCAGATCCTCGATCGTGAACGCGGCCGCGAGCCGACGCTTGGTCGCATCGAGCTCGGGACGCCGGAATCGCACGAGCGGCGCGAGCTCGCCGGGGCGGGGCAGCCGACGTTCCGGCTTGGCATAGCCGGGGGGATCGACGTCGGGCCTCACCTGATCGACTGGGATCGATCATCGATTATCGGTCTCACGGCGCGCAGCTTAGACCGCCGGAGATGTGTCCGTCGCGTCTTGGCCGGGCCCGATGCACACTCCCGCGAATGGAGCCGACGGGCGTCGACCTGTACTGGCTGCCGCTCGGAGCGCGCGGTTGGTTCGTGCGGCTGAACGGCACGGCGTACGAGGCGGTCGTCGCGGCGCGCGAGCGGCGTCCACGCTCCGATCTGTACCACTCGGCGCTGATCGTCACCCTGGGCGAGGCTCGGTTCACGATCGAGTCGGCGCCGATCCGGGACGACGACGGGCCGGGGCGGGGCGTCGTGTCCGAAGGGGCCGTCGGCCACCGCGCGCTCCGGCGGCTTCGCGTCTTCCGCTACGAGCTCCGCTGCTGGCGCGACGGCGTCGTCCAGGACATCGACGAGGCGGTGGACAGCCCGCGGCACCTGACGGACGAACCGGCGCTCGCGCGGCGCCTGCTCGACCTCGTCCCCGCCGTGCCGCGCCCGGTGTGGGGGCGCGACGAGCTCGGCACGGGCGACATGTGGAACTCGAACTCCATCGTGTCGTGGCTCGTCACGACGAGCGGCCTCGACGTCGAGTCGATCCGGCCGCCGGCCGGAGGGCGCGCGCCGGGATGGACGGCGGGCATCGTCGTCGCCCGCCGCGCCGTACCCTGAGCTCGTGCACCGGCTGTCCCTCGTCGCGAGCGTGCTCGCGCTCTCGTGCCTCGCGGTGGCACCCGCCCGGGCCGGCGAGGCGCCGAGCTGGACGTTGCAGCTGCGCGTCGTCCGCTGGGTCGCCCCGAGCGCGTTCGCGACGACCGTCACGGGCCAGACCGCGGGGCTGCGGGTCCGGCGCGGCTTGCGCGTCACGCTGCGACTCGACCGACGCACGCGCTGCGCGGAGCGCGACGCCGCAGGCGCCCTCGTGACGGTTCGCTGCGCCGAGGTCCGACCGAGGTTGACCGATGCAGGCTCGCTCGCGGTGCGCGTCACCGGCCAGTTCGAGACCGGGCACCTGGGCGCGATCGGCTTCAGGGCGCGCACGCTCACCTTGCTCTGACGGCGCGCCGCCGACGATCGTGGCGGCGCTCAGAGGAGAGGCTTGTCATTCCTCGCGTCTCTGTCACGATCGTCACGAGGAAGATGGCGTTCGAGGTCGTCGGCAGGGACGAGGAGCTCTCCGTCGTCGCGGCGTTCGTGGACGAGTCGCGCGACGGGTCGGCCGCGCTCGTGCTCGAGGGTCACGCCGGGATCGGCAAGTCGACGCTCTGGCTGGCGGGCGTCGAGCTGCGCGCGTTCGCACGGTCTCGTGTGCTCGCGTCGCGACCGGCGGAGGCGGAGCGCAGGCTCGCGCACGCGGGTCTCGGCGACCTGTTCGAGGGCGTGCTCGACGACGTGCTCCCGTCGCTGCAGCTGCCGAGGCGGCGGGCGCTCGAGGTCGCGTTGCTGCGAGACGAGACGCCGGGTGATCCCGTCGATCACCGCGCGCTCGCGGTTGCGGTGCGCGACGTGCTGCAGCTTCTCAGCGACCGCGAGTCCGCTCCTGGTCGCCGATCGACGACGTCCAGTGGCTCGACGCGTCCTCGACGAGCGCCGCTCGCGTTCGCGCTGCGGAGGCTCGCGCGCGAACCCGTGTTCTCGTGCTGCTCGCACGGCGACTCGCCGAGGTGCCCGCACCGACGCGTCCGAGCTCGAGCGCGCGCTCGGGCGCGGAGCGTGTCCAGCGCCTGCGCGTGGGGCCGCTCAGCGTCGGCGCGCTGCATCGGGTCCTGCGTGACCGGCTCGGCAGGCCGTTCGCGCGCCAGACGCTGCTCCGCATCCACGAGCGGTCGGACGGAAACCCGTTCTTCGCGCTGGAGGTTGCGCGCGCGCTCTCGATGCGATGTCGACCCGCTCGCGCCGCTCCCGGTTCCCGAGACGCTCGAGGAGCTGCTGCGCGCGCGGATCGCTGGGCTTCCCGGCGTCGACGCACGACGCGCTCGCGCTCGTCGTCGGCGCTGGGCACGACGTCGGATTCGCTGCTGGAGCGCGCCGGCGTCGCCCTCGACGCGCTCGAGCCGCGCAGTCGGCGCGCACGTGATCGACGCGCGAGGACGCGGCCGATTCGCTTCACGCATCCCCTGCTCTCGTCGGTCGTCTACCGGGCCTCGGCGACGGGCGGCGGCGCGTCCATGCGCGGATCGCGGCCGCTCGTCGACGACCCGTCTTGCGCGCCCGGCACCTGGCGCTCTCGAAGGACGCGCCGGATCCGACGTCGCGGCCGCGACTCGACGAGCGTCGGGCAGGCGCTTGGATCGCGGCGCGCCGGCCGTCGCAGCCGAGCTTGCCGAGCATGCCCTCCGGCTGACTCCGCCGGACGCGCACGACGAGCGTCGCCGCCGGGCGCTCGCGGCCGCTCGGGCACACCAGGCCGCGGGCGAGTGGACGCGCGCCCGGGCGATCGCGACCAGACTGCTGGCCGAGACCGAGATCGGCCCGTGGCGCGTGGAGGCGCTCATCCTTCTCGCCGAGCTGGCACGTGCGCCGACGCGCCGTCGAGCTGCTCGCGGAGGCGCTGCGCGAGGCGGCCTCCGGCCGCCTTCGAGTCGTCATCCACTGTCGGCTGGCGTGGGTGACGCGCTTCAGCATCGGGTTCGACCACGCCGGGCCCGCGCTGGAGCTGGCCGAACGGCTTGACGACGACGAGCTCCGCGTACGCGCCCGCGCGGTGCATGCGATCCTCGCCTGGTTCGCCGGCGAGCCGGAGGCGCCCGCGCGATCTCCGGCGCTGGCCCAGCATCTCCCGGCGCGCTCGGCGGCGAGCGGCTGGTACAGGAGGCGACGCAGGCGATCGTGAACACGCTTCGCGCCCGCTCGAAGCGGAGCGAAGTCGCGCATTGCTCGAGCGCGAGTACGACGCGTGGCGCGAGCGGGACGAGCCGCGCAGCGCCCGTGCGCTCTGGGGCCTCGCCTGGGTCGAGTTCTGGGCGGGGCGCTCGGAGCTCGCGGCCGACTACGCCGCTCGCGCGCACGACATCGCGATCCAGTACGGCCTCGAGGTGCCGCAGGACCACCTTCCGATCGCCGTCATCGCCGTCCATCGCGGGCAGCTCGAGCTCGCTCGTCGAGCATTCGCGAGCGCGCGCTCGAGCTGGCGATGGCGCTGTTCGGCTCCCACCCGCCGCAGCACCGCGCCGTCCTCGGCCTCGCCGCGCTCGGGGGTGGCAGACCCGTCCGCGGCGGCTCTGGACTGGCTCGGGACGGCCGACCGGCGGGCGGCGGAGCTGGGTTGGCGCGAGCCGAGCGTCCGCTGGTGGACCGCCGACCACGTGGAGCTTCTGCTCGAACGCGGGCGCGGCGAAGACGCCGTGCCGCCTCTCGACGTGTGGGAGGCGGATGCGGCACGCGTCGCCCGCGAGTGGGTGCTCGCGCACGTCACGCGGTGTCGCGGCCTCGTCGCCGCCGCGCGCGGGGACGTCGAGCGCGCGCTCGACTTGCTCGCGCAGGCGGTCGCCGAGCACGAAGCTCGTCGGCGACCCGTTCGGCCGCGCCCGCGCGCTGCTCGCGCTCGGCATCGTCAGACGTCGCGCCGCCAGAAGCGCCCCGCCCGCGAGGCGATCGAGGCCGCGCTCGAGGGCTTCGAGACCATCGGGGCAGCACGGCTGGGCGGCCAAGGCGCGCGCCGAGCTCGGACGCGATCAGCGGGCGCACCCGCGCGGAGGGACTGACGGCAGCCGAGCTCCGCGTCGCCGCCCTCGTCGCCGAGGGCCGAACGAACCGCGAGGTCGCCGCCGCGCTGTTCCTCGGCGAGCGGACCGTCGCGAGCCACCTGAACCACATCTACGCCAAGCTCGGCGTCCGCTCCCGCACCGAGCTCGCCCTCCGGCTCCGCCCCGACGAACCCGCCTAGCTCGCGCAAAGTTCAGACGTTCTGTCGTTTCCACCGCGGCGCCGACGTCATAGCGTCGAACGCGTGCCGAGCTACCTCGTCGAGACATATCTCGCCCGCGGCCGTACGGCACGAGCGCGCGGCTCGCGAGCGGCGGGCACGCTCGGCAGCGGAGGAGCTGACGCAGGGGAGCAACGCGCGTCCGCTTCGACCGCTCGATCCACATCCCAGAGGACGAGATCTGCTTCTACGTCTTCGACGCCCCGTCGGCGCGTCGACGCGGCGGACGCCGCCGAGCGCGCCGGCCTCGATCCCATCCGCATCGTCGAGGCGATCTCGTCCGGAAAGGAGAAGCGATGAAGTCAAGATGGCTCCTGCTCGTCGCGCTCGCGGCGATCGGCGCCGCCGTCTACGGCGGCAAGGTGCTGGCGACGCCGGCGACGACGCCGGGCTTCAGCGGCACGACGCTGGCGAAGGCCACGTTCGGCGATCTCGACATCAAGGCCACGCACGATCCCGGCCAACCTCTGGAAGGCCGAGCTCAAGACAAAGGGGGATTCCGACCTCTACGTCCAGCAGAACACCTGGGATCCCAGCCTCTGCGGCGGTGCATCCCCAGCACCGGCTGGCACACGCATCCCGGGCCGAGCCTCGTGATCGTGACGCAGGGCACGGTGACCGCATACGAGGGCGACGATCCGACCTGCACGCCGCACGTGTACTCGGCGAGCGGGACGAACGCGTTCGTCGACGTCGGCGGCGGGGACGTCCACATCATCCGGGACGAGAGCGGCGCCGTGGCGAAGACGGTCGTCGTCCAGCTCATCCCGGCCGGCGCAACGAGGCGCCAGGACGCCCCCGACCCCGGCAACTGCCACTTCTAGACGCGGGGGAGGCAGGCGGCGGGCGCGGCGGTGCGCGCCCGCCGCCTCAGACGGTGACGACGAGCTTCCCTCGCGCGTGGCCCTCGCCGAGGTGGGCGAGCGCCTCGGGCGCGTGCTCGAGCGGGTACGTCCGGTCGATCACCGAGCGGATCGTCCCGGCCTCGAGCAGTGACCCGAGATACGCGAGGTCGTCGCGGTCGATCTTCGCGACGAAGAACCGCACCGCGCGGCGGCGAACCTTCGACATGACGAGCGTGGTGCCGAGGTGCGGGAGCGGGCCGAGCCGGCGGTACGTCATGGGGCCGCCGATGACGATGACGGTCGCGTCGGGCGTGAGGACCCGCTGGAGCGCGCCGAGCGAGCGGCTCCCGGCCACGTCGAGCAGGAGGTCGTGCCGTTCGCCGATCTTCGTGAAGTCCTCCGCGGTGTAGTCGACGACCCGGTCTGCGCCGAGCGAGCGCACCAGGTCGACGTTCCGGGTGCTGCAGACGGCGGTGACCTGCGCGCCGAGCGCCTTCGCGAGTTGGACGGCGTACGTCCCGACGCCGCCCGACGCGCCGTTGATCAGCACCTTCTGCCCGCTCTCGACGCGGCCGTGGTCGCGCA
This sequence comes from uncultured Actinomycetes bacterium, assembly GCA_963845965.1. Classification (GTDB taxonomy): domain Bacteria; phylum Actinomycetota; class Thermoleophilia; order Gaiellales; family Gaiellaceae; genus Gaiella. The sequence continues at coordinate 5,459 of CAWJUF010000027.1, read as the reverse complement.
ATGCCTGGAGCGCAGTGCACCCGGCGATCGGCGCGGCGGCGGCTTCGGCGAACGAAACGCCCGGCGGCTTCGGGGCGATGCGGCTCTCGCGGGCGCAGGCGAGCTCCGCCCAGGCACCGGTCGCCGTCCCGAACACCTCGTCCCCGGGGCGGAGGGTGGTCACGCCTGCGCCGACGGCCTCCACCCGCCCGGCAACGTCGGACCCTGCAGCGGCGACCTTCGGCCGACGCAGCCCGTTTCCCATCCGGGCAAACAGGAACCCGGTAATGCCGTACCAGTCGGCCGGGTTGACCGACGAGGCGTGGACGCGCACGAGCACCTGGTCGTCGGTCGGCTCCGGCCGCTCGACGTCCCGCAACTCGAGGACGCTCGGACGCCCGTATCGCTCGCCGACGATCGCCTTCATCGTGCCCACCGCCTTGTCCGTCTCCTGCCGTTCCATGACATCGTCGACTTTCTCCGCCCTCCTCACACATACGCCGTAAGCTTATGCCGTAAGGTAGACGTACAGCGTAAGGTCTGTCAAGCGGATGGCGTCTCGGCCCACACAGCGACCTGCGGCCCGCGTGCCGCTCAACCGGGAGCGCGTTCTCCAGGCCGCCGTGGCGATCGCGGACCGGGACGGCATCGCCGCGCTCAGCATGCGCCGCCTCGGCCGGGAGCTCGGGGTCGAGGCGATGTCGCTCTACAACCACGTCGCGGGCAAGGAGGATCTCGAGCGAGGGATCGTCGAGGTCGTGCTCGCGGAGATCGAGAGTCCGCGGCCGGGCAGGGACTGGAAGGCGGAGATCCGGCGCACGGCCGTCTCGTCGCACGACGCGTTCGTCCGTCACCGCTGGTCGTGCAGCCTGCTCACCCACGGCGGCGGCGTCAGCCGTTTGCGCATGCAGTGGATGGAGGCGGTCCTCGGCACGTTCCGGGAGGCCGGCTTCTCCCCGAACCTGACCCACCACGCCTACCACGCGATCGACAGTCACATCACCGGGTTCACGCTCTGGCAGGTCGGGATGCCGTTCCGGACGCGCGAGGAGCTGGTCGACCTCGCCGGCGGCTTCCTCCGCAGGATCCCCGCCGACGAGTTCCCGTACATCGTCGAGCACGCCGAGGAGCACATCGCGCCGCCCGACCCCGCGGAGAAGCCCGAGTTCGAGTTCGGGCTCGACCTGATTCTCGACGGGCTCGAGCGCCTCCTCGACGCGGAGTGAGGCACCGCCGCCTGTCAGCCGATCGCTCGGCGAGAGCGACGGACGGCTGCAACGACCGAGACGGCGACGAGACAGAGGCCCCAGGCCATCGCCGCAAGCGACCAGACGCGGCCAAAGCCTCCTGCCGCGTCCTGCCACGCGAGCGACACGAGCCCCAGGTACGCGGCGCTGATCCCTGCGCACACGGGAACGAGCGGGGTCAGGGCTGGTCGTAGGGCGGCGAGTGGCGGAAGCACGGCGAGGGCGAGCCCGAGCGCTCCCTGCACCGCGTAGTGGTCGATGCCGTTCGTGATGTCGCTGTCCGGTCGCTCGTCGCGGTTCGCAGCCCACATGTCGAGGGCGTAGGCGAGCCAGGGGACGACGCCGAGCGCCGCGAGGGCGAGGATCGGCGTGGACGCGCCCCGCGACGCCGTCCCCGAGCCCCTCGAGCGGCCGGCGAGCCATGCCACGGCGACGGTCTCGACCGCCAGCACGACGGGGACCCAGACAAGCGGCGCTTCGCGCGCTGCGACGACCGACACCCCGAGCGCAAGTGTCGCGACCGCCAGCTGTGCGACGGGCGGCCCCGAGGAGCCGGGCCGGACGGCAACGGCGACGAACGGGAAGCCGACGAGCACGGTGAAGAAGAGGCCCCAGCCCGCCTCGAGCACCTGCGGCCAGTCCGAGCTCCACGTAACGGACAGGTCGACGACCCCGAAACCGGGGAACACGATCCAGCTCGCCGCGAAGAGCGCGGCGAGCACGCGGGTCAGGACGCTGCGCATGTGGCGCGGCATCCTGCCAACTTTTTTCCGAATCGGACGTCGTACGCGGCATCGATCACCTCGGGCCAATCCTCGGTACGACCCAGGGGCTTCGCACGGTCGCGGCGTGCCACCAGGCGCCGGCCGTCCGGGCGGCGTTGCGATCCCGGCGCGTGGGCGGCGCGCCACGCGATGGATGACACCTTCCGCCGGCAGTGGGCGATCCAGCTCGCGCAGGAGCGCGCCGAGCAGGCACGTGCCCACAGGGCGTACGAGGAGGAGGCGCCCGAGCCGCGTCCGCTCGAGCGCTCGCGCTGGCTCGGCCTGCAGGTGCGCTCGCTGGTCGCGCTCGTCGTCGTCGCGGAGGAGGGGAGTTTCGTCCAGGCGGCGCGCCGGCTCGGCTACTCGCGCTCGACGATCAGCCACCAGATCGCACAGCTCGAGGCGGCGATTGGCGAGTCGCTCCTGGTGCGCGGGAGCGGGTCGCGGTCGGTGATCGTGACGCCGGCGGGCAAGGTCGTCTGCGCGCACGGCCGGGCAGTCCTCAAGTTGCTCGACAACGCCGAGGCCCAGCTCGCCGAGCTCGCCCGGCGGGAGCGCGGGCGGCGGCCGGTGCCGTCGCTCTGGGGCGGCGTCGTTGCGCCCAGGCCCGTCGAGGGCTGAGCTCGGAGCTCGTGTACGTGAGGAGGTGGGGCGTGGCTTCAGCCTCGTCCCTCTTCCTTCCGAACCAAGAGGGGCGAGGCTAAAGCCACGCCCCGGCCGGCTCAGCAGGGTGTCGCCAAACGTCGAAGTTTTCGACGTTTCCTGGATTTCTGCGTCGCCGGTCCAGTAGACACGTAGCCGTCGTCAGGTGTCGGGCAATCCGGCCGGCGGAGACCCCGCCGGGCCGGATCCCCGAGATCGGCGGACACAGGACATGGCGACCACCAGCACGAGCCACCCGACCGCACCTGCGCCCGCGCGCCGCGAGGGACCGCCCCGCATGGGGCGCGCCACGCGGCGCCGCCTTGCGTGGGCTGCCGGCGGCCTCGCGCTCATCGCGATCGTCGGCGTGCTCGTGCTCGGGCCGGACAAGAACCCGGCACCCGAGCACTTCAGCTCCGCCCCCGCGCAGCGGTCGGAGCAGCTTGTCAAGGCGCCGCTCGGGCAGGAGGCGCGGCAGGTCGCGGTGCGCTTCATCCAGACCGCGGTCGCGCGGAAGAACCTCGACGAGGCGTGGACGCTCGTCGGCCCGAACCTCCGCGGCGGCCTCAGCAAGAAGCGGTGGATGACGGGTGAGAACCCGGTCGTCCCCTACCCCGTCGACAAGCTCGAGGTCGCCCCCTACAAGGTCGACGCGTCGTACACGAGGAGCGCGCTGCTCGAGGTGGCGCTGCTCCCGCGCAAGGGGTCGGGCGTGCGCGCCCAGGTGTTCTTCCTCGAGCTCAAGAAGCTGGGTTCCGGGCCTGCGTCCCGGTGGGTCGTCGACAACTGGGTGCCCAGAGCAGCCGCAGTGGTGCCGCGGTGAGCAACCTCGCAGACAGCGCGGAGGCCGCGGCCAACGGGCAGGCGGTGCTCCTCCGGGGCAGAGCCGCACTGCTCCCGGAGGACGCCGCCGTCGACGACGAGCTCGACGGCGCGCCGGTCGAGGCGCGCAGCTACTGGGAAGGCGTTTGGCTCCGCCTCAAGCGCGACCGGCTGGCGCTCGCAGGCGGCGTGTTCATCGTCGTCCTGTTCGTCGTCGCGTTCGCGGGGGCGCCGCTCGCGTCGCGGCTCCTCGGGCACGGCCCGAACGAGCCGTTCCTCGTGTCCGGCGGGCTCGACGCCGACCAGCTGCCGGCGGGGCCGTGGACGTACGTCGGCCAGCTGACCGAGGACGGGCAGCTCGACCAGCAGCTCTTCGTCCTCGGCTCCGACTCGACGCTCGCGCGGGACGAGTTCCTGCGGCTTCTCTATGGCGCGCAGGTGTCGCTCGAGGTCGGCGTCGGCGCGACGCTCCTCTCGCTGCTCCTGGGCTCGATCGCGGGCGCGGTCGCGGGCTTCTACCGCGGGTGGGCCGACACGACGATCTCGCGGCTCGTCGACCTCACGATGGCGTTCCCGTACCTGCTCTTCGTGATCACGCTCGCCGGGACGCTCGGCACCCGCCTGAACCACGTGACCTTCGGGTTTCTGGGCGAGGGCGTCGTCACACTGATCCTCGTCTTCGGCCTGCTCGGCTGGTTCTACTCCGCCCGCGTCATGCGGAGCGTCGCCCTCTCGATTCGCGAGAAGGAGTTCGTCGAGGCCGCGCGGATGGTCGGGGCGAGCAACTGGCGGATCATTCGCTCGCACGTCTTCCCGCACCTCGTCGGGCCGCTGATCGTCCTCGCGACGCTCAACGTCGCGGCGTTCATCCTGGCCGAGGCCGGCCTCTCGTTCCTCGGGCTCGGCATCCAGCTGCCGACGGCGAGCTGGGGCAACCTGCTCGCCGACGCGCCGCAGTACTACACCTCCCGGCCGCTCCTCATGGTGTGGCCGGGCGTCGCGCTGCTCTTGACGACGCTCGCCTTCAACCTCCTCGGCGACGGGCTGCGTGATGCGTTCGACCCACGGGGGTCCCGATGACCCGTGCACGTCCAACCTCGGAAAGGAGCCACATGAAGGGGAAGCGCCTGCTGGGGATCGCGCTCGCGATCTCGAGCCTGACCCTCCTGCTCGTCGCGGCGGCGACCGCCGCACCGAGCGCGCAGCGAGGCGGCACGGTCGTGCTCGACATGACTACCGACGTCGACTACATCGACCCGCAGCTGTCGTACTACGGCGAGACGTGGAAGCTCGAGGCCACGACGGCCTGCAAGCTGATGAACTGGCCCGACAAGGAGGGCGCGGCCGGCGCCGTCGCGACGCCGGAGGTGGCCTCCGGGCTGCCGCTCGTCTCGAAGGACGGCAACACCTACACGTTCACGATCAAGCCGGGCTTCAAGTTCTCGAACGGCAAGCCCGTACGCGAAGAGCTTCGTCGACGCGATCAACCGCTTCGCCAACCCGAAGATGCAGTCGACCGGCGTGCGTTCCTCGACATCATCAAGGGCGCGCAGGCGGCGGTCGACGGCAAGGCGGGCTCCGTCTCCGGCGTCAAGGCCCGGGGCAACAAGCTCGTAGATCCAGCTGACGAAGGCATCGCCCGACCTGCTCGCGCGGCTTGCGATGCCCTTCCTACCAGGCGATCGACCCGACGCTCGCGCGCCAGATCGACGCCAACGGGATCAACCAGTACGCCTCGTGCGGGCCGTACTACTTCGCCTCCCGGACGCCGGGCCGTTCGATCACGCTCAAGCGCAACACGTACTACAAGGGCGGTCGCGCGGCGAACGCCGACACGATCCAGGTGAACATCGGCAACGCGTCGAGGTCGAGTACCAGAACGTGGAGAAGGGCACGTCGGACTACGCCTCCGGCGGGATCCCCGCGACCGAGTGGAAGAACATCGTCGCGAAGTACGGGCTCAACAAGAAGGACGGCCGCGTGCAGGTCCGGCCGCAGCTCGACA
>CAWJUF010000026.1:0-119132 GCA_963845965.1 uncultured Actinomycetes bacterium | reverse complement strand
ACGGGCAGGCCGGACATGGGCGGCAACGAACCCCGCTGCCTCAACACGCTTGTGAAACCTGCGCGCCGCCCTGGATGGCACGGGTGCCGGGTAGCGGCGGGCGAGCACCGAGACGGCCGGCCACGCCGGCCGGCGTTCGCTCAATCGGCGGCCAGGCGATAGGTGTCTGCGCTGTGCGAGCGTACTCCTGCTTGAAAGAGCTCGCGCGACCGGCGAACGCGGACACATCGCGTCAGCCAAAGGCAAAAGTTGGGCAAAAGTTTGCCGCGGCGATCACAATCAAGAGAACAGAAAAGCCGCGTTTCCGGGGCTTTTCGAGTAGCGGGGGCAGGATTTGAACCTGCGACCTCCGGGTTATGAGACGTTGGTTTCTAAGGCCACCGGGTGCCAATACGGCGTTGCTGAGCCACGCTCGACCATCTGATGTCTGGCCAGATCATCTCAGGTGGGCAAAAGTTTCGCCAAAAGTTTCCCGTGCCTGCGTTCTAGAACCGAGCGCTCTGCGACTCACTCTGAGATCACCGTAAGAAGCTCAGCTCTCACCGCGCGCCGGCTTTCGGTGGGAGAATGCCGTTTGCCCGGATCGGGTGGTGGGTATGGCGGCTTCGCGATGGAACGCCGCGGGGGCTGGACAAGACTCGGGCGAAAGCGCTTTCGCTATGTGGATTCGGTCGGCCGTCCGGTCACCGACCGGGAGCAACTTGAGCGCATCCGCGGCCTAGTAATTCCTCCGGCTTGGACAGACGTCTGGATCTCTCCAAACGCCAGCGCCAAGCTGCAGGCCACCGGAACGGACGCTGCGGGGAGACGTCAATACCTTTACCACGCAAACTTCCGGGCGGCACAGGAACGCGTCAAATTCGACCGCCTTCTCCACTTCGCCGAGTCCCTCCCGAGATTGCGCGCACGAACGTCGCAGCATCTGCGGCTGGGTCCCTACGAGAGAGACTGGGCTTGTGCGATGGCAGTCACACTGGTCAATCGGGCTTGGTTCCGTGTCGGCTCGGACCGACACGCACGCGTCTCGCGCACATACGGCATCACCACCCTTACCAAGCGTCACGTCACCGTTTCCGGCAACGAGATCGAGTTTCGCTTTCGAACGAAGAACCGGACACTGGTACGGAGGGAGGTCGAGAGTGCCGCGCTAGCCGAAGGAGTCCGCGCGCTTCTTTCGCTAGAGAACGGATCTCGGCTGTTTCGGTTCGAGCGAGACGGCGAAACGGTCAACCTGAGTGCGCCGATGCTGAACGCGTACATCGGCGAGCATCTTGGAAACGGATTCACCGCGAAGGACTTTCGCACCTGGGGAGGGACACTTCGGGCGGCCGTCGAGCTCGGCAGGCATGGGCCGCCATCCAGCGAGACAGAGGCGAAACGCACTCTGGCGAGCGTGATGCGCGAGGTTGCGCGCGAACTCGGCAACACGCCCGCGGTCGCCCGCGCCTCGTACGTCAGCCCCGTCATCGTCGAGCACTACCAGACTGGTCGCACTATCGAAGACTTTCGACGCAAGAGTTCGCGGCCAACTCGACTAACCGCCGATGAGCGGGCACTCTTGCGTCTGCTGCGATCTAAACCTACGTGACGCCGCCGCCTCGGGCACTGATATGAAGGTTGAGTGGGGGCTTTCGTACGCACCTCTGCCGACCCGCATCGCGCAGCACCTGTCGCTTCTCTGCAAGCGAATCGAGCGGTGCTGGGTCACCGAAAGCTCGGGCTACTTTGGCAGCTGCAGCCAGACTTCCGATCGCATCAGAACCAGGTGTGGAGGCAGACCTGCTGTTGCACGAGCGTCAGGCCGCGCTGGTAATTGCTGATCGACCCACCGTCGACACCCGCCGAACGCACGAGCTCGCCGACTCCGCGTTAATGCGATTCTACGACAGCACCCGGTCCGCAACGGTAACTATTCCCCTCGGAGCTTTTGGGCCGGGCTGCTCGATCGTTGATCGAAAGAAATCGGAGTCTTCGCGTACTTCAACAGGGACTGGGAGGGCTGCGCGATCAACAACGCCATCTTCTTGGAAGAGCGGCTCGCCCAACGCATGAGCTCGCCTGAGGAAGTCGGAGCAGAACGGGAAGGTGCTTTGGCCGCGCGGTGAGCGCCGCACCCTTCCTTCCCGAACGTCTGTCGCTTCCAGCGCTCGGAAAAGCCGTGCAGCGCTGCCGGGGCTGTCCTCTGTATGCGAACGCCACGCAGGCGGTATTCGGGCAAGGACAGCGATCGGCGCGCGTCATGCTCGTCGGCGAGCAGCCAGGCGAACACGAGGACCGCGCCGGCAAACCGTTCGTGGGGCCGGCAGGACAGCTCCTCGACCGCGCGCTGGACGAAGCAGGGATCGACCGGAAAGAGACCTACGTGACGAACGCCGTCAAGCATTTCAAGTGGAAGGCACGAGGAACACGCCGGATCCACGACAAGCCATCCTGGTCGGAGCAACTCGCCTGTCGGCCTTGGCTCGAAGGGGAACTGGCGGTCATCGAGCCCGAAGTCCTCGTTCTCCTCGGAGCGACCGCCGCTCAAACCTTCTTCGGCCGAAGCTTCAGAGTGACACGGGATCGGGGCCGGTTGCCTCACTCCGAACTTGCGAAAACGGTGATCGCCACGATCCACCCGAGCGCGATCCTCCGCTCCCGCGAGCGCGAAGAGATGTTCCGCGGCCTCGTGGCCGATCTCACATTGGCGAACCCTTGAGCTCCGCTCATTCCGAATGCGCTAGAAGTGACAGCCGTTCCCGAGCGTCGCGATCAGCGGCCCGTTTTATCTAGCGATCGCAGGATGGCAATGCGTGTTACGTTCGTGACAGCACGCACCGGGCAGAGCGAACCGTTAGTTCGAGCGCACGCCCGGCCGAGGAGGAGCCCAGCCGACGGATGTGGCCGACACAGCTGTCCCCGGACGCTGCCCGAGAGAACTCGCTGAGAGACGACCTCGACGGCCGGCAGCGTCCGGGAGGCGACGAATGGTCGGCGCCTAGTTTCGTGGCTCGAAGCAGGATTCGCGCTCGGAGTTTCTCGGGGTTGGGTCGGGTGGTGCCCCCGACTGAAGCACCTGGCCGCACGCGCAAGCGAAATAGCTCTCTGAGCTCAACCCGTCGCCCGTTCGACTCCTTCGAGCGTAAGCTCGAGGTCGCGACGCGCTACGACGCCGAGGAGCTCCCCGTGCGCGGTCGTGACGATCCAGCTCTTGACACCTTGGCTCGAGCGCTTGGCGAGGAACTTTTCGACGGGCTCGCTCGGTCGGATCGTCCGCGGGCCGAGCTCCATCACGTCCTCGACGCGCGACCCGGGATCTTTGCTCAACGCATTTCCGCGAAGTACTCCAGTCACCACTCGCTCCTCGTTGACGACTACGCAGAAGTCGAGATCACTGCCGGACGCGAGGTCGCTGACCTCCTCGAGGCGCGCACCGATGCAGCACGTGACGACACCCTCGAGTGGCAGGTCGCCGACCCAGGCACGGCAGCAGCCGAGCCTTCGCGCGGGTGACCGCATGCGAACCAGGCCGTCTTCCCCGCGACGAAGTCATACACGTTGGTGAATCCAAGGGCTTCGAGCCGCCACGCGCTCGCGGGCGTATGTCCCACTCGTAGTCGAAGCAGTAGGCGACGACGGCCGCTTCGCGATCGAAAGACGCGATCGCCATCTCATTGAGCTCCGGCAGCGGGATGTTCATCGCGCCGGGCAAGTGGCTGTCCTCGAACTTCTTGCGCGACAGGATGTCGACGAGGTGCGCGCCAGCATCGATAAGGCGGACGGCTTCAGCGAGATCGATCGCTTTCGGCATCTCAGAGCTCCGTGGCTCGTGGAAGGATCTCGTCCTCGTAGAAGCGAAACAAGGTCTCCTGGTCGTCGCCGATCTGGTGCACGAAGACGTGGTCAAAGCCCGCGTTAGCGAACTCCTGGATCCGCGCTAGATGCTCGTCGGCGTCTGCCTCACACACCACCTTCTCGGCGACTTGCGCCTCCGTCACGAGGTCGGCTACGGCCTGGAAGTCAGCGCCAACTCGAAGCTTCGCGGAGAGTCGTGGCGGCGTCGCCCCCGGCGCTGCCCACTGCGCGTGCGCGATTCGGAGTGCCTCGTCGCGATCGGACGCGACACACACGGCCATCTTTCCGTCACAGGGTTTCCCGCGCCGCTGGCCCCGGCAAAAGATTGGACGAGCTCGGCGGACGCCTCGATGCCGATGAGCCGTCACCGACACGGCCGGCTAGCTCGGCGCCCGGCTCCCCGCTGGCGGCGAAGATGATCGCCGGAGGCTCCTCGGCAGCGAGTAAATGCGCGCGTTGTCGACAGTGAAGTGCTTCCAAAATGCTCGACGGTGCCGCCTTCCCACAACTTCCGAATGACCTCGACGGCCTCCTCAAGCATCTCGCGTCGCACCTCGCTCGGCGGCCACCACTCGCCCGTGACGTGCTCGTTGAGGTTCCCGCCCGAACCGACGCCGAGGAAAAACCGGCCCGGCATCAGCGTCGCGACCGTCGCCGCCGCCTGGGCGACGAGGTATGGCGGCGACCGTCGGATCGGAGCGGTGACTGCAGTACCGATCCGCATGCGCGTAGTGACCTGCGCGATCCCCGAGAACGGCCCAGACGTCCAGGGGTGAAGGTGATCGGAGATCACTGCGTAGCCGAAGCCCGCCTCCTCGGCACGCCGCGCGTAGCCGACGAGATCGCTCGCCGGATGCTCCTCGCTCGAGAGCTTGTAGCCGAGTTGGACCATTTGGATTCATCGTTGCCTGCGCAGGGAATTACCCGACGATTCCCTGCACGGCAAGTGGAACTCAGTACCCGGGATCTCGCCGGTCATCGAGGTCGCCACTCGAGGCTGATGAGAGCAGGTTCTCTCGCGGCGAGATCCCGGGCAGTGCTTCTTTGCCCCACGCTAACCGTGACCTGAAACAAACGAGCGAGTCCTCACGCCCGGTTGTGGTTGACGACCTCGACGTTGTGCCCGTCCGGGTCAAGCACGAACGCGCCGTAGTAGCCCGGGTGGTAGACCGTGCGCTCGCCCGGCGCGCCGTGATCCTCGTAGCCGGCCGCGATTGCAGCGGCGTGGAACGCGCGCACCGTGGCGTCCTCGCGTGCGGGGAACGCGAGGTGGACGTGCTCCGTGAGCGGACGCTCGTCGCGGACGAGCGAGAAGCTGTAGTCCGGGCCGGACAGCTGTACGCGCTCGGGCTCGTCGTGGGTCAGGCGGAGCGCGGCGTGGGGGGCGATCGTCGTGTAGAAGCGCCGGGAGGCCTGCGGGTCGCGGACGCGCAGCCACAGGTGGTCGACGCGGCCGGCAGGCACGGCCTCCTCGCGGTCGCCGTGGACCGCCTCGACGCTGTTGCCGTCAGGGTCGAGCAGGAACCCGCCGTAGTACGTGGGGCCGTAGTGGGTGCGCGGCCCCGGCGCGCCTCGTCGCGGTACCCCGCAGCGATCCCGGCCTGCCAGAACGCGTCGACCTGCGCGCGGTCGCGGGCGCGGAAGCCGACGTGGAGCCCGCGGGTCACCGGGCGCTGGGGGTCCGTCGGCCCGATGTCCCAGTCGTCCCACTCGACCAGCTCGGCGTCCGCATGGCTGGGCTCGGCGCCGAGGACGCTCAGGACGGTTCGGTAGAAGCGCTCGGAGGCCGCGAGGTCCGAGACGGCGATGGCGACGTGGTCGAACCCCGGGCCGAGGCTACCCTTCCGCCCGATCCGTATGAATGCCAGGGCCATCAGGTCGAAAGGCAATCGTCGGTCGACAGGCGCCTACGATCTAGTCATGACTGAGGATAAGCGAGCGGGGTTCATTGCCGGTGGCCCGCGCCGAGCGGGGAACGAAGGAGAAGGCTTCTGGGCCTTCCTGCGCGGCTGGCTCGCGACTCTCTTCAGAGTCGATGGCAGGATGTGAACCGTGAGTCCTCGCCGACGACGTCAGCGTCCCCGCTATCGACAATTTCTCTCACCTGAAAGGTCTGCACGGCAAGCTGTACCTGGCTCACCACTTGACGTTGCGCAAGCCCTTCGTCCAGACGCGACAGTTTCGGAGTTGAGCACTGCGACTCTCCATGACGTTCTCGGAGACACGGAATCGACAACGGACAATCTCGCAGGCTCGGGCGTTGACGCCACGTTCTCGACCCCGTCAGGACGCTCACTCGCAGGCCAGAGGAAGAGGATGAGGGATTCGTCGCTCGGATCCTTGCGACCCCGAAGAAGTCGGAGTAATCGCACAGCGCGTCAAGCTTGCCGATCTCCGTGCACCGCGAACTCCGCCGAAAAGCGTGAGCGCTTTCAGCGAAGCCTGCCAATAGTTCGCGCTGCGGTCGAGCGAAGTCGTTGAGCGTGTTATGCGATGGCCGTTTCAGGGCACCCTCGAAGCGCATGAACGGAAGAACATGAACGGAAGAATCAGAGCAGCCCTCGCTGGCGCAACGGCGACGACGCTGTGGGGGCTGCAGGAGCCTTTGGACAAGCGGCTCTTTCGATGCCACTACTCGGATGTCGCCGTGTTAGGGAAGGCGGTGACGCGCGGCGCCCGTTGGCCCGTCGCGGGATTCGGGATCCACGCGGTCAACGGAGCGATCTTTGGTCTCGTGTTCTACGAAGTAAGAACGCGCGTCTCCCTCAACCCTCATCGGCTCGCGCTCGGAATGGCGCTAACGGAGCACGTCGCCCTGTATCCGCTCTCGTACTTCGTCGACCGCTTCCATCCGGCACGCGGCGAGCCGGGTGTGCCTTCACTGCTTATGAACCCGCGCGCCTTTGGACAAGCCACCTGGCGCCACGCTCTCTTCGGGGCCCTGCTTGGCCGACTCGCGTAACTCCACTCGACGAGCCTTGAACGGTCGTGTCCCAGTCGATGTGGGTAGGGCGTGAGGGTGCCGTACGCGTCGACGCTCAGGGCCCTATACGCCCCCTACCTTGTGGCGACCGGCGTCTGGTCGCTTGCGCATCGGCGGTCCTTCGAGCGCGTCACGGGTCCGAAAGAGGACTACTGGCTGGTGCAGACGGTCGGGGCGTTAGCCATTGTCATCGGCACCTCGCTCGGCGTCGCTGCTCGACGGCGGGCTCAGGAACCGGAGACCATCGTTCTCGGGGCAGCGAGTTGCATCGCGTTCGGACTCGCGAGTGTCCGCGCATCCCAGACCGAATCCCGTGTGTACCTCGGCGACGCCCTGCTTGAGATCGGGTTCCTCGCTGCTTGGCTCGAACCTGCCCTCAAGAGGGTGCTAGGCGCGAGCACGTCGAACCCTTGACGTTCACCCGCAGGCTCGTTCGCGCATCGTCATCGCCGCAGGAAGATGTTGACCGCGATCGTCCCGACAATCGACACGACCAGCATGAGTCCGATCGGGATGAACACCGTCGCGTTGTCGGACTTCGACGAGAGGGTCCCCGGGACGCGATCGACGCCGACCTTGCGAGGCCGAGAGCACCCAGACCGACGATCGCGACGAGGAGAGCACTCATGAGCACGGGGCTTCTGTCAGAAGGGAGCCGGTAATGGCAACACCGACCGAAACGGGACTCACGAACTCCGACGACGAATCCGCAGCGGATCGAGACCAGGAGTCGCGACTGAAGCGTTACGACCAACGGGTCGAGGAGTGGCTTACGTTGCTGAAGGAAGGCGCGGAGCAGCGCTCGCCGGAAGTACTGAGTGCTCTGGCAACCAAAGCGAAGGATGTACGGGACTACCTGGATAAGCTGGCCGAGAAAGCGCAGTCACGAGCGGAGCCTTCGGCCGCCGAGGCAAGGAGATCGCCGACTTTCGACGAGGGTCCCGCTGGCGGCGATCAAGGCCAAGAAGCGCTTGGCTACCGCGGTCCTGACCCGGAGAGCGATCCCAAGGGCGACAGCGACAACGAGGATCAGGGCACGTAACCGCTGGCGACGCAATACGACGCACCGCGATCGAATGAGTGAGCCGACGGAGAGGCCAGCGGACTACCGCGAGGAGTCATTCCCGCAGGTCGCCATGCTCACGCTTGTTGGCGGTGCGGTACAAGACGGCTTCCACCCTCGCTGCATCGCGAGGGTGGATGCTCAGGCCTTCCGTGGCGCAGAGGGGTCGCCGTTGACGTGACCTAAGAAGAGAGCACAGTCTCCGGGCGTTTTGGCCGTCGAGCGTAGAGATGGAGCTCCATTCGCGATGTGGCGCAGGTGCCTGAAGCGCTCTTTGAGCACGAAACTCAGTCGCAGCCTGCCGGACTCGTCGTCCGGCGCGACTTGATTTCGACGCGAGACGAGAGCGGCCTGATGGCCAGGCTTGCCGAGCTTGAGCTGTATCCGGTCGTGATGCGTGGCCAACCGTCACGGCGGCTCGTGCGCCACTTCGGCCAACGCTACGATGTACGCCTCGTTCGACGTGTCCGAGGGAGAGCAGCCGCTCTCCTGGCTCGACACGCTTCGGAAGCGCTGTGCTGGGCTGGCCGGCGTAAGGTCGGGCGAACTCGCGCAGATCCTCGTTACCCCAGTACCCGCCTGGAGCCGGAATTGGCTGGCACCGCGACGCCCCCTCCCCTCCTTCAACCCTAGTCCTCTTTTGCATGAATGTGTATGTGTTCTGCACGAATGTGTACGTGCGGTGCGTGCCTGGGTGACTACCTTGGAAAGAGAATTAGTCTGATTTGCAGGGGTGTTCTAGCCCCGTATGGGCCTGTTCCGCCTTTTAGTCATCAGCGATTTGGCTTAACCATGCGGTTTCTTGGTACGGGAAGCACGGATGGGCGCAGATGGTGATGGCTGGGTGATGGCTGGGTAGTGCCCCGAAATCCTCGCCTATCCGGACAACAGGGCCGGTAGGTCATGATCTCGACCCGACCGATGGAGGCACCTGGAGCGTGCCGCGGATCCGCTCAACCGGCACGGACGTGCTCGTCGAGGTCTGGCGTTTGCAGCCGCAATCAGGAGATCGACTGAGTCAGCCGGTCATGCGCGTACAGCTGGGTCGTGGCATGGTCCGCGTCTGTTGCCGCGCCCACGGCGTCAGCGATTTCTCGTACTGCAGCCTCCAGAGACTCAATACGCTCAACGAGCTGCGCGATCACGACAGTTGTTGAGGATGTCCACCTAAGGGGCTGCCCACTGGCAACAAGGCTCTGGACCTTCTGAACCAACGTATCGTCAAAGGCCGTCATCACGCCTCTTGATTGACCCGTTTCGCGATGCTTAAACGAGGCCGAGGGGCTCCGTATGGCCCCGGTCACCACGAGCCCGCGCGCCGATTCGGCCGTCGCGGCCGCAGGGGCGATGTTCTAGTGGCGGCGGCTTCGGACTTCGAGTTCGCGCTGCGCTCGGCCACGTCGACGTGTACGTCCACGCGAGCGCGTCCGCGCGGCGTTCCGGCAGGCACCACCCGCGCCCGTCTCGCTAGTTGGCGTGGGTCGCTAAGTCGGATGGTTACGCCGACGAGGCCAACGCATCAAATGCTCGTTCGACTTTCGGAACAACACTCAACAGCGGGAGTACGCCGCTTACTTCGAGGATTCGTTCGACGAACGGCTCAGTGCCGAGCACGACACTGAACGTGCGGTCAAGTTCAATGGCGTGTCGCCTCGCGTCCATGAGCACACCGATGGTCGAGGCGTCGATGAACTCGGTCGCAGAAAGGTCGACGATCAGGTGATCGCAGTGAGCCAGGGACTGGTCGAACGTCTGCCGAAGTTCGTCAGCCGAGTTGAGGTCGTGTTCCCCGCCGAGCACGACCAGCGCAGCGTGCGGCTGGGGCGAGCGAACCTCGATCGACGGCTCATGGAGCGAGAAGGCGCCGCTCATGATGTAAGATCCCCTTGAAGTCGCGTTTTCATTGCCACGACACATCTCACACGACAGACAATTTACGTAAAAAGTATCGTATGTCAAGGGCTGAAGGAAACGATAGGACATGGCGGTTCCTCTCGAACCACACCCAAGTCCTCCTCTGCATCCACCAAGACCCGAACGCCCGATTCCGTGACATCGCCCAGAGCGTCGGGATCACAGAACGAGCCGCCCAACGCATCGTCGCCGAACTCGTGGAATCCGGCTACGTCGAAAGCGAGCGGATCGGCCGTCGCAACCACTACCGCGTCAACACCGACATCGCCATGCGCCACCCCGCCCAAGAGGGCCATCAGGTCGGCGAGCTCTTGGAACTCTTGCAACCGAGCGGCGACTAGAGCCTGCGCAGGTGGCAATAGGCCGCCTGGTAGGAGCCGAGATCGTGGCTTGCCCCTCGGCAGCGGCTGGCCCTCTTACGCGCGGCTGTCTCCGCCCCCGTGATCACGTCGACCCGCTCGATCCAGACGCTCTTGTCTTCTCGCAGCATCGGTGCAGAGACTGACCCGAAGTCGCGCGCCGTTCAAGCTGTCCGCGTGAAGGCGGCAGGACGGCCGGTCGCCTACAACCCCCGCATCAGCAGCCCGCGCTCCGCGAGGACCGCGGCGATCTGGGCGACGTCGGTGAGCGACGGGTTGTCCTCGGCCAGGTAGCGCGTCAGGTACTTGAGCGCGGCGCGCTCGTACTTCGGGTCGCCCTTCTCCGCGTACAGCTCCACGAGCTCACGGGCCTGCGCGAGTGAGATGAACGCGATCTCGAACGCGGCCTGCTCGGCGGACGTGAGGTTCCTGGCCGCGAGGGCGCGTTTCAGTCGTGCGCCAGGATGGCCTTCCGAGGTCACGAACATACGTTCTCACATATCAATCGAGTTCAGTGGTGGAGCCAGCCCCACCCGGCCCTCCTCCTTCCCAGTGACGGGTTGCGCTTCCGCCAGGCGCTTGCTTTGTTAGCCGGCTATTAGGTGGTGGCGCGAATCTCCGCCAACACCGACTCATCAAGGGGGTACGTAATGAGATCCAAGCTCGGAGTGGCCGCGCTCGTGTGCGTGGCCGCAGCGGCAGTGCTGTCCTCATCCGCGTCCGCGAGCTCGGGCACTCTCGTGATCACGTCGAACACGCTCCTGACGGAGGATCACCAGGGGTCGATCGTGGTTCGCTCGTAACGGAGTCACGTTGGATTGCTCCGGTCACACGCTGACCGGAGCAGGCTCAGGTTCGCGGCCAGGGGTGGATATCAGCAGCCACCGCAACGTGACAGTCAAGAACTGCCGGGTCACAAACTTCGACTCGGGCTACCTCGTTGTCGACACGAGCGCGAGCGCGTTCCTCAACAACGTTGCCGAGGACAACCACCTCTCAGGGTTTGACCTGTACCAGTCATCGGGCAACTCCCTGGCAGGGAATCGGGCAGATGGGAACTTGGTTCACGGCTTCTCAGCAGTCGGCGGGGGCAAGAACACGCTCAAGGAGAACACGGCGAGCGATAACGCCCGTTTCGGGTCCAACTTCATCTCGTCGAGCGACAACACCATCAAGGAAAACGTGAGCATGGACAACGGCGAGAACGGCTTGGTCGTTAGCTCATCGTCCGGCAACAACGTGAGAGCAAACACCGCGATCGGGAACGGACTCTTTGGGATCGCGCTCAGCGCTTTCGCGCACGACAACGTGCTGACGGACAACATCTCGACGGGCAACGGAGAGGTCGGCATCGTGCTCTTCGACGCACAGAACAACCGAATGACGGGCAACACGGCGCTCTCGAACGGCATCTTCGACGCTGCACAGGACGGAGCGATCTCTGGGAACGTGTGGGTCAACAACATGTTTGGCACCACATTCGGCATCTGACCCGTAGGCACTAATCGCGCTTGGGGCGGCGACGTTTCGTGACAGGCCGGAACGTCGCCGCCCATTAGCACGGGAATCCGCACGAAGCACCGAACAGACTCTCGGTCGCGACTTGCGGCGCATGAGCTCGACGATTGCGGCAGCCGAGCATCACGCTCATCTTCCGCTTGCTGCGCTTCACCCGCCCCTGCTGCTCCTCGCCGGAGAGGAAGGGCGCGAAGCGGCCGGTGCGCCCCTTCTGCAGCCGCTCCCGGTTCCGCGCCCCTGCGCCGCCGCCTCCTCCGCAGTGAAGGGTCGGTCGAGGCGTGACGCCGCCGGACACGGGGTAGGCGACTATTTGCGACCCACGAAAGGAGTTCCGATGAGCACTGACCCTGTTCGGCGAGCGAACCTCGCCACGATCACCTGCGATCCGCGTCCACAGCTACCGGATGGCTTCCGGCGGCACAGCACACGAGTTGGAACGCTGCTCGGCGCGGTCCGCACGGGGCTCAGCGTCTATGAGTTACCCCCCGGTCAAGCTGTTGGCCCGTACCACTACGAGGATCCCGAAGAAGAGTGGCTGTTGGTCGTCTCCGGTACGCCAACCCTGCGGCACCCCGGCGGCGATGACCAGCTCGAACCGTGGGACATTGTCTTCTTCCCCTCCGGGCCCGCCGGAGCACACCACGTTCGGAACAACAGCGAATCACCCGCCCGCGTCGCGATGTTCTCCTCGATCACCGCGGTCGGTGCCGTCGTCTACCCGGACACCGACATGATCCAGCTCGTCACGACGGACGGCGAAGACGACCTCGTCGTCAAACGAAGCAGCGCCCAGGACGCAATAGCGCCGTGGGCTACTGGGAAGGCGAAGTCCGAAGCCGAGACGTAAGCGTCCGGCTGTGCAGCGACCTGACGCTCTCGGGGCACCTACACCTTGCTGCCGCGGAGCGCCCGCGCCTGCTGCTCCTCGCCCGAGAGGAACGGCTCGAAGCGGCCGGTGCGGCCCTTCTCCAGCCGCTCCCGGTTCTCCGCGTCCTGCGCCTTCGCCTCGCCCGGCGTGAACTTCGTCCGAGACGGGTGCGGCCTGCCTCGTCCTCTCGCTCCTAGTAGCCGTCCTCCCGCGAGACCTGGTCCGGGATGTCGCTATACGTCGGTGAGGACGACGACCGCGCCATACGAGCCTGGTGCTAGGGCGACCGTCCAGGTGGCTCGGCCCCTGAACTTCCTGGTCGTTGCGTCGTCCTGCGAACGCGAAGCCTTTCTTCTTCGACTGATCACGCACGACGATCGTGTAGGTGCCGCTGAGGAGGGCGGTCACGGCTGACCCTGGGGAGTTGAGAACGTCGTGCGGCGATCGGTGACGAGAGCGGTCAGCCGTCGTTGATGGCGCTGATCCGAGTAGAACCTTGGCGTAGGCATCAATCCGGTAGGGCGGGTCGATACACCGGGACTGCCCGCCAGTTCCGCCCGTGTCCGCAGGCCACTCCATCACTTCCTCGACAACGCGGCCCGACGTTCGCATGAACTCTGCGATTGCCCGAGCCGCGCCAGGATCGTTGTATCTCTCCTCGCCCACGACGAGTGGCTGCGAGAGCCCTGCCGCGTCCAAGTCCGCATCGACTCGCCGCAGGTCGTCGAGCCCGTCGTGTTCGCCGTAGCGGGGATGCACGTCGAACCATCTCGGCAGAGGCTTACCCGTCGAGCGCAGGACCTCGATGAGGCGAGCGGCACCGGTCCAATGACCCATGGAAACGCTCACGTCATCGGCACCGAACTCTTCGACGTATCGCGGGTACATGCGCGTGATCCACGAGGCGAGCTCGGGGGGCCCGTGGGCGGGAGTGCCCCTTCGTTGAGTAGGTCAACCCGTGTTTCGGCAGGACCAGTGCTCCTTGAGCAGAGGTCGAGTGTCGCGTATGAGAGCCCACGTGGCCTCGAACGTTGCAGGGTCGTAGGGGCCGTAGCGAGCTGCTGGATCGACCGAGTGACGAGCGTCGACGCAAGCGTCACCCGGCGGAGTCCGCCGCCCGGATGTCGCGCAAGTAGTTCACGAGGTTGGTCCGGAACGGCTCTTCCAGTTTGCCGCTCTTCGCCGGGATGAAGAACGGGTTCTCGCTGGTGTCGTAGTCGAAGACGAAGAACACGCGTAACGTCTCCAGTCCCGCCGCCGCCATTGCGGCAAGCTGATTTGGACCTTCGAGCGAGTGTCCCGGACGCTGTAGTCGAACAAGATCGAGGGGCCGAAGCAGTTAGGTGGCTCGCCGCCTGCATACTCGATCGAGTTCGCTCCGAGGAGCATCGTGGGCTCTGCGCCGCTGTGGCTCGACCACAACGTGCTGGGACTGTCAGACTCCGTGTACGCGATCAACCCAAACCGCGACCCACCCGCCGCCCTTGACGAGTCCGGCAGGACTACCGCTACCGCCCCCGCCACACACGCGAGCGCGACCGACGCCACGACCATCGCGCAAGCGCGAGACGACCGGAGAGTACCCGAACTCTTCATGCCGGGATTGTCGCGGTCGCTGGTAACAACCTCCCAACCCGGCGTTCGCTCTCGACCGCCCCGAGAGCGACGGAACCAGTCCGGCAGTGCGCGTGCCGACGCATCAAGTGCTCATCTCGGTCCCGCGCGCGTTGTCGACCAGTTCGGACTGCTGCTCGACCGCGCGGAAGGACGTCAGCGCATCGCAACCCGGAGCCGTCCGTTTCGACTGCACAGATGCCGTTATCGAACGACCCCGCCGGAAGGCAGCTCACGCCTGCGAAGACGATCGTGTTTCCGTCCGGTGACCATGTCGGCGATGTTGCATACGTCCGTCTTGGACGACACGACGGAGATCGCTGCCGTCGACGTTCATCACGTAGACGCCGGGCAGTAACGCGGGTCGGTTGGGGTGGTCGCGCCGACGCAGACGAGCGCGAACCGCCGCCCATCGGGTGACCAGGCGGGCGCGCCGCAGTCTGACGACGACCGGGACCGACGGGACCCTCCTAGTCTTGCGTCCACTGTTCGGGCTGACGAGAAAGATCATGTCGCCGTTCATGTAGGCGATGCGTCGGCCATCGGGTGACCAGGCGGGCGTCGAGTACCGGTCGGTGCTTTCGGCGATTCTGCGTGCGTGGCTCCCGTCTGCGTCCGCGACGAAGAGTTCAGTGTCCTCAAAGTCGAGTGAGGTGCGCACGAAGGCGATCCGCTTTCGGTCGGGCGACCAGGCCGGACCGGATGCGCCGTAGCCGGCTTTGGGTCCGCCGAGGAGGTGCTTCTCGTGGGTTCCGTCCGGGCGAATGGTGTAGATCG
This sequence comes from uncultured Actinomycetes bacterium, assembly GCA_963845965.1. GTDB lineage: Bacteria > Actinomycetota > Thermoleophilia > Gaiellales > Gaiellaceae > Gaiella. The sequence goes on along the minus strand of CAWJUF010000026.1, from coordinate 104,202 downwards.
CCCCGGTCTCGTCTTTGTGCTCGTTGGGCGCGAACCAGCGTGTGAACGCGATCCGGCGACCGTCTGGTGACCAGGCGGGCTCGCCCTCGTCGCGGCGGCTCCTCGTCAGCCGCTTGAAGCCGGTCCCCGCGGGGCTCATCGTCCAGATGTGCGAGTGCTCTGGTGAGACGGCGGCCGTGTACAGGATCCGGCCGGCGTCACCCGGCCAGGCGAAGGGTATGAGAACGGAGTCGGCAAACTCGTGGGTCACGCGACGCCGCCCGCTGCCGTCTACGGCAATCATCTCGATCTGGCCCGTTCGCTCCGACGCGTAGACAAGGCGGCCGCCCTTCGGCGCCCAGACGGGTGCGCCCCACGGATCTGCCGCCGACACCGACAGCGAGCGTGCCTGTGAGCCGTCGCCGCGCGCGACGTAGAGCACAGTCCTCTCCACATAGCCGTCCGGCGCGTGCTGGCGCAGGAAGGCGAGCCTCGTCCCATCCGGCGACCACACAGGAGGCGTGCCGCCGACGATCACCCGCGGAGGCCCTGTCCCAACCGGAAAGAGGTACGACCGCAACCAGACCTCGTCGAACTCGTCGTAGCAATTGAGCAGCGAGGCCGCGATCCGGCGCCCGTCCGGCGACCAGGACGGGTTCGCCCAGCAGCCGTTCTCCGGGATGGGGATGCTCTTCGTGAGCTCGCGAATCGCCGTGCCATCGAGGCTCGACACGATGATCTGCCAGTCAGGCTCGTCGTCAAGGTTGCCATAGTCGCGCTCGTCAACGACGGAGACGAGCCACTTTCCATCCGGCGACCACGCAGGATCCTGCCCGGTGCTCCCGACCACGGCCCCATCGAGGTCGACGACCGCGCCGGAGACGGCAAGCTTCGTCCCGTCCGGCGACCAGGCTACGCCGTCATCGAAGAGCACCGGCGGTCCCTCTGAGCTCCACTGGCGGTTCCCGCGACAGCAACTTCCGTTGCGACGACCCGTCGGCGTTCATCACCCACAGGCCGTCGTTCCAGTAGGCGATCTTCGTCCCATCGGGAGAGAGCGACGCCCCCCATCCCGCCGTACCTCCAATGTTCCGCCGCCCGCGGCCGTCGACGCCGATCGAGTAGATCCGCGACACATTCAGGTTCGCAGGTGGCGGATAGCTCGGCTGTCCGCTCGCGAACACGATCCTGCCCTCCCCGCTGGTCGCGGCCGCTCCCGCAGCCGTCCCGAGGAGCACCAAGGCCAGGCCGAGCACGGCCCCCGCGAGCCTCATCCTTCTGTTCGGGGCGAAGACGCCATCCATCGAGGCTCACCGTGAGGTGTGCCTAGCGGCCCGTCAAGCTGCTAACGGCGCTAGTTTGGCAGGCTGCCACGCTGCTCTGTCCCGGAGTAAGGAAACAACGCGCGACTGTTGCCTTCGAGATCGATGACGAGCAGGCCCGTCCCGGCCTTCCGCGACGATCGACTTCCCGTTCGGCGCCCACGACGGATTCGACGCATCCTCGATGAGCTGCGGTTCGTCGAATAAACCCTGCAAATTGGGCCTTTCTGTTGTCTATTCAGACGCCGCACCGACGTCTCGCGGGTACGAGACGGGTACATTTCAGACGAGCAGGCACTCGCGGGCACGGGCGGCCTAACGCGGCCAAGGCGACCACCTTCTTAGAGGGGGATCAGTGAGTCCTCCTGGCAAGATTGACGAGCGCGCTTCCGCAGGACGAATTGCTGTGTCGCAGCCATGACAGATGCTCCGTTGGGGGCGCGAACGACGGCCGTCCTCCGCCCCCCTACGCTCCTGTCGATGTCCCTCGATCGAAAGGAGCACCCGATGAAGTCTCGTCTTGCCACCGTCTTCTTCACCGTGTCGGCAGTCGCCGCTGCAGTCGCGCCGATCGCCGAGGCAGCGGGCCGGTGGGGTTAACACATCACGGACGTCGAAAGGAGCACACCGTGAAGGCTCGCATCATGACCGTTCTCTTCACCGTTATTGCGCTGGCTGCCGCGCTCGCGCCGATTGCCGAGGCCGGACGTTGGGGCGGTTGAGGTCTCGAGCGGCAGGCGACCGAGAGGGAGGCCGCCCGGCCTCCCTCTTCGTTCTGGGACCGGGTCAGCCGTCGGCTACTTCGGATCAGGAACCGGAGAACGCTGCTCGAGTGCGAACGCGACCGCCTCGTCCAGCGTCATCGCGGTACCGGCTTCCCACGTCCGTTCGAACGCCTCGTCGCCGAGGACGAGGCGAACCCGAGCGACCGCCTCGTCGTGCGCGGCAAGCTCAAGTGGATGGTCGGCTTCACGGCCGACCTCTCCGCCCAGTGCGTGGCGCGCTCCCCACAGACGCGCCGCCGCCTCGGGCTCAGTAAGCCGTTCGAGCAGTGCCGCGTACACCTCGAGCGAGTCGAGGAGTCCGGCAACGTAGCGAATGCGCGCGTAGTGCTCGGTCGCGACAGCAAGGCTCGACAGCGCACGCGCGAGATCGCCTCTCTCCGTTGCGATCTGCACAAGACCCGTGAGCGTTCCCGCTTGGCCCTGGATGTCCCCGTGTTCGCGGAAGTTCGCGTACGACTCTTCGAAATGCGCCTCCGCCTCTCCTAGCTGGCCTTGGAGACGAGCGACATGCCCGAGGTTGTAGAGCGCGATCGCAAGCTCCAAGCGCTGCCCGCCGCGCCGCGCGAGTTCCGCGGAGTCCTCCCACAGGCGAGCCGCGGTGTCGAGGTCGTCTCGGTAGGCAGCGATGTCCGCAAGCAAGAGCATCGACTGAGCAACTCCCTCGTCGTCGCCTGCCTCGCGATCGAGCGTCAGCGCTTCGGCCGCGGCCAGCGCCGCCCGATCGACGTCGCCTTGCTCCATTGCGATGAGGGCCAACCCCCGCAGCGCCCGTGGCCGCGTCGCAGAAACGGCTGACGGCCTCCAGCGTCGTCTCGAGCCAGCGTCTCCCCTCGACCAGATGGCCGCGGATCATCCAGAAACGCGAAACGGCGCCCGCGAGCCGCAGCGCGCTAACCGAGTCGCCGGTCCCAGCAGGTATGCGAGGACTGAACGGAAGTTGTCGTGCTCGTCCTCGAACCGCTGCAGCCAGAGAGCCGCATCGCCACCTCGCAGGTCGGCATGTCTGCGATCTGCGAATTCCACGAAGAACCCGGCATGGAGTTTCCGTTCCGCATCCGCCTCTCCTGACTCCTTCAGTCGCTCCCCCGCGAACTCCCTGATCGTCTCGAGCATCCAGAAGCGCCCGTCCGTGTGGCGGAGGAGGCTCTTCTCGACGAGCGACTGGAGCGTGTCCAGGCCGGCCTCGCACATCTCCTCCGCAGCCTCGAGCGTGCAGCCGCCGGCGAAGACGGCGAGGCGGGCGAAGAGGCGCTGCTCATCTGCGCTGAGCAGGTCGTGCGACCAGTCGATGGTCGCACGCAGGGTGCGCTGCCGCTCGGGCAGGTCGCGGGCGCCGCCGGTCAGGAGCGGGAGCCGCTGCTCGAGCCGCTCGAGCAGCGCCGTCGCTGAGAGCACCTTCGTGCGGGCGGCGGCGAGCTCGATCGCGAGCGGCAGATGGTCGAGCCGCCGGCAGATCTCGGCCACCTCGCCGTTCGTCGGGAGCTCGAGCCCGGTCGCCCGCACGCGCTCGTGGAAGAGGGAGACGGCGTCCGCCTCGCGCAGGGGCAGGACGACGTACTCATGCTCGCTCGTGAGGTGGAGCGCCTCCCGGCTCGTCACGAGCAGGGTCAGCTTCGGGCAGGCGGCGAAGAGCTCCGCAAGCTCTGTCGCCGCGGCCAGCAGGTGCTCGAAGTTGTCGAGCAGGAGCAGCATCTGCTTGCGGCCGATGTGCTCGGCAAGATCCTGCTTTGCGCCGAGGACCTGCGCGATCGTCGAGGTGACGAGCACCGGCTCGCCGAGGGCGGCCAGGCCGACCCAGAAGACGCCGTCCGGGTAGAGCTCGGAGACGTCGGCAGCCGCCTGAGCGGCAAGCCGCGTCTTGCCCGATCCCCCTGCCCCGGTCAGCGTCAACAGCCGGGTGCGTCTCGTCCGCGAGCAGGGCGCTCACCTCCTGGAGCTCGCGCTCGCGCCCGAGGAACGGCGTCGCCGGCACAGGCAGATTCGTCTGGTAGAGCGACGCGAGCGGCGGGAACTCCTCCTCGCCGAGCTGATAGAGCCGCTGCGGCGCCGACAGGTCCTTCAGCCGGTGCTGTCCCAGGTCGCTCAGGGAGAGACCATCGGGAAGCCGTGAACGCACGAGCGAAGACGTCCGCTCCGAGATCAGCACCTGCCCGCCGTGGCCCGCGCTCATCACCCGCGCGGCGCGGTGGACGTCGAGGCCGGCGTACAGGCGGCCGGTGACGAGCGGCTCGCCGGTGTGGATGCCGATCCGCACCCGGATCGGCTCGTCCTCCCAGGCGTGCTCGGCGAGCGCCCGCTGCGCCTGCGCTGCAGCGAGCACCGCCTCGCACGGATCGGTGAAGGCGAAGTGGAAGGAGTCGCCCTGCATCTCCACCTCCACTCCGCCGTGGCCGGCGAAGGCCTCGCGGAGCAGGCGGCGGTGGTCCTCGAGCGCCCGTACGTACGCCTCTTCGCCGAGCTCCTGCAGCAGCCGCGTCGAGCCCTCGATTCGGTGAAGAGCAGCGTGACCGTGCCGCGAGGTAGCTCCGCCATGGCCGAACCGGCACAAGCCTACGACACTGCGGCGCGCGTGACTAGAGCCGGCTCGCGGTGTCACGGCGGTGACGTGTCTTCTGTCGCCCGCGCGAACGACAGCCGCGTTCGCGCGCTTCCTACGCTCTGGCGCAATCGCAAAGAGGGAGAGTTGACTTCGATGACGATGTGTGGTACGCACGGCAGGCTACTGCGGCAGGGGAGTGGGTTGGAGGACTGCGGCCGGCTGGGGAGGCGGATCTCGCGAGGCTTCTGCTGTTGCGTGCTCTTGCTCTTCGTGCTCGCGCTCGGCGCGTCGAGCGGCACGAGCGCTGCGGTCGGCGTGACTTTCACCGTCAACTCGACCGGAGACCTCCGGACGCGATGCCCCGAGCGGTCGTGGAACGGCGTGTGCGCGACCTCGACCGGCGTCTGCACGCTCCGCGCTGCGATCCAGGAGTCGAACGCAAGCCTCGGGTCGACGGACACGATCGGCTTCAACATTCCGCAGCTGCACCGATCGAGCCTGGCATCTGAGTTGCCGTTGATCACGGATTCCGTCGTCATCGACGGGACGACGCAGCCGGGGTTCGTCGACAAGCCGATCGTCGAGCTCAGAGGTGACGCGCCTGGCTGCAGGAAGCCGCGGGATCAGGATCCGTGCCGGCGACACTACCGTTCGAGGGCTCGTCGTCAACGGTTTCTCGGACCAGATCGTGGTCGGCGTGGTCGGCGTGAGCCGCAGGCGGGCGACGGCGTCCGCATCGTCGGCAACTACCTCGGCACCGATCTCACGGGGACCATCGCCGCCGGCGGCAATGCCAACGGCATCCACATCATCGGCGGCAGTGATCACGTCATCGGCGGCCCGGACCCGGCCGACCGCAACGTCATCTCCGGAAATGGCTTCGCTGGAATCGGGTTCAACGGGCCAGGGAAGGTGACGATCCAGGGCAACTTCATCGGCACGAACGCGAGCGGCGACGCAGCCGTGACCAGGCCTGCTTCCCATCCCCGGGCATCAGCACGGGGATCTTCTCGTCGGGTCCCGGTCCGGTCCTCATCGGTGGCGCGGGGCCAGGGGAGGGCAACGTGATCTCGGGCGCAGCGGGAGCGGGCGGGATCGTTCTGCGCGGTGGATCAAGACATCGCATCGTGGGGAACAAGATCGGCACCGATCGTCGACGGTGAAGAGCGCGGTCCCCAACGGGAACGGCATCGACTCCGACGTCGAGGCAGGGGTCGAGATCATCGACAATGTCATCTCCGGGGAACCTGGGGCGTCGGTGTGTACCTGCGCCGGGGTTCGATGTCGGGTCGGTCGTACAAGGGAACAAGATCGGCGTCGACGTCGACGGTCTCGAGCGGCTGCCCAACGTCGGACGGCATCTCGCCTGGTGGGACCAACGGGGGTGCTCGTCGGCGGGACGACGCCGGCCTCGCGCAACATCATCTCCGCGAACGGGCATGCCTCAGGCGGATTCGGATCAGGCATCCACTTCTTCAACTAAGCGTCTCGGAACACGATCCAGGGCAACCTCATCGGCGTCGGTGCCGACGGACGAGACCTGGGCAATACGTTGGACAGGCATCTTCTGCTGCGGTCTCATCACCGACTCCACCGGGGAACGTCATCGGCGGGTACCGCGGGGGCCGGGAACGTCATCGCCTTCAACGGCTCTAAAGGGGATCCGTCGTGTCCGGCAACCGCTCGCGTTCACCGGGCCGCGCGTTTCGATCCTCGGCAATTCCATCTATTCCAACTACCTACCTCGGTATCGACCTCGAGTACCGACGGGCCGACGCCGAATGATCCGTCGCCGTGCCTGCCCGTCTGCACCTGGTGACGACTGCGACACGGGGCCGAACGACTTCCAGAACTTCCCCGTCATCGGCGCGGTCACGAGCGGCGGCGGTCAGACCGTCGCGACGACCTCGTTCAACAGCACACCGGACACCGAGTTTCGACTCGAGTTCTTCCGCAACACGTCGTGCAACAAGCCACCACCTTCGCTTCTCGTGGTTCTTCGGCCAGGGTCAGACTCTGGTCGGCATCGCAGCACGTGACGACGGACTCGCGGGGCAACTGGAGCGGCCGGTGCACGCTCGCGGCGTGAGACCACCCCGACCGAGGTGATCACGGCCACCGCGACGCGGTTCACCGAGCCGGGCGCAGACGCTCGCAGGCTCGACCTCCGAGTTCTCGGAGTGCCTCGCCGACCTTTCGATCACGAAAAAGGACGAGCCGGATCCGGTCGCCGCCGGTGGCTCGTTGACATACACGATCGACCTCATGAACGACGGGCCGGCACCGGCGACAAGGTCCGAGTGACCGACACCCTTCCCTCCGAGCGTCACGGTGACCTCGATCACGCCGAGCCAGGGCGGACTGCTCCCGCATCGGCTCGACCGTGACCTGCGTCCTCGGGCTCGATCGGCGCGACGGAACTGCCCGCGTCACGATCGTCCTCAACCCCGGCACAGCGGTGCGGCCGATCACGAACACCGCCCGTGTCACGAGCGAGCCCCGCGATCCCGACGCGTCTGATAACAGCGCGACGGCGACGACGCAGGTCGTGACTGGTGGGTCGCTCGTCGTCGAAAAGTGCACGGTTCCTGCCGGCGACGCACAGCGCTTCACCTTCACGGGCATGGCGGCCGGCGTCATCGGCGACGCCCAGACGAGCCAGGTCTCGCCAACTCGCCGCGGGGGGCTACAGCGTCGACCGAGATCGGCGGTCCCCGGCTGGGACCTCACGCGCACCGCATGCGACGGCAGCGACTCGAACGGCAGCCCGCAGGCGGCGACGGCCACCTTCCGGGTCGCGGCCGGCGAGACGGTGACGTGCACGTTCACGAACACGAAGCGCGGCCTGGCCAGAGTCGTGAAGACCGTGCGGGGCACCCCGCCGAGCGGCACGCAGTCCTTCTGCTTCCACTTGCGCTCAGGGCGCCTCGACCACGAGCGCCGGCACGATCCTCGAGTCCGATGCGCGACGGCAGGTAACGGCGGACTCATCAACTTCACGACCACACTCGTCCCGGCACGACCTACGCGCTCTGCGAGATCGTGATGCCGGGCTGGATGACGACGCTCGGGCCGCCGTTCTACGTGTCTACAACCCGAGCGGCGACAACAGCACTGTCTGCACGGACTTCACGGTCGACCCGGGTGAGACGAAGACTTCGCGATCGACAACATGCCGCCGCCCGGAGGGCTCGCGCGGACGATCGGCTTCTGGAAGAACTGGGCCTCCTGCGCCAGTCGAAAGGCAAGCAGAAGCCGGTGCTCGACCAGACGCTGGCTGCCGCCGATCCGGCGGGATCGCGATCGGTAACGCTGACCCTGCACGCGGGCGACTGCCTGAAGGCGGTCAGGCTGCTCGACAAGTCGACGGTCGACACGGGCAAGAAGATGGCGAGCGACCCCGCCTTCGGCCTCGCCGCGCAGCTGCTCGCCGCCAAGCTGAACATCGTCGCGGGCGCCGGCAGCTGTCCCGCCGCGGTGAGCGCGATCAACGACGCGCAGACGCTTCTTGCCGTCCATCCACTTCAACGGGATCACGCACGACAAGCTGAGCGCTGCTCAGGCGACGCAGGCGAATAGCCTCGCCACGACGCTCGATCGCTACAACAACAACCTCCTCTGCTGAGCGTCAGCGCGCCCGGCGCGCGATCGCCTCCGCGTCGAGGACGGCAGTTCTTCCCCGTCGAGCTCCACCGTCCCGCGCGCCTGCTCCTCGCGGAGCACGCGGTTGACCGTCGCGCGCGAGGTGCCCGCCATCTCGGCGAGCTGCTCCTGCGTGAGCGGAATCACCGAGTCGCGTCCGGCGTACAGCCCGCTCAGCTCCGACAGCCGGCGCAGCACGCGCCGCTCCACCGGAACGTAGAGCGCCTCGAGCAGGAGCTCGTTCTGCCGGTCGAACCTCCTCCGCGAGAAGCCGATCAGCACCTGATTGACACTCGGGATGCTCTCTGCGCAGGCGCCGGAACTCGGCGACGTAGACGGCGAACGTCTCCGCCTCCTCGAGCGCCTCAACGGTCGCCGACCGCGCCCTCCCCTCGGCGACGAGCGCCATCTCGCCGAAGCTGTCGCCCGGCCCGCGGATCGCCGATCGTGACCGTCTCCCCGAGCGGGGTCATGATCCGGATCGCGAATCTGCCCTTGGAGATGAGATGCAGCGAGTCGGCCGGGTCCTCGCGGTGGAAGACGACCTCGTTGCGGGAGAAGCGGCGCCGGCGCGCGATCGAGAGCAATCGGCGCACCTCCTCCTCGGGAACGCCGTCCATCAGCCGCCAGCGCACGCGCGAACTATGTCACCTGATCGTCCGGGTCGAAACCAAGAGGACGCCACCAAGCGCGGGTTCGCGCGTCGTTGGTCTCGTCCTCTATTTGATGAACAGACAACAGTGCGCGAGTACGAGACGGGTACAACAGACTAAGCATGTGCGGGCACGCGCGGGCACGGCCGACCACATAGTGAACGGGCGGTTTGCAGGAAAAACGTGGCCGCGCGTGCCCTGCCGTGCCCGCCATGGTAAGGGGGGACGACGGTTCGATTCCGTCAGAGGGCTCTGCAAAAGCCCTCGAATACCAGGGCTTTTTTCTTCCCATAGACTTGCAAGTTTCGTACGTACACCGGATATGGAGCCGTTTATGGAGCTTTCAGGTTCAGAGCGCTTCTCTGGCAGCAGTCGCAGAGGGGGTGAGGGAGCGCCTTTGCGGTCCACCCACCGAGACGCCGTGGGCCTCAGGTGCGTGTGGCGCGCCGCAGAGATACAGGCGGCCCTCGAGGGACTCGGCTTCGAGCAACGGCTTGTGCTCCTGCTGTTTTCCGGGTCCGAGGAGGTGCACGACGCGGTTCCCGCGGGCCCGGAGGAGCTCGGCGATCAGGCGTCGGTGGCAGCGCCACCAGAGGGTTTCCGAGCACATGAGGCACGGGGCCGGTTCCGCGATCGCGGCAGCGAGCGCCGCCTGCCATCGCTCCGTGCCCATGCGGGCGGCATAGCTACGGAACGCGGCGACGCGGATGCAGCCGAAGGCGTCCTCGCCCGGCTCGCCGACGAGGCGACCACCGAGTTCAACTGCATGTCGGTAGGTGATCCCGCTCTCCTCGAGCGCAGTTCGAAGAGCGGCCTGGTTGAACTGAGGGTTGTGACGCGAACCCGGGAACCGCCGCACATCGATGAGCGTGGCGATCCCGGCGTCGCGAAGAACGGACGTGAATTCGTCGATGGACCGAGTCCCGTGGCCGATCGTCCAGACGTTCACCACATCAGGATGCCGAGGTTCCCGATCCTCTGCACGTGGGTGGGCCTCGAGGACGCGCGACTGCTCTTGGGCTCGCGCCGTGGCCGGCAGCGGGTCTGGCAGACGAACGGTCACTGGGCGTCAACCTTCCTCTGGCACACACCGCTGTTCTGCGCTCACGGGCTCCTGGGTCTGATCGCGGGAAGAGTCTGTCCAGAGGTAGCCGGTCTGACCTCGTACGAGCGCACGTTCTCGGCTGCTCGACGCAACGCCGTGTCTCGGGTCTTCAGCGATGTTTCGCCTTTGGGGTCTGGGGCAGTGATTTACCAACACCTCGGCCCTGAGGCCCAGGAACCCTCATGAGGAATTAGGCTCGGCGTGGGAGACGAGATGAAAGGCGGCTCGGGCGATCGATTCGAGATCGCCGTGATAGGTGCTGGCCAGGCGGGGCTCGCCATGGGGTACTTCCTTGCGAGGGAAGGCCGTCACTTCACGATCCTCGAAGCCGCTGATTCGATCGGCTCGGCGTGGCGGAGTCGCTGGGACTCACTGGTGCTCTTCACGCCGCGTCGGTATGACAGCCTTCCTGGTCTACCGTTCCCGGGCGACCCGGATTGGTATCCCGGCCGCGAGGAAGTCATCGACTATCTCGGAAGCTATGCGTCGACCTTCGAGCTCCCAGTCCAGCTGAACAGCGCGGTTCGTTCGGTCGCAGCCGTAGACGACGGCTTCGTCCTCGACCTAGGAGCGAGGACTCTCCGCGCCAACCAGGTTGTGGTCGCGACCGGGCCGTTTCAGGTCCCGAGCGTGCCTCCGTTCGCTGCTGACCTCGCGTCGAACGTCATCCAGATGCACAACACGGGCTACCGCCGTCCGAGTGACGTTCCCAAAGGAACGGTCGTGGTCGTCGGCGGCGGAAACACCGGATTCCAGATCGCCAAGGAGCTGTCGGCGACCCACTCGGTTCACCTTGCGATCGGATCTCGGCAGACACCGTTGCCGCAGCGGGTGCTCGGACGCGATCTCTTCTGGTGGCTGACCAAGACAAGGCTCATCGAGAAGACGGTCGAGTCGCGCATCGGGCGTCGTGTAAGGGGCCGCGACACGCTGATCGGCTCGAGCACGCGGGATGTGAAGCGTCACGGAATCGAGGTCGAACCCAGGCTGGTGGGCGTCTCGGGCGGCGCAGTGACGTTCGAGGACGAAAGCGAGCTCGATGTCGATGCTGTGATCTGGGCGACGGGCTATCGATCCGAGTACGGCTGGATCGATCTTCCCGTCTTCGATCAGAACGGGGGCGTGCTCCACCGACGGGGCGTCACCGACGTCGCCGGTCTGTACTTCCTGGGGCTGACCTGGCAACACACTCGGGGATCGGCGCTTCTCGGGTGGGTGAAGGACGATGCTGAGTTCATCTCTGACCGCATCGCCGCAAACACGAACGAGCGCCCCGCCCATGCCGGACTCGAGGCCGAGGCTGACCCAACATTAGGAGCGTGACTTCATGAACGGGAAGGCGCATGAAACGATCGAACGCCACGGCGATTTCCCCACGGACACGAGCGGACTTCCGCGCGCGGTCCCTTCCAGCGTCATCGAGCTCGCAGACGGCGATACGACGCAACTCCACATCGGGCCGGTCGTCAAGCGAATAGGCGACGCGGATGTCCGAATGCTCGCCTACAACGGCTCGATCCCCGGGCCGACGTTCAGGGTTCCCGAAGGTGCGACGGTGACGGTCAACGTCACGAACGAAGGCGACCTCGAGGCCACTGTGCACTGGCACGGCGTGCGGCTCGAGAACCGCTTCGACGGGACGCATGACACACAAGCGCCGATTCCCGTCGGGGACACGTTCACATACCAGCTGCACGTCCCCGATCCCGGTGCGTACTGGTACCACCCTCACATCCGCGAGGACTACGGCCAGGAGATGGGGTTGTACGGCAACATCCATGTCGTCCCCGCCGAGCCGGAGTACTGGCCATCCGTCCACCGCGAGTTGTTCCTGACCCTCGACGACGTTCTCGTCGAGGACGGAAAGATCGCCGGCTTCAGCGTCTCGGAGACGACACATGTCGCGATGGGCCGCTTCGGCAACGTCATGCTCGTCGCCGGGGAGCCAGACCTCGCGCTCACCGCCAGGCGCGGCGAGGTCGTGCGTTTCTTCTTCACCAACACTGCCAACACGCGCGTCTTCAACGTCGCGCTCCCGGGATCTCGGATGAAGCTCGTCGGCGGAGACAGCGGCCACTACGAGCACGAGAGCTTCGTCGAGGAGGTTCTCCTCTCGCCGTCAGAGCGCGTCGCGGTCGACGTTCTCTTCGAACATCCGGGCGAGCACGTCCTGGAGCACCGAACTCCCGCCCGCTCGTACCGACTGGCTTCGATCACGGTGACCGACGACGCGGCCGAGCCGGCCCTTGGAGAGCACTTCGCCACACTCCGGACCAACGACGACCTTGCAGCCGAAAGACAGCGAACCGCCCGATTCATGGACGCTGCTCCAGACAAGACGCTCGCCTTCGTCGCCGAGATGGACTTCGACACGCCAGAGGACGCCGTCTACACGTGTCCGATGCATCCGAACGTCGTCACCGAAGAGCCAGGACGCTGCCCCGAGTGCGGAATGAAGCTTCTTCCGGTCGAGGCTCCGACGAGCTTCGTCTGCCCCATGCATCCACACGTCACCAGCGATTCACCAGATCGCTGTCCCGAGTGCGGAATGAAGCTCGTGCCGGCGCATCTTGCCGGAACGACGTCCGAGCACACCGGGCACGACATGCACGCGGAGCACGAGCACGAGCACGAGCACGAGCATGCGCAGGGCATCGAATGGGAAGACGACATGGTCGAGGTGAATCGGCGCACGACGTCGGAGAACACGCGCTGGAAGCTCGTAGACCGGGACACGGGTGCGGCGAACGCGGCCATCGACTGGAAGTTCCGAGTCGGTGATCAGGTCAAGATCCGCCTCGTCAACGAGATGGACTCCGATCATCCGATGCCGCACCCGTTCCATGTTCACGGCGCGGGGCGATTTCTCGTTCTCGCGCGAGACGGCGTCGAGGAGCCGAACCTCGTGTGGAAAGACACCGTCCTCGTCCGCACCGGGGAAACCGTCGACATCCTCCTCGATGTCACGAATCCAGGGCGGTGGATGGCGCACTGTCACATTGCCGAGCATCACGAGAGCGGAATGATGCTCGGCTTCGACGTCGAGCCATGAGAGAAGCCCCAGTCATTGGGGCTCTCGAAGCGCATGAGGGGCTCGACGGCTACGAGCGCCCGTCATGTGGGGGTTTCGGCTCTCGGACTCATCCAGCACGAGCGTGGAGCTCGCTCGTCTTGCGGGCAACCTCGGGGCACCTCCCGCGCAAGCGGCGTCGGGTAAGGAAATCGTTCGGAGCCGAAACCGACGTCACCTCCTCGACGTCTCCTATCGGTATGAGGGAAAGCGGCGAGCGGTACGCACCGGGTGAGACGGTCTACCTGCTGCGCGAGGTGCGCGCGGGCCGCCAGATCCACGAGATCGGAACGCGCGCACGCGTGCTCGCGGACCACGGCGCCGTCATCGTCCTCCACCTCGACGGCTCCGACGCCGAGGTCGTGACCTGCCCGACGGACCACGTCGCCCGCACCGTCGAGCGACTTGCACGCATGCCTGTCCGGCGGGCTGCCTGACGCACAGGGTCCGGGTACGCCGGAGCCTCGCCCTCTCCGTCCGAGCACGGAGGGGAGGGCGGGGTCGAACTGTCGAGGTTGGCAGCGCCTGACCTGGGCGCCTAAGATCCGCCACGTCGACGGCGGATGCATCGTCACATGAGCACCGATCGATTACGGAGGAGGCAAGAGATGAGCGCCGCCTTTCGTGGTGACCGAAGGGATTTCCTCAAGAAGAGCGCGGCTGTCCTCGCTGCCGCGGCGACGACGCCGCTCCTCGGCTCCCCCGGAGCGCGGGCGGGCAGCGTCCCCAAGGGGAGGCTCGGCCTGGTCGGCACCGACCACGTCGGCCTCACTGTTCCCGATATCGGCGAGGCGGTTGCCTGGTTCCAGGATGTCATGGGCGCCACGGCGCCACTTTCCTTCGGCCCGATCTCCGACCCGCAGGGGACGCTGATGCAGGACCTGCTCGGCGTCGATCCGCGCTCGGTGATCGACCAGATCACGGTGCTCCGGATCGGCCGCAGCGCGAACATCGAGCTCTTCCAGTACGAGGCGCCGGGGCAGCGGCAAACGCATCCGCGCAACTCCGACTGGTCGGGCCACCACGTCGCCTTCTACGTCACCGACATCGGCCCGGCGGTCGCGTACCTGGAGGCGAAGGGCGTCGAGAAGTTCCTCGGGCCGTTCCCGCTCACCGACGGTCCCGCCGCCGGACAGACGATCAACTACTTCAAGACACCGTTCGGCACGTACATCGAGCTGATCAGCTACCCGCACGGGATGGCCTACGAGCGGGCGCACGGCGTGAAGCCTCTGTGGTCCCCGAAACAGAACGGCCAACGCTCCGAGGTGACGACCGTTCCCGGGCTGCTCGGGATCGATCACGTCGGCATCACGGTGCCGAACGTCGTGGACGCCGCCTCCTGGTTCGAGGACGTCCTCGGCGCGAGCAACCCGCTCACGTTCGGGCCGTTCAGCGACCCGACCGGCGACTTCATGCAGCAGCTCGTGGACGTCGACCCACGCGCCGTCGTCGACCAGATCAGGGTGGTTCGCACCGGCAACGGGCCCGGCGTCGAGCTCTTCCAGTACGAGGCTCCCGATCAGGACAGGACGTTCCGGAGAAACTCCGACTGGGGCGGCCACCACATCGCGTTCTACGTGCGCGACATCGACAAGGCGGTCGAGTACCTGACTTCGAAAGGAGCGCAGAAGCGGCTCGGCCCGTTCGCGGTCACGGCCGGCCCCGCCGCCGGGCAGACGATCAACTACTTCCGGACGCCCTTTGGCACCGACATCGAGCTGATCAGCTACCCGCACGGAATGGCCTACGAGGCCACGGCCCGGGTCCCACTCTGGGACCCGCGCGACAACCACCCCTGAGCGACCGGATTCGCCGGTCGCACGTGGGTCGCGTCGCCTTTAGTGTCTTCTCATGACGGTCGTCCGTTGCACGTCGCGCGCGCAGGCCTGTAACCGCGAGGCGGCGCGGCCGTGAGCGAGCACGTCGCCGACGTCGTGGTGGTCGGCGCCGGGTCGGCCGGTGCCGTCGTCGCCCGCCGCCTGGTGGACAGCGGCGCCCGCGTCCTCGCTGCTCGAGGCCGGCGGGCGCGACGACAACCCCGCGATCCACGACCCGGGCCGGGTCCACGAGCTCTGGCTGTCCGACGTCGACTGGGCCTACGAGACCGTGCCGCAGATGCATGCGGCGGGGCGACGCCTCGCATGGCCTCGCGGGAAGGTTCTCGGCGGATCGAGCTGCCTCAACGCGATGATCTGGGTGCGCGGCGCGCCCGAGGACTTCGACACGTGGGCGTACCTCGGAGCCGACGGCTGGTCGTGGGAGGACGTGCTGCCGGTCTACGAGCGCATCGAGCGGCGAGAGCCGGGCGGGCCGGGCACCGTCAACCTGGTCACGTCGTTCGAGCCGGACGCGATCCACGTGTCGATCGCCGAGGCGGCGCAGGAGTGCGGCATCCCCGCGAACGCCGACTACAACGGCGCCGTCGCAGGACGGCGTGTCGTTCATGCAGTACTCG
Organism: uncultured Actinomycetes bacterium; assembly: GCA_963845965.1. GTDB lineage: Bacteria > Actinomycetota > Thermoleophilia > Gaiellales > Gaiellaceae > Gaiella. The sequence goes on along the minus strand of CAWJUF010000026.1, from coordinate 88,649 downwards.
CATCGAGGACGGCGATCCGCCACAGCACGGCGGCGGCCTACATCCGCCCGGTCGAGGCCGACGCCAACCTCCGGCTCGTCACCGGCGCGACCGCGCGGCGCCTGCTGTTCGACGGCACGCGGTGCGTCGGCGTGGAGTGGTCGGAGGGCGACCGGATCGAGCGTGCCCGCGCCGCCGACGTCGTCGTGTGCGGAGGAACGATCGGGTCGGCGCAGCTCCTCCTGCTCTCGGGGATCGGGCCCGCGGAGCATCTGCGCTCGCTCGGGATCGACGTCGTCGCCGACCTGCCCGGCGTCGGCGAGAACCTGCACGACCACCTGCTCTCGCCCGTGATCTTCAGCGCGGAGCGCGAGGTCGGTCCGCCCTCACCGGGCCTGCCCGGCGTGCCAGACGCACCTCTTCTGGCGCTCGCGTCCGGGTCTGCCGGTGCCCGACATCCAGCCGATCCACTTCATGGTGCCGATGTACGAGCCGTGGATGGAAGGGCCTGACAACGGCTTCACGCTGCTCGGCGGGATCGTGCATCCGGTCAGCCGCGGGACGTTGCGGCTCACCGGGCCGGAGCCCGACGACCCCGTCGCGCTCGACCCGAACGTCCTCGCCTGCGACGCCGACCTCGAGAGCCTCGTCGCGGCCGTCGAGCTGTGCCGCCGGATCGGCGCGGCCGCGGCCCTCCGCGAGTGGGGCGCCAACGAGCGGTACCCGGGCCCGTCGGTCGACACGGCAGAGGCCGTGAGGCAGTACGTGCGCGAGACCGCGATCACGTACCACCACCAGGTCGGCACGTGCAAGATGGGCACCGATGCGGCCGCCGTCGTCGACCCCCGGCTCCGGGTGCACGGCATCGAGGGCCTGCGGGTCGCCGACGCGTCGATCATGCCGACGGTGACGACCGGGAACACGAATGCGCCGTCGATCATGATCGGCGAGCGCGCCGCCGAGTTCCTCCTCGCCGATGCCTGAGGTCGAGGGCCTCCTCGAGGCAGCGGGCCTCCCGTCGACCGAGGTCGACGCATGGCGCGCGTGCGCGCCGAGCGAGGCGACCTCCTTCGACGCTGCGAGCGCCGCGACCTGCGCACATCTCGTCCGCGGGGAGGAGCTACTCGGCCGCCTTCCCGCGCGCCGGGACCGAAGCGAGGCCGAGTCGGCGGCGGCGGCGGTTCTCACGGCCGCGCTCGACGCCGAGCGCTCGGGGTTCCTTCGCGGTCACGTCGACGCGGTCTACGCTGCGCTGACGGACGACCTGCGCCGCGCGGTCCGCGACGAGGAGCTCGTCTACGCGGCAGCCGAGCGCTTCCCCGGCCTCGTGCCGACCCGGGCCGCGGTCGCGGCCGAGCGCGCGCGCCCGCTGCCCGACAAGGAGGGGATCGAGATCGCGCAGGGCCTCTTCCTCTCGTTCGTGCTCGCGTCCCCGCGTTGCGGCGCGCATCTCGTCTGGTCGATGCTGCGTCCGACCGAGGCGGCACTGGCGCGTCTCGACGACTTCCGTGCCACCGGCGTCGCCGACCTCGGCGGGACGTACCTCGAGCGCCGCGGGCGAGCGGCGTACCTCGAGATCCGGAACGACCGCCACCTGAACGCGGAGGACTGCGACACGCTCCCGACCACGGAGGCAGCGGTCGACCTGGCGCTGCTCGACCCCGAGGTCGAGGTCGGCGTCATCCGCGGCGCGGTCGTCAGCCATCCCGCGCTACGCCGGCCGGCGCGTCTTCGGCGCGGGCCTCAACCTCACGCACCTCTACCACGGCCGCCTCGACTACCTGTTCTTCGTCACGCGCGACCTCGGCTACGTGAACAAGCTCTTCCGCGGGCTGAGCGACGAGGAGCACCGGCCGGACGAGCCGGAGCAGACGACCGAGAAGCTGTGGGTGGCCGCGGTCGAGACCTTCGCGATCGGCGGCGCGTGCCAGATCCTGCACACGGTCGACCACGTGATCGCGACGCGCGGGACGCGGCTCTACCTTCCCGCGCGCAAGGAGGGGATCCTCCCGGGCGCGTCCAACCTGCGGCTGCCGCGCTCGGTCGGAGACCGGCTCGCGCGGCAGGCGATCCTCTCCGGGCTCGAGTTCGAGGCGGGGACGCCGCACGGCGATCTTCTCTGCGACGAGGTGGTCGACTCGTCCGACGAGATGGACGACGCCGATCGCCCGGCGCGTCGACGCGCTGACGAGCTCGGGGCTCGTGAACGCCGCGGGCAACCGGCGCGCGCTGCGCGTCGGCGCGGAGCCGCTCGACGTCTTCCGGCAGTACATGGCCACGTTCTGCCGGGAGCAGGCGTACTGCCACTTCAGCCCCGCGCTCGTGCGCAACCTCGAACAGCACTGGAACGCCCATGAGCGCCGCCTCTGAGACCGTGATCTGGAGCCCAGCCGAGCAGCTGCCGCGGGCGGAGCTGCGCGCGCTGCAGCTCGAGCGCCTGCGCGCCACGTTCGGGCTCGAGCTCGACTCGCTCGACGGCTCGCAGAGCTGCCGTTCACCGACAAGTCCGCAGCTCCGCGAGGCGTATCCCTTCGGGCTGCTGCGCGTGCCGGTCGCGTCGCTCGCGCGCGTGCACGCGTCGAGCGGGACGCACGGCAAGCCGACGGTCATCGGCTACACGCCGGCAGACCTCGAGGCGTGGACCGAGCTGATGGCGCGCTGCATGACGCTGGCCGGCGTCCGGCCCGGGATGCTCGTCCACAACGCGAACACCTACGGGCTGTTCACCGGCGGCCACGGCTTCCACCAGGGAGCGGAGCGGATCGGCGCGCCGGTCGTCCCGGTCTCGGGCGGCATCGCGACGCGACAGGCGATGCTCCTCCACGACCTCGGCGCGCAGGTGCTCGTCTCGACGCCGTCGTACGCGATCGTGATCGCGCAGGCCGTGCGGGACGCGGGCATCGACCCCGCGATCGCTGAAGCTCGAGCTCGGCCTGTTCGGCGGGGAGCCGTGGACGGACGGCCTGCGCGCGCGAGATCGAGCGTGCGCTGCCCGGGCTCCGCGCGGTGAACTTCTACGGGCTGTCCGAGATGTGCGGGCCGGGCGTCGCGGCCGAGTGCCTCGAGGCGCGCGACGGCCTGCACGTGCACGAGGACCACTTCCTCGTCGAGATCGTCGATCCCGCAGTCGGGCGCGCCGCTCGGCGAGGGCGAGGAGGGCGAGCTCGTCTTCACGACGCTCGTCAAGGAGGCGATGCCGTTCCTGCGCTACCGCACCGGCGACATCGCGTCGGTCACGTTCGGAGCCGTGCCGCTGCGGCCGGACGACGGCGCGGATCCGCGGCCTGCGCGGCCGGCGCGACGACATGATCATCGTCCGCGGCGTCAACGTGTATCCCTCGAACGTCGAGCACGCGCTGCTCTCCGTTCCCGAGGCCGCGCCGCACTACCAGCTCGTCGTCGAGCGATCGGGCGCGATGGACGAGCTCACGGTGCAGTGCGAGCCCGCCGGCTCGGAGGTCGACCCGACGGCTCTGCGGACGGACGTCGAGCGGGTGCTGCGCGAGCACCTCGGCATCCGCGTGCGCGTCGAGGTGCTCGAGCCCGGAGCGGTGCCGCGGAGCGAGGGCAAGGCCGTGCGCGTCGTCGACCGGCGCTAGGGCCGCGCTCCGGCTCGTTGCTTCGCAGTGGTGCCGGCGGGTCGGCGAGGATCGTCTCCTCGCCGACCCGCACATGCGGCCACTGTCGCGTCGTTACGGCCTCCAGCCGCCGGAGAGCCGCTCGCCGAGCTGCAGGCCGAAGCGCTCGAGCAGCTCGGGAACCGTCTCCGGACGCATCTCGAGGCCGTAGCGCCCGTTGAGCTGCGCGAGCGCCTCCGGGTCGGCCTCGACCGCGCCGCCCAGCGCGTCGAGCTCGCGGAAGAAGTCCTCGAACCCGGCCGGCGAGATGATCTCGAGGATCCGGCACGGCTCGTCGCCCGCGTTCCAGAACGTGTGCCACTGGTTGCGCGGCTTGAAGACGAGATCGCCAGGGCCGGCCTCGACGACGTCGTCGCCGAGGAGCGCGCCCATCCTGCCCTGCAGGACGTAGCTGTACTCGTCCTCGCGCGTGTGCATGTGCAGCGGCGCGGCGAGCGCGCGCGGCGACATCGGATGCTCGACGAGCGAGAAGCGCTTGGCCGCGTCGACGCCGTCTATCAGGAAGCGCACGCCGATGCTCCCGAGGAAGCCCTCGGCGCCGTCGGCGGGGCTCACGATCCGGGTACCTGTGACGGTGGTGCTCATCTCCTTCTCCTTTTCGTCGTACAGTAGTGTCGCGCGAATATACGACACGCGCTATGATCTGTCAAGATTCATCAGACAGATATGTCCGACCAAAGACGCCCCTACCGCATGACGCGCCGCGCCCAGCTCGAGGACGGAACTCGCAGGCGCATCACCGAGAGCGCCGTTGCGCTGCACGAGGAGCTCGGCCCGGCGCGAACGACGATCAGCGCCGTGGCCGAGCGCGCGGGCGTGCGCCGCTCGACCGTCTATCGCCACTTCCCGACCGAGGAGGCGTTGTTCGCGGCCTGCTCGTCGCACTGGCGCGCGGAGAACCCGCCCCCGGACATCGGCGCCTGGGCCGCCGTCGAGAGCCCGGGGGTGCGCACCGAGGTCGCGCTCCACGACCTGTACGCGTTCTACGCCCGCACGCAGCCGATGTACGACAGCCTCCTTCGCGACGAGCGCCTCGTTCCGATCGTGGAACGGCTGCTCGGCGACTTCCACGGCTACCTGCAGGCGATCGAGGACGTCCTGATGGCCGGCCGCGGACTGCGCGGGCGCGCTGCACGCCGGACACGCGCGGCGATCGGCCACGCGGTTGCGTTCCCGACGTGGCGCTCGCTGGCCGTCGAGCAGGGGCTCGCGATCGACGACGCCGTTGCGCTGATGTCGTCGCTCGTCGAGGGAGCCGCGCACCACCCGAGCTCGCGGCGCAGGCTTCTCCGTGGCTGACGTCGGGTGATGCCCCCGCTCTTCACGCGGGAGGCGTTCGAGCCGCTCACGGAGACGCGGTGGGACGAGGCGCGCGTCCGCGACGCGATCCAGGCGATTGCGACGGCGGCGGAGGACGCCTTCGATGACGCGGCGCTCTGGCCAGCCGGCGAATGGGAGAGCTGGCAGACGCCGCTCCCGCTGAAGAACCTCTACGTGGGTGCCGCCGGGGTGCTTTGGGCCCTCCACGTGCTGCGCAGCCGGGGCCGTGCGCACGGCGCGCTCGACCTGGCGCGGGCCGTGTCACTGACGCACGAGGCCTGGCAGCGAGAGCCCGGCCTGATGGGCGATATCGAGCTACCCTCGACCGCCGAGGCGGCCCTGCTCACCGGCGAGAGCGGGATCCTGATGACGGCGTGGCTCGTCGAGCCGACGGCGGAGCGGGCCGACCGGCTGCACGATCGGATCCGGGAGAACGCGGACAACGAGGCGATCGAGGTCATGTGGGGCGCGCCCGGCACGATGCTCGCCGCGGCCGAGCTCCACCGTCGCACGGGCGAGGAGCGGTGGGCGGACGCGTGGCGGGAAAGTGCCGGCAAGGTGCTCGCGCGCCGCACGGCCGACGGCCTCTGGCCGAACCAGCTCTACGGCGAGCTCCGTTGGAGCCTCACCCCGCCGCACGGCGTCGTCGGGAACGTCCAGGCGCTCCTCGACGGCGGCGACCTGCTCGAACCGGAGGTGCGCCAGACGCTGCAGAGCGAGACGAACGAGGTGCTGCGGCGGACCGTGGTGGTGGAGAACGGCCTCGCCACCTGGCCTACGGGCGCCGCCGGCGGTCTCGTCGGCGGGGACGGGGAGATCCGGCTCCAGTGGTGCGGCGGCGCGCCGGGCATCGTGATCGCCGCGGGGCCATACCTCGAGGAGGACCTCCTGCTCGCGGGCGCGGAGCTCGTCTGGCGGGTCGGCCCGCATGGGGAGGAGAAAGGCCCGGGAATCTGTCATGGCACGGCGGGCAACGGCTACGCGCTGCTGCGGACGTTCGAGCGCAAGGGCGACGAGTGCTGGCTCGAGCGGGCGCGGTGCTTCGCGATGCACGCGCTCGAGCAGGTCGAGCGCCGAGAGAGCCGCTACTCGCTCTGGACCGGAGACGTCGGGGTGGCGCTGTTCGCCTCGGACTGCCTCGACGCGCGCGCCCGGTACCCGGTCCTCGAGACCTGGACCTGACACGCTTGCAGACGTCCTCGTGACCGTTCGGCGGTGGCCGATAGCGCGGATGTCAGGTGACGCGGTACTTGAGATGCGTGACGCCGGGCGCCTCCACCACCCGCACCTGCTCGAGCCCCACGTCGGGGCCGACGCCCTCGAAGAGCCGGGCACCGGTTCCCAGGATCGCGGGAGCGACGTCCAGCTCGAGCTCGTCCACGAGGCCTGCCGCGAGATACGCGTTGACGACGCTCGCGCCGCCTCCAACGAGGATGTCCTTCCCGCCGGCCGCCTCCGTCGCCTGCTCGAGCGCAGACTCGATGCCGCCGGTCACGAAAGTGAACGTCGTGTCGGCGAGCGTCAGCGGCTCGCGCGCGTGGTGCGTGAGGACGAACACGGGCATGTGGAAGGGCGGCTCCTCGCCCCACCAGCCGCGCCAGGGGTCCTCGGCCCAGGGGCCAGGCCCGCCGCCGAACTTGCCACGGCCCATGATCTCCGCGCCCACGTTCTCGAGCTGCTCCTCGATGACGGCCGAGCTCGCGTTGACGTCGCCGCCGTCGAGCCCGTGCGGCTCGCGCCAAGCCCGCAGCCCGAAGACCCACTCGTGCAGCTTCTCGCCTCCCTCGCCGAGCGGGTTCTCGAGGCTCTGGTTCGGCCCGGCGACGTACCCGTCGACCGAGACCGAGATGTGAACTCTCACCTTGGTCATGTCGGTGCAGACCGTCGGCGGCATCGAAACACCGCGCGGTGCTTGGATGAGGGTAGCGGGGAGGAACGCGGCGGTCGCCGCCCGACTCCTTCAACCGAGACGAGGAGGAACGCGCCCATGACATACGTGCCCGCCGCCGACCGCTACGGAGCGATGCGCTACCGGCGCAGCGGCCGGAGCGGGCTCGACTTCCCACTTCTCTCGCTCGGGCTCTGGCAGAACTTCGGCGGCGTCGACCCCCTGGAGCGCAGCCGCGGGATCGTCCGGCGCGCGTTCGACCTCGGGATCACTCACTTCGACCTCGCGAACAACTACGGCCCGCCGTACGGCTCGGCGGAGGAGACGTTCGGCAAGCTGCTGCGCGACGACCTCGCGCCCGTACCGCGACGAGCTCGTGATCTCGACCAAGGCGGGCTACGACATGTGGCCCGGGCCGTACGGGGAGTGGGGCTCGCGCAAGTACCTCCTCGCGAGCCTCGACCAGAGCCTCCGCCGGATGGGGCTCGAGTACGTCGACATCTTCTACTCGCATCGGTTCGACCCGTCGACGCCGCTCGAGGAGACGATGGGCGCGCTCGACACAGCCGTGCGGCGGGGGAAGGCGCTCTACGCCGGCATCTCGTCGTACACGGCCGAGCAGACACGGGCTGCGACGACGATCATGCGTGGGCTCGGGACGCCGCTCCTGATCCACCAACCGTCGTACTCGATGATCAACCGCTGGATCGAGGGCGGGCTGCTGGACGTGCTCGAGGAGGAGGGACTCGGGTGCATCGCCTTCTCCCCCCTCGGCCAGGGCCTGCTCACCGACAAGTACCTCGACGGGATCCCGGAGGGCTCGCGCGCGAGTCGCGAGTCGAGCCTCTCGCCGGACCAGCTCGACGAGTCGACGCTCGCCAAGGTGCGCGCGCTGAACGCGATCGCGGCGGATCGAGGCCAGACGCTCGCTCAGCTCGCGATCGCCTGGGTGCTCCGCGACGAGCGCGTCACGTCGGCGTTGATCGGCGCGTCGAGCGTCGCGCAGCTCGAGGCGAACGTCGCTGCGCTGGACAGGCTCGGATTCTCCGAGGACGAGCTCGCCGAGATCGACAGTCACGCGACCGAGAGCGACATCAACATCTGGAAGCCCGCCACGCACCGCTGACGCAGGGGTCACGATTCGCCCGCTGCGCTACAGAAAACTTGACAGCGCAACTATGCGGACGATATAGTTGCTCTAGCAAGTTTCGCGAGGAAAGGACGACGCGAGATGCGATTCGACGGCATCCACCACATCACGGCGATCACCGGGCGACGCTCCGCGGAACGTCGACTTCTACACGCGCGTGCTCGGGCTGCGGCTGACCGCGAAGTCGGTCAACCAGGACGACCCGAGCGTCTACCACCTCTTCTACGGCGACGAGGTCGGGAGCCCCGGCGCCGACCTCACCTTCTTCGAATACCCGGGCGCGATTGCCCGGCCGCGCCGGCGCGGGGATGGTGCATCGCGTCGTCTGGCGCGTCGGCTCCCCGGAGGCGCTCGGCTTCTGGGCCGACCGGCTCGGCGGCCGAGGGCGTCCCGGCCGAGCGAGGCGAGCGCTCGCTCCGGTTCGCGGACTTCGAGGGGCTCGAGCACGAGCTCGTCGTCGACGAGAGCGGCGACTCGCCGCTCGTCGCCGTCCACCCGGAGATCCCGGCCGAGCTCGCGCTGCAGGGCTTCGAGGGCGTCCGCCTGCCGCGAGCTACCGGCCGCAGTCGACCGCGGTGATCCTCGAAAGCCTGATGGGCGCCGAGCGCCGCGACGGCGACCGCTGGGAGCTGCGCGGCGACACGCCGCGGCGGGTGGATCGCGCTCGATCCGCCGCCCGAGCGAGCCGGCGCGGCCGAGTGCCGGCACCGTCCACCACGTCGCCTGGTACACGACCGAGGCCGAGCAGGGCCGCTGGCTCGACGTGCTGCGCGAGGCCGGCGTCCCGAACAGCGGCATCGTCGACAGGCACTACTTCCGCTCGGTCTACTTCCGCGAGCCGGGCGGCATCCTGTTCGAGCTCGCGACGGAGGAGCCGGGGTTCACCGTGGACGGCCCGGTCGAGGAGCTCGGGACGAGGATCATCCTCCCGCCCTGGCTCGAGCAGCAGCGGGCCGCGATCGAGGCGCGCCTCACGCCGCTCCCCGACCCGCGCGCGGACTGGGCGCAGGTCGCACGCTGATGGGCCAACCGGCGTCGATCTCGAGCGCGGGCAGCTGTGCCTACGTCCTCGGCGCGGACGGGCTCACGCGCTGGCGCGAGCCGTATGCCGGCGCCTGGCTCGGGCTCCTCCAGGCACACCGCCAGCTGACGCGCGAGCTCGAATCGCGTCTGGAGGCGCGCTTCGGCCTCTCGCTGAGCGGGCTCGAGCTCCTCGGAAGGCTCGCCGCGACGCCCGAGCGCAGGCTTCGGCTCTCGGTCCTCGCCGGTACCACGGGGCTCACCCTGAGCCGGATCTCGCGGATCGTGGACGCCTTCGAGGAGCGTGGCCTCGTCGAGCGCCGCGCGTGCGACGAGGACGGACGCGCGACGAACGCATGGCTCACGGACGCGGGCCTCGAGCTCGTGTGCGAAGCCCAGGCGGCGCACGTCTCGGACGTCCAGCGCGTGTTCTTCGACGGGCTCTCGGCCATCGAGCTCGAGACGCTGGCCGGAGCGTTCGCCCGACTCGCGGGGACCCGGATCGAGGCCGTGTGAGCGAGCTAGTCGGGCGCATCCCGCCGCTGCGACGGACGTCGGACGTGGCCACACGCGTCTATCGTCTCCGCTGAGAGGAGAGCTGATGAGCACAGAAGACAAGGTCGTCGTCAACCTGGCCACAGGGCTCGAGGACGCGGAGCGCGTGACCGTTGCGTTCCTCGTCGCCACCGCGGCCGTGGCGCGCGGCAAGAAGGTCGTGATGTTCCTCACGAAGGACGCCGTCCGGATCGGCCTGCCCGGAGGCGCGGAGGGGGTCGCATGCGACGGCTGCCCGCCGCTGCCGAACCTGTTCCAGCAGTACGCCGAGGGCGGCGGCGAGCTCCTGGTCTGCCCGATCTGCTTCTCGGCCCGCAAGCTCGACGAGAGCGAGCTCGTCGCGAACGCCCGGCTCGGCGGCGCGACGCCGCTCTGGGAGTGGATCGACCAGGGCGCGACCGTCTTCAGCTACTAGGAGGGATTGGCGGAACGGTCCCCGTTTCCCGGGTGCCGCCGGTCGTCGTGAGGCAAGGACGCAGGGAGCGCCCGTATCCGAAGATACGGGTGCGACCGAGGACGCCGCATCACGATGATCCGGCGCTCCCCGGGGAACATGGCGGCTGTTTCGCCAATCCCTCCTAGCGCCAGACCTCACGGAGCGACGTTGTGGTTCCGGTGGAAGAGGTTGTCCGGATCCCACCTGCGCTTCAGCTCCCGCAGCCGCGCGAGCTTCGCGGGCCCGCCGTACGCCGCCGCCTTCCGCGCCTCGGTCACGTCGCCTCCGATCGCGTTGACGTAGACCGCGCCCGTCGTCCACGGCGCGAGCGACGCCGAGAAGGCACGTGTCCAGTCGCGGTGGAGCGCGTCCTCCGCGGGATCGGTCCACTGGCTCGCGATCCACACTGCCCAGGGCGCCGAGCGGTCGCCGAACGCCGTCGCCCCCTCCGGGACGCGCGCGATCGCGCCGCCCATCGGGAAGAGGAGGATCTCCGAGCGCGGGGAGCTCACCGTGCGCGCGCCCTCGACGAGCGCGTCGATCAGGCCGTCGGAGAGCCCTGCGAGGTAGTCGCCGCGCTCCCAGTAGCGGTGGCCGTGCGGGTCGACGTCGTCGAGCGCCGACTGGAGGGCCGTGTACGGGATCGGCCCGTGCAGGCTCGCGAGCGGCGAGCCGAACCCGGTCAGCGGCTCGAGCAGCGCCGGGCCGCGCTCGAGGTCGGTGCAGAACGGGACGACAGCGAGCACCGGTGCGCCGTGGTGCTCTTCGGGGAAGGGCGGGACGGGCGGCAGGTGCGTGAGGACGAGCCAGAGCGACACGTCGTCGGGGGCGGCCGCCATCGCCTCGCGGGCGTTCCGCAGGACGGCGGGCGCGTCGTCGAGGGCGTAGAACAGCGGCCCGCCGAGCACGAGCGGGCCGACGTCGTGTAGCCGGTACTCGAACGACACGGCGACGCCGAAGTTGCCCGAGCCGCCGCGGAGGCCCCAGAAGAGGTCAGGGTTCTCGGTCGCCGACGCCGTGACGAGGCGACCGTCTGCGGTGACGAGATCGACCGAGAGCAGGTTGTCGATCGTGAGGCCATGCTTGCGGGACAGCCAGCCGATCCCACCGCCGAGCGTGAGCCCGGCGATGCCGGTGTGCGAGATCTGCCCGCCGGGCACGGCGAGCCCGTGCGCCTGTGTCTCGCGGTCGACGTCGCCCCAGAGAGCACCGGCCTGCGCCCATGCAACTTTCGCGCTGGGGTCGACGCGGACGTCGCGCATCCGCGAGAGGTCGAGGACGATGCCGCCGTCGACCGTCGAGTAGCCGGCGGAGGAGTGCCCGCCGCCGCGCACCGCGAGCTCCGTCCCGGTCGCGCGCGCGTACTCGACGACGGCGACGACGTCGACCGCCCCCTCGGCCCGCGCGATGGCCGCCGGGTGGGCGTCGAACATCCCGTTCCAGACGCGTCGGGCCGCGTCGTAGGCCGCGTCGCCGGGCCTGATCAGATCGCCCCGAAGCCGCTCGGCCAGGCCCTGGAGCGTGTCGGTCGCCTGCGTGGTCGTCATGGCCTCTCCTTTCGCTAAACTCTCTTTAGTAGCTTATATAGACTCTCATTGAGAGCTTGTCAAGCGGAAGGGACAAACGCCATCACCGGCGACCTCAACAACGTCTCCTACGTCACGCTCGCGCTGATCGGCGACGGGGGCGCGTCGCCCCAGGACCTGGTCGAGATGAACCGGAGCGGGGGCCAGATCTTCTACTCGGTCGCGGCGTCGCGGCTCTACGCAGAGCCGAAGCGCCTCGAGCAGCTCGGCTACGTGCAGCTCGGAGAAGCGTCCCGGGAAGACCCGCGAGCGCAGCTTCTACACCCTGACGAAGGCGGGACGGAAGGCACTCCGCGACTGGATCCTCGAGCCGCCCGCGCTGCCGCGGATCCAGAACGAGGCGGTCGTCAAGCTCATGGCGGGCGACATCCTCGGCGACGACGAGAAGCTCCGCGCGACGCTGCTCTCGGTGCGGGACGGGCTCGACGACCAGGCGGACAGGCTCCTGAAGGCGCGCGAGCGCCTCGAGCGCCTGCCGCACCGGCGGACCTACCTCCTGCTCATCCACGAGCTCGGGGCGCGGCTCGTCGACCTGCAGCTTGCGTGGCTCGACGACGTCGAACGCGAGCTCGGCTCTTCGCGCGCCGAAGGGACCTCGCGCCGGCGCTGACCGGCCGATGCTTGCCTCGGCCCCGACGCAGTTGTACGGTTGGTCACAAGCTGTCAGGTAGGAGCCGCGGTGCCTCGTGAACGACCGTCTTCGCCGTGGGGGAACCTCGGCCGCTCCGCCGTCGCGACGAGGCGGGGGCCGACCGGCCTGCCACGAGCCGCCAGAGGGAGGACGATGACGAGCCGAGATGAGGTGGAGCCGCGGAATGCGGACAAGGCGGTCGGCCGCACGGCCGCGTCCGTCGGGGGAGCGAGATGAAGCCGAGCGCCGACGTCGCACGGCTCGCCGGGAAGATGAGCGAGCTGCGGGCCGAGCAGCCGCCTCGCACCTTGCCCTTCCTGATCGGCGACCTCTGCGGCGAGCGCGCTGGGGTTCCCTCGCCGGCCGAGATCGGTCGCGCGGCCCTCGGGTCGCTCTTCGAGCAGTCGCCCGACCTCAGGGCGCAGCTTCTGCCGGCCGGCGTCACCGCGCCGGACGACGAGGTCGAGGCCGCGTTCCTCGGCTGGCTGGGGCAGATGACCCATCTCCAGCGGTACCGCGTTCTGGAGCCGTTCTACCGGCGGGTCCCGGTGCCGCTCTTCTACCAGGACCTCGCCGACCTCCTGGTCGGTGGCTTCGTGACCCATATCCTCACGACCAACGTCGACACCCTGCTCGAGCAGGCACTCGACGGCCGCGGCCTCACCGCCGGCCGCGACTACGGGGTCCAGGTCGTCGGCAGCCCCGATTCGGTGCGCGTGCCGGCCGAGCCGACGCCGACGACGATCGTCAAGCTCTACGGCGACCTCGGACAGCAACAGCTCGCCATGGACCCGCTGGAGATCGACCGGATGCTGTCCGAGAACCGATTCGTGAAGACCGAGCTTGCCGCCGAGCTCGTCGTGGTCGGCCACGAGGTCGACCACGATCAGCCACGCGCGATCGACGAGTGGCTCGCCCGCGGCAGCGGCGAGATCTGGTGGGTCCACCCGGAGCCCGAGGCGGACGTCCTCGCGCCGCTCGGCGGAGGCCGCGAGGTGACAAAGCTCACGGGGGAGCAAGGCGACCCGGAGTCCTTCTTCGGCCAACTCAACCTCCACCTCATCCGGCTGCCGGCGGCGGAGGTCCTCGGTCCCCCCGCGGGCCGGCGCGGCGACTCGTTCGAGCAGGCGTTCCTCAAGAGCCGGATCGAGAAGGCGCAGGTCAGCAAGTACTCGTTCGAGCAGAACGCGACGCCGGGCGACGAGAACGCCGGGCTGCAGGCACAGCTCGGCTACCTCTCGGACACCGCGGCGAGCTACGGGAGCCAGCTCCGCGACCTGACCCCGATCGATCCGGGGAGCGTGCTCACACGGCTCGTGGACGAGGCCACGCGCGCCGGCGTCGAGCAGGCCACGATCGACTTCCTGGCCCAGCAGGCGACCGTCGTCGAGCGCGAGCTCGCCTCGCCGGCGCCGAACCAGCTCCTCGTGTCGGGTGCGATCAGCGCTGCGAGCAGCGTCGCCCAGGGTCTCGCGACCCAGCTGAGCAGCGGGCTCACCGACGACCTGCGCGCCGCGGCGGCGAGCTACTCGGTCGGCCCGTCGTGACCGCGCAGCTCTCCCTGATGGTCACGCCGACCAAGCTGACCCCGACCGCGCCCGACGACACTGCGGAAGGACCGCCCCAGTTCTACGTCCTCCGGAACACCGTCTGGCGAGACGTCCCGCTGTCGGCGAGCCCCATCGGCCGGCCCTCCGAGGTGAAGGAGTCGATCGAGAAGAAGCTGACCGGGATCATGAGCGCGCCCCCGACGGAGGCGACGGGGGCGCTCAACGCGCTCGCCGGGCAGTTTCTCCAGGTGTGGTCGAAATGGATCCCCGAGAGCATCCAGCGCGAGCTCGACCAGCTTTCGCGGGCAGCCGACGACCCTCCCTGCGTGACGCTCTACATCCACCCGTCGCTCGAGTGGATCCCGTGGGAGCTGATGCACGACGGCACGGACTTCCTCGGCGTCCGCTACGTGATCGCACGGCTGCCGATCGTCCGTCGTGGCCCGGCGTCGGTCCCCGCGCAGCGACACGTGTCCAGGATCTGCACGTTTCTCGGCGAGCACGTGATGGACGACGCGGAGCAGACGGAGTGGGAGGGGACCTTCGCCAGCCTGCCGAACGGGACCACGGTCGAGCGCTTTCCGGAGAACGGCGTCTGGCCGACCGCCGATACGGTGACGCAGGCCGCGAAGGCGGACATCCTCCACATCACCTGCCACGGCGGCATCCAGGACAACGACTGGGAGACGGTGTGGACGCTCAACCATCAGGGGCTTCCGTTCACGTACGGCATCGGGCAGGCCGGGGTCGACCAGATGGCGTTCGCAGACGAGGGGCCGCTCGTCTTCGGCAACGCATGCAAGAGCAGCGCCGGCGCCGCCACGGCGACGGGGCTGACGCCCGGGCTTGCGTACTCGTTCTTCGACAAGGGCGCGGCGGCGTTCGTCGGCACGTTCGCGCCGATCACGAAGACGATGGCGCTCAAGTTCGCGGCGGCGTTCTACGGCCACCTGCTCGGGGAGAGCCAGGGCGTCGGCGCCGCGCTGTGGCGGACGAAGTCCGACTTCAAGGCGGCCGGCGGGCAGGATCCGTCGTGGCTCTTCTACTGCCTCTACGGGGCTCCCGAGACGCAGTTCGTGGTGACCTGAGTGGCGACGGGGGTGCAGGACGGCGTGGCGAGGGCAGTGCGAGAGCACCTGCTTGCTCCCGGCCCCGTCAGCGCCGCGGACCTCGCCGCTGCGATCGACGCCGTCCCGGGCGCGGCGCCCGCCGACGACGCCGGGGTCGTGGTCGACACGGCGCACGACGCGGGACTGCTCGGGGCGACCTCCACGAAGCTGGAGGTCACGGTCAAGCTCCGGATGGCGCACATCCCGACGTCCGTGTGCCATCTCTTCGATCCCGCCACCCATCCGCTCCTGAGCTGCCGGGCCGCGAAGGCGCTCGGTGCGGACTCAACGACGCGGCGGCTCCGGGTCACCGCGACGGTCGAGGGCTACTCTGCGCCCGCGATCGACACGGTCGAGCTCGACACGGCGGCGCCGCACGACTTCGACCTTCTTCCGACCTTCTATCCCGAGCGCCTGAACAGCGTCACCGAGCTGACCCGTGCGACGGTGTCCGTGCTCGTCGACGACCTCGACTCGCAGCTCGTCGAGCTCCACCGCACGTCACCCGTCTGGCTGCTCGCGCGGACGACTGCGCTGCTCTCGGTGACCGATCCCACGACCGGCGCGTCTCAGGACCTCACCCCGTACTTCGGCGCGTTCGTCACGCCCAACGACCCGAAGGTGCTGGCGTTCCTCGAGCGGGTGAAGGCCTATCACCCCGAGAAGACGCTCGCGGGCTACCAGGGCGGTGAGGCCGGCGTGACGACCCAGGTCAAGGCCGTCTACGACGCCGTGCAGAAGGACGTGAACGTCACGTACGTCAACTCGACGCTC
The DNA here is from genome assembly GCA_963845965.1 of uncultured Actinomycetes bacterium. Lineage (GTDB taxonomy): Bacteria > Actinomycetota > Thermoleophilia > Gaiellales > Gaiellaceae > Gaiella. Next base: position 73,013 of record CAWJUF010000026.1, on the reverse strand, counting down.
GCGTTCTCGCCGGACGACACGACCGCCGTTCAGCGCGTGCGCCTCCCGCGCGAGGCGCTCGAGACCGGTGCCGCCAACTGCATCGACGGCGTCGTGTTGCTCGCGAGCCTCCTCGAGGCGATCTCGCTGCGACCGGCGATCGTCGTCGTCCCGGGCCATGCGTTCCTCGGCTGGGAGACGTCGCGGGACTCGGGAACGTGGGGGTACCTCGAGACGACGATGCTGGGGACGCAGCCGTTCGAGGCCGCCGCCGCGCGCGGCGACGAGGAGGCGGCCGAGCTCCAGAAGCTCGCCGCCGACCGCAACGAGCAGGCGATCTTCCGGCGGTGGCCGCTCCGGCAGCTCCGCAAGGAGTTCGGCATCGTGCCGACCGTCTGACCTACCCGGGCGCGAACGTCTCCACGGCCGCCTGCGCACGAACGGCCTCGCCGCCGCTCGCGCCGATCTGGTCGGAGTCGTGCAGCTCGGGCGGGAAGGAGAGCCCCGTCACGAGCGCCTCGAGGTCCGTCACCGAGATCATGCGGCTCCGCCAGGCCTCGTCGACGGCGAACTCCAGGTCGGTGTGGGCCAGGTCCTGGTCCAGCAAGAACGCGAACGTCCGGAGCCCGTCGCCCGATCGTGCGACCACGATCTTCCAAAACTGCCGCGGGATGGCGACGCGTACGGAGCCGGCATCGTCCACGCCCCGGAAGATCCGATCGTCCGGCCGCAGGACCGGGCCGGCGAAGAGGGTGTACCGCTCGACCTGGGCCTGCTCGAGGACGAGGTTCTCGAGCTGTCCCCAGACGCCCTTGAGCGCCGAGCGGTTGAAGCTCGCGATCTGCGGCGAGCAGTTGGTCACGTGGTAGGTGTCGCCGTTGGCGCGCCGCACCTCGTCGAAGGTGTCGCCCCACGCGACGTCCTCGCGCCTCACGATGTGCCCCTTGTCGAACGACTTGCGATCCTTCGTGAAGAAGCGGTCGGGAAGCTGGTGGACGGCCGGGATGCGCGGGTCGGTGAACCACTTCTCCTGGTCGTTCTCGCCGAGGCCGGTCAGGCCGCGCCGGGTGTAGTCCCGACCCGGCTCCGGCTTCTTCCGCGCCGGATCGGCGTCGACGTTCGAGGCCGTGAACAAGGCCAGCCGGCGGTTCTTGTCGACGACGAGCCCGAAGTGCTCGTACGGTAGGACGTGGGAGCCGTCGTCGAGGCGGGAGACGGTGCTCTCGTCGAGCACCGTCGGCAGGGGGACGGGGACGCCGAGGAACCGGTCGTCGTAGCCGTTGCGGTCCGTGAAGTTCTCGTCCCGGAACGGCTCGACCATCGCCTCGATGCCGCCGTCGGCCGCTTGCGCGCGGCCGTCTGCCGTCTGCCGTGCGGCGACCTGGACGGTCACCTCGAGCGGGATCGACAACGTCACCGCGCCCTCTCCGTGGCCGGGAGAGACCGCGCCGCCTGTGGGCGGCCTCTCCGGCCCGGCCACGGAGCTTCCCCCGTCCCCGGGGTCGGCTTCGACCCAGTACGTGTCGGAGAGGAGGGGCCCGCCGGCACCCGCGGCGTCCTCCTGGAAATGCACGCCTGCGTCGAGCACACGCCGGTCGAGCGCGAGCTCCCGGGTCGGGACGGCGAAGTTGGCCTCCAGGTACCTCCCTGCGAAATGCAGGCCGACGACGCGGCCGGTGGCGACGTCGATCAGCGCCGAGCCCGAGTTGCCGCCCAGGGTCGAGCTGTCGTGGGTCACGGCGGAGACGACGTGCCCGAAGCTGCCGATGTCGGCGGGGTCACGCAGCTTGCCCGGCTGCAGCCGCTTCACGTTGAAGACACCGCCGAAGATCTGGTTCTGGAGCTCGACGTTGTTGCGCGGATCGAGCGCCGGATACCCGATCACGGCGATCTCGTGGTCGCGCAGGTCGCCGGGAGGGTCGACGGCGAGGGTCAGCGACGGTACGTGGTCGAGCCCCTCGGCGACGACGAGCGCCATGTCCCAGTACGGATGGATCATCGCCACCCGCACGATCCGGAACAGGCTCGACGCCGGCAGGTCACGCTCGCGGAGCAGGTCCACCGCGGCGGTCTGGCCGGGCCGGAACGACAGCTCCTCGCGGCCGAGTCCCTGGGCGAAGAGCTCCGCCACGTGCCGGTTCGTCATCAGCAGGCCGTCCCCGACGACGAAGCCGGTGCCGCCGTAGGGCAGCGACGGGTGGTCCGGGAGCTCGATCCGGCCGATGCTCGGGATCGCCGCCTCGAGGATGGCGCGCGCGGCGGCGGCGTCGAGGTGCTCGAACGGCGCCGCCGGTTTCGCGTACGTGCCGCCGACGATGTCCACGACCGGACGCTCCCGCGGCAGGACGATCGCCTCGATGACGCTGGTCTGCTCCGGCGTGAGGGTGCTCCCCTGCTGGAGCCGACGGACGGCCTCGCCCGCGCGCTCGACGTCCACCGCCGTCGACCAGGGGACGTCCGCGAGCCCCTCGAGCAGGGTCGGCTCGCCGGCCATCGCCTCGAGCCCGCCTGCCGGCGCGATCCATTCGAGGTAGCGCTTGACCTGCTCCGCTCTCTCGCCGCTCACGGCTGCTCCTTCCCGTTCGCCTCGGCTCAGAAGAGCGAGACCTTTCCGAACTGGACGGTGGCGACGCCCATCAGGACGGTGCCGACGACGATCAGGAGCCCCGCGAAGCGCAGGTTCTCGGGCAGCGCCGCCACGATTCCCTGGACCTGCTCGAGCGCGCTCGTCGCCGCCTTGGTGGACGCGCCTGCGGCCTCGACCGCCTCGGTCGCGGCCTCGGTGGAGGCGCCGACGCCCTCGAGGTCGGAGCCGGCGACCGCGGCCGACGTCTGCTCGATGTGGCCGCGCGCGTCGGCGAGCCTCGCCTGCGCCTCCTCGGCCTTCGCCTTGGCCTCGTCGGCCTTCGCGCGGACGCCGCTCGCCGACAGCCGGAGCCCGAGGAACACGCCGACCGCCAGGAGCGCGATCCCGACCACGAAGCAGGTCCATGCCACGATCTCGGCCTGCGTGACGGCGAGGAGGAGAGTCACGGCGCCCTTGTTTGTATCACATCGCACGAATCCCTCAAAGCGATCCGCGGCCCCACCGACGTCGAGTGACACTCGTCATGCGAGATCGGTGAACTGCGCGTCCGCGAATGAGCCGGGTGTCCTCCCGCCGATTCGCCGTTCGTCTAGAACGCGACATCACACTCCACGCAAAGGAGGAAGCGCGATGAAGTACCTGCTGCTGATTCACCAGGGAGAGACCCCGACGCCGTACGACCAGGAGGCCTGGGGGCGCCTGACCGAGGACGAGCAAAAGGAGGTTTACGCGGCCTACCAGGCGATCAACCAGACCCCCGGAGTCACGCCGGGCATCGGGATGGAGCCTCCCGAGATGGCGACGACGGTGCGCGTACGGGACGGCGAGACGCTGACGACCGACGGCCCGTTCGTCTCCGTCAAGGAGGCGCTCGGCGGCTACTTCCTCTACGAGGCCGACGACCTCGACGCCGCGATCGAGCTCGCCTCGCGCGTGCCGGCGGCCCGCATGGGCGGCGCAGTCGAGGTGCGCCCGGTGGCCGAGTGGTAGAGCTCGACCGCATCTTCCGCGACGAATGGGGACGCGTCGTCGCGGCGCTGATCGGCTTCCTCGGCGACTTCGACCTCGCCGAGGAGGCCGCCCAGGAGGCGTTCGCGATCGCCGCGAAGCGCTGGCCGCGCGACGGGCCTCCCGCCAGCCCGCGGGCGTGGCTCGTGACGACGGCGCGGAACCGCGCGATCGACCGCATCCGCCGCGACCGCACGCTCGCCGAGAAGATCCGCCTGCTCGACGTTCCAGAGCCATGGGAGGACGTGGTGGACGAGACGACGATCCCGGACGAGCGGCTCGAGCTCGTTTTCGCCTGCTGCCATCCCGCGCTCGAGCTCGACGCCCAGGTCGCGCTGACGCTGCGGACACTGGGCGGGCTTCGCACGGAGGAGATCGCCCGCGCGTTTTTCGTCCCCGAGGAGACGATGGCGAAGCGGCTCGTGCGCGCGAAGCGCAAGATCAGGGCGGCCGGCATCCCGTTCCGCGTCCCGCCGGCGCACCTGCTGCCCGATCGTCTGAGCGCCGTGCTCGCGGTGGTCTACCTGATCTTCAACGAGGGCTACGGCGGCCGGAGCGACCTCGCCTCCGAGGCGATCCGGCTCGGCCGCGCGCTCACCGAGCTGATGCCGGACGAGTCCGAGGCCGTCGGGCTGCTCGCATTGATGCTCCTGAACGACGCGCGCCGCGACGCGCGTTTCGCGAACGGCAGCATCGTCCTCCTCCACGAGCAGGACAGGTCGCTCTGGGACGCCGGGGAGATCGCCTCGGGACGCGCCGAGCTCGATCGCGCCGTCGCCCTCGGCGGCCGCGGAACGTATGTGCTGCAGGCCGCAATCGCCGCGCTACACCTCGACGAGCCTCCCGACTGGCCGCAGCTTGCGGCCCTCTACAGCGAGCTCGGGCGTCGTACCGGCTCGCCTGTCGTCGAGCTCAACCGGGCCGTGGCGATCGCCGAGGCGGGGGATGTCCAGAACGCGCTCGCCGTCCTCGACGGGCTCGACCTCGACCGCTACCACTACCTCCACGCGACGCGTGCCGACCTGCTCCGGCGGCTCGAGCGGACCGACGAGGCCCGCGACGCCTACGTGCGTGCGCTCGAGCTGGTCCACTCCGAGCCCGAGCGCCGGTTTCTCGAGCGCCGGCTGGCGCTCCTCGGCTGAGCAGGGTCAGAGCTCGAGGGCGGCGACGGCCTTCTCGAACTGGTCCTCGCGGACGTACACGAGGTAGCCGAACCCGCCCCGGCCGTCGGTGACGGCCGTCGACGCGTAGACGTCGACGTGCGCGTCGACGAGGCGCCCATGCACCCGGGCGAGCGCTCCGAGTTCGTCGTCGCCCTGAACGAGCAGCGCGTGGTACGGGCCGTCGAGCACGAGCCCGGCGGCGCTTGCTTCGGCGGTGAGGCGGTTGGGGTGGTCGGGGAACAGCGCGAACTGCGCGAGCGCAGGGCCGCTCGGGACGGCGGTGAAGGCGAGGAGGCTCACACCACGCCCGGCGAGCTGCTCGAGGACACGGTATGCGGCGCCGAGCTCGTCGCGGACGTTTGCGTAGTAGTACTCGACCGGGGCGGACCGTGAACGCCGTCGGGGCTCACCTCCAGCGGCCACCCTAGACGATGTCTCCCCCTGTCGCACCGGGTCGCAAACCGCCCGGCCGCCGGCCGGGCCTTGCGCTGCCCGACGCGCCGGAGCATGCTTGCCCCGATGCCAACCGCGCGGCCGATCGTGTTCCTGAGCGACTTCGGTCTCGGGAACGAATGGGTGGGGCTGTGTCATTCGGTGATGAGCGGGCTCGCCCCGCAGTGCCCGATCGTCGACCTCTCGCATCTCGTGCGTCCGCTCGAGGTGGCCTCCGGCGCGATCCTCCTCGCCGACGTCATGCCCTATATCCACGACACCTCCGTCGTCCTCGCGGTCGTCGACCCGAACGTCGGCCGGGACCGAGAGGTCGCGATCGAGACCGAAAGCGGCCGGCATCTCGTCGGCCCCGACAACGGCCTGCTATCCCTCGCGTGGGAGGCTGCCGGCGGCATCCGGACCGCGGTCGAGCTCACGTCGGCGGACGTCGTTTGGCGACCGCACGCCGAGTCGTTCCGCGCTCCGGACACCCTGTGCCCGGCGGCCGCCTCGCTGGCGTCCGGAATGGCGCTCGAGCAGCTTGGCACGCCTCTCGACCCGACGACGCTCGCCGTCGTCGTCATGGCCGAGCCCGAGATCGAGGCGGGGAAGATCACCTGCGAGGTGATCGACTTCAACCGGTTCGGCAACGTTCACCTGAACGTCCGGCCGGCGGACCTCGAGGCCGCCGGGCTCGACGCCGAGGCCATCCTCTCGATCGAAGCCGTCTCCGGGGCGGCGGTCGCGAAGCGCGGCAACACGTATGCGGACTTCGCGGCCGGCGAGTACGGCGTGCTCTTCGACCCTCGCGGCTGGCTCACGATCGTCCGGGGAAACCCGGCGAGCGCCCTCGACGGGCTCGGCCTGTCGATCGCCGCGCCGGTCTGGCTCGCGGCCGCGCAGGACTAGGCGAGTAGCGCCGGGCCTACCCCGGGGCTAGCGCGTGACCCACGAGCCGAGGTCGGCGAACATGAGCTCGTAGTCGGACACGTCCTCGACCTGGACCTCGACGGTGGACGTGATCCGGTTGCGGAACTCCGCGCGCGCCGTCAGGTGCTCGTCGGCGAGCTCGCGGCTCTCCCAGAACGTGACCGCGATCGTTCGGCCCTCCTTCTCGGAGGAGAGGATCAGGAGCCCTGCGAACCCGTCGATCTCACGGAGCCACGGAAGCATCTCCTCCCCGGCGATCCGCGCGATCTCGACCGGCTGGTCCGGAGCGCCTTTCGTCGTCGTGACCGTCACGTGCATGCGGCCTTGTATACCGCGTCGCGGCTGACCACGACGGCCCTACCCCGGGGCGTCAGGCGGTGGTGTCGTCGCCCAGCAGCCGGTCGAGGCCGCGCGTGAGGCCGACGCGGCCCGGGAGCGCGCGGATCGCGAGCACCGTGCCCGCGACGTACGGCTCGGGGGTCGGGCCCGCGTCGTGGCGGAGCGTGAGCCGCTCGCCGCCCGAGGCGAGCACGACCTCCGTCGACACGACGAAGCCGGGCAGCCGCAGGGAGTGGATCTGCGTTCCCGCGACCGTCGCGCCGCGCGCCTCGCGCGCGCCGAGCACCTCGTCGATCGCCACGCCGAGCACCGGGCGGCGCACGGTCTCGAGCCGCTCGGCGAGCTCCCGGGCCGTCCCGCTCGGCGCGTCCTCCTTCCCGGCGCTCGCGTAGTCGATCACCTCCCACGAGTCGAAGTGCCGCGCGGCCTCGGTCGCGAACCGCAGGACGAGCGCTGCGGAGAGCGAGAAGTTGCCTGCCGCAATCACACCGGCGCCCTGCTCGCGGGACAGCGCGTCGATGGCGGCGTAGTCGTCGGCTCCGAGCCCGCTCGAGCCGACGACGACGCCCACGCCCCGCTCGAGCGCCGCCCGGACGTTGGCCTCGACCGCGGCGGCATGCGTGTAGTCGACGAGGACGTCGGCGCCGACCGCGTCGAGGGCCTCGGCGACCGACGAGAAGTGCGTCGGGTCGGTCCGCGCGACGCCGGCGACGAGCTCGAGGTCGTCGGCCGCCCGGACGGCGTCGGCGACGGCGCTTCCGGTCCAGCCGGTGACGCCGGCGATGCAGACCCGGATCACGTCAGTACGGATCCCGGGCCGAGCGGTCGTCGGAGAGCGACCCCCGCGAGCGTGCGACGAGCACCTCGATCGCGTCGCTGAGGTGATCCTGCGCGATGTTGTAGTCCCCGCGCTCGACCCGCAGCCGGTGCGCCTCGAGCAGAACGTCCGCATGGGTGTGCCCGAAGGGCGGCTCGAAGCGGTACGATGCCAGCTCGATCAGCAGGCCGAGGGGGTCGTCGAAGTAGACGGAGTCCATGAACCCGCGGTCCTTGACGCCCGAGTTGCGAATCCCGCGCTCGTCGAGCCGCTCCACGACCTGGTGGAAGGTCGCCTGCGAGAGCGAGAAGGCGAGGTGGTGCACCGTGCCGGGATCGCGCGAGAGCCGGTCGGGGTCGGCTGAACGCTCCTCGTTCGTGAAGACGGTGATGAGGCGCCCGTCGCCCGGGTCGAAGTAGAGGTGGCTCTCGGACTCGTTGTCGAGGTTCGGCTGCTCGAACACGAACGGCATGCCGAGGAGGCCCTCCCAGAAGTCGATCGCCGTCTGCCGGCCGGCGCCGACGATCGTGATGTGGTGGACGCCCTGACTCTGGATCTTCCGCATCGGACTCCCTCGGTCGCGTGTCGCGGTGTGGCGGAGTCCTTATAGCGATCGGCAACGGCCGGTGACGTACGGTGTCGGCGTGCTCCTGCTCGTCGCCGCGACCGACCGCGAGCTCTGCGGTCACGAGGGCCTCGTCTGCGGCGTCGGCCCGGTCGAGGCCGCCGCCGCGACGGCCCGTGCGCTCGCGCTCCAGCCCGTCGAGACGCTGATCCACGTCGGGATCGCGGGTGCCCGCGGGCTCGAGCCCGGGACGCTGGTCGTCGGCACCGAGGCTGTCTACTGCGACCTCTCCGCGGATTGGCCGGTCGTCGACCGGGTCGCCGGCGACCCGGGGCTGGTCGCCGCCGCCCTCGGGGCCTGTCCGGGTGCCGTTGCGGTTCCGATTCATACCTCGGCGACGCTCGGGGCGAGCGCCGCACTGGCCGACCGGACGCTGGTCGAGGGGATGGAGGGCTTGGGTGTGCTCCGGGCAGCCGCGCTCGCCGGTGTCGCCGCTGTGGAGGTGCGCGCGATCTCAAACGCGATCGGCGACGAGGATCGCTCCAGATGGGACGTCCGGGGCGCACTCGGCGCGCTCGAGTCCGCGTTGCCGCGGATCGTCGACGCGGTGGGCGTCGAGGCCTCGTAGCCGGTCAGCCCTCCGCGGCGGCGAGGATTTCCTCGAGGTCGTCGAACAGCTGCGCCGCGGTGGGACGGGCCGATGGTTCGGGCTCGAGACAGGCATCGACGATCCGCGCGAGAGCGGCCGGGAGGCGGCGGTACGTGCGGACAGGGGCGGCCCGCTGCTCGAGTTGCGGGTGCTGCGCCGTGTCGTCGCGCCCGTAGAAGGGCCTTCTGCCCGTCGCGGCAGCGTAGAGGACCGCGCCGAGCCCCCAGACGTCTGCCTCCGGCCCGAGCATGCCGCCGCGCGCCTGCTCGGGCGACATGTACTGGCGCGTGCCGATTCCGGGCCGGGCCCGACCTGGCGGGCGAGCGACGCTGAGGTCGATGACCTTCACGAGCCCGTTCTCGGAGATGACATTGGACGGCTTCAGATCGAGGTGGAGGACGTCGAGGCTGTGCAGGTAGCGGACGGCGGAGCAGAGCTGGAGGCCGAGGTACACGAGATCGAGCGAGGGGAGGGGCCTGCTCCGGCTGTCGATGAGGTAGCCCAGCGTGGCGCCGGTGAGCGACTCAAGCACGAGGACGGGATACGGGCGGTCGACGAGCTCGTACGCCCGAACCACGTGCGGGTGGGTGACGCGGAGGAGCAGTCGGCCCTCCCGGCGCAGCCGCTTTCGCGTCCCGGGATCGTCCGCCCGGTCGGGGCGCGCGGCCTTGGCGACGCAGAGGGCGTGGCGCTCGAGGCTCCACACGTCGTACGTGTCGAGCGCCTTCCCGCGCGCGAGGTGCCGGATCACCCGGTATCGACGCGTCAGGAGCGTGCCCGGCTCGGCGGGCGGCGGGGCTTCCTCGGGCTCGGTCACCGGCGGGTGACCGCGGTGAGCAGTGGCGTGGGCGCCTGCGGCTCGTGCAGGAGGTAGAGATCGGTGTACGTCCCGCCGCGGGCGAGGAGCTCCGCGTGGGTGCCGGTCTCGACGATCCTGCCGTCGTCGAGAACCACGATCCTGTCTGCCTCGTGGACCGTGAGCAGGTTGTGGGTGATGACGATCGTCGTCCGCCCGCTCATCAGCCGCCTGAGCGGGCCGAGGATCTTCTGGGCGGATTCGGCGTCGAGACCGCTCGTCGGCTCGTCCAGGATCAACAAGGGCGCTTCGCGGATCATCGCCCGCGCGATCGCGATGCGTTGGCGCTGCCCCCCAGAGAGGCTTCGCCCGCGCTGGCCGATACGGGTGTCGTACCCGTCCGGCAGATGAGAAATGAACTCGTCGGCGTCCGCGCGGACCGCGGCCAGTTCGACATCGCGAGGGGTTGCCTCCGGTTTGCCGTAGGCGATGTTGTCGCCGATCGTGCCGTCGAAGACGAGTGTCTCCTGGAGCACGAGCGCGATGTTCTCGCGGAGCGATTCGAGACGCAGGTCGCGCAAGTCGACGCCGTCGAGGCGGATGGAGCCCTGAGCAGGGTCGTAGAAGCGCAGGAGCAGCTTCGCGAGGGTCGACTTTCCGGCGCCGCTGCGTCCGACGAGGGCGAGCGTCTCACCCGGTTCCACCACGAAGGAGACGTCCGCCAGGGCAGCGCGCGGGCTTTCGCCGTAGGCGAACGTCACGTCGCGGAACTCCACGTGGCCGTGAGCCCGCCCGAGCGAGACGGCGTGGCGCCGGTCGACGACTGCGGGCCGTTCGTCGAGTACCTCGATGATTCGCTCGGCAGCAGCGGTCGCCGCGTAGAACGAGCTCGTGAGGCGGCTCGCTCCCTTCACGGGGCTGTAGAGCATCGCGAGATAAGTGAGAAACACCATAAGGCCGCCGAGCGTCAGCCGGCCCTGCTGGAGCTCCCATGTCCCGAGTCCGATGACGATCAACGCCAGCGACACCTTCATGAGGTCGATCACGGGCCCCGAGGATCGCCTTGACGCGCGTCGCCGCCAGTTCCGCCTTGTAGGCGGCGACGTTCTGGGCGCGGAACCGCTCGACTTCCGCTCCTTGCCGGTCGTACGCCTGCACGAGTTGCGCGTTCGCGAGGCTTTCCTCGGCCACCGCCGTCAGGGCGCCGCTCCGCGTCCGCTTCTCGCGCGACGCCCGACGGACGAGGCGCGTGAAATAGCGCGCGGGCACCCACACGAGCGGTACGACGAGGACGGCCGCGAGCGCAAGCTCCCACTGCAGATAGAACAGGAACCCGGCGAAGACCACGATCTGCATGACATACGCAACGGACTGCGTAACGCCCGACAGCACGAACGTCTCGATCGCCGACACGTCTCCGGTCAGGCGCGCGACTATGTCGCCCAGGCGCCGGCGCTCGAAGAACCCGAGCGAGAGGCCCTGGACGTGGCGGAACACGATGGTGCGGAGGTCGAGCAGGAACCGTTCTCCGATCCAGACGGACAGGTAGTCATCGGCGAATCCGATGATCCCCGCAAGGAACGTGAGCGCGATGTACACGGCCGCGATCCATGCGAACGGGCCGAAGTCCTCCGGGACGAGCACCTCGTCGATGATGAGCTTGAACATCCAGATCTGTGCCCCCGTGAGCAGCGGCACGAGGACAATGAGGACGAAGCTCAGGCAGAGCCACGCCCGGTAGGGGCGCGCGTACGGCCAGAACCGCCGGATGACGTCGCGGATCGGGACGCTGGGTGCGTACTCGACGGGCGAGCCCTCGCCGTCGGGCACGGCCACCAGCCGGGCGAACCGGCTCCCGAGCCACGCGCGAGCACGCCTCATGTCATGCCCCCGAAGACCGCGGCCCCGCCGACGAGGCGGGGCCGAAGGGTCCGAACTGTGTCTCTCGCCCGCCGCTCTAGCCGCTGGACGAGCTCGACGACGAGGACGACGAGGACGAGCCACCGCCGCCGTGCGGAGGCGGCGGACTGTGATGCTTCGCCGTCTCGTGGCGACGGAATCCCGTCGGCTTGGACATACGCCGCTTTGCCACTTCCCTCCCCCTTTTGGGTTGACAGGACATTTCACTATAGACCCCCCTTTTGGGGGATGTCCAGGGCGTGATCGCCCCGCCCTGCCTCGATCCGGACGCGGTGCGGGCGCTGTAGGGCTCTCGGATCTTGACGGCGACCTCGAGCGTCTCGTACGCCGTGCCTTTGTAGACCCGCGCGACGGCGGGACGTCTACGTAATCGCGACCGACGCTGACCCGGAGGGACTGCTCGTCGTGCGTCGGGTGGAGCGACAGCCATCCCGCGTCGCCCGCGTGCACGTCGACCCAGGCGTGCGAGTCGCCGCCCCGTCTACCTTTCGGCCGTGGCGCGACCGCGATACCCGGGGAGGAACGAGCCGCTGCCGCCGCCGTTGCCACCCGCCTCGCGAACGGTTGGTCAGGTCGTCGCGGAGGCGATCGCGCTCTACCAAGCGCACTTCGCGTGGGCGCTCGTCCTCGGGCTGCCCGTCGCTGTTGTCGATCAGGTGATCGCGAGCGGGTCGGTGGTCGAGCGCATCGCGCTTCTCGCGGCCGCGTCGCCTGCGTTCAGCCTCGCCTACGCGGCCGCCTGCGCGATCCGCGAGGGTCAGAGGCCGCCCCTCGCCACCTGGGTCGTCGCGGTCGGCGTCGGCATCGTGACCTTCCTACCGGCTGCGTTCTTCTTCGGCTGGTTCGTGATCGTGGCGATCCTCTGGCTCGGGCTCGCGGGCCACGCCGTGCCTGCCGTCATGGCCGAGCGGCTCGGCGTCGTCGCGGCGCTGCGGCGAACTTTCGAGCTCGGGCGCGCCGACTACGTCCACGCGGCCGGCTCGTTCGCCGCCCTCGCGATCCTGTTCGGCCTCAGCCGGAGCGCGCTCGGGCTCCTGCTTCGGAGCCAGGCCGACGCGACGGTGCGGTTGGCGATCTTCCTCGCGGACGTCGTGCTCTCACCAATCCTCTTCCTGGGAGCTGCCATCGTCTACGTCGACCTCGAGGCACGGGTCGGGCTCAGCCGTGACGAGCGCCGGAAGCTCCGGCAGGCCGCGCTCGGGAGACCCGAGTAGGCTCTGAGCCCGATCCCGAGAGGAGGCGACCCCGTGCCGACGTACCTGATGCTCTCGACGCTGACCGAGAAGGGCAGGCAGACCCTGAACGCGAACCCTGCCCGGCTGCGCGAGGTGAACCGCGACGTCGAGGAGCTGGGCGCAAAGGTGCTCCACCAGTGGGCGTCGCTCGGCGAGTACGACTTCGTCAACGTCGTCGAGGCGCCGGACGAGCTCACGATGGCGAACCTCTCACTCAAGCTCGGCGCCCGCGGGAGCGTCAAGTTCCAGACGCTGATCCTGCTCTCGGTGGACGACCTCCTGACGGCGCTCGAGACGTAGCGCAGCGAGCGCGCGGCGCGGTACCTACAGCGCGAGGAAGCCCGTCTCGCGGGCGGCGACCGGCATCGGGCTCGCCGGCAGGCCCGGCGCCGGCTCCTGCGCGTTGTAGCCGCCCGGGGCGACGTCGTTCGGCGTGTCGGGATGGAAGAGCGCGGCGAGCAGCTGGATGTGCCCGCGCCCGACGGAGAGCTCCCACTGGCCGCCGCCGTAGGCGCCGATCCCGTGCGACTCGCAGTAGTCGTAGGCGGCGAACAGGCGCTCGATCGAGCCGAAGCGCGACGGCTTCACGTTGACCGTGCGCGGCGGCCAGCGGAGCGCCTCGATGTCGGCGACGGCGTGGATTGGGGCGTCCCACGTAACGCGTTCGGCGTGCGGCTCGAGCACGGGCAGCGTCTCGTCGGTGAGCGCCGGATCCTCGATCCACGCGTCCGGGAAGGCCTCCAGCACGCGGCGGTACAGGGCCGGATCCGGCGGGTTGTCCACGACCGTCCCCGAGTACTGCCCCTTGAGGTCGATCGAGTCGACGCAGCCGAGCTCGCGCAGCTCGGCGAAGACGCCGTCCGTCCAGTCCGGGCGGGCATCGAGCTTGAAGCGCAGCGTGGGGTAGAGCGCGAGGAACGCGCGGACCCTTGCGGTCGAGGGCGGGTCGCCGAGCCCGCCGGAGGCGACGAACGTCACGTGCCGCGGCTCGCGTCCGACCACGCTGCCCAGCGAGCGACCCGCCTGGCGGAGCGCAAGGTCGAGCGCGGCGCTCTCGAACGCCCAGCGGCGATAGTCCTCGTAATCGTGCCGTTCGGGCGCCTCCGGGAACAGCGCGACCGTCCCGAGATGCCGCGAGAAGCTCTCGATCGTCCACTCGCCTGCAAGGGGAAGGGTCGCGCCACGCGCCTGCTGGGCGTCCTGGAGGTCGCCGTCGTAGGTGACGTCCTCGCCGAGCCCGTCCTCGCCGGCGCCGGTGAGCCGGATCACGGTCGTCTTGCGCCTGAAGTCGGCCCGGGCGTCGTAGGCGTGGGCCTCGAGGTGATAGCCCTCGACGACGAGCGGGAGATCGCGGACGCTATCGTAAAGCGCCACGCTCAGAGGGCGGCGTACGCCACGGCGATCTCGGCGGCGAGCCCGGCGTTCGCGACGATCAGGTCGCGGTTGACGCGGCGGGTCGCACCTGCGGAGCGCTCGTGGAGGCCGGAGAGGACGTAGGGGGTCACGGCCTGGCCGACGATACCCCGGTCGGCCGCCTCGGCGACGATCTCCTCGATCAGGTCGGCGACGTCGAGGCTCTCGTCCGGCGCCCGGCCCACGAGGATCGCGTTGCCGCCGAGTCGCCAGTGCGCGTCGGCGACGCGGGCTATCTCCACGGCGTCCTCGACCCGCGCGGAGACCGGAGGCCCGCCGTCGGCCGCGTAGAAGAGCGGCAGCGTGTCGACGCGGTAGCCGAGGACGGGCACGCCGAGCGTCTCGAGCAGCTCCATCGTCGCCGGTACGTCGAGCAGCGACTTGACGCCGGAGGAGGCGATCACAGCGGGGATCCGCGCGCAGGCCCCGAGGTCGGCGGAGACGTCGGGCGGCGTCGGGAAGCCGCGGTGGACGCCGCCGAGGCCGCCCGTGCCCATGAAGCGGATCCCGACAGCGGCTGCGGCGGCGAGCGTGCCACCGACCGTCGTCGCACCGACCGCCCCCTGCACGGCGCACACCGCGAGATCGCGCGGGCCCAGCTTGCGGGCCTCGGGCGTGAAGCGCTCGAGCTCGATCGTCGTGAGCCCGACGACGATCCTCCCGTCGAGGATCCCGATCGTGGCGGGGACCGCGCCGGCTGCGCGGACCGCCGCCTCGCTGGCGAGCCCGACCTCGACGCCCGTCGGCGCGGGGAAGCCGTGCGCCACGAGCGTCGTCTCGAGCGCGACGACGGCGCGCTCCTCGACGAGTGCGCCCTGAACCTCCTCCGAGACGCGGATCAGGTGCTCCACGCGCGGAGACTAGACGCGTGGCAGGCCCGGGCCGAAGATCACGCGCTCGCCCGGGACGTCGTACGTGACGGTGAAGCGCCGGAGGAACGCGTCCCCGACGAGCCCGTCGTAGATGATTCGCTGGAACATCACGGTCGGGTCGGGGTGCGCGACCGAGGGCGCCCCGGCGGCGTGGATGGTTCCGTCGAGCCGCGTGAAGGACCTCGTGTACGGATTGTCCGTCTCGTCGCGGCCTTCCACGCGGCGCATGTCGTCGTGGTCGAGGTCGACGCCGACGACGGCCGCGAGCCTCTCGTCGAGGATCAGCGAGTCGCTGCCCATGTCGATCTCGACCTCGATCGCGCTTCCCCCAGGGAGGCCGAGCTGCATGAACGCGTCGACGGAAGGGCCGTCCCGCTCGACGCGGACGGCGACCACGGACCCGTTCCGCGCGCGCTCGTCCACGGCCGCGGGCGACTCGACGACCACCGCCTCACGCGCGTAGTCCACCGTGAACGGGGTCGCCTCGAAGAACGCCAGGGACAGGAACCCGTCGACGGCGCCGAGCTCCGGGGGAAAGCCGTCGAGCCCGATGACCCCCACCACGAGGTCCCGCCGCGTCACGCCGCCGATCGAGAGCGACGGCGCGTCCGCGAGCGGCACGGTGACCTCCTGACCGGACATGCGCCGACCGGTGAACGTGGAGCCGTTCGTCTCGCATGCGATCGCCGCGCACAGGGACTCGGAGAGGAGCGTCAGGCCGATCCCGGTGTCGAGGACGAAGCGGGACGCGCGTCCGTCGACCAGCACGGGCACCGTGACGAGATGCTGGATCCGGTCGAACGGCGTCGCGGACACGCGCCTGACCGTACCCCGCCTGTCCGGGGCGGTGCGGCTCTCGGTGCGGCGGGCTCGACGACGTCCCCAACCGCCCCCAGGGGCACCCCGGTGTCCCTGGTGTCACGCTAGCGAGAAAGGAGTGACGGGACCGTGTCGCCTCTGTGCCGAGATTGCGTCGCGTCGCGTCGACCTGCCGTAGGCTTGCGACGTGGCGACGAAGAGCGCGCTGATCACCGGGATCACCGGCCAGGACGGGTCGTACCTCGCAGAGCTCCTCCTCGGCAAGGGCTACGAGGTGCACGGGATCATCCGCCGCTCCTCGAGCTTCAACACGGAACGCCTCGACGGGATCTACGAGGATCCGCACGTCGAGAGCAGGCGCCTGTTCCTCCACTACGGCGACCTCACCGATGCGTCGGCGCTCGTGAACCTGCTGCGCGACGTCCAGCCGGACGAGGTCTACAACCTCGGCGCCCAGAGCCACGTCAAGGTGAGCTTCGAGACGCCGGAATACACGGGCGACGTATCGGGGCTCGGGGCGATCCGACTGCTCGAGGCCGTCCGCGCCTCGCGGATCGACACCCGCGTCTACCAGGCCTCGACCTCGGAGCTCTTCGGCTCGACCCCGCCGCCGCAAGGCGAGGAGACGCCGTTCCACCCCCGGTCGCCCTACGGCGTCGCCAAGTTGTATGCGTTCTGGGCAACGGTCAACTACCGCGAGGCGTACGACATGTTCGCGGTGAACGGGATCCTCTTCAACCACGAGTCTCCACGGCGTGGCGAGACGTTCGTCACGCGCAAGATCACCCGCGCGGTCGCGCGGATCAAGTCCGGGATCCAGGAGCGGCTCTACCTCGGCAACCTGGACGAGCACGCGCGACTGGGGATACGCCCCCGAGTACGTGGACGGCATGTGGCGCATGCTCCAGGTCGACGACCCGGCCGACTTCGTGCTCGCGACCGGAGTCGGCGCAACCGTCGAGCAGTTCGCCGAGGCGTCGTTCCGCGTGGCCGGGCTCGACCACCGGGAGTACCTCGAGGTCGACCCGTCCTACTACCGCCCCGCCGAGGTGAACTACCTGCTCGGCGATCCGGCGAAAGCCGAGGCGGCGCTCGACTGGAAGGCGTCCACCCACTGGGAGGAGCTGGCGCGCATCATGGTCGAGGCGGACGTCCAGCTCGTGGAGGACCAGCTCGCCGGCCGTCAGGTTCGCGTCGACCGCTGACAGTGGCGGAGTCCAGAGTCGCCCACCGCGGCGTCAGCCTGCGGAACCACCCCCAGGGGCACCCCGGGTGCCCTGAATCCAGATTATCGGCAGCAGCGTGCCGGGCTCGTGCCGTCTTCGTGCCGACTTCGCATCCGACGCACGAGCCGGCCGGGTCACGCGAGGCGACGCGATCGCGTCGCCTCGCGGCACGGGCGTGCTCAGGTCACGCGTCCGCCGACGACCCGGGCATCGACCCGGTCCTCTGCACGCAGCGCGCGGCCGCCTCGAGCGCGAGCTCGGGGCCGCCGACGATCCAGCCGGCCGCGAGCGCGTCGCCGGCGCCGGTCGTGTCGACGACCTCCGGCACCGCGAGCGCCGCACGCTCGTCCCCGCCGAAGGAGCAGCCCTGAACGCCGCGCTTCAGGATCCAGGTCGCGCCCGGCAGCGGGCCGCCGAAGACCTCGTCCTCCTCCTCGTTCGCGAACACGACGTCGGGCTCGAGCGACTCGACGAGCCCGCGAAACCGCTCGGCGCCGGCGTCGCGGATCGCGCTCCACGACGACAGGTCGACGCTGATGCGCGCCCCGGCCAGACGCGCGAGGTCGATCGCCCGGACGGCTGCGCGAACGACGGGCTCCGCCAGCAGCGCGTATCCCGAGACGTGCAGGTGGTCGCAGGCGAGCCAGGCGGGTCGTAGCTCGACCGGCTCGAGCAGCGTCGCGACACCGCGGTCGGGGAACATCGAGCGCTCGCCGCTCGGGTCGACGAGCGAGACGATCACCCCGTTGCCCAGCGCCTCGACCGGCCCCGCCAGCTCGACGCCGGCGCTCTCGAGTGCCTCCGCCGCCAGTCGGCCCTCGGCGTCGTCGGCACGCTTGCCCACCCACCGCGAGGATGCGCCGAGAGCGGCGACCCAGGCCGCGACGTTCGCGCCCTGACCTCCGGCCGAGAGCGAGACCCGCGCGGGGGTGTCGGCGCCCCGCGCGACGTCCGTCAGGACGCGCACCACGACGTCGAGCGCGAGATCACCGAGGGAGACGACCTGCATGGCCTACGATCGTCTCATGGGCGCCGAGGACGAGTCGCGGGAGGTACACGGCCGTCGGGCGCGCACACGATCGTTCGTCTTGGGCGGCCTCGTCGGCGCGTCGGCGGTGGCGGCAGCGCTGCGTCGAGCCCAGCGTCGGCGCGGGAGGCCCGTGCAGGCGGGGCTCGGGGCGTTCGAGAGCGCGCCGTGCTATCGAGAGTTTCTCGAGTCGAAGCGCAGAGACGGCCCGTAGCCCCGGCGCACCCGCTCGGCCAGCACGACCGTCTGCAGGTTGATGTCTGCGTCACCGATCCCGAGCTGCTGCCCCACGAGCAGCGCCCGCGCCGCGTCGTAGAGGAACGTCTTCGGCGTGCGTACCGGGTCCTTCGTGCGGATCACGAGGAACGGCCCGAACACCCGCGCCTCGAACGCCGCCTCCGGCGTCGGCAGGCGATAGTGGATCTCGAGCCGCGGCCGGATGTTGTTCCGCTCGCTTGCGTCGAGCACCCAGACGCCGCGGCCGAGCTGCCCCGAGCGCTCGATCGTCCGCAGCGCAAGGCGCGGATCGGCGCGCGGGACGACCGTGGTCGGGAACGAGCGGTTCCGCTCCCATGCCCCCAGGAAGAGCGGCTCGTAGCCGAACAGCACGTCGTCGGGCCGGCTCGTGGCCGCGAGCCACGTCTCCGCCTCCGCGCGCGCCGCCTGCCGCGCGTCGGGCTCCCATTCGAACAGGGCCGACGTCCGGTGCCACGCCCACGAGACGTCGACGACGACGAGGAGGGCGACCACGGCCACGGCGAGCAGCGGGCTCCGGCGGCCGACCCGGACGATCGACGCCGCGAGCGCGATCGCAAAGAGCGGAGCCAGGAAGATCAGATGGCGCGACTCGGGCGACGCCGAGCCGCCCATCCGCGCGAGCACGAACGCGGCGACGGTGACGCCGAAGAGGCAGAGGACGAGCGCCCGCGCCTCGCGTCGCAGGAGGACGACACCGGCCGCCGCCACGAGCACGACAGCCAGCGTCACCGGCCACCAGCCTGCGCTGGCGTCCCCCGCCGAGCGCCACAGGTAGCGCGCGACCGCGCCAGGCCCGCCGAGCCTCTGGCCCCCGCCGCCGACGCCGACGTCGAATCGGTCCGCGAGGACGAGGTCGGTGAGCCAGAACGGGATGCCGAGCACCAGCACCGCGCTCCCGGCCAGCGCCGCGTCGCGCAGCCGGTCGCGGCGCACTGCGAGCACGTACGCCGCCTGGCCGCCGAGCAGAAGGACGCCGTACGGGTGGGTCGCGACGGTGAGCACCGCCGCGAGCACCCAGAGCGCCCATCGCCCGCGCCCACCGCGCTCGAGCGCCTCGAGCAGGGCGAGCGTGCACGCCAGCGAGCAGAAGAGGAAGAGGCTGTACATGCGGCCGTAGACACCGTGGAAGAGGAACAGCCAGCTGGACGCGAAGAGCACCGTCGCGACCAGCGCCACGGCCGAGCCGGCGAGGCGGCGGCCGAGCAGCGCCACGAGCGGCAGGCTCGCGAGCGCGAACGCCGCGGAGGCGACACGCAGGCCGCCGAGACCGAACCCGAGGTGCGCGACGGCCCACGCGACGAGGAAGTGCAGCGGCGCTCCGCCGCGGTCGCGCGTGACGTGCTCGACGACGCCCGGAAGCGAGTCGCGACCGACGAAGAGCGCGAGCGTCTCGTCCTCGTGCGGCGGCCAGGCCATCAGCTGATGCAGGAGGAAGACGGCCGCCGCCAGGGTCACGCCGGCGACCCCGAGCCACAGCCAGCGCTCGGCGACCCAGACACCCGCCGAGGAGCGTGCTGCCGCCGACGGCGCGGTCTCGACGCGTGCCTCGATCCCTTGCGTCATGGGGTTTCAGCCACCCTCGCTGGTAGATTTGCCGTCCGATGCCGATCTACGAATACCGTTGCCCGAACGGGCATACGTTCGAGGTGTTCCAGCGCATGAGCGATCCGCCGTCGAGCGTGTGCGAGACCTGCGGCGCCGGGCCGGTCGAGAAGGTGCTGTTCCCCGTCGCGGTCCACTTCAAGGGCTCGGGCTTCTACGCGACCGACTACGGCCGTGGCTCCCGGAAGGCGTCGGCGAAGGACGGCGATTCGGGATCGACGTCGACGGACGGCACATCGACGTCGGACAAGCCGGCTGCGACAACCGAGACGAAGAAGTCGGACTCCTCGAAGTCCGACGCGTAGGGCCAAGATGGCGGACGTCACGCCGATTACCGATCAAACCATCTAGTCTCCGACAAGGCATCCCGGAGCGTACGGCTGCCCGCGCGGCGGGGGAAGCGGTGCGGAGCGATTCGTGAACATCGCGACCGTCGAGACGTTGTCCTCCGTCCCGAGGATCACGGACTCGCCGCCCACCGTGGCGGGGTCGCCGCCGAGCCGGCAGTGGAGAGCGCGGCCCGTGTCGGCGCGGAAGTACACCCAGCCGAGCTGCATCAGCTCCCACGCGGTCAGGTCGGTCGCGAGCGGTCGCACGAGGTCGCCGCCGACGAAGGGGAGCCGAAGGGCGGTTCCCGCGCTCGTCACCTTGTCGAGGGTGGCCGCGACGACCTGCTGCTGGCGTCGTGCCCGGTCGAAGTCCGTCTCGGCGGGGTTCAGGAGGTTGTGCCGGATGCGCGAGTAGACGAGCGCGCGACGACCGTCCATGTGCTGGACACCCCGCTCGAAGCGCCATCCCTGCCACTGTGCGCAGCGTGCGGCCGTCTTGTACGGGCAGTCGAAGCGGTTCGAGCGGATCCGGCGCGGCACCCGGACGTCGATCCCGCCGACGGCGTCGATCAGCTCCTCGAAGCGGTCGAAGTCGACGAAGATGACGTGGTTGACGTCCAGCCCGGTGAGGTCCTTGACCGTGCGCAGGGCCAGCGCGGGACCGCCGAACTGGTTTGCCGCGTTGATCTTCGCGACCCCGTACTCCGGGATCTCGACCTGGAGATCGCGCGGGATCGACAGGTATGCGAGGCGGCGCTTGCCCGGATCGGTGCGCAGCAACATGATCGAATCCGAGCGGTTCGCACCCTCCCGGCCCGTCCGGTCGCCACCGTCGGTGCCGAGGACGAGGATCGTCGTCGGCGTGGAGACGAGCAGCCCTCCGCGCTTCGCGAGCTGACGTCCGACGCCGGCGGGCACCCGCTCGTTCGCCGCGGTCACACCGCTCGCGACCGACAGGTAGCTCCCCACCGCCCACGCGATCCCGAGCACGAGCAGCAGCACCAGCCCGAGCGCGATCCAGCGACCCGGACGCCGGCGTTTTCGCGGAGGTTGCGGCGACGTCGCGGGTGCAGGCGCGCCCGGGGCGCGGGGAGGCGATGTGTGCCTCGCCAGCGGGACCCGCCCCTTGGCCCTGCCGCCCCGATAGACCCGGTACGGCTTGTCCTGAGCGGGCATGAGGCCGGGTATGGTAGCCGCGTCGTGCCGCCTGACCTGGTCATCGGGGTGGACGTCGGCGGGACGAAGATGCTCGCCGGCGTGGTCGCCCGAGACGGCACGGTCGGCCGAACCGTCGAGGTGCCGACCTCGACCGCCGGCCAGGCTCCGCTCCTCGAGGAGCTCGACGGGCTCGTGGGGAGACTGCTCGAGGACGGCGCCGCGGCGATCGGCGTCGGCGTCCCGATGAACCTCGACCGGCGAACCGGTGTCGGCCTCGGCGCGGTCAACCTCCCGCTTCGTGCGCTCGATCTCGCGGGGCATCTGCGGGATCGGTTCTCGGTTCCGGTCGGCGTCGAGAACGACGGCAACGCGATCGCGTTCGCCGAGTGGCGTGTCGGCGCGGGTCGGGGTGCGAAGGACCTCGTCGCGCTCGCGCTCGGGACGGGCGTCGGCGGGGGCGTCGTGCTCGACGGACGCCTCTACCGCGGCTGGGCGGAGCTCGGCCACGTCGTCGTGGTGGCCGACGGGCCGCCGTGCCAGGGCAGCTGCCACGGCCACGGGCATCTGGAGGCCGTCGCCTCCGGCGAGGCCGCGGAGCGCGTGGCGGTCGAGCTGTGGGGCGAGGGTGCCGACGCCCACCGGCTCGTGCGCGAAGCGCAGGCCGGCCACGAGGCCGCGCGTTCGGCGCTCTCGCGGATCGGGCACTACCTCGGCGTCGCGATCGGCTCCTTCGCGAACGTCTTCGCGCCGGAGCTCGTCGTCGTCGGAGGAGGGTTCGGGACGGCCGCGTGGGCGTTTCTCGGCGGACCGGCCGAGGCCGCGGCTCGACGCGAGGCGCTCCACCCCGCAGACGAGGAGCTCCGGATCGTGCAGGCGGCGCTCGGCGACGACGCCGGGCTCGTCGGGGCGGGCCTAGTCGGCTTCGAGGCGCTTGACGGGCTGCGCTAGTCGATGCCGCTCCTCGTCTGCGCGACGCCGATCGGAAACCTCGCGGACGTGACGCATCGTGTGCTCGACGCGCTCCGCGACGCCGACCTCGTGCTCTGCGAGGACACGCGCCGCACGCAGGTGCTGCTCGATCGGTACGGGATTCGCGCACGCGGCCTCGTCAGCGTCCACCGCCACAACGAGGCGCGCCAGGCGAGCGACCTCCTGCCGCGCCTCCGGGCCGGCGAGGCGCTCGCGCTCGTCTCCGACGCAGGTCTGCCGGGCGTCAACGACCCCGGCAGTCGTCTCGTCGAGGCCGCGCTCGGCGCAGGAGTCGAGGTGACCGTGCTCCCCGGGCCGAGCGCCGTCGAGACGGCGCTCGTCGCGAGCGGCCTCGGAGTCGGGCAGTACCGGTTCCTCGGGTACCTCCCACGGCGGGCGGCCGAGCTCGACGCGCTGTGGGAGGAGTCGCTGTCGCTGGCCGTATGCAGCCGTCGCGTTCGAGTCGCCGAAGCGTCTCGGCACGTCGCTCGCGGCCCTCGCACGGATCGAGCCCGGCCGTCCCGTGGTCGTGTGCCGGGAGCTGACCAAGCGCTTCGAGGAGACCGTCCGCGGCAGCGCCGCCGAGCTCGCCGAGCGGTTTCGTGGGCCGGTCAAGGGCGAGGTGACGGTCGTCGTCGCGCCGGG
Source organism: uncultured Actinomycetes bacterium (assembly GCA_963845965.1). Lineage (GTDB taxonomy): Bacteria > Actinomycetota > Thermoleophilia > Gaiellales > Gaiellaceae > Gaiella. Next base: position 50,275 of record CAWJUF010000026.1, on the reverse strand, counting down.
AGGGACCTCGGACGCGCGGCTCGACGACGCGGTCGGCGCCGTGCGCGAGCTCGTCGCTGCCGGCGCGGCTCGCCGCGTGGCAGCGGACGCCGTTGCGCGTCTCGTCGACGTGTCGCGGAACGAGCTCTACCGCCGGTCTCTCACCCCGTCCGATTGACGCCGTCCGACGACGGCGCTACTCTTCGTCGTCCGCGTTGCCCGCGCAGAGAATGAAGGAGGTGCCTCGTGCATCGTCTTCTCGTATTCGCGGTGGCGGGCCTCGCGGCGCTCGTGGTGAGCGGCTCGGCCATGGCGTGGTCGTGGCCGGCGGACGGCGACGTGCTCCGCCCCTTCGCGCTCGGCGGCGACGCGTACGCTGCCGGACAGCACCGCGGCGTCGACGTCGCAGGGCCGGAGGGCTCTCCGGTGCGAGCGCCCGCCGCCGGCACCGTGTCGTTCGCCGGCTCGCTCCCGACCTACGGCCGCGGCGTCACGATCGTCACCGCCGACGGCTACGCGGTCACGCTCGTCCATCTCGGCTCGATCGGCGTCGGGAAGGGCGACGTGGTCGCGGAGGGAGCGTCGATCGGAACGATGGGCTGGAGTGGTGAGGCCGAGCACTCGGTCCCGTCCGTCCACCTCGGCATCCGGGTGGGCACGGAGCCCGAGGGCTACGTCGATCCGCTCGGCCTGCTCCCGCCGCGCCCGGCTCCGTCGGCTGCCCCGCCGGCCCCTGCCCGCGGCCCCGGCGCCGGCAGCCGCCTCGACGGCGGTTCCGGCTCCTGCGCCGGCGGTCACGCAGACCGCACCGGCCCCGGCGTCGGCCCAGCCGACCGCACCCCAGCCCGTCGCGGCACCGGCCTCGGGCGCATCGGCGCCGGGCGCGGCCGCACCCCAAGTGGGGGCGGTCGTGGAGACGGGACCTGCGCCGGGCTCGGGGCCGTCGCCTGCGGCCGACGCGGCCGTCACCCCGGACGGCACGACGTCTGCAGGCGCGGGGACCGGCGTGAGCCCCGCGGAAGGAACACGCGCTCCGTTCCGGGTCGACGCGCGGCCGAGCGCATCGCCCACGGCGGCTCGGACGACGGCGCCTCGCGCCGACCACACTGCACGTGCCGTCGAGACGTCGTCGGCGAAACGTGCAGCCGAACGGCCCGCCGAGGCCACGGTCGCGGCTGCGGAGCCCCGACCGCGGGCGGCGGCCGGGGAGGACCCCGATGCGGCACGAGCGGCACCTCGGCCCCTCGTCCACACGACGCGGGCCGCGGACGCAGCCGGGCCGAGCACAGGGGTCGCATCGGATCGGGCCGAGCGTCCGACTGCGGAGAGCGTGGCACCGACGGCGGCCACCCGTGGGTGGTCCGTCCCGCCGCGGTCGGGGACGCACGCGCGGAGGTTCGCCGCGACGACCCCGCCCGTTCGTGACGGCACTCGACTGGGCGTCCTCGTCGCGGCCGCCTTGCTCCTGCTGCTCGCGGCGGCGGCTGCGGGGAAAGCCGCCCGTAGAATCGGCGGGGATGGAGCCGTACTACGTCACCACGCCGATCTACTACGTCAACGCCACGCCGCACATCGGTCACGCCTACACGACCGTGGCGGCGGACGTGTTCGCACGCCATCAACGGCAGCGCGGCCGTGACACGTTCCTTCTCACCGGCGTCGACGAGCATGCGTCGAAGGTGGCGCGCGTGGCCGAGGAGCAGGGCCTCGGCCCTCAGGAGTACGCCGACCGGATCGTCGAGGCGTGGCGGGCGCTCCCCGCCCGCCTCGGCGTCACGCCGCGACTTCTTCATCCGCACGAGCGACGACGGGCACAAGCGTTTCGTCCAGGAGTTTCTGACGCGGATCCGGGACAACGGTCGCGACGACATCTACCAGGACGTCTACGCGGGGCTCTACTGCGTCGGGTGCGAGGCCTTCAAGACGGAGGACGAGCTCGTCGACGGCAAGTGCCCGGAGCACGACATCGCGCCGGAGTGGATCGAGGAGCGGAATTGGTTCTTCCGGCTCTCGGCCTATCAGGAGCAGCTGCTCGAGCTCTACGACGAGCGTTCCGATTTCGTGCTGCCCGCGTTTCGGGCGAACGAGGCACGGTCCTTCGTCGCGGGCGGGCTCCAGGACTTCTCGATCAGCCGCGAGGGCCTCTCCTGGGGCATCCCGATCCCGTGGGACACCGAGCAGGTGGCGTACGTCTGGGCGGACGCGCTCGTCAACTACCTGAGCGCGCTCACGTACGCGCGGCCCGGCGAGAACCTGATCCCGCGCTATTGGCCGGGCGTCCGGCACCTGCTCGCAAAGGACATCCTGCGCTTCCACTGCGTCTACTGGCCGGCGATGCTGCTGGCCGCGGGGTACGAGGTGCCGCGCCAGCTCTTCGTCCACGGGTACCTGCTGCTCGACGACCGCAAGATCTCGAAGTCGCTCGGGAACGTCGTCGACCCGCTGGATCTCGTGGACGTCTACGGGGCCGACCCGGTCCGCTTCTGGTGCGCACGCTCGGTCTCGTTTGGGCAGGACGGCACGGCGTCGGTGGCCGGGGTGCGCGAGCGCTACGAGCGGGAGCTCGGGAACGACCTCGGCAACCTGCTCTCGCGGACGACCGCGATGGTCGCGCGGTATCGGGATGGCAAGCTCCACGCGGTGCCGTCTCCCGGGTCCGAGGTCGCGGCGATCCTCGAGCCGCTCGGCGCGGACGTCGCGGCGCGCCTCGACGCGTTCGACCTGACGGGTGCGCTCGAGCGGATCTGGGAGGTCGTGCGCGGGCTCAACCGGCACGTCGAGACCACCGCGCCGTGGCAGCTCGCGAAGGACGAGGTGCGGGCGGACGAGCTCGACCGGGTGCTGTACGACCTCGTCGAGGGGCTCCGAGCGGTTGCGGTCGCGCTCGCCTCGTACCTCCCCGAGACCTCCGAGCGGATCCTCGAGGCACTCGGCCAGCCGACCACGGTCGACTGGTCCGAGGTCGCGTACGGCCGCGCGCGCGCGGTCGAGGGTCTCGAGGCCGCGGAGCCGCTCTTCCCGCGCATCGACGAGCCGGCGCCGGCCGCGTGATCGACACGCACGCGCACCTCGACGCGTGCGACGCAGACCCGGACGAGCTGCTCGCACGCGCCCGGACCGCCGGAGTGACTCGCATCGTCACGATCGGGACGGGAATCGACTCCTGTCTGAGCGCGCTCGCGATCGCCGGTGCGTACGACGGCGTGGCGGCCGCGCTCGGGATCGACCCGCACCGGGCCGCGACCCCCGAGGCGGAGCGGATCCCCGAGCTCCGCGAGCTCCTCACCCGGCCTCACGTCGTCGCGGTCGGCGAGACCGGGCTCGACGGGCACCACGGCGCCGACACGCTGCGGGAGCAGCGCGCGCTCTTCGACCACCACCTCGCACTCGCAGACGAGCTTCGGCTGCCGGTCGTGATCCACAGCCGTGCTGCGAGCGCCGAGACCGCGACGGCCCTTGCGTCGTTCCCCGGGACGGTCGTCCTGCACTGCTTCTCGGAGCCCGAGCTGCTCGAGCCGGCCCTGGAGCGTGGGTACTACGTCTCGTTCGCCGGGAACGTGACGTACCCGAAGGCCGATGCGCTCCGCGCGGGCGCCGCCCGGATCCCGGCCGACCGGATCCTCGCGGAGACGGACAGCCCGTACCTCGCCCCCCAGCCCGTCCGCGGTCGCCGCAACGAGCCCGCCAACGTGATCCACACGCTCGCCGTCCTCGCCGCCGAGCGCGGCGAGACTGCCTCCGAGCTCGAGCGACGGGTCGACGAGAACGCCGACCGTGCGTTCGGCCTCGGTCGAGCGTGAGCCCTGTCACCCCGAAGAAGGCGCTCGGCCAGCACTTCCTCGCCGACCGCAACGTGCTCGGCGTGATCGAGCGCCTCGCACGGCTCGCGCCTGACGACGTCGTACTCGAGATCGGTCCCGGGCTCGGCGTGCTCACGACGTTCCTCGCCGACCGGGTGCGGCACGTGCACGCGATCGAGCTCGACCGCCACCTGGGGGCACCGCTGGACGAGGCGCTCGACGGCCGTGCCAACGTCGAGCTGGTCTTCGCGGACGCGCTCACGCTCGACCTCACGGCGCTCGACCCACGGCCGTCGAAGCTCGTCGCGAACCTCCCGTACAATGTCGCGACGCCGCTCGTGGCGGAGACGCTCGTCGGCGTGCCCACGCTTCGCTATTGGTGCGTGATGGTGCAACGCGAGGTCGCCGACAGGTTCTTCGCGGAGCCGGGGACGAAGGCGTACGGCGCCGTCTCGGTGCTCGTTCGGCTGCACGCCCGGCGCACCGGCTTCCACCCGGTCTCGAGGACGGTGTTCCGCCCACCGCCCAATGTCGACTCCGCCCTCGTCGCGTTCGAGCGGATCGCGCCCCCGCCGAATGCCGAGCGCGTGCGTCGGGTCGTCGCAGGCGCGTTCGGGCATCGGCGCAAGACGCTCGCGAACGCGCTCGCGCTCGCCGGGCTCGCGACGCGCGCGGAGGCAGTGGCCGCGCTCGAGGCGATCGGACGCCGGCCGGACGCGCGCGCCGAGGCACTCGAGCCCGAGGAGTTCGTCCGCCTCACGGAGGCTCTCGACGCGTGAGCGGCTGGCGAGAGGCTCCGGCCCCGGCGAAGCTCAACCTCGCGCTCGTCGTCGGCCCGCTGCGTGACGACGGCAAGCACGAGGTCGTCACGGTCATCGAGCGGCTGTCCCTCGCCGACACGGTGGCGGTGCGGCCGGCGCCGGCCACCCGTGTCACGGGCTTTCCCGACGACACGCTCGTCCACGCGGCGCTGGAGGCCGTGACTCGCACCGTCGACGGAGAGGTTCGTTTCGAGGCGCGCATCGAGAAGCGAGTGCCTGTCGCGGCCGGCCTCGGGGGAGGGTCGAGCGATGCCGCGACCACGCTCACCCTCGCGAACGGGTTGCTCGAGCGGCCGCTCGGGGCCGACGTCCTCCGGCAGCTCGCCGCGTCGCTGGGCGCGGACGTGCCCTTCTTCCTCGGCGAGGGCGCGCAGCTCGCGACAGGCGACGGGACGGCGCTCCGCCCGATCCGGCTTCCTCGCGACCATGCCATCGTCCTGGCGCTGCCGCACGGAGCGGTCAAGTCGTCGACGGCCGACGTCTACGCGGCGTTCGACGCGCGCCGCGGCGACGTCGGGTTCGACGGCCGGCGTGCAGCCTTGCTCCGCGCGCTCGAACGCGTCGAGCAGACCGCGGATCTCGCGCACCTACCCCCGAACGACCTCGCGTCCTCGCCGTTCACCGCGGAGCTTCGCGCTCTGGGTGCGCTGCGGGCGGACGTCACGGGTGCCGGCCCGGTGGTCTACGGCCTGTTCGCCGACGGGCGCAAGGCCGCGAGCGCCGTAGCCGCCCTCGGCGACCGCGCCGAGAGCTGGATCACGAAGCCGATCTGAATGGCACGCTGCCGTTCGTTCGTGCTGGACGGGCGATCAGTGTCAGACACTGTTTCTGTCAAGAGCAATTCGTGGCGACTCTGTGCCGGTTTCTCCACACCCGCGGAGCACGCTCGACCGCCGCAACGTCGATCGGATTGTCGCGTGCGTCTGAGATCCGGAGCTGATCGGGCTGTGCGCCGCCCAGCCATGCGGCTTCCAGGCTGTGGACGAGTTGGCGCACAACTGACACGGTCTGCGCTTGACAGAAATCGGTGTCTGACACCCCTCGTCTCATCTGGGCGCGAATGCGTGTGGTAGTAAATAGGCAATGCCTAGGAAGACGCTCACGGCCGCACAGGCGTCGCGTGCGCTCGGGATCAGCCTCGACACGCTCCGTCGCTGGGATCGTGAAGGGAAGATCCGCGTCGAGCGCGACTCCGCGAACCGCCGTGTCGTTCCCGCCGCCGAGGTCGAGCGGCTCCGCGCCGACGACGGCCCGGAGGGATTGACCGCGCGCAACCGGTTCCGGGGCGTCGTGCGCTCCGTGGAGACGGACGGGCTGCTCGCCCGCGTCGAGATCGACGTCACCGAGCCCGCGCGCGTGGTGGCGATCGTGACGCGGGAGTCGGTCGAGGAGCTCGGGCTGCATCCCGGGATGAGCGCCGCCGGTGTCGTGAAGTCGACCAGCGTGATGGTGGAGCGGTGACACGCATCTTCAGCCGTCGTCGCCTGCTCACCGCAGCTGCCGGTGGTGTTGCCCTCGCGACCTTCCCCGTCCGGCCCGCGGAGGCCGCGACCGACGACGAGCTCGCGTACGCGAACTTCGGGCTCGCGGCTGCGTATCTGGCCGCCGCCTACTACGCGCGCGCGCTCGAGGCGGACAAGCTCGGAGCCGAAGCACGCCGCACGCTCCGAAGCTGCCGGTCGGCGTCCCTGGCACACGCACGCGCCATCTCCGACCTCATCGCGGGCGCCGGGGACACGCCCGCGGCGAATGACGACTTCGCCTTCGAGTGGCCGGCGAAGGCGTTCGAGAGCGCTGCCGCCACGCGGAAGACGGGCATCGACGTCCTTCGGCCGACGCTCGGCGCCTACCAGAGCGCCGCCACGGCGGTCTCGGAGCCCTCGTACCGCGTCCTCTACGCGAGCCTCGTCGCGAGCCTCGGACAGCAGATCGGCGCGCTCGTCGGCTCGCTCCGCGAGCGCGTCGAGCCATTCCCGCCCGCCCTCGACCTCGAGACGGCCAGCGCTGCACTCGAGACGTATCTCGGTTAGGAGACACGACGCATGAGATACCCGAGCCATCGCGTCATCGCGCTCGTCGCAGGGCTCCTCGTCGCAGCGTTGGTCGCGGGTGGCGCCGGCGCGCGCTCGACCGCGACGCCGCCGCTGACGATCTACGCCGCCGCCTCTCTCACCGAGGTGTTCAAGGCGCTCGATTCGGCGCAGAACTACAGCTTCGCCGGCTCGAACGCGCTCGAGACCCAGATCCGGAACGGGGCGCCTGCGGACGTCTTCGCCTCCGCCGCGCCGCTCAACACGCAGCGACTCTTCAAGGCGGGCCTCGTCGACAAGCCCGTGACGTTCACCGCGAACCGCCTGGCGCTGATCGTCCCGAAGTCGAACCCGGCCGGCATCAAGTCGATCTACGACCTGCGCAGCAAGCCGGTCAAGCTCGTCGTCGCCGCACCGGCCGTGCCGGTGGGCGGCTACACGCTCACCGTGCTCCGCAAGATAGGGCTCTCCGGCGTGCTGAGCAAAGTGGTCAGCCGCGAGTCGGACGTCAAGGCGGTGACCGGGAAGGTCGCGCTCGGGCAGGCCGACGCCGGCTTCGTCTACGTCACCGACGCGCGCCCGGTCAGCGACCAGGTCGACGTGATCCGGATCCCGGCGTGGGCGCAGCCCCGCGTGCGCTACGAGATCGCCGTCGTGTCGAAATCGCAGAACAAGGCGGCGGCGCAGGCGTGGGTCAGGATGGTGCTGTCGGCGAAGGGCCAGAGAGCACTGCTCGGCGCCGGCTTCCTCCCGCTTCCGAAGGCGTCGTCGTAACCCAGCTCTTCCGCGGCGTGCTCGTCCTCGCGACGGCGCTCGCACTGGGCTTCCTGCTGCTGCCGATCCTCGCGATCTTCCTGCGCGTTCCTCCGGGCGAGCTCGTCTCGGCCCTGCAGAGCGACGTCGCGAGGGACGCGCTCGTCGTCACCTTCGAGACGAACCTGATCGCGCTCGCGCTGATCGTCCTGTTCGGCACGCCGACGGCCTACTGGGCTGCGACCCGGCGCTCGCGCCTCCGGGACGCGGTCGTCACGCTGATCGAGTTGCCGCTCGTGCTGCCCCCGGCCGTGGCCGGGATCGGACTCCTCGCGGCCTTCGGACGCCTGGGCCTTCTCGGAGGCACCTTCGAGGCGCTCGGGATCGACGTCGCCTTCAACAAGCTCGCCGTCGTTCTCGCCGTCACCTTCGTCGCGAGCCCGTTCTACGTCAGGACGGCGGTCTCTGCCTTCGAGGCGCTCGACCCGACGCTTCCAGCTGCCGCGCGCACGCTCGGTGCCGGACCGGGGCGCGTCTTCTTCCGCGTCGCGCTCCCGCTCGCGGCCGGCGGCCTCGGCGCAGGCGCGGCGCTCGCATTCGCCCGCGGGCTCGGCGAGTTCGGGGCGACGATCATGTTCGCCGGGTCGCTCCAGGGCGTCACGCAGACGCTCTCGCTCGCGATCTACGAGCAGTTCGACCTCGATTTCGACGTCGCTCTCGCGATCAGCGCCGTGCTGGTCGCCACGAGCGCCGCGACGCTGCTGTCCGTCAAGCTGGTGACCCGATGGCGCTCGACCTCGAGCTCACGCATACCCTCCGTAGCTTCGTCGCCGCTGTCGAGCTGAGCGTCGGCGAGGGGGCGACGTTTGCCCTCGTCGGCCCGTCGGGAGCGGGGAAGACGACGGTGCTCCGCACGATCGCCGGATTGCTGACGCCCGACGAGGGCAGGCTCCTCGTCGCGGGGGAGACGTGGCTCGACACGAGCCGGCGCATCAACGTCGCGCCCGAACGGCGGCGGGTCGGCTACCTGTTCCAGGAGTACGCGCTCTTCCCGCACCTCGACGTGACCGGGAACGTGCGCTTCGGCGCGGCGGACGGCGCCGACGTCCACGAGCTGCTCGAGCGCTTCCGGATCGCGCACCTCGGGCGAGCACGGGTCACCGATCTGTCGGGAGGCGAGAGCCAGCGTGTCGCGCTCGCCCGTGCTCTTGCCCGGAACCCGGCCGTGCTGCTGCTCGACGAGCCGCTCGCGGCGCTCGACGCGCACACACGAGCGGCCGTCCGGTCGGAGCTGCACGAGATCCTCGCGGGGGTCGCGATTCCCACGGTGCTCGTGACGCACGACTTCGAGGACGCCGCGGCGCTCGCGGACGACGTCGGCGTGATCGTCGACGGCCGGATCCTCCAGGTGGACACGCCGTCCCGGCTCGTCGCCGCCCCGGCGAGCCCGTTCGTCGCGGGGTTCACCGGCGCGACGCTGCTACCCGGGACGGCCGCCGCAGGGCGCGACGGCCTCACCGAGGTGAGCCTCGATGCGGGGATCACGGCGTGGTCGACCGATCCCGGCGCAGGACGGGTTGCGCTCAGCATCTACCCGTGGGAGGTCTCCATCGCCCGCGAGACCCCGGTCGACACGGCGGTGAACCACGTGCGCGCGCCGATCGTCTCGCTCGTCGAGCTCGGGAACCGCGTCCGGTTGCGCGTTGGGCCACTCGCCGCGGAGGTAACCGCTGGCTCTGCGGCTCGCCTGGAGCTCCACGAGGGCGATGTCGTCGTGGCCTCGTTCAAGGCGACGGCCGCGAGGCTCCTCCCGCTCTGAGCGCGGATAGTGTCACCACGTGGGAATCGAGCTCGTCCCCGAGGCGGGCGCGACGGAGCAGGTGGCCGTCGGCCGTGCTGTGACCTCGGCGGCGCTGGACGCGGCCGAGACGTCTTCGCCCTGGTGGCGCGCGGGGCTCGACGAGGCGATCGGACGCGCGCCATCGGGCCTGCCGCGACGGTCGGCCTACGACGCCGTCCGCTGGCCGCGCAGCACGCGCGGTGCCACCCGGGCGTAGTCGAGCCCCGAGACCCAGGTCAGCACGGTCGCGACGAGGAGCGCCCACCACGCGACGCCGGCGTCCCACGCGCCCGCCGCCTGGAGCCCGGCCAGGGTCGCCGCGACGGTCTGCGCCCACGTCTTCAGCTTGCCGAGGTCGCGTGCCCCAATGACGACGCCGCGCTCGATCGCGGCGAGGCGGAGCCCCGAGACCGCGATCTCCCGCGCGACGATCGCCGCGATCATCCACGCAGGGGCGACACCCTCCGCAACGAGCATCACGAGCGCGGCGAGGACGAGCACCTTGTCCGCGATCGGGTCGAGCAGCGAGCCGAACGCGGACGTCTGGTTCCGGCGTCGGGCGAGCCACCCGTCGACCTGGTCCGTCGCCATCGCGACGACGAACACCCCGGTCGCCCAGTACAGGTGATTCGGGAAGTCCCAGGCGAAGAGGACGATCACGACGGGAACCGCGAGCGCCCGCGCGAGCGTCAACTGGTCGGGCAGGGTCACGGTTCGGGGAGAATACGCGCCGTATGCCGCCGTTCTCGAAGGTGCTCGTCGCCAACCGCGGAGAGATCGCGATCCGGGTCTTCCGGACGCTGCGCGAGCTCGGGGTCGGCTGCGTCGCCGTCTACTCGGAGGCCGACCGGGGGCGGGCGCACGTTCGGGCGGCCGACGAGGCCTATCTCGTCGGCCCCGGACCCGCGGCCGAGAGCTACCTCCGCGGAGACGTGCTCGTCGAGACCGCTCTGCGTGCGGGCGCGGAGGCGATCCACCCGGGCTACGGGTTCCTCGCCGAGAACGCCGCCTTCGCGCGCATGGTCGAGGAGGCGGGGCTGACGTGGATCGGGCCGCCGGCGGCCGCGATCGAGCTGATGGGCACGAAGACCGCGGCGCGCCAGGTGATGCGCGACGCAGGAGTGCCGATCGTCCCCGGCTCCGTCGATCCGCTGCGAGTCGCGAGCGAGGTCGTCGACCTCGGCGCCGAGGTCGGATACCCGCTCATCATCAAGGCCGCGGCGGGAGGCGGCGGGAAGGGCATGGAGATCGTCCGCCGGCCCGACGAGGCCGAGCGCGCGTTCGAGGCGGCGACCCGCCAGGGCGAGAAGTACTTCGCCGATCCCGCGGTCTACGTCGAGCGCTACCTCGAGGATCCCCGGCACGTCGAGGTGCAGGTCCTCGCCGACGCGCACGGCAACGTGATCCACCTCGGCGAGCGGGACTGCACGATCCAGCGCCGCCACCAGAAGCTCGTCGAGGAGACGCCCTCGCCCGCCGTCGACGACGCGCTCCGTTCTCGGATCGGGCGGATCGCGGTCGACGCCGCCCGCGCCGCGGGCTACCGCTCCGCGGGAACGGTCGAGGGTCTCCTGACACCCGAGGGCGAGTATTTCTTCATGGAGATGAACACGCGCATCCAGGTCGAGCACACGATCACCGAGGCCGTCACCGGGCTCGACCTGGTGCGCGAGCAGGTCCTAATCGCCGCCGGAGAGCCGCTCTCGCTCAGGCAGGAGGACGTTGTTCTTCGCGGCCACGCGATCGAGTGCCGGATCAACGCGGAAGACGTGACCAAGAGCTTCCTTCCTGCCCCCGGCAGGATCACGGCGTATCGCGAGCCCGCGGGGCCGGGGGTCCGGGTCGACTCGGGGGTCGAGGCGGGGGACGAGGTCAGCGGGCTCTACGACCCGATGATCGCAAAGCTGATCGTTCACGACGTCGACCGCGACCGCGCCATCGCGCGCATGCAGAGGGCGCTCGCCGAGTTCAGGATCGAGGGGACGCCGACGCTGCTCGGCTTTCACCGCGCGTTGCTCGAGCACCCGTGCTTCCGCGCGGGCGCGACGTGCAAGGGCGTCGTCGAGTCCCAGGAGCTGGCGGCACGCGCGCAAGAGCTGGAGGATCAGTTCTCTCATGAGACAACAAGCCTGACAGGTCGGTCGGACGGATCCATCCCGACCGTCCCGCGGCTGGTCGGCGTGGAGGTCGGCGGGCGCGCCTACGACGTGCGGCTCCACGTCACGGAGCCGCCCTGGGCAGGGCTGGCGCGGCGGCGGCGCGAGCGCCACGGTCACACGGGCGGCGCGGCCCGGAACGGCGCCGTTGTGAGCCCCATGCAGGGCACCGTGCTCGAGGTCGCGGTCGCCGACGGCGATGCCGTCGACGCAGGCGAGCTGCTGCTCGTCGTCGAGGCGATGAAGATGGAGAACGAGATCGTCGCGCCGCGCGGCGGCATCGTGCGCGACCTCGCCGTCACCGCGGGGGCGGGGGTGACGAGCGGCCAGCTTCTCTGCGTGGTCGCAGAGCCGGGCGCGGAGTGACGCTCACCGACCTCGTCGGGCGTCTCGTCGGCGAGGCCGTGCTCACCGGCGCCACGCTGAGCCGCCCCCGTGCGCCCGAGCCGGACGGGCCGCGGCGGATCACCGTCGAGCCCGTCCAGCTCCGGGCCGGGCCGCGGTGGCGGGTGCGGCGCCACTACCCGACGCGGACGACGGACGAGAACCTCGACTCGCCGACGCTCACGCGCCTGCTCTCCACGGCGATCGGGGCCGACTACCGGCAGGCGCTCCTCCACGAGCCGGACGCCGACTGGCAGGTGCTCGCCGGGCGCGGCGAGCCCCGCATCCTGCGCAAGCCGCCGACCCGCACGGCCGCCCCCGCGACCCATGATCGCGCCAAGCGGCACCTGCTGCCCGAGGGCGAGCCCGTCCCGTACCTCGTCGCCCTCGGAGTGCAGACGCCGGACGGCCGCGTGCGCGCTCCGCGCAGGGCGAAGTTCCGTCAAGTGAACCGGTTCGTCGAGCTCGTCGAGGACGTCGTCCCGAGCCTCCCGGAGGGCCGCCTGCGGGTCGTCGACTTCGGCTCGGGACGCGCGTACCTCACGTTCGCCCTGCACGACCTGCTGACCCGCGTGCACGGGCGCGAGGTGGACGTGCTCGGGCTCGACCTGAAGCCGGACGTCGTCGCGGAGTGCGAGGAGCTTGCCCGTCGCCTCGACGCCGGCGGGCTGCGCTTCGAGCTCGGCGACATCGCCGAGGCCGACCTCGCCGACGTCGACCTCGTGGTCAGCCTGCACGCGTGCGACACGGCAACCGACGTCGCGCTCGACCGCGCGGTGCGGGCCGGCGCCGAGGTGATCCTCTCCGTGCCCTGCTGCCAGCACGAGCTCCTCGGCCAGCTCTCGAACGAGACGCTCCGGCCGCTCCTGCGCCACGGCACGCTGCGCGAGCGGTTCGCGGCGGAGGTGACCGACGCGGCCCGCGCCCGGCTGCTCGAGCTGGCCGGGTACGACGTCCAGGTGGTCGAGTTCGTCCCGCTGGAGCACACGCCGAAGAACGTCCTCCTTCGCGCGACCCGCACGTCACGCCCGGCCCGCGACCGCGATCGGCTCGCCGGCGAGTACCGGGCGTTCGCGGACGCACTCGGCATCGACCCGGCGCTCGAGCGGCTCCTGGCCGACGTCGTCGCGCCTGCGCCGCCGGCGTAACGCACGCGTCGCTTGACCAAGACGGTAGGAATTCCTACTCTGTAGGTATGAAGGCCGTCGTCTCCGAGAAGGGGCAGGTCACGATTCCCAAGCCATTGCGTGACCGGCTCGGAATCGCACCCGGCGCCGTGCTCGAGTTCCGAGAGGAAGCCGGCACGCTGATCGCGTCCAAGGCGAGCGGGGAGGACGTGATCGCGTCCGTGTACGGCATCCTCGACGTCGACCGTCCGGTCGACGACCTCGTCGACGAGCTGCGAGGCGCCTCCGAGGAGTGATCACGGCCGTCGACACGAGCGTGCTGCTCGACGTCTTCACGGCCGATCGCGCGCACGGCCAGCGGTCCGCAGCCGCGCTCGCCCGGGCGCGCCAAGAGGGCGCGATCCTCGCGTGCGAGGTCGTGTGGGCAGAGACGGCGGCGTGGTTTCCGTCGGCGTCCGCGGCCACCGAGGCGTTCGACCGCATCGGGCTCGGCTTCGACCCGCTCGACGACATGGCGGCGGCGTTCGCCGGTCTTTCGTGGCGCGCCTATCGCAGACGGGGCGGATCGCGACAGCGGATCGTGTCGGACTTCCTCGTCGCCGCGCACGCGCTCCGTCGCGCCGATCGCCTGCTGACCCGCGACCGGGGCTTCTACCGGCGCGCGTTCTCCGAGCTGACGATCATGGCCCCCTGACGTCAGGGCCGCGCACGCAGCCGGTGCGCGTGGTCCGTGATCCAGGTGAACTGGCTCGGCATACCGTCCGGCGGGTCGCCGACCGCGACCAGGGGGCCGAAGACGACGCGGACCCAGCGACCGGAGGCGAGCGTTCCCGGTGCGGAGATCGTCCCTCGCCAGCTCGCACCGAGCCCCAGCCGGGCGGGCAGCTCCGGGACGAATCGCCGGGCGGCGCGGAGCCCTGGCAGCTCGGCGTTCCGGTTGCGCTGCTCGAGCTCGCCCATGTCCCCCGTCGCGAAGAGCATGATCCCGAACGACTGCTCGACGGCGATCGGGTTCTCGCCGAGGCTCCATGGGATGCCTGTCCGGTTCTCGATCTCGACGTCCGACTCCCAGCCGTCGTCCGTCACCGCGAAGCGCCGCACGCGAAAGACGAGCGCGGGTCCGGTCGTGGGCGAGCGCTCGTCCCACGCCAGCTCCACCGCCTGGGGCGGGGCGGCGCTGGGAATGACCGGAGGCGGCCCGCCGGAGCTGCACCCCGCCGCGAGGAGAACGGTGCCGAGCGCGACCAGGACGGCGACGGGGCGCTGCACGTCGCCATGCTCGCACACGCCGCCCTGGCCCCACGCGGGGTGGCGGTCCGTCGCGCGGGGGTTCTTCGATAGCCTCCCGCGCGGCGTGGATCTCTACGAGTACCAGGGCAAGGAGCTCTTCCGGCGGGTCGGGATCCCGGTCTCCGGCGGGCGGCTCGCGACCACCCCCGGCGAGGCGCGCCAAGCGGCCGAGGTGCTCGGTGGGCCGGTCGTCGTCAAGGCACAGGTGCTCACGGGCGGGCGCGGCAAGGCAGGCGGGATCAAGCTCGCCGCCAACGCTCACGAGGCGGAGGAGCGCGCGAAGGAGATCCTCGGCCTCGACATCCGCGGACATGTCGTCCGCAAGCTCTGGATCGAGTCGGCCTCGGAGATCGCGAAGGAGTACTACCTCTCGCTGACGTTCGACCGGAGCGCCAAGCAGGCCCTCTACATGTTCACGACGCAGGGCGGCGTGGAGATCGAGCAGGTCGCGGACGAGAGCCCCGAGGCGCTCGTCCAGCTACGAATCGACCCGCTCGAGGGCTTTCATCCGTGGCAGGCTCGCCGGCTCGTGTACGGCGGGGGTGTCACGGACCCGTCCGAGCAGAAGCAGATCGCCGCGATCGTCGGGAAGCTCCACGAGGCATTCGTCGGCTTCGACGCGATGCTCTGCGAGATCAACCCGCTGATCGTCACCCCCGACGGGGAGGTGAAGGCGCTCGACTCGAAGTTCACGGTCGACGACAACGCCCTTTTCCGGCACCCCGACGTCGCCGAGATGCGCGACCGCGAGGCTGCCGACCCGCTCGAGGCGCTGGCGCGCGAGAAGCACGTCACGTACGTCAAGCTCGACGGCGAGGTCGGGGTGCTCGGGAACGGTGCCGGGCTGACGATGTCGACCGTCGACGTCGTCACCTTCGCGGGCGGGCGGCCCGCGAACTTCTGCGATCTCGGCGGCGGCGGCGACGCACAGGGCGTCGTCGACGCGCTGTCGGTGATCACGCAGGACCCCCAGGTGAAGGCGATCTTCTTCAACATCTTCGGCGGCATCACGCGCTGCGACGAGGTCGCGCGCGGGATCCTGCAGGCGCTCGGCGAGATGTCGCTCGACCTGCCGATCGTCGTGCGGCTCGACGGGACGAACGCGGAGGAGGGTCGCAGGATCCTCGCAGAGGCCGCGCCCGTGAACCTGCGGGTCTCGCCGACGATGCTGGACGCGGCGAAGCTCGCGGTGGAGCTCGCGGCATGACGTCGGTCGACTGGAGCGAGCGCGCCCGCGGGTACGTCGACTCCGACGCGCATCGCGAGGGGGTCGATCTCGACCGGCTGGTCGCGTGGTCGGCCGGCGCGCGGACGGCGCTCGACGTGGCGACCGGAGGAGGCCACGTCGCCCGCCGGCTCCGCGAGGCGGGGCTCGAGGTCGTGACGTGCGACCCGGCGCCGGGCATGCATCCCGACGTGATCTGCCGGGCCGAGTCGCTTCCGTTCGCGGAGGGTGCGTTCGACGTCGTCGCCTGCCGCACGGCGGCGCACCACTTCGCCGACCCCGCCGCGGCCGTGCGCGAGATGGGGCGCGTGAGCAACGACCGCGTGCTCGTCGTCGACACCGTGTTCATGGGCGACCGGGTCGAGGAGGCGGAGAGCCTTCGCGACCCCTCGCACATCCGCAACTACACCGAGGCCGAGTGGCGCGGGTTCCTCGACGAGGCGGCGCTCACCCTCCAGGAGGTCGAGATCCTCGCGCACTCGTTCGACTTCGCGGCGTGGCTCGCACGAACGGGGTGCGAGGGCGTCGAGGCCGCGCGCGTCGAGGCACTGCTCGGAGACCGCGTCGCCGACGGTCGGCTGACGCTCGACAAGCTCGCGATCCGGGCCCGGAAGGGAGCCTGATGGCGATCCTCGTCGACAACGACACGCGGCTCGTCGTCCAGGGCCTGACCGGCTCCGAGGGGCGCTTCCACGGCCTGCGCAACCGCGGCTACGGCACGAAGCTCGTCGCGGGCGTCACGCCCGGGAAGGGTGGCCAGGACGTCGAGGGCGTGCCCGTCCTCGACACCGTCGCCGATGCCGTTCGGGAGCACGGCGCGAACACGTCGATGGTCTTCGTCCCGGCGCCCTTTGCGGCGGACGCGATCTACGAGGCCGTCGAAGCGGGTGTTCACACGGTGATCACGATCACCGAGGGCGTCCCCGCGCACGAGATGCTGCGTATCCACGCCTACATCCGCTCCAGGGGCGTCCGGCTCCTCGGGCCGAACTGCCCGGGAGCGCTCTCGCCGGGCAAGGCGAACGTCGGGATCATCCCGGCCGAGATCTTCCGGCCGGGCGACATCGGCCTCGTCTCGCGCTCGGGCACGCTCACCTACCAGATCGGCCACGAGCTGACGCAGATGGGCCTCGGCAACTCCACGATCGTCGGGATCGGCGGCGACCCGGTGGTCGGGTCGTCGTTCATCGACATCCTCGAGCTGTTCGAGGCGGACCAGGGGACGAAGTACGTCGTGATGGTCGGCGAGATCGGCGGCGACGAAGAGGAGAAGGCGGCCGACTTCATCGAGACCGAGATGACGAAGCCGGTCGTCGCCTACATCGCGGGCTTCACCGCGCCGCCCGGGAAGACGATGGGACACGCCGGCGCGATCATCTCCGGCTCCTCCGGGACGGCGTCGGCGAAGAAGAAGGCGCTCGAGGAGCGCGGGATCCGGGTCGGCACCACGCCGACCGAGACGGCTCAGCTCGCGGCCGAGCTCACCATCTGACGGCGACGGCGGGCGCGCGCGACCTCGGTGACGGCGATTGCGCCAGAGGCGTCCGAGGGCCGCGTGCCGCTTCGAGACGACGCGCGCGACGTGGCGACAACCGTCCTCGTCGGGACGGCCGCGGGAGCGCTGGCGGGCCTGGTCGTCGGCGGCATCGTCGGACGGCTCCTCATGCTGGCACTCCGTGTCCTGTCCGACCCGATCGTCATCGGAGTGACGTCGGACGACGGATTCGAGATCGGACACGTCACCGCAGGCGGCTCGTTCCAGCTCGCGGGCGCGATGGCGGCCGCCGGCGCGGCGAACGGCGTCCTCTACTCGGTCGTTCGCGACACGATTCCGTCGGGGGCCCGGGCGGCGCTGTGGTCGCTCTTCGCCGCCGGGGTCGGAGGCTCGCAGTTCGTCCGCGCGGACGGCGTCGACTTCACGCTGCTCGACCCGCTGTGGCTCGCGGTGGCGGCGTTCGTGGCGCTACCGGGGCTCGCGGCGCTCGTCGTGGTGGTCCTCGTGGAGCGTCTGGCTCGCCGACGACATGACGCGTCCGCGGCCCGCCGTGCTCGCGATCGCAGCGGTCATGGGCACGATCGCGCTCGTGCTCGCGGCAGCCGCGGCCGTCGCCGTCCTGGGCGCGCGGCGCTTGGGCCTCTCCGGGCGTCTCGCGGCCGCGGGCAGAGTCGTGGTGCCGGCGGCGCTGGTGATCGGAACGGTCGTGGGGGCGTGGGTGACGATCGACGAAGCGTCACAGATCCTCGGCTGACCGAGCCATCCGGCAGGGGTGAAGCCTCCCCGCGCGAACTCCTTCTCCGTGCGCCGGTCGCTCGAGGAACGCCTGCAACGCAAGATCGAGAAGCTGTCGATCATCCGGGCCGTCCGGATGGTCGCCTTCGTCGCGCTCACACTTGCAGTCCTCGCAGCGATCGTCGAATGGGCCGTCGATCCGGGGATCGGGACATTCCGCGACTCGTTGTGGTGGGCAATCGTGACGGTGACGACGGTCGGCTACGGCGACGTCGTGCCGACGAGCTCCGCCGGGCGACTCGTCGCTGCCGCCCTGATGCTCGCGGGCGTGAGCGCGATCCCGATCACGACGTCGCTCGTCGTGTCGGTCTTCGTCTCGCGCCTCCAGCGCCAGCAGCACGAGCAGGACGCCGAGGAGCGCAAGGAGCTCGTCGCCCGCCTCGAGCGGATCGAGGCGCTCCTGACGCGCGAATCGGCCTGACGGTGGTCTCGCCGCACGACGGCGGCGGCATAGGATCCCACCGTGGAGCTGCGATCACTCTCCGCGGCCGAGCCGTTCACGACGAAGGACGGCTCGACGATCCGCGAGCTGCACCACACGCCGGCTCAGTCGCTCGCCGAGGCGTCGCTCGAGCCGGGCCAGGCGACCCAGCGCCACTACCACGCGCGAGCGGAGGAGATCTACCTCGTCACCGCCGGAGCCGGCGTCCTCGAGGTCGACGGCGAGTCCCGCGACGTCACGGTCGGGGACGCGGTCGTGATCCCCCCCGGCGCCCGGCACGAGCTCGTCGCCGGGCCGGCGGGCGCGCGCGTGCTCTGCATGTGCGTCCCGCCGTACTCCCACGACGACACGTACTTCGACTAGGGCCTTCCTCCCGGCTACCGCCGGCGCGTGCGCGCGGAGCCCCACCCGCCGCGGCGGCGCGAGGAGTAGAGGAGGCGCGGTGCTGCGGTCTTCATCCCGGTCGAGGCGAACGTCTCGTGCTGGCCGTTCAGCCGCGCGACGCGGCTCATGTCGGCCTGCTGCTCGGGCAAAACGAGCGTGACGCCCGTCCCCGACCGTCCTGCCCTGCCCGTGCGGCCGACGCGATGCGTGTACGCCTTGCCGTCCTCGGGGGGGTCGAAGTTGATCACGTGGGTGACGTCGTCGAGGTCGAGGCCGCGGGCGGCGACGTCCGTCGCGATCAGGGTCGTCACGCTGCCCGAATCGAACCGCTGGAGCGCGCGCTGCCGCTGGCCCTGCGTGAGGTCGCCGTGCATGGCGACCGCCTTCACGCCCTGTTGCGCGAGCTTGCGCGCGAGCCGGTCGGCGCCGCGCTTTGTGCGCACGAAGACGAGGGCAAGGCCCCGGTCTGCCTCGAGCAGCTCGACGAGCGTCGAAACCTTGGTGTCGGCGGTGACCGGGACGAACCGGTGCTCGATCTCCGCCGGCCCGTGCTCGCTCGGGAGCTCCGCCTCGATGCGGACCGCCGACTGCGTGTACAGGCTCGCGAGCTCGCCGACCTCGCCGTCGAGCGTCGCGGAGAAGAACATCGTCTGCCGGTCGCGCGGGAGCCGCTTCACGATCCGGTCGACCTGCGGCTTGAAACCCATGTCGAGCATCCGGTCGGCCTCGTCGAGGACGAGGATCTCGACCGCGTCGAGCGTGACGAGGCGCCGGTCGATCAGGTCCTGGAGGCGCCCGGGCGTGGCGACGATCACGTGCGCGTCGCGCGCGTGATTGGCCTGCGGCCGCAGCGCGACGCCGCCGTACACCGTGGCGACCCGGAGGTCGCGGACGTCGGCGAGCAACTCGATCGCCTCGGTGACCTGGAGCGCGAGCTCGCGGGTCGGGACGAGCACGAGCGCGGCGGGCCGCGCGTCGTCGCGGGGAACCCGCTCGATGAGCGGGATCGCGAAGGCGAGCGTCTTGCCCGAGCCCGTCGGGGACTTCGCCAGCAGGTCGGTGCCGGCGAGTGCGGGCGGGATCGCGCGCGTCTGGATCTGGAAGGGGCTCGAGATACCGCGCGCGTCGAGCGCGTCGGACAAGTCCGTGCTCACGCCGAGCGCGGCAAACGTGTTCTGCGACATACAACTCCTCGATTTGGTGAAACAGGCTCGAGACCTACGACCTTCGAGCCCTGGAGGAGTCGAACGAAGCGGATCTCACGGGCCGACCCCGTGGCCGACCGTACGAAGAACGGTAGCAGCCGCCTCGGTTGCCGCCCTCGCGAGATGATCGATACCGGATAGCCGCACGCGTGGCTGGTGGCCGTGACGCGTCGCCTGGCGCGACGATCGACCACGACACATATCTTCGGATATGCGCCGTGACCGCTCCTCGCACCATGCTCGGTCACGGCCATCCCCACGCACACGTCTATCCGGTATCGATCATCTAGGCTCGAGGCATGGCCCCGATCTCGTTTGCGCGCGGCGCCCCTGCGCCCTCCTGCCTCGACCCCGCGCTCATCTCGGACTGCGCGCACGCGGTGCTCGAGCGCGACGGGGCGACGATCCTCTCCTACGGCACGGGAGGCGGGTACGGCCCGCTCCGCGAGCTCCTCGCCGAGCGTCACGGCGTCGACCCGGCGCGCGTCTTCGTGACGACCGGAGGGCTCCAGGGATTCGTCTTCTACTCGGCGGCGCAGCTCGCCCGCCGGCCCGGGCGCGTGCTCGTCGAGGGGCCGACGTACGACCGGCCGCTCAAGCTCCTGCGGTGGCAGGGCGCCGAGGTGGTCGCGATCCCGATGGACGAGGAGGGGCTCGATCCCGATGCGCTCGAGTCCGAGCTCCGGCGAGGCGGTGACGTCTCGTTCCTCTACACGATCCCGACCTTCCAGAACCCGAGCGGCCGCACCCTCGGCGAGGACCGACGGCGGCGGATCGCCGAGCTCGCCGCCTCGTACGACCTGGACGTGCTCGAGGACGACCCGTACGGGCTCGTCCGCTACGAGGGCAGGGTGCCCACCGCGTTGCACGCCCTCGAGGGCGGCGAGCGGGTCACGTTCACGTCGTCGTTCTCGAAGACGGTGGCGCCGGGCCTGCGGGTCGGCTGGTTCGTCGTCCCGGACGCGCTCCGCTCCGCGTTCGACGATCGCGCCGTATCCACGTACATCTCGCCGCCGCTCCTGCCCGAGGCGATCGTGCACGAGCTCTTCGCGCGCGGGGCGTTCGAGCCGAACCTCGAGCGTGTCCGTGGGATCCTTCGCGCCCAGCGCGACGCGATGCTCTCGGCGCTCGACGAGGGCCTTGCGGGCCGTGCGACGTGGAGCCGACCCGAGGGCGGCTACTTCCTCTGGGTCGACTTCGCGGGGAACGTGGATGCCGGAGAGCTGCTCGGCCGCGCGACGGAGGCAGGCGTGACGTTCGTCCGCGGCTCCGACTTCTTCGCGGGCGACGGCGGAGAGAGCTCCGCGCGGCTCGCGTTCTCGTACGAGCCGCCAGAGCGGATCGTCGAAGGCGTCGGCATCCTCGCCGGGCTGCTCTGAGCGCTACCGCTTGCGGCTGCGCCACCAGCGCGGCCCCATCACCGCGAGCGCGGCGCCGAGCGCCATGCTCAGCAGGATCAGCCACGGGAGCCGCGTCTCCACGGTGAAGAAGACGAAGTCGACCGACTGCTTGTCGTCGTTCAGCAGCAGGAAGAGGAGCGCGTACAGCGCGATCGCGGCCCAGAGAACCAGCCTCCACGGGATGCGCCGGGAATCGCCGGAGTCGCCGGAGGAGGGGCCGGGCGCGTCGCTCACGCGCCGGATCCTATGCGCCGGCGGCGTGCGCGACCTGGGGGAGCGGCGCGCGGAGCACGAGGCGCGGCTGCGGGGGCGGCACGAGGCTCACGGTCGCGGCGCGGAACGTCGGACACGGCGTGTTCCCCGGGAGTGCGCAGAGCCCCTCGCGGCGGAAATAGCAGTCCTCGCATGTCGCGACCGCTCGCTTGCTCATGTCCCCTCTGTTCGCCTGCCCCGAAATCCCCTGATGGACAGCGGGATTGTGGCCGCGGCGCGCCGTGCTCGCAACCCCCTGCGCGACGAAAATTCCGCATTTTGCGGCTGTCGCCCTTCCGGACAAAAGTCCTGCAAATAGCCTATTTCTGCGGAAGTGTTCGCAGGACGTGCAACGCCTGTTCAAAACTCTCCACAGGGATCACGCGCAAGCCTCCTGCATACCGCCGTGCCGTGGCCGCGTTTTCCCCAGCCGGAACGAGGAACACGTCCGCTCCCGCCGAGCGGACGCCGTAGGTCTTCTGCTTGATCCCGCCGACCGGCTCGATGCTCCCGTCCAGCTCGATCTCGCCCGTGGCGGCCACCCGGCGACCACGGTCGACGTCGTGACCCAGCTCCTTGTAGATCTGAAGCGCGAAGGGCAGGCCCGCCGACGGACCGCCGACGTTGCCCAGGTCGATGTCCACGTCGAGCGGCAGCTGGATCTTCGCGTCCTGCGAGACGCGGATCCCGAAGATCGCGCGCTTGGGCTCGTCCGGTGCGGCGACCGTCGGGACGGTGCGCTCGACGAGCTCGGCGTCGCGCCGCAGGCGAAGCCGGACCTTCGCGCCCGGTCGGAGAGCCTTTGTCGCGTGGAGCAGCTGCTCGACCGTCGTCACCTTCCGGCCGTCGACGGCGACGATCACGTCGCCGCTCTCCAGCGCCTTTGCCGCCGGGACGTCGACGGCGACCGCCTCGACGAGCACGCCGCGGGGCGCCGTCTCGACGTCGAGGCCGCCTGACTCGAGCGCGACGGCGGCGGCGATCTGCTTCGACCGCTGCATCTCGGCGCGCGCCTCGGCGATGCGCTCCTTGAAAGTCTCGCCCGGTGCCGTGACTGCCTGCGGCGGCACGAGTGACGCACCGTCCGGCCGCGTGAACGGCAGCAGCCGCTCGAGCCAGCGCACCTTCCGCACGGTGACGTCGACGTAGTAGATCCCGCCGGGCCCGTCGGGGCGGTCCTTCCCCTGAACGGCGACCTTCCCCGCGATCGGGTGCGCGCCGTTCGGGACGAAGAGGTAGTCGTTCGACGGAAGCGTCGCCAGGAGGAACACGACTGCGGCAAGGAGCGCCGCGCCCGACAGGGCGAGCCAGCGGGAGGTCGATCGTCTCACAGCAGGCCGCGGGTGAGCCCGCCGTCGACCGGGATCACCGCTCCGGTGACGTAGCCGGCGCCGTCGGAGGCGAGGAAGGCGGCGACTGCGGCGATCTCGGCGGGCGTCCCGAGTCGGCGCGCGGGGACGTGCTCGAGCTCCGACTCGGGCGGGCCGCCGGCGCCGTGGAGCGACCGGAGGCGATCGGTGTCGATGCGGCCCGGAGCGATCGTGTTGACCGTGATGCCGTCGGGGCCGAGCTCGCGGGCGAGCGTCTTCAGCCAGCCGACGACGCCGGGCCGCACTGCGTTCGAGAGGGCGAGGTTCGCGAGCGGCTCGCGCACCGACGAGGACTCGATCGCGACGATCCGGCCGCGACCGCTCTCGCGGAGGTGCGGGAGGCAGCGTCCGACGAGCGTCACGTGGGACGTCAGCAGCAGCGCCACGGCGTCGTCGACCGCCTCCGCCGTCAACGACGAGGCAGTGCCTGCGGGCGGCCCGCCGCCGTTCAGGACGAGGACGTCGACGCCTCCGAACGCGCCCACGGTCGCCTGCACGAGGCGCTCGAGATGCTGCGGGACCGTCAGATCGCCCTGGACGGCGAGCGCGCCGATCCGCTCCGCCTCACGTTCGACCAGCTCCCTCCGGCGGGCGAACATCGCTACGTTCGCGCCCTCGGCAGCAAGAGCCTCCGCGACCGCGAGACCCATGCCGGACGAGGCGCCGCAGACGATCGCAGTCCGGCCGGCCAGCCCGAGATCCATGGCGGCGAAGGCTACCCGGGCGGGTGTTCAGTCCGGGTGAAGCCCTGCCCGCAGGCGCCTCACGCGGTGGTCGTCAGCACCCCCACGACCTCGCGCACCGCCGCGGCCGACTCGCGGAGCATCTTCTTCTCGGCCGTGCTCAGCTTGAGCTTGACGATCTCCTCGATGCCGCCCGCACCGAGGCGGACGGGAACCCCCATGAAGAGGCCGTCGACGCCGTACTCGCCCTCGAGCAGCGCAGTGCAAGGCAGCACGCGCTTCTGGTCGAGGCAGATGGCGTCGACCATCTGCGCCGCGGCGGCTCCGGGCGCGTACCAGGCGGAGGTGCCGAGCAGCCCGACCAGCTCACCGCCGCCCTTGCGGGTGCGGTCGACCATCTTCGTGGTCTTGCCCTTCGTCGTCAGCTGCTCGAGCGGGACCCCGCCGACCGACGTCGCGGAGACGACGGGCACCATCTGGTCGCCGTGCCCGCCGAGCACCATCGCCTGCACGTCCTTGACCGACGAGCCGGTCTCCCAGGCGATGAACGCCGAGAACCGTGCGGTGTCGAGGATCCCGGCCATGCCGACGACGCGCTCCTTCGGGAACCCGGAGACGGCGTGCGCGACGTGGCACATCGCGTCGAGCGGGTTGGAGACGACGACGATCACGCTCTTCGGCGAGCGCCGTACGACCTCTTTCGTCACCGACGCGACGATCGCCTCGTTCGTCGTGACGAGGTCGTCGCGGCTCATCCCGGGCGAGCGCGGGCGGCCGGCGGTGATCACCACGACGTCCGAGCCTTTCGACTCGTCGTAGCGCTCGCTGCCGACGATGGTCGGCTCGTAGCCCGCGACGGATGCCATCTGGTTCATGTCGAGCGCCTTGCCGGCGGCGAAGTTCGGGACGATGTCGACGAGCACGACGTCCGCGTAGTCGCGCCGCGCCACCTCGAGCGCGCACGTGGCGCCGACGTTCCCCGCCCCGACGACGGTGACCTTCTTCCTCCCGTTCACGTGTCTCCTTTTGTTAGCGCGACGGCGATTCAGCCGAGCCGCGCGATGATCGCGTCCGCGTACTCCGACGTCCCGACGGCCGAGGGGTCGTCGCGCGTCGGCTTCAGGTCGTACGTCACGCTCTTCCCTTCGGCGATCACGGCGGCGACCGCATCCTCCAGGCGCGCCGCCGCTTCCCGCTCGCCGAGATAGTCGAGCATGAGCTTTCCGGAGAGGATCATCGCCGTCGGGTTCACCTTGTTCTGGCCGGTGTACTTCGGCGCAGACCCGTGTGTTGCCTCGAACACGGCCGCCTCGGTGCCGATGTTGGCTCCTGGTGCCACGCCGAGCCCGCCGACGAGCCCGGCGGTCAGGTCGCTGATGATGTCGCCGTAGAGGTTCGGCAACACGAGCACGTCGAACTCCTCCGGGCGCTGGACGAGGCCCATGCACAGGGCGTCGACAAGCGTCTCCCAGGCTTCGATCTCGGGAAAGTCCTTTGCAACCTCGCGGAAGACGGCGAGGAAGAGGCCGTCGGTGTGCTTCATGATGTTCGCCTTGGTGATGCACGAGACGCGGCGGCGCCCGTTGGCACGCGCGTACGCGAAGGCGTAGCGGATGATCCGCTCCGAGCCCTCCGGGCTCAGCGGTTTGATCGAGATCCCCGAGCTCGCGACGATCTGCTTCGGCTGGCGCGCGTTCAGGAACTCGATCACCGCGTGGGCGTCGTCCGTCCCGGACTCGAACTCGATGCCGGCGTAGAGGTCCTCGGTGTTCTCGCGGACGACGACGACGTCGACGCCCTCGTACCGGGAGCGCACCCCGACGTAGCTCTTGCACGGCCGGATACAGGCAAAGAGGCCTAGCTCGTGCCGCAGCGCGACGTTGACCGAGCGAAAGCCGGTCCCGATCGGCGTCGTGATCGGGCCTTTCAGCGCGACCCCGTTGCGCTTGATCGACTCGAGGGTCTCGAGCGGAAGCGGCGTCCCCGCGCTCTCCATCACGTCGACCCCGGCGTGCCGGACGTCCCAGGTGAACTCGACGCCGGTCGCCTCGAGCACACGGCGCGTCGCCTCGGTCAGCTCGGGCCCGGTCCCGTCGCCCGGAACGAGTGTCACCGTGTACGGCATCGGGCGTGAGGATAGTGACACTCCGGGGACCGGCCGGTAGGTACCGTCCGGCTGACGGCGGCCACGGACGGAGAGGAGCGCGATGACCGAGTTCAAGCCTGGCCTCGAGGGCGTCGTCGCCTTCGAGACCGAGATCGCCGAGCCCGACCGGGACGGCGGCGCGCTCCGCTACCGCGGCGTGGACATCGAGGAGCTCGTCGGCTCGGTGCCGTTCGAGCGGGTCTGGGGGCTGCTCGTCGACGAGTCGCCCGAGCCCGGCCTGCCGCCGTCTCAGGAATAC
This sequence comes from uncultured Actinomycetes bacterium, assembly GCA_963845965.1. GTDB lineage: Bacteria > Actinomycetota > Thermoleophilia > Gaiellales > Gaiellaceae > Gaiella. The sequence continues at coordinate 24,439 of CAWJUF010000026.1, read as the reverse complement.
GCGGCGCGCGATCTCACGGGGCAGACGCCGTCCGACCTCCAGACCGTGACCGCGCGGCTCGGCGGCGAATGGAGCCTCCAGAAGCTGATCGACATCTCGGACGACGAGGCGAAGGAGGATCTCCGCCGCCTGTCGGCCACGATGATCTCCGTCTGCGCCCAGTCGGCGCGACTCGCCGACGGGCACGCCGATCGCATCGACCGCGCGGTCGTCGCCGAGGGCGAGACGACCGCGGAGCGGTTTCTCCTCGAGTGGCGCGGGGAGGCCGATCCGAAGGACGTCCAGGCGATCGATACGTACTGGATCTGCACCGCCGAGCACGGGCTCAACGCCTCGACCTTCACGGCGCGGATCGTCGCGTCGACCGGGGCCGACGGCGCCGCGGCGCTGTCATCCGCCGTCGGTGCGCTCTCGGGCCCGCTCCACGGCGGCGCGCCGGCGCGCGTGCTGCCGATGCTCGACGCGGCCGCTGCAGCTCCGTCCGTGGAGGGCTTCGTCGAGGACCTGCTCGACCGCGGCGACCGGTTGATGGGGTTCGGGCATCGCGTCTACCGCGCGGAGGACCCGCGGGCGCGGCTTCTGCGGCGCACCGCGCAGGAGCTCGGCTCGCCGCGGTTCGACGTCGCCGAGGAGCTCGAGCGCGTCGCGCTGGCCGAGCTTCACGCGCGCAAGCCGGATCGCGTGCTCGCCACGAACGTCGAGTTCTGGTCGGCGGTCGTGCTCGACGTCGCGGAGGTGCCGCCGCAGCTCGCCCCGGCGATGTTCGCCTGCTCGCGCACGGCCGGGTGGTCGGCGCACATCCTCGAGCAGAAGCGGCTCAACCGGCTCGTGCGGCCGTCTGCCCGCTACGTCGGCCCGGCCGCGCGGTCGTTCTCGGCGGTCTGATGGAGCTCGCCGAGGCAGCGGCCCGAGCCGACGCGCTCGCGCGGGAGCCCGGGAACGAGCGTGAGCTCGCGACCCTCCGCGCCCAGTGGGACGACGAGCTCGAGGCGGCGGCGCGGAGCCCGGACTACCGCTTGCGCGGCCAGGCCTTCCGGGCGATCGGCCAGTTTCGCTTCCGGCAGAAGCTCGAGCTCATCCGCCGCGGCCTCGAGGACGAGAGCGCTGCAGCGCGCGGATCGGCGCTGATCGCGCTGACCGCGCTTTCGGCCGACCATCCGGGCGACGTCAACGGGTACCGGGCCGCGCTCAACGAGCTCGCGATGCGCGACCCGAACCCCGCGGTCCGCCGCCTCGCGATCGCCTGCCTGCGCAACGGGACACCCGACCGCGGCACGATCCAGCTGCTCGAGGGGATCGCGCAGGACGACGACACCGACCGCGAGGTCCGGGACGCGGCACGCACGGTCGCCGCGTCGCTCGTCAAGAAGGCGCGGGCGAAGTAGGGCTAGATGGTCGATCGGCAATTCGCGCGAACCGGATGGCACCCCAGATGCGGCGCCGGATCACCCCGTCCGGGCACGGCCCGTACGTTCCGGTACGAGCCGCGCCCGGCCGGTGCGCCCGGCTTGGTCTGGGACGCCCCCGGACGTCACGCCAATTACCGATCAACCATCTAGATGGCGGCGCCCCTCGTCGGGCTGATCATGGGCTCCCGCTCGGACTGGGAGACGATGCGTCACGCCGCGGAGACCCTCGACGAGCTCGGCGTCCCGTTCGAGCAGCGCGTCGTCTCGGCACACCGCACGCCCGATCTGCTCTTCGAGTACGCGTCGTCGGCGGAGGAGCGCGGGCTCCGGGTGCTGATCGCGGGCGCAGGAGGCGCGGCGCACCTCCCGGGCATGGCGGCCTCGAAGACGACGCTGCCCGTGCTCGGCGTCCCGGTCGAGTCGAAGGCGCTCTCCGGGATGGATTCGCTGTTGTCCATCGTCCAGATGCCCGCCGGAGTCCCGGTCGGGACGCTCGCGATCGGCCGCGCGGGGGCCGTGAACGCGGCGCTCCTCGCGGCGGCCATCCTCGCCGGCTCGGACGCGGCGCTCGCCGAGCGCCTGCGGCGCTTCCGCGCGGCGCAGACCGAGGCGGTGCTCGACAGCCCCGATCCGGCCCATCCCGCGGCGTGAGCCACCACGTGCTTGCAACAGACCGTTGCAAGCGGTGACAACCGTCGCGTGCATCGGCGGCGGACAGCTCGGCCGCATGCTCGGCTTGGCGGGGCTGCCGCTCGGCCTCTCGTTCCGCTTCCTCGACCCGTCGCCGGACGCGTGCGCGCGGGAGGTGGGCGAGCTCGTGGTGGGAGAGTACGGCGACCCGGAGGCGCTCGACCGACTCGTCGACGGCGCGGACGTCGTCACCTACGAGTTCGAGAACGTCCCCGTCGAGGCCGCGTCACGCGTCGCGGCCGTGCCAGGCCCGGCCGCGCTCGAGCAGGGGCAGGACCGACTGCGCGAGAAGGAGCTCTTCCGGTCGCTCGCGATCCCGACGGCGCGGTTCGGCACGCTCGAGGACACGGGGCTGCCGGCGCTCGTCAAGTCGAGGCGGCTCGGCTACGACGGCAAGGGCCAGCGACGGGTCGACGAGGCGGACGTGGTGAGGGAGGGTGAGCTCGCGGAGGAGCTCGTGCCGTTCGAGCGGGAGCTCTCGATCGTCGGCGTGCGGGGGCGGGACGGCGAGACGCGGTTCTGGCCGGTCGGCGAGAACGTCCATCGCGACGGCATCCTGCGGGTGACCCGCGCGCCCGCCGCGGACGCGCCTCAACGCGAGGCGGAGGCGATCTGCGCGGCGCTGATGGACGCGCTCGGCTACGTCGGCGTCCTGGCCGTCGAGCTGTTCGAGGTGGACGGTCGGCTGCTCGCCAACGAGTTCGCGCCGCGCGTGCACAACACGGGGCACTGGACGATCGACGGGGCCGAGACGAGCCAGTTCGAGAACCACCTGCGCGCGATCCTCGGCCTGCCGCTCGGAGGCACCGACGCCCGTGCGCGCTGCGTCATGGTCAACCTGATCGGGCACGCGCCGCCGCTCGACGAGCTGCTCGCGGTGCCGGGCGCGCGCGTCCATCTCTACGGGAAGGCGCCGCGCGCGGGACGCAAGGTCGGGCACGTCACGCTGGTCGACCCGGAGGAGCCCTCCGTGGAACGCGTGATCGCGCTTGCTTCGGGCCGGAAGGAAGAGGGGCGAGGCTGAAGCCACGCCCCGTGGCCCCGTGGCCGTTAGCCCGCGTCCGGGGCGCGCTCGGTGCGCCGGCGCGCGTGCGGATGCGCCCGGAAGTACGCGTCGCGCCGGTGCCGGTCGGAGATGTGCGTGTAGCGCTCCGTCGTCCCGACGTCGGCGTGGCCGAGCATCTCCTGGACGCTTCGGAGGTCGGCGCCGCCCTCGAGCAGGTGCGTGGCGAACGAATGCCGAAGCAGGTGGGGATGCACGCGGCCGGGCTCGAGGCCGGCGCGATCAGCCAACCGGCGGAGGATGAGGAACGCCCCTGCGCGGGTCAGCGCGCCGCCGCGCGCGTTGAGGAACAGGTCGGGGCGGTGACGCCGATCGAGGTGCGGCCTCCCGATCGCCAGGTAGCGGCGAAGTGCCTCCGCCGCGGGCCGGCCGAGCGGGACGAGGCGCTCCTTGCCGCCCTTGCCCGTGACCCGGACGATGCGCCCCTCGAGGTCGACGGCGGCCTTGACGAGCCCGACGGCCTCCGAGACGCGGAGCCCGGCGCCGTAGAGAAGCTCGACGAGCGCGCGGTCACGCATCGCCCTGGGTGACGTCCCGTTCGCTGCCTCGACCAGCCGCTCTGCCTCGGCGGGCGAGAGGGTGCGCGGCACGGTTCGCGGACGCCGCGGGCCGGCGATCGCCGCCGCGGGGTTGTCCGCCCGGGTGCCGATCAGGGTCAGGTGACGGAGGTAGGCGCGGACGGCTGCGAGGCGCCGGGCGATCGTCGCCGGCGCGCGTCCGTCCGCGCGCATCCCGGCGAGCCACGCCTCGATCTCCTCGGCCGTCGCGGCGCCGACCGCATGGTCGATCGTCGCGCCGAAGGCCGCGAGGTCGCGCCGGTACGCGTCGAGCGTGCGCGGCGAACGGCGGGCCGCCAGGAGAAGCAGGAAGCTCTCGACGTCGGGGTCGTGGCGGTCGCTCATCGCGGCTGGACCCGATTCGGCGGCGCCGCGCACCCTCCTGCCCCCGCCAGAGTTCGGCGGAGAGCGGTGTCAGACACCGATCTCTGTCAACCCCAGCCGGCGCCGAGTGTGTGCCAACTCGTCCACAACGGAAATGCGCTGCAAGGAGCCTCGTGGCTCTGCGCCTCCGCACCGTGGTCCGGTTCGAGCTCGACCTCGATGCACGGACGAACCCGCACAGGCCTCGGCTTCAGCGCCTGTGGAGCGATTGGCGCACATTCGGCACGCATTTGCTCTTGACAGAAAACGGTGTCTGACACCGGTTGTCCGCTCAGGCTACGAGCGCGGGTGGGCGTGGTCGTACACCCGCCGGAGGCGTCGGGCGTCGACGTGGCTGTAGATCTGCGTCGTCGAGAGCGACGCGTGGCCGAGCAGCTCCTGGATCGTCCGCAGGTCGGCTCCGCCCTCGAGCAGGTGCGTCGCGTAGGCGTGGCGGAGACGGTGGGGGTTGCGAAGCACGCGCCGGAGCACGCTGGTGTCGAGCCGCCGTCCGCGCACGGAGAGGAAGAACGCGTCGCAGGCGCCTCGCACGAGCGCGGGCCTTCCGTCCCTGAGCCACAGCCCGACGCGCCACGCCGCCTCTTCGCCGATCGGAACGATCCGTTCCTTGCCGCCCTTGCCGCGCACGTGGACGTGCTCGCGGTCGAGATCGACGTCACCGAGGTCGAGCGCCACCACCTCGGCCGAGCGGAGGCCACAGGAATAGGCGAGCTCGAGCAGCGCGGCGTTGCGGAGCGCGAGGGGGTCGCCGCCGCGTCCGGCGAGGTCGACCGCGTCCTCCACGTCTCCGAGCGCCGGCGTCTCGGGGAGCCGCCGCGGGCGCCGGGGTGCAAGCGCTGCGTCCGGGACACGCTCCGGACCGAGCGCGTGACGCGCGAGCGAGCGCACCGCCGAGAGCCGGCGGGCGATCGTGGTGGGCGCGAGCCCGCGGCGCGCCCGACCGATCTCGGCCGTGTACGCGGCGAGCACGCGGACGTCGAGGTCGTCCAGCCCGAGACCCTGCTCGCCGAGCCATCGGGAGAAGTCCCGCAGGTCGGCGGCGTACGCGCGCCGCGTCGCCTCGGAGAGCGCCGGGCTGGAGAGGAACCGGTCCACCGCGACGGCCGTGTCCACGTCTACCGTTTCTCGCCCGCCCTCGCGACGCCTGCCCATGCGACTCTCCCTTGCCCTCGTCCTCGCCGTCGCGATCGCCGTGACGGTCTACGCGGTGCGGCGATCGGACGACGCGCGCTCGCATGCGACGGGCGCCGCCACCCTGGTCGGAGACTCGCTCAACGTCGGGATCGAGCCGTACCTCGCCGGCGAGCTCCCGGGATGGCGCATCGATGCCCACGACCGCGTCGGGCGCGCGACGCCGGAGGGGATCGACGAGCTGCGGGCGCTGGGCGGAGCGCTCGCCCCGGTCGTCGTGGTCAGCCTGGGCACGAACGACCCCGCCGGGTCGGAGCCGGAGTTCCGCAAGCTCGTCGACGAGGCCGTCGCGATCGTCGGGCCGCGGCGCTGCCTCGTGTGGGCGACGATCGTGCGGGACGGGACGGGCCGTACCGGGTTCGACCGCGTCCTGCGCGACGCGCAGTCCGACAACCCGAACCTTCGCCTCGTCGAGTGGACGCGACTGGTCGAGCAGGATCCGACGCTCCTCGCGGGCGACGCCGTGCACGGCACGTCGGACGGGTACGCACGGCGCGCCGCGGAGACCGCGCAGGCGATTCGCGGCTGCCCGGGGGCGTGACCCTCTACAGCATCGTCCGTGCCGTTACGGCGCCTGCGATCCGCGCGCTCTGGCGGCTCGAGGTCGTCGGCGGCACGCACATGCCGGCCGGGCCCGTGATCGTCGTCGCCAACCACGACTCCCTCTCCGACCCGTTCTTCCTGGGCGCCGCGCTCGAGCGGCCGGTGCGCTTCCTCGCGAAGCGGGAGCTCTGGCGGCACCGCGCAGCCGGGCGGATCCTCGACTCACTCGGCGGGATCCCGGTGGACCGGAGCCGCGGCGACGTCGGAGCGGTCGCGATCGCCACGCAGGCGCTCGGGGAGGGCGCCGCCGTTGCGATCTTCCCGCAGGGAACCACACTCGGGGCGGCAGACCGCCCCTGGCAGCGTGGCGCGGCCCGCCTTGCCTTGACGACGGGCGCGCCGCTTCTTCCGGTCGCGATCCTCGGCTCGGCGGATGTCCTGCGGCCGGGTACGCGGCGTCTCCGCCGCGCCCGGGTCAGGGTCGTGATCGGGCCGCCGATCGTCGTCGAGCGCACCACGCCGACGATCCCCGCGAGCCGCGAGCTGACCGGGCGGATCCGCGCGGCGGTCGAGTCGTTGTCCTCGGAGTAGACGCGACAGGACGAGAGAAGGCGTCAGGCACACTCAATCTCGTGCCAGGTCGCCGCTTCGACGCCTTCGCGACCGGCGAGGCCCCGGAGCGCCCGGCAGACCCCGCTGTCCGCAAGGCCAACCTCCGCCGGATCATCCGGCTGTTCACGCCGTACCGTGCCCGCCTGGGCCTCGTCTGCGGCCTGATCGTCTTCTCGGCGGGTCTCGGCGTCATCTCGCCGTTCCTGCTTCGCGCGGTGCTGGACACGGCGATCCAGGTCGATCCGCAGACCGGGCAGGCGAGCGTCGAGCTCGGGCTCCTGACCGCCCTGGTCGCGGGGATGGTCGCGATCCCGATCGTGACCGGCGTCCTCGGCGTCTGGCAGACCCTGCTCACGAACCTCGTCGGCCAGGCGGTGATGCACGACCTGCGGACCTCGGTCTACCGCCACCTCCAGCGCCTGTCGCTGGCGTTCTTCACGCGCACGCGCACGGGCGAGGTGCAGAGCCGGATCGCGAACGACATCGGCGGCATCGAGAACGTGGTCACGTCGACCGCGACGTCCGTGTTGTCGAACGTCACCACGGTCGTCGCCACCGTCATCGCCATGGTGCTGCTCGACTGGCGCCTCGCGGCGTTCGCGCTCGCGCTGCTGCCGCTCTTCGTCTGGCTGACGAAGCGCGTCGGCGACCAGCGGAGGAAGGTGACGGCCGAGCGGCAGGCATCGCTCGCCGACGTCTCCTCGATCGTCCAGGAGTCGCTCTCGGTCTCGGGGATCCTGCTCGGCAAGACGATGGGCCGCTCGGCCGACCTCGCCCTGCGCTTCGAGACGGAGTCGCAGCGTCTCGCCGGGCTCGAGGTGCGCAGCCGGATGACGGGCCGCTGGATGATGGCCGCGATCCAGACGACGTTCGCCGTGATGCCCGCGCTCGTCTACCTGTTCGCCGGCTGGACGATCGAGCGCGGCTCGACGGCGATCACGATCGGCACGCTCGTCGCGTTCACGACCCTGCAGGCGCGCCTCTTCTTCCCGATCGGCAGCCTTCTCGGCGTCCAGCTCGAGGTGCAGAGCTCGCTCGCGCTCTTCGACCGGATCTTCGAGTACCTCGACGAGTCGGTCGACATCGTCGAGGGGACGAGGACGATCGAGCGGCCGCGCGGCGACGTCGCGTTCGACGACGTCTGGTTCGGCTACGCGAGCGACGCGTGGACGCTCGAGGACGTCTCGTTCTCCGTGCCGGCGGGGACGAAGACGGCGCTCGTGGGCGAGACGGGCTCGGGCAAGACGACCTGCGCCTACCTCGTCGCGCGGCTCTACGACCCGACGCGGGGCACGGTCACGATCGACGGCGTCGACGTGCGCGACCTGACGTTCGACTCGCTCACCGACGCCGTCGGCGTCGTCTCGCAGGAGACGTACCTGTTCCACGCCTCGGTGCGGGAGAACCTCCGCTTCGCCCGTCCGGACGCGACGGACGACGAGGTCGAGGAGGCCGCCCGCGCCGGGCAGATCCACGACCTGATCGCCTCGCTCCCCGAGGGCTACGAGACGGTCGTCGGCGAGCGCGGCTACCGGTTCTCGGGCGGCGAGAAGCAGCGCATCGCGATCGCGCGGACGATCCTGCGCAACCCACCGATCCTCGTGCTCGACGAGGCGACGTCGGCGCTCGACACGCAGACCGAGCGCGCCGTGCAGGCCGCGCTCGAGCGCCTCTCGGAGGGCCGGACGGTGATCGCGATCGCACACCGCCTCTCCACGGTGCGCGACGCCGACCAGATCGTCGTCCTCGACCACGGCCGCATCGTCGAGCGGGGCGCGCACGACGAGCTCCTCTCCAGGGCGGCCGCTACGCGTCGCTCGTCGCCCGCGACGCCGACGTCGGCGACGTCGTGCCGACGCCCAGCTGATCGACGCCGGCGAACCTGCCATGTCAGCTTCGTTGCGTCTACCGTTCCGTCTGGCGAGAGGGCGCCGCCGGACTGCATCCACGACGCTTCAGGAGACTCGACCGATGACGGCGACGACGACGGAGACGGGGCTCGAGGCGCACGGCATCTCGCCGCGCGGCCGGGTGATCCACAACCCCACGACCGCGCAGCTCTACACGCACGCGCTCGCGAACGGCGACGGGCGCCTGGCGCACGGCGGCGCGCTCGTCGTCGACACCGGACGGTTCACGGGCCGCTCGCCGCAGGACAAGTTCGTCGTCGACGAGGACGAGTCGCGCGACCGCATCTGGTGGGGCGCGGTGAACCACCCGCTGTCCGAGCAGCATTTCGACGGCTTCGCGCGAAGGTCACCGAGCACCTCGCCGGCCGCGACCCGTTGTACGTCGTCGACCACTTCGCGGGCGCGAATCCCGACCACCGCGTCGGTGTGCGCGTCGTGACCGCCAGCCCGTACCACGCGCTCTTCGCGAAGACGATGTTCATCGTGCCGACCGCCCGCGAGCTCGTGCGGTTCTCGGTCGACGCCCTCGTTCTCCACGCGCCCGACGTCGAGGCGGTGCCCGAGGAGGACGGCACGCGCACGGGGACGTTCGTCGTGCTGCATCCGACTCGCAGCGAGGTCGCTGATCGGCGGGACGTTCTACGCGGGCGAGATCAAGAAGGGGATCTTCACGCTGATGAACGACCGCCTTCCCGCGCGAGGGCGTCCTGCCGATGCACTGCTCGGCGAACGTCGGCGCGGAGGACGGCCGGGTGGCGGTCTTCTTCGGGCTCTCGGGGACCGGGAAGACGACGTTGTCGGCCGACCCGGACCGCTCGCTGATCGGCGACGACGAGCACGGCTGGAGCGACGAGCGGCGTCTTCAACATCGAGGGCGGCTGCTACGCCAAGGTGATCAGGCTCTCGGCGGAGGCCGAGCCGCAGATCTGGCGGACGACGCGGACGTTCGGGACGATCCTCGAGAACGTCGCGGTCGACGAGGCGGGCGTCGTCGATCTCGACGACGACGTCGAAGACGGAGAACACGCGCGCCGCGTACAAGCTCGAGCGCATCGCGAACGCGCTCCCGACGAAACGCGCGGGGCATCCGAGCTCCGTCGTCTTCCTCGCCGCGGACGCCTTCGCCGTCCTGCCGCCGATCGCGCGCCTCTCGCGCGACCAGGCGATGTACTGGTTCCTCTCCGGGTTCACCGCGAAGCTCGCCGGCACCGAGCTCGGGGTCACCGAGCCGCAGCCGACCTTCTCGACGTGCTTCGGCGCGCCGTTCCTGCCGCAGCCGCCGCGGGTGTACGCGCGGATGCTCGGCGAGAAGCTCGACCAGCACGGCGCGAGCGTCTGGCTCGTGAACACCGGCTGGACGGGCGGTCCGTTCGGCGTCGGCCACCGCATGCCGATCACCGCCACGCGCGGCCTCCTGCACGCGGCCCTCTCCGGCGCGCTCGACGGCGTCCGAGTACCGAACGGATCCGGTCTTCGGCTTCGAGGTGCCGGTCTCCGTCCCGGGCGTCGACAGCGCGCTCCTCGACCCGCGCGGGACGTGGGCCGATCCGGGCGCGTACGACGCGAAGGCCGCCGAAGCTGGCAGCGATGTTCCGCGCGAACTTCGAGGCGTCGTTCGCCGCGGACGTCGACCCGGCCGTCGCCGCTGCCGGCCCACGCCCCGCGTGAGCGTCAGACAGCTGCGTCTCGTCGTCACCGCGTCGGACTACGACGCAGCGCTCGCGTTCTACCGTGACGTCCTCGGCCTGGAGGAGCTCGGCGCGTTCACCGGTGACCACGGCGCCGTCACGATTCTCGACGCGGGCCGCGCCACGCTCGAGCTCAGCGACCCGGCGCACGCCGACCACATCGACGACGTCGAGGTCGGCCGTCGAGTCGCGGGGCACGTCCGGGTCGCGTTCGAGGTCGACGACGTGGAGTCGGTCACGCGGCGTCTCGATGCTGCGGGTGCGACGGTGCTCGCGGAGCCGGTCGAGACACCGTGGGGGTCACGGAACGCACGGCTGGAGGCGCCGGCCGGCCTCCAGCTGACGCTCTTCCAGGAGCCGGACGGCGACGGGCCCGAAGCGGTCGTCGCGTAGCGTCGGGCGCGACCGGTCCGGAGCCTGCGAGCGGCGGCATCCGATAGTTTCCGTGGAGATGGACGGGCCGTTCGACGTGCTGGTTGTGGGCGCCGGCTGCGCAGGCATGCGCGCCGCGATCGAGGCCCACGACGCAGGCGCTCGGGTCGCGGTCGTGTCGAAGCTGCACCCGACCCGCAGCCACTCCGGCGCCGCCGAGGGCGGCATCAACGCGGCGCTCGGGAACAAGGCGGACGACGATCCCGAGACGCATGCGTTCGACACGGTCAAGGGCTCCGACTACCTCGGCGACCAGGACGCGATCGAGATCTTCACGCGCGAGGCGCCGGGCGACATCTACCAGCTCGAAGGCTGGGGCTGTGTCTTCTCGCGGAACGCGGAGGGCAAGCTCGACCAGCGTCCCTTCGGCGCCGCCGGCTCGCCGCGCACGGTCTACTCGGCGGACATCACCGGTCACGTCCTCATCCAGGTGCTCTACGAGCAACTGCAGAAGCGGATGGAAGAAGGCCTCGTCGTCTTCGAGGAGTACTTCGCGTTCCGGCTCGTCGAGGACGACGGCCGCTGCACGGGCGTCGTCTGCTGGGACCTGCTGCACGGCGGCGTCAAGGCGGTGACCGGCGTCGGCGACGATCCTCGCCACCGGCGGCGCGGGCCGCCTGTATCGCGCCACGACCAACGCCTACGCCTGTACCGGCGACGGGATGGCGATGGCGCTTCGCGCGGGGCTGCCGCTCAAGGACATGGAGTTCATGCAGTTCCACCCGACGACGATGTACCCGTCGGGAATCCTCATCACCGAGGGGTGCCGGGGTGAGGGTGGCTATCTGATCAACAAGGACGGCGAGCGCTTCATGAAGCGCTACGCGCCGAACGCGCTCGAGCTGGCCTCGCGCGACGTCGTCTCCCGCTCGGAGACGACCGAGATCGAGGCGGGTCGCGGGTTCAACGGCTCCGTCATGCTCGATCTGCGGCACCTCGGGCCCGAGAAGATCCTCAACAAGCTCCCGGGCTCGCGCGAGCTGGCGATGACGTACGCCGGCGTCGACCCGATCTTCGCGCCGATCCCTGTCCGGCCCGGCGCCCACTACCACATGGGCGGCGTCGAGACGGACGAGTGGGGGCTGACCGCTCTCGAGGGCCTCTACGCGGCGGGGGAGGTCGCGTGCGTCTCCGTCCATGGCGCCAACCGCCTCGGCGGCAACTCGCTGATGGAGACCATCACGTTCGGGCGACGTGCGGGCCGGCACGCGGCGGAGTACGCGCTCGGCCGCTCGGCGCCCGCGAACGGGCACGCAGAGGCCGCGCGCGTCCGACGCCGAGACCTGGGTGAACGGCCTTCTCGGCCGTCGAGCACGGCGAGCGGCCGTGGCAGATCCGCGACGAGCTCGGCCAGTCGATGCTCGAGAACTTCGGCGTCTTCCGCTACCCGGACAAGATGGAGACGCAGGTCGGGATCATCGACGAGCTCCGGCGGCGCTACGACCGCGGCGTGGTGGTCGAGGACAAGGGCACCGTCTTCAACAGCGACCTGACCCAGGCGATCGAGCTCGGGTATCTGCTCGACCTCGGCGCCTGCATGCTCCAGGCGGGTGTCGCCCGCAAGGAGTCGCGCGGCGCTCACTCGCGGCCGTCGGACTTCCCCGACCGCGACGACGAGAACTTCATGAAGCACTCGATCACGACCTGGGACGATGGCGCGCCGCAGCTCTCGTACCGCGAGGTGCGCATGACGAGGTGGGAGCCGATGGTGAGGTCGTACTGATGGCACGGATTTGGCACAGAGTTGGCACAGTTTCGTTGCTCTTTTCGGCAACGAAGCCGATAGAATTGGCAGCGGGTGGTGGGTTGGGGTGCCCCGACGGAGCACCTCGCAGCGACGACCGAATCGAGCCGGCGTGAAGGTCGAGCTGAAGATCTGGCGCTACGACGCCTCCACGGGCGACCGCGCCCTCAAGCCGTACGAGGTCGACGTCTCCGACGAAGCGACGCTGCTCGACACGCTCGACGTCGTCAAGGACAAGGTCGACGGCACGCTCGCGTACCGCAAGAGCTGCCGGATGATGATCTGCGGCTCGTGCGGCATGCGCGTCGACGGGGGCGCCGTGCTCGCGTGCAAGACGCGGATCGCGGACGTCGTCGCGGACGGCCACGTCCCTGTGATCTCCGCGATGGGCAACCTGCCGATCGTCAAGGACCTCGTCGTCGACATGGATCCCTTCTGGCAGAAGATGCAGGCGGTCAAGCCCTACCTCGAGCCGCGGCTCGACCGCGCGACCGAGAAGGAGAACATCGTCACGCAGGAGCGGATGGACGTGATCCACAAGGAGTCGCTCTGCATCAACTGCGGCTGCTGCGTCTCCGAGTGCAACTCGATGGAGTCCGATCCGGACTTCCTCGGCCCGGCCGCGCTCGCGAAGGGCGTTCCGCTTCGTCGGCGACGCGCGCGACGGCGCCACGGTGGAGCGCCTCGAGCGCTACAGCGAGGAGCACGGGATCTGGGACTGCACCCGCTGCTACTTCTGCAACGAGCGCTGCCCGAAGGGCGTCGACCCGCGCGACGCGATCGCGAAGCTCGGCGCCGAGGCGATGAAGGCGGGGATCGACCGCGACATGGGCGCGCGCCACGCGAAGTGGTTCGTCACCTCGGCCAAGACGACAGGCTGGCTCCGCGAGACCGAGCTCGTCCCGAAGACGCAGGGCGTCGTCAAGGCGATCAAGGAGATCAAGTTCGCGATGTCGCTGCTGCCGAAGGGCAAGGTGCCGCCGCCGTTCCCGCCGCACGTCGCTGCCGACGTGGGGGAGTCGCGCGCGCTCTTCGACCTCGTCAAGGACCAGGGTCGCGACGGCGCCGCCGGCATCGTGCAGGGCGAGAAGGCGCTCCAGCACCTGGCCCACCAGGGCGAGACGATCGAGGGCGGCCCGACCCACCCGTACGACGACCCGCGCTCGTTCGCCAAGCCCTATCTCCCCGACGAGGAGCCAGTCACGTGAAGCAGGTCGCCTACTACAAGGGGTGTCTCGCGAGCCTCTCCGCCAAGGAGCTCGACTCCTCCACCCAAGCGCTGGCGCCGAAGGTCGGCTACGAGCTGATCGAGCTCGAGTCCGTCACGTGCTGCGGCGCCGGCGACATCCACGAGGCAGAGCCCGACTACTACCTCCACCTGAACGCGCGGATCCTCGCGTACGCCGCGGCGACGGGGGCCGACACCCTGATGACCGTCTGCAACGTCTGCACGCTCAACCTGCGGCAGGCGAACTACCAACTCCTGAACGACGCGGCCCTTCGCGAGCGCGTCAACGACAACCTGGAGAAGGTCGGCGCGCCGCGCTACGAGACCGACGTCGAGTGCGTCCACTTCCTCTGGCTCGTCGCCGGCGAGAGCTTCGGGAAGCTGCAGGAGGTCGCCCACAAGGGCCTCCGCGGCCTCAAGATCGCGCCGTTCTACGGCTGCCAGATCCTCCGCCCGTCGAAGCTGATGGGCTTCGAGGACCCCGACCGGCCCGACTCGCTCGAGCGGATCATCGCCGCGTGCGGCGGCGAGGCGATCGACTACCCGGCGAAGGTCAAGTGCTGCGGCTTCCCCATCATCCAGGCGCGCGAGGACACGGCCCTCGCCGAGCTGATCCAGCCGATCGAGCAGGCGAAGGAAGCCGGCGCCGACGCGATCGTCACCCCGTGCCCGCTCTGCCACCTCTCACTCGACGCGTGGCAGTCGAAGCTCAAGAAGCAGACCGGCAAGGACTTCCAGATGCCGATCCTCCACCTCTCGCAGCTGATCGGCGTCGCCGCGGGCCTCGAGGACTCGGAGCTCCGCTTCAAGCGCCACGTCGTCTCGATGCAGCCGGTGCTCGAGAAGCTCGCGCTGTAGCGACGTGACGCGACCACGGCGGAGTGCCTCGTCCCAGAGCGCGAGCGCGACGAGCGACCAGCCGACCAGCTCGAGGCCCTCCTTCGCGACGATCTGGTACTCCGCGATCGGATCGCCGCGCTCGCGCTCGAACCGAGAGGGATCGAAGCGCTCGAGCCCCCTACGAGGAACGAGCCGCCGAGAGCGACGGTCGCGATGGTGACTGTGACCCCGAACAGCATCGAAGCGCGGCCGAGCGACGACGGCGAGAGGAGCGCGAGCGTCATGGCGACGGCGGCGATCACGAGTGGGCCCCCGTGTCTCATTGGATGTGCTCCGTCGTGAAGAAGATCGGCCAGTGTCAGAATCGCCAAGAGGAGTGATGCGGCGAGGGACGCGTTGCGGACGATGTCCGACCGTCTATGCGCCAGCAGCGCTGGCGCCCGCAGATGCGGTCGCGAGAGCGACCGTCGACACGATGTCTGGCAGGCCGTTCGACCGGTCGAGATCGACGAACGTGCCGATTCGGCCGACTCGAAGCACGACAACGAGATGCGCGAGCGATTGGGCGGCGACCAAAGCCGCGATCCCGAGCGCGAATGCGGCGAACCTACGCGGACCGAGCCCTCACGCCTTCCTCCCCCATGTCTCCCACAGTAATCCGCTTCGGCGGCGGATGTGCGTCGGCGCACGAGAAACTCTCCGACCTTCAGAGGCTCCACACTCGATTCTCGACCATCCACGTGCGAGGACCCAGCGCTCGGCGTTCGATCGGGCCGTCAACAAGGAAAGAAACGGTGTCTTCGCTTCAAGCCGCCGTCAGCACGAGCACCCAGTCGTCGTCACCGGCCGCATTGTGCGACGCTGGGCTGAAGTCGCGCTTTCCCGAGTTCGGGAAGGGCGACCCGCGCGAGCGTGTAGTTCCCCGTGGTCGGGTCGTACCACTGTGCCTTGACCTGACCCTTCAGCCGGGTGAGGTCGACGGTGATGGTATTGCCCGTCGGCAGGTACGCGATGGCGAGCTTGCCGTCCGGTGTCCTGGCCGCCGTGACGTAGTCGTTGTCGTTGACGCTGCCGGACGTACGAAAAACTCCCGAAGCCTGCGGTGACCAGCTTGTGCCGCTGATCGGGAACGAGCTTGAACCACGGCCGATCGGCAAACAGCTTCGTGACGTATTGAAGCTCCGTCACGCCTGTCGTGTCGAGATGGTTCTTCCAGTCGTCGATGAATTGCCACGTGTACTTGTTGCCGTACAGCTGTCCTGACGCGCCGCTGAGCAACGACCAGTACTCCTGGCGCCTCAGCGTTTCCGGCCCGGTGTATTCCTGCTCGAACTCGTAGTTCGCCTCGACCATGAACACTGGGATGTGGTTTGGTCTGTTGTACTCCTTGAGCACCTGCGCGTACGTCGGGTAGTAGGTGTAGGCGGCATCGAGGCCGACAACTGGCGTCCAGAGCCTGCTGTCACGCGAGCCGCTCGCACGTGAGCCGTACCTGAAGTTATCGAGTTGGACTGTGTGGATGTGGCGTTTGTCGGTTGCTCTGATGCCCGTGCCACGGCAAACACGGCTGTGTTTGCCGTGGGATCCCGATACCGCTGGAAGTCGTTGCCATTGGACCAGATGATGTTCGGAAAAGACTTGTATCGGTTGCCCAACCACTCTCCGAAGGCGAAATCCTTCTTGACGCCGTTCTCGACGATGACCCCTAGCCAACCGCCCGTCTCGATCGGATCGAGAAAGACATTGAGTCCGTATTTCCCTGCCAGGCGAATCATCGCGTCTGCGCGACGGAAATATGTTTCGTTCGGCGTTGCAAGGTCGCCCGGTGTGGAGAACGGTGCGATGTGGTCGAATGTGGTTCCGTCCGCTCGCCCACCGGTGTAGGTGGTGCACAGCAGGTTGACCAGGACGGTGTTGAACCCCTTTGCTGCTCGGTCGGCCAGGAACCTGTCTGCGTCGGGGAGCGAAACGTTGGCCACAAGGGCCTGGGCGAGTCTCCAACGATCAGAAACGGTCGCCCCGACTATCGACGAGATAGCGGCGGCCAGGCCCGACCCGAAGCGGGTAGCGAGGGGAAGGCATTGGTCGGAGGGGTCCCGAGCTGTGGCGCGAAACCCGGTTCGCCGCTTCACCCGGCCGTGTCGCCGAAGTGCACGCAAGCACCGCGAACAGCGACACGAGCACGAGACCAGACGCCCAGACCCGCAATTGTCTCCTCCCCCCGGCCAGAGCCGACTTACTCACTATAGACCGAGATCAGGGTCTTGGTAGGGCAGACACGCCGGAGAGCAGTGAAGGGCCGATGCGTGTCTCTAGGGTGCCGGGATGCCCATCGTCCTAGTCGTCGTGTCCGTTGCCGTCGCGCTCGTCGCCTACGGCTGGGTCGAGGCCGGCTGGCTCCGGACGCGTGTGCTCGAGGTTACGATCGACGGACTCCCAGACGCACTCGACGGCGTCAGGATCGGACACCTATCCGACTTCCACCTCGGCGCACCGCTCTCGCGCGGGAACCGTGCGAGCGAAGAGGCCGCGCGGTGGGTTGGTGAGCGCCGACCCGACCTCGTCTGTATCACGGGAGACCTCGTCTCCCATCCTCGAGGCGTGCCGCGCCTCGAGGCCCTCCTGGCGGACCTCGAGCGTCCCTTCGTCGTGCTCGGCAATCACGACGTCGCGGTCACACGTGATCCGTTCTCACGGGCCGCCGAGCTTCGCGACCTCGAGCGCGCGAGACTTCTCGGGGACGAGACAGTGGTCCTCGCTCTGCGCGGGGAACGCGTCGCAGTGGTTGGGGTCGACCCGTTGACCTATCGGGCGAAGCAGGCCCGGCCGCACGAGCTGGCTGATCAGGGGGCGGCGCTTCGTCTGCTCCTCTGCCATTTCCCGCGCATCGTCGAACGGATTCCGCGCTCGTCCTTCGACCTGATCCTCACGGGTCATTTGCATGCGGGCCAGGTCTGTCTGCCACTTCCGGGTCGTCGCGTCACGCTTGCTCACCCTCGGGCCCAGTTCGTCTCCGGGCTCTACGGCACGAAAGCCGGGCAGATGCATGTTTCGCCGGGGACCGGGAACGACGTTCGTCCCTCTTCGGTTCTTCGCCCGACCCGAGGCGACGGAGCTCGTCCTTCGGCGGCGGAACTAGACTGGCGCCGGTGAAGAGCCACGCACTGATCCTGTGTCGACGAGCTCGTGTCGTCCTCGGTGAGCGGGGCCCGCGACGTGGGCGACGGGACTTCTCGAAGAGCGTGGGCGCACACCTACTGGCGAGGAGGAGGCACGCTGGCGTAGGTGCATGCGAGCCTCTTTGCGCCCGTGGAGGGTGAGCTTGCGGTTGCAA
The DNA here is from genome assembly GCA_963845965.1 of uncultured Actinomycetes bacterium. Lineage (GTDB taxonomy): Bacteria > Actinomycetota > Thermoleophilia > Gaiellales > Gaiellaceae > Gaiella. The sequence continues at coordinate 6,814 of CAWJUF010000026.1, read as the reverse complement.
GAGCGGCGCTCTACCGCAAGATGAGTGCAGGAGACAGGCGCGATCGCATCTCATCCGAACAACTCGAGAGCTGGCTGGGCCCCCTCGGGGCCCTTGTGTTTCGTCGCGCTCGTTCGTAGCCCACGTTCGGCCGCGGCGACGAAGCACCGCGTCTCGATTCTCCCCGTGAACCGGAGCCACGGGGCCCGTGCGCAACTCGGCACGATCGGCGTGAACGAGTCGTGGAGTGGCCTGCCGGGAGATCTCGAACCGGTTTCCAGAGCGCCCAGGGCGACAGCAGAGTTGATGCGTTGCGAGACGCAAAGACACTGCGACTCGCGAAGCCGATGACGCGAACCAACCCCGGAACGCCGGAACCGTCTGACGCCGAAGCTGAAGCAGACCGTCGTCACCTGAACCCCGCCGGCGGCGTGGCCGACGGGGAGAACCAGACGGTGAAGGTCGACCGGACGGCACAGGCCGGAGAGTCAGATAGTGGCGCGCCGGCGGCCTCTACCCAAGAGGAGCTCCTGAGTGTTGAGGATGTCCGGCAGCGCGCGGTAACTGGGGCTGCAATCGACCTGTTGCGCGGATTTGGCGTTCGGTTTATTGCGCTTATCGGCACCCTGGTGCTGGCGCGACTGTTGACGCCGTACGACTTCGGAAGCGTCGCTATCGGAACGATCTTCGTCACGATCGGGCAGTTCCTCGCGGACGGAGGAATCGGCGTCGGCCTGATACGACGCGTCGACCCGCCGACCCGAGCCGACCTACGCGCCCTTCTCGGGTTTCAGCTCGGGTTCAGTACTGCGCTGACCGTCGTGGTCATTGCGGTCATGCTCCGTTCTTCGGCGAATTGGGCCAAGTGACGGCAATCATGATGGTCGCTGTTCCGCTGACGGCTATTCGTGCGCCTGGTGTGGTCGTCTTGGAGCGACAGCTGAGATACAAGCCGCTCGCACTTTTGACCTCGTCGAAACGATTGGTTACTACGGACTGGCTATCGCCTTGGTAAGTTCGGGTTGGGGGTGTGGGGATTGGCGAGCGCCGTGTCGTTCGCGCGTCGATTGGCACATCGTACTCCTGTCCGTGCTGCCTTCCGCGCGCTTGCTCCGTCCCTGTCCTGGACACGGATACGGCCACTCCTTAGGTTCGGGCTTCAATTTCAGGCTGTCGGTATGGTCAATTGGCTTCGTGACCTGGGAACCAACGCTGCTATTGCCATTCTGGCCGGTGTTTCCGCGCTCGGCGTCTGGAGCGTCGCGTTTCGCATTCTTCAGATTCCTCTCGTCTTTCTCAGCTCGCTGTGGCGGGTCTCCTTTCCTGCGATGTCGAAACTCGTTGCAGCGCGCGAAAACGTTAGTGAGACGATCGAACGAGCACTGGGAGTCACCGCCGTCGTTTCCGGCCTCATCCTCGCTCCACTCGTAGCCGCCACACCCGCTTGGGTACCGGCATTGCTCGGGAGCCAATGGACGGACGCAGTTGCAGTGATTCCTCCGGCTAGCCTTCACCTGATGGTGATAGGTCCTATCTCGGTGGCCGTAATGGGATATCTCTTCGCGGTGGGAGACGCTTCGGCGGTGCTTCGCTCGACTCTTGTGGGGTTTCCTCTGATGTTTGCAGTCATGATCCCGCTCTTGATGGTGATAGGTGTGCCTGCGGTGGGCTACGGGTGGCTTGCGTGGGGCATCGGAGAAGGAACGGTGCTCGTCCTGAGCGCCCGAAAGCATATTCAGTTCAGAATCAGACCTAGTCTCATGCGACCGACTATCTTCGCTGTCGCCGGAGCTTCTCTGGGCTGGCTCGTCGCGTCAAAGGTAGGGACCACGGTGGTGGGAGGGCTGGCAGGAGCGCTATTTGCAGCAGGCACACCTATCACCATCAAGAGCGGGATCATGACTGCAAACATCAGAGGAAACCCCACGAGAGTCGAGCGGAGCACCGCCGAAGCGTCTCCCACCGCGAAGAGATATCCCATTACGGCCACCGAGATAGGGACCTATCACCATCAGGTGAAGGCTAGCCGGAGGAATCGCTGCAACTGCGTCCGTCCATTGGCTCCCGAGCAATGCCGGTACCCAAGCGGGTGTGGCGGCTACGAGTGGAGCGAGGATGAGGCCGGAAACGACGGCGGTGACTCCCAGTGCTCGTTCGATCGTCTCACTGACGTTTTCGCGCGCTGCAACGAGTTTCGACATCGCAGGAAAGGAGACCCGCCACAGCGAGCTGAGAAAGACGAGAGGAATCTGAAGAATGCGAAACGCGACGCTCCATACGCCGAGCGCGGAAACACCGGCCAGAATGGCAATAGCAGGCGTAGGGTCCCAGGTCACGAAGCCAATTGACCATACCGACAGCCTGAAATTGAAGCCCGAACCTAAGGAGTGGCCGTATCCGTGTCCAGGACAGGGACGGGAGCAAGCGCGCGGAAGGCAGCACGGACACGAGTACGATGCTGCCGATCGACGCGCGAACGACACTGGCGCTCGCCAATCCCCACACTCCCCATCCAATTCTTACCAAGGCTATAGCCAGTCCGTAGAAACTAACCGTTTCAATCCCTTCCATAAGTGCGAGCGGCTTGTATCTCAGCTGTCGCTCCAACATGACCACACCAGGCGCACGAATAGCCGTCAGCGGAACAGCGACCACCATGATTGCCGTCACTTGGCCTATTTCACCGAAAAACGAGAGTACGACCGCAATGACCACAACGGCCAGCGCAGTACTGAACCCGAGTTGAAACCCGAGAAGGGCGCGTAGGTCGGCTCGGGTCGGCGACTTGGAAGACGCGTCGTATCAGGCCGACGCCGATTCCTCCGTCCGCGAGGAACTGCCCGATTGTTACGAAGATCAGTTCCGATAGCGACGCTTCCAAAGTCGTACGGCGTCAACAGTCGCGCCAGCACCAGGGTTCCGATAAGCGCCACAAACCGAACGCCAAATCCGCGCAACAGGTCGATTGCAGCCCCAGTTACCGCGCGCTGCCGGACATCCTCAACACTCAGGAGCTCCTCTTGGGTAGAGGCCGCCGGCGCGCCACTATCTGACTCTCCGGCCTGTGCCGTCCGGTGGACCTTCACTGTCGCGTTCTCCCCGTCGGCCACGCCGCCGGCGGGTTCAGGTGACGACGGTCTGCTTCAGCTTCGGCGTCAGACGGTTCCGGCGTTCCGGGGTTGGTTCGCGTCATCGGCTTCGCGAGTCGCAGTGTCTTTGCGTCTCGCAACGCATCAACTCTGCTGTCGCCCTGGGCGCTCTGGAAACCGGTTCGAGATCTCCCGGCAGGCCACTCCACGACTCGTTCACGCCGATCGTGCCGAGTTGCGCACGGGCCCCGTGGCTCCGGTTCACGGGGAGAATCGAGACGCGGTGCTTCGTCGCCGTGGCCGAACGTGGGCTACGAACGAGCGCGACGAAACACAAGGGCCCCGAGGGGGCCCAGCCAGCTCTTCGAGTTGTTTGGTGAGATGCGATCGCGCCTGTCTCCTGCACTCATCTTGCGGTAGAGCGCCGCTCTTGCAACCGTAAGCTCACCCTCCACGGGCGCAAAGAGGCTCGGATGCACCTACGCCAGCGTGCCTCCTCCTCGCCAGTAGGTGTGCGCCCACGCTCTTCGAGAAGTCCCGTCGCCCACGTCGCGGGCCCCGCTCACCGAGGACGACACGAGCTCGTCGACACAGGATCAGTGCGTGGCTCTTCACCAGCACCATTGTTCAGTTTCGACGCCGAAGGACGAGCTCCGTCGCCTCGGGTCGGGCGAAGAACCGAAGAAGGGCGAACGTCGTTCCGGTCCCCGGCGAAACATGCATCCTGCCCGCCTCTCGTCCCGTAGAGCCCGGAGACGAACTGGGCTCGAGGGTGAGCAAGCGTGACGCGACGACCTGGAAGTGGCAGACAGATTCCTTATCTGAATGACCCGTGAGAATCAGATCGAACGATGAGCGCGGAATCTGTTCGGCGATGCGCGGGAAATGGCAGAGGAGCAGACGAAGCGCCGCCCCCTGATCAGCCCAGTTCGTGCGGCCGGGCCTGCTTCGCTCGATAGGTCAACGGGTCGACTCCAACCACTGCGACGCGTTACCCGCGCACAGCGAGGAACACTGTCTCGTCCCCGAGAAGTCTCGCGTGCTCGAGGTCGCGAACCTCGGCGGCCCGTAGAGAACGGATCACGTGTGACCGCAACGTCGTGATTGCCGAGCACGACGAAGGGACACTCGAGGTCCACCAGGAGGGCCTCGAGGCGCGGCACGCCTCGAGGATGGGAAACGAGATCTCCGGTGATACAGACGAGGTCGGGTACGGCGCTCACCAACCCACCGCGCGGCCTCTTTCGCTCGCACGGTTCCCGCGCGAGAGCGGTGCGCCGAGGTGGAAGTCGGATAGGTGTCCGATCCTGGACGCCGTCGAGTGCGTCTGGGAGTCCGTCGATCGTAGACCTCGAGCACACGCGTCCGGAGCCAGCCGGCCTCGACCCAGCCGTAGGCGACGAGCGCGACGGCAACGGACACGACGGCTCAGGACGATGGGCATCCCGGCACCCTAGAGACACGCATCAGCCCTTCACTGCTCTCCGGCGTGTCTGCCCTACCAAGACCCTGATCTCGGTCTATAGTGAGTAAGTCGGCTCTGGCCGGGGGGAGGAGACAATTGCGGGTCTGGGCGTCTGGTCTCGTGCTCGTGTCGCTGTTCGCGGTGCTTGCGTGCACTTAGGCGACACGGCCGGGTGAAGCGGCGAACCGGGTTTCGCGCCACAGCTCGGGACCCCTCCGACCGATGCCTTCCCCTCGCTACCCGCTTCGGGTCGGGCCGGGTCCGCGCTATCTCGTCGATCGACAGGGCGCACCGTTCCTGATCGTCGGCGACTCCCCTCAGGCCCTTGTCGTCAACGTTTCGCTCCCCGACGCAGACAGTTTCCTCGCCGACCGAGCCGCGAACGGATTCAACGCCGTCCTGGTCAACCTCCTGTGCACACCTACACCGGGGGAAGAGCGGACGGAACCACGTTCGACAACATCGCTCCGTTCTCCACGCCGGGCGACCTTGCGACGCCGAACGAAGCGTATTTCCGTCGCGCGGACGCGATGATTCGCCTTGCAGGCAAGTACGGTATCACTGTCTTTCTGGATCCGATCGAGACAGGTGGCTGGCTGGGGTCCTCGTCGAGAATGGCGTCACGAAGGATTTCGCCTACGGCAAGTGGCTGGGCAACCGTTACAAGTCATTTCCCAACATCATCTGGTTCAACGGCAACGATTTCCAGCAGTGTCGCGATCCCACTGCAAATGCCGTCGTGTTCGCGGTGGCGCGAGGCATCAGGGCGACCGACAATCGCCACATCCAGACGGTCGAACTCGATAACTTCAGTTCGGCTCACGTGCGAGCGGCTCGCGGGACAGCCCGCTCTGGACGCCACTTATCGGCCTGGATGCCGCCTACACCTACTACCCCACGTACGCCCAGGTGCTCAAGGAATACAACAGGCCGGACTTCATCCCGGTCTTCATGGTCGAGGCGAACTACGAGTTCGAGCACGACTACAAAGGACCGGAGACCTTGAGGCGCCAGGAGTACTGGTCGCTTGCTCAGCGGCGCGGCAGGACAGCTCTACGGCAACAAGTACACGTGGCAATTCATCGACGGCTGGAAGGGCCATCTCGACACGACCGGCGTCACGGAGCTGCAGTACGTCACGAAGCTGTTTGCCGGTCGGCCGTGGTTCCAGCTCGTCCCCGACCAGCGACACGAGCTCGTCACCGCGGGCTTCGGGAGTTTTCGACGTCCGGCAACGTCAACGACAACGACTATGTCACGGCGGCTAGGACACCCGATGGCAAGTTCGCGATCGCCTATCTGCCGACGGGCGTACCGTCACCGTCGACCTGAGGCGCCTGAGGGGCCAGGTCAACGCACATGGTACGACCCGACCACGGGCACTACACGCTCGCGCGGATCGCCGTTCGCGAACTCGGAAGTCCCGAGTTATCCCACCGGCGCGTAACGCAGGCGGGACGACGACTGGGTGCTCGTGTTGACGGCGGCTTGAAGCGAAGACACCGTTTCTTTCCTTGCTTGACGGCCCGAGTCGATCGCCGAGCGCTGGGTCCTCGCACCTGGATGGTCGAGAATCGAGTGGGGAGCCTCTGAAGGTCGGGGTTTCTCGTCGCCGACGCACATCCGCCGCCGAAGCAGATTATGTGGGAGGCATGGGGGAGGAAGGCGTAAAAACGGTCCTCGTAGGTTCGCCGCATTCGCGCTCGGGATCGCGGCTTTGGTCGCCGCCGAATCGCTCGCGCATCTCGTTGTCGTGCTTCGAGTCGGCCGAATCGGCACGTTCGTCGATCTCGACCGGTCGAACGGCCTGCCAGACATCGTGTCGACGATCGCTCTCGCGACCACATCTTCGGGCGCCCGCGCTGCTGGCACATAGACGGTCGGACATCGTCCGCAACGCGTCCCGCGCCGCATCACTCCTCTTGGCGATTCTGACACTGGCCGATCTTCTTCACGACGGAGCACATCCAATGAGACACGGGGGCCCACTCGTGATCGCCGCCGTCGCCATGACGCCCGCTGCACGCTCTCGCCGTCGTCGCGCGCCGTGCTTCGATGCTGTTCGGGGTCACAGTCACCATCGCGACCGTCGCTCTCGGCGGCTCCTTCCTCGTAGGGGGGGCTCGAGCGCTTCGATCCCGCTCGATTCCAGCGCGAGCGGGGGGATCCGATCACAGAGCGCCAGATCGTCCCTGAAAGAAGGGTCTCGAGCTCGTCGGCTGGTCGCTCGTCGCGCTCGCGCTCTGGGACGAGGCACTCCGCCGTGGTCGCCTCACGTCGA
>CAWJUF010000025.1:0-60603 GCA_963845965.1 uncultured Actinomycetes bacterium | reverse complement strand
CTGCACCGAAGAACCTCTCGAAGACGCGCAACGCCGCGGGCGCGGCTGCCGTCGAGCCGTGGCCGCCGTTCTCGATCACCGCACAGACGACGAGCCGCGGGACCTCGGTCTGCGCGGGCCCGTAGCCGCACCACCAGGACTGGTCCTCGGTGTGCCCCGCCGGGTACCCGGGCACCTGGACGACCTTCTCGGCCGTGCCGGTCTTGCCCGCGATCGGAACGGGGAAGCTCGCGAACACGCCGGAGGACGTCCCGAACGTCGAGTGGGTCGCCGAGTAGAGGCCGTCGCGGACGACCTGGAGCGCGGCAGGGTCGACGCCGACCGGCTTCGGCGGGTCGGGCGCGAAGCGCCGCTCGACGACCGGCGACTGGCCGTTCGGGGCGGCGGTCTCGACCTGCGAGACGACGTAGGGCGTGACGAGCTTGCCGCCGTTCGCGATCATCGCGTAGAAGCGCGCCATCTGCAGCGGCGTCACCTGGACGTCCTGCTGGCCGATCGCGAGCTGGATCGAGTTTCCTGGGTTCCACGCGCGGTCCCAGTCGCTCTCGAAGTGCTTCTTCCGCCACGCGGGCGTCGGCACGAGACCCACCTGCTCGCCGCCGAGGTCGAATCCCGTCGGGACGCCGAAGCCGAACTTCCGCGCCCACTGCTGCATCCGCGAGCGGCCCTGGTCGCCCTCGAGGTAGAACTGGTAGCCGAGCTGGTAGAAGTAGGTGTCGCACGACCGGGCGAGCGCCTCGACCAGCGTCATCGGCTGGTTGACGTACGGGTCCCAGTTGCGGAACTCCTGCTTGTCGAGGCCGTACGTGGCGGTCGGCGTGCACTGGAGCGCCTGGTAGGGCTGGAGAACGTGCTCCTGCATTGCGGCGAGCGCCGTCACCGGCTTCCACGTCGAGCCGGGCGGGTAGATGCCGCTCGTGACGCGGTTGATCCCCGGATAGTTCTGCTCTGCGGCGACCTTGTCGTTCACGAGCGGCTCGATCTTCTTCGGGTCGACCCGGCCGACGTAGACCGAGGGCTTGTACGTCGGGCTCGACGCCATGGCGAGCACGGCTCCGTCGTTCGGGTCGAGCGCGACGATCGCGCCGCCGTCGGCGTAGTACGACTCGTTCGCCTGCGCCGTGGAGATCCCGTAGCGGAGTGCCTGCTCCGCGGCGCGCTGCAGCCCGAGGTCGATGGTCAGCCGCACCGCCTTCCCGGGCCGCGCCTCGCGTCGCAGCTGCAGCGGACCCTGCGGCCGGCCCAGCGAGTCCACCCTGATCTCGGCCTGGCCCGCGTCGCCGCGCAGGTACTCGTCCTCCCGTGCCTCGACGCCGGTCTTCCCCACCTTGTCGCCCGGCCTGTAGACGTTGCGCTTGCGGTCGAGCTCGCCCTGCGACACCTCGCCGACGTAGCCGAGCACCTGCGCCGCAAGCGACTGGTTCGGGTAATGCCGCAGATAGGTCTGCTGGATCTGGACGCCGGGGAACTCCGATTGGTGCTCGTACAGATAGGCGACCTGGTCCTCGCCGACCGCCGTCCTCACCGTGATCGGGTTGAGCGGGTCGGCGATGCGCTCGTCGACCTCCTTGGCGAGCCGGAGCGGGCGGACCCGCAGGACGTCGGCGAGGTGCTTGATCACGGCGTAGCGGCGGTTCGCGGGCAGGTCGCCGACCCACAGCTTCACGGCGGTGCCGGCGACGTTGTCGACGATCACGCGGCCGTGGCGGTCGAGGATCGTCCCGCGCGGCGCCTCGAGCCGGATCGTCCGCAGCTGGTTCCCCTGGGCCTCGGCGAGGTACCGGTCGCCCGAGAGGACCTGGAGCGACCAGAGCCGGAAGAAGAGCACGGCGAACACCGCGAGCGCGACGACGCCGAGGACGCCGATGCGGAATGCGAGCCCGGGCGTGAGCCGGTAGGGCGCCTCGACCCCGGGGTCGGGCGGAAGGAACCTGCTCGACGGGGCGCGCGGCTCGCCGTACGGCGCGTTCGTGCTCAAACGAGATCCACCTGACGCGCGCGCTCGAGGCCCCGCGGCTCCGCAAGCATCGCGCGGGTGACGGGCCAGATACCGAGGGCGAGCACCGCCGCGAGGATCGCGCTCGGCACGGCGGTGACGAGCGCGTCGCGCGCTGCCACCGGCTCGCCGAGGAGGAAGTGGAGCGCGACGGCTCCGAGGCCGGCGAGAATCGAGATCGCAAACGAGGCGAGGGCCGGGGCGTAGCGCCGGCCGCGGCCGGTCGTCTCGCCGTAGCGCCCGGCCCAGTAGCCGGCGAGCGTGAGCACGATCGAGGTCGTGCCGAGCGTGCCGAGCGTCATCACGTCGACGAGCAGCCCGCCTGCGAAGCCTGCCGCGGCGCCCGGGATCGAGCCCGCGGCGAGCGCGACGCAGACGATCGTCACGAGCAGCAGGTCCGGCTCGGCCCAGAGCATGCGCGCACCGCCGAGCACGGTCACCTGCACGACGGCCGCGACGAAGACGAGCGGGGTGATGCGCAGCGCCGTGCTCACCGCGCCTCGGCCTTGCGATCGACTGGGATCAGCACGAGCACCGCCTCGAGCGCGCTCAGGTCGGCAAAGGGGGTCACCTGCACCTGCGTGTAGAGGTCGGTGTCGGTGGTGCCGACGCTCGTGACGCGTCCGATTCGGATGCCCCGCGGGTAGAGGGACGAGAGCCGAGGGGAGCTCCAGCCGGAGGTGACGATCGTGTCGTCGACCCGCACGCGTGCCTCCTTCGGCACGCGGTCGAGGCGGAGCGGCGCGCGCGGCCCGTCGCCGGAGCGCACGATGCCGAACGCCTGTGTCTCGACGTCGAGCGCCGAGGCCGCACTCGAGTCGTCCGTCAGGAGGGTGACGCGCGCCGTGCGCGAGCCGAGCCGGCTGACCTTCCCGACGAGCCCGTCCTGGGTGACGACGGGGTCGTCGAGCCGCACGCCGTCTTTGCGGCCGGCGGCGATCGTGATCGCCTGCGCGTAGGCTCCCGCCGGCCGCGAGATCACGGCGGCGGCGAGGCCCGAGTAGCCCTCGGGGAAGCGGGGGCCGTTGCGATAGGCGAGCAGCTTGCGCAACGTGACGTTCTCGCGGAGCGCGAGCTGGCGCTCGGCGACCTGCTGGCGGAGGAGCTCGTTCTCCTTCTCGAGACGCGCGGCGTCGGAGCGTGCATCCACCAGGCTGCTCGTCCAGCCGTAGGCGTCGCGGAACGGCTTCGCGACGCGGTCCGCCGCGACCTGGAACGGGCGGAGCACGGCTCCGGCGGCGTTCTGCGCCCCGCGACGGGCCCGTCGCGCTCCTCTCGAAAGGAGACGGTGACGAGAACGAGTGAGAGCAGCACGAGGCCGCCCACGACGAGCCGCCTGCGAAGGGCGGCGGTGGTTCGAGTCGAGGACTTGCCTTCCGCGGGGCGCCGGACGCTCAGGCCCAGCACCGCCGTCCGTGCGGTCTTGCGGTGCACCTGGCGAAGGGTAGCCGCCCCCTCGGCCTCACTCCGCCTTCGGCGGATTGAGGCTAGTTAGCCTCGATCGCGCAAAGCGCGAGCGAGGCCTACCTTCGCGACCCGTTCCGGCGGGGCCGCGCCCTGTTCGAGCGGTGGATCGCCTCGAACTCCTCGAGGCTGCGTCCGAGCCGACCGCGACGCACGTGAGCGGGCTCTCGGCGAGGTGGACCGGCATCTGCGTCTCGTGGCGCAGGCGCTGGTCGAGGCCCTGGAGCAGGGCGCCGCCGCCGGCGAGCACGATGCCGCGGTCCATGATGTCCGCGGCGAGCTCGGGCGGAGTCTTGTCGAGCGTCGACTTGATCGCGTCGACGATCTGCGAGACCGGCTCGTCGAGCGCGCGGCGGATCTCCTCCGACGTGATGATCACCGTCTTCGGCAGGCCGGTGAGCATGTCGCGGCCGCGAACCTCCGCCTGCACCTCCTCGGCCATCGGATGCGCGGAGCCGACCTCGAGCTTGATCTCCTCGGCCGTCTGCTGGCCGACGAGCAGCTTGTAGTCCTTCTTGATGTGGTTGACGATCGCCTCGTCCATCTCGTCGCCTCCGACGCGCAGCGACTGCGAGACGACGATCCCGCCGAGGGAGATGACGGCGACCTCGGTCGTGCCGCCGCCGATGTCGACGATCATGTTCCCGGTCGGCTCGGCGACGGGGAGGCCGGCGCCGATCGCGGCGGCCATCGGCTCCTCGATCAGGTACGCCTGGCGCGCGCCCGCGGAGAGCGTCGCCTCCTCGACGGCCCGCTTCTCGACCCCGGTCACGCCCGATGGGACGCAGACGACGACGCGCGGGTGCGCGAAGCGGTGCTGGTGCACCTTCTGGATGAAGTGCCGGAGCATCTGCTCGGTGACGTCGAAGTCGGCGATCACGCCGTCCTTCAGCGGGCGGATCGCGGAGATCGAGCCGGGCGTCCGGCCGAGCATCCGCTTCGCCTCCACGCCGACGGCGTGGACGTCGCCCGTCCGCTGGTCGATCGCGACCACCGAGGGCTCGGAAAGCACGATGCCGCGCCCACGCACGTAGACCAGCGTGTTGGCGGTGCCGAGGTCGACGGCCATGTCGCGGCCGCCGAAGCCGGTCATCGAGCGAAACATGCCCATGGGACGCGGAGTGTAGCTCTCACCGGATTTGCAGCGGTTTTCGATCGACTGTCACAGCAGCAGTCGCGGACAGCGCTCGTCGAGCAGCCGCAGGAGCAGGGCGGCGGGGAGGCCGACGACGTTCGAGTAGTCGCCGTCGATCCGCTCGACGAGCCGGCCGCCGAGGCCCTGGATCGCGTAGCCGCCGGCCCGCCCTTCCCACTCGCCGCTCGACGCGTAGCGGTCGATCGCGGGGTCGTCGAGGGCACGGAAGGTGACGAGCGTCTCCGCGTGCTCGACCGCCTCACCGGCCGGCGTGATCAGGCAGAGGCCGGAGAGCACCGCGTGCGTCCGACCTGCGAGCTCGCGCAGCATCGCGCGCGCGTCGTCCTCGTCGCGCGGCTTCGCATACACGCGCGTCCCCAGATGGACGGTCGTGTCGACGCCGAGCGTCGTGCGCCCCGCTTCGTGGACGGAGCGCGCCTTTCCGAGCGCGTGGTCGCGCACGAGCGAGACGGGGTCGGCGTCGGGCGGGTCGTGCTCGACGTAGCGCGGCGCGACGACGTCGAACGGGATCGCGAGCTGCTCGAGGATCGCCCGGCGCTGCGGCGAGGTCGAGGCCAGGACGAGCCTCATCGGGGCTTGGCCGCGACCCAGATCTCCTCGGCGGGCCACCTGCGCGACCAGTCGGCGGAGAACGCCCCGTAGTACTCGTGGTCGGTCGCGTCGTCCGGCGCGTAGAGCTCGACGAGGTCGACGACGTCGAAGCCGGTGCGCCGGAGGAGCCGGAAGAGCTCGCCGTGGGGCAGCTGCCACTCGACGCCGGTCTCGTCCGGCCACTCCATCCTCCCGAGACCGCGCTGCGGACGGAGGAGCACCTCGCCGGGCGGTCCCTCGACCTCGGGCGCACAGAGGATCGAGAGCGTCGAGTTGCGGAGGAACCAGAGGCGCCCGCCGGGCCGCAGCAACCGGTACGCCTCGGGCAGCCAGCGATGCGGGTCGCACCAGATGCTCGCCCCGTACTCCGAGACGGCGAGGTCGAACCTCTCCGTCGGGAGCGGCACCTCCTCGGCGCTCGCCTCGACGAGCGGGAACGCGATCCCCGTCTCTTCCTGGCAGCGCCTGGCGGTCGCGAGCTGGGCCGGCGTGACGTCGACCCCGACCGGTCGGGCGCCGCGACGCGCGAGCCAGGCGGAGACGTAGGCCGTGCCGCAGCCGAGCTCCACGACGTCGAGGCCGTCCACGTCGCCGAGGGTCCCGTGCGACGCCTCCGGGACGCCGAACACGCCCCAGGTGATCTCGGCGCGCGCCCAAGCCGCGCTCGCACGGGCATCCGTGTACTCGGCGTTCGCCCTGGTCCAGTCCTCCCGGTTCCGCCGCGCGTCGTCCGACAGCTCGGCCACGCCGGGAGCGTTACAGCAACCCGTCGGGGAAGAAGAGCGCGAGCTCGCGTCGCGCGCTCGCGCGCGAGTCCGAGCCGTGCACGACGTTCTCCGAGAGGAGCGTCGCGAGGTCGCCGCGGATCGTCCCGGGCGCCGAGTCGGCCGGGTTCGTCGCGCCCATCAGCCCGCGGACGCCCGCGATCGCGTCCTCGCCGCGGACCGCGAGCGCGAGCACCGGGCCGGACGTGATGAAGTCGACGAGGTCGGCGAAGAACGACTTGCCGCGATGCTCCGCGTAGTGCTCGCGCGCGAGCGCCCGGGGCACCTTGAGCAGGCGGGCGCCGCGCAGGTCGTACCCACGGCGCTCGAAGCGCGCGACGATCTCTCCGCAGAGCGCCCGCCGGACACCGTCGGGCTTGACGAGGACGAGTGTGGTCTCCACCGCCACGGCGGCGAAACGTACCCGAAGGCGGTTCAGTCGCCGCGGCGTGTGCGCCGCACGCGCAACGGCTGGAGGACGTCCTCGCCGGTGACGACGCCGGGCGGCACCGGCGTCGCGCAGTACGGGCAGACCTGCCAGATCGGCTCGAGCGGGGAGCCGCACTCCTCACAGGCCTGCTTGAGGCGTGTCGTGCAGACGGGGCAGACGAGGAACGATCCGTCGACGGCGCCGCGGCAGACGGGGCAGCGGAGGTCGCGCTCGGCGAGCTGCTCCTCGATCGCGAGCATCTCGAGCTCCCGCTCCCGCACGTCTTCCAGGTACTCGGGCGGCCGGAACAGCATGTAGATCAGCGGGCCGAGGAACGGCGGCACCGCGCCGAGCAGCGTCGCCATCGCGACGAGCCACGGGTCCTCGATCCGCCGGCGCGCATCCTTGTAGACCCAGTACACCGTCGCAGCCCAGAAGACGATGCCGAGCACGAGGGCGAGGTTCCGCATCACGCTCCACGTGCTCGAGTCGAAGAAGCTGTCTGCGGCGACGATCATCAGAGGAGAAGCTTGCCGAGGATATACCCGAAGGCAAACGCGGTCCCGACGATCGCGAGCACGACCGCGAGCGCGAACGCGAGCACCACGAACCGGTCATGCATCGTCGTTCTCACTCCGCCGCCTCGAGGTCGGCAAGAAGGTAGAGCGAGCCCGTCACGAGCACCGGCTCGCCGAGGGCGTGGGCGACCTCGAGCGCGTCGAGCGGGTCGTCCCGCGCCTCGACGAGCTCGAAATGGGCGCGCGCGCGCCCGGCGAGCTCGGCCGCGGGAAGCGACCGCGGGCTCGACGAGCTGCACGCGACGAACCGCCGCCCGACGGCGGCGAGCGCCGCGAGCATCGCGTCCACGTCCTTGTCGGCGAGAATCGACGCCATCACCGTGTAGTCGTCCGGCGGCAGATGCTCGACGAGCCACCGGACGCCGCCCGGGTTGTGCGCGCCGTCGCGGATCTCCCCCGGCCGCCGCTCGAGCCGGCCCGGAAGCGACACGGCGTCGAGCACGCTCGTGTCGGTCCGTCGCCCGACGAATGCCTCCGCCGCGGCGGCCGCGAGCGCGCGCGAGCTTGCAACAGTCTGTTGCAAGCTCTCTCCACCCACCACGATGACGCGTGCCGCCCCCGCGGCCGTCGCCTGCCCCTCCCACTCCGGCTCGCCGAGAACGACGGCGGAGCCTGGACGAACGACCGCGAGCTTCTCGGCCGCGATCGCCTCGCGGGTCGTGCCGAGCACCTCGGTGTGCTCGAGCGAGACGTTCGTCAGGACGACGACGCGTGTTTCGTCGAGCACGTTCGTCGCGTCATGGCGGCCGCCGAGCCCGGCCTCGACGACTGCGGCATCGACCTCTGCCGCGCGGAATGCGACGAGCCCGGCGGCGGTGAGCGCCTCGAACTGCGTGGCTCCAACCCGCTCCGCGGCGCCCCGGATCGTCCCGAGCGCGTTCTCGATGTCAGCCTCCTCGCCGTCGACACGGATGCGCTCCGACCACGAGCGGACGTGAGGCGAGAGATACGCGCCGGTGCGCAAGCCCGCGTCGCGCAGGAGCTCCTCGACCATCCGCGTCGTCGTCGACTTGCCGTTCGTCCCGACGACGTGCACCGCCGGAAGCCCGGCGTGCGGCGATCCGAGCAGGAGGAGAAGCTCCTTCATCCGCTCGAGCCCGAAGCCGTCGCGCGGCCAGGGCGAGAGCGCCTCCAACCATGCGACGTGCGTCATGTGCGCTAGGGACCGAGGAGGTCGAGCTCGCGCCGGTACCGCTCGAGCTTCGCCCGCTCGCCCTCGACCACGTCGGCCGGGGCGTTCGCGACGAAGCGCTCGTTGGCCAGCATCCTCTCGGCCCGCGCGATCTCCTTCTCGAGGCGCGCGCGCTCGGCGTCGACGTCGCCGGCCGCCTGCCGCCGCTCGGGCCGGACGACCGCGGCGAAGATCCTCCGCTCCTCCTCCGTGCCGAGCTCGACCTGCACGCCGCTTCGACGGAAGACCTGCGCCGCCTCCTGCACGCGGTCGAGGGCGTCCGCGTCCGCCGCGTCCCCCGCCTCCGGCCACGGCGCGATGATCAGCCGTGTCTCCCGATCCGGAAGGCTCGACCAGATCTCCTCGGTCACGTGCGGCATCGCCGGGTGCAGCAGCTTCAGCAGCCGCTCGAGCGCCGCCACCGCGGTCGCGCACGTGTCGGCGTCACCGCCGTGCAGCCGCGGCTTCACCGCCTCGACGTACCAGTCGCAGAAATCGTCGAACGTGAGGTGATAGAGCTCGTCGACGAGGTGCGAGAAGTCGAACTCGCCCAGGTAGCGCTCCACCTCGCGCTGCGTTTGAGACAGCCGCGCCAGGATCCAGCGCTCCTCGAGCGACGTCGGGCGCTCCTCCGCGAAGGCGCCCTCGCACGTCTGCAGGACGAGCCGTGCGACATTCCAGAGCTTGTTCGCGAGCTTCCCTCCCTCGTCGATCGCGCCCTCGGCGAAGCGCACGTCCTGCGAGGACGCCATCTTCATGAGCCCATATCTCGTCGCGTCGGCGCCGTACGCGTCGATCAGCGCCAGCGGGTTCATCCCTGTTCCGAGGCTCTTCGACATCCTGCCGCCGGTCGGTGCGTGCACGAGCGAGTGGATGACGACGTTGCGGAACGGGACGTCACCCATCAACTCGAGCCCGGCGAAGATCATCCGGTTCTCCCAGAGTCGGATGATGTCTCGCGCGGTGGTGTTGACGTCGCCCGGGTAGAACGCACGGAGGTCCTCGGTGTCGTCCGGCCAGCCCAGGGTGGCGAAGGGCCAAAGCGCAGACGAGAACCACGTGTCGAGCACGTCCTGTGAGCGGGTCAGCTCGGCAGAGCCGCATTCGGCGCACGCGTCCGGCTCGGTCTCTTCGACGGTGAGATGGCCGTCCGGGCACTCCCAGATCGGCAGCTGGTGGCCCCACCAGATCTGCCGCGAGATGTTCCAGTCGGGCGCCTCTTCGAGCGACTCGATCGCGAAACGGTGCTGTGACTCCGGGTGGAAGCGAACGCGTCCATCGCGCAGCGCCGCGAGCGCCGGCTGCTTCAGGCCCTCCATCGAGCACCACCACTGCAGCGAGATCCGCGGCTCGATTCGCGTCTTGCAGCGGTCGCAGACCGCGACGGAGTGTCGGTACGCCTCGCGCTTCTCGAGCTGGTCGCGCTCCCGGAGCCAGTCGAAGATCCGCTCCTCTGCCTGCGCCTGCGTGAGCCCGGCCAGGTCCCCTGCGTCGTCGTTCATGCGTCCGTCCGGCCCGATCACGACGAGCTCGGCGAGCCCGTGGTCGCGGCCGATCTCGTAGTCGAGCGGGTCGTGGCCGGGCGTCACCTTGAGGGCGCCCGTGCCAAACTCCCGCTCGACGCGGTCGTCCGCGATCACCGGCACGGGCCGTTCGACGTACGGCACGATCACGTCACGGCCGACGAGCTCGCGGTAGCGCTCATCCTCCGGATGCACCGCGACAGCGACATCGGCGAGGATCGTCGCCGGCCGAACGGTGGCGATCGTGACGGAGCCTTCGCCCCCGGCGAGCGGGTACCGGACGTAGGTGAGCGCGTCGTCGACGTCGACGTGAGCGAGCTCCAGGTCGGAGAGCGACGTCTGGTGGTACGGGCACCAGTTGATGATCCGGTTGGCGCGGTAGATCCAGTCCTTGCGGTAGAGGTGCACGAAGAAGCGCATCACCGCGCGGACGTAGTCGTCGTCCATCGTGAAGCGCTCACGACGGTAGTCCAGCGAAGCGCCGATCCGGCGGAACTGAAACATGATCTTGCCGCCGTACTCGCGCAGCCATTCCCAGACACGAGCCTCGAACGCCTCGCGGCCCAGCTCCTCCCGGCCGGTGCCCTCGCTTGCGAGATGCTTCTCGACGGCGTTCTGCGTCGAGATTCCCGCGTGATCGAAGCCGGGCTGGAACAGGACGTTGAAGCCCTGCATCCGCCGTGTCCGCACGATCGTGTCCGCGAGCGAAAGCTGGAGCGCATGGCCAAGGTGGAGGTCGCCGGTCACATTCGGCGGCGGATGCGCGATCACGAAGCTCTCGCGGTCGGGGTCCGGGTCGGCGGCGTAGAGACCGTCGGCCTCCCACGCCTGCTGCCAGCGCCGCTCGACGGCGGACGGGTCGTAGAGCGACTCCATGGCGGGGGAGTGTAGGGACGTGTGCCCCGGCGTTGCGGGCGTGGCTTCAGCCTCGCCCGCCTTCGTTTCCCGTTCGCGGACGGCAAGGCCCCACCAAGTGGGGCGAGGCTGAAGCCACGCCCCTAGCCCCGGCCTATTCAGTCGAGGACGAGGATCGTGCTGGTGCCGTGGGCGAGGAGCCGGCTCGCGCCGTCCTCGAGGCGGGCCTCGGTCGTGACCACCGTCTTCCCCCGGTGCACGACCGTGCCGGTGCACCGGACGGGCCCCGTTTCAGCCGTGATCGCGCGCGTGAAGTTCGCCTTCAGCTCGAGCGTCGTCCAGCGCGCCCCGGCGTCCGCCAGCGACACGTACGCCGTTCCCATCGCCGAGTCGAGCAGCGTCGTCGCGAAGCCCGCGTGGACGGTGCCGATCGGGTTGTAGTGCTCCTCGCCCGGGACGGCCTCCCAGACCACGCGTCCGGGCTCGGCCTCGAGCAGCCGCATGCTCATCAGCGCGGTGATCGGCGGCAGCGGCAGCTCGCCCGAGATCATGCGCCGGAGCATCTCGATCCCAGGGAGCCCGCTCGCGCGAGCGAGGGTCTCACCCGGGTCGGACCACGAGAACGTGCGCGACCGCGGCTCTGCCACCGACGCGCGGTCAGCCCGTGCCGTCGGCGACGGCCCCGAGCTCCTCGTCGGGCACGCCGTGCGTGACGAGGGTCGGGTTCAGGCCCTTCGAGATCGTCTCACGCGTGATGACGCACTTCGTCACGTCGCGCCGCGACGGCAGCTCGAACATCACGTCGAGCAGGGCGCCCTCGATGATCGAGCGGAGCCCGCGTGCGCCGGTCTCGCGCTCCAGCGCCCGGTCGGCGATCTCCCAGAGGGCGTCGTCGGTGAAGACGAGCTCGATCGTGTCGTATCCGAAGAAGCGCTGGTACTGGCGCACGAGCGCATTCTTCGGCTCGGTCAGGATCCGGACGAGATCGTCACGGCGCAGCTGGTGCACGGCCGACACGACCGGCAGGCGACCGATGAACTCGGGGATCAGCCCGAAGTTCATGAGGTCCTCTGGCATCACCTCCGACAGCAGGTCGGCCGACTCCTCGGCGTGCTTGGAGCGCACTTCGGCCCCGAAGCCGACCGCGTTCCTGCCGATGCGCCGCGCGATGATCTTGTCGAGCCCCGCGAACGCGCCGCCGCAGATGAAGAGCACGTTCGTCGTGTCGATCGTGAGGAACTCCTGGTGCGGGTGCTTGCGCCCGCCCTGCGGCGGCACCGAGGCCACCGTGCCTTCGAGGATCTTGAGCAGCGCCTGCTGGACACCCTCACCGGAGACGTCGCGCGTGATCGACGGGTTGTCCGCCTTGCGCGCGATCTTGTCGACCTCGTCGATGTAGATGATCCCGGTCTCGGCCTTCTTGATATCGAAGTCCGCCGCCTGAATCAGCTTGAGCAGGATGTTCTCGACGTCCTCGCCGACGTAGCCGGCCTCGGTGAGCGCGGTCGCGTCGGCGATCGCGAACGGCACGTTGAGGATGCGCGCCAGCGTCTGCGCCAGCAGCGTCTTGCCGCAGCCGGTCGGGCCGAGCAGGAGGATGTTCGACTTCTGGAGCTCGACGTCCGCCTCGTCGGTCTGCCCCATGCGGACGCGCTTGTAGTGGTTGTAGACCGCCACCGCGAGGATCCGCTTCGCCTCTTCCTGCGAGACGACGTAGTCGTTCAGCACCGAGTAGATGTCGCGCGGGCGCGGGAGGTTGTCCAGGTCGAGCGTCGTCGGAGCGGTCAGCTCCTCGTCGATGATCTCGTTGCAGAGATCGATGCACTCGTCGCAGATGTAGACGCCGGGACCGGCGATCAGCTTCTTGACCTGACGCTGGCTCTTGCCGCAGAAGCTGCAGAGCAGCTGCTCGTTTCCCTCGCTCGCTCGGGCCACTGGTCTCCTCTTTTACTCCGATTGCGCGGGTTCGGCTACCCCGAGTGCGCCCACCGGCTAGCGGTGGGTGATCACCCGGTCGATGATCCCGTACTCGGTCGCCTCCTCGGCGGTCATGAAGTAGTCGCGGTCCATGTCCGTGCGCACCCTCTCGACGTCCTTGCCCGTGTGGTGGGACATGATCTCCTCCAACTTGCGCTTGAGCGCGATCGTCTCTCTCGCGTGGATCTCGATGTCGGACGCCTGGCCCTGGTAGCCGCCCCATACCTGGTGGATGAGGATCTTCGAGTTCGGCAGCGCCGTCCGCTTCCCTTCGGCGCCGCCCGCGAGGAGGAGCGCGCCCATGCTCATCGCGATCCCGACGCAGGTCGTCGCCACGTCGGGCTTGATGAACTGAATCGTGTCGTAGATCGCGAGCCCCGAGTAGACCGAGCCGCCGGGCGAGTTGACGTAGAGGTTGATGTCCTTGTCGGGGTCCTCGGACTCGAGGTGGAGCAGCTGCGCGATGATGAGGTTCGCGATCTGGTCGTCCACCTGCGTCCCGAGGAAGATGATCCGTTCGTTGAGCAGGCGGGAGTAGATGTCGAACGATCGCTCGCCGCGCGACGTCTGCTCGATCACCATCGGGATCAGGGGGCTCATCGACTCTCCTCGCTTCCGGGGGTCCACAACTTCGTCTCGCCGGCGGGCTTCTCCTTGTCCGGCGTCCAGATGGCCTCGCGGGCGGCGTGCGCCTCCGGGGCGATCGGCTTCACGTCCGCGGCCAGCCGATCGAGCGCAGCGCGCATCCGCAGGTCCTCGCGGAGCGCCTCCTGGTGCCCGTGCGCCCAGATGTCGGCGATCATCTCGTCCGCGTCGTCGTCCGACACGTCGGCCTGCTCGCGGATCAGATCCTTCACATCGTCGTCCGAGACGACGATGCCGGCCTTCTCCGCGAGGGCCTCGAGCGCGAGCTCGCGCGCGACGGACTGCGCCGCCTCGGCGCGGATCTGCGCCGTCAGTAGCTCGGGGGTCTGGCCGGTCGCCTGGAAGTAGGCCTCGGGCGTCAGCCCGCGGTTTGCGAGCGAGCGCACGAAGCCGTTCAGCAGCTCCCGGGCGCGCGTCTCGACGAGCGGGCCTGCGCCCTGGACGTTGGACGCGCGGACGAGCTCGTCGACGGCGGCCGCCCGGAAGGCGCTGTCGACCCGCTCGTCGACCGCCTCGCGGACACGACCCTCGATGTCGGCCCGCAGCTCGGCGATCGTGTCGAACTCGCTGGCCGAGCGCGCAAGCTCGTCGTCGGCCTCCGGCAGCACCTTCTCGTTGACGTGCTTGACCGTGATCTCCACGGTCGTCTCGTTGCCGTCGGCGAGGTCGTAGCGGACGGTGCGCGTGTCGCCGACGCTCGCGCCGACCAGCGCGGCCTCGATCTCGGGGACGAGGCGACCCGACCCGAGCTCGACGACGGTGTCGGACTGGCCCGTCCCGTCGGCGCCGGCGAGATCGACGACGACCGTGTCGCCCTCCTGCGCCGTCCGGTCGTCGGCGGGCACGAGCTCGGCGATCGAGCTGCGCAGCGCGTCGATCTCCGCCTGGACGAGCTCCTCCGGGACGACCGACTCCGCGCGCGGCACCTCGAGCGTCGTCCAGTCGACGATCTCCGGGGTCGGCTGCACCTCGACGGTCGCGCTGAAGGTCCACGGCTCCGTCTCGCTGGACGGCAGCTCGAAGTCGTACTCCGGTGTCGCGACGGGGCGCAGGCGCGAGCGGGCGGCGGCGTTCCAGAACCAGCCACCGATGTGCGACTCGACCGCCTCCACCCAGAGCCGGTCGCGGCCGACGTTCGCGAGCAGCACCTGCCGCGGCACCTTGCCCTTGCGGAAGCCGGCGATCTTGACCGAGCCTGCGAGGTCGGAGGCCGCGTGCTCGACCGCGTGCTCGAGCTCGTGCGGCGAGACGTCGACCGTGAGGCGGACGCGGTTCCCGCCGAGCTCCTCCACCTGGGCCATGCCCGGATTCAAGCAGTTGCCGCGAGGCTCGCCGGAGACATGCCCCGGTGGCGGCTCCGCGTCAGAGGTGCTCGAGCAGCCACGCGTGCACTTCCGGCACACGGTGCTCGATGAGCGTCAGATGGCCATCCTCGCCGCTCAGACGTGCGTCGACGCCGGGTATCCGCTCGGCCAGCCAGCGGCCGTGCGACGGGGGTACGAAGCGGTCCTGCTCGCCGTGCAGGAGAAGCACCGGAATCCCGATGTCGGCGACGTCGAAGCCCCACGCAGCCACGAACGCGAGGTCGTCGTCGACCCAGCCGTCGACCCCCGGCGCGAGCGCCTCGTTCACGTTCGCGAGGAGGAAGGCCGCAAGATCGGCGGTCGCGACCGCAGCATCGACGGGGGTCAGCAGCGATGCCCACTGCGTTCGCAGGTCGTCGGGCGTCGCCGCTGCGAACGCCTCGCGATGGGCGAGCTCGTACGGCGTGATCGCCTCGCGACCCGCGAGCGTGGCCTTGAACTCGACGATGTTGTCCTCGCCCATGCCCTCCGTCCAGTCGAGGCCCGGAGCACCGTACGGAGCGACCGACGCGAGGCTCGCGACCGCCGGCACCCGCGCAGACAGGAGCGCGGCGCACGCGAGGGCGTGCGGCCCTCCGCCGGAGACGCCCCAGACGCCGAACCGGGCGAGCCCGAGCGCATCGGCGATCGCGACGACGTCGCCGACGACGTCCGCGACCACTCGGCCCGGCCGTGGGTCCGACCCGCCGTAGCCTGCCCGGTCGAAGGTGACGAGACGAATCCCTCGCGATCGGGCGTCGGCGGCGTGAGGCTCGTAGATCGTGCCACCCGACGGGGTGCCGTAGATCGCAACGATCGGCCGTCCGTCCGGATCGCCCGCCTCGTACACGCGGAGCGCACGGTCGTCCGGCGTCGTGATCGTCCTCACCGTCACGCGACGATCCTAGTGGCTCCGCGACGGCGTGACCGTCACGGCGCGGCGCTACCCTGCGACGGCGCGGGCGTGGCGGAACTGGCAGACGCGCCGGGTTTAGGTCCCGGTGGGCTTCGGCCCTTGGAGGTTCGATCCCTCTCGCCCGCATGGCGTCCGAGCGGGGCGTGGCTTCAGCCTCGCCCCCTTTTTTGGGGCACTGAGCCTCGGCGTGAGCTGCACGGCTAACGGCCGAGCAGCAATCCCACCGTCTCGCGCACCGAGTCGACGACCAGCCCCACGAGCGCGATGAGCGCGAACGCCGCGAACGCGACGAACGGATCGTTCGTCTGGATCACGAGCAGCGCGCAGAACGCACCCACCACGACGCACGCCGTGGCGAGGGGGCGGCGGGTCCTCGTCCCGAGCGCGAGCCCGGCCAGGAAGACGAGCCCGAACACGACGATTCCCACTGTCATGGCCGGAGCGTAGGACCTGGCCCGGACGGACTGGACGACCGGTGCCGCCACGCCCGGTGAAACCCGACACCGAGCGTTCGGACGACCGAGCTCCCGCGGTAGTGGCGGTCGAGACGGCCGCGTCCTCCCCCTCACGTACGGTCGCCCGATGGAACGACCGCGAAGCGTCTCCTTCGTCGTTGTCGCGCTCGCGTTGCTGGCGGTTGTGTGTGTGTTGCTGGGACTTGTCGCGAAGCAGGTGTCGGCCTGCTGCGGCTCGCCCGACCCGCCCGACGGCACCCCTGCGCTTGTCGGCCTGCTCGTTGGAGGCGCGGTCGCGTTGGCTGCGGCGGGGCTGTGCGCTGCCTTCTTGCCCGTCTGGGCGCTCGTCCTGTGCACGGCAGCCGTTCCGATCACATGCGCCGTCGCTGCGTCGTCCTCGTCAGACCTCGCCGCTCTGTTGCCGTTTGCCGCCGTCGGCTGGATCGCCTTTTGGTTGTTCGTCCGGCAGCCGTTCGTCAGGGCGTGGCTGACGAGTAGCTCTGACCGGTAGTCGTCGCATGGCTCCGGGCGGTCGAATGGCCCCGGGAGGAGTCGAACCTCCGCTCGCAGGTTCGAAGCCTGCCGCTCTATCCGCTGAGCTACGGGGCCTTTCAGCCTCAGAGGGTATCGCCAGGCCCATACTGGAGCCATGGCCCTGGTCGTCGTCGACGCGGAGAACACGCCGCGCTCGCAATGGCCGAACATCTCGCGCGAAGAGCTCGTACGGCAGACGCGCGAATGGGCGAAGCGCGAGGGCCACGAGCTCCTCCTCGTCTTCGACGGCAACCCGCCGGAGGATGGGCCCGACGTCCTCGGCTCGCGGAACGCCGACGACGCGATCGTCGGGCTCGCAACGGAGCTCCGCTCACCCTGGTGGCTCGTGACCTCGGACCGCGGGCTCCGCGAGCGGAAGGGCGCGACCATCTAACGAGCTTTCTACGAGTCGGCCTGAGCCTCCCGCACGCTCCCGAGCCTCATGCGGCGCCTAACAAGGCTCGGGACATGCCGGGGAATTGACCCAATCGGGTCCTATCGGGCGAAACGAGTGAACGGCACGCTGGAGGGGATCAGGCGATCACCGTCGATGGCCTGCAAATAAGGGAGCTACGTGAAAAAGATCATCCTCGCAGTCGCCGTTGCGGCGGTCGCAATCATGGGAATCGCCGGGTCCGCCCTGGCTGGCGGCGGCACCGGAATCACGGCCACGCCTGCGGCCACGAAGGAGTGGGCCGGTCACAAGGCCAAGTTCGTCCGTTCAGCGAGCGGAGTCATCAACGAGACGAACCGGGTCAACATCTCGGGCGGTCCTCAGAACCAGTGGACGAACGCCGACGTGTATCTCCAGTTCCGTCCCCTGACTGGTCCCAACGGAACCGGCAGCCCTACGCCGAACCCGGCTTGCGACCCGAACGGGCTCGTCACGGCTCCGTTCGAATTCCGCAACGACCCTGTCGTCGACACGCAGATTGCCGGGACACCGGCTGCGGGTTACTTCATCGGAAAGAACCCGTACAACGTGTGTGTCTATTTGGTCAACCCGCAGGTTGCGTCGGGGACGATCGATTCCGCCTCGTTCGACGGTTCGACGGCAACCCTGCCGACGAACCTCGGCGGGCACTACCGGATCGACGTGTCCGGCACGTACATCAACCGCGATCTCAACGTCGCCGATGCCGAGTACACAACCCGCGACAACTGGGCGACGGCTCAGCAGGGCTACGACGTTGACCCGTTCGACCTCGGCGAGAGCTTCGGGGATGTGCAGGTTGACGGTAACTTCGTGAACTGGGGCGCCCTCACCTCGTCGCACGCTTACAGCCTCGACACTACGCTGTCTGGTTCCGTGAACCTCTCCGTCTTCGACGGTGACAGCACCACGAACACGAAGGAAGCCGCCTGGTACGGCGACAACAGCGGCTCGCTCAACTACAAGATCACCTACCTCGGTCTGTAGACCCCAGGGCTTCCAATGCAAGGGGGCACCCTCGCGGGTGCCCCTTGGCTCTTGGTGATCGGGACAGCAGTGCCCCCCGGCTTACGCAGCGGGAGGCGCTAGTCGATTTCGAACCGCAACTGGCGGGCCACGATTACCTTGTTCGCGGCGCCTTCAACGCGTCCGGCCCTCGAGGGGCCGGTGGGTGGAGCTTGGGTCGTTCGGTGCTCTGGGGTTCCCATTTTACCGCTCGGTGCTGGCGCACATCCTCGGCACGACCAATCGAACCGAAGGAGAGTCGACGTGGACGCAGTCGCAAGCAGCCTGGTCTGGGCCGGGTTCACCACGGGGCTCGCCGCGTTGCTCCTTGTCCTGCTCAACGGGCCCAGGCGCACCCACCGGATTCGGCTCGACCTCACCTGGAGGGCACGGATGTTCGTCCTCGTCACGGTGGGCGTCGCCGCGTTCCTGATCGCCCTCGCGGTGATCGTATGACCACCCGCGAGCGGGGAAGGGTCGGGGATCTCGCCCCGCCGCTACCGGCGATCTGCCGACGGTGGGCCACAGCGTGTGTGTCGGACGATTTCGAGGCACTCCGTAGGATCACCAAGCGTTGTCAGCGTTCAGGAGAGGTGGCGGACGGGACTCGAACCCGCGACCACCGGGACCACAACCCGGGGCTCTACCAGCTGAGCTACCGCCACCGTGCGGAGACGCAGGATACCGCCGGTTAGGCTCGCCCCGTGGATGGCGTGCGGCATACGCGCTACGGCTGGTGGCTCGAGGAGGCAGGGCCGATCGAGGCGACCGCGCCCCTGGAAGGAGCCACGAGCGCAGACGTCGTGGTCGTCGGGGGCGGGTATCTCGGTCTCTGGACGGCATGGCAGCTGAAGGCGCTCGAGCCCGCGTGCGACGTCGTCGTCCTCGAGGCGGGGCTCGCGGGGCACGGGCCGAGCGGACGCAACGGCGGCTTCGTCTCGACGCTCTGGGACGATCTGCCCATCCTCCGCGACCGCGCCGGCGACGAGCGGGCGCTCGCCGTCGCCAGGGCCTCCGAGCGGGGCGTCCACGGGATCGGCGAGTGGTGCCGACGCGAGGAGGTCGACGCGTGGTATCGCGCCGCGCCCACGCTCGTCGTCGCGACGAGCGAGGCGCAGCTCGCCGCCTCCACCGACGCGATCGACGCGTGCGCGGCGCTCGGCGCAGCGGAGGAGTTTCGTCCCATGACCCGCGACGAGCTCCGCGCGCATTGTGACGCCGGCTTTCTCGGCGGCACGATCCTTCGCACGTCCGCGACTGTCCACCCCGCGCGGCTTGCGCTGGGGCTTCGCGCGGAGCTGCTCGAGGCCGGTGTACGCCTCCACGAACGAACGCCGGTCCGGCGGCTCGGAGCGGACGGGGTCGCGACCACACCGCGCGGCCGCGTGCGCGCGGATGCGGCCGTCCTCGCGGTCAACAGCGCGACCGCGGGCTTCGCCGGCTTCCGCCTCGCCCACGCCGTGGCGTCCAGCCACATCGTCCTGACGGAGCCGGTGCCCGACGTGCTGGAGCAGCTCGGCTGGACGGGCGGCGAGCCGATCGCCGACGGGCGCACGCTCCTCCACTACCTGCGTACGACGCACGACGGGCGGATCGCCTTCGGCTGGGGCGGCGGCCGGATGGGCTTCGGCGGACGTCGGCTCGGCCGGCTCGAGGTCGACCGCGACGCCGTGCGCACCGCCCGCGAGGACCTGCTCCGGTTCTTCCCCCAGCTGCGCGGCCGCCGGGTGACGCACGCCTGGGGCGGGCCGATCGACGTCTCCCCCACGCACCTGCCGGTCTTCGGGAGCCGTGCACGGGTCCACCATGGCTTCGGGTTCACGGGGAACGGCGTCGGGCCGGCCTACCTCGGCGGCGAGATCCTCGCCCGGCTCGCGCTCGACCGCCGCGACGAGCTGACGCGCCTCGCGCTCGTCGACCCGGAGCCGAAGCTGATGCCGCCCGAGCCGCTCCGCTGGGCCGGCGGCTCGCTGATCCGCTCGGCGCTCGTCCGCTCCGACCGCGCCGAGGACGCGGGGCGCACGGCAGACCCCGCCACACGCTTCGTCACGGGCCTACCGCGGCGCCTCGGCCTCCGCCTGCCGCGTTGACAGCAGATCGAGCACGGTCTCGAGCGCGACGTCGTCCGGCACGTCCTCGGGGGCGGTCGCAACCGCACGATCGGCGAGCTCGGCGTAGACCGCCGCGATCGCCCGGAAGAGCTCTGGGCCGAGGCCGGCCGCGGACTGCGCCGCCGCGATCTCCTCCATCTCGGCGACGTACCGCCACGCCTTCGCCGACGCCCGTGCGAGGGTGGCTCCGGTCTGCTCGCGGTCGGCGAACCCCGTCTCGGAGAGGTCGCCTAGGACGTGCTCGACCACGCCGTAGGCGTGCGCGGTTCGGAGTGCTTGCGCGAGGAGCGCGACGCGGCCCTTGTACACCGAGGCCGTGCACATCTTCACTGCCGATGCGAGACCGACGTCGTCACCCACCACCATGCAGTCGACCCCGTCGAACGGGAGGGCCGCGACGGCGCCTGCACGGCGCCCGGAGAGGTAGATCCGTGTCGTACCCGGAGCGCTCCGCGGCGGGCCGGAGATCGCTCCGTCGACGGACTCGATCCCCGCCTCGCCGAGCAGCGAGGCGATCGCGCATGCGGTCGCGGGAGAGACGGCGTTCAGATCGACGACGATCGCCGAAGCCCCGTCACCCACCTCGGCGATTGCCGATGCAACGTCGACGGCGGCCTCGGGAGGGACGACCGAGAGCACGATCGCGGACGACGCGACGAGCGTCGCGAGCGAGCCGACGTCCTCGAGCCCGGCGTCGGCGGCGAAGTGAGCCGTGCGCCGGCTGCGACCGTCGAGCGCCACCACGACGCGCTTGCCGCCGTCCCGGAGCCGTGCTCCGAGCGCGCTCCCCATCGCGCCCGGCGAGACGATCCCGACGACGGAGTCGGTCGTCACGACCGAAGGCGCCTTCATCGCCGCGAGTGTAGACCCTCCGCAGAAGCTGCATACTGGCGCCGTGGACGGCGTGGTCGCCCTGGGGCCCGAAGGCGGCGAGCACGTCGAGCGCACGCAGCGCCACCACCGGATCCTCGCCGAGCTGCCGCAGTTCGAGGCGGTCGAGCTGCGCTTCGGGCCGGACTTCGAGGGCGTCGAGCCGCACACGCACGCGGACTTTGTCGACGCGTTCTACGTGCTGGCCGGCGAGGCCGAGTTCACGGTCGGCGCGGAGGTGTTCCGCGCCGAGCCCGGCAGCTTCGTGGCGGCGCCGCCCGGCGTCGTCCACGGCTTCACGAACGCCGGCGACTCGGAGCTCCGCCTCCTGAACGTCCACGCGCCGGACGCCGGGTTCGCCGAGGCGCTGCGCCGCGGGTAGCCGCGCGACGCCTAGCGAGCGAGGAAGTACTTGAGCCGGTCGAGCCAGCTGACGTGACCGCGGCGCTGTTTCGGGGCTAGCGGTTTGGCGTCAACCTGCTGCTGGGAGAGCGCGATGCTTGCCTTTAATGCAGCCCGTTCCTCGTCGGGTGTGCCCTCCCAGGCGAGCAGGGCACGAGCTTGGTCCGGTGCGAGCCTGCCACCCGGCAACTGCCAGAAGTGCAGGTACTCCTGAAGTTGCTCCTGCGTGTGCGTCTCGGGCGTCCGAGCCATTGCTCGACGGCTCAGCCTGGGCGGTCGGCGGGATCGTTGCCGTAGGAGTTGCGCTCGCCAATCGTCCCGTCTTCGTTGTGGATCACATGCTCGGTGCTGCGGCGTCGCGCTTCGGCGCGTCCCGCTTCGAGCGCCGCCTCCTTGGTATCGAACCGGTCAGGCAACGGTGCGTCATCGCCCTCGACGGAATTGCACCAGCGCCCATCTCGATGGACAGTGTGAATGAACCCCTCGGCCATGCTGCGCGCTCCTTTGCTTGGAATCGTGACGCTCAGATACCCAAAGAAGGAGAACGGGAATCGCGGGGTCGTAACAACGTTGACCTGACGTTTGCCGACGAAGGGCTCTGGCTACATCGCAGCGTGCGCTACGCACTCATCGCCCCCCTCGTACTCGTCGGCGCGGGACACGCTCTTCATGACGCCGTCGGTCGGTGCGAGCTTTCTCGCGGTCATCGCCGCGACCGTGGTCGTCGGCGGGTTGCTGATGGGTGACATGCGCACACTCGAGCGGTATCTCCAGGATCACCATGCTGGCGGCACTGCCGGCGTCGCCCTCGCTCGCCGGTTGGCCACCGACGACGCGACGGAAGACAGCGTCGTCCTTCTCACCGGCGTGGCGCGAGAGATCGAGGAGGATCTCCGAGTTCTCGAGCACCTCATGGCAAGCCTCGGCATCCAGCCGAGCCGTCCGCGGGACGCAGCCGTTCGCCTCGGCCACGTCGGCACCAGGGTGCGACGGCTTGTCGCCCGCGATGCCTCGCGCCGCCGAGCGATCGAGCTCCTGGAGCTCGAGCTCCTGGAGATGGGGATCACGGGCAAGCGGTTGCTGTGGATCACCATGCGCAACATCGGCGCGGGTGAGGACGCGCATCTCGAAAAGCTGATCGCCCGGGCGACGAACCAGCAAGCCCGAGTGGAAACCGTCCGGCTGCGCCTCATCAGCGATGGATTTCAGCGAGGCGGCGCGCACCCTTCTGGCGGTGCTTCGGGGCAGCACTGACCCGGGCGGCGCCCTGGTCCCGACCCTCTGATCGAACGTTAGGGCGCCAGCACGATCTTGATCGCGCCGTCCGCTTTTTCCTGGAAGAGCTCGTACGCGTGGGGCGCCTGGTCGAGCGGGAGTCGGTGTGTCGCGAAGTCCTCCGTGCCGAGCGGGTCGGCGTCGTCGGTGACGAGGGGGAGGATGTCGTCGATCCAGGATTTCACGTTCGCCTGCCCCATCCGAATCTGGATCTGCTTGTCGAACAGGTCCATCATCGGCATCGGCGTGGCTGCACCGCCGTAGACGCCGATGATCGAGAGGGTTCCACCGCGACGCACGGAGGCGATGGCGGTGTGGAGCGCGGAGGTGCGGTCGCTGCCGACCCTTTCCATGAGGGCCGTCGCGACCGTGGCCGGCGACCGGCTCGCGACCTTTTGCACGAGCTCCTGGACCGGCGCACCGTGTGCTTCTGTTCCGACCGCGTCGATGACCGAGTCGGCGCCGCGACCTTTCGTGAGCTCGAGTAGCTCCTCTGTAACGCGGGCATCGTCCGTCCACTCCACGATCTCGGCGCCGTACCGGCGCGCCAGGTCGTTTCTCTCTGGCACGAGATCGACGCCGATGACGCGCTCGACGCCGAGGTGCTTGGCGACACGAACGCACATCTGGCCGATCGGACCCAGTCCGTAGATCGCGAGCGTGCCGCCTTTCGGCACGTCGGCGTATGCCACGGCCTGCCAGGCCGTGGGGAGCACGTCGGAGAGGTAGAGGAAGCGCTCGTCGGGCGGCCCTTCCGGCACCTTGATCGGGCCGTACTGCGCTTGTGGGACGCGGAGATATTCGGCCTGTCCCCCGGGGACGGCTCCGTAGAGCTTCGTGTAGCCGAACAGGGCGGCGCCCTTCCCGTGCTCGTGCACCTGGGTCGTCTCGCATTGCGACTGGAGGCCGTGACTGCACATCGAGCAGTGCCCACAGGCGATGTTGAAGGGCATGACGACGCGATCGCCCGGCTTGATCTGTGTCACGTCCCGGCCGACCTCCTCGACGATGCCCATCGGCTCGTGGCCAAGGATGTCGCCCTCCTCCATGTACATCGTGAGGACGCGGTAGAGGTGCAGGTCCGAGCCGCAGATCGCGGTCGAGGTGATCCGCACGATCGCGTCCGTCGGCTCCTGGATCACCGGATCCGGTACCCGGTCGACGCGTACGTCTTCCGTTCCGTGCCAGACGACTGCCCTCATCACGCGGACTTCGTCCGTTGCCGTGCCCGCGGCTTGGCCTTCGTTCGTGTCTTCTTTCGCGTGCCGTTGTCTTCGGCGACGACGCCGGTGGCTTCACGGGGGAGGCCTGCCTTCTCGCGGAGCTTGCGCGCGATGTCGGCGACCTCCTCGGGCGAGTAGTCGGGCGCGAAGACGGCCGGTTGCGGCGGAAGGTCACGTGGCGGTACTCCCTCGGGAGCTTCGTCGATGACGACGAGCTCCTCGCCGGTCTCGGGATGGGGGCCGTTGAACACGGCCGCAATCTCGAGATAGTCGCTCGGTGAGAAGCGATACAGCCGCAGATGGTCGCCGCGAGCTATGTGCGGCTTGCACTCCGGGATCTTCTCCGTCGGAATCCGCGGCGTGGGGAAGAGCTTCATCAGGTCGGCGCCGGTCAGGTTCTCCAGGGCCCTGGCGTAGGCGACCTGGTGCACGCCGCCCCGGACGAGCAGGTAGCCCGTCAGCGCTCTCGCGGCAGGGTGCTCGACCATCTCGTACACCTTCAGCTTGTTGTTTCTCGCCCCCGTCTCGAGGAAGAAGTTGTGCGTCAGAGTCCTCGACGAGGTCACCCGACGAGAAAACGTTGAGGCCCGTCCACGGCTTGGCGGTCGAGTCCTGCGGCAGCGCTCCCTGTCCTCCGGCAATGAAGTGCTGAGGATTCCCCACGCCCTTCACTCCAGCGAGGGGACTCTCGAGCGCAAGCGAACCCGACCGACCGTTCTTCGCAGGGGAGGCTCCCGTAAGCATCGTGTTGATCGCCGCGGCGACGAGCTCGATGTGCCCGAACTCTTCGGCGGCGATGTTCGCGACCAGGTCGTAGAAGGGGCGTGCGCCCTGGCGGCCCCGGAAATTGAACGACTGGAAGGTGTAGTTGAGGAAGGTCGACATCTCGCCGAAGCGGCCGCCCATGAGCTCCTGCACCGCCGCGGCGCCCGCGGGATCGGGATCGGACGGTGGCGGAAGCTCGGTGGCGATTCGGTCGTAACGGAGGATCATCGGGCGTCCCTTCTGTATGGGTGACCCTTGGGTAACCCGGGCGGTTGGGTGGCCCGGGCGGGTACCCCGCCGGTCATAGCCGCAAACAGGGGATCCGGTTGGCGTCAGGGCGACCGTGACTTCGTGCGCCGTCATGCCGGTTTCTCGGCCTAGGCGCGCGGGTACCCCAGCGGTCATGGCGTCCCCGAGGAACGAGCTCGAAACGACATCTGAGCTCCCTCGCTCGTTCTGGATTGCGACCGCTCCCGCTCGCTCGTATCCCGCGCTCGAGAACGACGTCGACGTCGACGTCGCGGTGATCGGCGCCGGCATCGTCGGCGTGACGACGGCGACGCTCCTCGAGGCGGCGGGTCGCAAGGTGGCGCTGCTCGAGGCCGGACGCGTGGTGAGCGGCGTCACGGGGCATACGACCGCGAAGGTCACCTCGCTCCACACCCTGATTTACGACGAGCTGACGCGAACGCGCGGGCGGGACGCCGCGCGGCTCTACGGGGAGGCGAACGAAGCGGCGTTGGCGATGATCCGGAGGCTCTGCCGCGAGCATGCGATCGAGTGCGAGCTGAGCGAGACGGACGCGTACACGTTCGCCGCACTCGAGGGCGACGTCGAGAAGGTGGAGCAGGAGGTCGAGGCGGCACTCGCTGTCGCTCTGCCGGCGAGCCACGTGGACGACGTCCCGGTGCCGTTCGCGACGCACGGAGCGGTTCGCTTCGCTGGGCAGGCACAGTTCCACCCGCGCAAGTACCTCTTGGCGCTCACCGCGCAGCTCGAGGCGGCCGGCGCACTCGTGTTCGAGCGCTCGCGCGTCGTCGACATCGAGGCGGGCACGCCGTGCCGCATCCACACTGCTGCGGGTCATGTGGTCAGCGCCGGCACCGTGATCGTCGCGACACACGCCCCGATCGTCGACAAGAAGCTGCTGGTCGCGCGTGCGAAGGCCCAGCGCGGCTATGCGCTCGCCGTCGAGACGCGCGAACCGTTGGAGGGGATGTTCATCAGCGCCTCGTCGCCGTCGCACTCGGTGCGCAGCGCCCCGTTCGAAAACCGCGACGTGCTGATCGTCTCCGGCGAGGGTCACCCGGTGGGCGAGCCCGGCGACGACGGCGCGCGCAGCCATTGGCAGCGGCTCGAGCGGTGGGCGCACGACGAGCTTGGCGCCGGGGACGTCCTCTTCCGCTGGTCGACGCAGGACTACTCCTCGCTCGACCGGCTGCCGTTCATCGGAGCAATCGACGAGCGAGCACGGATCTTCACCGCCACCGCCTTCGGAGGCTGGGGGATGACGAGCGGCA
The DNA here is from genome assembly GCA_963845965.1 of uncultured Actinomycetes bacterium. GTDB lineage: Bacteria > Actinomycetota > Thermoleophilia > Gaiellales > Gaiellaceae > Gaiella. The sequence continues at coordinate 34,601 of CAWJUF010000025.1, read as the reverse complement.
CCGTCGCCGGGATGCTGCTAAGGGACCTCGTCGTCGAACTCGACAACCCCTGGACGGAGCTCTACGACCCGGCACGGCTCGAGCTCGGATCGCTCCCCGCACTCGTCACGAAGGGCGCGCACGACGCCAAGCGGCTCGTCGGCGACCGGCTCCGCGGCGACGAGCATGCGGATGCCGTCGCGGACATTGCCGCCGGGCAGGGGCAGATCGTCCAGGACGGCGGTGAGAGGCTCGCCGTCTCCCGGGACGGCGACGGAGCGCTCCGCGCTGTCAGTGCCGTCTGCACCCACCTCGGCTGCATCGTCGCCTGGAACGACGCCGAGCAGAGCTGGGACTGCCCATGTCACGGCTCGCGCTTCGCGTCCACCGGCGACGTGCTGCAAGGTCCGGCGACGCAACCCCTGGCCGACAAGTCCAACGCGCTCGCGGAGGCGCAGGCGAGCGACGCCTGACGGCGATCAGGCGACGCGATGACGCGTTGTTCGGGGCCTGCAACGCGACCTCGGCCGGCGATGCGCCCGGGAGGATTCGAACCTCCGACCCGCGGATTAGAAGTCCGCCGCTCTGTCCCCTGAGCTACGGGCGCTCGGTGAGCAGGGTAGACACTGGCTCGGCTCTGTAGGCGGCCGGCCGGAGCGTCCCGCGCCGGGCCCAGCCGAGGAGCGCACCGCAGAAGGCGATGGCCGCCCCCGCCGCGAACGCCGCACGGACGCCGCGCTCGTCGATGAGCACGCCCGCGAGCGCCGAGCCGGTGGCGACGCCGATCGAGACGGCCGTGCCGAACCAGGCGAACGCCTCCGCAGCCGTTCCCGCACGCGCCGAGCGGTCGATGAGGGCGTAGAGCGCGCCGATCGTCGGTGCGATCGGGAGCCCGGCAACGAACGCGAGCAGGCAGAGCGTGGGAATCGACACGGCGAGCAGGAGCCCGAGCAGGGCCGCCGCCAGCACGACCGAGCCGGCTACGAAACGGCGCAGCACGCTGCGCGGCGGGCGCATCCCGGCGACGAGCCCGCCGACGAGGCTGCCGGCGGAGAACGACGCCAGCGCGATGCCTCCGAGCTCGCGCGACCCGTGCGCCTCGGCGAACGCCGGCATCGCGAGCTCGACGGAGCCGAACCCGACGCCGACGGTCGCGGCGTAGAGGACAACCGTCCGCACGCCGGGAGAGCCGAGTGCGCCGAGCAGCCCCGCGCCCCCAGCGCGCGACCGCGGAGTTGCTCGGACAGGCGGGAGCAGCGCCGTCGCCGTGGCACCGACGAGGCTCGCGATACCGGCGCCGGCGAGACCTGCAGCGGGGCTCACCGTTGCGAGCGCGGCGGCGAGCAACGGCCCGCCGACGAAGAAGACCTCCTGCAGCGACGCCTCGAGCGCATACGCGGTCGAGCGCAGCTCGTCGGGCGCGAGGCGCGGCCAGACGATGCGCACCGTCGAGGAGAGCGGCGGGAGCGCGAGGCCACCGAGCGCAGCCGCTGCGGCGATCGGGACGATCCCCGCATCGAGCACGGCGAGAGCGACGACGGTGCCCGCGAGCAGCGCATACGCGACCGCCCGGATCCGGAGCACCGGAGTCGGGCCGAAGCGATCGACCTGCCGCCCGGAGATCGGCGCCCCAACACCGACCGCGACCGCGTAGAGCGCGACGACGATGCCGGCCGCGCCGTAGCTTCGCCCCTCCCCGCGCACGAGGAAGAGGAGAGCGAGCGGCGTCATCCCGAGCGGCAGCCGGCCGAGGAGCGACCAGCCCAGCATGGCACGGGCATGTGGGAGGCCGAGAAGCTCGCGGTAGTGCCGCGTGCCGCTCATCGCGGGTCGGTCACGTCGCCCGAAGCACCAGCGGCGCGCACGGCGTGCCCGTCGCGTCGATCACGACACCGCCCGAAGCCGTCCTCGGCTGCGCCGTGAGCCTCGTCGACGTGACGGTGACCTGCGCGTAGCCGTACGCGTCGGTCTGGGCGCACCCGAGCCCCAGGCCGCGGGGCGGCGCCGGCTTGAAGAACGCGCCCGTCACGACCGCGCCGAAGCCGGGCGCGCCGAGGAACGAGTCGATCTCCTTCGCGTAGGTGTTGGTCGCGACCGGACCCGTGACGACCTCCCAGATGCCCGTCCCTTTGGGGCCGCCGGGCGCGAACGTGTCCGTCCGGACCTCACCGATCACATGGGCGTGCATGTCGGTCGTCAGGAGGACGACGTTGCGTACCGAGCGGAGCACATCGATCACGCGCGCGCGCTCGGCTGCGTAGCCCTCCCACCTGTCGTAGGGGAGCGCATAGAGCTGCAACATCGGCTCCGGGTTGACGACCACCTTGAACGTGGCCGTCGACGCGCGGATCGCCCTCGTGAACGCGGCGAGCTGCGCCGCGCCGAGCAGCGTCCGCCGAGGCGAGGCGATCGCGTCCAGGCACGACTGTGGCACCGGCTTCGCGAGAGCGGGCGAGAGCGTGGCGAACGCCTGGCGCACCGCGACCGGCGCGGTGGGCGCGATGTCGGACCCGCAGGCGGCCGTCGCCTTCGCGCTACGGAAGCTGCGGCCGTCGAGGAAGAAGAGCTCGACGTTCTTGCCCCAGCGGAAGCTGCGGTAGTCCCCCGTACGCGCCCTGTACGACGCCGGCGTGTAGTCGAGGAACGCCTTCACCCCCGCGCGGTAGATCGCGATGCCGTGCTCGGCGCGCGCGTAGTCGTTGACGAACTCGTGGTCGTCCCAGCCGCTGTACACACCCGCCGAGGCTCGAAGCCGCCGCAACGGCTCGAGCGCGAGCCCCAGCCGGTACTTGGCCCACTTCTGCGGGACGGTCCGCGCGATGGGCGAGCCGGCGACCTCGGAGTCGGAGTACACGGTGTCTCCGAAGTTGACGTTGAAGTCGTTTCGGGCTCGCGCCATCGCGCCGTACGTCTCGAAGCCGTTGAAGGCGGGCTTGCCGTTGGGACCCGGGGTCGCGTCGGCGTCGCCGCTGATCGCGAAGCGAACGGCTCGACGCGTCGCGGGCGGAGGGGCCGTCGTGAACGTGCCGACGGGGCTCCTCGACGCTCCCTGCACGAAGTGGTAGCGGTATCGGCTGCCCGGCTCGAGACCTGCTACGAGGCGGTCGACCGTGAGATCGCGAGCGGCCCGCGCGCGCAACGGGAACGACTCGGCCGTGACCGTCCTGGCGCTCCCGCGCGCCGGCTCGAGGACCAGGACAAGGCTTCCGGCCTTCGGTGCCCTGGTCCACAGCTTTGCGCTCGTCGCCGTCATCTCGCCGGCGGCGACGCCGTACGCGAACCCCGGCGGGGACGGCGCGGCGAGCGCCACGGCCGCTGTGAGCCCGGACGCGAGCGCCGCGGCGCAGGCGAGGACGGCTCGGCGTGGCATCGCGTCAGGCTACTTCCTCGACCTGCTCCTGCTCGGCGAGGAAGCGCGCGAACCAGTACGCGAAGACGGCGAAGAAGACGATCGACTGCTCTCCGGCCATCGTCATCCCGCCGAGCTGCTGGTCCTCGAGGCGCGAGAGACCCCAGACGCGCTCCGGCGCGGCCGCGTAGAAGTCGTACAGCGGGCGCGGAACGAGCGCGAGCACCAGGCCGAGGGGCGCCGACAACACGAACGCCGCGAACACGTAGCCGGCGCGCGCGATCGACGAGAGCCGGTGCGGCGCCTCCTGCCAGACGCACCACCAGAACAGCGCTCCCGACACGACGTAGGTCGCATGCTCGACGGCGAGCAGGCTGGAGGGGTGCCGGAGCGCGGCGTCGTAGAGCGCCGGGACGTGCCACAGCGCGTACGTCCCGACCCAGAGCGGCAGCGCGACGTACGGCTGCGTCAGCGCCCGGACGGCCCGCGGCCGCGTGAGCCGCGTGGCGAGCCCCCGTGGAACGCCGAGCACGAGCAGAAGGGGCGCCCACTCGGCGAGGACGACGTTCTGGAGCAGGTGCGCCCACACGAGGTACTCGCGCGCGAGCGTGTCGAGCGGCGTCGCCAGCGCCGCGACGAGGAGCGTGCAGCCGGCGAGGAACGAGGCGGTGCGGAGCGCGTGTCGCTCCATGCGCGTGCCCACGAGGTAGAGCACCGCGAGAGCCGCCGGAGCAAGCGCCTCCCAGTTCGCAGACCATGCGTCCGGGGTCACGGCGCTACGCTACTTCGACGCGGGTGTAGCTCAGTTGGTAGAGCGTCAGCCTTCCAAGCTGAATGTCGCCGGTTCGAGCCCGGTCGCCCGCTTGCTTCAGCGCCCGCTCGCGGAGAAGTGCTGGAAGTCGCGCGCGCCCGACCAGCGGCCGCCCCACGACCAGCCCACCGCGACGAACGCGCGGACGAGCGCGCCGCCCTCGACGGCCATGCCGGGCCGGTACGGCGCGCGCCGGAGGTACGGCCGGCTCGCCGGATGCGAGGTCGTGCCGCTCGACGTGACGTACGGGTTCTCGATCGGGTTCAGGTCGATCGCGCGCCCGTAGGCGTGCTCCGACCAGCGCGCCGTGCCGTCCACGTAGCGGCAGTTGAAGGCCGAGGTGTTGTCGGCCTCGATCGACCGGAAGTCGGAGCCGCCGTAGGCGTCGACGGGAACCATGCGCCGGATCGGGAACCGCGCCGCGTAGAGCCGTCGCAGCACTGCGACCACGTCGGTTGCGACGTCGCGGTGGACGACGATCCGGCCCGGTGTGGGCGCGGCCGTCGAAGCCGACGAAGCGCGCCCGCACGAGGCGGAGGTCATCAAGGCCGACGGGGCAGCCCGGCCGCCACGAGACGCCGGTCATCGTCTCCCGCACCGACGGAGGAATGGGCGACACCGATCCGCGGAACGCATCGCCGGACGACATGGCAGCCGGCGCGACGATCGACGTCACGACGAGAAGGGCGAAGATCCCGGCGATGCGCGGCGACATCGCCGAACGGTAGCGTCGCCTCGGGTTGTGGTCGCCGGGACCGCTCGAAGTAGTCGCGACCGCGAAGCGGGCGCCTTCAGGGACGTGCCCCGCCGAAGGCGGGGATCAGCGGCGAGACTCCGCTCCAGCGGAATCTCGCTTCGCGAGACAAGGAGGATCAGCGGCGAGATTCCGCTCCTGCGGAATCTCGCTTCGCGAGACAAGTCGGGGTGGTCGGATTCGAACCGACGAAACCTCCCGCTCCCAAAGCGGGCGCTCTACCAGGCTGAGCTACACCCCGTCACGGGGAAGTCTACGGCCGACCCGCGGCTAGGTTCCGCCGGTGACCGAGATCACCCTTCACGGAGCGCGGCCCGCGGGCGCGCCGCATCCCCGGCTCGGCTACGCCATGGTGACGACAGCCTCGGCGCTCTTCGCGGTCAACGGCACGGTCTCGAAGATCATCCTCACGGACGGCGGCATCTCGAGCCTGCGCCTGACCGAGCTTCGCGCGACCGGGGCGTTCTTCGGCCTCGCGGCCTTCGTGCTCGCCACCACGCCCGGGCGCCTGCGGATCGCGCGCGACGAGCTCGCGCTGCTCGTCTTCTACGGGATCGTCGGCTTCGCGCTCGTCCAGTGGCTCTACCTCGTCGCGATCGAGCGCCTGCCGATCGGGATCGGCCTTCTGCTGGAGTTCACGGCGCCCGTGCTCGTCGCGCTCTGGGCGCGGCTCGTCTGGCACGAGCCCGTGCGCCGTCGGGTCTGGGCCGCGCTCGCACTCGCGCTGTCGGGCCTCGTGCTCGTCGGCGAGGTGTGGAAGGACGTCCGGCTCGACACGGTCGGCGTCGTCGCCGGCCTCCTCGCTGCGGGCGCGCTCGCGACGTACTACCTCGCGGGCGAGCATCAGACCGCGCGCCGCGACGCGCTCTCCCTCACGTGCCTCTCGCTCGGCGTGGCCGCGGTCTTCTGGGCCGCGCTCCAGCCGTGGTGGGGCTTCCCCTTCGACGCCCTGGGCGAGACGGTCTCCCTCGAGGGCGCGCTCGACGCCGTCGACGCGCCGGTGTGGACCTTGTGCCTGTGGATGATCGTCCTCGGCACGATCCTGCCGTTCGTGCTCTCGCTCGGCGCGCTGCACCATCTCCCTGCGACACGGGTTGCGACCGTCTCGATGATCGAGGTCCTGCTCGCGGCTCTGGTCGCGTGGGCCTGGCTCGGCGAGACGCTCTCCGGAGCGCAGCTCGCCGGCGGGGCCGTCGTGCTGGCCGGGGTGATCCTCGCTCAGACCTCGCGCTGAGTACCCGGCCGCGAAGCGGCCTGTCCGGCGGGGGCCGGACCAGGGGAGGGGGTCTGGGGGAACCGGGCGGTTCCCCCAGCTCGCGCAGTACCTTTCCGAGCGTGAGCGTGACGCGCGTCCTCCTCGCCTCGCCCCGCGGCTATTGCGCCGGGGTCGAGCGCGCCGTCGAGACCGTCGAGCGTGCCCTCGAGCACTACGGCGCGCCGGTCTACGTGCGCAAGCAGATCGTCCACAACATCCACGTCGTGCGCGACCTCGAGGCGAGGGGCGCGATCTTCGTCGAGGAGGAGACGGACGTGCCGCGCGGCGCGACCGTCGTCTATTCGGCGCACGGCGTCGCACCGTCGGTGCACGCGGCCTCGCGCGACCTCGGGCACGACGTGATCGACGCGACCTGCCCGCTCGTGACCAAGGTGCACGTCCAGGCGAAGCGCTACGCCGCCGCCGGCCACACGGTGCTCCTGATCGGACACGAGGGCCACGAAGAGGTTGTCGGCACGATGGGTGAGGCGCCCGAAGCGACGATCCTCGTCCAGGACGTCCGCGAGGCCGAGGCGCTCGAGCTTCCGGCCGACGCGCCGGTCGCATACGTGACGCAGACCACGCTGTCGGTGGACGAGACGGCCGAGATCATCGGCACGCTCCGGCGCCGCTTTCCCGCCATCGTGGGGCCGAAGAAGGAGGACATCTGCTACGCGACGTCCAATCGCCAGTGGGCGGTCAAGGACATGCTCGGCGAGATCGACCTCCTGCTCGTGATCGGCTCCCGGAACTCGTCGAACTCGAACCGGCTCGTCGACGTCGCACGAGCCTCGGGCGTCCCGGCGCAGCTGATCGACGACGAGGCGGAGATCGAGGAGGCGTGGCTCGAGGGGATCGAGACCGTCGGCATCACCTCGGGCGCGTCGGCGCCCGAGCGGCTCGTGACCCGCGTCTGCGACTGGTTCCGCGCCCGCGGCGTCGAGCGGATCGAGTCGCACCGGATGGTCGACGAGGACGTGACCTTCCGGCTCCCGGTCGAGCTGCGCCGCGAGCTACAGCTCGCCGAATCGCAGAGGTAGCTCAGGCCTTCGCGAGAACGACGTCCTCGCCGCCGGTCTCGAGCGAGGTCGCGAGCGTCTCGGCCTTGATCCAGTCCGCGTGCTCGAGCAGGTCGGCGTCGGACGCCGGGATCGTGACCGCGATGCGGTCGGTGAGGGCGAGCCCCGCCTCCTTGCGCATCGTGTTGACGCGGTGGATGAGCTCGTAGACGCGCGCCTCGCGCGCGAGACCCTCGTCGACGGCCGTGTCGAGCGCGACGGTGACCCCGTCGGACGAGGCGATCGCCCAGCCATCCCGCGCGGAGCGCTCCACGAGCACCTCCTCGGGCGAGAGCTCGTGCCCGGCCGCGCGGAAGCGGCCTCCGCCGAGGTCCTCGAACTCTCCGGCCGCGAGCGCCGACCGGACAGCGCCGAGCGACGCCCCGAGCTTCGGCCCGAGAACACGCAGGTTCGGCTTCACGACGAGCTCGGCCTCGACGTGGCCCAGCGCGACGTCCTTCACGCGCAGCTCCTCGCGCACGATCGCGACGAGGTCGCCGGGGGGCGCGGCGCCCTCGACGACGAGGCGCGCGAGCGGCTGCCGGAGCTTGACGCCCGAGGTCGACCGCGCCGCCCGCCCGAGGTCGACGATCCGGCGCGCGTCGGCCATCGCTGCGAGCGCGGCGGCGTCGGGGGCAGCGGCGGCGGGCCAGCCTGCGAGGAAGACCGAGTCGGGAGCGTCCTCGCACGGCTCGCGCACGAGCACCTGCCAGAGGTGCTCGGCGAGGAAGGGCAGCACGGGCGCGATCACCCTGAGCGACTGGACGAGCGCATGCCACAGCACGCGAAGGGCGACCTCGTCCCCCTCCCAGAAGCGCCGCCGCGAGCAGCGGATGTACCAGTTCGAGAGATCGTCGACGAATCCCTCGAACGCACGGATCACGTCGACGGTCAGCCAGCGCTCGTAGGCGTCCGTCGTCTCCTCGACGAGCAGCCTCGTGCGCTCGACGAGCCAGCGGTCGAGCGGCTGCGAGGTCGCCCTCCACGCCTTCGAGGTCGTCGTAGCGGGGCGTGAACGACTCCACGTTGCCGTACTGGACGAGGAAGGTGACCGAGTTCCAGAGGGTGAGCAGCCTCCGCTGGATCTCGTGCGCGGGGCCGAAGCCGAAGAGGAGGTTCCGGTCGGGCGGCTGCGCGCAGAACTGCCAGCGCATCACGTCCGCGCCCATCCGCGCGAAGGCGTCCGGGGCGTCGATCGTGTTCCCCCACGAGCTGTGCATCTCGCGTCCGGTCTCGTCGAGCATCTTCTCGTAGCCGAGCACCCTGCGGAACGGCGCGCGGCCCGTCAGCGCGACCGACATGAAGAGCTGTGAGTAGAACCACAGGCGGATCTGCTCGCGCATCTCCGAGACCCAGTCGGCGGGGAACCACTCCTCCCAGGACGCGTGGTCGGGAAGGTCGGCCCGCGTCAAGCCTCGCGCAGCACCCGTCGCGTAGCCCTCGCGCACGTGCTCCGGGCTCTCCCAGCCGAGGGTCGAGAACGGGACGATCCCCGCGTCGAGCCAGACGTCGCCGACCTCGGCGATCCGCTCGACCTCCTCGCCGCAGGACTCGCAGCGGATCCTGACGGCGTCGACCCACGGGCGGCGTAGCTCCTCGAGCTCGTCGACCGGCCCGGTGGCGCGCTCGAGCAGCTCCACCTTCGACCCGATCACGTTCAGCTGCCCGCACGCGCAGGGGTAGAAGGGCAGCGGCAGGCCGTAGTAGCGGCGGCGCGAGATGTTCCAGTCGCCCATGTTCCGCAGCCAGTCGTCCATTCGCTTGCCCATGTAGGCGGGCGTCCAGTCGACGGTCGCGTTCGCGTCGAGGAGCGGCTGGCGGAGCTCCTCGACGGACAGGAACCAGTCGTCGGAGATGCGGAAGATGAGGGGCGTGTCGCAGCGCCAGCAATGCGGGTAGCGGTGCTCGTAGAGGCCGGCGTGGACGAGCAGCCCGCGCTCGGCGAGGTCGCCGACGATCTGGTCGGCAGCATCGCCGGTCGAGAGCCCGTGGAGCCAGCCGTACTCGTCGTAGAAGCGCCCCGCCTCGTCGACAGGGGTGAGGATGGGTAGCTCGTGGACGCGGGACAGCTCGAAGTCCTCGGCGCCGCAGCCGGGGGCGATGTGGACGATCCCCGTGCCCTCCTCGACCGAGACCTCGTCCCAATCGATCACGCGGTGCTCCACCTCTGCGCCCGGGGAGAGCGTGTCGAACGGCCCCTCGTAGCGAAGGCCGACGAGCGCCGCTCCCGGCACGACCTCCGCGAACCTCTCGTCGGGGTAGCGCGCGGCCATCACCCACTCGCCGTTCTCGCGCCTGCCGTACTCCGCCTCGGGGTGGACCGCGGCCGCGACGTTCGCCGGGAGCGTCCAGGGTGTCGTCGTCCAGATCACGAGCGACTGGCCCGGCCGCTCGACGAGCGGGAACCGGACGGTAAGGGACGGGTCGGCGCGGTCCTGGTAGACGCCCGACTGGGTGAGCTCGTGCTGCGAGAGCGAGGTGCCGCAGCGCGGGCACCACTCCGTCGAGCGGTGACCCATGTAGACCCGGTCCCGCTCGTGCATCCGCTTGAGGAACCGCCAGATGTACTGGATGTTCGTGTCGCTGAACGTGAAGTAGTCGTTTCCCCAGTCCATCCACTGGCCGAGGCGGATCGACCCCTCGGTCAACGCGCGGGAGGAGTGCACGACCACCTCGCGGCACCGCCGTGCGAACTCGGCCAGGCCGTACGCCTCGATGTCGCGCTTGGAGTTGAGCCCGAGCTGACGCTCGACTCCGACCTCGATCCAGAGGCCCTGACAGTCGAAGCCGTTCTGATAGCGCTGGTGGTAGCCCCGGAGCGCCTTGTAGCGCTGGAAGACGTCCTTCAGCGTCCGACCCCAGGCGGTGTGGACGCCGAGCACCATCCGGTTCGCGGTCACCGGCCCGTCGACGAAGCTGAACCGCGGCCCGCTACCGTTCTGCTCGCGCAGGCGGCGAAAGGTCTGCTCCCGCTCCCAAAGCTCGAGGATCGCACGCTCGAGCGCGTCGTGATCCGGCTTGTCCGGCAGGCGTGCGAACATGCGGACGATTCTAGGGAAGGGTTTTTCGCCGTCCGTCGTTGTACCGAGTACTTGCAGATGCAACAGCGACTACGGAAGGACCAATGGCTCTCAACGTGACGACCGAGACCTTCGAGCAGGAGGTCATCAAGAGCGAGACGCCCGTGCTTGTCGACTTCTGGGCCGAGTGGTGTGGCCCCTGCCACGCCGTCGCCCCGGTGCTCGACCGCATCGCGGCCGAGCGCGAGACCGAGCTGAAGCTCGTGAAGGTCAACATCGACACCGAGCACGAGCTCCAGCAGCGCTACGGCGTCGCCTCGATCCCGACGATGATCCTGTTCAAGGACGGCGAGCCGTCCGCGTCCGTCATCGGCGCCCAGCCGAAGGGCGCGATCGAGCGCTCGCTCGGTCTCGCGGTCTAGCTCTTCGCCCACGACCCTCCCTCCCCCGCGAAGAGCCGGCGCACGCCGGCTCTTCGTCGGACGGGGTCTGGCACCGCCAGGTGCCTGACCCCAGCGACGCTCCCGCCTCTAGTCCGTGCCGCTCCCGCGACCGGACACTGGGGACAGGCACCCTTCGGGTGCCAGTCCCCTAGGCTGACCGCGTGAGCCCGCGCCACGTCCCCGCGTCCGTGACCGAGCTCTCGCGGGTCGGGCTCCTCTCGTCGCTCCCCGGCGAGACGCTTCAGCGGCTCGCCGAGCGTATGGCCCGCGAGGACGTGCCCGCCGGGCGCAGGATCGTCTCCGAGGGCGAGGCCGGCGATCGCTTCTACGTCCTCCTCTCCGGCATGGCGAGGGTCACCCAGGAGGGGCGAGGGACCCGCTCCGTGCTCCGGCCCGGCGAGACCTTCGGCGAGGTCGCACTCGCGATGGGCATCCCCCGCACAGCGACGGTGACGGCGATGCTGCCGTCGGTCGTCGCGAGCTGCGACCGCGCGACGTTCGACGAGCTCTTGCGCCCGCTCTTCGCCGACGACAACCCCGACAACGACACGAGCGACACGGACGTGTAGACGCCGGCGCCGGCCGGCCCAAGTAACAGACTGTTACTTGGGCACGTACCCGCCGAACTCCGAGACAACGGCATCCGAGAGCCGGGGCCACGCCTCCTTTGCCCAGTCGCCGAACGGCCGCGTCGTCAAGGCGGCGCACGCGACCCCGCGGTCCGGGTCGACCCAGAGGAACGTCCCGCTGCCGCCGAAATGGCCGAACGTGCGCGGCGAGGTCAGCGTGCCCGACCAGTGGCCTTCCTTGTCGCCCTTGAGCTCGACGCCGAGCCCCCAGTCGAGCGGCCGGAAGCGGCCGAAGTCCGGGAGCACGCCGTCGAGGCCCGGGAACTGCACGCTCGCCATCTCCTCGTGGGTCTCGTCCGCCACGAGACGCGGGGAGAGCAGCTCGCGGCCGATCGCGAGCACGTCCTCGAGCGAGCCGTGCATCCCCGCACCCGGGTGGCCGCCCGGGTCGAGCCCGATCGCGAGCGGCGCGACGACCGCCTCGCGGACGTAGTCCGCGAACGGCATCTCCGCCCTCGCCGCGACGTGCTCGCCGAGCACGCGGAACCCCTCGTTCGAGTAGATCCGCCGCCGCCCGGGCGGCGCGATCGGCGACTCGCCCTCGAACGGGAGCCCGGAGGCGTGCGCGAGCAGGTGCCGCACGGTGGCGCCGGGCGGGCCGGCGGATTCGTCGAGGTCGACGACGCCCTCCTCGGCCGCGACGAGCGTCGCCAGCGCGGCGATCGGCTTCGAGACCGACGCCAGGCGAACCGACCGGCCCGCGTCGCCGTGAGCGGCGACCGCCGCGTCGGCGCGCGTCACGCCGGCCGCCGCAAACGGGACGTCCCACCCGTCGATCTGGTGGAGAGCGTCCACGGGGCGCGATACTACGCACCCCCATGCGTCGCAGGCTGATCTCGGGCAGCTCCCCCTACGAGGGCGTCGCGGGCTTCTCGCGCGCCGTCGTCGCGGGCGACCGGGTGCACGTCGCGGGGACGGCGCCGATTCCGGCCGACGGCTCGCCCCCGCCCGAGAGCGCCTACGCGCAGGCGCGGCTCTGCCTCGAGATCATCGGCGCGGCGCTCGAGCAGGCGGGGTCGGGTCTCGAGCACGTCGTGCGGACGAACATCTACGTGACCGACGGCGCGCACTGGGAGGAGGTCGCCCGGGCGCACGGCGACGTGTTCCGCGACGTTCGGCCTGCCGCGACCTGCGTCGTCACAGCCCTCCTCGACCCCGCGTGGAAGGTGGAGATCGAAGCAGAGGCGGTGCTCCCGTGAAGCAGATCGTCCCGCACTCGATCACCGGCGTCGCCGACGCCCCCGCCGCAGGCGTCTTCGACCACAAGTTCGGGGCGAGCGAGCCCTACACGCTCGGAGTCGAGGAGGAGTACATGCTCCTCGACCCGGAGAGCTTCGACCTCGTCCAGCACATCGAGATGGTCCTCGACGCGATCCAGGGCGACGAGCTCGCGGGCCGCCTCAACGCAGAGCTGATGCAGTCCGTGCTCGAGATCGCGACCCCCGTGTGCCGGACGGCCGGCGACGTGATGCGCGAGCTCACGACGCTCCGGAGCTATGTGCGCGACGTCGCGCACGGCCAGGGCCTCCGTGTCGGCTCGGCGGGCACCCATCCGTTCAGCCTCTTCGAACGGCAGCGCATCACGGCGAAGGACCGCTACCACGCGCTGATCGACCAGCTCCAGTACGTCGCCCGCCGCGAGCTGATCTTCGGCATGCACATCCATGTCGCGGTCGACGACCCCGACAAGGCGATCCAGATCGTGAACGGGCTCCTCCCCCAGCTCGCGCCGCTGCTTGCCCTCTCCGCCAGCTCGCCGTTCTGGCGCGGGGAGCCGACCGGGCTCGCCTCGAGCCGCCAGATCGTCTTCTCGGCGTTCCCGCGCTCGGGCCCGCCGCCGCGCTTCCGCGACTACGAGGACTACGCCTCGGTCGTCGGCCAGCTCGAGCGGACGGGCTGCATCGCCGACTACACGCACATCTGGTGGGACATCCGCCCGCATCCGAAGTGGGGGACGATCGAGGTGCGGATCTGCGACGCGGTGACGCGGCTGGAAGACGCGGTCGCGATCGCCGCGTACTGCCAGGCGCTCGTCAAGCAGCTCAGCGAGAGCTACGACGCCGGCGAGGAAATCCCCTCGTACCACCGGATCCTCACGAGCGAGAACAAATGGCTCGCGGCCCGCTACGGGCTCGACGCGCCGGTGATGGACCTCGCCACGGGGAGCCGGATCCGCACCCCGGTCGCAAAGCTCGTGCGGCGCACGCTGCGCGACCTCGAGCCGCACGCTCGCGAGCTCGGGTGCGAGCGCGAGCTCGAGGGCGTCGCGGCCCTGCTCGGACGCGGCAACTCGGCGGAGCGACAGCTCCGCGTCTACAACGCGAACCGGGACATCGTCGAGGTCGTGCGCGCGATCGCGGACGCGACCGAGCCGGCGCCTGCGGGCGCCTCCGCGCCCGCAGGCTAGATCGCCCGCCTACGCGCGGACCGAGAAGGTGCTCGTGTCGATCCGGGCTAGGACCGCCCCGGTCCGTCCCGTGAGCGTGATCGTGCGGTTCGCCGCCGCCATCCGGACCCCGTCGAGCACGCTCTGCGCCTCGCCCGCCCACGGCAGGTCGATGCAGCGCGCCACTCGTGTGCGCGTGTTCAGCGCGTGGACGAACGCGTGCGACGTGCCGCCGTTGTACAGCGTGTACGCCCACGCGCCGTCGCGGCTCCAGGCACGCGTGAGGGCGACGCCGCTCATCCGCTCGCTCGGCTCGGTCTTGTCGACGATCGCGCCCGGCTCGAGCTGCCCGGTGCGAAGGTCGACCGAGCGGACGACGTAGCGCACGCCGCTGCCGACGCCGCCGGGATACTCGAGGACGAAGAGGCGGCGACCGTCCGCCGAGACAGCGTCGAAGCCGTACGTCCCTGCGAGCGTGATGGTGCGGAGCGGCGCCAGCGTGCCGGTGTCGATGACGACGAAGCGCGTGTGGATCCGATCCTCGTAGACGGACGACGCGAGAACGAGCCGTCGCCCGTTCGCCCACGTGCCTTCCACCAGGCCGGAGAACGTGACCATCGGCACGCCGACGTTCGCCGGGAGCACCCGCGTGCGCAGAACGGTGTGGTCGCGATCGCGGACGAGGCGGAGCTGCGTCGCGCCGCCTCCGGGCTTCGCCACGGCGACGACATGGGCCCCGCCGCCGACGGCGATACCCGGGCCGCCGTTCATCACCGGTGGTACCGGGCCTGCCGCATCGGCGCCGACGGCACTGGCGCCGAGGACGACGACGCTCGAGACCGCCGCCAACATTCGTGCGTGCACTCTCATCGGGGACCTCCTCCTTGCTCGACGGCGCTGGTACACCGCTCGAACGGTTCGGGTTCCTCAGCCGGCGACCGCGATGCACGCGTCGTGCGCGGAGCGCGTCACCCGGCGCACGAAGCGCACGTCGCCCCCCGGCGAGAGCACGGCGACCGTGCCCTCGTTCAGCGAGGGCGTGACGACCACGGGACTCCGGAACGTCGGTGGGGACGAGCCGAACGTGACGTTGTACGAGCCGTGCGGCACGCGGGCCGTGCGCACGGGGCTGCCGTCGAGCCGGCGGCGCTGCACCGTCCCGTCGCGTCCACACGCGACGTAGGCGCGGCTGTCGGAGAACGCGACGTGCTGCGGCGGCGCACCGGTGGCGAGGACGCGCGGCGCGCCGCCTGCGATCCGGTACAGGGCGAGCGCGTTCCGCGCTCCCGACGTCACCCACACATGACCGCCGTCGGGTGCGAACACGACGTCGTGGGCGAGGAACGGCGGCTCGAAGACACGCGCCAGGCGCGGCCGGCGCGGCTCTGACAGGTCGAGCACCGCGATCCGGTCCGCCGCGGAGCCCAGCACCGTCCAGAGCGATCTGCCCCCGTCGACCGAGACGTGGCGGGCAGGCCCGGGGACCCGTGTCCGGTGCACGACCCGCGCGCGGTCGAGGTCGACGGTCACGACCTCGTGCCGTCCGGAGTCGGTGACGTAGGCGAGCGACTCGCCGGGATGCATGGCGGTGTAGCGCGGCGCGCCGAGGCTGCGGAGCACGCTTCGGACGGAGAGCGTGGCGGCGTCGAGGATGCTCAAGGCCCCGATCGGCGTGTGGGCGACGACGACCGGTCCGAATGGCGAGCTCTCGATGCTGCGCGGCGCCTCGACGCTGCGGATCCGCTTCAGGACGCGGCCGCTCGCGGTGTCGAGTGCTACGACGTGCGACTCGAGATCCGCGGTGGCGAGCGCGACCATCGAGGGGCGTGGCTTCAGCCTCGCCCCCTTTCTGCCCGCACCGAGGGGTCGAGGGACAGCGCGATCGGAGCTGCGATCGCCGTGACGAGGAACCGGCGTCTGTCCATGGTCGGGGTACGAGCGCCGGAGCGCGAGAGGTCCGCGGGTGCGAAGGAAGAGGGGCGAGGCTGAAGCCACGCCCCCGGCGGCCGCGCCGCCCTCCCGGGACCTCCCGCCCGCCGTGCCCCGTATCTCGGGCATGGACCTCCCGCGGTCACCCAGTCGTATGGTCCTGCGGTGGCAGGGACAGGTCGCGACGAGCGCGCGTGGGTGCGGGGCGCGCAGCGCGGGTCCGTGCCGGACATGGAGGCGCTCTTCGACGCGCACTGGCCCCGCGCCCACCGTGCCGCCTACCTCGTCGTCCACGACGCGGCGCTCGCCGAGGACATCGCCCAGGAGTCCTTCCTCGCTGCGATCCGGAGCCTCGACCGCTTCGACCGCCGTCGCCCGTTCGGGCCCTGGCTCCACCGGATCGTTGTGAACCGCGCGATCGACGCCGCCCGCGCACGCGCGCTACGACGGGAGTCGGAGCTCGGCGAGCATGTCGCGGCGGACGAGCACGAACCGGCGGACCGCGCCGTGCTCGAGGCGCTCGGCCGCCTCCCACCCGACCAGCGGGCGGTCATCGTGCTCCGCCACCTCCTCGGCTACACGCCGGGCGAGATCGCCCGCGCGCTCGATCTGCCGCGGGGCACCGTCAACTCGCGTTTGCGGCGCGGCCTCGACGCGATGCGGGGAGAGTTGTGAGGTCCCGACTCGAGCAGGTCGCCGTCCCGGACGGCGACGCCGCGCGCGATCGCGCCCGAGAGGCGGTGCTGACCGCGTTCGCAGAGCGGGAGCCGGTGCCCCGGCCGTCACGTGCGCGGCCGGTGGCGATCGTCGCGGGGCTCGCCGCGGCGGCGCTCGCGCTCGCCGCCTCGAGCCCACCGGGCATGGCGGTCGTCGATCGCGTGCGCGAGGTCGTGGGGGTCGAGCGAGCCGCGCCCGCGCTCTTCTCGCTCCCCGCCCCCGGGCGCCTGCTCGTCGCCTCCGACCCTGGGGTCTGGGTCGTCGAGGCGGATGGGAAGAAGCGCCTGCTCGCGGGGTATCGCGACGCGAGCTGGTCGCCTTTCGGCAGATTCATCGTCGCGACGCGCGACAACGAGCTCGCGGCGCTCGAGCCGGACGGCGACGTCCGCTGGACGCTCGCCCGGCCGGGCGTCCGCGACGCACGCTGGGGGGGCACCGACGTCGACACGCGCATCGCCTACCTGTCGCGCAACGAGCTCCGGGTCGTCGCCGGCGACGGAACCGGCGATCGCGCCGTCGGGCCGGCACTGGCTGTCGCACCGGCGTGGCGTCCCGGAGCCGGACACGTGCTCACCTATGTCGACCGGTCGAACCGCGTCGTGACACGCGACCTCGTGAGTGGCCGTGTTCTCTGGCGCGTGATCGGCAAGGGTGTCGCGGCAGCGCTCGAGTGGTCGAGCGACGGCAGGCGGCTCCATGTCCGGCGCGGCGGCCGAATCGACGTCCTCACCCGCGACGGACGCCCCTGGACGGGACTGCGCGCGCCGGATGCGGCGGTGATCGACGGCGCGCTTCGGCCCGGCAGCCATGCCTGGGCCGCGGCGCTCGACGAGGGCGTGAGATCCGAGGTGCTCGTGGTGGGAGAGCCTGGCGGTCGGGTCTTCGCCGGCCGCGGACGTGTCTCCGATCTCGCCTGGTCGCCCGACGGCCGCTGGCTGCTGATCGCCTGGCCGGACGCCGACCAATGGGTCGTCGTCCGTGCGGACGGCGGGTCGATCCGCGCGGTATCGCGGATCGCAGAGCAGTTCCGCTCGAGCTCGTTCCCGCGGCTCGACGGTTGGTGCTGCGCGCGATAGCGAACCTTGCACAGACTCTTGCAAGCTCGCGGAGGCCGCGGCCGGTACGGTCGTCGCCTCGTGCGCCCCGGCTCCGGCACCGGCCGCTTCGTCCTCGTCGCCCTCGCCCTCTACGCGGCCTGTGCGGTGTGGGCGACCTGGCCCGCGATCCGGCACGTCGACGGCGCCCACTACCTCGCCCGACCCGCGGCCGGCTACGGCGAGGCCGCCGCCGGCGACCACCTCCAGCTCGGCTGGGCGTTCTGGCTGGTGGGCCATCAGGCCGAGCGCGGCGCCTCGCCGCTCGCCGACCCGTATTCGTTCCGGCCCGAGGCGGAGGCGCCGCCGAACCTCCAGGGCTGGCTGCTCGGTCTGCCGTACTGGCCGCTCGGTGCGGCCTTCGGGGACGTGTGGGCGTACGACCTGATCGTCCTGCTGTCGTTCGTGCTCGCCGGCGGGATCGCCTGCTGGTGGCTGCGCGCTCTCGGCGTGTCGCGGGCGGCGGCGCTCCTCGGCGGGGTCGTCTTCTGCCTGATGCCGTATCGAGTCGGTCAGTCGACCGGGCATCTCCTCGGCCCGATCTCGTTCCTCCTACCGGCGATGCTGCTCGCGCTGGAGCGGCGCCGGTTCGTGGTCTCCGCCGCCTGCCTGGCGGCCATCCCGCTCTCCGGCCAGCTCCATCTCGCACTCGGAGCGATCCCGCTCGCGCTCGGCTACGCCTGGGCGCGCCTGCCACGCGCGAACTGGTGGCAGGCGGGTGCGGGCGCGGGCGCGGCGCTCGTCGCCGGGATCGTCGTGGACCGGTGGGCCGTCGCGGGGTCGATCGGCACCGGCCGTTCCTTTTCCCAGGTCAGCCGCTACTCGGCCGAGCTCTCCGACTTCGTCACCCGCGGCGTCGGAAGCGGGATCGAGGAGCTCGTCTTCGTCGGCTGGCTGACCCCGCTCGTCGCGGTCGGCGGGCTGGTCGCGATCCGGAGGCGGCGCGGGCTCGCCGTCCTGCTCGGACTGGCGGCGCTGCTTCCCTGCCTGCTCGCCCTCGGCGCCAACGTCCCGGGCTACGAGACCCTCTGGCGCCGTGTCCCCGGGCTCGACGCGACGCGCGTCCCCGAGCGGTTCATGCCGATCGCCTGCCTCGCATTCGCGGCCCTCGTCGCGTTCGGATTCGAGCAAGCAACAGTCCGCTACAAGGGCTTGTCCACGGCGGCCGGGTGGGCGCTCGCGGCTGCGGCGATCGCGCTGCTGGCGGTCGACCTGCGCGTCCCGGTGTTCGGCGCCGTCGCGGCCGACACGCCGAACGCTGCCTACGCCGCGATTCGCGGCGAGGGTCGGCTGCTCGAGCTCCCGGTCTTCCGGCCGGACGTCCACTACGGAAGCGTGTACCTGGGGTACGCGCGACAGAGCCCGAGGGAGCGGCCGCAGGGCTACTCGACGATCGCGCCGAAGCGGGCGGTCGGGCTGGCCCGCGAGCTGCGTCCGCTCTCCTGCGGCCGCGGGACGATCCCCGCCGACCTCGGGATCCGCTTCGTCGCGGTTCACCGCAGCCTCTACGGGCAGAGCGGCTTCTTCGCTGCCGGCTGCGCCGAACAGGCGGAGGCGATGCTCCAGGCGCACGGCTGGCGCCTCCTCGCCCTTGACGGGCCGATTTCCACGTACACACGCTGACGCGAACCGGTCCGGCGCGAGCCGCGAACCACCGGCGCCAACGAACGGAGGGAGACTCCATGCGCCGCATCTCCATCGTCACCGCCGCCGTCGCCGCGCTCGCCGCGCTGACGGTAGGCGTCATCGCCGCGACCGCGGGCACCGGTGAGAAGTCCATGTCGCACATGGGCCATCAGATGACCGCGACGAGCGCCAAGCAGGTCACCGCGGCCGACCTGCGCGTCACGCTCGACCGCCTGCTCGGCGAGCACGCCGTCCTCGCGATGAACGCGACGAACCTCGGCGTCACGGGATCGAAAGCGTTTCCTGCCGGCGCGAAGGCGCTCGACCGCAACTCGGTCGAGCTCTCGCAGGCGATCGGCTCGATCTACGGCGCCAAGGCGGCCAAGACGTTCCTCGACGGCCCCTTCCAGTGGCGGGCCCACATCGGCTTCTTCGTCGACTACACCGTGGCTCTCGCCAAGAAGGACAAGGCCGGCCAGGCGAAGGCCGTCACGAACCTGAAGACGTACACGGTCAAGCACGGTGACTTCCTCGCCGGAGCCACCGGTCTGCCGAAGCTCGCCGTCCGCAACGACCTGCTCGGACACGTCCTCGAGCTGAAGACCCAGCTCGACGACTACGCCGCCGGCCGCTACGCGAAGGCGGCGGACGACTACCGGCATGCGTACGCGCACATGTTCATGACGGGCGACCTGCTCGCCGGCGCGATCGCGAAGCAGCAAGGCCTGCGGTAGGAAGCTACGAGCTGCGGGGGAGCCGCGAGGGCTCTCCCGCAGCGAGCGGCACGATCTCGAACCGGTCGACGTCGACGAGCCCGCGGTCGGTGAGCTTGAGCGACGGGATCACCGAGAGGGCGAGGAACGCGAGCGTGAGGAAGGGCGTCGACCCCACCCAGCCCAGCTCCTGCGCGGCGTCGTTGCAGGCGCGGCTCTGCGCAACGACGACGTCGAGCGGCTGGTCCGAGAGCAGCCCGGCGACGGGGAGCGGGCACTCCGCGACGACACGCGCGTCGTCCACCACGACGATGCCGCCGCCCAACTCGGCGAGGCGCTGCGAGGCGAAGGCCATGTCGTCGTCCGTCGCGCCGACGACGACGAGGTTGTGGGCGTCGTGGGCGACCGTCGAGGCGAGCGCACCGCGCCGCAGCCCCGAGCCCGAGACGAGCCCCATGCCGATCCGCCCCGTGCCGAGATGGCGCTCCGCGACCGCGAGCTTGACGAGGTCCCGCGCAGGATCGGACACGACATGGCCGTCGACGACGAGCGGCTCGAGCTCGAGGGACTCCGTCACGATCTGGTCGGTGATCAGCCCGATCGCGCGCGCCGCGCCGCCGTCCCACGGGATCGCGAAGTCCGCGGCGGTCACCGGCTTCAGGCGGACGGTGTGCCGCACCCACTCGGGAACCTCGGCCGGGGGCACGTCGTCGATGCGGCGGCCGCGCTTGAGGACGAGCTCGGGGACGAACCGCTCGAGGTCCGGCAGCACCAGCAGGTCTCCCACGTAGCCGGCCGCGACGGCGCCGTGCCGCGCCAGCCCGTGCCACTGGGCGGGATGGAAGGACGCCATCAGGACCGCGTCCGCCGGGTCGATGCCCGCGGCGACGGCGTCGCGCACCATCCCGTTGACGTGCCCGTTGTCCGCGATGTCCTCGGGGTCGCGGTCGTCGGTGCAGAACGCGATCCGGCCCGGGCCGTACTCCTCGACGAGCGGCAGGAGCGCCCGCAGGTTGCGCGCCATCGACGCCTCCCGGATCAGGAGCCAGATACCCGCCCGCAGCCGCTCACGCCCCTCCTCGACCGTCAGCATCTCGTGGTCCGAGCGGATGCCCGAGGCGGCGTACGCCTGGAGCGCCTTGCCGAGCACGCCGGGCGCGTGCCCGTCGACGTGCTCCGCTCCCTCGAGCGCGAGCTTCGCCAGCTCGGCGTCGTCCCCCGCGATGACGCCCGGGAAGTTCATCATCTCGGCGAGGCCCAGCACCCGCTTGCGACGCATGAGCGCCTCGAGGTCGCCGAGCTCGAGCGGTCGCCGCGGCGACTCGAACGCGGACGCCGGGACGCACGACGACGCCATGAAGAAGACCTCGAGCTGGAGGCCCGCCGACGCGTCGTGGAGCCAGTGGACGCCGTCCGTCCCGAGCACGTTCGCGATCTCGTGCGGGTCCGCGACCACCGCGGTCGTCCCGAGCGGGAGGACGAGGCGCGCGAGCTCGTCGACCAGGAGCTTCGTCGACTCGATGTGCATGTGCGCGTCGATGAAGCCCGGGACGACCCACCGGCCGGCGGCGTCGACCGTCTCGCGACCCTCGTAGGAGCCGACCCCGGCGATGACACCGTCCACGATCGCGACGTCGGCATCGAGCCATTCGCGCGTGAAGACCGAGAGCACTCTGCCGCCGCGGACGACGAGGTCGGCCGGCTCGTCCCCCCGGGCGACCGCGAGACGCTGGGCGAGGCGCGTCATGGCGGCGGACCTTAACGGGTCGCAGCTGGGCGGCCGAGCGTCGCGCGCCCCGTTCACTGCTCCGACGGAGCCTCGAGCGCAGTTCGGTGCCAGCACGGTGGCCGGCGGCGCGCCGGGCCGCGACAATGGGCGCGTGCGGTTGGCCCCGCGTCTCGCCGCCTGCGGGTTCGCGCTCGCGGCTCTCGTCCTGGTCGCAGGCGGGTTGGTGTTCGACCGGATCGCCGCGGTGAACAGCGTTTCCGGGTCCGGCGCGTGGTGGCTGTACCCGTTCGTCATTGCGGCCGTGCTCGCGCCGGCGGTCGTCGGTGCGCTGATTGCGGTGCAGCGGCCCGGTAACCCGATTGGCTGGATCCTCGTCCTCGGCGCGCTGTCGCTCGCCGCGGTGCTCGGCGCTGAGCCGTACGCGTGGGCCGCATTGGAGGCACATCCGGACTCGCTTTCGGGCGGGTCGTGGGCGGCGCTCGTCTCCTCGCTGTGGCCCGTGTTCTTCGCCTGGCCGCTTGCGATCGCGTTCCTGTTCCCTGACGGCCGGCTTCCGTCGCGGCGGTGGCGTCCATACGCCCTGTTCGCGGCGTTCTCGATGACGCTCCTCGTGGTCTTGCTAGTGCTCTCGGCGAGGCTCGAGAGCCCGTTCGAGGACGTGGCGAATCCGTTCCCCGCCCGATGGCCCGACGCGCTCGGGTTTCTGAGGGGGCCACTGTGGCTGGCGGTCTTCGCGAGCCTCTTCGTCGGTGTGGCAGCGGCTCGGAGCCGTTACCGGAGCTCGGAGGGCATCGAGCGACTCCAGATGCTCTGGCTCGCCTGGGCCACGCTGCTGATCCCGTTCGGCGTTGTCTCGTTCCTCGTCTGGGGCTTCGTGCTTGGCGAGCCCGGCGACGCCGTGCTCGCGGTCGTGCTTGCGACGCAGGCTGCCGTTGCGCTCGCCGTCGGCGTCGCGGTGACCCGCTATCGCCTCTACGACATCGACCGGCTGATCAACCGGACGCTCGTGTACTCCGCCGTCACCGCGTCGCTCGGGCTTCTGTTCGCCGCCGTTTCGCTCCTCGCGGGCGTCGTCGTCGGGCACGGCTCGACCTGGGCGGCGGCCTTCGCAGCCGTCCTGGCTGCGTGTTCGTTCGGCCCGCTGCGACGACGGGCTCAGGCGGCGGTGGACTGGCGCTTCGACCGCCCCCGCTACGACGGGCTGCAGCGCGTGCGGGCGTTCGTCGACGACGTACGCGAGGGGCGCCGCGAGCCGGAGGGGGTCGGCGCCGTGCTTGCCGCCGCCCTTCGCGACCCGAGCGCCGAGCTGCTGTTTCGGCTGCCGGCGAGCGAGGCCTACGCAGACGCCGTCTCGGGCGTCGTCGGCGACCCTCCGGTCGACGGTCGCGCGGTGACGCAGGTCGAGCATCGAGGGCAGGAGATCGCGCTGCTTCTCCACGCTCCGGCCCTGCTCAACCGACCCGACCTGCTCCGCAGCGTTCTCACCGCGGCGAGCCTGGCGATCGAGATCGCACGCCTGCGCGTCGAGGTACGGATCCAGCTCGCCGAAGTGGAGCAGTCGAGATCGCGGGTCGTCCAGGCGGGCTACGAAGAGCGCCGGCGGCTCGAGCGCGACCTGCACGACGGAGCACAGCAGCGGCTCGTGACGCTCGGGATCGTCCTGCGGCGGCTGCAGCTCTCGCTCCCGCGCGAGGCGCAAATCCTCAAACCGGCGCTCGACTCGGCGGTCGCCGAGGTCGGAAACGCGATCGAAGATCTGCGCACGATCGCCGCGGGCGTCAGGCCGCCACGGCTCGACGAAGGGCTCGCGGCTGCCCTCGCCGACCTCGCGCGGGCGGCGCCCGTTCCCGTCGAGCTCGAGGCAACGCACGAACGGCTTCCTCCGCAGGTCGAGGCGGCCGCCTACTTCGTGGCCTGCGAGGCGGTCACCAATGCCGTCAAGCACGCGTCCCCCTCGCACGTCCGCGTCGAAGCGAACGTCGTCGACGGCGCGCTCCGGTTGGTAGTCGTCGATGACGGCATCGGCGGAGCGACGGTGGCCGGTGGCACCGGGTTGATGGGACTGACCGACCGCGTCGAGGCGCAAGGCGGGACGTTCCTCGTCACCAGCCCGCCCGGCGCGGGCACCCGGCTCGAAGCAGAGATTCCATGCGGATCGTGATCGCCGAGGACACCGTCCTGCTGCGCGAAGGCCTCGCGGGGCTACTCGAGGACGCCGGGCATGAGGTCGTCGCGCGCGTGGGCGACGCCGATGCGCTCCTCGTCGTCGTCGCCGAGCACGAGCCCGATCTCGCCGTCGTCGACGTGCGTATGCCGCCCGACTACGACCACGAAGGGATGCGCGCCGCCGCCGACATCCGTCGCGACTACCCGCAAACCGCCGTCCTCGTCCTCTCGCAGCACGTCGAGACCCGCTATGCGCTCGAATTGGTCGCGACCGGAGGCGGCTTCGGGTACCTGCTCAAGGAGCGGGTGCTCGACGTGGACGACTTCCTCGACGCGGCGCGGCGAGTGTGCGACGGCGGCTCGGCGCTCGATCCGGAGGTCGTCGCCACGCTCCTCGCACCGCAGAGCCGCGAGGATGCCCTCCGCGACTTGACGCCGCGGGAGCACGAGGTGCTTGCGCTGATGGCCGAAGGACGGACGAACGCTGCGATCGCGAAACGGCTCTGGCTCACGGAGCGAACGGTCGAGACACATGTTCGATCGATCCTCGGCAAGCTACGCCTGCCGACGAGCGGCGACGACCACCGCCGTGTGCTCGCTGTCTTGACGTACCTGCGCGCATCCGCCGCCTGAGATCTCGGTGAGATCCCGGTGCTGGCACCGAGGGCATCTCAGTGCTCGTCACGACGACTCCGAACGGGCACGAACGTAGCGTCGGTGCAACGCGCGAACCCGCGCCCGACGAGGAGGCTCGACGTGTCCGCAACAGCAACGGTCGGCACTCAAGCACCAACCGCCACGCGTACGACAGGCGGCAAGGTCGGCGCGATCGCCGGCCTGGCCTTCGCGTTTCTCTTCTTCATGGGGACAGCGCTGCTGAACATCCCCCACGGCGTGAGCGACGCGAAGCTGGTCGCCTGGTGGGCCGACAGCGCGAACCAGACGACGGCCGTCGTCTCCATGTACCTCTTCGCCGTTGCCGGGCTTGTCTTCCTGCTCTTCCTGGCCAAGCTTCGGTCTCTCCTCCTCGCAGCGGAGGGTGAAGCCGGCGAGCTGACCTCGCTCGTGGTGGCGAGCGGCGTCGTCTTCGTGGCGATGCTCCTCGTCGCCGCCGCGTCGCGTGGAGTGATCGGCTTCGCGATCAAGTCGCCGGGCGACAACGAGTCGCTCCCCGGCGCCGACACGCTCCGCTACCTGCCGCAGATCGGCTACGCCGCGCTCGGCATCGGCGGCATGCTCGCCGCCGCGGTCGTGATTGGGACGACGTCCTGGATCATCGTGCGAACCGCCGTCTTCGGCCGCTGGCTCGCGTGGGTCGGTGCCCTCGCCGCGATCGTGGTGGTCGTCGCGAGCGTCTCACTCGTCGGCATGCTGGCGATTCCGGCGATGCTCGTCTGGGTCGCGGGCATGAGCGTCGCGATGTGGCGGGGAGCGCGGTGACTCGACGAGCGCGCGGACGTCTGCGCCTGCTCGAAGGCAGCACGCGCAGGCGTCCGCTGAGTCACTACATGCCCATCGCGTGGTACCCGGCGTCGACGTAGAGCGTCGTGCCGGTCACGTTGCGGGCGTCGTCCGAGAGGAGGTACGCCGCGGCGGCGCCGCAGTCCGCGGCGTCGATCGCACGGTGCAGCGGGGCGCGCTGCTCGAACATCTCCTCCATCGTCGTGAAGCCCGCGATCGAGCGCGCCGCGAGCGTCCGCACCGGCCCGGCCGAGATCGCGTTGACCCGGATCTGCTTCTGACCGAGGTCCCAGGCGAGGTACCGCATCGACGCGTCGAGCGTCGCCTTCGCGACACCCATCACGTTGTAGTGGGGGACGGCGCGGACGCCGCCGAGGTAGGTCATCGTCACGATCGAGCCGCCGCCGCGCGCCTCCATGAACGGCTCGGCCCGCTTCGCGCAGGCGACGAGCGAGTACGCGCTGATGTCGACCGCCAGCCAGAACCGGTCGCGCGGCGTGTCGGTGAAGCGGCCCTCGAGGTCCTCCGCGGCGGCGAACGCGACCGAGTGGACGAGGACGTCGAGCCCGCCGCCGAAGGCGTCGGACGTCTCGGCGAAGACGCGGTCGAGGTCGTCGTCCGAGCGAACGTCGCACGGCGTGACGAGCTTCGTGTCGACGGTCGCCGCGAGGTCGCGCACGTTCTTCTCGATCCGCTCGCCCTGATATGTGAACGCGAGCTGCGCGCCCTCCGCCGCGAGCCGCTCGGCGATCGCCCACGCGATCGAGCGTTTGTTGGCAACGCCGAGCACCAGTGCCTGCTTGCCTTCGAAGCGGTTCGGCATGCGGGCGATCCTATGCGAACCCTCGCCGCGCGTTCACTAGATTCCCCCCGTGCCCGGCGAGAAGATCGCGGTCGTCACGGGAGCCTCGTCCGGGATCGGCGAGGCGACCGCCCGCCTGCTCAGGCGGAAAGGCTGGCACTGCGTCCTCGTGGCGCGCCGTGAGGACCGGCTGCGCGCGCTCGCGGACGAGCTCGGCGCCGAGGTCGAGCTCTGCGACGTGGCCGACCGCGACGCGGTCGAGGCGATGGCGGCGCGCGTCCTCGAGCGGCATCCGGACATCCATCTGCTGGTGAACAACGCAGGCATGCCGGCTCGCGGCACGTTTCTCGCCGTCGACCCCGAGACGATCCGGCGCGTGACTGAGGTGAACTACCTGGGCGGGGTCTGGTGCACCCGCGCGCTGCTGCCGGGCCTCTCGAGCGCCGTGGCAGCCGGGGCGGAGGCGCACGTCGTCAACCTCGTGTCGGTCGCGGGGACGACCGCCTTCGCGCCCGCGGGAGCGTACGCCGCCTCGAAGCACGCGCAGCTCGCGTTCTCCCGCTCGCTGGCGGCGGCCCTCCGGGGCAGCGGGATCGCCGTCCACGCCGTCCTCCCGGGGTTCGTCGAGACCGAGGGGTTCCCGCAGAAGGGCGTCCTCAAGAGCCGCCTGCTCGGCAGGTTCGTGATCCAGCCGCCGCGCGTCGCGGAGGCGGTCGTCGCCGCAGTCGAGAAGGGCAGGCGCGAGGTGACCGTCCCCTGGTTCCCCTACCGGCTCATCTCGGTCGTGCAGGTGCTGGCACCCGGGCTGATCGCGCGGTTCTCGGGCATGTCGGACTACCGCCCGGGCTCGACCTGAGCCGCCTCACGGCGTCGTCGCCCGGCCGATCGTTCAGGCGATCGACCCAGGCGGCGAACAGCGGGTCGACGATCGCGTACCCGCCGGTGTCCCGCTCCTCGATCTCCGCGGTGGCGGCGAGCCGCGGGAGTGCACGCCGGACGACGTCCTTCGTCAGGTCGAGCCTGCGGAGTGCGACCGTGCGGTAAGGCGATCCGTTCCCGAGGACGATCGCCCGGAGGGTCTTCTGCTCGGATGCGTCGAGGCCGCGCCACTGCGCGTCGAACTCCGGCTCGAGCTCTCGCATCGCGGCCGCATGGGCCGCCTGCCAGTCGTCGAGCGTGGCCTCGCGGCCCTGCGCCACCTCGGCCCAGAGCCGGTGGGCGAGGAGCATCGCGCGCTGCGGGTGCCCCGCGGCGAGGGCCAGCAGCGGGTTGAGCGCCTCGCCCACGCTCCGCTTGGACGCGTCGAAGCGCCGCGCGACGTAGTCCGCGAGATCGGCGTCCGCCAGGCGGCCGAGGCGCATCGGCACCGCCGAGCCGTAGAGCGGCCGGTCCTTCGTCTCGAACAGGAGCCGCATGAGCCCCGGCTCCGAGCCAGCGAAGACGTACGAGGCGATCTCGCCCTGGTGCTGGATGTGACTCCGGAGGAGGCCGTCGAGGCCGTCGATGCGGCCGATGTCCTGGAACTCGTCGAAGACGACGAGCGCGCGGTACCCACCCGATGCCTCGAGGCGCAGCGGCAGGTCGAGCAGGGCGTGGAGCGCGGGCAGCGGATCGCGCGCCGGGTCGACCTGGAGCCGCGCGCTGATCCCGAACGCGCCGAGCGAGAGCCCGACGCCCGTGCGCTGGAGGAACGCCTCGACGCGCCCGCGCAGCTCGCCGCGGAGGTGCTTCGCATAGGCGCGCTCGAGCCGCACGGTCACGTCCGCGACCGACGACACCCGGTAGAGGTCGACGAGGACGCCGATCAGGCCCTCGCTGCGCTCCCCGTCGTGGAGAGCACGAGTGAGCAGGCTCGTCTTGCCGTACTTGCGAGGCGCGTAGAGCCGGACGTAGTGGCCGCCGACGGCGTGCTGTAGGAGATCGGCCACCTCCTCGTCTCGGTCGACCACGTCCTCGGGCGGCACGGGGCGGGAGTAGACGAACGGGTTGACGTCCTCGATCATGCGTCACGAAGACTACCGCGCATGCGTCAAAGAGACTACTCCTCGGGTGCCGCCCGGACGCAGACGGTGTCAGGGCTTGCGTGCCACGTACCAGCCCACCTCGACCTCGTAGACGGCGGGGGCCATGCGTGCGACACGCTCGCGCGCCTCGCCTTCGAGCCCCGCCAGGTCGAGGTACCGCTCCATGTCACGGCGTTCCCTGTCGATCTCGTTCGCGTTGACGACGAGATCGTTCGCGTCGAGGTAGCCGCGGATGTCGGCGTCGGGGAGGAGCCGCGTGTGCGGGGGTCGCGCGCGCGCTCGAAGCGGTCGAGCTCGAGGCTCTGCGTCGGATCGACGTCGCCGAGCTGGTCGGCGAGCAGGATCCTGCCGCCCGGCCGCGTGACCCGCGCGATCTCCGCGACGACGAGCTCGGGCCGGCGCACGTGGTGGAGGACGCGCAGGCACCCGACGAGGTCGAAGTCCCCGTACGGGAAGGGGAGCGCCTCGGCGTCTCCCACGACGAACGTGCATCCGGGGGGCGCATGCTCGCGCGCGGGGGCGAGGAGCTCCTCGGAGGCGTCGACGCCGACCGCCTCGCCGACGAGCGGGGCGAGCGCGTAGGCGAGGGCACCGGTGCCGCACCCGACGTCGAGCACGCGCTCGTCGCCTTTGAGCGGCGCGAGCAGCCTCTGCGCCCGCGCGACGAGATCGGCGTGGCGCTCGGCCTGGAACTGCCGGCGGTGCTCGACGCGGTCGGTCACCCGGCGACCTCCCGCGTGGCCCGCCCCTCGGAGACGCGGATCCCGCACGCGAGCTCGTAGCCGATCGTCCCAGCGACGCGCGCGTGGGCTTCCAGGGTGACCCCGTCGCCGACCAGGGTCACCGGCGTTCCCGCTTCGGCGGGGCCGGGCAGCCTGACCGCGAGGGCGTCCATCGAGACGGTGCCGACCACCTCGGCCCGGTCGCCGCCGACCACGACCTCCGTCCCGGTGAGGTCGCGCCGGAAGCCGTCCGCGTACCCGACCGGGACGATCCCGATCCATGTCTCCTCGACCGCCACGAACCGCCGACCGTAGCCGGTCGACGCGCCCGGCGCGAGCCGCCGCACCAGCGCGAGCTCCGATTCCCAGCGCAGCGCGGGCTCGAGGCCGCGCTCGCCCGCGTCCTCGCCGAACGGGTCGATGCCGTACAGCGCGATCCCGCAACGCACGGCGTCGAGCCGCGTCTCCGGCAGCGCGAGCGCGGCGGCGCTGTTGGCGACGTGTCGCGCGTACCGGCCGGAGTACGGCTCGGTCGCGTCGAGGAACCGCTCGAGCTGCTCCCGGGCGAACGCAGGATCGGCGTCGGCCGTTGCGAGGTGGGTCATCAGCCCGACGACGCCGCGGCCCGGCTCGGGCAGCTCGTCGAGGCCCCACCGGCCCATCCCGGTGTCGAGCTTGAGATGGACGTCGACGCCCTCCGGGATCCGCCCGTCGGCCACGACGAGCTCGAGCCCGCCCTCGCGCGCTTCGGAGATCTCCTCCTCCGCGGCCGGACCGAGCACCACGATCCGCGCATCCGCGATCGCCCCTCGCACGGCCAGCGCCTCGCCCACGGTCGCGACGCAGAGCGCGGTCGCGCCGCCCTCCAGCGCGGCGCGACCGGCGTCGACCGCGCCGTGCCCGTAGCCGTCGGCCTTGACGACCGCCCAGAGCTCGGCCGCGCCGACGAGCCCGGCGAGCCGGCGCGCGTTGTGGCGGATCGCGCCGAGGTCGATCGTGACGAGCGATCGGGGCACGACCGCATTCTCGCGGGCGCTCCGGGGCGCGGCGGGCGCACGGGTCACGGATCGAGGACCACGGGAAGGGCGGCGGCGACGTCGGAGGCGACGAGCCCGGCCTGGTGCGGGACAGCGCGAGCGGCGAGGCCGTGGGCGACGGCTGCGGCTGCCGCCGCGTCGACCGGATCGAGCCCCTTCGCGAGGAACGCCCCCACGACGCCCGTCAGCACGTCGCCCGTCCCGGCCGTGGCGAGCGAGGGAGGGCCGGTGTCGCACACGACGGTGCGGCCGTCGGGCGCACAGACGATCGTGTCCGCGCCCTTCAGAAGGACGACGGCGGCGAAGCGCTCCGCCGCGCGGGCGGCCGCCTCGAGCCGGTGCGCCGAGACCCACGCCGACTCGACGTCGAGCAGCCGCGCCAGCTCACCGGCGTGCGGCGTGAGGACGGTCGGCGCCCCGCGCGGCGCAGGCTCGAGGCCGAACAGACCGTCTGCGTCCACGACCGCCGGCAGCGTCGAGCGCTCGAGCAGCGCTCGGACCAGAGCGCCGAGCGTCGTCCGACCGGCCCAGACCCGGGCCGAGCGCGAGCGCCGACGAGCGCGCGACGTCGGGCTCGAGCGTCTCGGCGGCGTTCGCCCACTCGAAGCCGCGCTTGACCGGCTCGAGCGCGAGCGCCTCGGCGACCGGCAGCGCTCCTGCGGGGACCGCGAGCGTGACGTACCCGGCGTCGGCGCGCAGCGCCGCCGTCGCCGCCAGCATGGCGGCGCTCGTCGTCCCCGGCGCGCCGCCGACGACGAGCAGCGCGCCCGACGTGAACTTCGTGTCGCGCGTGCCGCGTCGTGGGACGCGACCGAGCAGCGCGGGCGTCGCGCGCAAGATCGCGGTCGGGGCGGCCTCGAGCCCGATGTCCGCCATCACGACCCGACCCGCGTGAAACCGCCCGGGCGCCACCACGAGCCCGACCTTGCGGCCGTGGAACGTTACGGTCAGATCGGCCTCGACGGCAGCGCCCGCGATCTCGCCGGTCGACGCGTCGACGCCCGAGGGCAGGTCGACGGAGACGACCGGCGCGGCGCCTGCGTTCACCCGCTCGATCACCGCTGCCGCGTCGGCCCGAGGCGCGCCGTGGAACCCGGTGCCGAAGAGCGCGTCGATGACGAGGTCCGCGCTCGCGCCGGCGGGGTCGTCGGTCTCGACGACGTCCCGGCCCGCCTCGCGCAGGATCCGCGCGGCGATTCTCCCGTCGCCGCCGTTCGCGCCGCCGCCGCACACGGCGGCGATGCGGCGCGCCTCCGGGTACGCCCGTAGCACCTCGGCCGCGACCGCCGCGCCGGCACGCTCCATGAGCTCGCCCGCCGAGCCCGGGTATCCGGGGTACCGCTCCTCTGCCGCGCGCATCTCGGCGGCGGTGTAGAGCGGCTCGTGCATCACGGCCGGCGCAGCCGGGGACGCCGCACGAGCGGCGTCGCGAGATCGGCGACGCACGTCGCGGCGGCGATCGTGTGCGAGTGCGTCAGCGAGACGTCGATGTCGCTCATGCCAACCCGCTCCGCGAAGGCGCGCGTCTTGCCCGCGAGCGTCACTCCCGGCTTCGGCGGCCCGACGATCTCGATCTCCTTCCACGTGAAGAGCACGCCGCAGCCGAGCGCCTTCCCGACCGCTTCCTTGCCGCAGAACCGCGCCGCGTACGACTCCGCCGGGTTACGCCGCGACTCGCAGTACGCCTGCTCGCCCCGGGTGAAGCAGCGGTCGCGGAAGCCCGGCCGCTCGAGCGCCCGGCGGATCCGCTCGATCTCGATCACGTCCGTGCCGATCCGCACCGCCATGACGCTACGCCGACCGCTCGAGCCAGCCGGGCAGGTCGGCGATCGAGCTGAGCACCACGTCCGGCGTGAGGTCGAGGCTCTCGAGCGTGTCCGGGCGGAACTTCCCGGTGCGGACGAGCGCGGTGCGCATCCCGAACAGCTGCGCGGCCCGGATGTCCGCCTCAGCGTCGTCGCCGACGAGCCACGTCAGCGCGGGCTCCGCGCCGAGCGCGTCGAGCGCGGCGGCGAAGTAGGCGGGGCTCGGCTTGCCGAGGACCGTCGCCTCCACTCCGGTCGCGTACTCGAGCCCGGCCACGAACGCGCCCGCGTCGAGCAGCGGCCCGCGGCTCGTCTGCCACCAGCGGTTCTTGTGCAGGCAGTAGAGCTCCGCCCCCATCTGGATCTCGGCGAAGGCGCGGGCGAGGTTCATGTAGCTGAAGACCTGGTTCGGCTCGAGCGTCTCGTCGCACCCGCCGACCAGGACGGCATGCGCACCCTCGCCCACGAGCTCGAGCCCCTCGAGGTCGGGCACGACGCCCGCCATCACGAGCGCGAAGACGCGCTTGCCGGCGAGCTCGCGCGCCGCCGTCCGGGCGGTGGTCTGGAGCTCGTCGTCGGAGAGCTCGAACCCGAGCGCGCGGAGCTCTTCCGCCAGCTGCGCCCGCGGACGCGTGGAGTTGTTCGTCACGAACCGGAGCGCGTGCCCGGTCGCCCGGAGCTCGGAGACCGCAGCGGCCGCGCCTGGGATAGCGACCCCGGAGACGTGCAGCACCCCGTCGACGTCGAGGAGAATGCACGCCATGGGGCGGGAGTCTATTCGTGTCACGCGCTCCGTCTCGCTCCATCCGGACGAGATCGAGCTCCGCGTCTCTCGCTCGTCCGGGCCGGGCGGGCAGCACGCGAACAAGGCCGAAACCCGGGTCGAGGCCGTCTTCGAAGTCGAAGCCTCGGCGTCGCTCTCTCGCCCAGAAGCGGCGCGTCGCCGCGCGGGCGGGGCCGGTGCTGCGCGCCGTCGCGCAGGACGAGCGCAGCCAGGCGCGGAACCGCGAGCTCGCGGTCGAGCGGGTCGTCGCGAAGCTGGCCGAGGCGCTGCGGGTCGAGCGTCGCCGCGTGCCCACCCGCCCGACGCTGGCCGCCCGCGAGCGCCGACTCGCAGAGAAGCGCCGCCGGGCCCGGTTGAAGCGCAACCGTGCGGAGCCCGGGGAGGACTAGGGCTCGTCGTGGGCGGACACGACCCGTTGACCGCGGAACGCGTGACCCCGCTGCTCCGCGGCCGCTTCGGGCAGCCCTATCTCTGGCAGGAGAGCTGCGCCTCGACGCAGGACGTCCTCCGCACCGACCCGGGCCGCCCCGAGGGCGCGGTCGCCGTGACGGAGCACCAGACGTCGGGCCGGGGCCGCGAGGGCCGGCCGTGGGAGGACGTCGCCGGGAGGGCGCTGCTCTTCTCGCTCCTCCTCCGGCCGCCTGCGGGCACGCCGACGCAGCAGCTCGCGCTCGCCACCGGCCTCGCGGTCGCGGAGGCGGTCGAGGAGAGTCGGGGAGCCGCGGGGATCAAGTGGCCTAACGACGTCCTCCTCGGGGGGCGGAAGGTCGCCGGCGTGCTGCTGGAGGCGTCGGTGGGCGTCGTCGTCTGCGGTGTCGGCGTCAACGTCTCGCAGGCCGAGGGTGAGCTCCCGGCCGGCACGCCGGTGCCTGCGGGGTCGCTGCTCTCGGTCACCGGGCGCGCGCCGGACCGGGCGGAGCTCCTCGCGGCGCTGCTCGAGATCCTCGAGCACCGCTACGACGCGTGGCGCCGCTCCGGGCTCGCACCGCTGCTGGACGAGCTCGAGGCGCGCAACGTCCTGCGCGGGCAGTTCGTGGAGGTCGGCGGGGTGGCCGGGGTCGCCGGCCCGATCGCGCCGGACGGGCGCCTCGTCGTCATCCGGGACGACGGGACGACTGCGCACGTGGGAAGCGGGGAAGTCAAGGAAGAGGGGCGAGTCTGAAGCCACGCCGGAAGCCACAGCCCCCGCACGCTCCGCCGACCCGAGCTCAGTCCTGGACGTGCGAGAACCCGAAGCGGCCCTTGATGCAGAGGTTGCCGAGCGTGATGTCGTGGTCGGACGGGCTCGTCACCTTGACGATCCGGTTCGACTGGACGTGGAGCTCGAGCGAGCAGCCGACGCCGCAGTACGGGCACGTCGTCTCGGTGACCGTCTGCTCGTCCTCCCGCCAGTCGCCCTCGGCACGGAGCTCGTGCTCGGAGCGGAACATGAGCGCGCCGGTCGGGCAGACCGCGATGCAGTTGCCGCAATAGACGCATGCCGACTCGGGAAGCGGTGTCGCGAGCTCCGTGGAGATCCGGGCGTCGAAGCCGCGCCCGGCGACGTGGATGGCGAACGTGTTCTGATGCTGGTCGCCGCAGGCATCGACGCAGCGGTAGCAGAGGATGCACTTCGCGTAGTCGCGGACGTAGAGCTCGTTGTCGATCTTGACGGGCTGGTGGACGGTCGCGGCGGTGCGGCCGTCCGGAACGGCGTGATGACCGGTGCGCGCCCGGTCGCGCTCGCCGCTCGACGGGGCGGGCGGGCCGAAGCGCCCGGGCTCGGCGTCGTAGCGCTCGAGATACCCGGGCGCGGCAGGCGTGGTCGAGAGGTCGACCGAGGAGGCGAGGAGCTCCATCACGAGCTTCCGCGAGAGGCGCACGCGCTCGGAGTCGGTACGCACCTTCATCCCCTCCTCGGCCCTGCGCGAGCACGAGGGGACGAGCACGCGCGACCCTTGAGCTCGACGACGCACACACGGCACACGTTGGCGGGCCGCAGCGGCTCGTCGAAACACAGGGTCGGGGTGTCGATCTCGAGCTGGCGGCAGGCGTCGAGGATCGTCGCGCCCTCGAACACCCGCACCGGCTGCCCGTCGACCTCGAGCTCGACCATGTGGCGGGGCGAGAGAAGCTCGGTCATGCGGGCTCCCCCTGGAAGACGTGGAGCCGGCGGATCGCCGACTCGACCGCGCTCGACGCCGTCTGACCGAACCCGCAGATGGACGCGTCGCGCATGCACTGGCCGACCTCGGCGATGAGCGCGAGCTCCGTCTCGACGCCGCCGCGCGGCTCGCCGGCGAGCAGTCGGGCGAGCGCCTCCTCCTGT
>CAWJUF010000024.1:0-237989 GCA_963845965.1 uncultured Actinomycetes bacterium | reverse complement strand
AGCGCGCCGAGCTGACGAGCGGCTCGACGTTCCACTCGGCCGGCCTCGTCGGGCAGCTGCGCGGCTCGCTCTCGCTGACGAAGATGATGATGAGCTCGGTCGAGCTCTACCGCACGCTCGAGGCGGAGGTCGGGCTCGAGACGGGCTGGCGCGAGGTCGGCTCGCTCCGGCTCGCGTCGTCCGCGGAGCGCATGGAGGAGCTCGCCCGCCAGGCGGGCTGGGCGAAGACGTTCGGCCTGCCGCTCGAGCTGATCTCGGCCGAGGAGGCGCAGGCGCTGTTCCCGCCGATGTCGACCGACGGCGTGCTCGGCGCGGCGTACCTGCCGACCGACGGCTACATCGACCCGAGCCAGCTGACGTTCGCGCTCGCCGAGGGCGCGCGGCGGCGCGGCGCGGAGATCAACACGAGCACGCGCGTCACCGCGATCCGCGTCGAGCGCGGCCGCGTGACGGGCGTCGACACCGACCGCGGCGACGATCGAGACGGAGGTCGTCGTCAACGCGGGCGGCATGTTCGCGGGCGAGATCGGCGCGCTCGCCGGCGTCAACGTCCCGCTCGTCCCGATGGCGCACGAGTACCTCGTCACGAGCCGTCGCGGGCTCCCGCTCGACATGCCGACGATGCGCGACCCGTCGCTGCTCGTCTACTTCCGGCCCGAGTCGGGCGGGCTGATCATGGGCGGCTACGAGCGGCACCGCGCGCCGTGGTCGCTCGACGGGATCCCGGCCGACTTCAACGGGAAGCTGCTCGAGGAGGACTGGCCGCGGTT
This sequence comes from uncultured Actinomycetes bacterium, assembly GCA_963845965.1. Taxonomy (GTDB): domain Bacteria; phylum Actinomycetota; class Thermoleophilia; order Gaiellales; family Gaiellaceae; genus Gaiella. Next base: position 237,219 of record CAWJUF010000024.1, on the reverse strand, counting down.
CGAGGAGCTGATGGAGAACGCGATCGTGCGCGTCCCGTCGCTCGAGGAGACGGAGGTCGTCCGGCTGATCAACGGGCCGGAGGCGTTCACGCCGGACGGCGAGTTCATCCTCGGCCCGACCGACGTGCGCGGGCTTCTGGGTCGCCGCCGGCTTCTGCGCGCACGGGCTCGCCGGCGCGGGCGGGATGGGGCAGCTCGTCGCCGAGTGGATCGTCGAGGGCACGCCGTCGCTCGACGTCTGGCACATGGACTCGCGCCGGTTCGGCGCCGCCTACCGCTCGCGCGAGTACACGCTCGCCCGCACGAGGGAGGTCTACGAGACCTACTACGACGTCAAGTACCCGGGGCACGAGCGCCAGGCCGGGCGGCCGCTGCGGGTCTCGCCGACGTACGCGCGCCTGCAGCGAGCTCGGCGCGGCGTTCGGCGAGAAGTCCGGCTGGGAGCGGGCGAACTGGTTCGAGCCGAACGCGGCGCGCGGCGACGAGTCGCTGCGGCCGCGCGGCTGGGCGGGGAAGCTCTGGTCGCCGGCGATCGGCGCCGAGCACCGCGCCTGCCGCGAGACGGCGGCGCTGTTCGACGAGACGTCGTTCGCGAAGATCGAGGTCTCGGGCGCGGCGCGGCCGACTTCCTCGAGCGGCTGTGCGCCAACCGCGTCGCCCGCGAGGTCGGGCCGCGTCACCTACACGCAGATGCTGAACCCGCGCGGCGGGATCGAGTGCGACTTCACCGTCACGCGGCTCGCCGACGACCGGTTCCGCATCGTCACCGGCACGGCGTTCGGCCAGCACGACCTCGCCTGGATCCGCCAGCACGCGCCCGACGACGGCTCGGTGCACGGTCGCCGACGTGACCTCGGCGTACGCCTGCCTCGGCCTCTGGGGCCCCGCGAGCCGCGAGATCCTGCAGCCGCTCACGACCGCCGACCTCGGCAACGAGGCGTTCCCGTACATGACGCGCGCAGGAGCTCGCCGTCGGCCCCGTGCCGTGCCTCGCCGTGCGCGTCACCTACGTCGGCGAGCTCGGCTGGGAGCTCTACTGCCCGACCGAGTTCGGGCTGCGCTCTGGGACGACGCTCTGGGAGGCCGGGCGCGAGCACGGGCTCGTCGCCGGCGGCTACAAGGCGATCGACTCGCTGCGGCTCGAGAAGGGCTACCGCGTCTGGGGCGCCGACATCACGCCCGAGGACACGCCGTACGAGGCGGGGCTCGGCTTCGCGGTGAAGCTCGACAAGGGCGACTTCGTCGGCCGCGACGCGCTCGTCTCAGCGGCCGAGCCGGACCGCCGGCTGCGCTGCCTCACGCTCGCCGACCCGCGCGCGGTGGCGCTCGGCTCCGAGCCGGTGCGCGTCGGGGACGATCCCGTCGGCCGGGTCACGAGCGGCGGCTACGGCTACACGGTCGGCGCGTCGATCGCCTACGCGTACCTCCCGGCGGAGCACGACGTCGGTACCGAGGTCGCGGTCGAGATCTTCGGCGAGTGGGTCGCGGGCGTGGTGGCGGTCGAGCCGCTCTACGACCCGGCGGGAGAGAAGATCCGGGCATGAGCGATGCGCTCGCCGAGGCCGTCGCGCGCGTCTGGCCGGACGGCCGCTCGACGTGGGAGGTGCTCGGCGGCGGGATCACGAACCACAACTTCAAGGTCACGCGCCCCGACGGCGTGGTCGTGCTGCGCATGGCGGGCAAGGACACCGAGCTGCTCGGGATCGACCGGACGGTCGAGCACGAGGCGACGCGCGCGGCGGCCGAGGTGGGTGTCGGGCCGGAGGTCGTCGACTTCGTCGAGCCCGAGGGCTGGCTCGTCACCCGCTTCGTCGCGGAGCGATTCCGCGGCTGGAGACGTTGCGCGAGCCCGAGCAGCTCCGCCGCGTCGCGCGGGCGCTTCGCGCATTCCATCAGGGGCCGCCGCTCCCGGGGCGGTTCGACGCGTTCCGGGTCGTCGAGGCGTACCGGGACACGGCCGTCGAACGCGGCGCCGCCTTCCCGCCGCGTTCGCCGCAGCGCACGAGCTGGCACGGCGGATCGCCGCGCTGCGCGCGCGGCAGCCGCCTCGCCCGTGCCACAACGACCTCCTCAACGCGAACTTCATCGACGACGGCGAGCGGCTCGTGATCGTCGACTGGGAGTACGCGGGCATGGGCGATCCGTTCTTCGACCTCGCGAACTTCTCGATCAACCACGAGCTCGACGCCGACGGCCGCGCGGCGCTCCTCGCCGCCTACGCCGGGACGCGCACGCCGCCGGGCTCGCTGCACTCGACCTGATGCGCTTCATGTCCGACTTCCGCGAGGCGATGTGGGGCGTCGTGCAGGGCGTCGTGTCGGAGCTCGACTTCGACTTCGGCGCGTACGCGGCCGAGCACTTCGAGCGGATGGAGCGGACGGCGGCGGAGCCGGCGTTCCGCAGCGCGCTCGGCGACTGACGACGGAGGGGCGCCCCGGACGGGCGCCCCTCCTGATGCCGCAGCTCCAGCGAGTACTGGTGTCCGCAGGAACCTCGAACTCGGTGGCGGTTCGCTCCTCCATCTGCTCGAGCTCTTCCTCGGTGCCCATCCGCACCGGGCCCTTGAACCAGTTCTTCGCGGAGATGAGCCACCAGCCGCCGAAGAACAAGAGCGCCCCGCCAACGGTGAGCGGCGCGTAGTTCGCGACGTCCCAGTTGAACCCGTCCTTCCACGGGATGCCCGTCGGCGCCACCGGCCCGAGGAACAGGATCGAGATGATCGCCACCCAGATGATGGCGACGATGTCGATCCACTTGTAGTGCTTCCCGAGCGTCCAGGCTCCCGGCTCGAACCGGTCGCCCATGCCGGAAGCGGAGGATCACCGGAAGGATGAACGCGATGTAGAGGCCGATCACGGCGATCGACGTCCCGACGAGGTATCCGGTCGCCGAGTTCCAGTACGTCGGGATCATCAGCGCCCAGGCGAGGAAGCCGATCGCCCACACGGCCGCGACGGGACGCGGTTCGCGGCGACCTTGCGCCAGAGCTGGTGCCCGGGCACGGCCCGGTCGCGCGAGAACGCGAACATCATCCGTGACGCCGACGTGACCGAGGCCGTGAGACAGAACATCTGCGCGACGCAGCAGATGAAGAGCAGGATCTCCGCCCACGTCTCGCTCATCGACGTCGTCCAGATGTAGGTGACCGCCCCGCCGACCGCGTCGAGCACGCCCTGCGTGTCCGGCACCGCGAAGGTCACGGCGAGCAGGAGGACCCATCCGAAGATGACCGAGACGACGACCGACATGTACATCCCGACGGCGGCCATCCGCGATGCCTGGTGCGTCTCCTCGGCCATGTGCGCGGACGCGTCGAAGCCTGTGATCGTGTACTGGGACATCAGCAGGCCGAGGCCGAACACGTACCAGAAGACGATGCTCCCGAAGTTCGTCCCCGAGAAGCCCGAGTTGTTGATCGTCTCCGTGAACACGTAGCTCACCGACTGGTGGTTGTCAGGGACGATGATCAGCACGAGCACGATGAACGCGACGCCCGCCATGTGCCAGTAGGCGGAGATCGTGTTGAGCATCGCCGTGATGCTGACCTTCATCATGTTGAGCAGCACGGCGATCAGCATCACGACGCTGTAGGTGAGGAGCGTCCACTCCTTCGTGTTCGGGTAGTCGAACCACAGGTTGAGGAGCGACGTCGAGAAGATCGCCAGGCCGTAGCCGATCGCGGCGGTGACGGCGATCTGGCCGACGAGGTTGAACCACCCCGTGAACCAGCCCCACGCGGGGCTCCCGAGCTTCGACGACCAGTAGTAGAGACCGCCGGCGGTCGGGTACGCCGAGGCGATCTCGGCCATCGCGAGCGAGACCAGCGTCGACATGAGACCGACGACCAGCCAGCCCCAGGAGATCGCGATCGGGCCGCCGTTGTTGAAGGCGATGAAGTACGAGGTAAGGCAGCCGGCGAGAATCGAGATGATCGTGAAGCTGATGGCGAAGTTCTGGAACCCACCCATCGCGCGGAACAGCTCCTGGGCGTAGCCCATCCGGTGGAGGATCTGTTCGTCCTCCGACGTCTGGTACCCGCCGCCTGCGGGCCCTGTGCTCATGCCTGCCTCCTTGTGGGGATCGATCCGAGGAGTGCTATTCACCTACGCGCCGCGGCGCATGTCAAGACATGTCAACGATCAACGAGTCTCCTCCGCTCACCGGACGGAGTGCCGCGGAATAGGATCGCCGTCATGCTGACCTATGCGGAGCTCGAGGGGCTCGTCGCCACCGGCGAGATCGACACGGTCGTCGTCGCGTTCACCGACATGCAGGGCCGCCTGCTCGGCAAGCGCCTCCACGCCGAGTTCTTCGTCGAGGAGATGGACGCCGGGCACCCGGTCGAGGGCTGCAACTACCTGCTCGCGCTCGAGATGGAGATGGACCCGGTCCCGGGCTACGAGATCGCGAGCTGGGAGCAGGGCTACGGCGACTTCGCCGTCACCCCCGACATGGCGACGCTCCGGCGGATTCCGTGGCTCGAAGGGACCGCCCTGGTCCTCGGCGACGTCGGTTGGCACGACGGCTCACCCGTCCGGCCCTCGCCGCGCCAGGTGCTCCGAGCCCAGGTGGAGCGGGCGGAGAAGCTCGGCCTGACGCCGATGATCGGCTCCGAGCTCGAGTTCTTCCTCGTGAAGGAGACGTACGCGGAGGCGCACGCGAACGGCTACACGGGCCTCACGCCCTCCGTCCCGTACATCCTCGACTACCACATCCTCGCCACGACCTACGACGAGCCGCTGATGCGCGCGCTCCGCAACGGGATGCAGGCGGCCGGGATGCGCGTCGAGACCTCGAAGGGCGAGGCGTGGCCCGGGCAGCAGGAGCTCAACTTCCGCTTCTCCGACGCACTGACCATGGCCGACAACCACGTGATCTACAAGAACGGCGCCAAGGAGATCGCCTTCCTCCACGGGTGCGCGATCACCTTCATGCCCAAGCCGTTCGAGGACTGGATCGGGAACTCGTGCCACATCCACTCGTCCCTGTTCCGCGGCGATGAGGCGGCGTTCGCGAACGACGACGCACTGTTCGGCCAGTGGCTCGCGGGGCAGATCGCATGCGCGAGCGAGCTCGCAGTCTTCTTCGCGCCGACGGTCAACTCGTACAAGCGCTACGCGGCCGGGAGCTGGGCGCCGACGACGCTCGCCTGGGGGAACGACAACCGGACGTGCGGCTTCCGCGTCGTCGGTCACGGCAAGGCTCGGCGGGTCGAGACCCGGATCCCCGGCGGCGACGTCAACCCGTACCTGGCCTTCGCCGCGCTGATCGCGTCGGGCCTGCACGGGATCGAGCAGGACCTCGAGGCGCCGCCACCGCTCCAGGGCAACGCATACGAGTCGGACGCGGAGCGGTTCCCCTCGACGCTGCGCGACGCAATCGCCGCGCTCGAAGCCGGGACGATGGCCCGAGCCGCATTCGGTGACCAGGTGGTCGACCACTACCTCAACTACGCGCGCACCGAGCAGGGGCTCTTTGACCGCTTCGTCACGGACTGGGAACGGAAGCGGTACTTCGAGCGGATCTGACGTCACCGCGACGCTGCGGGCGAAGCGGGCGCTCGACGTGGCGGTCTCCGGCTCGCTGCTCGTGCTGCTCGCCCCGGTGTGGGTCGCCGTGCTCGGTGCCGTCGGGCTCGACATGCTGCGCTGCCCGCGCGACCGGGGGCCGCTCCTCTACCGGGAACCGCGCGTCTCGGCGGGCCGCCCGTTCCGCCTCCTCAAGTTCCGGACGCTGCGGCGCGACGTCCTCGCGGTCGCGGCCGGGCACGTCCGTCCGTACGAGGCGGACGTCGCCAACCTCACGTGGGCCGGACGACGGGTGCTCAAGCCTGTCTACCTGGACGAGCTGCCGCAGCTCGTCAATGTGCTCCGGGGGGACATGAGCCTGGTCGGCCCCAGGCCGTGGCCGGCCGAGCTCGTCGAGAGGCAGGTCGCTCGGGGCGTCGACTACCGCCTCCGTGTCCCGGCCGGCTGGACGGGAGCGGCGCAGGTCTCGAAGGGGCTCGACGCGCAGTTCGAGCAACTCGACCTCGACTACGTGGCGCTGCTCGAGAACGGCTCGGCACGGGCAGTCGTCCGCCGTGACCTCGGCCTCCTCCGGCGCACCGTTCGGACGATGCTGCGCGGCGAAGGGCTCGCGAACTGATGACCCACGAGAAGCGCATCGAGATCCGCTGGCGTGACCTGGACGCGCTCCGGCACGTCAACAACGCCGTCTATGCGACCTATCTCGAGGAGGCGCGGGACGAGTGGTTCGTGCGCGCGCTCGGGCCGGGCGGCAACTTCTGGGACTACGTCCTCGCCCGCGTCGCGATCGACTTTCGCCGCGAGCTGACCCAGGACGACGAGGCGCTCGTCGTCCGGACGCGCCTCGTCCGGATCGGCACCTCGAGCCTGACGTTCCGCGAGGAGATCGTGTCGCTCGCGGGCTGGGTCGCCGCCGAGGCGGAGTCCGTCGTGGTCGCCCGCGACCGCGACACGGGCCGCTCGAGGCCGTTTACCGATGCCGAGCGCGCCGACCTGTCGGCCGTCCTCGTGGGCGACTGACCCGCTACGTTCCCATCGTGGGCGAGCGGCCGATCATCGGGATCACCTCGTACGCACAACCGGCCCGATGGGGCGCGTGGGAGCTCAAGGCGGCGCTCGTGCCGTACGACTACGTCGAGTCGGTGGAGCGCGCCGGCGGGCGCGCTCTCGTCGTCCCGCCGAGCGTCGACGGTGTCGACGAGACGCTGGACGTCCTCGACGGGGTGGTCTTCTCCGGTGGGATCGACATCGATCCCGACACGTACGGCGCGGACCGGGACGAGATGACCGACCCCGCGCAGGCACATCGCGACGCTGGTGAGATGGCGTTACTCCGGCGGGCCCTCGAGCGCGATGTTCCGACGCTGGCCATCTGTCGCGGATTCCAGCTCCTGAACGTCGTCCGCGGCGGCGACCTCGTCCAGCACCTGCCGGACACGGTCGGCCACGAGGGCCACCGCGAGGTGCTCGGCGCGTTCTCCGAGCACGCGGTCGAGGTGAAGAGCGGAACGCGGCTTTCGGAGATCATCGGCGCGCGCCACGACGCCGTGCAGTCGAGCCACCACCAGGGTGTGGGACGCGTGGGAGAGGGGCTCGTCGAGACGGCGTGGGCCGAGGACGGGTCGCTCGAGGGGCTCGAGGATCCCGATCGCCGGTTCGCCGTCGGGGTCCTCTGGCATCCGGAGATGGAAGAGGACAAGCGCCTCTTCGAGGCGCTGGTCGCCGAAGCGAGGCGCTACCGCGCGGAGCGCAAAGGCAATTAGGAAGCCGATGACGCCGCCGGTCACGTCCTTCAGGTCGCAGCTGCCCGTGAAGATCGCCTTCGGCGACGGCACGATCGCCGAGCTCCGCGACGCGCTCGCTGCGCTCGATGCGACGAGTGCGCTCGTGGTCGTCGAGGAGCCGGTCGCCGAGCATGCGGGCGTCATCGCCGCGCTCGCGGCCGCGGCGAGCGCCGGCGTCCGGCTCGAGCGGGTCGTCAAGGGGCCGGGCGAGCCGACCTTCGCGCTTGCGGACGAGCTCGCGGCTCGGGTACGCGAGCTCGGCCTCGAGTCGGTCGTCGGCATCGGCGGCGGGTCGGCGCTCGACGTCGCGAAGGCCGCCCGGATCGTCGCGGACCAGGGCGGTGCCGCGGGCGACTACGCGAGCGGAGCGCGCGTGCCCCAGCCGCCGAGCATCGGTCTCGTTCTCTGCCCGACGACGTCGGGCACGGGCAGCGAGGTCTCGGGCGCGAGCGTTTTGACGGACACGGAGCGCGACCGGAAGATCGGCTTCGGCCATCCGGACATGCGCGCGCAGCACGCGCTCGTCGATCCGGAGCTGACGTACGGGCTGCCGGCGGCGCCGACCGCGCACTCCGGCGTCGACGCCATGGCGCAGGCGATCGGCGGCTGCACGGTGACGAACTCGTCGCCGCTGTCGGTCGCCTTCGGGCTGGAGGCCTGCCACCACGTCACGCACTCGGTCCGCGAGGCGGTCGCCGACGGAGCGGACACCGAGGCGCGACGCCGCCTCTCGTGCGCGAGCCTCACCGCCGGCCTGGCGATGAACCTCTCGGACTGTGCCGCCGACCACGCGCTCGGACAGGCGCTTGGAAGCGTCAAGCACCTTCCCCACGGTCTGACGATCGGGCTCGTCCTGGCGGAGACGCTCGAGTTGACCCGCGCCGACTGCGCCGACCGGCTGGAGCGCGTCGCGGACGCGCTCGGCGAGCCGCACGACGGGACGACCGACGGGTCACGCGCAGTGCGCGCCGTCCAGCGAATCCTCGCCGACGTCGGGTTCCCGACGCTCCGCGAGGTGGGCGTGACGGAGGACGACCTGCCCGCCCTCGTCGCAAGCGCGACGGGCGAGCAGTCGTACAACCTCGACGTCGACTGCCACACCTGGACCCCGGCCGAGGTCGAGCAGGCTTTTCGAGCCGCGCTGGCGCTCGAGCGGCGCTGAGCTACCGCTCGGTCGAGACGAAGACGCTCTTGAGCTCGGTGTTGTGGACGAGGCCTTCCATGCCGAGCTCCTTGCCGACGCCCGAGGCCTTGTAGCCGCCGAACGGGACCTGCGGGAAGACGGAGCTGTTCGAGTTGACGCCGATCGCTCCGGTGCGCAGAGCGCGGGCGACGCGGAGCTGCCGCGCGCCGTCCTGCGTCCAGAGCGAGCCCGACAGGCCGTACGGCGTGTCGTTCGCGAGCCGGATCGCCTCGTCCTCGGTCTCGAACGTGATCACGGAGACCACCGGGCCGAAGATCTCCTCGCGGGCGACGACCATGTCGTTCGTGCAGCCGTCGAGGATGGTGGGGCGGAGGTAGAAGCCGCCGTCGAGCCCTTCGGGCCGCGAGCCGCCCTCGAGCACGGTCGCGCCTTCCTCGAGGCCGCGCGAGATGTAGCCCTCGACCGTCTCGCGCTGGCCGGCGGAGACGAGCGGCCCCATCTGCGTCTCGGCCGACTCCGGGTCGCCGACCACGATCGCGCGCGTCGCCGCGACGTAGTGCTCGAGCAGCTCGTCCTTCGCCGACGTCCTCGACGAGTAGGCGCGAGCGCGCGCAGCAGTCCTGGCCGGCATTCTCGAACACCGAGAACGGCGCCAGGCGCCCGGCCTTCTCGAGATCGGCGTCGGCGAACACGATGCACGCGCTCTTGCCGCCGAGCTCGAGCGTCACCCGCTTGATCGTCCCCGCTGCCTTGCGCGCGATCTCGACGCCGACCTCGGTCGATCCCGTGAAGCCGACCTTGCCGACGAGCGGGTGCTCGACGAGTGCGTCGCCGACCGCGCTTCCCGGGCCCGGGACGACGTTGAGCGCACCCGCGGGCAGCCCGGCCTCGAGGCCGAGCTCTGCGTACCGCAGCACCGAGAGGGGGGAGAGGCTCGCCGGCTTGAGGACGACCGTGTTCCCGGCCGCGAGCGCCGGCGCGGTCTTCCAGTTGCCGATGTTGAGCGGGAAGTTCCACGGCGTGATGAGCGCGGTGACGCCGATCGGCTCGCGGAACGTGAGCACGATCCCGTCGCGGTCGACGGGGATCGTCGAGCCGAAGAACTTGTCGACCGCGCCTGCGTAGTAGCGCATCACCGCCGCGGCGTTCCCGGCGCACCAGCGGGCGTCGCCGATCGCCATGCCCATGTCGCGCGTCTCGATCAACGCGAGCTCGTCGGCGTGCTCCTCGATCAGGTCGGCCCACCGGTAGAGCACCTTCGCGCGCTGGATCGGCGTTCGCGCGCCCCAGTCCTCGAACGCGCGCGCCGCCGCCCGCACGGCCCGGTCGGCATCCTCGGCGCCCGCCTCGGCCACCGTGCGGAACGACCTCGCCGTTCGCGGGGTTGACCGTGTCGAACGTGCGCCCCTCGGCCGAGGGCACGCGCTATCCGTCGATCAGCAAGTTCTCGATCGAAGTCATGGGATGTTTCTAGGCGTTCGGCGCCGAAGGTGTCAAACGCCGACGACGTGCACGAGCCAGCGCCGGTCGCGCTCGCGGTCGAGCTCGAGGAAGAGCACGCGCTGCCAGCGGCCGAGGCAGAGGACGCCGTCGCGCACCGGGATCGACTCTCCCGCCGGGCCCATCAGCATCGACATGCAGTGCGAGTGGCCGTTCGACGCCTCCATGTCCTCCTCGGAGACGTTCTCCGTCCGGCGGTCCCAGTCGTCGTGCGCGTAGTAGTGCTCGGTGGGCACGAGCCGGCGGAGCAGCACGGAGAAGTCCTCGAGGAAGCCCCGCTCGTACTCGTTCACCCGCACCGAACAGGTCGTGTGCGGCGAGTAGACGCAGCACACGCCGTCGCGAACGCCGCTCTCGCGCACCGCCTCCTGGACGTGGTCGGTGATGTCCGTCACCGAGAGGCCGCCCGCCGTCCGGAAGTGCGTCTCGCGATGGAAGGTCTTCAGCGAGCCGCCGTTCGCGGTCTCCGCCGTCTCGGGTGCGCTCGCCATCCGCGTCATTGTGTCAGCAGAGATCGAGGTCCGGTGCGACTGAGATGCGCTCACATCGCGCGAAGCACCGCGTACCAGGTCCGGTCTGCGACGCGGAGCAGCGCGTGCTCGATGTCGGAGTAGCCGCTGTACACCTCGATCGCGGCGGTCCTGTCCCAGGATGCGCCGTCGCGTGGCAGCGCAGCGAACGCCGCGAGCAAGCCGTGCTCGACTGCCCGCGCCGCCTTGATCGCCAGCTCGGCATGGTCTCCCGGGTGCTCGCCCTTGCCCGAGAGGCAGCGCGACGGCGTCGTTCAGGTGCCGTGTCGCCTCCTCGATCCTCGCCCCCATGCGGCGGTGTGCTCGTTGGGCCGCCACTGGAACGCCTCGGCGACCCGCACGGTGTCCTTCGCGCGGTCGAGGACCTCGTCGATGCGCTCGGAGAGTGCGTAGGCGTCCTCCTGCTCGATCGGCGTCGTGAGTGCCGTCGAGAGCGCCTCGAGAAGCTCGTGGCGAAGGTCGTCGCCCTCGTGCTCCGCGTCGCGCACGGCCCGCGCATCGGCGTGATCGCCCGTCGCCGACCAGCGCGCGAACGCCGCCATGCCGCCGGTCGTCACGTCCGCCTGGCGTCGCAGGAGGCCGAGCACGTCCGGGTGGTGCGGCAGGAACCAGCGGAGGCGCTCGCTCACGTCCCCAGACTCGCACAGAGGTAGAGCAGCGCGCCGAGGATCGCGCAGACGGGGATGGTCAGGAACCAGGCGGAGATCGTGTCCGCGACGCCTGCCCAGCGCACATGCCGCGGATGGCGGTCGGCGCCGACCCCGACGACAGCCGCGGTCACCACGGTCGACGTGCTGACAGGAGCACCGACTGCCGTCGCGCCGAGGATGACGGCCGCGGCCGACGTCTGCGAGGCGAGGGAGTCGACGGGCGTGGGCCGGAAGTAACCGCGGCCCACGCGGCGCACGACGCGCCCACCGCCGACGACCGTGCCGAGCGCGAACACGAGCGCGACCGACCAACGCACCGACGGCGGGATCTCGAAGCGGTCGATGACGCCCGTCGCGAGCAGCGTCGTCGCGGCGACGCCCATCGCCTTCTGGCCGTCGTTCGTCCCGTCGGTGAGCGCGACCGCGCCGGCACGACATCCAGATCCCTCCCCGCACCGGCCCGAGCATGCGCCGGGTGCCGCGCGAGAGCGCGCGCACCGCGAGGCGCCGGGACGCCCAGCCGGCGGCCACGCCGACGAGCGGCGAGAGCACGAGCGCAGCGAGCGTTCCGACGACGCCGACCGGGTGGATCCCGTCGAACCCTCCCCAGTTGATCGCGTCGACGCCTCCTGCGGCGAGCCCCGCGCCGGTGACGCCCCCGATCATGCCGTGCGTTGCGCTCGTCGGGAGCCCGAGCCGAGCCGCGACGCCGACGAACCCGATCGTCGCGATGCACCCCGACGCGTAGATCGTGGCGACCTCGTCGTCCGGCACCGAGACGAGCCGCGCGATCGTGAGCGCGACGGCGGTCCCGCCGAGGAGCGCCCCGAGGAAGTGGAGGACGAAGGAGTAGCCGAGCGCGACCCGCCACGGCGCCGTGCGGGAGGCGACGAGCGCCGACGTCGCGTTTGGCGCGCTCGAGATCCCGAGCACGAGCGCGAGCCCGAGCGCCGCGCCGATCGCGACGACGTCCACCGGCAGAAGGTACTCGCGCCCCGATCGTCGCTTCGCCTCGGGCCTCGGCGACCCGGACTCGGCTGTCGTCGTCCGGGCGGTGGCCCTGACCCGCCGGCGGCGTGATCTGGACTTTCAGCCGGGACCGGATCGTCCGATACCACCCTACGGTTCGCGTGTCGCGGTCGAGCATTCCGCGGCAGAAAGCACGAGAAGCGCCGGCCCGGCTCTGCGGCACGTCTGCCAGGCCTGTGCAGAGCCGTGTCGTCCGACCGCGCAACGGGACGCGCAGTCTCACGAAACGGGCCTGCATCCGGACGACGACCTGCAACAAGAAGGAGAGCACAATGAAGCGATTCGGCAAGAGGACCTGCGTCCTCCTCGCCGTGGTCAGCGCGGCGGTCGTCGCCGCGGTGGGCGGCTACGCGTACTTCACGACGAACGGCACGGGCACCGGCTCGGCCACGGTTGGCACCGATTCGGGCGTCACGCTCTACGCCACGACGGCTGGCCTTCTCTATCCGGGCGGCCCGTCGCGGACGGTCAGCTTCACCGTCGACAACCCGTCGTCCGGAAACCAGTGGGTCGGGACGATCCATCTCGAGAGCGTCAATACCGGCGTCGTGGGCTGCCTCGGCGCGGACTTCACGATGCCGGACGTCGTTGCGAACCAGAACGTGGCACCGGGCAGCGGCATCGCCATCACGGCGACTGGCCAGCTGTCGATGGCCGACAACGGCAATCAGGACCCGTGCAAGAACGCGTCCCTGACGCTGAACCTGAGCAGCAACTAGCCACCTGGCGGCGGTGGAGAGGCGGCGGAAGCCTGCCCCTCCACCTTCCCTCGTGAACTGAGGAGTCGAAGACCCGGATGAACGGCAGTCGGAAGAGCAGAGCGAGGAGGATCGCCGTGCTGGCGTTGATCCTGCTCAGTCTGCTCGCGCTCGGGATCGCCCTGCTCGACGACGCAAGCGGACCTTCCCAGGCGAGCTCGAGCTCGATCCCGACCTCGACCTCACCGGTTTCGCAGACCGCCGAGACGAGGGCTTCGGTGCCGACGAGCGGAGCGGCCGGGATCGTAACGGCCGCCGCGTCTCCGGCGCCGGCGCGCTCCGGCTCCGCGGGCTCCTCCTCGCTCGCCGGCGACAAGGTCCCACCGCTGACTCCGACGTTCACCCAGACTCCGCCGGACCCGAGCGCGAACGCGACCTCGAAGTTCGCGTGGATGTCGACCGACCCCGCGCCGGGCTCGGGCATCTCGCACTACCTGTGCAGCACGGAGAACCGCGCGTACGTCCAGTGCAGCTCGCCGCACACCTATGACGTCGGCACGACGAACAACGGACAGCACCAATTCTCCGTCATCGCCGTCGACGGCGCGGGGAACAAGTCGCCAGAGGCGAAGTACAAGTGGAAGGTCGCGAAGGGCTCGCCTGCCGAGTTCACGATCGCGGGATCGGTGAGCAATCTCCTGATCGGCGTCTGGAAGTCGATCCCGGTCACGATCACCAACCCGAATGCAGCACCGATCACCGTCACGAGCCTGACCGTCACCATCTCGGGAAATCCGACCGGATGCTCCGCGACGGGCAACTTCGAGACGCAAGCTGCGGTCGTGCCCTTCGTGGTCCAGGCCAACGTCCTGGGGCACGCGGTTCCCGCTGCAAACCGGCCGCGAATCCGACTCAGGAACCTGGCGTCCGACCAGAGCTCCTGCAAGAACCAGACGTTCACCCTGTCCTTCCACGGAAGCGCGAACGGGCCGTGAGACGGTACTCGTCCCGCTGGCTCGCGCAGTTCCGCCGCCGCCGCCGGGGGCTCGCGGTCGGCGTCGCGCTGCCCGCGATCGCGCTCGTCGCCGGGATCACGGCCTTTGCGTACTGGACGACGACGGGGTCGGGGGACGCGAGCGCGAGCGTCGGCACGCTCGACTCGACGACGATTCCCACGCACGAGGCGACCGGCACATCGGTGGCGCTGGCCTGGGATGCCGTCGTCCCGCCCGACCTCGACACGGTCGAGTACTACGTTCTCCGCGACGACGCACCGGCCGGTGGGAGCTGCGGGACGGCGGCGTCTCCGATCGCGTCTCTGACGTGCACCGACACGGTTCCGGCAAGCTCCACGCCTACGTCCTACTCGTACGAGGTCGTGGCGGTCTGGCGGTCCTGGACGTCCAGGAGCGAGGCCGTCGACGTGTACGTGAAGGCGTCGCAGGCGATCGTGTTCACGTCCACCGCGCCGTCGGGCGCGAGGGTCGGTGGTTCGACGTACGAGGTGGCGGCGACGGGCGGCGGCTCGGGCAACCCGGTGACGTTCACGGTGGATCCGAGCGCGTCGTCGGTGTGCTCGATCGCGGGATCGACGCTGAGCTTCACGGCGGTCGGTACCTGCACGGTGAACGCGAACCAGGCTGGGAACGCGAGCTACGAGCCGGCCGCTCAGGTACAGCAGTCGTTCGCCGTCGCCAAGGGCGACCAGGCGATCGTGTTCACGTCGACTGCCCCGTCGGATGCGAGGGTCGGTGGTTCGACGTACGCGGTGGCGGCGACGGGCGGCGGCTCGGGCAACCCGGTGACGTTCACGGTGGATCCGAGCGCGTCGTCGGTGTGCTCGATCGCGGGGTCGACGGTGAGCTTCACGGCGGTCGGTACCTGCACGGTGAACGCGAACCAGGCTGGGGACGCGAGCTACGAGTCGGCCGCTCAGGTGCAGCAGTCCTTCGCCGTCGCCAAGGGCGACCAGACGGTCAGCTTTGGCGCGCTGGCGGACAAGCGGTTCGACGAGAGCCCGGTGACGATGTCCGCGACGGCTTCGTCGGGGTTGGCGGTGAGCTTCTCGTCGGCCACGCCGGGTGTCTGCACGATCGCCGGGGCGAGCGTGTCGTTCGTCTCCGTCGGCACCTGCACGGTGAACGCGAATCAGGCTGGGAGCTCCAACTGGAACGCCGCACCGCAGGTGCAGCAGTCGTTCCAGGTCACGAAGGGCAATCAGACGATCTCGTTCGCGGCGCTGGTGGACCGGCGCTTCGACGAGAGCCCGATCACGGTCGGGGCGACGGCGTCGTCTGGCCTGCCGGTGGCGTTCTCGTCGACGACGCCGGGTGTCTGCTCGGTCGCGGGGACGAGCGTGACGTTCGTGTCGGTCGGGACCTGCACGGTGAGCGCGGATCAGGGCGGGGACTGGAACTGGAATCCGGCGCCGCAGGTGCAGCGCTCGTTCCAGGTGCTGAAGGGCAATCAGGCGGTCTCGTTCGCTGCCTTGGCGGACAAGCGGCTCGACGAGAGCCTGACGATGGTGGCGACCGCGAGCTCCGGTCTGACGGTGAGCTTCAGCTCGGCGACGCCGGCGGTCTGCACGACCGGCGGCGCGGACGGCGCGACGATCGCGTTCGTAAGCACCGGCACCTGCACCATCAACGCCGATCAGGGCGGGAACGGGAACTGGAACCCAGCGCCGCAGGTGCAGCGCTCGTTCCAGGTGCTGAAGGGCAATCAGGCGGTCTCGTTCGCTGCCTTGGCGGACAAGCGGCTCGACGAGAGCCTGACGGTAGTGGCGACGGCGAGCTCCGGTCTGACGGTGAGCTTCACGTCGGCGACCCCGGGTGGCTGCTCGGTCGCGGGGACGAGCGTGACGTTCGTGTCGGTCGGTACTTGCACGGTGAGCGCGGACCAGGGCGGGAACGGGAACTGGAACCCGGCGCCTCAGGTGCAGCGGTCTTTCCAGGTCGTCAAGGGCAATCAGACGGTCGCCTTCACGTCGACCGCGCCGTCGGGCGCGACCGCGGGCGGCGCGCCCTACACGGCTACGGCGACGGCCAGCTCGGGCCTCGTCGTGACCTTCGTGTCGGGAAGCCCCTCGGTCTGCACGTCGGGCGGCCCGAACGGGGCCACGTTCAGCTTCACCGCCGTCGGTACCTGCATCGTGAACGCCACGCAGCCCGGGAACACGAACTGGAACGCCGCCGCGCCGGTCGCGCAGACCTTCGCCGTCGGCAAGGCGAGCCCCACGCTGTCCGTGAGCGCGCCCGCGACGGGGACGGTCGGTACCGCCATCGCGGCCGCGTCGATCACGGCAACGCTCGCATCGAGCTCGGGTGCGAACGCCACGGCGCCGATCACGTTCACGGTCTTCGGGCCGCAGACCGCCGCGCCGGCGCCCTGCGCGAGCGGCGGCACGATGGTCGGGGCGGCGACGCCAGCGGGCAATGGCACGTACCAGTCGAGCGCGTCTTTCACTCCGTCGGCCGCGGGCACCTACTGGTGGTACGTCTCCTCCCCCTCGGAGACGAACAACAACGCGGCGGCGAGCGCATGCAACAGCCCGTCTATGACCCAGACCGTAGTCACGGCTGCGGCGACGCGGCTGTCGTTCAGCAGTTGCACGACCTCGCCCGGGAACTCGGCGAACTGCGCAACGGCCGGGACGGCAACGGTCACGCTCAAGAAGAAGAATCAGGGTGGAGGGAGGTGGACGGCGCGCGTCACGCTGATGGACGCGTCCGGCAACCCGATCGTCAACACGACCGGCAGCACGATTGTCGTCACCGTCTCGAAGATCGATGCGGCAGCCGTGCTCACGTTCAGCACCGGGACGGCGCTCACGATCCCGAACGGCAGCTCCGAGAGCAGCAACACCTTCACGTATGACAACGCGGGCGTCTCGAACGGCAACGGCGGCGACACGGTCACCGGCTCGTCGGCAGGGCTGACGTCCGCGACCGGCGACGTGAGCTGGTAAGGCGCCGCGTGCCACCGTGCGTCCGCGTCGGCGCGACGGGCGATCGCGGCATGATTGCGGCTGCGGGCCCGTAGCTCAGCTGGTTAGAGCAGCCGACTCATAATCGGTAGGTCCCTGGTTCGAGTCCAGGCGGGCCCATCGTCCGAATCGTTCGTGCTGACGCAGGAGTCGGTGGATCGGCGCGGTAACTGCCACGAGCGGACTGTCCGGTGACAGCCGCATTGAGGGCCGGGGACCCCGACCCTCGAGAAGACGGTCGCGGAGCCGCCGCCACCCCCTCCCCTGAGGTGCGGCGGCCCGCGCCGTCTCCCGGCTCACGGCGCGCGAAGAGAGGACTTTCCCCAGGGTGGTGGTATCCATCGCCTGTCCGCTTCACAATGGGAGCGTCCCAGCCCCCCTCGGAAAGGAAGCGCCGCGCACATGGATATTTCGAAGCTGTCGCACGGAGCGAAGCTCATCATCGGAGGCACGGTCGCGTTTCTGATCGTCTCGATCTTCAACTGGCAGGAGGTCGACATCAGCGGCATCGCCTCGGTCGGCCGGAGCATGTGGCACGGGTGGGGCGTCCTCGCCGGGCTGCTCGCGATCGGGCTGCTGGTGTGGGAAGTGATCCGGCTCGCGAACATCAACGTCGCGATGCCCGTCACGCCGGCGATGACGAGTGCGGCACTCGCCGTCCTGCTCGCGATCTTCACCGTCATCAAGTTCCTGGCCGACAACGAGTTCCGCACGTTCTGGGCGTGGCTCGGCCTGATCCTCGCCATCGCGATCGTCGTCGGCGCCTGGCTGAACATGCAGGCCGCCGGTGAGGGGTTCGCCGACATCAGAAGCCAGGTGGGCTCTGCGGCGGCCGCGGCCAAGGGGGCCGTCGACCGCGACGACAAGCCGGCTGAGGTCGCCCCGGCCGCCCCGGCCGCGCCCGCGCCCGTCGACCCGACCGCGGTCGAGCCCAGCGTGCCCGCGTCCGAGCCGCCCGTCGACCCGGATCCGCCGAGAAGCGACACCACCTAGCTCGCGTCCAGCGCCTCCTCTCCCGGGTCACCCGGGAGAGGAGCGCGGCTACACTCAGCGCATGGCCGAGATCGGCACGCTGCGGGTCAAGACGGGCCTCGCCGAGATGCTCAAGGGCGGCGTCATCATGGACGTCGTCGACGCCGAGCAGGCGCGGATCGCGGAGGACGCAGGCGCCTGCGCGGTGATGGCGCTCGAGCGCGTCCCCGCCGACATCCGTCGCGACGGCGGCGTCGCGCGCATGTCCGACCCGGAGAAGATCCGGGAGATCCAGGAGGCCGTCTCGATCCCCGTGATGGCGAAGTGCCGCATCGGCCACTTCGTCGAGGCGCAGATCCTGGAGGCGCTCGAGGTCGACTACATCGACGAGTCCGAGGTGCTGACCCCGGCCGACGTCGAGCACCACGTCGACAAGCACGCGTTCACTGTCCCGTTCGTGTGCGGCGCGACCAACCTCGGCGAGGCGCTCCGCCGCATCGCAGAGGGCGCGGCCATGATCCGCACGAAGGGCGAGGCGGGCACCGGCGACATCGTCAATGCCGTCACGCACATGCGCTCCGTCTTCGGGGCGATCCGCGGGCTGCAGGGCCTTCGCGAGGAGGAGCTCTACGCCGCCGCGAAGGAGCACCGTGCCCCGTACGAGCTGGTGCGGTGGGTGGCCGAGAGCGGGCGCCTTCCGGTCGTCACGTTCACCGCCGGCGGGATCGCGACCCCTGCGGACGCCGCGCTCTGCATGCAGCTCGGCGCGGACGGCGTGTTCGTCGGCTCGGGCATCTTCAAGTCCGGCGACCCCGACCTGCGCGCGAAGGCGATCGTCGAGGCGACGACGCACTTCAACGACCCGAAGATCCTCGCCGACGTCTCCGCGGGACTCGGTGAGCCGATGGTCGGCATCTCCGCGAGCACGCTCTCCGACGCGGAGCGGCTCGAAGTGCGCGGCTGGTAGGTACCGGGCCGGAACTACACTTGGTCGCGCATGGATCGGCGGCCACGGATCGGTGTGCTCGCCCTGCAGGGGGCGTTCCGTGAGCATGCGCGGGCGCTTCGTCGCGCCGGCGCGGACGTCGTCGAGGTGCGCCTCCCGGCGGAGCTGGACGGCCTGGACGGGCTCGTCATCCCCGGCGGGGAGTCGACGACGATCGCGAAGCTGGCCTCGCTGTACGGGCTCGACGCGGGGATTCGCGCGTTCGACCGTCCCGTCTTCGGCACGTGCGCGGGGATGATCCTGGTCGACCGCGCGCACCTCGGGCTCGCGGACCTCGAGGTCGACCGGAACGCGTACGGGCGCCAGGTGGCGAGCTTCGAGGCCGACCTCTCACTCGACGGCGAGGACCGCCCCTTCCGGGGAGTCTTCATCCGGGCCCCGCGCGTGCGCGACCTGGGCCCGGACGTCGAGGTGTTGGCCGAGCTCGACGGCGAGCCGGTGCTGCTCCGCGACGGCGGCGTGCTCGTCGCTGCGTTCCATCCCGAGTTGACCGACGATCCACGAGTCCACGAACGGTTCCTCGAGCTGGTCACGGAGGCGATGAGTGTCAGGGCATAGCAAGTGGTCGACGATCAAGCACAAGAAGGGCGCCGCCGACGCGAAGCGCGGCAAGCTCTTCTCGAAGCTCTCGCGCGCGATCATGGTCGCGGCGAAGGAGGGCGGCGCGGATCCCGGGTCGAACCTCGCGCTGCAGAACGCGATCGAGAAGGCGCGTTCCTACTCGATGCCGAAGGACAACATCGAGCGCGCGATCGCGAAGGGCACGGGGGAGGGCAGCGACGGCTCGAGCTTCGAGACCGTCGTCTACGAGGGCTACGGGCCGGAGGGCGTGGCGGTGATCGTCGAGGCGCTAACCGACAACCGCAACCGAACCGCCTCGGAGGTCAGGCACCTGTTCACGAAGCACGGCGGCAACCTCGGCGCGACGGGCGCGGTCGCGTGGCAGTTCGAGCGACGCGGTGTCGTGCTCGTCGAGGCAGACGGCGTCGACGAGGACGCGCTCGTCCTCGTGGCTGCCGACGCGGGCGCGGACGACGTCGAGCTCGACGGCGCGACGTTCGTCGTCTCGGCCGCGCCGGAGGTCCTGACCGGGGTGCGCGAGGCGCTCGAGGCCGCGGGTCACACGCTCGAATCCGCCGGCCTCTCAATGGTCCCGAAGACGACGGTCGCGATCGCGGACGAGTCGACGGCGAAGCAGGTCGTACGGCTGGTCGAGGGGCTCGAGGAGAACGACGACGTCCAGGACGTCTACGCGAACTTCGACATCCCCGAGGCCGTGCTCGAGGCCGTCGCCGGCTGACCTGAGCGGTCGTGTGGGGCGCGTGGATGTCCGACTTCAGTCGGACACCCGGGTCGTGCGTCTGCGTCGGGCGAGGTGTCGAACCGAAGTCCGACACCGGGGTTCCCAGGCACGTTCCGGGCACGTCCCAGGCACGTTCCGGGCGTGGCTTCAGCCTCGCCCGCCTTCGTTCCGGACGTGGCCCAGACTCGCTCCTCCGGCAGGGCGTGACGTCCGGCCCACCCGCATCATTCTCTTGCCCGGGAGCGGGACGTGAGTGACCGTTGCAACAGTCTGTTGCAAAGTGCCCCGCCGTCTCCCGGGTACGGGGCGTGGCTCGGTAGCGTCCTCTGCCGGTCCCGGCAGGCTGGACGTGAGTGAGCTTGCAACAGTCTGTTGCAAGCTCACTCGGCCCTGGGTGACTCGAGGGGGTCTCCTCCCGGCCGCGGGGCGTGACGTGCGTCCCGCGCATGCACGGGACGCGGTGTCAGCGTCGTCCCGCCTGCGTGTCCGGGGCAAGTCCCCGGAAGTCTGTCATTCCCAACCCGCGCCGCCTGCGATGCACCGTCAGATAGCGAAGCCCCTCGGGCCGGCGACGACGCTCCGCGTCGATCCGCGCGGCACGATCGCGAGCGCCCCTGCCGCGAGCGGATGCTCGACGCCGTCGACCGTGAGCGTCCCCGACCCCGCGAGCGCGACGAGCACGACGTCGCGGCCCTCGTTGACATGCTCCGGCTGGCCCTCGCCCGCGCGCCAGACGAGGAGCGTCGCGTTCAGCTCCTCGCTCGCGGCGCCCCAGGCCGGCCCGCGTCCGTCGAGCGCCGTGAGATCGACGATCTCCACACGGCCACCGTAGTGGTCGACGGCTTTCGACGAGTGTCCGCTTGCGGCCGGAGGGCGGCTTTGCCGCCCGGGAGGCCAGGTGCCGCCGTCCGTGAGCGACGGTGAAGGAAGGGGCTCGCGAGGGAACCATGGGTCCCCCACGATCTCGTCCGAAGGGCTGCGTACCCTCTCCACGTGAAGGTCCTCGGCATCGACCCAGGAACGGCTGCGTGCGGGTACGGGATCGTCCACGAAAGCGACGGGCGCCTCAGGGCTCTCGTCCAAGGGTGCTGGACGTCCGGCGCCAGGGAGCGACCGGAGCTCCGGCTGCGAGCGATCTTCGACGGGGTCACCGGCCTCATTGCGGCGCACGCGCCGGACGCCGTCGCACTGGAGGAGTCGTTCGTCGGTGCCGACGCCCGCATCGCGCTCTTCGTCGGGCAGGCGCGCGGCGCCGCGCTCGTCGCGGCCGCCTCGGCCGGGGTCACGTGCACCGAGTACGCGCCAGCGCGCGTCAAGCAGGCTGTCTGCGGCTACGGCCGGGCGGAGAAGGGGCAGGTCGCGCGAATGGTGCGGATGATCCTCTCGCTCGACGCGGAGCCCGAGACCTCCCATGCGGCGGACGCGCTCGCCGTTGCCATCTGCCACGTCTCGATGCCCCCTCTCGCCCGGATGGCCTCCTGAGGGATACGGCGTGATCGCGCGCCTCAGAGGACGGCCCGCGGGGCGCTCCGCGGACGGCCTCGTGCTCGACGTGAACGGGGTCGGGTACCTCGTCGCGGCGACGCCGGCGGTGCTGCGCCGGGCGACGGCCGGCGCCGAGCTGACCGTCGAGACCTACCTCCACGTCCGCGAAGATGCGCTCCAGCTCTACGGGTTCGCGGACGCCGACGAGCGCGAGCTCTTCGTCCACCTCCTCACCGTGTCCGGCGTCGGCCCCAAGGTCGCGCTGGCCGTCGTCTCGGGCTCACCCGCAGCGGAGCTGCGCAAGGCCATCGCGCTCGGCGACCACGCCCGCTTCCAGGCGATCCCCGGGATCGGGAAGAAGACCGCCGAGCGGATCGTGCTCGAGCTCAAGGAGAAGCTCGGCACCGTGACGGAGTCGGCGCTCGCCGCGGTCGGGGACGCGCCGAGCCACCTCGTCGCGCGCGACGCGCTCGTCGAGCTCGGTTACTCGGTCGTCGACGCCGAGCGCGCCCTCGCGGACGTCGATCCCGAGCTTCCGGCCGAGGAGCGCGTCCGGCTGGCTCTGCGCGGGGCCGCGGCATGAGCCAGTTCCTCGCGCCTGCACTCAGACCCGAGGAAGAGGAGGCCGAGCGCTCGCTTCGGCCGCGCCGGCTCGACGACTTCGTCGGCCAGGAGCGCATCAAGGAGCAGCTCTCGATCGCACTCGACGCGGCGAAGGCGCGCGCCGAGGCGCTCGACCACGTGCTCCTCGCCGGGCCGCCCGGGCTCGGCAAGACCACGCTCGCGCAGATCGTCCGCGAGGAGCTCGGTGTCGGGCTGCGCACCGTGGCCGGCCCGGCGCTCGAGAAGAAGGACATCGCGGCGATCCTCACCGCGCTCGAGCCGCGCGACGTCCTCTTCGTGGACGAGATCCACCGGCTCAACCGCTCGGCGGAAGAGATCCTCTACCCGGCGCTCGAGGACTTCCGCCTCGACATCGTGTTCGGACAGGGCGCGGCGGCGCGGACGCTGACGCTCGACCTGCCGCCCTTCACCCTCGTCGGCGCCACCACCCGGACGGGCCTCCTGACGACGCCGCTCCGCGACCGCTTCGGAATGACCTTCCGGCTGGGGTACTACGACCCGGGGCAGCTCGGCACGATCGTCCGCCGCTCGGCGGGGATCCTCGGGGTCGAGATCGCCGACGACGCGGCCGAGGAGATCGCCGCGCGCTCGCGGGGGACGCCGCGCATCGCGAACCGCATCCTCCGGCGGGTCCGCGACGTCGCCGAGGTAAGGCACGCGGGTGCGATCACGACGGCCGTCGCGCAGGAGGCGCTCGAGCTGCTCGAGGTCGACGCCCAGGGGCTAGAGCGCATCGACCGCGAGCTGCTCGAGGCCGTGGCCCTGAAGTTCGGCGGAGGGCCGGTCGGGCTCTCGACGCTCGCGGTCTCGCTCGGCGAGGAGCCCGACACGATCGAGGACGTCTACGAGCCCTACCTGCTCCAGCTCGGCTTCCTGCAACGAACACCGCGCGGACGCGTGATCACCGACCTGGGGCGCGCGCACGTCGGTTCGACGCGCGACAAGGGGAGCTTGTTCTGAGCGGCGTGATCTGGACTCCTGCGATGGCGGGGCCGCTCGAAGAGCTCGTGCAGCGGATCCTGCGCCGCGTGGAGGCGTTCAAGGCCGAGCGCTCGCTGGAGGCCGCGGAGGTGAGCGTCGAGCTCGTCGACGGCTCGCTCTACCGCCTGAAGACGATCTCGGCCGAGCCCGGCTTCGGGTTCGTCAGCTTCTGCCCGCACTGCGACGACGGCGAGCCCGAAGAGGTCATCGTGCCGCTCGGGGCGATCCGCGAGCTGCGCATCGCCGCGCCGTCCCACGAGCAGGCGCCCGGCTTCTCGGGGTCAGCGCCCGCCGACACCTAGGCCCGACGTCTCTAGCCGCCGCCCCGGAACTGCAGCGCCCGCCATGACGGCGTGGGCGCCAGCTCGAGCAGCGCGCGGCCGCCGGCCGGCTCCGCGTAGGCGAACTCGCCGCTCTCGTCCTCCCAGACCACCGCGAGGAGCCCCTCCTTGACGCGATGGTCGAGGTATGCGCCGCGGAAGACGAGCTTGCGCAGCCAATACACGAGCGATTCTCCGTTCACGAGCGCGAGCCGCTCCCAGTGGCGTACGAGGTAGGCGCCGAGCGGGCTGCGTGCCTCGGCGATCCGGCCGTCCGCCGCGAGCTCGACGAGATCGCCGATCTCGTCCTCGTCGAGGTCGTTCGACGGCACGAGCCCGAGCTTCACGGCGGCGGCGCCGACGCGCTCCTCGAAGTCGCGAGCGCCGAACGAGAAGCGGTAGCCGAGGAACTCGAGCCTGTAGTCGTCGCCGGACGAGTAGTTGGAGGCGCTGTCGGCCATCGCTCTCAGGCTAGCCTCACGATGTGAAGAACCGTGGCGTGGTCATCGGGGTCGTCGGAGCCGTGCTCGTCATCTGGCTGGTCGGCGCCGCCGTGACGAAGTACTCGCTCGAGCAGATGGCGTTCTTCGCGCCGCTCGCCGTGTGCGTGATCGGAGCCACCGCCGCGGTCGTGATGCTCTGGGTCAAGATCGTCCTGCAGCTCCGCCGCGAGCGCCAGGCCGGCGCTTCGGGCCGCCCCAATTGACGAGCGATCGCTAGAAGCGGTCGCGATGACAAGGGTGTTGCGACCGCGATAGCGGGCGCCTTCAGGGGCGTGCCCCGCCGCAGGCGGGGATCAAGCGGCGCGATTCCGCTCCTGCGGAATCGCGCTTCGCGAGCAAAGAAGAGCGCCGTCCGATCGCGCCCGTACCGTCGAGCGGGCGATGCAGGAGGGACGCTGGACCACCCGACCGTGCGACTGGGACCGCGTCCAGGCGCTCGCCGACGGGCTCGGCGTGAGCGAGACGATGGCGACCGTGCTCGTCCGGCGGGGGCTCGACGAGCCCGGGGAGGCGAGGGCGTTCCTCGCCGCCGAGCCGCCTGCGCACGACCCGTTCGCGCTCGGCGACATGACCGTCGCAGTCGAGCGAATCAGGGCAGCGGTCGCGGCTGGAGAGCGCATCTGCGTCCACGGCGACTACGACGTCGACGGGATCTCCGCGACCGCCGTCGCAGTCATCGTGCTCCGGGAGCTCGGCGCGAACGTCGAGTGGCGGCTACCGAGCCGCTTCGAGGAGGGCTACGGCCTCGCCGCCGAGACGATCGAGCGGCTCGCAGAGGACGGCGTCGATCTCGTACTCACCGTCGACTGCGGCATCACGGCGGCGGTCGAGGTGACGCGCGCGCACGAGCTCGGGCTCGACGTGATCGTCACCGATCATCATCGCCCGGGCGAGGCATTGCCGGACTGTCCGATCGTCGCCACGCGCCCGTCGGACTACCCGTGTGCCGAGCTCTGCGGCACGGGCGTCGTCTACACGCTCGCCCGCGCGCTGCTCGGGACAGACCATCCGGCGGTCGCGCGCGTCCTCGACCTCGTCGCCCTGGCCACGATCGCGGACGTCGTCCCGCTCGTCGACGAGAACCGTGCACTCGCTGCAGCAGGGCTGCGTGCCCTGGCCCGCACCAGCCGCCCCGGACTCCAGGAGCTGATGCGCTCCGCCCGCGTCGACGCGGCGGCGGTGGACGCGATCGCCGTCGCGTTCCGGCTCGCGCCGCGCATCAACGCCGCCGGCAGGCTCGGTCGCCCGGACCTCGCGCTCGAGCTCCTGCTCACCGACGATCGCGCCAGGGCGCGCGAGCTTGCGGCCACGCTCGAGGATCTGAACCGCGAACGACAGGGGGTGGAGGAGCGGATCCTCCGCGAAGCTGTCGCGACCGTCGAGGCGTGGCCCGCGGACGCGCGGGAACGACACGGGTACGTCCTCTGGAACGACGGCTGGCATGAGGGCGTCATCGGGATCGTCGCGTCGCGGCTCGTGGAGCGCTTCCACCGGCCCGTCGTGCTCGTCGCACGGAGCGGCGAGGGCTGGAAGGGCTCCGGCCGCTCGATCCCGGACTTCGACCTGCACGGCGGCCTCGCCGCCTGCGCGGAGCATCTCGAGCGCTTCGGAGGGCATCGCGCGGCGGCCGGCCTCACGATCGCGGAGGAGCGCATCGAGGCGTTTGCGGACGCATTCGGGCGGCACGCCGACGCGGCCCTCGCGGACGCCGACCTGCGCCCGCTCACGACGGTCGACGCGATCGTGCCCGCGGGGGCGCTGACGCTCGATCTCGCGCAGGAGCTCGACCGCCTCGCCCCGTTCGGGCTCGGCAACCCCGAGCCGACGCTGCTCGTCGCGAGCATCGAGGCCACCGGCGCGAGCACGGTCGGCGAGGGAAAGCACCTCCGCTTCCGCGTACGCCAGCAGGGCCGGGACGGCGGCTCCGCGATCGCGTTCGGGCAGGGCTCGCAGCTCGACCGCCTGCAGGGCCCGAGCCGCTTCGACGTCGCCTTCCGGCTCAAGGAGAACCGCTGGAACGGAACGATCGCCCCGCAGCTCGTCGTCCGGCGCGTGTTCGACGCGCCGGAGGCCTACGACGAGCTCCGCGCCTGGCTCGCCGACCAATGGCGCGGAGGAGAGGAGGCCTGGTCGCCCGAGGCGGGCCGCATCTTCGACGAGCTCGGCCTCCTCGCGGGGGCCCGACGCCAGCTGCTCGAATCCGAGAGCTTCCGCGCCCTGCTCGAGCACGGCCTCGCCGAGCTCCCGCAGGCGGCGTAGACGAGGGCGCGCGGCCCGCCGAGGGCGGCGCGCCCCCCGTCACATTCCTAGGCGTCCGCCTGGTGGTGCGCCTCGACGAACCAGAGGTGCTTGTCGATCGCGCGCGAGATCTCGGTGGACATGTCCGAGGTGTCCATGTCGCCGAGCTCGGAGTCCGCCGTGTCGATCGCCTCGCGGACCGTGGCGCCGTAGGCGGCGAGCCGGTCGGCGACGACGTCGACGGTGTCCGGGCCAGACGTCGCGTCGAACGGCACGACATCCTCGCCCGCGACGCGGAGCGGCGCATCGGGAGATGCCCGTACGCCGTACCCGCTCGGAAGCGCCGTCAACCCTCGACGGAGCCGGAGCCGTTAGCGCCGCGCCGAGGTGGCGAGCGTGAAGAGCATGCGCCGCAGGCGCCGGCGCTCGAGGTAATCCCGCAGTAGCCGCATGACCTTATCCTTCGTTCGTTTCCACGCGCTTCCTCCCCCCGTTGGGGGGAATCTGCGACCCCTGCCCGTACACTGAGCTCATGGCGGTCGTCGACACCGAGCAGCATCACGAGGGGCTTGTCGCCGAGTTGCTGGCCAGCATCCAGACGTACAACACGGACGTCGACCGTGACCTGATCGGACGTGCTTTCGCGTTCGCCGAGGAGCGTCACCGCGGGCAGTCGCGCCGCTCCGGCGAGGACTTCATCCTCCACCCGTACGGTGTCGCGCGCATCTGCGCCGAGCTGTACCTCGACGAGCAGACGATCGCCGCAGCACTGCTTCACGACGTCGTCGAGGACACTGCGGCCGAGCTGGACGACCTGAGGGCAGAGTTCGGCCCGGAGATCGCCCAACTGGTCGAGGGTGTCACCAAGCTGACCCGGATCCAGTTCTCGAGCCGCGAGCAGGCCGAGGCGGAGAACTACCGCAAGATGATCGTCGCGATGGCCCAGGACGTCCGGGTCATCCTCATCAAGCTCGCCGACCGGCTCCACAACATGCGGACGATCGAGTACCTCGGGAAGCAGAAGCAGGTGCAGAAGGCGAAGGAGACGCTCGAGGTCTATGCGCCGCTCGCCCACCGCCTCGGGATCCACCGCCTCAAATGGGAGCTCGAGGACCTCTCGTTCCAGATCCTTCACCCGCGCAAGTACGCCGAGATCACGGCGATGGTCGCCGACCGTCGGGCGGATCGCGAGTCGCAGGTCGACCAGGCCGCGACGATCCTCGGGCTCGAGCTCGAGAAGGCGGAGATCCCGGCGCACATCTCGGGGCGCGCGAAGCACTTCTACTCGATCTACGACAAGATGGCCAAGAAGGGCCGAGAGTTCAACGAGATCTACGACCTCACCGCGATGCGCGTCATCGTCGACCGGTCGGGTGACGAGGGGACGCGCGACTGCTACGGCGCGCTCGGGATCATCCACTCGCTCTGGAAGCCCATGCCCGGGCGCTTCAAGGACTTCATCGCGATGCCGAAGCTGAACCGGTACCGCTCGCTGCACACGACCGTGATCGGTCCGTCGGGCACGCCGCTGGAGATCCAGGTGCGGACACAGGAGATGCACAGGGAGGCGGAGTTCGGCGTCGCCGCGCAAGCGCACTGGGTCTACAAGCGAGGGAAGGTCGGCAAGGGCGACGACGAGTGGCTCACGTGGGTGCGGACGCTGATGGACTGGCAGGGCGACGAGCAGGACGCCGCGGAGTACATGCGGACGCTCCGAACCGACCTGTTCGCCGACGAGGTCTACGTCTTCACGCCGAAGGGCGAGGTGAAGACGCTGCCGGCCGGTTCGACGCCGATCGACTTCGCCTACGCCGTCCACACCGACGTCGGTCACCGCACGGTCGGGGCCAAGGTGAACGGGCGGATCGTCCCGCTCCACTACCACCTGAAGAACGGCGACTTCGTCGAAATCCTCACGTCGAAGTCGGGGCGCGGACCGTCGCGCGACTGGCTCTCGCTCGCGCGATCCTCGCGCGCCCGCAACAAGATCCGGCAGTGGTACCAGCGCGAGACGCGCGGCGAGACCGAGCAGAAGGGCCGGGAGGCACTCGATCAGGCACTCAAGGCGCAGAACCTGCCCTACCGCAAGCTTCAGGGCTCGAGCGTGCTCGCGTCCGTGATCCGCGAGCTCGGGTTCAAGAAGGCCGAGGACTTCTACCTCGCGCTCGGCTCCGGGAAGATCGGCACGGGGCATGTCGTCAACAAGGTCCTGCAGCGTCTCAAGGTCGACGACGTCACCGAGGAGCCGGTCACGGCGAAGCCCGCGGCGCGCAAGCGGATCGTCACCGGGACCTCGCTCGGGGTCGTCGTGCCGGGCGTCGACGACGTGCTCGTACGTCTCGCCAAGTGCTGCACGCCGGTGCCCGGAGACGAGATCCGGGGCTACATCTCGCTCGGCCGCGGAATCACCATTCACCGCGCCGATTGCCCGAACGTCAAGGCGCTGATGCGGAACCCGGAGCGCTTCACGCCGGTCGAGTGGGCGGGCGACACGACCTCGTCGAGCTTCCGCGTCCAGATCGCGGTCGACGGCTGGGATCGCGCCCGGCTGCTCGAGGACGTCGCCCGCACGTTCGCCGAGAACGGTGCGAACATCGTTTCGTACGGCGGCAGCGTCGAGGACGGCATGGCGCGCAACTGGTACACGGCCGAGCTCGGCGACGTGAAGGCATTGCGCTCGCTCCTAACCGCGCTGCGGAACCTCGACGCTGTCTTCGACGCCTACCGGATGACGCCCGGCGGGTAGGGGTCTGGCACCGTCAGGTGCCTGACCCCAGCGGCGCGTCGCCGGGACGAAGCGCCGCGAAGGGCGTGAGCTTCACTGGGGTCAGGCACCTCCGGTGCCAGACCCCTAGAGCCGGTCGCGGATCGAGGCGAGATCCTCATCGCGGAGCGCCCATTCCCGCGACCGCGGGTCGAGCTCGATCGCGCGCTGGAGCGTCGCCCACGCGTCGTCGGGCCGGCCGTCGAGGGCCTCCCAGCACGCCGTCGAGTAGATGACGCCGGCGTGGTCGGGGAACCGCTCGTTCGCCTCGTCCATCAGCCGCAGCGCCGCTTCCGGGTCGAAGGGGTCGCGAAAGCGCTCCGCCTCGAAGTACCACTCCCAGGCCGACGGCGTGTACGCCTCGCCGGGCTTGCCGCCGACGGCGAGCACGGTCGTGTTCGGCTCGGCTGCGGTCGCGTACCGCCGCACCGCCGGGTCGCGGAGGAACACGATCGTCCCCGCGGGAGCGTCCAGGGTCTCGCCGTCGAGCTCGAAGCTCGCGCGGCCCGAGAGAACGACGTACACCTCCTCGTGGCGAAGGGTCTCCTCGCTGTGGCGCTCGACCACGTCGTCGCCGGGCTTCTCGCCCGTGTAGGCGTTCATGCCGAACGCCTCGATGCCGAGCGTGCGGCGGACCGGCTTCCAGCGCAGGTCGCCCGCCACCTTGATCGCGGCCAGCTCGTCGACGCGGAGGCTCGTCCAGCGCTCGCTCACGGGAACGACGCTACCGCAACGAAGAGGGGCGAGGCTGAAGCCACGCCGCGGGGAACCCCCAAAGCCGGACGGGTGTAGAAGGAGCGAGTGGGGAGCCGGCCACCCGACGAGGAGACGCTCGTCGCGCGCGCCAAGCGCGGCGATACGACCGCCTACGAGGAGCTCGTACGCATGCACCAGGGAATCGCGTTCCGGGTCGCGCTCGTCGCCGGGGGCGATCGCGGCGACGCCGACGAGGCCGTCCAGGACGGCTTCGTCAAAGCGTACCGCGCACTCGGCCGGTTCCGCGAGGGCTCCCCGTTTCGACCCTGGCTGCTGCGGATCGTCGCGAACGAGGCGCGCAACCGCCGCCGGGCCGCCGGCCGCCGAGCCGCGCTGGCCCTCCGCGCGGGGGCGGTGGTCTCGGGGGACGCGGCTCCGTCCCCCGAGACGACCGCCCTCACGCTGGAGCGGCGCGAGGCGCTCCTCGAAGGCCTCGGAACGCTCGACGAGCGCGACCGCGAGGTGCTCGTCCACCGCTTCCTCCTGGAGCTCGGCGAGGAGGAGACCGCCGCGGCGCTCGGCATCCGGCGGGGAACGGTGAAGTCGCGGACGTCCCGCGCCCTCGAGCGCCTGCGCGCGATCGTCGGGGAGGAGGTCGCGTGAACGGGCTCGAGCGCGAGCTGTCCGCCCTGTCGGCCTCGGTCGAGTGGCCCGAGGCGCCCGACCTCGCGCCGGCGATCACGGGTCGCCTGGTCGAGTCGCCGCGGCGGGCGCCGCTCGTGCGCCGGCCGCTCGCGATCGCCGTCGTCGCCGTGCTCGCTGCGCTCCTGGCCGTCCTGGCCGTGCCTCCAGCCCGCACCGCGATCCTGGACTGGCTCGGGATCGGCGGCGCGGAGATCGTCCGAGTGGACACACTCCCCGCGCTCCCGCCCGCACAGGACCTGAACGTGCTCGGCCAGCGGGCGACGTTCGCGGAGGCGCGGGCGCGGGCGGGCTTCCCCTTCGCCGACCCGCCGCGCGACGAGCCGGCGCCCGACGAGGTGCGCCTGGCGCCCGGCCTCCGCGTGAGCTTCGTGTGGCGCGACGGTGTCGACGTGCGCCTGATCGTCACCCAGTTCCCGGGCCGCGTAGGCGACCCGGCGCTCCTGAAGAAGCTTGCAGGCGGGGCGACCGTCGTGGAACGCTTCGAGCTCGACGGCGACACGGCGGTGTGGCTCGAGGGAGGGCCGCACGTGGTCCTCTTCGTCGCGCCGGACGGCCTGATCCGCGAGGATCAGGGCTGGCTCGCCGGTAACACGCTCCTCGTCGACCGGGACGGGACGACCGTTCGCGTCGAGGGCGCCCTCGACCGCGTCGACGCGATCGACGTTGTCCGCGCGATGCCTGCGAGTCCCTCGTCCGAGGGATAGCCGTCGCGGAGCACGGGGGTACCCCGTTCGGGGGATCAATCCCTGAAACGAGGGATGACGCCTCCGCAAGCCCGCACTACAAGGCGTATGGGGGAGGGGAAGCCGCGCCGCGCCCGCCCGGCGACCCCGGGCGGGCGCGCCGGCACTGTCCCCGCCTTCCGTTCATTCGCTCAGGTCGCGGCCCTCGAAGGCGCGGATCGGGGCGCGGGCGTCGTCGGGGATGGACACGGGCCGCCGCGTCGCGAGATCGACGAGGACGATCGTTTGCGTCGCCGTCACCATCAGCGCGTCGTCGGGGAGGCGCACTGCGACGCTCTCGTACGTTGCGCTCGTGCGGCCGAGGCTGCTGACCCGCACGAAGCACTCGAGCAGGTCGTCGAAACGGGCCGGCGCGTGATACTCGACGTTCGACGCGCGCATCACGAACTCGGCGCCGGGGACGGAGAGGCTGCCGAGGTGCCGGTGGTACTCGGTGCGCGCGTGGTCGAAGTACGGGAGGTAGCGGCCGTAGTACACGACGCCCTGGGCGTCCGTGTCGGAGAACCAGACGCGCGTCAGGGCCGAGTACTTGAACGGCGGCCGGCGGTCGGTGAGCCGACCGAGCTCCGGGCCGCCCGACACGCTCAGACGGGGCCTCCGTTGATCGCCGTGAGCGGCTCGTTGACGTGGAAGAGCCGCACTCGAACATCGGTGATCCCGAACCCCTCGAGCCGGGCGGTTTGCTCCTCCACGTACGCGAGCGCCGACTCGTCGTCCTCGAAGAGGTAGATGCCGCCGCCCGTGCCTTCCGCCTCGTTCTCCGTCCAGATCTTCCAGCGCAAACCCGGCGAGCGGCCGATGATCCCGGCGAGGTCACCGAACGCGGCGGCCATCTCGTCGCCCCACGGGCCGGCCATCGGGAAGTCGAACTGCACGAGTGTCGCCACGGTGGCCCTCCTGTCAGGATCGGATGACGTCGAGCACCTCGTCGCGCCGGCGCTCCATCTCGGCGCCTTCGAGGGCCTCGAGGTTGAGACGCAGGAGCGGCTCAGTGTTCGACGGGCGGACGTTGAAGTGCCAGTCATCGAAGTCGACCGACACGCCGTCGAGATGCGAGATGCGGCCGCCCGCAGCGGCATAGCGCTCCTCGAGCTCGCGGAGCTTCGCATCGACGTCGGCGACCGGCGTGTTGATCTCGCCGCTCAGGAAGTACCGCTCGCGGAACGGGCGAAGGAGCTCCGACAGCCTGCGTCCCTCCCGGGAGAGGAGCTCGAGCATGACGAGGAACGGGACGACGCCGGTATCGGCCCGGGTGAACTCGCGGAAGTAGTAGTGCGCGGAGACCTCGCCGGCGAACAGCGCGTCGACCTCGCGCATGCGCTCCTTGATGAAGGCGTGGCCGACGCGATTGACGAGCGCGACGCCGCCGGCGTCCTCGATCGTGCGCGGCACCGCCCAGCTCGCGCGCACGTCGTAGATGATCTTCGCGCCCTGCTCCTTGTCGAGCATCGCGCGGGCCAGGAGGGCGGTCGCGAAGTCGCCCGGGACGAACTCGCCGGTGTCGTCGACGAAGAAGCAGCGGTCGGCATCGCCGTCGAAGGCGACCCCGAGATCGGCGCCCTCGGCGCGCGTCCTCTCGACGACGAAGGCCCTGCCCTCGGGTAGCAGCGGGTTCGGCTCGTGGTTCGGGAAGGACCCGTCGGGCTCGAAGAAGCAGCGCACGACGTCGAGCTGCGGGAGGCGATCGAGCACCCGCGGCAGCATCGTCCCGGCCATGCCGTTCGCGGCGTCGACCACAATTCGCAGCGGCCGGATCGAGGCCGGGTCGACGAACGAGAGCACCTTCGCGACGAAGCTGTCCCAGATGTCCGTCGGCCGCACCTCGCCTCGCCGGGCGACCGGGCCGAACCCCGCCTCCGCGGCACGTCGGACATCGTCGAGCCCGGAGTCGCCGCCGACCGGAAGCGCCCCGCCCCGGACGATCTTCATCCCCGTGTACTCCTTCGGGTTGTGCGACGCGGTGACGACGATGCCGCCGTCGAGCGAGAGCGCGCCGACCGCGTGGTAGAGCATCTCGGTGCCGATCAGCCCGAGGTCGAGCACGTCGGCGCCGCCGTCCGCCGCGCCGTCGATCGCGGCCGCGGTCATCGACGGGGAGCTGACCCGCATGTCGCGCCCGACGGCGATCGTGCCGAGCCCGAAGCGCTCGACGAACGCGCGTCCGACCCGGTATGCGCCGTCCTCGTCGATCTCCGCCGGATGGATCCCGCGGATGTCGTACGCCTTGAAGACCTTCGGGTCGAGCATCGCGCCGGATGCTAGATGGTCGCCGGGTGTGGTAAACCGCCCGGTCCAGGAGGGGCCGTCGAACCTAGACTTCGCTCCATGGAGCGCAAGCTGGCGACGGCGCTGTTCGTCGACCTCGTGGACTCGACCGCGCTCGTCGCCGCGCACGACCCGGAGATCGCGCGCCGCCGCGTGACGGGCTTCTTCGACCGGGTCCGGACGCACATCGAGACCTACGGCGGGACGGTCGAGAAGTTCGCCGGCGACGCCGTGCTCGCCGTCTTCGGCGTGCCGACGGCGCACGAGGACGACGCCGAGCGCGCGGTGCGGGCTGCCGTCGCGATCGTCGAATCGGGCGACGGCGAGCTGCCCGTCCGGATCGGGATCGAGGCGGGGGAGCTCGTCGTCGACGACGGCGACTCGACCTTCGCGACCGGCGAGGCGCTGAACGTCGCGGCGAGGCTCCAGCAATCCGCCGAGCCCGGCGAGATCCTGATGGGCCCGACGGCGTGCGGCCTCGCGACCGGCGTGGTCACCGAGCCGCTCGGCCAGCGGCCGCTTCGGGGATTTCCCGGCGGCTTCGAGGTCAGGCGTGTGATCTGCGCGCAGCGGCCGACGGGACGGCCGCTGAACGTCGTTGCGCCGTACGTCGGCCGCGAGGAGGAGCTCGACCTGCTCGAGAACGCGTTCGCGCGGGCGGTCCGCGATCGCCGTGCGCAGCTCGTCACGATCTTCGGCGAGCCGGGCATCGGAAAGAGCCGTCTGGCGAGAGAGTTCTTCGCAGGGCTCGAGCGAACGACCGTCCTCTCCGGGCGGTCGCTCCCGTTCGGTGAGGGGCTCGCGTACCGGCCGCTGGCGGAGATGGTGCAGGCGGCGGCCGGCATCTCGCCCGACGACTCCACCGAGGAAGCGTTCGAGAAGCTCCGCGAGGCGTGCTCGAGCGACGCCGTCGCCGACCTCCTCGGGCTTGCGTCGGGCGTGCTCGACACCGTCTCGGGCAGCGGGCGGCGTAGCCAGGAGATCGCGTGGGCGGCCCAGGAGTGGGCCGTGAGCCTTGCCGAGGCCCAGCCGCTCGTGCTCGGCTTCGAGGACCTCCACTGGGCCGAGGAGCC
Source organism: uncultured Actinomycetes bacterium (assembly GCA_963845965.1). GTDB lineage: Bacteria > Actinomycetota > Thermoleophilia > Gaiellales > Gaiellaceae > Gaiella. The sequence continues at coordinate 202,693 of CAWJUF010000024.1, read as the reverse complement.
GCTCCTCGATCTCGTCGAGCACCTCGCAGACCGGATCGACGACGCGCCGGTGCTGATCGTGTGCCTGGCACGTCCCGAGCTGCTCGAGTCGCGCTCCGGCTGGGGAGGAGGGCGGCGCCGCTCGATCGCGATCGACCTCGGGCCCTTGCCCGAGAGCGAGACGGAGGTGCTCGTCGACGCGCTCGTCGCCGACGCGGTCCTGCCGGACGACGTCCGGCGGGCTCTGCTCGACAAGACGGAGGGCAACCCGCTCTTCGTCGAGGAGACCGTCCGGATGCTCGCCGAGCGGCGCGGGGGTGTCTCGGTGCGGATCCCGGACACGGTGCAGGCGCTGATCGCGTCGCGAATCGACCGGCTTCCGCCCGACTCGCGCTCGGTCGTCCGCCACGGTGCGCTCGTCGGCCGCGTGTTCTGGCGCGGTGCGGTCGCAGACCTCGACCCGGCGCTCGACGTCGACACCGCGCTCGCCGACCTCGTCGAACGGCAGCTCCTCACCCGGGAGCCCATCTCGACCGTCTCGGGCGAGACCGCGTACCGGTTCCGTCACGTGCTGATCCGCGATGTCGCGTACACGGGCCTCGCAAAGGGCGAGCGGGCGCGGCTGCACCGGGCGTTCGCCGGGTGGCTCCGCGCACGATCGGCCGACGAGCTCGTGGAGGCGCAGGCGTACCACCTGGAGCGCGCGGCGGCGCTCTCGGCCGAGCTCGACGGGCAGATCCCGGCCGACCTCCGAGCAGAGGCGGCCGACGTCCTCGAGCGCGCCGGGTGCCGCGCGCTCGACCGCGAGGCGAACCGCACCGCACGAAGGCTCCTGCTGCGCGCGATCGAGCTCGAGCCGAGCCTCGCGCGCAGGTTCTACGCCGCGAAGGCGGCGTGGCGGCTGTGGGAGCTTCCGGCGGCGTCGGTCGAGATGGAGGACGTCCGCGCGCTCGCGCAAGCCGCGGAAGAGCGCACGATCGAGGGCCTCGCCCTCACCCAGCTCGCCGAGATCGACCTCAACCGGAACGCCGACGTCGAGCGGGCGCGGACGCTCGCGCTCGAGGCACTCGGGCTGCTCTCCGACGCCCCCGGAGATGCGCGCTCGGAGGCCCTGACGCTCTCGTCGAGCATCGGGTGGTGGGAGGGAGACCTCGAGAGCGTCGAGCGATACACGGGGGAAGCGCTCGAGATCGCGCGGGAGGCCGGCAGGGCCGACCTCGAGAGCCTGGCGCTGAGCGAGATCGCCGCGGCGCATCTCGCGCGTCTCCAGCTCGCGCGCGCCGACGCCGCGCTCGACGCCGCGGCCGGGCTGGCCGTGGCCAGCGGCAGCCTGTCGGCCGCCGCGTGGGTCGCGCGCGTCCGGGGGTCGATCCATCTGCGCCGGGGCCGCTTCGACGACGCGGAGCGCGAGTTCCGTGCGGCGCGGGAGCTGTTCGACGAGATCGGCGCCGCGTCCGACGCGGGGCGGACCCAGCAGCTCGAAGGCCTGGCCGTCTGGCAGGGCGGGGACGCCGACCGCGCCGAGCAGATCGTCCGCGAGGCGGTCCGCTCGCTCCTCTCGTTGCAGGAGCGCGCGAAGGTGATCGAGGCGCAGCGGACGCTGGCCGAGCTCGTCCTGGCCAAGGGCCACGTCGAGGAGGCCGAGCGCTGGGCTCTCTCCGCCGTTGAGACCGTGGGCATGCAGGACACGATGTCGCGGTCGAACGTCCGCATGGTGCTCGGCCTCGTCCGGGCGGCGCAGGGGCGCGACGACGAGGCGGAGCTCTTGCTGCGGGACGCGATCGACTCGCTCGCCGCGACCGACTACCGCAACTCCGAGCCCGAGCCCCTCGCTGCGTACGCACGGTTCCTTCGCGACCGCGGCCGCGACGAGGACGCGGCTGCGGTGGAGAGTCGGCTGGCCGAGCTGCTCGAGCCCGAAGGCGCCGCCCGGATCATCTGAGCACGGCGCGGATCGCCTGGCTCGACGCCTCGTCGGGCGACTCGGAGATCACCGTCGCGGGCCGCTCGAAGCCGGTCAGCGCGTCGTGCAGCGGATCGGCGCGGAGCGTTCCCTCGCCGTAGGGCAGGTGCTTCGTCTCGTTGCGGTTGGCGAAGGCGATGTCCGAGAAGTGAATGTGGAACGGCGCACCCGGCGGGAGCACGCCGTCGACGAGCTCGAGCGCCGCGCGGAACGGCTCCGGCTCGACGAACGCGCCGTCGCTCGTCGCGTGCATGTGCGCAAAGTCGACGACCGGCCGCACCCAGCTCGTGCGGCGGCTGATCTCGACGCAGTCGTCGAGCGACCCGAGGTCGCGGACGCGTCCCATCACCTCGATCCCGAACGGCACCGCGCGGTCCTTGCCCTCGAGTCGCTCCCGGACGAGCGCGAGCTGCTCGACGACGGCGTCGATCGAGTCCTCGCGGCTGCGGCCGAGGAGGAAGCCGGGGTGGAAGACGACGAGCTCGGCTCCGGACGCGGCCGCGATCCCGGCGCTGCGGTCGAGCGCACCGAGCGCCGACGACCACTTGCGCCCGCTCGCCTCCAGGTGCCCGACCCAGCCGAAGAGCGGCGCGTGCACCGAGAGCGCGACGTCGTGCTCTCGGGCCAGCTCACCGAGCCGCTCGGCCCACGGGTAGTCCATCCAGAAGCCCGACTCGAAGTCGATCTCGCAGGCGTCGTAGCCGCGCTCGAGCAGCAGCTCGACCGCCCGCTCGGGGGTCTCCCGGTCGGGGATACGCGCGGGTCCGAACCGAATCTTGCCCACCAGGCGACTCTAACTCCCTGCAAACTGCCCATGTCGTCCGACGGCGCACGTACCCTCGCCGCATGCCCCAGCCGACGCGGATCGACCTCCTCGAGCTCGACATCGACCTCCGCCTGACCGACCTCTGGCGCGAGGCGGCGGACATCTCCGAGTGGAACCTCGAGGTCGTCTCAGCGTTCATGCGCGCCGCATACGGCAAGGGCTACTGCGACGCGCTGACCGAGGACGCCCCGGGCTCGCTTTGCCTCGAGCACGGGTACGAGGTCCCGCGCCGCCGCGAGCGCGACGCCGCCGAGGCGTAGCACCCAGCGACCCCGGTTCGTCCGGTCGCGTCCCTCCGGGTATCGCCGTCGATGGTATGCTGGCATACATGAAGCGCACGACGCTCAAGATTCCGGACAGTCTCGACGCGCGCCTGCGGCACGAGGCGGAACGCCGCGGCGTCACGATCTCCGAGCTCAACCGCGAGGCGCTCGAGGCGTATCTCGTCGGTGACGTGTCCGTCGGAAAGCGCCGGCTCGGCGCCGCAGGCGCGGGAGCGAGCGGCCACCACGACGTCTCCGAGCGGATCGAGGAGATCCTCGCTACAGAGGTCCGCAGATAGGGGCGCTTCTCGTCGACGCCGGCCCGCTCTACGCGTACGTCGACCGGGACGATCGACACCACGAGGCCTCACTCCAGCTCCTCGAGAGCCATCCTGGCCCGCTCCTCGTCCCGATCCTCGTCGTCACGGAGGTCGCCTATCTGCTTTCGACTCGTCTCGGCGTGGAGCCCGAGGTGCGGTTCCTCGGCGATCTGGCTGGGGGGGCCTTCTCGATCGAGTCCGTGCACGCAGCCGACTGGCTCCGGATCGCCGAGCTCGTCGCGACGTACCGGGATCTTCGCCTCGGGACCGTCGACGCGTCGGTGGTCGCAGCTGCCGAGCGGCTCGGCATCACGGAGCTCGCGACGCTCGACCGCCGGCATTTCCGCGCCGTGCGTCCGCGGCACCTCGAGGCCCTGACGCTGCTTCCGTAGCCGGCGGCGAACGGGAACGACTCGCTCGGCCGTCCTGTGGCGGCGTCTCTACACTGTTTGCCGTGGCGCGGTCATCGTCACCGGCGAGGCTCGTGATCGCACTCTCCGTCGCGGCGGTGCTGGCGGTGTTTCTCCTCTACACGTCGCTCGCGGGCGGCGGCACGCCGTCCGTCTCGCCGAGCGAGCTCGCGTCGAAGACGGGCGAGGTATCGCTCGCAGGCCGCGTCGTGGGCACGCCGAACGGCGACCCGCACGGGGCGGGGATGCGCTTCGTGCTGCGGGACATCGAGGGCGACAGCACGCAGCGCGTGACGGTGCTCTACAAGGGCTCGGTACCGGACCTCTTCCGCACGGGGCGGGACGTGGTCGTGACCGGCACGCAGCGGGCGGACGGCACGTTCGCGACGACGCCGGGGTCGATGATCACGAAGTGCCCCTCGAAGTACCAGGCCGCGAAGTCCTGAGCCATGGCCGAGCTCGGTCGCGCCGCGCTCATCGTCACGCTCGGGCTCTCGCTCTACGCGCTCGTCGCGGGCGGCGCCGCTGCCGCGCTCGGGCGGCGACGTCTCGCGCTTTCCGCGCGGAACGCGCTCGTCGCCTCGTTCTTCTCGACGCTCGTGGCGACGAGCGTGCTCGTCGCGGGGTTCCTGCGCGACGACTTCTCGCTTGCGTACGTCGCCGGCCACTCGAGCCGCGCACTTCCCCTGCCGTACAAGATCTCCGCCTTCTGGGGCGGACAGGAGGGGTCACTGCTCCTTTGGCTGCTCGTCCTCACCGCCTACGCCGCGCTCGCCGTCTGGTTTGCCCGCAAGCGAGCCCGCGACCTTGTCGTGTGGGTCACGCCCGTGCTCGCCGGGATCGCCGTCGGCTTTTCGTGGCTGCTCGTCGCGGTCTCGAGCCCGTTCGACACGATCCCCGCCGCCGCGGACGGCAACGGCCTCAACCCGAGCCTCCAGAACCCGTACATGGTCGCCCACCCGGTGTTTCTCTACCTCGGCTACGTCGGGCTCGCGGTGCCGTTCGCCTTCGCGATGGGCGCACTCCTCTCCGGGCGGACCGACGAGCGCTGGATCGTCGCGACGCGCCGCTGGACGATCGTCGCGTGGACGGCGCTCGGCATCGGTCAGCTGCTCGGCGCGCACTGGGCCTACCAGGAGGTCGGCTGGGGCGGCTACTACGCCTGGGACCCGGTCGAGAACGCCGCGCTGATGCCGTGGCTCGCCGCGACGGCGTTCCTCCACTCGGTGATGATCCAGGAGAAGCGCGGGATGCTCCGTGTCTGGAACGTGACGCTCGTCAGCCTCGCGTTCTGCCTCTCGCTGTTCGGCACGTTCCTCACGCGCTCCGGCGTCGTCAGCTCGATCCATTCGTTCACGCAGAGCGCGATCGGCCCCTGGTTCCTCGGGTTCATCGTGGTCGCGGTCGTGTTCGCGGTGACGATGATCTGGCTGCGGCTTCCGCAGCTCAGGACGAGCGCGCGGCTCGAGTCGCTCGTGTCGCGCGAGGCGACCTTCCTCTACAACAACCTGCTGCTCGTCGCGCTCTGCCTGACGATCCTCTGGGGGACCGCCTGGCCGATCCTCTCCGAGGCGGTGCGCGGCGAGGCGGTCGTCGTGGGGAGGCCGTACTACGACTTCTTCCTGCGGATCTTCGGCCTTCCGCTGCTTCTGCTGATGGGGATCGGGCCGCTCGTCGCGTGGCGGCGGGCCTCGCTCCGCGGGCTCGTCCGCGTCTTCGGTTGGCCGGCGGGGATCGCGCTCGCGGTCGGCGTCGTGCTCATCCTGCTCGGCTCCGGGTCGTCCATCCCGGGCCTCATCGCGCACACCTTCGCCGCGTTCGTGCTCGCGACGATCGGCTACGAGTTCGTGCGGGGCACGTCCGCGCGGCGGGCGCTGACCGGCGAGAGCATCCCCACGGCGTTCGGCCGCCTGATCGGCCGGAACCGGCGTCGCTACGGCGGGTACGTCGTCCACGCGTCGATCGTGCTGCTCGCGATCGGAGTCGCGGGATCCAGCGCGTACGACTCGGTGGTGGAGGGGAAGCTCGCCCGCGGAGACTCGCTCTCGGTCGGCGGCTACACGCTGACCTACCGCGACCTCACCGAGCGCGACGGCGCAAACGCCACCGAGATCCGAGCGGTGCTCGGCGTGCGCCGCGGCGGGGACTCGCTCGGCTCGATCGAGGCGGGCAAGAACGCCTACAGCGTCGAGCAACAGGTCTCGAACGAGGTCGGGATCCGCTCGGATCCGCTCACAGGAGAGGACCTGTTCGTGATCGCCGAGCAGGTGAACGAGGACGGCACGGTCTTCTTCCGGATCTTCGTCAAGCCGCTCGTCAACCTGATCTGGCTCGCGGGGCTCGTGTTCGTCCTCGGCTCCCTCATCACCCTGTGGCCGGACGCTCGCGAGGAGCGCAGGCTCGCGTCACGCTATGTCCCGGAGCGCGAGCGCGCGGACCGCACGGCCACGACGTGAGCATCTGGCTGCTGCTGGCCGCGGCGCTGGCCGTCGCCGGCGTCGTCGTGGTCGCGCTTCCCTTCTTGCGCGAGCCGTCGCCCGAGTCGGACGCTCTGCACGAGCTTGACGCTGCCGAGCGGGAGCGTCTCGACGCGGAGGAGGAGCGTGACCGGGCGCTCGCGGCGCTCAAGGAGCTCGAGGCCGACCACCGCGCCGGCCGCATCTCGGACGAAGACTATCGCGCCGTCGTCGGCGTCGTGCGACGCGACGCGGCCGAGGCGCTGCGCGCGCTCGACCGGCTTCGCGCGAGTTCGGTGGAAGGGACTGGGCGGAGGGCCGCGAAGAGCGCGTAATGGGTCGTCGAGCCGGCCTCGAGGCGCTCGCCGCGGGCCTCGTCGCACTGTGCCTCCTCCTCCCTGCGGGTACCGCCGCGGGTGACCCGGGCACGGAGAAGGCACGCGTCGACGGCGAGATCGCGACGCTGCGCGGCCGGGCCTCCGACGCGGAGCGCCGTGCCGGCGTCGTCACCGAGGAGCTGAGCGCGGTCGCGGCGCGCGTACGCGAGCTTGAAGCCGGGGTCGACGCCCAGCAGGCGCGCCTCCGCGTGCTCGAAGGACAGCTCGCCTCGGCGCGCGCACGGCTCGGGACGCTCGACCGGACGATCGCGGACCAGACCACCCGCCTCGAGCGCCTCCGCGGGCAGTACCGGATCGCGGTGACGCGGCTCGAACGGCGTGTCCGTGAGCTGTACATGACCGACGGGCCCGACGCGCTCTCGGTCGTGCTCGGCACCGCGAGCTTCACCGACCTCCTCGACAACCTCGACCTGCTCGGCCGGATCGGGCGTCAGGACGAGCGGATCGCGGCGACCGTCAAGTCGGCGCGCGACGGCGTCGCCGACGCCCGCCGCCGGACACGCGCGGCCCGCGTGGAAGCAGCCCGCGTCGAGGCCGCCGTCTCCTCGGCGGCCACGGAGCAGAGCGGTATCGTGACGCGGCTCATCGCCAGCCGCGACGCGCTCGTGGCGGCCCGCCACGAGAAGTCGGCCACCCTCGCGTCGATCCAGTCGGATCGCGACTCGACGCTCGCCGAGATCGATGCGCTCGAGCAGCAGAGCGCCGCGCTGGCCGCACGGATCCGCGAAGCGCAGCAGCGCTCGTCGGCGCCGACGATCGCCGCTCCGTCAGGAAACGGAGTGCTCGGGTGGCCCGTCTCAGGCCCTGTGACGAGCGGCTTCGGATCGCGCTGGGGACGGATGCACGAGGGAATCGACATCGCGGTCGGCGAAGGCACGCCCGTGCGCGCGGCTGCCGCCGGCGTGGTCATCTATGCGGGCTGGATGGGCGGCTACGGCAACCTCGTCGTCGTCGACCACGGGAACGGGCTCTCGACTGCCTACGCGCACAACTCGTCCCTCGCCGTCTCGGTCGGCCAGTCGGTGGCGGCCGGTGAGCCGGTCTCCTCCTCGGGCAACACGGGCCACTCGACCGGCCCGCACGTCCATTTCGAGGTGCGGGTCAACGGCGGCGCGGTCGACCCGCTCGGCTACCTGTAGCGCCTGCAGAACGGCCTCGGCGGGCAGGCCGAGCCGATGCCTCACGCGGCGTCGATCGCGACGGGGAGCTCGTCGGCGACGACGAGGTGGAGATCCGGGAGGGCGCGCCAGCGCTCGTCCAGGCCGAGGCCGTAGCCCGCGAACAGCTCGTCGGGGACGGTGAAGCCGACGTGCCGGAGGGAGATGTCGTCCACGAGGCGGCGATACGGCCGGTCGAGGAGCGTCACCGCGGCGAGGCTCGCAGGCCGCCGTTCCGCGAAGCTCCGCGTCAGGAACCCGAGCGTCAGCCCGGTGTCGACGACGTCTTCGACGAGGAGCACGTCACGGCCCTCGAGCGGCCGGTCGAGGTCCTTCAGCAGCCGCACGCCGCCACCTGGGCGCCCGCTGCCGTACGGCGCGAGCTCGATGACGTCCAGCTCGTGATCGATCCCGAGCGCGCGCGAGAGGTCGGCCAGGAAGACGGTGCTCGACTTGAGCGGCGCGACGAGCACGGGGAAGAGCCCGTCGTACACTGCGGCGATCTCGCTCGCCAGCTCGGCGACGCGCGCCGCGATCTCCGCGCGGTCGAGGTACACGTCGCCGATCGGCTGGCCGGCGGCGCGGAGGCGAGCGGCGGCGCTCGATTCCCTCACGACGCGATCCGCAACCGGTATCGCTGCGCGAGACGCTCGATGTCGCGCCGGTAGAAGAGCTTGACCCTGACGTCCGGATACAGCCGCCGCACCTCGCGCAGCTTGCGGTTCTTGCGCGTCACGAGGGACTGCTTCATCACGGTGACCTCGATGTAGAGATTCTGGTCGGGGAGGAAGAAGTCCGGCGTGAACGCGCTCGTGACGCGCCCCTCCGCGTCGCGCTCGAGCACGAACGACCGCGGCTCGTACTCCCACGGGATCCCGTACCAGTCGAGGATCCGCGCACATTCGCGCTCGGCGGCGTTGACGAAACGCGGCGGCTCGGAGCCGCGATATGCCTGGAACGACAAGGCTTCCGGGGTGTCTCCGGCACCGTCCCGAGGGTAGCGAGGGGCCCGGACGTCGCCGTAGACTGCGACGGATGGACGTCCCAGAGCCCCCGTTGCGGATCGCGCACCTCTCCGACCTGCACTGCGGGGGCCCGTACTTCGAGGCGGCGCTCCTGGAGCGCGCGATCTCCGAGATCAACGAGCTGCGGCCGAACATGGTCATCTGCACCGGCGATCTGACGACGTTCGGGTTCAAGCACGAGTACCAGCTCGCCCGCCAGTACCTCGACCAGATCGACTGCGACGCCTTCGTCGTCGTCCCCGGGAACCACGATGCGCGGAACGTCGGCTACGTCCACTTCGAGGAGCTGTTCGGGAACCGCTCCTCCGTCCTGCGGAAAGACGGCGTGACCGTCGTCGCCGTCGACTCGACCGAGCCGGACCTCGACCACGGCCAGATCGGCCGGGGACGTTACTCGTGGATCGAGGAGCAGTTCGGCGCCGAGCCATCGCAATTCCGGATTTTCGTGCTCCACCACCACCTGCTGCCCGTGCCCGGCACGGGACGCGAGCGCAACGTCGTGTACGACGCGGGCGACGCGATCGAGTGCCTCCTCCGCGCGCGCGTCCACCTCGTCCTCTCCGGCCACAAGCACGTGCCCTACGCGTGGCGGCTCGAGAACCTCTTCGTCGTCAACACGGGGACGGTTTCGTCGCTGCGGCTGCGGGGAAACACGAGACCCTGTTACAACGTGGTGGAGATCAACGGCCACCACGTGGCAATCTCGCGCCGCCACCCCTTCCACGGCGAGGAGCGAATCATCCAGTTCTCGACCGAGACGTTCGCGTACGAGAAGTACACCGGTCGCATCGAGGAGGAGGTGACGACGCGAGGATGAGACGCGTGGTCGCGATCGTCGACGGCGAGCACTATCCCCCCGTCGTCCGAGCTGCGCTCGAGGAGATCGACGATCTCGTCGTGGCGGCCGTGCTCGTCGGCGGGACGGAGAAGCTCCGCGGCGACGTCGACGGCTACGGGGTGCCGCTCGAGCCCTCGGTCGAGGTCGCGATCGAGCGCCACCAGCCCGACCTCGTCCTCGACCTCTCCGACGAGCCGGTGCTCGGCCCGCCGGAGCGGCTCGCCTTCGCGAGCCGCGTGCTTGCGCTCGGCCTCCCCTACGAGGGACCCGACTTCCGATTCGACCCGCCGCCGGCGGCCGTCGTGGACGTGCCAACGCTCGCCGTGATCGGCACCGGCAAGCGGGTCGGGAAGACCGCCGTTACGGGCCACGTCGCCCGGCGCCTCGCCTCGACGCGGCGCATCGTCGTCGTCGCGATGGGGAGGGGCGGCCCTCCCGAGCCAGAGGTCGTCGTCGCGCGGCCGAGCGTCGAGACGCTGCTCGAGCTCTCCCGCAACGGGCGCCACGCGGCCTCGGACCACCTGGAGACCGCGGTCGTCGCCGGGGTGACGACCGTGGGATGCCGCCGCTGCGGCGGCGGGCTCGCGGGAGCCGTCGCCGTCTCGAACGTCCTCGAGGGCGTCGCGGTCGCCACCGGGCTCGGCGCGGAGCTCGTCGTGCTGGACGGAAGCGGCGCGGCGCTGCCGCCCGTCGCGGCCGACCGGCGCGTGCTGGTCGCGTCGGCGGCGCAGCCGGTCGCGGTCACGGCCGGCTACCTGAACGCCTATCGCGCCCGGATCGCCGATCTCGTCGTCGTGACGATGGCGGAGGACGACGCGCCCCACGAGGAGCTGCGCGAGGCGCTCCGCTCGCACGTGCGGCCGTGGACGCCGCTGGTGCGCGCCGTGCTCCGCCCGCGGCCGCTCGAGCCGGTCGACGGTCAGCGCGTCGCATTCTTCTGCACGGCGCCTTCCGAACGCCACGCGCGGCTCGCCGCGCACCTCGAGGAAGCGCACGGCGCACGGGTGACGTCGGTCTCCGGCCACCTCTCGGATCGCGTCCGCCTGTACGAGGATCTCGCGACGGCCGACGCGGACGTCTTCCTCGTCGAGCTCAAGGCCGCAGCGGTCGACGTCGTCGTCGAGGAGGCGAGCCGCCGCGGGGTGCGCGTGGTCGTCGCGGCGAACGACGTGGTCCCGCTCCCGGGCGAGCCGTCGCTCGACGAGGCTCTCGAGCGGCTGGCCGCCGAGGCGGTCGCGCTGGTGCCGGAGGCGGCTCGGTTCCGGTGAGCGAGCGTCGCTACCTCGCGCCGCTTCCCCTTGGAGGGGACGAGGGCCCGCCCTGGTCGAAGGGCCTCCTGTCGCGCGCGCTCGCGGCGACGGGCCTCACCGTGACGCGGGCGTACGAGCTCGCGCGCCGGGCGGACGCCGACATGGCCGAGCGAGGCACCGACCGCCTCGACCTCGACCGGCTCGCCGACCTCGCGGCGGACGTGCTGGGAGAGGCGGAGGGCGGCCGGACGATGCGGCGACTCCGGCGTCTCCACGAGCTGCGCCAGCTCGACGTCCCGATCATCCTGCTCGTCGGCGGCGCGACCGGCACCGGCAAGTCGACGATCGCCACCGAGGCGGCCCATCGGCTCGGGATCACGCGCGTGACGTCCACGGACTTCATTCGCCAGACGATGCGCGCCTTCTTCTCGCCCGCGTTCATGCCGTCGGTGCACTACTCGAGCTTCGACGCCGGGCTGGCGCTCACGAAGGCGGAGGAGGAGGAGGCAGGCGACGCACGCCTGCTCGGCTTCCTCGACCAGACCCGCAACGTGCTCGTCGGGGTCGACGCGGCGATCGACCGGTCGCTCGCCGAGGGCTGGTCGATGGTGCTCGAGGGGGTGCATCTCGTGCCGGGGATGGTCGACGTCGAGCGCGGCCGTGCGATCGTGGTGCAGTGCCTCGTCGCGATCGAGGACGAGGATCTCCACCGCAGCCACTTCTGGGTGCGCGATTACGCAACCGAGGGGCTCCGCCCGCTCGAGCGCTACATCGAGGCGATGCCCGAGATCCGTCTCATCCAGAGCGCCCTGATCGAGCGGGCGCAGCGCTGCGACGTGCCCGTGATCATGAACGCGACCCTCGACCAAGCGATGGGCGAGGTGCTCGACCTGGTGCTGTCCACCGCCGACCGGCTCGCGCGCATCTGAACTAGAACCATCTAGAGTCGGCACCCGTGGCCGACTGCCTCTGCACCCGCTACGCGAAGGCGACCGAGTGGGCGGCGCTTGCGGGCGCCCGCTGGCTCGGCCGGGCCGACGAGGAGGCAGCGGAGGACGCGGCGGCGAGCGCGATGAAGGCCGCCCTCGAGGATCTGCCGATCGACGGGCAGATCGTCTTCGGCGCGCGGTCGGGCGAGGCGCTCCTGCCGGGCGGGACGGTCGGCGCCGGCGGCGAGCGGGTGGACCTGGCGCTCGACCCGATCGAGGGTCGCGGCGTCGTCGCACGCGGGGGCGTCGGTGCGATGGCGATGCTGGCGGTCGCACCCGAGGGGGCGCTCCGCCGGCTTCCCGAGATGTACATGCGCTCGATCGCGGTCGGCCCTCGCGCACGCGGCGTGATCGACCTCAATCGGCCGGTCGCGGAGAACGTCCAGCAGGTTGCAGAGAGCTTCGGGCGTCAGCCGCTCGACATCACCGCCCTCGTCCTCGACCGGCCGCGCCACCACGACCTGATCGAGGAGCTCCGCAGCTCGGGCACGAGGATCAAGCTGATCGGGGACGGGACGGTGACAGCGTCGATCTCCGCTGCGATCCGCGGCACGAACGACCACCTCGCGATCGGCATCGGCGGGACGCGCCAGGCCGTCCTCACCGCAGCCGCCCTCCGGTGTCTCGGCGGAGGCATGCAGGCGCAGCTCTGGCCGACGACGCGCTCCCAGATCGACGCCGCCCGCGAGGTCGGCATCGAGGACGTCGGGCACGTGTTCACGGAGGAGGACCTCGCGCCGGGCGACGTGATCGTCGTCGCGACCGGGATGACGAACGGCGACCTGCTCCGCGGCGTCCGCTTCCTCGCGGACTCCGCGCGCACGCACTCGCTCGTGATGTGTATGCGCTGCAACTGGGTGCGCTTCGACGACGGGATCCACTTCTTCGCGCGCGAGCGGCGTGAGGAGGTGCGGCTGCTCGGGTAGCGCGGAGGAAAGAGGGGCGAGCCTGAAGCCACGCCCCGCCGTTCGCCGCGCGGGCCGAGCGATTCGGGGGCCGGTCTCCTAGCGCCGGACGACCCTCAGGGCGACGGTCGCACCGTTTCGGATGCCCGCGGCATCCACGACGTCCACCTCGAGCGAGTACGTCCCCGCCGCCTTCGGCTTCCCGACGATCGTCCCGTCCCCGCGAACCCGCAGCGGGGCCGGCAGACCCTTGACCGTCAGGCGGTACGGCGGGGTGCCACCGCCGATCCGGATCCGGTCTGCGTATCGCTTGCCGGTGCGCGCCCATCGGAGCGGACCACCAACGGTGAGCATCGCGCCGCCCTCGGCGCAGGTGGCCCCACACGCGTCGACCACGAGCGGTCTGAGGAACCGCGTGAACGCCTCGCCGCCGTCCCAGTTCATGTGGATCCCGTCGGCGAACCAGTCGTCGTGATCGCGGCTCTCGACCTCCCAGTCGCCGACCGCAAGCTGCGGCCAGCGCTTGTGCGCCTCACGAATCTGGTCGTTGATGTCCGCCCAGCTCGGGCGACGCTCGCGAAGCGTGATCCAGACCACCTGGTCGACACCGGCGTCGACGAGCGCGCGCATGACGCGATCGATACCGGCCGCGAACCCGCTCGGCGCGTCGTTGTAGCCGATGTCGATCACGGCGATCTGCCCAAGCGCCGGGCCGAGGTCTCGGATCGCATCGAGCGCGCTCGGCGGCCGCTCGCCGTCGTACACGCATCCCTCGCTGACCAGTCGTCGGCACGTCCTGATGTCGATCCGGAGATCGATGCCCCGGCCGAGCTCGTCGCGCGCCTGGCGCTGCCAGAAGAGGACGCCGCCGACCGAGTCAGCGACAAGCGTCACCCGCGGCGCAGCCGTCACGGCCGCGCCAGACGTCCCCCACCCAACGAGCACGGCGAGGGCGGTCGCGGCGAGCAGGGCTCTGAACGGCGTCACCATCCGCGTTCGTCCGATCCAGATTGTGCCGGAGCGCACGATCGCATGCCAGCTGGCGGTGGCGAGGCGGAAGCGCCATCAGCGAGACGGGGCGGTCCCCCCGGATCCGCCCCGTCTCGGTCACCATCCCGCTGCGGGAGAGCGATACTGCTGCGGCGCCAGGTTGGTCAACACACGCCGGCAACTCTCGCGGCGAGCAGAGCAGTCATTCCTCGCCCTTGCCGCCTTTGCCCCGCCATCTGGGCCCCTGGGCCGCGTCGACGCCGGTCCCGAGCGCCGCCTGTCCACGATAGCCCCCGGTCTCCTCGCCCTTGCCACCCTTGCCCCGCCAACTCGGCGTCTGAGCGGCGTAGGCGCCGACGAGGCCGACGATGGACACCTGCCCTTCGACGGCCGAGCCGTCCGCGTCGGGAATTCTCGCGTTCGCCCCGCCGGCAAACACCGCAGCGACCGCGGCGAATACCGCCGTTGTCAGCAGCATCCGTGTCTTGGTGAGGTCATACATGCTGCGCCTCCTTCTCGACCGTTCGAGCATGTGTCGAGCCTAGGAGGGTGCCTCTCCGTCGTTGTCCTCGTCTGCGGCGCAGAGTGTGTATCGCTTGCGACACAGTGGGTCAGCAGACGCACGCTCGGCAGACTTCCGCGCGGAACGACATCGCCGCGACCGGCACTAGCCGACGCGCGGGGAACGCGCTACCCGAAGCCGAGGATGAACTTCGCGTCGTCCGACATGCGGTCGGGGGTCCAGGGCGGGTCGAACGTCAGCTCGACCTCGACCTGCCCGACGCCCGGGAGCGCGGCGACGGCGTCGTGGATCGACTCCTGGATCATCGGTCCGGCAGGGCAGCCCATCGACGTGAGCGAGTGGACGATCTTCACGTGCTCGCCCTCGATCTCGGCGTCGTAGTACAGCCCGAGCTCGACGATGTCCATCCCGAGCTCCGGATCCTCGACCCCGTGCAGCGCCTCGACGACGTCGTCCTTCGTGACCATGCTCGTACCGTAGCGAAGCGTCGGCCACTGAGGACCGGGGCCGCACGGGCGCATCCACCCCGGAAGGCCGCGTCGAGAGGCGCTTGCAACAGTCTGTTGCAAGCCACGTTCGTCGACCGCAGGAGGCGCCTGCCGCCGCTGTCAGCTTGGAATGGCCAGCACGATCTTCCCGAGCTGCTCGCCGGCCTCGAGGCGGGCGTGGGCGGCGGCGATGTCGGCCAGCGGGAAGACGCGGTCGACGTGCACGCGTGCGCGCCCGGAGCGGACGAGGTCGTACGCGCCGAGGAAGTCCTCCCGCGTCCCCATCGTCGAGCCCATCACGGTGAGCTGCTTCCACCAGAAGCGATGCAGCTGCGCGGGTGGATTCGGGCCGCTCGTCGCGCCGCAGACCACGACGCGGCCGGAGGGGCGAACCGCGGCGAGCGACCGTGCCCACGTCGCCTCGCCGACAGTCTCGACGACGACCTCGACGCCCTTGCCCGTCGCCTCGTGCACGGCGGCGACGACGTCGCCTTCGGCATGATCGACGGCGACGTCGGCGCCCCATTCCCGCGCGGCCGCAAGCTTCTCCGCACTGCCGGACGTGACGACGGTGCGCACTCCAAGGGCTCGGCAGAGCTCGAACGCGGCCGTGGCGACGCCGCCGCCGATCCCCCAGATCAACGCCCACTCCCCCTCGCGCACGGCGGCGCGCGTCACGAGCATCCGGTACGCCGTCTCGTAGACGAGCGGGAACGCGGCCGCGACCTCGAACGAGAGCGCGTCGTCGAGAGGAAAGACCTGCGCTGCGTCGATCGCGATGAGCTCGGCGTGCGTCCCGTCGCGGTGCTCGCCGATGACCGCGATCGTGTCGCCGTGCTCGAGGCCGGGATTGAGCACGACGCGCTGGCCGGCGGCGAGCCCGTCCACGCCGTCACCGAGCGCCTCGACCACGCCGGCGCCGTCCGCGCCGAGGATCCGGGGCTTCGGCACCGACGGCAGCCCCCTGCGTACCCAGACGTCGAGGTGGTTGAGCGACGCCGCCCTGAGACGGACGAGAACCTGGCCCGGCCCAGCCACGGGGTTGGGTACCTCCTCCACGCGAAGCACGTCGGGGCCGCCGTCCTCGTGGATCCGGGCCGCGAGCATGGCACGATCCTCTCATGACGGCCGACGAGCTGTGGCAGCTGGCGGAGGAGCTCGGGCTCGACGTGGTCGGGGCGGCGCCGGCCGCGCCGTACGAGGAGACCGAGGGGCACATCCGCGAGCGGCGGGAGCGCGGCCTGTTCGGCTCCATGCGCTTCACGATGGCGCAGCCGGAGGTCTCCTGCCATCCGGAGACGCTGCTCGAGGACGCGCGCACCGTCGTCTCCGCGGCGCTCTGCTACTACACGCCCGGCCCTTCTCCCCGCCCGGGCCAGGGCCGGCTCCCGCGGTATGCCTGGCGAGACCACTATGCGCTCTTGCGCGAACGCCTCGAGACGCTGGGCCGCCGGCTTGGCGGCACGTACCGGGTGCTCGTGGACGCCAACCAGCACGTCGACCGCGCGGGTGCCGAGCGCTCGGGCGTCGGCTTCATCGGCAAGAACACGATGCTGATCACGCGCACGCACGGGTCGTGGGTCGTCCTCGGGACGCTGGTCACCGACGTCGAACTCGAGCCGACCCCGGCGCTCGACGCCGGCTGCGGGAGCTGCACGCTCTGCATCGACGCGTGCCCGACTGGAGCGCTCGACGAAGACCAGCCGGGGGTGCTCGACGCGACCCGCTGCCTCTCCTACTGGACGCAGACGGCGGGAGAGATCCCCGACGACGTGATGGATGCCCTCGAGGATCGCGTCTACGGCTGCGACATCTGCCAGGACGTCTGCCCGTGGAACCGCGGCGTCGAAAAGCGGCGCTCCGATCTGCTACCCGCCGACGACGCGGTGCCCGTGGTGTCGCTCGCCGACTGGCTCGAGGCCGACGGAGAGCGGCTGGCACGCGAGCTCGACCGGCTCTTCGTCCCACGGAACGATCCGCGCTGGCTGCGGCGCAACGCCCTCGTGGCGGTCGGGAACGGCGGGAGCGACGAGAAGGCGCGGCTGGCGGAGAGATATGCCGACGATCCCGACCCGGTGCTCCGGGCGGTCGCGGAGAGGGCGCTGTCCCGGGTTGGGGGAGCGACGTGAGAAAGAGGGGCGAGGCTGAAGCCACGCCCCAGCCCACGCTCCAATCCACGTTCCCGATCTCGCGGGAGCGTCTCGAGGTCGTCGCGCACGAGCTCCGCAGCCCAGTCGCTGCGCTCTCCGCGCTCGCGGCCGCCGCCTCGACGGTGGCGCCGGGCGATCGCCGACGGCTCGTCGAGCTCGCGGTGGCCGCCGGGCGGGACGTGGAGCGCATCCTCACCGATCCCGATCTCGCCTCGCTGAGACTGGAGCCGATCGACGTCGGCCGGCTCGCGTCGACGCTCGCGGGCGACGGCGTCGCCGTCACGACGGCCGCGGCACCGCTCGCCGACTGCGACCCGACGCGCGTGCGTCAGGTGCTCGGGAACCTCGTCGCGAACGGGCTGCGGCACGGATCGCGGGTCGTGATCGAGGTGAGGGAGAGCGACGGGCGGGTCGTCGTCGACGTCGTCGACGACGGGCCGGGCGTCGACCCGCAGCTCGATCTCTTCGCGCGCGGCGTGAGCGGCGCAGGCTCGTCCGGGCTCGGCCTCTGGGTCGCGCGCTCGATCGCCGAGGCGCACGGCGGATCTCTCGAGCTCGCCGCAGGCTCCGGCCCGGGCGCACGGTTCAGGCTTTCTCTGCCGTCCGCTTCCGCCGCGCGCTGAGGCCGAGCTCCGATTGGAGCGCCTTGGCGCGCGCGCCGACGGCGCGCCGCATCGACGCGGGCTCCAGCACGACGGTCTCGCCCCGGTCGGCGAGGACCTCGGACAGGAGCCACTCCTCGGTCTTGAACGTGACGTCCGAGATCGCCGATTTGTCCGTCAGGCCGCGCGCGCCGCGCTCCAGCTTCCAGCGGGCGATCGGGGGCGCGTGCCAGAGGAGCGCGACGGCGGGCTCGGCGAGATAGTTCGGGTCGAAGCCCTCGCGCGGCTCGAAGCGCTCGCGCGTCAGCCGCGCGGAGCGCATGCGGTCGAGCCGGTACGTGCGCGGGCCGTCGACGGTCCGGTCCCACGTGTGGACGCGCCAGAACGGCAGCTCGCGCTCGATCGTGTACGGCTCGACCAGCCGTGTGGTCGGCTCCTCCTCTCCCTCCTTCAAGTACTCGAGCTCGACGACGCGGCGCTTCTCGGCCCCGTCCGAGAGCGCGCGCACCAAAGCCTCCTCGTCCTCGCCCGCACGGGTCGCGGCCGACGACGCAAGCTCGAACTGGCCGAAGGTCTCTTCGAGCTTGCGGCGCACCCGCTCGAGCGGCGCGTCGGCCTCCGCGGCGATCGTCGGCCCGACGTACTCGATCGCGAGCCGGATGGCCCGCGCCTCGAGCGGCGTCAGCTTCGGCGCCTTCCGGAAGACGTCGCCGTAGAGCTCCTTGTCGACCCGGACGCGGTTCGCGTCCTCGTCCACCATCGCGTAGACCGTGTAGCAGCCTCCGCCGAAGTTGACGAGGTTGAGGAGCGAGAGCGTCTCCTGCAGCTCCTCGCGCGGTAGCGAGAAGCGCTCGGCGAGCTCGTCAGCGTCGAGCTCGGCCGTTCGCTCGTCGCCGCAGGCGGCGAGGAGATGCGCGAGCAGTGCCTGGAGGACGCCGAACCGCTCGGGTGCGACCGGCCCGGCCGGCTGGCGCTCGACCACGGGTCGCGCGTCCGGGCGCCGCTCACGGGCCGGCGCGAGGGCCGTTCCCTTGTGGCGCTCCCGGAGGAGCCGGAGCGCTTCGCCGACCTCGTCGCGCAGCTCCGGTGGCTCGAGCGGCACGGCCCGGCCGTTCTGCCGGAGAATCCACGACACGAGCGGCCCGAGCGTCGTGTACCCCGTCTCGAAGACCCCGTCGACGACCGCTCCGGCGTCCTCGAGCGTGCGGTGGACCCACCACGCGGTGTCCCCCTGGACGCCGATCCGCGCCATGCCGGCCCGCGTCCCGATCTGCCACGGCCGCGCGATCCTGTGCGCCTCGACGTCGAACTCGGCAGGCAGGCGGAAGTCCCGCTCGCGCCGCGTCGCGAAGCGGATGTCGGAGCGAATCCGCGCCACGCGGAACGTCCGCGTCGCGTCGCGGTCGAGGTCGTGCCCGACGATGTACCAGACCCCTTCGTCGAGGCGCAGCGCGTACGGGTTCAGCCGCCGTTCGGTCTCGCGGTCGCGAGCGGGGGACCAGTAGCGGAACTGGATGGTGCGCTGCTTCGAGATCGCCGACTCGAGCTTGGAGAGGCGCGCCGCGAGCTCGGGCGAGTAGTCCGGCGCGGTGACCCGCACCCGCTCGGCCGTCGCGGTGGGTGCGTGTCGGAATCCCGGACGCCCGAGCGCGAGGTTCTGGAGCGCGAGCCGCAACGGCTCCGCGTAGGCGAACTTGCCCTCGAGCGCGTACAGCGCCGTCTGGAGCGCGGCGAGCTCGTCTCCGTCGAGGTCGAGCTGGTCGAGAAAGTAGTTCTCGGAACGCAGCGTGTAGAGCTCCTCGCCCGTGAACTCGTCCCGCTGCGAGTTGAGCGGCACGCCGAGCGCGGTCAGCTCTGCACGGTCGGAGTAGAAGCGACGGGCGAAGGCCTCGTCCGACATCTCGGAGTAGCCCTCGACGTTGCTCTTGACGTCTCGCGCGGTGAGCGGCCGGCGCTCCGCCATGAGAAACGCGACGAGCGAGAGCTGGCGGATGAGCTTGTCGGTGTCGTGCGACATCCTGCGTGTGAGCCTAGTCGCTCCGCTCCCTCGGGCACTTTCGCGCATGCGCGAAAGTGCCTAGAAGATCCTTCTAGAGGCAGATTCGGTCGCGAAGCGATCGAATCTGCTCAGGCTGCGGCCGCGGCCCGCGCGGGCAGCGTCGTGCGCTCGAGATGCTGGTGCGACGGGCAGTAGTCGCGGCCGGGGAGCGGCGTGCGCTGGCAGGCCTTGCCCTTGCGGGTGGTGGCCTTGCAGCGGCTGACGCCCCCGTCGAGCAGGCCGGCTTCGAGCTGGGCCTCGATGAACGCGACCGCCGCCGAGATGCCCTGCTTGACCGCCCACGCAACGTGCGCCTGCGCGGTGATCGGGAAGTAGCGCCGGATGTCGTGGAAGAGCGTCCGGTCGGGATGCGCGAAGTACTGGGGATCGTGCGCCAGACGGGACATCGTCTCCTCGCACTCGCAGAGCACTGCACGCCGGTACTCGAGGCGCGTCGGGTGGTCGACGTACGGGTCGATCTGGTCCTTGACCGATCGGTAGATCGCCCGCGAGTACTGGTACATGCACGACTGCAACTGCGCGAGATTGGCTTCCATACGGATTCGTCTCCCGTCGGTCGTTCGCCTTGGCCAGTGCCTCCGGGGGCGGCCGGCGCCTTCCGTGGGCGAGTCTACCCGGTCCTAGCCCGTGTTACAAGCTGTGTCACTATCGTTGTCTCAGCGGACGACGAGGAACGCCTCGTCAGGGCTCGATCCGCTGCACGCGCGCGCCTTTCACGGCTGCGCGCGCACGGCGAAGCGATCCCGTTGCATCCGCCTCGCTCTGGTAGCGGCCCGTGAACGTCATCCAGTATCCCGGCTGGAGGCTTGCGAACTGCGACGAGTCGAGCACGCCGACCCGCGCCAGACCGCGCGACCTCGCCTGCTGCGCGACCGCGACGGCCTCGTCCTGGCCACGCGCCTTCGGCGTCGAGACGAGCACGATCGTCCAGCCGCTGCGACCGCGCGGCCAGGCGGCAAGCTGGTTCTTGGGTCCTGCGGCGCGCGTCGGGACCGTGACGCTTCCGCCCGTCGCGGTGAGGACCCGCTGGGCGCCGGTGTCGTCCGCGACCACGGCGATCGCCACGGCCGTCCCGGCGAACGCGACGGCGGCGAGACCGGCGATGCGCAGCCGGAGCGCACGCGTCTCGGTCGGCAGCGGGCCGAGCCTCGGGTGGCCGCTCTGCCGGAGCCCGCATTCGACGCAGTACTCCTGGCCGGCGGCGAGCGGTACCCCGCAACGCGGGCAGCTCGACCCCTCGGCGCTCATTCCCGCTCCCGGCGCCGGCAAAGCCGGCGCCTCCGCTCTTTGGAGCCTCCGTCGAGCCTACGGCTCATGCCCGCTCCCGGCGCCGGCAAAGCCGGCGCCTCCGCTCACTGGAGCCTCCGTCGAGCCTACGGCTCATGCCGCGGTGTCCTCGCCGCCGTCCGCCGCCGGGTCGAGCGCGCGGCCGCAGCTCGGGCAGAAGCGGGCGCCGATCAGGAGCGGCGCGCCGCAGGTGCAGATCGCGCGCTGGCGCCGGCGGAGCCCCGCACCCCGCAGGTGCGCGTCGATCTCCGAGACGCGGGCCTCGATGGCGACGAGCTCGGCGCACCGCTCAACGACGAGAGCCTCGTTGAAGTGGTCGCGCCGGTACATCTCGAGGGTGAGCCCGCCGAGGTCGCGCAGGCGGTCCTCGCGGAGCAGGAGGAGCGCGCGACGCTCCCGCCGGAGCTCGCTCGCCGCCGGCGCGGGCGGCTGACGGCTGAACAATGGCACGGCGTGAGGCTACAGCTGGATCACGACGAGGCGCTCCTCGGTCATCTCGCGAACGGCCCAGGCCGGGCCCTCCCGCGTGTTGCCCGAGTCCTTGACGCCGCCGTAGGGCATCTGGTCGGCGCGGAAGGTCGGAGCCTCGTTCACGGTGACTCCGCCGAACTCGAGTGACCGGGCGGCGTGGAGGGCACCCTTCAGATTCGCGGTGAAGATTCCCGCCTGGAGGCCGTAGCGCGTGGCGTTCGCGGATGCGATCGCCTCGTCGAGCGTGGAGTAGGGCTGGAGCGTGCACACCGGCCCGAACGCCTCGTCGCAGGCGAGCTTCGTGTCCGCCGGCGGCTTCTCGACCACGGTCGGGCGGACGAGCTCGCCCTCGAGCGTGCCGCCCGTCAGGATCGGCGCGCCCCGGTCGCGTGCCTCCTCGACCCAGGCGAGCACGCGGTCGCGTTCGGTTGGGCTGATCAGTGGGCCGACGTCCGTCTCCTCGTCCGCGGGATCGCCGACGACGAGCGCCTCGACGCGGGGCACGAAGGCGTCGCGGAATGCGTCGTAGACGTCCTCGTGGACGAAGATCCGCTGGACCGAGATGCAGCTCTGGCCGGCGAACGAGAACGCGTTCGCCGCGCAGCGCGCGGCCGCGTCCTCGACGCCGGCGTCGGCCTCCACGATCACCGGGGTCGCGTTTCCGAGCTCGAGGTTGACGCGCTTCCGCGGTGCGCGCTCCCGGATGCCCCAGCCGACCGGCCCTGACCCTGTGAAGGTGATCAGCATGACCCGCTCGTCCTCGACGAGAACGTCCCCGATGTCCCCGGAGGGGCCGACGAGGACGTTCAGCCACCCGGCCGGGAGGCCGGCGTCGTGCTCGAGCTCCGCGAGGAGGAGCGCCGACAGCGGGGTCTGCGAAGCCGGTTTGAGCACGACCGCGCAGCCGGCCGCGAGCGCGGGGGCGATCTTGTGCGCGACGAGGTTGAGCGGGAAGTTGAAGGGACTGATCGCGCCGACGACCCCGATCGGCATCCGCATCGTGAACGCGAGCTTCCCCTCGCCGGCCTGGGAGGCGTCCATCGGCACTATCTCGCCCGCGAGCTTGCGCGCCTCGACCGCAGCCATCGTGTACGTCGACATCGCGCGCGCGACCTCGACGCGGGCGGCCTTGAGCGGCTTGCCGGCCTCGGCGGCGATCTGGCGCGCAGCCTCGTCGGCCCTTTTTCCGAGCGCGCCCGCGACGCGGACGAGGATCTCGGCCCGCTTGTGCGCGGGAAGCGGGTCGCGCATCGCGCGCTCGGCGGCGTCGACCGCGGCAAGCGCCTCCGCTGCGCCCGCCTTCGCGACCCGCGCGACGAGCGCCCCATCGTAGGGCGACGCGACCTCGACCCACTCGCCCGTCTCCACCCACTCACCGTCGACGAGGAGCTTCCGTTCCGTCGCCGTCGTGGCCATTCGTCCACTCTACGCCTCGCCGCCTGGTGGTACGTTCACGGCGTGACCGAGGCGCTCATCGTCGATGCCGTCCGGACGCCGATCGGGCGCCGGAACGGCAGCCTCGCCGGCGTTCGCGCGGAGGAGCTCGCCGCGCAGACGCTGAACGGCCTCGTCGGCCGGCTCGACCTCGATCCGGGAGAGGTCGAGGACGTGCAGATGGGCTGCGTCAGCCAGGTCGGAGAGCAGGCGCTCAACGTCGCGCGCATGTCCGCGCTCGTCGCGGGGTGGCCCGAGACCGTGTGCGGCAGCTCCGTCGATCGCCAGTGCGGGTCGTCGATGCAGGCGGCGTTCAACGCCGCGGCTGCGATCCGGGCGGGGCACCTCGACGTCGTCGTTGCGTCGGGCGTCGAGTCGATGTCGCGGGTGCCGATGGGCTCGAACCTCACCGCGAACGGCTTCGAGGGGTTCTCGCCGAAGCTCTACGAGCACTGGGAGGTCGTCCCGCAGGGCATCTCCGCGGAGGTGATCGCCGACGAGTGGGGTCTCTCGCGCGAGGCGCTCGACGAGTACTCGTACGAATCGCACCGCCGGGCGATCGCCGCGATCGACGAGGGGCGCTTCGAGCGTGAGATCGTCCCCGTCGAGGTCGGCGCGGGCGGCGCAGCCGTGCTCGTCGCGACCGACGAGAACCCGCGCCGCGACACGTCGCTCGAGAAGCTCGCCTCGCTGCAGCCCGCGTTCAAGGAGGGCGGCAAGATCACGGCCGGGAACTCGAGCGCGATCGTCGACGGCGCAGCGGCGATGCTCGTCACGAGCGAGGCGGCGGCGTCACGGCTCGGCCTCGAGCCGCGCGGTCGCTTCGTCTCCTTCGGCCTCGCCGGCGTCGACCCGTACCGGATGCTCCACGGCAATCCGCCGGCCTGCGAGCGGGCGCTCGCGAAGGCCGGCCTCGGCTGGGACGACATCGCCGTGATCGAGGTCAACGAGGCGTTCGCCTCGGTCGTGCTCCAGTTCCTGAAGGACACGGGCCTCCACGAGCGCTGGGAAGCGGGCGACGTGAACCCGAACGGGAGCGGCATCTCGCTGGGCCATCCGCTCGGCGCGACCGGCGCCCGGATCACCGCGACCCTGCTCGCCGAGCTCGAGCGGCGCGACGCCCGCTACGGCGTCGCGTCGATGTGCATCGGCCAGGGGCAGGCGATCGCGGCGGTCGTCGAGCGCGCCTGAGGCTGCGACAGCCTTCGTCGCACCGAGTCGCTCAGGGCTCGACGAGCTCCCGCTCGACCTCGGCGGCGACGGCGCGGGCGATCTCGATGAACGCGCGCGCCGCGGGGGAGCGATGGCGGTCGCGATGCCAGACGACGGCGACCACGCGGCGCGGCACCTCCGGCACGAGCCGGATCGCCTTGACCCGCTCGTCCCCGACCGCGACCGCGAGCAGTGGCGTGAGCGCGACGCCGAAGCCGGCCGCGACGAGCCCCTGGATGGTGCCGTTGTCGTCGGAGCGGAAGCCGTAGTCGACCTCGTACCCGCGGCCGCCGAGCTCGGTCTCCACGACGACCCCGCTCGCGCACGTGTTCGAGCCGATCAGGACGTGGTCGCCGAGGTCGTCCAACGAGGCCGACGCGCGCTCGGCGAGCGGGCTGTCGGCGGGGACGAGCAGGACGTACGGGTCGCTCATCAGCTCGAGCGCCTCGAAGGGGCCGTCCGGCAGCGGCGGGCTGCCGAAGGCCAGGTCGACGGTGCCCGACTCGATCGCGGCGTAGAGCTCGGGGTCGGTCGTCGGTTCCGACAGGCCGAGCTCGATGCCGGTCCAATCGGCGAGAAAGCGCCGCATGACGCCGGGAAGCACCCGCGCGCCGACCGACTGATACGTCGCGACCCGCAGCGTTCCCGTCTCGCCCGCCCGGAGTGCAGCGATGTCCGCGCGCGCCGCGTCGAGTCGCGCGACGATCGCCTCGGCGTGGCGGAGGAGGAGCTCGCCGGCCTCCGTGAGCGAGACGGCCCGCGGGCCGCCGGGCCGCTCGACGAGGGTCTCCCCGACGATCTTCTCCAGCGTGGCGATCTGCTGGCTGATCGCCGACTGGGTGTAGCCGAGCCGGTCGGCGGCGCGCCCGAACGAGCCTTCGCGCGCGACGGCGTCGAGCGCCGCGAAGTGGCGCACCTCGACCCCGAGCCATTGATCAGATTGTGTGATCGTACTCATGAAAACCTCGATTTGCTCTAATAGTAGCTGCACGTCATCATGTGCCCATGGAACTCGCACTCGTCATCTTCCTCCTCGTGATCGGGCCGCTGGCGCTCCTCGCCGGGCGCGACTCCCGTATCGACGACGTCGAGCGGCGACGCCGCTACCGGGGCTGAGCCCGGTGTAGGCTCCGCGGCCGTGGCGGCGGTGGAGCGAATCGGCGTGGTGGGGCTCGGCGCGATGGGCGCCGGCATCGCGCAGGTCGCGGTCGAAGCCGGCTTCGACGTCGTCGGGCGCGAGGTGAGCACGGAGCTCGGGGAGGCGGCAGCCGGGCGCATTGGGCACTTCCTCACCCGGAAGGTCGAGAAGGGGCAGCGCACGCCGGACGAGCGCGACGCGGCGGTCGCTCGCCTGGTGACGACCACGGAGCTCGCCGACCTGGCGCAGTGCGACCTCGTGATCGAGGCGATCGTCGAGGAGCTCGACGCCAAACGGGCGCTCTTCGGCGAGCTCGAGCGGACCTGTCGCCCCGACGCCGTTCTCGCGACGAACACGTCGGCGCTCTCGGTCACCGAAATCGCCGCGGCGATGACGACGGCCGAGCGGGTGGTCGGGATGCACTTCTTCAACCCGGCACCGTTGATGCCGCTCGTGGAGGTCGTTCGCGCGGAGCTCTCGTCCGACGACGCCGTCGGGTCGGCGCTGTCGGTCGTCGAGCAGATGGGCAAGGTCGCCGTCCCATGCCACGACACGCCCGGGTTCGTCGTCAACCGCGTGCTGATCCCGCTGCTCAACGACTGCGTGCGCGTCCTGGACGAGGCGCGGGTCTCGCCCGAGTCGCTCGACGCGGCGATGACGAACGGCGCGGGCTGGCCGATGGGGCCGTGCACGCTTCTCGACCTGGTCGGCCTCGACGTCCACGTCCACGCCTCCGACGCGCTCTACGAGAAGCTGCGCGAGCCGCGTATGGCGCCGCCGCCGAGGATCGTCGCCATGCGGAACGCCGGCCTGCTCGGCCGGAAGTCGGGCCGCGGCTTCTACACCTACGGCTGAGCACGCGGCGGGGCGGCCACCGGAGTCATCTCGACCCCGAGGCGGGCCGCGACAGTCGGCACGAGCGACCCCTGCACGACGACCGAGAGCAGCACGACGACGAACACGATCCCGTAGATCCCGCTTGCGTAGTCCGTCCCGCCGACGACGGCGAGGGACGCCAGCAGGATCGGCACCGCGCCCTTGAGCCCACTCCAGACGATGAACCCGCGCTCGCCCCAGCTGAGGCGCGTCGCAGCGAGCAGCGATCCGACCACGAGCGGCCGGATCACGAGCCCGAGCAGCCCGGCGAGGACGAGACCCCGCCACCAGAGGCCCTGGTCGCCGATCGCCGCGAGGTCGACCGTGAGGCCGAGCGCGACGAAGGCCGCGAGCTCACCGAGATCCGAGAGCGCCGAGTTGAAATGGCGCACGGCGGTGCGCGCGGGGTACCGCACGTCGCCCACGAGGATGCCGGCGACGAAGACCGCGAGGAATCCCGACCCGTGCGCCACCGTCGCGGCGCCGTAGACGACACCCACCGTGAGGATCACCGCGATCGGGTAGAGCGTGCGGTCGGGGAGAGGCGCCCGCCGGACCAGCGCCGCCAAGGCGAGGCCACCGGCGACACCGACGGCGAGCCCCACCGTCATGCCCACGACGAACTCGTCCACGACCGTCCAGAAGGTGGCGTCGTCGTGCGTCGCGAGCTCGATCAGGCCGATCATGAGCGCGATCCCCACGGGGTCGTTGAAGCCAGACTCCCCCTCCAGGATCGTCCCCGACCGTCCGCGCACCTCCTTCCCGGCGAGGACCGAGAAGGTGACCGCCGGGTCGGTCGGCGAGAGCGCCGCGCCGATCAGGCCCGAGACCGTCCACGACAGGTCGAGGATGGAGTGGCTCGCGACGGCGATCAGCGCGGCCGTCCCGAAGGTGCCCAGCACGCCGAGCGCGACGATGGGCGCCGCGCTCCGCCGGAAGCGCCGCAGCCCGATGTCGGAGCCGCCCTCGAACAGGATCACGACGAGCGCGAGCGTCGTGATCCGCTGGACGTCCTCGAAGCTCAGAACCGTCCCGAGCCGGTCGACCAGGTCCGACGCGGCCGCGGCGACCACGAGGAGCAGGCCCGCCGTCGGCACGGCGAGGCGGCCCGCGACCATCCGCACGCCGATCGCCAGCAGCAGCGCGCCGGAGGCGAAGAGGATCACCTGTCCGAAGTCGAGGATGTCGTCCACGGCGACGATCTTGCACTGCCCTGCGGCCCGCCGTGCCAGGACGAGCCCGGTGCGGCAAGGGCGTGGCTTCAGCCTCGCCCCTCTTCGTTCGCCGGGATTACCAAGAGGGGCGAGGCTAAAGCCACGCCCCAGGGCTCGGTTACCGTCCCGGCTCCCACTTACACTTTCCTTACGCCCGTCTCACCCCGCACCCACGCGTCGTCCCGATACTTCCAGCACGCATGCGTGCCGCGCTTCTCTCTGCCCTCGTCCTCGTGCTCGCCGTACCTGCCGCGTGGGCGGCAGCGAGCCCGGCGGGGACCCTCTCGATCGAGAGCGGACGCGGCACACTCGTGCTCAGCGGCAAGGGGATCGTGATCGGCCGGCTCGAGAAGGGCGACGTGAAGATCGTCGACCTCTCGCCGCTCGACCAGTGGAGCCCACGGGTCAACGGCGTGCCGCGCGGCCGGACCGTGTGGCTGCGCGGCAAGGACGTCAACTTCTACGTTCCCGGCGGCCGCTACCGGATCACCGTGCGCGGCGAGGGCTTCTCGATCTCCGCCCGCGGCCAGGGCAGCGCCACCCTCACCGGCAACCCGGACGCCGCCGGCGCCACCGGGACGTACGCCGTGGGCGACGGCAGCCCGTCGACGATCCCGGCCACCGCGGAGACCGTGTCCTTCGGGCCGGCGGCAAGCGAGGGCGCGAGCACGAAGGCGGTGGCGCCGTGAGCCAGCCGCAGACGGTGCTCGTCGTCGAGGACGAGCAGTCGATCGCATCCTTCGTCTCGCTGTACCTGAAGAACGCCGGCTACGGCGTGCGCGCGGTGGGGACCGGAGCCGGCGCGCTGAACGCGGTCGCAGCCGAGATGCCGTCCCTGATCGTGCTCGACCTCAACCTGCCGGACATGGACGGGATCGAGATCTGCCGCCGGATCCGGAAGAGCTCGGACGTGCCGATCATCATGCTCACCGCGCGGGACGAGGACGTCGACAAGATCATCGGGCTCGAGGTGGGGTCGGACGACTACCTCACGAAGCCGTTCAACCCGCGCGAGCTCGTCGCACGCGTGAAGAGCGTCCTGCGGCGGGCGACGTCCGACCGCCGGATCGACGAGGGCGACGAGATCCGCCACGGCGACGTCCTGATCAACTCGGGCCGGCGCGAGGTGCTCGTCGGCGACACCGAGATCCAGCTCGCCCCGAAGGAGTTCGACCTGCTGTGGGAGCTTCTCGACCACCGCGGGATCGTGCTCACGCGCGACCAGCTGCTCGAGCGCGTCTGGGGCTACACGTTCGCCGGCGACACCCGCACGGTGGACGTCCACGTCCGGCAGATCCGGCGGAAGCTCGGCGACGCGTCGCCGATCGTGACCGTCTGGGGCGTCGGCTACAAGGTCGCGTCCGAGCGCACGACCGCACCCGCCGCGTAGCCGGCAGCACGTGACGCCGCCGCTCCGCTTCCGGGCTCCGAGCCACGGCGTACGCTTCGCGTTGATGCCCGGCTCGCTGCGTTTCCGGCTGCCGGCGGTGTTCCTCCTCGGGATCGTGCTCGCCGGCCTCGTCTCGGCGCTGATCGCCGTCCAGCTCTTCTCGGGCTACACGCGCAACCAGTCGTACGAGGAGCTCGGCCGTGAGGCGCGGGGCATTGCCCGCCTCTACGGCGACGCCGCCCTGCGAGCGGCCGACGAAGGGACGCCAGCGCCCGACTTCGCCCCCGCCGCCCTCGAGCTCGCGACGGGCGACCAGCTCTTCTACGTCGGTGCTCCCGCCTTCCCCGGCCAGAGCACGGGTCTCGAGCGGCTCCCGGAGGCGTCGCTGCCGGCCGCGGCGCTCACCTCGAACGGCCCATATCGCTTCGAGTTTCGCCCGCGCGGCCGGACGCGCACGTATCTCGCGGTCTCGCAGCCGCTCCGCCTCGAGCGGGACGGCCCGGTGCTCGGCGCGATCGTCGTCGCCAAGGCCCAGGACGTCGTCCGCGACCAGTGGCTTCCGCTCGTCGCCCGCCTCGCCGCCGCATTCGCGATCGGCGGCCTGCTCGCGTGGCTGCTCGGCCTCTGGCTCTCGCGGCGCATCAGCGGGCCCGTCGAGGCGCTCGCGAAGGCGTCGGACGAGATCGCGCACGGGAACTACGCGGTGCACGTGCCGGTGGGGCCGGGGGGGAACGAGATCTCCCACCTGTCCGAGCGGTTCAACGAGATGGCGGCACGGCTCGCCGCGACCGAGGAGCGCGAGCGCCAGTTCCTGATGTCCGTCTCGCACGAGCTGCGTACGCCGCTGACCGCAATCAAGGGGCACGTCGACGCGCTCCGCGACGGGCTGATCGACGACCCGGAGCTGATCGGAGCCTCGCTCGAGGTGGTCGCCAGCGAGGCCACGCGGCTCGAGCGCCTGGTCGGAGACGTGCTCGACCTGGCCAAGCTCCGCGCCCACCGGTTCACGGTGCAGACCGAGGAGGTCGACATGGGCCGGCTGATCGAGCACGCCTTCGGCTCGTTCGGAGACGAGGCGCGGAGGCGCGAGATCGAGTACGAGCTCCAGGGCGCAGAGGGCGCCCCGACGATCCTCACCGACGGCGACCGCGTGCTCCAGGTGATCACGAACCTCCTGAAGAACGCGTTCCGGTGGACGCCGGACGGCGGCAGCATCGACCTCGTGCTGGAGTCGGCGAACGGGACGGTCCGCGTCGACGTCGTCGACACGGGGCCGGGCATCTCCCCCGAGGACGCCCAGCGGATCTTCAGCCCGTTCGTCTCGCACGACACGCAGGGCACGGGGCTCGGCCTGCCGATCGCCCGCGAGCTTGCGGGCGCGCTCGGCGGCAGGGTCGAGCTCGAGACCGAGCCGGGGTCGGGAAGCCGCTTCCGGCTCGTCCTCCCGGCGCGCCGCGCCTGAGGCGGAGCCCGCACCGGCCGAGGTCGGCCACGTCGGCCACGAAGTAGAGTCGCCGCATGGCCGAGCCGGCAGCCGTCCTCGAGCTCCCGCTCCGTCGCTCGCCCGCCGTCGCGGTGTTCGTGGCGCTGCGACCGCGGCAGTGGACGAAGAACCTCTTGCTCTTCGCGGGCATCCTCTTCGCGGCGAAGCTCGGCGACCCGACGCGCTGGTTCGCAGCCGTGACCGCGTTCGTCGCCTACTGCGCGGCCTCGAGCGCCGCGTACCTCGTGAACGACGTGCGCGACGTCGCGTCCGACCGGATCCACCCCGTCAAGCGCTCCCGGCCGATCGCCCGCGGCGAGCTCGCGCCACGGGCCGCTCTCGTGCTGGCCGCGGCTCTCGTCGTCTTCGCGTTCGCGCTCGCGGCCGCGCTCGGTCCGCTGTCGCTCGCCTGCCTGACGGGGTTCGTCGTCCTTCAGGCCGCGTACTCGCTCGGCCTGAAGGCCGTCGAGCTCGTCGACGTGCTGGCCATCGCCGGGCTCTTCGTCCTGCGGGCCGCAGCGGGGGCGATCGCCGTCGACGTGCGCATCTCGGAATGGCTCCTCCTCTGCACCTTCCTGCTCGCGCTCTTCGTCGCGCTCGGCAAGCGTCGCGCCGAGCTCGGGCTGGACGGTGTGCACGCGCGTCCGGCGCTCTCCGGCTACAGCGTCGCCCTCGTCGACCAGCTGCTCGCGATCGTCGCGGCGGCGACGATCGCCGCGTATACCGGGTACGCGCTGGCCGCGCACGACACGCGCTGGCTCGTCGCGACCGTCCCGCTCGTCGTCTACGGGCTCTTCCGGTACCTGCTGCTGCTCCACCGGCGCGGCCTCGGCGAGGAGCCCGAGACGCTCCTCGTCGAGGACCTGCCGTTGCTCGTCACGGTCGCCGTCTGGGCGGCCGCTTGTGCCGTGATACTCGCCGTTGGGTAGGTGTTACGCGACCGCCGCCTGCTCGGCCGGATGCGACACGGTGTCGTCCACATCGCGACCCGTCGGGAGCGGTACAACCGCGCCCTCGATTCCCTCCTCGAGCCGCTTGAGCCTGCGGTCCACTCCCTCCCAGCCCGCGGAGACGAGATCCACGAGGATCGCCAGATCGTCGATCCGCGCGCTCCGCTCGGCCAGGAGCTCCTCCTCGAGCCGCTCGAGCCGCCGCAGCGCCTGGTTCACGCCGCCGCGGATCTCGGCCAGGCTTCGGCTGACCGGTACGACCTCCCGCGCGATGCCGTCACGCACCGCGATCCCTACCTGCTTCGGCAGCGAGCTCTCGAGCTCGTCGGCGACCTGCGCGAGGCGCATCACCTCGGCGCGCGCCCTCTCGAGCGACGCGTCGAGCCGTGCCCCGGCAATGCCGTCCGTGCGCGCTTCCGCCACCCGCTGCCGCGCCCTCTCCAGCACCTGTTCGTCCATGGGTCCAAGAATACTCTCGCCGCAGGATGAGGTCATCCGAGCTCGACTACGACCTCCCGCCCGAGCTGATCGCCCAGCGTCCGGTGGAGCGGCGGGACGCGTCGCGGCTGCTGGTCGCGGAGCGAGCGACCGGCGCGGTTCGTCACCGGACGTTCTCCGACCTGCCCGAGGAGATCGACCGGTACCTCACGGTCGTGAACGACACCCGCGTCGTTCCTGCGCGGCTGCAAGTGCGCCGCGAGACCGGCGGCGCGGTGGAAGTACTCCTCCTGGAGCCTCTCGGCGACGGTGTCTGGGAGGCGCTCGCCCGGCCCTCCCGCCGTCTCCAGCCGGGCGAGCGGTTGCGAGCAAGCAACAGACTGTTACAAGCGCCTTCCGTCGAGCTCGTGGAAGCGCTCGGGCACGGGCGCTGGCGCGTCCGGCTCGACGGCGAGCCATCGGGCGAGTTGCCGCTGCCCCCCTACATCCACGAGCGGCCCGCAGACCCCGAGCGCTACCAGACCGTCTATGCGCACGAGCTCGGGTCGGCCGCCGCGCCGACGGCCGGCCTCCATTTCACACCGGAGCTCCTGACGCGCATCGACCACGAGCGGATCACGCTCCACGTGGGGCTCGACACGTTCCGGCCGCTCCAGGCCGACACCCTCGAGGAGCACGAGCTCCACGGCGAGCGCTATCGCGTCGAACCGGCCGCCTGGGAGCGGATCCGGGCGGCCGACCGCGTGCTCGCCGTCGGCACGACCACGACCCGCGTGCTCGAGACGCTGGCGCGCGGCGCCCCGCTCGAGGGTCGCTCGGAGCTCTTCGTCACGCCGGGCTTCGCATTCAGGCGGGTCGATGCGCTCCTGACGAACTTCCACCTGCCGCGGACGACGCTGCTCGCCCTCGTGATGGCGTTCGCTGGCGTCGACTGGACGCGGGAGCTGTACGGCATCGCGATCCGCCAGCGGTACCGCTTCTACTCCTTCGGCGACGCGATGCTGGTTCTTTAGGGTCGCCGGATGAGCTTCACGGTCGAGGCCACCGACGGGGTCGCGCGTGCCGGGATGCTCCGCACCGCCCACGGCGCGATCCGCACGCCGGCGTTCATGCCGGTCGGGACGAAGGGAACGGTGAAGACCCTTCTCCCGGCCGAGGTCCGGGCGCTCGGGGCCGACGTGATTCTCGGCAACACCTACCACCTGCACTTCCGGCCCGGCGAGGCCGTCGTCGAGGAGCTCGGCGGCCTCCACGCGTTCACCGGCTGGGACGGGCCGATCCTCACCGACTCGGGCGGCTTCCAGGTGTTCTCGCTGCGGGACACGCTCGCCCGGGTCGACGACGAGGGCGTGACGTTCCGCTCGGTCTACGACGGGAGCTCGGAGCGGCTGACGCCGGAGCGCGTCGCCGAGATCCAGCGCCGACTCGGGTCGGACATCGCGATGTGCCTCGACATCTGCCCGCCGGCGGACGTCCCGCCCCGCGAGCACGAGCAGGCGGTGCGGCGCACGCAGCTCTGGGCGGAGCGGCAGGCCGACGCGCCTCGCGCACCGGGCCAGCTGCGGTTCGCGATCGCCCAGGGCGGCACCGACCGCGAGCTGCGGACGCGGTCGATCGAGGGCGTCGTCGGCCTGCCGTTCGACGGCTTCGCGCTCGGTGGCCTCGCTGTGGGGGAGAGCCGCAGCGCGATGCTGGAGACCGTCGGCTGGGCCGCGCCGCTCCTGCCCGCGGAGCGCCCGCGGTACTTCATGGGGCTCGGCGATGCGGAGGGCATCCTCGAGGTGATCGCACGCGGGATCGACATGTTCGACTGCGTGCTGCCGACCCGGACCGCGAGGACGGGATCTGCGCTCACCGCCCGCGGCCGCCTGAACCTTCGCAACGCGCGCTTCACCCGCGATCCACGGCCCCTCGAGGAGGATTGCCGGTGCCCGGCCTGCACGGGGTTCTCGCGCGCGTTCGTGCGGCATCTCGTCAACCAGCAGGAGCTCCTCGGGCTTCGCCTGCTGACGCTGCATAATCTGTGGTTCACACTGCGACTGACCGCCGGCGCGCGGGACGCGATCACCCGCGGTGCGTTCGACGCCTACCGGGCGGACGCGCTCGCCTCGCTCGCCGCCGGCCTGGAGGAGGAACCGTGGCCACTGTGATTCTGCTCGCTGCGATGCTCGCCCTGCTGTGGGTGCTGCTGATCCGTCCACAGCGGCGCAAGCAGATGACGCAACAGCAGCTGCTCGAGTCGATCGAGCCGGGCGACGAGGTGCTCACCGTCGGCGGCATCTACGGCATCGTTCACGAGATCGACGAGGAGGACGACCTGATCGTGGAGGTCGCCGAGGGCATCCGGGTGCGAGTCGCCCGACGGGCCGTCGCGGGCGTCGTCAAGCCCGAGGACGAGGGCGACGAGGACGAGTCCGAGGAGCCGGAGGAGCCGAATGATGAAGACGGTGTTGTCGACTCCGAGGAATTCGTGAAGACCGAGGCCCCCGAGGGTGCCGAGGCGCTCGACCGCCGCTAACCTGACCGGTCGCACATGACCCGTCGCGCAGCAGTCTTCGTCGTCGGTCTCGTCGCCGCGGCCCTCGTCGGGGTCGCGCTGCTGGCCGTCCCCGGATCGCCGCTCGAGCAGCGCCCGACCCTCGGGCTCGACCTGCAGGGCGGGCTCGAGGTCACGCTTCAGGCGGTCCCGCCGAAGGACCGCAAGCTCACGAAGGACGACCTCGACCGCTCCGTCTCGATCATGCGCTCGCGGGTCGACAAGCTCGGCGTCGCCGAGCCCGAGATCCGCACTCAGGGCTCCGACCAGATCTCGATCCAGCTGCCGGGCGTGAAGGACCCCGCCGCGGCGGCCGGGATCATCGGCAAGACCGCGCAGCTCGAGCTTTTCGACCTCGAGCGCGACCTCGTCTCGCCGTCGATCGACGCGCGCACGAGGCAGCCGATCGCGACGCCGAAGCTCTACGACCTGCTGGCCGGCCAACAGGCGCTCGCCGCGAGAGGCACGCCGGACACGTACTACGTGTTCCGGACGAAGGGGAAGCAGCTCGTCCGCGGGCCCGTGCAGACGAAGGAGTCGGCGCTCGCGAAGTGGGGCGGCAAGGTGCCGCCCGGTCACAAGCTCTTCGCGGTGCCGCCGAACACCGTCGTCGTCCGCTGCGGCGCCGGCGCGGTGGTCTGTCCCGGCGTCGGCCAGACGAACCCGACCGCGACCTCCTGGTACCTGATGCGGTACACGCCGCCCGAGGTGCCGGAGATGACCGGGAAGGACCTGAAGCTCTCGGGCACGCGCCAGGACTTCGACACGCGGACCGGCGAGCCCATCGTCCTCATGGACTTCACCGACAAGGGCGGGGACAAGTTCGAGACGATCACGCGGGACATCGCCCAGCGCGGCAAGCTGCTCTACAACACGGTCGGCGGCGGGCAGGGAGACCCGAGCCCGTTCCTCCAGCACTTCGCGATCGTGCTCGACCGAGAGATCAGGTCGTGGCCGACGATCGACTTCACCGAGTACCCGGGCGGCATCACCGGGTCGAACGGCGCGCAGATCTCGGGGCTCCAGAGCATCAAGGAGGCGAAGGATCTCGCGCTCGTGCTCCAGACCGGCGCCCTGCCCGTCGAGTTCCGCACGCTCGACCAGACGGCGATCTCCGCGACGCTCGGGAAGGACTCGCTGCGCGAGGCGAAGCTCGCGGCCGGTGTCGGCCTGATCGCGGTCGCCCTCTTCCTGCTGATCCTCTACCGCTTCCTCGGGCTCGTCGCGGTCGCCGGCCTGATCGTCTACGCGGCGCTGCTCTACGCCGCCATCCTGATCTTCAACGTCACGCTCACGCTGCCGGGAATCGCCGGCCTCGTGCTGACACTGGGGGTGGCCGCCGACGCGAACATCGTCATCTTCGAACGCATCAAGGAAGAGGTGCGCGCCGGGCGCTCCGTGCGCGCGGCGATCCAGACCGGCTACACGAAGGGCTTCGCGACGATCGTCGACGCGAACGTCGTCACCGCGATCACGGCGCTCGTGCTCTTCGCGGTCGCGACCGCCAGCGTGCGCGGCTTCGCGTTGATGCTGCTCGTCGGTACAGCAATGTCGATGCTGACCGCCGTCCTCGCGACGCGCGCCTTCCTCGCGGTGCTCGCCGGCCTCAAGCTGCTCGAGAGCCCCAGGCTGATGGGCGCCTCGGGCGGCGGGATCCCCCGCTGGCTGAAGATGGACTACATCGGCCGCCGCAACACGTGGTTCGCGATCTCGGCGGCCGTCGTCCTCATCTCGCTCGGCGCGATCGCGTTCAAGGGGCTGAACCTCGGGATCGACTTCCGGGGCGGCACGCAGGTGACGTTCGTGACCCCGCAGCCGGTGTCCCTCGAGACCGTCCGCACGGAGGCGGGAAACATCGGGCAGTCGAACGCGCAGATCCAGGGACGCGGAGCCTCGTCGGGTCCGTCAGGGGACTCGTACCGCGACTTCTCCGTGCGCACGGAGTCGCTCACGACGAGCGAGGTCCCAGGGATTCCAGTCCAGTCTCACCCGCGCCGTCGACGCCGAGTCGTTCGGCGTGAAGAACGTGTCGGCGAGCTTCGGCCGTCAGATCGCGCGCGGCGCGATCCTCGCGATCATCGTCTCGCTGCTCCTGATCGTGATCTACATCTCGGCGCGCTTCCAGTGGAAGTTCGCCATGCCGGTGCTGATCGCGCTCGCCCACGACATCATCATCACGATCGGCATCTACGCCCTCCTCGGCCGGGAGGTGACGACCTCCACGGTCGCCGCGGTGCTGACCGTCCTCGGCTACTCGATCTACGACACGATCATCATCTTCGACCGCATCCGCGAGAACATCCCGCTGATGAAGCGCGCGTCGTTCCGCGTGATCGGGAACGTCTCGCTCTGGGAGACGATCCCCCGATCGCTGGCGACGACGTTCATCACGCTCCTGCCGATCCTCTCGCTGCTCCTCTTCGGCGGCGACACGCTGAAGGACTTCGCCTTCGCGCTGTTCGTGGGCATCGGGGCAGGGGCCTACTCGTCGATCTTCATCGCCGCACCGCTCGTCGCGGTCTTCAAGGAGCGCGAGCCCGAGTTCGCCCGCCGACGGGACGACGACCAGGCGATCGAGGGCTCGGTAGGCGCCGCGCTGCTCGAGACGCCGGCCGAGCCGGTCACGGCAGACGTCTCCGAGCCCGTCATGCCGGCACCGGCGCCCAAGGTCGCCACAGCACCCGTGACGGCGTCCGACGGGCCGACCTCGCCGGCCGCGGCCGCGAACCGCGAGCGCCGCCGGCAGCGCCGCAGCGGGCGCCCACACGGTCGCCCGCGCTGAGCTTGCTCGCCAAGCAGGATTCGGCAGGAGCTGAATCCCGCGGCTGGATCGCACGCCCGTAGAATGGCGCGATGAGCGCCGAGCCCACCCACGAGCCGCGGCCCGTCTCCGAGCTGCTCCTCGCAGGCATCGGCTGGGCGACCATGAGCGTCGAGGCGATGGAAGAGATCGCGGACGACCTCGCGCGCCGGGTCGGCGCCGACCGCGACGCGATGCGGGACGCGGTGCGCGACACGGTGGCGTCGTGGCGGGCCGAGCTCGAGCGCGTCGGAGCCCGGCGCGACGAGGCGATGGAGCGAGCCCTCGCGAAGGCGGGGCTTGCGCGCCGCGAGGAGGTCGAGGACCTCGCACTCCGCGTGGCGCAGGTCGAGCATCGCCTGCGGCTGCTCGAGCGAGATCACGTCGCCTGACGGTGCGACACTGACGCGATGGCGGACGACGGCCCGCAGCGGACGCTCTCGCGCGTCACGGAGATCGGCCGCGTCGCCACGCGGCACGGGTTCGGCTACCTCCTCGACCGCCGCCGCGCGACGGGCAGCGAGCCGGACGCCGACCGTGGGCGCCGGCTCCGCGAGATGTTCGACGAGCTCGGCCCGACGTTCGTCAAGTTCGGCCAGCTCCTCTCGACGCGCCCGGACGTCGTGCCGCCGGACATCATCTCGGAGCTTCGCAAGCTCCAGGACGACGTCTCGCCGTTCCCCATGGCCGACGTCGAGCGCGTCGTCAGCGAGGAGCTCGGCCTCACCGTCGAGCAAGCGTTCCTCGACTTCGACGAGAAGCCGATCGCGGCGGCCTCGATCGGCCAGGTGCACCGCGCGACCCTGCCGAACGACGTCCAGGTCGTCGTCAAGGTGCAACGGCCGCACGCGGCGCGCCAGATCGAGTCGGATCTCAAGCTGATGGCCTCGGCGGCGCGGGTGGCGCGCGAGCGCGTGCGGCAGCTCGACTTCATCGACACGGGCGAGCTGGTGGACGAGTTCGGCCGCTCGATCCGCCTCGAGCTCGACTACCAGCAAGAGGCCCGCAACGCGGAGACCTTCCGGCGGAACTTCGCCGACGACGCACGGATCGCCGTGCCCCGCGTCTGGTGGCGCTACACGACGGGCCGCTTGCTGACGCTCGACCGTCTCGAAGGAGTGCACATCCGCGACCTCGACCTGGCCTCCTGGGACGACAGAGCGCGCCGCGACCTCGCCCATACGCTGACGGACGCGTGGATGGCGATGATCTTCCGCCACGCGTTCTTTCACGGCGACCCGCATCCGTCGAACATCCTCCACCTCGACGACGGCCGCCTCGGCCTGATCGACTTCGGCCTCGCAGGACGGCTCACCGAGCTCGACATGGCCCGTCTCACGCGGCTCTTCGTCGACGCCGCGACCGAGAACGTGGAGGCGCTGCCGCGCCGGCTGACCGACCTCGGCGTGCGGTATCCACGCGAGCGCGAGGAGGAGCTCCGCTCGCGCCTCGAGGAACTCTACTACCGCTACTACGGGACGCGCCTGTCGGACATCGACCCGATCGAGGCGATCCGCGAGGGGCTCACGCTCATCTACGCGATGAACCTCCGCCTGCCGACCCGGTTCGTGATCCTCGACAAGGCGATCGCGACGCTCGGCTCCGTCGCCGCGGAGGTGTACCCGGACTTCAACGTGTTCGAGGTCGCGCGGCCGTACGCGAAGCAGCTGATCGCCGAGCGCTACTCGCCCAGGCGGGTCGCGCTTCGCGCCCGCGCGGAGGTGCAGGACATCGCCGAGCTGGCACTGGAGGTGCCGAGGCAGGTGCACGACATCCTCAACGAGCTCCGCGACGGCGAGCTCGAGGTGAAGATCTCCAACCCCGGAATCGACGACCTCGCGCACCACATGGACGTGTCCGTCAACCGGATCGCCGTCGCGCTCGTGATCCTCGGCGGCCTCGTCGGCTCGTCGCTCATCGGGGTGCTCGCAAAGGACGGGCCGCACCTCCTCGGGCTGCACCTCCTGTCTGTCGTCGGCTTCGTGCTCTCGGGCGCCTTCGGCGTCTGGCTGCTCTGGGGCGTCTTCCGCTCCGGCCGGCTCTGACCCCGGGGTCTGGCACCGTCAGCGTCCCGAGCCTCGCCACCCGCGCACGGTCGCCGAAACGGGCGCTCGCGCCAGCCTCCGAGCAAGCCAGAGTCGCAGACTACCCCGACGACAGCGGCAGCGACTCGACGGCGCCGCTGACCGTCAGCCCGGGTTGCGGGCCGCCCGCGATCGCCCACACGCGCCCGCCGAGCGCGACCACGCCGAGGCCGTGACGCGGTGTGGGGAGGTCGGGGAGGGCAGTCCAGGCACGCGCGCCGGGGCGGAGGGCCCACACGGTGCGGTTCGTTCCCGGCGGCGACTCGCCGCCGACCGAGACGATGCGGCCCGCGATCGCGGCTGCGCCCGTGCCGCCACGAGGGTCGGGCAGGTCGGGGAGCTGCGTCCAGCGGTTCCGCCGCGGGTCGAAGGCCTGCACGGTGCCGAGGTTCGTGTCGAGGCCGGCGAGCCGGCCACCGATCGCGTAGACGCGCCCTGCCAGCGCCGTCGCCGCAAGATGCTCCCGCGGGCGCGGGCCTGGGCGGGCGCTCCAGCGGAGCGTCCGGAGGTCGAGTGCGAGCATCTCCTTCGCGAGCCCGGTGCGGGTGCGGCCGCCGACGACCCACACGCGTCCGTCGCCCGTTGCGGCCGCCGCGGCCGCCGCGCGCTCCTCGGGCGGCGGAGGCAACCTGCGCCAACGGCGGCCGTCGAAGAGAAACGCGGCGCGGAGAGGATCTCGGTCGGCTCCGTACCCGCCGACGACGACGACCCGGCCGCGCCACGACGCCGCGGCGGCGTGGTCGACCGAGACCGGCAGGTCGGGCAGCCGTGCCCATGTGTCGGAGCCGGTGTCGTACGCGTCGACGCGGCGTGAGTTGCCGCCGCTTGCGAGAAAGCCGCCCACGACGACGATCCGGCCGCCGAGCGGCGCGGCGGCGACCTCGGTCCGGGGCTCCGGGATCGGGCTCGCGGCGAGCCAGGCGCCGACGGCGACGGCCGCGATGCCGGCGGTCGACACGGCGGCGTCTACCCGAGCCAGGCTACGAGCAGGATCGCGAGGGCCGCCACCGACGCGAGCGCGACCGTGGCAACGTTCGCGATCAGCAGGCGCCGGAGGGTGATCGTCGAAAGTCCCGCTCCGGTCGCCGCCCCGTTCTCGGACGTCCTTCCGACCGACTCCCCGAGTCGGGCGATGATGTAGCCGTTGAGGCTCGTCCCCTCGCGCTCCGCCGCCTGCGCCAGCTCTCCGTGGAGGTCCGGGGGCATGCGAAGGAGGAGGCGTCCGCTCGGCGACGGCGTCTTCGTGCGGCTGACCTCGTGAACGTCCGAGGCGGACGGTTGGGCACTCACCAACCGCCGAGTGTACGGGCTCGAGGCGGTGCGCACAATGCGGCGCATGCCGGCGTCAGGCTGCCTCGAGCCGGTTGCGCATCTTCGCGAGCGATGCCGAGAGCACCCGCGACACCTGCACCTGCGAAAGTCCCACCTCCGCAGCGATGCGCTGCTGGCTCCAGTCGCGGTAGAAGCGGAGCGCGACGATGCGACGTTCGCGGGGAGTGAGCACGTCGAGCGCGGTGCGCACGAGCTCCCGGGTCTCACTCGTCTCCGTCTGAGAGAGTGCTCGCGCTTCGAGCGCCTCCTCCTGGAGCACCGCGATCGACGACGCGGAAACGCGCTCGCGGACGTGCCGGCGCAGCTCGCCGACGATGGTGGGAACGGCGTAGGCGCCGAGGTCGCGCCCACGATCCTCCCGAAACCCGTCCACGGCCTTGATCAGCCCGACCGCCCCGGCCTGCACGAGGTCGTCGAGAGGCTCCGAGGGACGTGAGAACCGACGGGCCAGCGAGTGGACGAGCGGGAGGTTCTGCTCGATCACCCGCGTTCGAGCGGCTCGGTCGCCCCGGCGGTGGTAGGCGGAGAGAAGCGCAGCCGTTGAGCGTTGCCGCTGTCCCTCACCGTGTTTCCCCCGATACGCCACCCGATCCACCGCCCCTTGTCCGGACCAAAATAACGCGTCGGCTGACCGATGTCTAGAGAGAGGAAGAAGAAATGATGAATAAAAACATCTACGTGATTGCATAGATGTCTGTGCATGGCGCCTATCACCACCGTTCGCCTCGCGACATGTGTCGTCGCCGCCACACTCGTCGGCGCGGCTGCGGCGACTCTCCCTGCGGACGCCCGGGCCGACGACGGCTTGGCCTCCGTACCCCAGTCGCCGGCGGCCGTGCCGTCCGTCGACCCCGGCGCGGTGCTCGTGGAGGAGGCGAGCGCCGCGGTCGAGAGCGCGGTCGCAGACGCGCTCGGTGGGGACGCGCAGGCAACGGGCGAGCCGACGCCGGCAGAGGAGACGTCGGCCGCGGTTCCGGCGGCGGCGCCCGCCGCCGAGACCGCGCCGGGGGCCATGTCCACGCCGCAGACGGAGCCCGCAGCCCCTGATACCACGACGGTTTCGGTCGATACCGCGGGTGGTATCGCGCCAGCGGCCCGAACGACGGCCCCAGCGCCCGTGACGTCGGTGCAGTCGTCGCCGACCAACGTCAACGTCAGCGTCCGGATCGGGAGCCCAGGGGACAACGGGCCCGTGACGCAGGTGAACGTCGCGGCGTCCGGTGCGTCGTCGTCCGCACCCGCCGCGGCCAGCGCTACGGGGCCGGCGACGACCGCCACGACTGCCTCCGCGGGCTCTACGGGCGGCGCGCCAGCACCCTCTCCGGTTTCGCCGCCCACAGCCGGCTCACCCGCGACGGCGCAGGATGAGCCGGGGACGTGGTCGTGGCAATGGAATTGCCTGTCGATGCCCGATTTCACAGCGATATCACCGGGTGGTTACGAAGGAGGATCTGTTCCGAAGAACTGGACGTGGATCTGGAACTGCGGAAGTAATCCGAGCCAGTATCAGGACGCAACTGCGACACAGTATCAGCCGTCCAACGTGAATGTCGCGATTCGTATTTCGAGCCCGGGCAACGACGGCCCGGTCAACCAGGCGAACGTCGCCGTCGCCGTTGCCGTGGGCACTGGGTTCGCCGCAGTGAGCGCGCATCTGCCGCAGGCTCCTGTGATCGCCCTTCCCGGGCCGAGCGCCGTATCCGAGGTCCCGAGCACCCTGTCCGACGCGGTGCTCCCGGGCATGACCTCGCTTCCCATGACCGGCGCGCCGGCCGAGCCGATCTGGCTCGGCAGCGACGTTCGGGTTCCCTCGATCGCCGAGTCGATCGTC
This sequence comes from uncultured Actinomycetes bacterium, assembly GCA_963845965.1. Classification (GTDB taxonomy): domain Bacteria; phylum Actinomycetota; class Thermoleophilia; order Gaiellales; family Gaiellaceae; genus Gaiella. The sequence continues at coordinate 160,626 of CAWJUF010000024.1, read as the reverse complement.
GACGTCGTCGATCTGCCATATGTGCTCCCCCCGCTGCTCGGCGTCGGTATGACTCGCGTCGGCGAGCGGCAGGGGCTTCTTCTGGGGGCCCGGACCGTCGACCCGATCGGGCGGCTGGTACCGGCGGGCCTGCTCGAGCTCGGAACCCGCTCCTCCGGCGAGATCCTCTCCGCGGTGGCGGTGGGCAGCCGTTCGGCGTCGGTGGGGACGTCGACGCTGCGGGCCAAGGAGAAGCCGGCGCCGCGCTGGAGAGCGCCGCGGCCCCAGCCGATCCAGGAGTCGGTTCCGTCCGGAGCGAGCATCGCGCCCGCGACCGGCGGCGGATCGTCCGGCGGCGGCATACCGATCTTCCTCGCTCTTCCGTTCCTGGCCGCGATGCTCGATCTGGCCAGGCGCGTCACGCTCGATCGCGTGGCGCTGCCTTCGGGCCATCGCAGCCGCATGCCCGAAAACCCGGGGTAGCGCTCCTCCCGTCTCGATCATGCCCCGGAGCGCCGGCTCCCGGGCGTTGTGTGTTTACGGAAGGAGCAACGATTCGTATGAAACGCATGACGACACTCCTCGGAGCGCTCCTGCTCGTGCTGTGCTTCGGCGCGAGCCAGGCAGTCGCCGCCGATGGAGGAGGCGCCGCGCAGACCGCCGGCCAGGCCGCCCCTAGCGGGCAGATGGCCGACGGGAACGGCAGCGCCTATCAGTCGGGGGCGAGCAACAGCGCGGGCTCGATTCGCGTTCTCAGCCCCGGCAACGACGGCGCGGTGACGCAGTCGAACTCGACGACTGCGGCCGCCATCGCCGCGAACGCCAACAAGACGAGCCAGAGCACCGCCCAGTCGCAGACGGGCGGCGCACCTGGCTCCGACTCCACCCAGATCGCCGGCCAGGAGGCCAAGAACAAGCAGGATGCCGACGCCGACGCCAAGGCGGTGCAGATAGCGCCGTCCAACGAGCGCAGCTCGATCCGTGTTCTCAGCCCCGGTAACGGCGGCGATGTGACCCAGTCGAACTCGGCGACCGCCGGCGCGGCCGCCCTGAACGGCAACAGCACCGACCAGTCGATCGACCAGAGCCAGGGCGGTGGAGAGTCACCGGCTTCGAGCGACGCTCGCAAGCCCGACTATCCGTCCGGTTACGGCTCGGACTACACGCAGGTCGCCGGCCAGGCGGCTTCGAACGACCAGGACGCCGACGCGGACGCGACGGCGGTCCAGATGAAGCCGTCGAACTCGGCCTACGTCGATCCGCGTTCTCAGCCCGGGCGACGACGGCGACGTCTCGCAGTCGAACGACGCGACCGCAATCGGGATCGCGGCGAACGGCAACAAGACGGACCAGTCGACCGAGCAGAGCCAGGGTGGAGAGTCGTCCGCCCCGAGCGACGCCCGGAAGCCCGACGGGAAGTCCGGTTACGGCTCGGAGTACACGCAGATCGCCGGCCAGGCAGGCTTCGAACAAGCAGGACGCCGACGCGGACGCGACGGCGGTTCAGCTGAAGCCGTCGAACACGGCCTCGTCGATCCGCGTGCTCAGCCCGGGCGACGGCGGTGACGTCTCGCAGTCGAACAGCACCACCGCGGTGTCGGCGGCGCTGAACGGCAACAAGACCGATCAGTCGATCGACCAGAGCCAGTCCGGCGGCGCGGCGCCCAGCTACGCCGACGGCAGGAAGCCCGACGAGAAGTCGGGCGAGCGCTCCGATGGCAAGTCGGGCAAGGGCTCGAGCTACACGCAGGTCGCCGGCCAGGCGGCTTCGAACTACCAGGACGCCGACGCGGACGCGACGGCGGTCCAGGTGAAGCCGTCGAACGCGGCCTCCTCGATCCGCGTGCTCAGCCCGGGCGATGACGGAGACGTCACGCAGTCGAACGACGCGACCGCAGTGGGGATCGCGGCGAACCTCAACAAGACGGACCAGTCGATCGATCAGGAGCAGTCGGGTTCTGGCCAGGGCTCCGACTACACCCAGATCGCAGGACAGGAGGCTTCGAACAAGCAGGACGCCGACGCGGACGCGACGGCGGTCCAGCTGAAGCCCTCCAACGACGCGTCGTCGATCCGCGTCCTCAGCAAGGGCGACGGCGGTGACGTCTCGCAGTCGAACAGCACCACCGCGCTCGCGGCGGGGCTGAACCTCAACAAAACGGACCAGTCGATCGATCAGAGCCAGACCGGCGGATACGCCGACGGCATGAAGCCCGAAGACGGCAAGTACGACGGGAAGAAGCCGGAGGACAAGTCGGGGTACGGCTCGAGCTACACGCAGGTCGCCGGCCAGGCGGCTTCGAACAAGCAGGACGCCGACGCGGACGCGACGGCGGTCCAGCTGAAGCCCTCGAACACCAACCGGTCGATTCGCGTGCTCAGCAAGGGCGACGACGGGGACGTCTCGCAGTCCAACGACGCGACTGCCATCGGCATCGCGGCGAACCTCAACAAGACGGACCAGTCGATCGACCAGTCACAGACGGGTGGAGGCCGCGGCGGCTCCTACCTGCAGGTGGCGGGTCAGGGCGCGTGGAGCAAGCAGGACGCCGACGCGGGTGCGACGGCGGTCCAGCTCGGCGCGTCGAACGAGAACGCCCCCATCCGAGTGGGAAGCAAGAGCAAGGGCGAGGGCGGCTCGGTCGAGCAGTCGAACAACGTCACGGCGCTGGCCGTGGCGCTCAACCTGAACGAGGTCTGTCAGGCGCTCATGCAAGAGCAGTCCGGCCACGGCTCGGACGCCACGCAGGTCGCCGGCCAGGGCTCGTGGGACGACCAGCGTGGAGGCGCGTGGACCCGCGCGATCCAAGGGGGGATGCCGAAGAAGAAGCGGTAGTGCACTGAAGCACGGGTGGCCGCCGGGCGACCGGCGGCCACCCTGGCTGCGTATTGACACGTGTGCGTCAACCGACGTACCGTGAGGCTCCGAAAGGGAGGGGACGTGGTGTCCAGGTGGACGTCGTCTCTGCGGCTCAGGCGCGATTCGGTCGCGGCGGGCGTCTGCATGGTCGCGTTCGCCTGCCCGGCGGTCGGTTTGGCCGCCGGAGGCACCCCGATGCCCGCGCCCGATGACCCGCCCGGCGGGTTTGCGACGTCCTCGACCTCGAAGCCGACGAAGGCGGCCACCGCCCCCGCGTCCCGCCCGGTGAAGCGCGCATCCGAGTCTGCGCAGGCGGTGCCTACGCCGGACGCCCCCGCCGTCTCGTCCTCGGGAGCCGCGACGGCGCCGAAGCGGCCCGTCACCAGGGCCGCGCCGGCGGCGCCTGCACCCGACACCTCGCAGGCGGCGCCGACGACGTCGACATCTCGCCCCGTCACGACCACCGTGACGCCGTCTCACATCGCGCGCGCGGCACCGAAGCCGGAGCCGAGGGCGAAGCCGGCCCCCGCGCGGAAGGTGAAGGCGAAGCATCCCGCACCGAAGGTCGCGACGACGAAGCACGCGAGCGCCCCACCGGCCGCTCCACCAAGCCCGCGTGACGCGGTTCGGCACGAGCTCCCGATCGGCGTCCTCGCGGCCCGTGACTCGGGCGGCGGCGGCCCGAGCGGTGCCTTGCTCGTCATGGCTGCGCTCCTCCTCGCGGCGGCCGCGGGAGGGAGCACCGTCCTCGGCGTCGCGGCGCGGAGCGCGACGAGGCACGCATGAGCGCGTGGCGTGTTCTCTGCGCGGTCCTCGCCGTCGCGGCGGGATGCGCGGCCCTTCCCGGCGCGGCCGCCGCGCTCGACCCCCCGAACGTAGGCTGCAACGGCGGCGGCTGCGGCGGATGGTTCAGGTCGAACGTCACCGTCTCCTGGTCGTATCAATGCGAGCGGCGTCACGGGGCACGACGGGTGCGGCGTCGTCGACCGTTTCCGACGACACGTCCGGGGCGACATTCACATGCACTGTCTACTACGGACGGCTCGTTCGTCGGGAAGCAGCGTCACGGTGGCAAGGACTCGTCGCCGCCCGGCGTGACGGCATCGGCGTCGCGCGGACCCGGACGCGAACGGGTGGTACACGAGCCCCGTGAGCTTCAGCTTCAGGGGGACGACGGGGCGTCGGGCGTCGCCTCGTGCACGTCTGGGACGTACAGCGGCCCCGACGGGGGCGACATCACCGTGTCGGGATCGTGCACCGACAACGCGGGCAACACAGGGTCGACCTCGCAGAAGATCAAGTACGACGCGACGGCCCCGACCGTCACCGGCACGCCCGCCCGGAAGCCGGACGCGAACGGGTGGTACAACCACCCGGTCGACGTGGCGTTCACGGGGACGGACGCCGGGTCGGGGGTCTCCGAGTGCTCGCCGGTCGTGAGCTACAAGGGCCCCGATGCGGCTCCCGCGAAGCTCGTCGGGCAGTGTCGGGACGCCGCCGGGCACCTGAGCGCACCGACGACCGTCGAGCTCCGCTACGACGGGACGCCGCCGGCCCGCCCCAATCTCCGCTGGGTCCATCGGGGCGAGTCGATCTCGCTCTCGTGGACGGCCGGCAAGGACGTCGTCGTCGCGAAGGTCCTGCGGGCGCCCGGGCCGAAGGGAAAGAAGTCGGCCGTCGTCTACCAGGGCAAGAAGCGCACCTTCGTCGACCGCAAGCTCCGCGCCGGGGCGCGCTACTGGTACGAGGTGACGCTCGTCGACCAGGCCGGGAACGCGTCGTCGAAGACGATCGGGCTCCAGCCGACGGAAGGGATCTTCGCCCCGGCAGAGGGGGCGGTGGTCGCCGAGCCGCCCGTCGTCGAGTGGGTGCCCGTGAGCAAGGCCCGCTTCTACAACCTCCAGCTCTGGCGCGGGAACCTCAAGCTGCTGACGACGTGGGTCAAGCGGCCGAAGCTCACGCTGCCGCTGCGCTGGAAGATGAAGGGCGCGCGACACTCCCTCGTCGACGGGAACTACCGGCTGTACGTGTGGCCCGCGTTCGGGACGACGCGGGACCCGCGCTACGGGAAGCTCGTCGGCCAGGTCGACTTCGTCGTCAAGCGGCGCTGACGGACGCGCGCCCGGCCCGAGCGGCCGTGGCGAATCCGGACGCGTGTGGGGCGATCGTCACAGAGACGCGACAAACGCCATCTGGTGCCGGGCGCGTCGAGCCTCTACCGTCGGCGGGGATGGCACGAGCGCCGTTCTCCTCGCCGAGCACGAGACATGCTCGAGAGAGCTGATCCAGCAGTACCTGCGCGAGGACGGGTTCACCGTGTTCGGGGCCGCCTGGTCGGCTCGCGCGCTCGATCTCGCCGAACGCGTCTCGCCGGATCTCGTGATCGCAGGCGAGACCGACCTCTGCCGCAGGCTGCGCGCCGGCGAGCCCGGGCGCACGTGGGACCGGAACGTGCCCGTGATCGTCCTGACCGACCCCGACGCGGACGCCGCCGTTCGCGTCCGGGCGCTCGAGAGCGGTGCCGACGACGTCGTTCCGCGCGACGTGTACCTCGAGCTGCTCGCCCGCGTGCGCGCGCTTCTGCGCCGCGCGGTGCTCGGGCAGGCGGACGTCGTCGACGCGGGGCCGCTCAACGTCGATCACCGTGCCCGCCAGGTGCGCGTCGGTGACGTGGCCGTGCGGCTCGCCGGACGCGAGTTCGAGCTCGCCGCGAAGCTCGCGAGCGACCCGCGGCGCGTCTTCACGAAGGCGGAGCTCCTCCGCGACGTGTGGGGAATCCGCTCCCCCGGGATCCGGACGCGCACCGTCGACTCCCACGCCTCGCGCCTGCGGCGCAAGCTCGAGGCCGCCGGGGCCGAGGGCGTCGTCGTCAACGACTGGGGGAGGGGGTACCGGCTGCTGCTGTAGGCGATCGGTGTCCGACCTCAAGTCGGACACCAAGCGGAGCGGCGCTGCTGCTGTAGGTGCCGCGCCCCGCGCGAACGAACCCGAGCCAAGTTCGGCCACGAAGTCGGCCGCTTCAGGGATCTGCCCGCCGAAGGCGGGATCTGCCGCGATCGGAGTCCGCTCGGCGGATTCCGATTCCGCGGAGAGTCACAGCATGGCTCCCTCGAGGCGCAGCAGCCGCTCCTTGCGTTCGAGGCCGCCGCCGTATCCGACGAGCTCACCCGACGAGCCGACGATGCGGTGGCAGGGGAGCACGATCGGGATGCGGTTCCGGTTCATCACCGTGCCGACGGCGCGCGAGGCGCGCGGATTGCCGGCCCGCTCGGCGAGCTCGCCGTACGTCGCGGTCTGCCCGTACGGCACTCTCGCGAGCTCGGAGAGGACGCGCAGCGTGAACTCGGGGAGGCCACGCATGTCGAGAGCGAGGTCGAACGCGGTGCGCCGTCCGCCGAAGTAGTCGTCGAGCTCGCGGCGGGTCTCGTCGAGAGCGCGGGGGGAACGCAGGACACGCCGACCGGCAAGCCGCGCGAGCTCCTCGACCTCGCGCTCGGGCTCCGGGTCGAACGAGATGCGAGCGAGCCCGTGGTCGGTCACCGCGGCGAGTAGCGGGCCGAGCTCGCTGTCGATCACGTCGTAGGCGGCGTCGAGCAGCTCGGCGCGCGCCGCGGCGTCGCGAAAACGGCGATCGAGGGCGGCGGGAATGGTCACGTGATCCTCCTTCGCAGACGGCGGACGCCCGACGAGGCCGCCTGGCGTGCGGCCTCCGCACTCGAGTCGAGCACGGCGGCGATCTGCCCGTAGTCGAGGTCGTATCCGTAGCGGAGCACGACCGCCGCCCGCTCCTTCGGTGGGAGCGTGTCGGTGAGGAAGGCAAGCTCCTCGTAGGCGGGACGTCCGTCGTGATGGGGTAGCTCGGGGAGCTCGTCGATCGGATCACCGGCGCGGCGGTGCGTGTCGACGACGACGCGGGTGGCGATCGTGAGCACCCAGGCACGGAGATGCTCGCCTTGGTGGAGGCGGTCGTACGCGCGGAGTGCGCGCAGGAACGTCTCCTGGAATGCGTCGTCCGCGCGCTCGCGGCCGAGGCGCCGGCGGAGGAGCCCGAGCACCTCGCCGGCGTGCTCCGCGTAGAACGTCTCGAACGGCGGGATCGACGCCACGGCAACCATCATCCAGTGAAACGCCGTTCGACCGTGTGCTGTGAGGTGCATGGCGCGTCTCGAGGGCTGTGACGCGGCAGTTGCGGCCCCGAAGCGCACGCCTTCAGGGATCTGCCCGCGCCGGAGGCGCGGGATCCGAGCGGCGTGATTCCGCTCCTGCGGATTCCCGCTCGCGAACAAGCCCAGCGTGGTCGCGTTGTGAGGCGTGCTGAGAGGCAGTTGCGGCCCCGAAGGGGACGCCTTCAGGGATCTGCCCGCGCCGGAGGCGCGGGATCCGAGCGGCGGGAATTCGCTTCCGCGGATTCCCGCTCGCGAACAAGCCCAGCGTGCACACTTTCGGTCATGCGCGCCGCCGTGGTCGGGCACGTCGAGTGGATCCGCTTCGCGCGTGTCGACCACGTCCCCGCGGCCGGTCAGATCGCCCATGCGTTCGACGGCTGGGAGCAGGCGGGCGGCGGCGGCGGCGTCGCCGCGGTGCAGCTCGCGCTCCTCGCCGACGAAGCGCACCTCTTCACGGCCCTCGGGAACGACGACCTCGGCCGCCGTGCCCGGGGCGAGCTCGAGTCGCGGGGTGTCGTCGTCCACGCGACCTCCGACGAGCGACCGCAGCGGTGGGCGTTCACGCAGGTGGACGATCGCGCCGAGCGGACGATCACGACGGTCGGGCCGAAGCTCCGGCCGCGGGGGCACGACGAGAGCCTGCCGTGGCACGAGCTCGCGTCGATGGATGCCGTCTTCTTCGTCGCGGGCGACGTCGACGCCCTGGTGCACTCCCGCCGAGCGCGCGTGTTGACGGCGACCTCGCGCGAGCTCGACGTCCTGCGCCGCGGCGGCGTCGAGCTCGACGCGCTCATCGGAAGCGGGGAGGACGACGCCGAGCGCTACCGGCCCGGCGAGCTCGATCCCGAGCCGATGCTCGTCGTCACGACATCCGGCGGTCTCGGCGGCTGGGCGCGGCCGGGCGGCCCTTACACGGCCGCCGACCCGCCGGGCGAGGTCGTCGACGCGTACGGAGCGGGGGACAGCTTCGCCGCAGGCCTCACGTTCGCGCTCGGCTCGGGGCTCGACGGCGCCGACGCACTCGCCTTCGCGGCGCGTTGCGGCGCCGGTGCGCTCACCGGCCGCGGCGTCGCGCCCCGGCACGTGGCACGCGTGTAGAGGCTTGATGTGGGTTACGGGCACGCGCGGCTGGGGGCCTGCGCACGGCGCATCGCGACCGGCTCCCAGCTCACCGATACCTTCGGGGTATCGGCGAGCAGTGATCCCGCCACGCTGCTCGGCGCAAGCCCTCCCCGACACGCACCCCTAACCCACATCAAGCCTCTAGGTCACGCGTGCGACGAGCCTCAGCGGCCGGCCGACGGCGCGGGGCATCTCGATTGTCCCGGTCGCGGGGTCGAAAGGCACCGATCGCCCGTCCGTCTCGACGCGGTCGATTCGCTCGCCGCGCGGGAGACGCAGCCGCAATCGCAGCACGGGAGCCTTCGGCGCGTCGACGACGACGCTGACGGCGCGTCCGCGCCGGGAGAGGACGTACGACACCGGCCCGAAGCTCGTGGGTACCCCCTGGACGCGAATCGTCCTACCCGGCTTCAACCAGGCCCGCGGCGTGGCGAAGGCGAGCTCCAGGCCGACGGGGGTCGCGCGCGCGTTGCGGCGCTCGTGGACGAGCGCGAGCCGCAACGTCTCGAGGAACGCGGTGTTCGTGCCCCCGTTCGGCGGCTGGTACATGGACCCCAGGCTGCTTCCACGAAGAGGTGCGACCGTCGCGGTCTCGCCGGAGACGAACGTGTTGCGCGTCATCGCACCCGCGAGCGTCCCGTAGAGGCTCATGACGAGACGGTCCGGCAGGTCGGCGTCGGCGAGGAACCGGGCGAGGTTGACGCCGTAGACCTGGTCGACGCCGGAGGCAGGGTACGGCTCGCCGCGGTAGAGGCGGGCGGCCTCGGCGCGGACGAGGCCGAGCAGGAGCGCGCCGTGGCCGCTGATGTACCGCCATATGCCACGGGCCGTCTCTCCCCGCGGATCGAGCAGGCCCGACGCAAGTGCGTACGGCATCACCAGATTCCAGTACGAGCCGTCGCGCGACGCGGTGACCCGCTCGTACGGCCGCACGCCGTCGAGGAGGCTTGCGGGGACGAACAGCGCCCCGCCGGGCAGAGGGAGTTGCGACGCACGGACGGCAGAGCGGAGGGACTTCCCGAGTCGACCGGCCGCAATCCTGGCGCGCGCCGCGAGGCGAGGTTGGTCCGTCCTCCAGACACGTCCGAGCGCCGAGAGCCCCTGCCAGCCGACCGCCTGCCCGTGCAGCCCGAGGACACGCCGGCGCACATCGGACGAGAACTGCTCCCGGTCGAGCAGGCCGCTGCCGCCCGCGCGCCCGATCTGGCGCGCGAGGCGGGAGAGCGCCGTCGCAAGGGCGGGCGCCCCGCTCTCGAGGACGGTCTGGCCCCGCGTGAGCTGGAGGAGCTCGGCGGCCGCGACGAGCACTGCGCCCGCGCGCCAGCTCGTGAACCGAGCCGGGAGCTTCCGGAGCGCGAAGCGGAGGATCGCCTCCGACACGTCGACGTGGCCGTACGCGGCCATCACCCGGGCAGCGTCGAGCGCCTCGGCGAACGAGAGCTCCTCGTACGGGTTTCCGACGCTGTAGCGCCAGGTGAGAATCCGTTGCTGGACGAGCAGGTTCCGCTCGGCGTCCTGCACGTGCCGGTCGGGGACGTCGAACGTCGACCCGCGATCCAGCTCCGCTTCCCAGAACCGCTCCGTCGCGAGGCGGGCGGCGTCGTACGAGGCCCCGTCCGCCGTGACGGGGCCGCGACCCGGGCTGTGCACCCATGCGACGTGGAGCACCCTCACACCGCGCACGCGATACCGGATGCCGTCGGGCGCATCCGAGCCGTGCCCGTCGCTCACGAGCCTGGCACGACTACCCGGAGATGGGACGAACCGTGCAACGGCGATCGCACTCGTCGCCCGTCGAGTGTCCACCGTGAGGCGCACGAAGCTGACGAGCGAGCGAACGCCGGGGACCCGTCCGGCGAACGACTCCTGCGTGTAGCGCACGCCGCTCGCGTCGACGTACCTCGTCCGGAGCACGGGCAGCCAGCCGCGCGCGAGCCGCGGCGCACCGAGACGCGCGAGGCACGAGCCGTAGACCTCCCTTCCGTTCCCGACGAGGATCGTCAGGCGGGGACCGTCGGCGCGGCGCGTGACGATCTCGCTCCCGTCCGCGACATGGAGGGCGAAAGCCTTGTCGCCGTAGAGGCTCAGGGGGTACGCGAACGTCAGGTAGTACGCGCCCGAGCGCGTCAGCTGCGCTCCGCCCCGTCCCAGGGCGTACCAGAGTGGGGGCAGGAGGCGGCGCACCGCCGCGGCGGTCGGCCCGTCGCGCGATGCGATCAGACGCTCGCCGAGGACGTCGCGTCCCGCGGCAAGCGCCCCTTCGAGGACGCTCCTGCCGCTCGCAGTCACTGGGGGTGGCGAGCACGTGCTCTGGCCGGAGCCGCGCGGACCGGCTGCCCCCGCCTGCGACGCGACGCAGAGAAGTGCGCACGCGGCGACACCCGCCGTCGCGCGCCGTCTTCGGAGCCCCCCGTCCACGATGCGACCTACCGGCGACCTCCCGACGATCGTCCGAGTGTGACACCCCGCGGCGGTAGTCGCAACGGCGCTCCCCGACGTGTGGGGTCCGTCCGAGCGGGCGATGCCGGTCGTGACCCTGCCGGCAGGTGGGCCTTGACAGTGGGGGAATGTGGCGTAAAGTGGGGAATCGTGGAGATCACGAAGGGGATCGGCCACACCCGCGGACGATGTTCATCGGCACCTACGAGCACTCGATCGACGAGAAGAGCCGGCTCACGCTGCCGCGCCGCTTTCGCGACGCGCTGGGCGCCGGGGTCGTGCTCGCGCGTGGGCTCGACCGGAACGTCGCCGTCTACCCGCGGGAGACGTGGAAGGTGAGCGTCGAGGACCGCATCTCCGCGCTCGACCCGCTCTCGCGCGAGGCGCGCGAGCTGCGCACGTTCTTCTTCTCGGGGGCGGCCGAGGCCGACCTGGACGGACAGGGCCGCGTCCTCGTCCCGGCCGCCCTCACGCGCCACGCCGGCCTCGAGCGCGACGTCGTCGTGGCCGGGAACTACGACCACCTCCAGCTCTGGAACCCAGCCGCCTGGGAGCAGCACCTGCATGCCGTCGAAGGGAGCGCCGAACATGCTGCCGAACGTCTTGCCGCACGCGGACTCTGACCACATCCCGGTTCTCGCCGACGAGGTGCGCGAGCTCCTCGCCGTGCGGCCCGGGGAGACGGTCGTCGATGCCACCTTCGGCGCCGGCGGGCACGCTCGCCTGCTCGCACAGGATCTCGCCGGGCGAGGCAAGCTCGTCGCGATCGACCGCGACCCCGGCGCCAAGTCGTACTTCGACCGCTTCAAGGCCGCCGCGGGCGTCGAGGTGCGCTTCCTGCGCGGCGACTTCGCGGTCGTGCTGACGCAGCTCGCCGTCAACGGGGTCGAGGCGGACGCGATCCTCCTCGACCTCGGCATCTCCTCGATGCAGGTCGACAGGCCCGAGCGGGGCTTCACGTACGCGACAGACGCGCCGCTCGACATGCGGATGGACCCGTCGTCCGAGACGAGCGCGGCCGCAATCGTCAACACGTGGGACGAGCGCGAGCTCGTGACCATCTTCCGGCGCTACGGCGAGGAGCGGTACGCGGTGCCGATCGCCCGGGCGATCGTCCGGCGCCGCGGCGAGCGGCCGTTCACGCGCACAGGCGAGCTCGTCGACACGATCAAGCTCGCCATCCCCACGCCCGCGCGCTTCGGCGAGGGGCATCCCGCCAGGCGCGTCTTCCAGGCCCTCCGAATCGCCGTGAACGACGAGCTCGGCCAGCTCGAGGCGGCGCTGCCCGCCGCGCTGCAGATGCTTCGGCCCGGCGGTCGGTTCGCGGTGATCTCCTTCCACTCGCTCGAGGACCGGATCGTGAAGCGGTTCGTCGCCGAGCAGGCGAAGGGCTGCACCTGCCCGCCCGACTTCCCGGTATGCATCTGCGGGAAGGAGCCCACGCTGCGTCCGCTCACGCGAAAGCCCGTGCGGCCCGGCAAGCAGGAGACCGACGTCAACCCACGTGCTGCGTCTGCGCGCCTGCGCGCGGCGGTGAAGGCCTGATGTCGACCATCGCGCAGCCCGCTCTCCGGCGCGCCCGCGCCGGACGCACCGCCTTCACGGGAGGCGTCCTGTGGATCGTGCTCGTCGCCGTCCTCCTGGCCGGAGTCGTCGCGATCAACGTCCTCGTCCTGCGGCTCAACGTTCAGCTCGACGACCTGCGCCACGACCGTGCCGAGCTGAAGGCCGAGATCGCGTCGACCCGGGCGCAGCTGTCGAGCGCGTCGGCGAACGCGCGTATCGAGACCGAGGCCGCGAGCAAGCTCGGGCTGGTCGAGGCCGACCCCAACGCCACGACCTATCTCCGGTTGCAGCGGTGAAGCACGACAAGCGGGCGAACTCGAGGATCCGCCTGCTCGTGCTGGCGTTCGCGGGCCTCTTCGCGGTGGCGCTCGGACGCGCCGCGTGGATCCAGGTGGTCGACGGCTCCGCCTACGCGGCAATGGCCTCGAAGCAGCAACGCGAGACGATCGAGATACCCGCCGGCCGCGGCACGATCTACGACCGCACGGGCGAGCCGCTCGCGATCGGCGAGCTGGCGACGACCGTCTACGCCGATCCGCGCCACATCGTCTCGCCGAGGACCGCGGCGATCAAGGCCGGTCGGACGCTCGGCATCGATCCGAACGCCCTCTTCCCCGGGCTCTCCGACCGCACGAAACAATTCGTCTTCGTCGACCGCAAGGCAGACCCAACGACGGCGAAGGCGCTGCAGAAGCTCGCGATCCCCGGCATCGGGTTCTACCCGGAGGAGCGCCGGACGTACCCGCAGGGACGCGTCGCCGCGCAGCTTCTCGGCTTTGCGGGAACGGACAACCGCGGCCTGGACGGGCTCGAGGGCTCGCTCGACAAGAAGCTCGCCGGCCGGCCGGGCTACGAGATCGTCGTGCGCGACCCCGCGGGGCGGGCGATCGACGTCGTCACCTCACGTAAGGAGCGCCCGGGGAAGAACGTCGCGCTCACGCTCGACCACCAGCTCCAGGCGACCGCCGAGCAGCTGCTGGCGATCGCCGTGCACCGCTGGAGCGCCAAGGGCGCAACCGCGATCGTGATGGACCCCCGCACCGGGGCGATCCTCGCCATGGCGAACGCGCCGACCTTCGACGCGAACCGATTCTCTACAGCGCCGGCCGACGAGCGCCGGAACCGCGCTGTCACCGATCTCTACGAGCCCGGCTCCACCTTCAAGATCGTCGCGATCGCCGGAGCGCTGGAAGACAACGTCGTCACGCCCGAGACGTCCTTCACGCTCGCGCCGACGATCCAGGTCGCCGACCGCGTGATCCACGAGTCGCACGTCCGCGGGACCGAGCGGATGACGGTGCGGCAGATCCTCGCCGAGTCGTCCAACGTCGGCACGATCACGATCGCGAAGGACCGGCTCGGCGGGCCGGAGCTCGCCCGCTGGATCTCGCGCTTCGGATTCGGCAAGGCGAGCGGCTCCGACCTTCCGGGCGAGAGCCCCGGGATGGTGCTTCCGTATGATCGCTGGTCGGGGTCGACGATCGGAAACGTGCCGATCGGGCAGGGCATCGCGGTCACCCCGCTCCAGATGGTGAGCGCGTACGCGGCGATCGGCAACGGCGGCGTCATGCCGACGCCCCACGTGATCGCGACGGTCGGCGGGAAGAAGGTGCGCCACGCCGGCGGCCGCCGGGTGGTGTCGAGGTACACCGCCGATCGCATGACGGCCATGTTTCGCGACGTCGTCGTCGAGGGGACGGGTACCGAGGCCGCGATCCCCGGCTACACGGTCGCCGGGAAGACGGGCACCGCCAACAAGGTGGAGAACGGCAGGTACGTCTCGAAGTACGTCGCGTCGTTCGTCGGCCTCGTCCCGGCGCGCAAGCCGCGCCTCGCGATCCTGGTGATGGTCGACGAGCCGCACGGGCAGATCTTCGGCGGCGTCGTCGCGGCGCCGATCTTTCGCGACCTCGCGCGGTTCGCGCTGCAGTACCTCGAGGTGCCGCCGGACGCGCCCGAGCTCAAGGCTGCCACCTCGGTCTCGGCGCAGTAGGCGCCACTACTATCGCGCTGATGGAGCTCGACGCGCTGATTCGCGCGCTCGCGCCGGGCGACGTGATCGGACGACGGGCCGTCGACATCTCGGACCTCACGTACGACACGCGCCGCGTTCGCGAGGGCACGCTGTTCTTCTGCGTGCCCGGAGCGCGGGTGGACGGGCACGAGCTCGCCGCCGGCGCCGTCGCCGCCGGGGCCGCCGCGCTCGTCGTCGAGCATCCGGTGGACGTCGCCGTGCCGCAGCTCGTCGTCGAGTCTTCGCGCGCCGCGATGGCCGTCGCGGCGGACGCGTTCTACGGTGCGCCGACCGAGCGGCTCACGGTCGCGGGCGTCACCGGCACGAACGGGAAGACCACGACCGCCCACCTCCTGCGCTCGATCCTCGAGACGGAGGGAAGCCGGACGGGGATGGTGGGCACGGTCGAATGGCTCGTCGGCGGGGACACGCGCCCCGCGCCGCACACGACGCCCGAGGCGATCGACCTCCAGCGTCTCTTCCGCGAGATGGCCGACGCGGGCGACCAGGCGGTCGTGATCGAGGCCTCGTCCCACGGCTCGCACTACCGGCGGCTCGACCGGGTGCGCTTCGACGCGCTCGCGTTCACGAACCTGAGCCAGGATCACCTCGACCTCCACGGCGACATGGAGGAGTACTTCCAGGCCAAGCGCCGTCTCTTCACCGGTGTCGCGCCGCCGCCCGCGGCGGTGAACGTGGGCGACCCTCAGGGCCGCCGCCTCGCCGACGAGCTCGCGGGCGCGCACCGCGCGCCGCTCGTCACCTTCGGCCTGCGGCCCGAGGCCGAGGTGCGCGCCGACGGCCTCGAGCTCGGCCCGCGCGGCTCGACGTTCGCCGCAGCCGGGATCCCGATCGAGACCCGCTTGCTCGGCGTCTTCAACGTCGAGAACGTCCTCGCCGCGGTCGCGTCGGCGCTGCTCCTCGACGTGGAAGAGGACGCGATCGCGGAAGGTGTGCGGGCGGTGAGCGGCGTCCCGGGGCGATTCGAGGCGATCGACGAGGGGCAGGATTTCGCCGTCGTCGTGGACTACGCGCACACGCCGGACGCGCTCGCGACTGTCCTACGCGCCGCACGCCAGCTCGGCGAAGGCCGCCTCGTCGTGGTGTTCGGCGCGGGAGGCGACCGCGACCGCGACAAGCGTCCCCTGATGGGCCAGGTGGCGCAGGAGCTCGCGGACCGCATCGTGGTGACGAGCGACAACCCGCGCTCCGAGGGGCCACTCGCGATCGTCGAGGCGATCCTCCAGGGGGCCGGGACGGAGGTGGAGGTGGACCTCGACCGCCGCTCCGCGATCCAGTCGGCGATCGGAGGGGCCGGGGCGGGTGACGTCGTCGTGATCGCCGGCAAGGGGCACGAGCAGGGGCAGGAGATCGCCGGCGTCGTCCACCCCTTCGACGACCGCGAGGTGGCGCGGGCAGCGCTCCGAGGCGCGGGCGGGTGATTCCGCTCGCGTGGAGCGAGATCGAGGCGCTCGGGCTCGGAGAGCTCCGCGGCGCGCCCGCGGACCGGGTCGTGCGGCGCGTCCACGACGATTCGCGCGACGCGCGGCCCGGCGACCTGTTCGTCGCTCTCAACACGGGCGTGGGGTACGTCGAGGACGCGCTCGCCGCCGGGGCCGGCACCCTCGTCCCGCGCGACCAGGACGCGGCGCTCGCCGCGCTCGCGCGCCTCGTCCGCGACCGGTCGAGCGCCCAGGTCGTCGCGGTGGTCGGCTCGACCGGGAAGACGACGACGAAGGACGCGCTCGCGGCACTGTGCGCCGCGGTCACGCCGACCGTCGCCGCTCTCGCGAGCAGGAACAACGAGCTCGGTCTCCCGCTCACCGTTCTCCGCCTCGAACCGGAGACACGGGTGCTCGTCACCGAGATGGGCATGCGGGGGCTCGGACAGATCGCGGAGCTCTGCGAGGTCGCGCGACCGACACTCGCGCTCGTGACGTCGATCGGGCCGGAGCACCTCGAGCTCGTGGGGGGCGTCGCCGACGTCGCCCGCGCGAACGCCGAGGCGGTCGAGGCGCTGCCCGCGGGCGGGATCGCCGTGGTCCCCGCCGACGAGCCGCTCCTCGAGCCGTTTCTCGGCGGCGGGGTCGACGTCCGCCGCTTCGACCGCGGATCCGTCCGGCGGGACGGCGACACGTGGGTGTTTCCGGTCGGCGGCCGCGAGGTTCGGCTCGAGCTGCCGTTCACGCAGCGCCACCTCGCGGAGAACGTCCTCGCCGCGCTGACCGCCTACGAGGCGCTCGGGCTCCCGCTCGAGCGGGCACGGGAGGGCGCGGCGGCGATCAGCCTCAGCCCCTGGCGTGGAGAGATCCGCGACCTTCCCGGAGGCGGGCTCGTCATCAACGATGCCTACAACGCGAACCCCGTTTCGATGCGCGCGGCGCTCGTCGACCTCGCCGAACGCGCGGGCGAGCGGCGGCGCGTCGCGATCCTCGGCCAGATGGCCGAGCTCGGCGCGGACAGCGAGCGCTTCCACGCCGAGATCGCCTCGCTGCTCGGCGAGCTGGGGATCGAGGTCGTGGTCGCGGTCGGGGACGAGGCTCGCGGCTACCTCGCGGGGCTCGAGAGCGGCATCGCCGTGCCGGACGCCGCGGCTTTCGACCCGATCGCGGCAGTTCTGCGGCCGGGAGACGCCGTCCTCGTCAAGGGGTCTCGCGCTGTCGGTCTCGAAGGCATCCCCGACCTGATTCAGAAACACTCCCTCGCATGGTGAGGGTCCTGATCGCCGGCCTCGTCGCGATGGTGATCGCCGTCGCCGTGGGCCCCCAGTTCATCGAGTGGCTGCGCCGGCGCTCGATCGGCCAGCAGATCCGTGCCGAGGGCCCTGCGCATCACATGGCCAAGCAGGGCACCCCGACGATGGGCGGCCTGCTGATCATCGTCGCTGCGTTCGTGCCCGCGCTGATCGTCTCGCTCTACACGCTCCCCGGGCTGACCGTGCTGCTCGCGACGCTCGGCTGCGCGCTGCTCGGCTTCGGCGACGACTTTCTCAAGGTGCGCAGGCGCCGCTCGCTCGGCCTCAAGGGACGCTGGAAGATGCTCGGCCTGCTCCTGATCACCGCCGGCGTCGGCTGGGCGACGACGCAGATCGGCTACATGGACACCGAGATCTACTTCCCGCTCGTCGACGTCAACGTCGATCTGCACTGGCTCTACTTCCCGTTCCTCTTCCTCGTGATCGCCGGCACGTCAAACAGCGTGAATCTCACCGACGGGATCGACGGTCTCGCCGCGGGGACCTGCGCGGTCTCGCTGACCACGCTGCTTGCGATCGCCTCGATCGACTGGATTCGCAGCGCGGACGTCGTCGCCAACCGCAGCGAGCAGTACCTGGACCTCGCGATCGTCGCGGCCGCCCTGATCGGCGGCGTGATCGGCTTTCTCTGGTTCAACGCGTTCCCGGCCGAGGTGTTCATGGGGGACACCGGCTCGATGGCGCTCGGTGGCGCGATCGCGACGCTCGCGATCCTCACGGAGACCGAGGTGCTGCTCGTCTTCATCGGCGGCGTGTTCCTGCTCGAGGCGGTGACGTGGATCATCCAGATCGCGACCTTCAAGCGGACGGGCAAGCGCGTCTTCTTGATAGTTCCGATCCATCACCACTTCGAGATGAAGGCGTGGTCGGAGACGAAGATCATGGTGCGCTTCTGGATCGTCGGCGCGATCCTCTGCGCGATCGGCTTCGTCCTCTACTACCGCTACTACCTGCGGTTCCAGCTCTGAAAGGGCGGGGGAAACCAGGTTTCCCCGCCGGCCCCCTTCTTCTGGGTCGTGCACGGATCACTCGAAGCCTCGCCTCCCGGCCGGCAAAGCCGGCCTTCGGCGGCAGACCGCGGGTCACGGATGAGCCGGGACGTGAAGGGCGCCTCCGCGCTGGTTTCGGCAGGACGGTCCAGGATCGCGACGATGCCCGTCGTCGTCGCGGTGCTCGTGATGGTCGTGTGGGGCGCGACGCCGATCATGACCCGCATCGCCCTGGAGGACCTCGAGCCGCTGGTCGTCGCGACGCTCCGCACGGTTCTCGCGGGGTTGCTTGCCGTGCCGCTCGTGGCATACGCGCGCTCGCCGGTGCCGCGAACCCCGACGACGCGGCGGCTCCTGGCCGTCTCCGGGCTCGCGGGCTTCGTCGTCTTCCCGGTCGTCTACACGATCGGCCAGGAGCGCACGTCGGGCCTGCACGGGGTGATGATCCTCGCGGCGCTGCCGATCTTCACCGGGATCTACGCGAGCCTCGCCGCGCGCCGCCGCCCGGGTCGGGCGTGGGTCGTCGGCTGCGCGGTTGCACTGGCGGGCGAGGTCGTCCTGATCGCCGGGCGCGGGAGCGGCGACGGCGACGTAACGCTGACCGGCGACCTGCTCGTCCTGGCCGCCGCGCTCGTCGTCTCGGCGGGCTACGTCGCAGGGGCGCTGCTACCGCCGCGCGGCGTGCCGAGCTCCGCCGCGACGTACTGGGGCGTCGTGCTCGGCGCGGTCGTCCTCTCCCCGCTCGCCGTCGCGCTCCTCGGTCGAGACGGCTTGCCGGACGCGGGGTGGAAAGCGTGGGGGGCGGTTGCGGTCCTCGCCGCCGTCACGTCCGTCGTCGGGTACATCGGCTGGTACTGGGCGCTCGACCGCGGCGGCATCCAGCGCATCGCGACGCTCCAGTTCCTGCAGCCGCTCTCGGGATTCGCGCTCGCCGTCGTAGTTCTCGGCGACCACGTGACGCCCGTGATCGCGCTCGGGGGCGCGGCGATCATCTGCGGCGTCGTCATCGCGCAGCGCGCGTGAGCCTACGATTGCCGCGTGACGCTTCCCGCCCGTGCTCTCGTCGTCGGGCTCGCGCGGTCGGGGCGGGCGGCAGTCCCCGCTCTTCACGGGCGCGGCGTCGAGGTCGTCGCCTACGACGCGGATCCCACCGCGGACGTCGACGCCGTCGAGGCCGACGTCCACCTCGGCACGTGGCGCGACGAGCTGCTCGACGGCGTCGGGCTCGTGGTGAAGAGCCCGGGCGTGCCGGCCGAAGCTCTACCCGTCGCCTCGGCCCGCGCGCGGGGCATCCCGGTGATCTCCGAGATCGAGCTCGGCGCCCGCCTCCTGCCGAACCCGCTGCTCGGCGTCACGGGGACGAACGGGAAGACGACGACGACCGCGCTGCTCGGCGCGATCCTCGAGGCCGGCGGCGTGACCGTCGAGGTCGCGGGGAACATCGGCAGGCCGCTGACGTCGCTCGTCGGCGCCGTCGACGACGGCGCGTGGGTCGTGTGCGAGCTCTCCTCCTTCCAGCTCGAGGACGTCGAGACGCTGCGCCCCCGCGGTCGCCGTTCTCACCAACCTCGAGCCGGACCACCTCGACCGCCACGGGTCGTTCGACGCGTACGCAGCCGCGAAGCTCCGCGCCTTCGAGCGCCAGGAGGCCGACGACGTCGCGGTCGTGCCGCGCGGGTTCGGCCCGGTGCCCGGAGACGCGCGGCGGGTCGAGTTCGCGCGCCGACGATCCACTGCCGGCCGAGCCGCGGATCCCGGGCGCGCACAACCGCGAGAACGCGGCGGCCGCGACCGCCGCGGCGCGCGCCGTCGGGGTTTCCGACGACGCCATCGCCGAGGCCCTCCGGACGTTTGCCGGGCGTCGCGCACCGGATCGAGGAGATCGCGACGATCGACGGCGTCCTCTACGTCAACGACTCGAAGGCGACCAACGCGGCGGCCGCGCTCCGCGCGCTCGCGTCGTTCCCGGGCCGCCGCAAGCACGTGATCCTCGGCGGCCGCGGCAAGGCGGAGCCCTACGACGCGCTCGCCGCGGCGTTCGAGCTCGGGCGACCGCGCCTATCTGATCGGAGAAGCGGTCGACGATCTCGCCGCGGCGCTCGACGTAGCGGCAGTCGAGTACGTCGTCTCGGAAACGCTCGAACGGGGTCTAGGTGCGGCGGCGCAAGCCGCCGCACCTCGGCGACGTCGTCCTCCTCTCCCCGGCGTGCGCCTCCTTCGACCAGTTCACGAGCTTCGAGCACCGTGGGCAGGAATTCCGCCGTCTCGTGGAGAACCTCCGGGGGTGGGGACCAGACGGCGCGCGGACCAAGGCCAGCTCGAGCAGCGGCTCCTGATCCTCGTCACGCTCGGGCTCGTCGCGTTCGGGCTCGTGATGGTCTTCAGCGCGACCTCCGCGTCGGCCGCGCTCGGCGAGGGCGATCCGATGCGGTTCCTGATCAAGCAGGGCCTCTACGCCGGCGCGGGGCTCGTCCTCCTGGCGATCTTCACCCGGGTCGACTACCACGCGCTCCGGCCGCTCGCGCCGCTGCTCCTCGCCGTCGCGTTCGTCGGCTGCGTCGCCGTGCTGGCGGTCGCGCCGTCGATCAACGGCGCGCAGCGCTGGTTCCTCGTCGGGCCGATCAGCATCCAGCCCGCCGAGATCGCGAAGCTCGCGGTGCTGGTCTGGGCCTGCGCCGTCCTCTCGCGGCGCCCGACCCCGAGCACGCTCGGGGAGCTCCTCAAGCCGGTGGGGATCGTCGTCGCCCTCTTCGGCGGCCTGATCGTGATCGAGCCCGACCTCGGCACGACGATCGCGCTCTTCGTGATGATCGCCGGGATCCTCCTCGTCTCGGGCGTGCCGGTGCGGCTGTTCGCGCTCGCGACGACGCTCGCCCTCGGCGCCGGCCTGCTCGCGATCTGGATGGAGCCGTACCGGCGCGAACGGCTCTTCAGCTTCCTCGACCCGTGGAAGGACGCGCAGGGCGCGGGCTTCCAGAACGTCCAGGCGATCATCGGGATGGGCTCGGGCGGGATCACCGGCGAGGGTCTCGGGTCAGGGGATCCAGAAGGTCAACTTCCTGCCCGAGGCGCACACCGACATGATCTTCGCGGTCGTCGGCGAGGAGCTCGGGTTCGTCGGCTCGTCGCTCGTCATCGCCGCGTTCGCCGTCTTCGCCTGGGCCGGCTTCCGGGTCGCGCTGCAGTGCCGCGATCCCTTCGGCAAGCGGCTGGCGGCGGGTATCACGACGCTGATCTGCGGGCAGGCCGCGGTGAACCTCGCGGCCGTCCTCGGCATCGCGCCGCTGACCGGGATCCCGCTGCCGTTCGTCTCGTACGGGGGCTCGTCGCTCCTGGTGCTGCTCTGCTGCGTCGGAGTGCTCCTTAACATCGCGGTGAATGAGCGCGTCGTCGAAGCTCGCGTGCGTGATCGCGGCCGGGGGAACAGCCGGTCACGTCAGACCCGCTCTCGCAGTCGGGGAAGCGCTCCGCGAACGCGGACTGACGGTGACCTTCGCCGGCACTCCGGACCGCGTCGAGTCGCAGCTGGTGCCTGAGGCGGGCTTCCCGCTCGACACCTTCCCCGTCTCCGGCCTGCCGCGCAAGCCGAGCCCCGCGCAGCTCCGGGCCGCCTGGCGCGCGTCGGCCGCGCCCGCCCACTGCCTGCGGATCCTCGCCCGGCGCCGTCCCGACGTCGTCCTCGGCGCGGGCGGCTACGTCGCCGGGCCGATGGTGCTCGCCGCGCGCCTCCGCGGGATCCCCGCGGCGCTGACCGAGGCGGACGCGCACCTCGGGCTCGCGAACCGGCTTGCGGCGCCGTTCGCACGGCGGCTGTTCCTCGCATACGAGATCCCGGGCCGCGACGGCGAGAAGGTGCGGGTCGTCGGGCGACCGATCCCGATCGCGCACCGCGGCGCCGGCCGCGAGGAGGGCCGGCGTCGCTTCGGCCTTCCGCCGGAGGGGCCGGTCGTCGCGGTCTTCGGCGCGCTCGCCGGCGCGCGCTCGCTCAACGAGATGGCGGTCGCCGCGTGGGGTGCCGGCGGGCCTGCGGTCCTCCATGTCTGCGGCGAGCGGGACTACGAGTCGCTGCGGCCGCGCGTCGATCGCCCCGGGTACGTCCTGCTCGCCCAGACCGACCACTTCGGAGAGGCGCTCGCCGCGGCCGATCTCGCCGTGTCGCGCGCGGGGGGAACGGTGTGGGAGCTCGCCGCGGCGGGGACGCCCGCGATCCTCGTCCCGTACCCGTACGCGACCGCGGACCACCAGACGCTCAACGCCCGCCACTTCGAGCGCGGGGGAGGCGCCGTCGTCGTCCCCGACGCAGAGGTCGACCGCGTCCCCGCGCTCGTCGCCGAGCTGCTCGCCGACGCCGCGCGGCTCGCGGCGATGCGCGAGTCCATGCTCGCGCTCGCCCGGCCGGACGCGGCGGACGAGATCGCCGACCAGCTCGTCGCGCTCGCCCGGGGCGGACGGTGAGCTCGTGGTGAGTCGGCACAAGCCTCTCGAGGGACGCCGGCTGTACTTCGTCGGGATCGGGGGCTCGGGGATGTCCGCCTACGCGAACGTCGCCCGCGCCTTCGGAGCGGAGGTGCGCGGGTGGGACGCGCGGGAGACGATCTTCACCGAGACGCTCGAAGGCATCGAGCGTCGACCTCGGCGGCGAGCCGCGGCCGCCCGAAGGCTTCGAGGCGATCGTCTCGACCGCGCACCTCGACCGCTGCGACGGCACGCCGCGCGCCGCGTTCCTCGCCGAGCTCGTCGCCGCGCGCCCGTCGATCGTCGTCACCGGCGCGCACGGCAAGACGACGACCGCGGCGATGATCGCGTACGCGCTCCGCGAGACGGGCGACGACCCGGCGTGGATCGTCGGCGGCGTGGTACCGCAGCTCGGCGGCAACGCCGGCGCCGGGCTCGGGCTGGCTCGTCGTCGAGGGCGACGAGTCCGACCGCTCCGCCTTCGCGCTGCGGCCGCGGGTCGCGGTCGTGACGAACGTCGAGCTCGACCATCACGCGGCATACGGCTCGACCGCGGAGCTCGCGGAGACGATCGACGCGTGGCTCGCAGAGGTGCCGGACGTCGTGCGCGGGTCGGAGCTCGAGCCGCGTCGACTTCGCACTCGCCGTCCCGGGGGAGCACAACCGGAGGAACGCCGCGGCCGCGCTCGAGGCTCTCGTCCGCGTCGGCGTCGAGCGAGCGGAGGCGGAGGCCGCCCTTTCGCGGTTCGCGGGCACCGACCGGCGCTTCCAGCTCGTCGGCCAGCGCGGCGGCGTCACGGTGGTCGACGACTACGGCCACAACCCGACCGAGCTCCGCGCGGCGCTCGAGACGGCGCGGGCCGAGACCGCGCAGGCGCGCGGCCGCCTCGTCGCGCTCTACGTCCCGCACGTCGTCGAGCGGACGCGCCATCTCCACCGCGAGCTCGGCGAGGCGCTCGGGCTCGCGGACGTCGCGATCGTGACCGACTTCGTCGGCCGCCGCGACGCACCGAGGGAAGGCGTGACCGGCCGCCTCGTCCTCGATGCCGTTCCGGACCCGACGCGGCGCGTCTGGGCGCCGACGCTCGACGACGCGGCGTTCCTCGCGCTCCGGCTCGTCCGGGAAGGCGACGTGGTCCTGACGCTCGGGGTGGGGGAGCCGTGGCGGGCGGCGCGGGCGATCGTCGAGGGGCTTCCCGACTCCGTCGGGAAGACCTAGAGAGCGGTGGAGGTCGTCTCCGGATATCCGCTGTCCCGTCTGACGACGATCGGGACCGGCGGGCCGGCGGCCGCGTTCGCGCGGCCGGAGTCGCTCGCCGAGCTCGAGGAGGCGCTCGCGTGGGCGGGCGAGCGCGATGTGCCCGTCGTCGCGGTCGGGCTCGGCTCGAACCTGCTCGCGGCGGACGACGGTGTCGACGCGCTCGTCCTCCGCCTCGCGGGCGACCTCGCGGCGGTCGAGGTCGACGGGGACCTTCTGCGCGCCGGCGGCGGTGCGACGAACGCGGTCTGCCTGCACCGCGCACGGGCCGCGGGCCTCGGCGGCCTCGAGTTCGCGTGCGCGATCCCGGGCACGGCCGGCGGCGGCGTGCGGATGAACGCCGGCGCGTACGGGTCGGACTGGTCGGCGATCCTCGAGCGCGCGCTCGTCGTTTCCGCCGCCGGGAGCGAGCTGGCTGACGCCCGCCGAGCTCGGCCTCTCCTACCGGCACTCCGAGCTCCGACCCGGCCAGGTCGTCGCGCGGGTCGAGTACCGGCTGTCGCCGCGGCCGGTCGAGGAGATCAAGGCCGAGATCGCCGAGCTCGTCGCGCGGCGCAAGGCGACGCAGCCGACGAACAAGCGCACCTTCGGCTCGGTCTTCAAGAACCCCGCCGGCGAGCTCGGCGCCGGCCGGATGATCGAGCTCTGCGGGCTGAAGGGGCACCGGATCGGCGGCGCCGTCATCTCCCCGCGGCACGCGAACTTCATCGAGAACGCCGACGGAGCGACGAGCGCGGACTGCCTCGCGCTGATGGCGGAGGCGCGACGGCGGGCGCGCGAAGCGTACGGCGTCGAGCTCGAGCACGAGGTCGTGCTGTGGGGTCTGGCGCCGTCGGGCACCTGACCGAGCAGCCCAGGAAAGCGCCCCCGCCGCGCAGAACAGGAGGCGGTGGCCGGCAGGGGACGACCAGG
The DNA here is from genome assembly GCA_963845965.1 of uncultured Actinomycetes bacterium. Classification (GTDB taxonomy): domain Bacteria; phylum Actinomycetota; class Thermoleophilia; order Gaiellales; family Gaiellaceae; genus Gaiella. Next base: position 136,111 of record CAWJUF010000024.1, on the reverse strand, counting down.
GCGCAAAGCGCGCCCCCGCACGCGGTCGGCGAGCGTCGTCGTCCCGTTTCCGCGTGCGGCTTCCGGCGATCGCCTCGAGCTAGCGCCCTTCGTCCCCTCCGGCCGCTCGCTGCTCGTCGGCTTCGCCGTCCTCGGCGGCGTGCTCCTCGCCCTCGTTCTCGCGCGCGAGACCACGCTCTTCGCCGTCCGCTCGATCGAGGTGACCGGCGCCGGCCCGAGCGTCGAGCGGCAGGTCGAACGGGCGCTTCGCGACCGCGAGGGGACGAGCCTCTTCGGTCTCGACCTCGACGCGGCCCGGGTCGACGTCGCCGCCTTGCCGACGGTCGCCTCCGTGCGCTTCGACCGCGCGTATCCGCACGCGCTCAGGGTCGTGGTCGTCCCCGAGCGACCCGTGGCAGTCGTCCGCCAGGGCGCGACATCGTTCGTCGTCTCGCAACGCGGCCGCGTGATGGCGCGCGTCGACCGGAAGGTGAAGCCGGACCTCGCGCGCATCTGGGTGGCGAAGGAGATCCGGCTCGACCCCGGTGCGTTCGTCGAGGGCGACCTCCACACCGCCGTCCGTGCCGTCGCCCCGCTCGCGGGCATCCACTTCCCGAGCCGCGTCGTCTCGGTGCGGACGACCGACGGGTTGACCCTTCGGCTCCGCTCGGGGCTCGAGCTCCGGCTCGGCGACGCGCGGGAGGTCGACCTGAAGCTCGCGGTCGCCGATCGCGTCCTCCGCGTCCTGCCAGCGGGATCCGGCTACCTGGACGTGAGCGTCCCGGATCGTCCCGTTGCGGGGGCGACGACCCTCGACTCTCCAGTAGAGGTCGAGACTCCGACCTCCAGCGGGGCTTGAGGGTTGCGTTGACAATGTCGACAAGGAGTCCGTACGCTGGCTCCGAATCCGGGGTTCCAGGCCCACCCGTAGCTCGATGAGAGCTTGACCCTCAGGCAGGTCGAGATGAGCACCCAGAACGGCAACTACCTCGCAGTGATCAAGGTCGTCGGCGTCGGCGGCGGCGGGACGAACGCGGTCAACCGCATGGTCGAGTCCGGTCTCACCGGCGTCGAGTTCATCGCCGTCAACACAGACGCGCAGGCGCTGCTCGACACGGACGCCGACGTCAAGATCCACATCGGCTCGAAGGCGACCCGCGGCCTCGGCGCCGGCGCGAACCCCGAGGTGGGTCTCGCCGCCGCGCCAGGAGAGCCGCGACGAGCTGAAGGAGGCGCTCAAGGGCGCCGACATGATCTTCGTCACCGCGGGCGAGGGTGGCGGCACCGGCACGGGCGCCGCGCCCGTCGTCGCCGAGCTGGGCCGCGAGCTCGAGGCGCTGACCGTGGGCGTCGTGACGAAGCCGTTCGCCTTCGAGGGTCGCCGGCGCGCCGATCAGGCCGACTCCGGGATCCAGAACCTCCGCGACCGGGTCGACACGCTGATCGTCATCGAGAACGACCGTCTGCTCCAGGTCGTCGAGAAGACGACGCCGATTCTCGAGTCGTTCCGCATGGCCGACGACATCCTCCGCCAGGGCGTGCAGGGCATCACCGACCTGATCACCGTCCCCGGCCTCGTGAACCTCGACTTCGCCGACGTCCGCACGATCATGCGCGACGCCGGCTCGGCGCTGATGGGTATCGGCATGGCGCGCGGCGAGGGCCGTGCCGCGGCCGCAGCGAATGCGGCGGTGTCGTCTCCGCTCCTCGAGACGACGCTCGACGGGGCAACCGGCGTGCTGCTCAACATCACCGGCCCGTCCGACACCGGCCTCTTCGAGGTGAACGAGGCGGCCGAGGTCGTGACCGGTCACGCCGACCCGAACGCGAACGTGATCTTCGGCGCCGTCATCGACGAGACGCTCGGCGAGGACGTACGCGTGACGGTGATCGCCACCGGCTTCGGAGGTGGGCGCCCGCGGCGCAAGCGCGTCGACCCGGCGACGGCCGCCGCGGCGGGGACATCGTCCGAATCGGCCGTCCCGAGCTTCGACCCGCGCCCGCGCGCGGACGAGACCGAGATCGACGTTCCGAGCTTCCTCCGCGACTGACCGGGGCGCGCAACCGGCTATTGTCGCGGCCGTGAGCGCCACCCTGCGCCGAACGCCGCTCCACGAACGCCACGTCGCGGCCGGGGCGCGCATGGTGCCCTTCGCCGGGTGGGAGATGCCCGTCCAGTACGCCGGCGTCATCCCCGAGCATCGCGCGGTTCGCTCGGACGCGGGCGCCTTTGACGTCTCCCACATGGGGCAGTTGCACGTCGAGGGACCGGCGAGCGCCGAGTATCTCCAGTCGATGCTCTCGAACGACATCGACAGGATCGGCGACGGCGAGGCCCAGTACACGCTCCTCACGAACGAGCGCGGGGGGATCGTCGACGATCTGATCGTCTACCGGATGAGCCACGGCCACTACCTTCTCGTCGTCAATGCAGGAAACAGAGAGTCTGCGTACACCTGGCTGAAGGAACGGGAGGCGCGCGGGACGGAGGTGCGTGACGCATCCGACGACTACGCGCTCGTCGCGGTGCAGGGGCCTCGCTCGCTCGAGCGGCTCGGCCTCGACGGTGCGCCCGCGTTCACGCACACGATGGGCGAGATCGACGGCGTCGAGGTGCTGGTCTGCCGCACCGGCTACACGGGCGAGCAGGGCGTCGAGCTCCTCTGCGCCGACGACGACGCCGTGGAGCTCTGGGACGCGGTGCTCGCCCGGGGGGTCGTGCCGGCCGGTCTCGGCGCGCGGGACACGCTGCGCCTCGAGGTCTGCTACCCGCTCCACGGCAACGACATCACGCAGGACATGGACGCGATCTCGGCCGGGCTCGCCTGGACGTGCGCGCTCGACACGGAGTTCACAGGCGCCGACGTCCTCCGTCGAGTCAAGGAGGATGGACCGGAGCGCAGGCTCGTTGCGTTCGTGATGGAGGAGAAGGCGATCCCGCGCCCCGGCATGGCGATCGAGGGCGGGGGCGAGGTCACCTCCGGCACGCAGTCCCCGTCGCTCGACGTCGGGATCGGCATGGGGTACGTCCCGGCCGCGCAGGCGGCGCCGGACACGGAGCTCCTGATCGACGTGCGTGGGAAGCCCCGGCGCGCCCGGGTCGTGAAGAAGCCGATCTACCGGAAGGAGAGCTAGTGGCGACCGAGAGCTACCCCGACGATCTCCGGTACCACCCGGAGCACGACTGGGCCCGGGTGGACGGCGACGAGGCCGTGCTCGGCATCACCTGGTACGCGCAGGACTCGCTCGGCGAGCTCGTGCTCTTCGACGGTCCGGAGGTCGGTGCCCAGCTGGTGAAGGACGAATCGTACGCCGAGGTGGAGTCGGTCAAGGCGGTGTCCGACGTCGTCGCGCCGCTCTCCGGCGAGGTGCTCGCGGTGAACCAGAAGGCGGTCGACGAGCCCGAGACCGTGAACGCCGACCCGTACGGCGAGGGCTGGCTCGTCCGGATCAGGCTCTCCGACCCCGGTGAGGCCGACCAGCTGATGGACGCGGCGGGCTACAGGGCGCACATCGCCGAGCTCTGAGCAATGAGCACTGCCGGATACCTGTCGCTCACCGAGGCCGACCGTGAGGCGATGCTCGACGCGATCGGCGTCGCATCGATCGACGAGCTCTTCGAGCAGATCCCGGAGGGAGTGCGCTTCGACCGCGCGCTCGACGTGCCCGAGGCGTTGCCCGAAGCGGCGCTCGTGCGGCACCTCGAGGAGCTCGCCGCGCGCAACGCGGACACGTCGCGCGAGCTGAGCTTCCTCGGCATGGGGATCTACGACCACTACGTTCCCGCGATCGCCGACGCCTTTCTCTCGCGCGGCGAGTTCCTGACGGCGTACACGCCGTACCAGCCCGAGATGAGCCAGGGCGTCCTGCAGGCGATCTTCGAGTACCAGACCGCGATCTGCGAGCTCACGGCGATGGACGTGTCGAACGCCTCGGGTTACGACGGCACCACCGTCGCCGCCGACGCGTGCTTCATCGCCCGCCATCGCACCGGCCGCTCGAAGGTCGTCCTCGTCGAGACGCTCAACCCGCAGGTGCGCCAGGTGGTGAAGACGTACGCCCCGGGCTTCGGCATGGACGTCGTCGAGGTGCCGCACGACGGCGGCACGACGGACCCGGCTGCCCTCGGTGACGCTGCGCAGGACGCAGCCCTGGTGATCTTCCAGCAGCCCAATGCCTTCGGCTGCCTCGAGCCCGCGCCCGAGCTGGCCGCCGCGGCGACGGACGCCGGCGCGCTTCCCGTCGCCCACGTCGACCTCGCGTCGCTCGGCCTGCTCGAGGCGCCCGGCAACTACGGCTGCGCGATGGCGATAGGCGAGGGCCAGTCGATCGGCAACTACCAGTCCTACGGCGGCCCGCACTACGGGTTCCTCGCGGCGCGCAACGAGTTCATCCGGCGGATGCCCGGACGGATCGTCGGCGAGACGACGGACCTCGAGGGCAGGCGCGGCTTCGTCCTGACGCTGCAGACGCGAGAGCAGCACATCCGCCGCGAGAAGGCCACGTCGAACATCACGACGAATCAGACGCTCCTCGCATTGGCGGGCCTGATCACGCTCTGCTGGCTCGGCCCGGAAGGGCTCCGCGAGCTGGGGGAGACCTGCACCGCGCTCGCCGCCTATGCGAAGGAGCGGGTCGGCCTGCCGGTCGCGTTCGAGCGGCCGACCTTCAAGGAGGTCGCGTTCCGCACGCCGATCCCCGCGCGCGACGTCGTCACCCGCGCCCGCGAGCGCGGCGTCCACCCCGGCTACCCGCTGGGGAGGGACTACCCCGGGCTCGACGACGTTCTGCTGGTTGCGCTCACCGAGAAGCGCACGCCCGCCGACGTCGACCGCCTGGCCGAGGTGCTCGCGGAGGTGGCGGGCTAGTGGAGCTGATCTACGAGAAGTCCCGGCCCGGGCGGCGCGCCGGGCGGGTGCCGTCGTACGACCTGCCCGTGCCCGAGATCCCGGCGGGGCTCAGGCGCGAGGCGCCGCCGCGGCTGCCCGAGGTCCCCGAGAACGAGATCGTGCGTCACTTCACCGAGCTCGCCGACCGCAACTTCGGCATCGACACGGGCTTCTATCCGCTCGGGTCGTGCACGATGAAGCACAACCCGCGGGTCAACGAGCGCGTCGTCGCTCTGCCGGGCTTCCGCGACCTGCACCCGCTGCAGGAGGACGAGGGCGCCCAGGGCGCACTCGAGCTGATGTGGGTGCTCCAGCAGATCCTCGCGGAGGTGGCCGGGCTCCCCGCGGTGACGCTACAGCCGGCGGCCGGCTCGCAGGGCGAGCTGACCGGTCTGATGCTCATGCGCGCCGGGTTCGCCGATCGCGGCGAGCCGGGGCGGAACGTGATCATCACGGCCGACACGGCGCACGGCACCAACCCGGCGAGCGTGACGATGGCCGGCTTCGAGCTCGAGAAGGTGGCGACGACGGACCGCGGCAACCTCGACCTCGACGACCTGCGCGCCAAGGTCGACGACCGAACGGCGGGGCTGATGCTGACGAACCCGTCGACGCTCGGGCTGTTCGACGAGGGAATCCAGCAGGTGGCCGAGATCTTCCATTCTCGCGGCGCGCTCCTCTACTACGACGGCGCGAACCTGAATGCCGTCGTCGGGCGCTCGCGACCCGGCGACATGGGGTTCGACATCGTCCACTACAACCTTCACAAGACGTTCTCGCAGCCGCACGGCGGCGGTGGCCCCGGTGGCGGGCCGGTCGCGGTGCGCGCGGAGATCGAGCCGTTTCTGCCCGCACCGCTCGTCGTCCGCGATGGCGACGCGTTCCGGCTCGACCACGACCGGCCGAAGGCGATCGGCCGGGTACGCGGATTTGCGGGGCCGTTCGGCGTGTTCGTCCGCTCGTACGCGTTCATGCGCGCCTACGGACCGGCGCTCGCAGACATGTCCGAGGTGGCCGTGCTCAACGCGAACTACCTGCTCGCGCGGCTCAAGGACGTCTACGACCTGCCGTACGACCGGCTCTGCATGCACGAGTTCGTCCTCTCCGCGCGGAGCCTCAAGCGCGAGCACGGGGTCACCGCGCTCGACGTCGCCAAGCGGCTGATGGACCACGGGATCCACCCGCCCACGATCTACTTCCCGCTCGTCGTCGGAGAGGCGCTGATGATCGAGCCGACCGAGACGGAGACGAGGGAGCGGCTCGACGAGTTCGTCGACGCCATGCGCTCGATCGCGGCGGAAGCCGTCTCGGAGCCGGAGACGCTGAAGGCCGCACCGCTGACGCGGCCCGTCCGGCGGCTCGACGAGGTGAAGGCCGCGAAGGAGCCGGTCGTCCGCTACGCGTTCGAGAAGCCCTCATCGAAGATGATTGATTCCGGATGGCCGCGAACCGGATGACGCCCCGACGCGTCGCATGGCCTCCCGTCCGTACCCGGCCCGTACCTTCGGGTACGAACCGGGGCACGGCCGGGCCACCCTGCTCGGTCGGTGACGTCCCCGGACGTCACGGCCACCCGGAATCAATCATCTAGGATCGAGGCCGGATGACGACGACCGCCGTCTCGCAGGAGCTGATCGAGCTCGCCCACGATCTCGCTCGCGCGGTCTCCGAGCACGACGTGACCCGCCTGGAGGAGCTGCTCGCCGACGAGTTCACGCTCCAGGGCGCCGCCGGCCAGCTCGACCGCGAGGAGTTCCTCGAGGCGGCCGCCGGCCCGTACGAGATCGACGAGTTCGCGTACGAGCAAATCGACCCGGAGATCTACGGGAACACGGCCGTGCTGGTGTCGCGCTACAGCCAGGTGGCGCGGCTCGACGGCCGTGACCTGACCCACCGGATGAACGTGACGGACATCTGGACGCGCCGCGACGCGCGCTGGCAGATTGTGCGCCGTCACGCCACGATGGCCGACTGAGATGAGCTTGCAACAGTCTGTTGCAAGCGAGCACGACGCCGCGCCGGCTGACCTCGAGGCGCGTCTCGAGACGGTGCGCGCGGCGCCGCGCGACGCGGGCCTCGTCGAGTTGATCGTCCGGCGTCCCGCCGTCGACGAGCGCGAGGTGGTCGGCGAGGCAGTGCTCGACCTCGAGGACGGGCTCGTCGGCGACAACTGGTCCGTGCGCGGCCGCTCGGGCGGCCGCCCCGCGAACCGCGATACGCAGGTCACCGTGATGGGCTCGCGTGCTGTCGCGCTCGCCGCGGGTGACCGCGACCGTTGGGCGCTCGCGGGCGATCAGCTCTACGTCGACCTCGACCTGTCGGGCGAGAATCTCCCGCCGGGCACGCGGCTCGCGGTCGGGTCCGCCGTCCTCGAGGTGACGGCCGATGCCGCATACGGGCTGCAAGAAGTTCGCCGCGCGCTTCGGCCTCGAGATGCTCGAGGCCTTCAACTCGCCCGAGGGCCGTGCGCTCAACCTGCGCGGGATCAACACCCGTGTCGCCGAGCCGGGCACGGTCCGCGTCGGCGACGCCGTGCGCAGGCTGTAGGACGTCGGCGTAGGCCGCCGTGCGGCCGTGCGGCGCGTAGCGCTATGGCCCGGTCGTCACGCGGCGCGCGCCCACGAGGCGGGGCCGCGAGCTGCCCGCACGCGGCGGCGATGTCGCGGCCGCGGGTCAGGCGCACGGTGGCCGGGACGCGGGCGCGGTCGAGCTCGGCCTTGAAGGCGGCGATTGCGGCGCGGGACGAGCCGTCGTACATCCCCGTCGGGTTGTAGGGGATGAGGTTCACCTTGAAGCCGTCGCGGCCGAGGAGGCCGGCGAGCTGCCGCGCCTGAGCCGGCGCGTCGTTGACGCCCGCGAGCATCACGTACTCGACGAACACGCGCCGGTTGGTGCGCTCCCAGTGCGTGCGGCAGAGCGCGACGACGTCGGCGAGCGGATAGCGGTCGTTCACCGGCATCAGCTCGCTCCGAAGCTTCGGGTCGGCGGCGTGCAGCGAGAGCGCGAGGCGGATCGGCTCCTCGACCTCGTCCACGAACCGCGTCAGGCCGGGGAGCCAGCCCACCGTGGAGACGGTCGTCCGCCGGTGCGTGATGCCGACGTCGGGGAGTCGTCGCGCCGCCTGCAGGACGCCGTCCACGTTCATGAAGGGCTCACCCATCCCCATGAAGACGAGGTGGTTCACGGGCTCCGACCGGCGGAAGTGGAGCACCTGGTCGAGGATCTCCCACGGGGTGAGGTTGCGCCCGAACGCCATCTGCCCGGTCGCGCAGAAGGTGCAGGTCAACGGGCAGCCGGACTGCGACGAGACGCAGATCGAGCGCCGGCCGTCGCGGTACCGCATCAGCACGGCCTCGACGGGGTGGCCGTCGTGCGTCCGGAAGAGCGTCTTCACCGTGCCGTCGCGCGACCGCTGCTCCATCTCGGGGACGAGCGTCGAGAACGGGACGTCCGCCGCCAGCGCCTCGCGCAACGTCCGCGGGACGTTCGTCATCGCGTCGTATCCGCCAGCGCCCCGGGCAGCCCATTCCCAGACCTGGCGGGCCCGGTAGGCGGGCTCGCCGAGCTCGGCGACGCGCTCGTCGAGATGTTTCAGATCCACGCGAGCAAGGTACCCCGCTACGGAGCCGGCAGAGGCTCGCCCCCGGATCAGAGGAGGCTCGGATGTTCGCGCGTGTGACCACGTACGAGCTCGAAGAGGGACGCGCGTCCGAGGCGATCGACGCGTTCCAGCCAGCCATCGATCACGTCCGCGAGCTCGAAGGGCTCGTCGACTCGTTCTTCCTCGTCGAGCGCGACGGCCGCCACGCCATCACGATGACGCTTTGGGAGACGCTCGACGCGATGGAGCGCAGCCGGGTCGCCGCGTCGAACGCGCGGACCGAGGCGGCGAGCGACGTCGGCGCGGAGATCACGAGCACGTACGAGATGGAGGTCGGCATCCACACAGGCGGTGGGGAGGCGGAGGAAGCATTCCTGCTCCGCGGCCGGGGCATGGCCTAGTCTCGATCCGGCCCGGCCTCGATAGGGTGCGGCCGTGATCGACCTCCGGTCCGACACGTCCACGCGTCCCACCGCCGGGATGCGCGCCGCTATCGCCGCGGCGGAGGTCGGAGACGAACAGCGCCGGGAGGACCCGACCGTCAACGCGCTGCAGGAGCGGGCGGCCGCGCTGCTCGGTCAGGAGGCGGCGCTGTTCCTCCCGACCGCAACGCTCGCGAACCAGATCGCCCTGAAGCTGCACTCGCGCCCCGGTGACGTCCTGGTCGCGGAGCGAAATGCGCACGTGGTCGTCTACGAGTACGGCGGTGCGGCGGCGCACGCGGGGCTGATGGTCGAGACGATCGAGGGCCGCGGGGGCAGGTTCGGCGTGGCCGACCTCGAAGCCGTCACCGTCCCGAGCACGAAGTCGGCCGACCAGCGTCCGGCCGTGCTCGCGCTCGAGGACACCCACAACTCCTCCGGCGGCCGTTGCTGGCCGCTCGCCGACCTCGAGGTCGTCACCGCTTCGGCCCGTGAGCGTGGGATGCGCGCCCACCTCGACGGGGCGCGGCTCCTCAACGCGTCGGTCGCGACGGGCGTGCCTGCCGCGACGATCGGGCGCCTCTTCGACACCGTCACGCTCTGCCTCTCGAAGGGGCTGGGCTGCCCGCTCGGGGCCCTGCTCGCCGGCTCGCGCGACGCAATCGAGCGCGCCTGGCGCGAGAAGCACCTGTTCGGCGGCGCGATGCGTCAGGCGGGGATCGTCGCCGCGGCCGGCGTCTACGCGCTCGAGCACCACGTCGACCGCCTGGCGGAGGACCACGCCCGCGCGCGGCGCCTTGCGGAAGGCTGGCACGCGGCCGGGCTGCCCGTCGACCTCGGCCAGGTCGAGACGAACTTCGTCCAGCTCGAGGTGGGAGCGCTCGGGCTCGGGCGTGACGAGGCGCTCGCGCGGCTGCGCGACGCAGGCGTCGGCCTCTCGTCCACGATCCATCCAACGGTCGTTCGCGCGGTGACGCACCTCGACGTCGACGACGAGGCGATCGACCGCGCGATCGAGCTTGCGCCGCAGGCCCTCGGGGCTCGTGTCGCAGCCTGAGAGGCTCGTCGAGCGGCTCGACCGGCTGGTCGCGACCGCACAGTCCGAGCAGCGCATCCCCTCGGTCAGCGCGGCGGCGTTCCGCGACGGCGAGGTGCTGTGGCGTGCGGCGCTCGGGTCGGCCGACGTCGAGAGCGGAGAGGACGCGACCCCGGAGCACGCCTACCGAATTGGCTCGATCACGAAGACGTTCACGGCGGTCTGCATCCTCCAGCTGCGCGACGCGATGGTGCTGGACCTCGAGGATCCTCTCCGGACGCACGTTCCCGAGGTGCCTCCGGGGCCGACGGTCGCCGATGCGCTGTCGCACCTGAGCGGCTTCCAGCGCGAGCCGCCCGGGGAGATCTGGGAGACGATGACGCCGCCGACGCGGGAGGAGCTCCTGGGCGGGCTCGAGGACACGGAGCGTGTACTTCGCCCCGGCGAGGCGTGGCACTACTCGAACCTCGCGTTCGGGCTGCTCGGCGAGATCGTCGCGCGGCGGAACGACGGGGAATACGAGCCGGCGCTCCGGGCACGCGTGCTCGAGCCGCTCGGGCTCGCCCGCACCGGGTTCGACGCGAAGCCGCCGAGCGCGACCGGCTACTACGTCGACCCGTACAGCGACCGCGTGACCGTCGAGGCCGACCCGGCCGTGGAAGGCCCGGTCGCTGCGATGGGTTGGCTCTGGTCGACGGTCGACGACCTGGCCCGCTGGGCAGACTTCCTCGCCACCGGGCAGGACGGCGTGCTCGCCCGCGAGACGCTCGACGAGATGGCGCGCGCGCGCACGATGGCCGACCAGGCGTCATGGACCCTCGGCTGGGGGCTCGGACTGGAGCTCTACCGTCGGGGCGACCGCGTCTTCGCCGGGCACGGCGGCGCGATGCCGGGGTTCCTCGCGGGAGTCTGCATCCACCGCCCCGAACGCACCGGAGCCGCCGTGCTCTGCAACACGAGCGCCGGCGCCGCGCCGGAGAGGCTCGCGCTCGACCTGGCGGAGGCCGTGCTGGAGGAGCTTCCGCGCGCACCGGAGCTCTGGTGCGCCGACGACGGCCCGCCCGACGACGTCGCGCCGATCCTGGGCCGCTGGTGGTCGGAAGGCAGCGAGCTCGTTCTCTCCTGGCAGGGCGGGCGCCTGCGGCTCGAGGTTGTCGATGGCCCGCCCGGCCGCAGCGTCTCCTGGCTGCGGCGGGAAGCCGACGATCGCTGGCGCGTCGTGGAGGGCCGGGAGCTCGGCGAGCTGCTTCGAGTGGTGCGCGAGGAGAGCGGTGCGCCGGTGAAGCTCTACGTCGCGACGTATCCGCTGACCAGGGCGCCGACGGCGTTCGTGGACAACGCCTCCGGCTGAGTGTCGCGGTCGCCCGCGGCCCAGAACGCGACGACGATCGCGGCGTACGCGAGCAGCAGAACTACGCCGCGCGCCGGTGAGGCGCGGCCGCCCCAGAGCGTGATCACCGTGACGGCGAGGCCGAATGCGAGCGCGAGCATCTCGACCTGGCGGAAACCGAGGGAGAGCGGGTCGATCAGCCACGACAGCAGCGCGACGGCGGGGATCAGGAAGACCGCGACCTGCGCGGCCGACGAGAGCGCGATCTCCGTCGCGAGCTTCACCTTCCCGCGGCGCGCGACGAGGACAGCCCCGCCGTGCTCGGCAGCGTTTCCCACGATCGCCACGATCACCGCCGCGACGAAGAACTCGCTCAACCCCACCTTGTGCGCGAACTCCTCGAGTGACCCGACGAGGATCTCCGCGACCAGCGCGGTCACGAACGTCGTCGCGCCGAGGACGAGGAGCGCCGACCGGAGCGACCAGGCGTCGATCTCGTCGTCGCTGGCGACGTGGAGCCCCCGGTGCCGGCGCAGGGAGTAGAGCGTCACGACGGCGTAGACGACCAGCAGCACGAGCGAGACCGGGACGGAGAGAACGACAATCTCGTGGCGGTTGGGGTCGCCGTGCCAGGAGGGGATCGCCGGAATCAGGAAGAGGAGGATGGCGAGGGCGATCGCGCCGAAGGAGAGGAAGCTCGAGAGGCGGTCGAGCCCACCGTGCGGGCCGGCGAGCAGCGAGAAGCCGAGCACGAGCAGCAGGTTGCCGACGACCGAGCCGGTCAGCGATCCACGCACGACCTCGGTGAGTCCGTCGTTGACGGCGATGAGCGCGATGATCAGCTCCGGGGCGTTACCGAACGTCGCGTTGAGGAAGCCGCCGATCCCCGGTCCGGTGCGCTCGGCTGCGTGCTCGGTGGCCTCTCCGATCAGCCAGGCAAGCGGGATGAGCGAGGCCGCCGCAAGCACGAACTCGGCGGTCGCGCCGAGATTGGTGGCGTAGTGGAGAACGATCGTGAGCGGCCCGAGCAGCAGGCCGACGAAGAGAGCGCGACGAACCACGAGCGCGAACCCTAGTTCCTCGGCTTCGTCCCACCCCGGACAAGGCGTCCGGGACTACCCGTTTCGGCCACCGGCGTCAAGTCTTGCGCGATGCTGCCCGGCCTTGACACCATCCGTTCATGCGCGAGCTCGTTCAGATCACCGAGGCGCCGCCGGAGATCCCTCTTCGGCCGCAGGACGAGCTCGAGTGCCGCCGCTGCGAGGTGCACTGCGACCGGGTCGTCTATCCCGGCGCCTGCATCGCGCGCGGCTGTCCCTTCGTCTACGCGTACGAGGCGTGGGGTCACACTTTCATGGGCTGTCTCCACAAGGTGTTCGACGTCGAGATCGATCTGGACCTGCTGGGCGAGCTCGAGGCGCGGCGCGAGGGGTTCGGAGCGGTGAAAGCCCGCAGGAGCCCGCTGCCGATGTGCCACTCGGAGATCTCGGCCTGCTACGAGCACCGCCTCGACGAGCTCGGCTGCCGCAACCCGGAGTTCCACGAGCTCCCGCTCGAGCGTCCGAGCTTCCGCGTCTTCGCACGCGTCGCGGACTGAGGCGGCTCAGGCGGCCGTGGCCGCCACGCCCTTCTCGTGCATGGTCCTGAGCAGGGCGAGCTCGCCGACGTAGGTCCCGTCGACACCGGTCGTCTCGAGGATCGCCGGGAGATCCTGGAAGGCCGGGTGCGCGAGGAACGCGGCCATGCCGTTACCGATCGTGCCCTCTCCGAGCGCCGCGTGACGATCACGGTTCGAGCCGAGCCCGACCTCGGCGTCGTTCACGTGGAGGCAGCGTAGCCGGTCGAGGCCGATGCGCTCGTCGAGCTCGCGGAGCGCAGCGTCGAGCGCCGGCGGGTCGGTCACGTCGACGCCGGAAACCCACCAGTGGCAAGAGTCGAGGCAGATCCCGAGTCGCGGATGGCCGTCGAGCCGCTCGAAGATCGCGCGCGAGCTCGTCGACCGACCGGCCGATCGTCCCGCCGGCTCCGGCGGAGTTCTCGAGCACGAGCCAGAGTCGGTCGTCCGTCAGCTCGAGGAGCTCGCGAGCGCGCGGGACGACGCGCGCGAGGCCCTTCGTCGAGGCCGGCGCCGAGGTGCGAGCCGACGTGGAAGACGACGCCTTCCGCACCGATCGCGGCGGCGGTCTCGAGCGAGGCGCGCATCGCCGCGACCGACTTCTCGTGGATCTCGCGGTCGGGGCTCGCGAGGTTGACGAGGTAGAGCGCGTGACAGACCACCGACTGGACCCGCACCTCTTCCCGGCGCCGCGGAACCGCTCGACCTGCTCCTCGGTGTGCGCCGTCGGCCTCCACATGCGCGGGCTCTGCGTGAAGACCTGGATGGCGTGCAGCCGAGCTCCTCGGCGCGGTCGATCGCGTTCGAGATGCCTCCGGCCGAGGAGACGTGGGCGCCGTACAGCACCCGGCGACGCTACCCGTGCCCGGGATTGCTGCACGGGCCTCCCGACTAGGCTCCGGCCGTGGCAATGCCCTTCTCCGAGCGCCTCGGCGCGCTCCGGGAGCGCGACTTCCGGCTGCTCTTCCTCGGCGACGACGATCACCACGATCGGCGACCGGGTCGCAGGGATCGCGCTCGCGTTCGCCGTCCTCGACCTCGCCTCCGCCACCGCGCTTGGGATCGTGTTCGCCGTGCGGCAGGGTGTCCAGGCGCTCGTCGTCGTCGCCGGCGGCGTGCTGTCCGACCGCCTCCCGCGGAACCTCGTCCTCGTCGGGCGCCTCTCTCATGCAGGGGGCGGCGCAGGCCGCGACTGCGGCCTGCGTCCTCGCGGACGTCGGTGGGGTCGGGGCGATCGTCGCGCTGCAGGCCGTCTACGGGCTCGGGCTCGGCCTCGTGCTCCCCGCGGAGGTCGGCCTCGTGCCCCAGACCGTGACCCCCGGGCGGCTCCAGCAGGCGAACGCGCTCCAGGGGCTGTCGCGGAACATGTCGGCGTGCTCGGCCCCGCGCTCGGCGGCGCGGTGGTCGTGGCCTCGAGCCCGGGCGTCGCACTCGCGATCGACGCCGTGAGCTTCCTCGTCTGCGCCGACCTGCTGCGTCGCATCCGCGTCGCGTCGCGCGACACGGCGAGCTCGCACGGGTTCGTGCACGAGCTCCGCGAGGGCTGGCAGGAGTTCACCTCGAGGACGTGGCTCTGGGCGTCGGTCGTGCTGTTCGGAATCGGGAACCTCGCGTTCGCCGGCTGGATCGTGCTCGGCCCCGCGATCGCGGACGAGCGGCTCGGCGGCGCCGGGCCGTGGGCCGCGATCCTGACCGCAGGCGGTGTCGGCGCCGTGACCGGCGGGGTCGCCGCGATCAGGGTGCGTCCCCGCCGGCCGCTGGTCGTCTGCGTCCTCGCCGCGACGCTGATCTCGCTGCAGACGCTCGCCCTCGCCCTGAGCGCGCCGACGGCGGTGATCGCGGCCGCGGCGTTCGTCGGCGGCATTGGCATCGCCGTGCACCTGACGCTCTGGTTCACGGTCTTCCAGCAGCAGGTGCCAGAGCGCGCGCAGTCACGCGTCGCGTCCTACGACACGCTCGGCTCGTTCGTCCTGGTGCCGATCGGGATGGCGCTCGTCGGCCCGCTCGCCGACGCGATCGGCATCGTCGAGACGCTCTGGCTGGCGCTCGTCGTGATGTGGGGGTCGTGGGCGGCGATTCTCCTGCTGCCGTCCGTCTGGGCTATCCGGCGGCCCGGCGCGGCCCCCTCGCCAAGCCCGGCATGAGCGTCCACTAGCATCCGAGCGCGATGAGCGTCCGCGTCCGCATGGCACCGTCCCCGACGGGGCTCCTCCACATCGGGGGCGTGCACACGTTCCTCTTCAACTGGCTCTTCGCCAGGGGCGGCGCGGGCGTGTGCCTCCTGCGGATCGAGAACACCGACACGAGTCGAGAGGTGCAGGAAGCGACGGAGCAGATCCAGCGCTCGCTCGCCTGGCTCGGCATCGACTGGGACGGGCGGGTGACGTTCCAGCTCGATGCGATGGATCGCTGCCGGGAGCTCGCCGCGCAGCTGGTCCACGAGGGCGTTGCGTACGAGGACGAGGGCGCGATCCGCTACCGGATGCCGGACGATGGGGTCACCGGCTGGGACGACGCGGTGCGTGGACGCATCGAGTTCCCGAACGAGCAGCTCGAGGACGTGGTCATCGTGCGCTCGGACGGCCGCCCGACCTACAACTTCGCCTCGCCCGTGGAGGACATGGACGACGCGATCACGCACGTGATCCGGGGGGACGACCACATCTCGAACACCCCGAAGCAGATCCAGATCCTGCGGGCGCTCGGCCACGAGCCGCCGGTGTACGCGCACATCGCAAACATTCTCGGCACCGACGGCAAGAAGCTCTCCAAGCGCCACGGCGCGGTCTCCGTCGACGAGTTCCGGGTCGCGGGGTACCTCCCGGACGCGCTCGTGAACTTCCTCGCCCTGATCGGCTGGGCGCCCGACGGCGAGACCACGATCATGACGCGCGCGCGAGATCCTCGAGCGCTTCACGCTCGACGCCGTCAGCTCGAGCCCCGGCACGTTCGACTACGCGAAGCTCGACTGGATGAACGGCGTCTACCTACGCGCGCTGACGACCGACGAATACGCCGACCGCGTGGTGGAGTACATGCACGAGCGCGGCAGCGACTGGCCCGCGGGCGGGATCCGTGCGGCCGCGCCCCTCGTACAGGAGAAGATCGGGCGCCTCGGCGAGTTTCCGGAGCTCGCGGGGTTCCTCTTCGAGGACGTCTCGCCGCTGGCGGACGACCTCGATCCGCAGGTGCTCCGCGCCGCGGACGACGCCCTCGCGGCGACCGAGCCCTGGTCCGCGGCGGCGATCGAGGCCACGCTCAAGCAGCTCTGTGAGCAGCTCGGCGAGAAGCCGCGGACGGTGTACGCGCCCATCCGCGTGGCGGTCACGGGCTCGCGCGTGTCCCCGGGCCTCTACGAGTCGCTCGAGCTGCTCGGCCGCGACACGTCGCTCGCGCGACTACGGCGCGGCGCGGAGGTCGCGGCGTGACGTCGCTCGACCCGCAGGCCTTCGACGAGCGGCTCGACCGATACCTGCAGGAGCGCTCGGAAGAGGCGCGTGCCGTGCGCGTGGGGGAGAAGGAGACGTCCGAGCAGGCCGCGATCGTGGCCCGCTACGCCGATCTCTTCACCCGCGACCAGCTCGACACGCTCGCCGCGGCCGAGGCCGCGGCGACGGGCGACGGCCGCGAGGAGGTCGCGCGCCTGCGCCTTACCTGTCAGGAAGGGATCGTCGACCGCGAGCTCGCCGTGCGCGAGGACGCGCTCGAGAACGCGCTCCTCGCCGCACGCGTCCCGTGGAAGGGCGAGGAGCTTCCGCTTCGCTCGGCGCAGGCGCGTCTCGCGGTCGAGCCCGTCTACGCCGACCGCGACGCCCTCGGCGCGGCAGCGCTCGAGGTGTCGGCCTCCTTCAACGACGAGCGCCGCGCGCTGCTCGTCGCGCGGAACGAGCTCGAGGCCGACGTCACCGGGGTCGCCGACCCTGTCGCCCGAAACGAGGCCGAGAAAGGGGTTGCGCTTCGCCCGATCCTCGACGCCGTCGGCGGGGCGCGGGTCGAGAGCACGCCCGCCTTCACGCCGCAGCGCGAGCGCTGGCTCGACCGGCTGCTCGGCCCGGAGCGCGAGGCGCAGCCCGCGAGCGCACACATGGCCTGGATCCGGCGTCTCTCGCCGCTCGAGGCGACGTACACGAAGGAGCGAAGCGTCGCCGTCTGCCTTGCCACCCTGACCGCGCTCGGGTTCGACCTCCGTGCGGAGGAGGGGATTCGCACCGATCTCGAGGACCGCCCGCAGAAGTCGCCGCGTGCGTGCGTGATCGCGGCCGATCCACCGCGCGTCGTCCACCTCATCACCCGCGCGCAGGGCGGCCTGCACGACTACGAGGCGTTCCTCCACGAGGCGGGCCACGCGCTCCACTACGCCGGCTGCGACCCGGCGCTGCCGCTCGCTTTCCGGCGCCTCGCGCGCGACCACGCCCTCACCGAGATCTACTCCTTTCTCCTCGACTCGATCTCGTGCGAGCCCGGCTGGCATGCGGAGCACTTCGGCCTGTCGGGCGAGGAGGCGCGCGACAACGCCGACGCCGCCCGTTTCTCGAACACGCTGCTCTTCCGCCGCTACTCGGCGAAGCTCGGCTACGAGCTGGACTTCTGGGCGCGCTTCCCGACGGACGGCGGCACGCCGGACGGCTACGAGGAGCGGCTCACCGCCGCGACGGGTATCCGCTACCCGGCCGCGAACCACCTCGCGGACATGGACGCCGGCTTCTACTCGGCCGACTACCTTCGCGCCTGGGTGCGCTCGGCGCAGCTCCGCACCCACCTGCGCCGCGAGGTCGGGGAGGACTGGTGGCGCCGGCCGGAGACCGGAGCGCTCCTCCGCGGGCCTCTTCCGCGAGGGCACCCGTCCGACGACCGAGCAGGTCGCGGAGCGGATCGGCTTCGAGCCGCTCGACACCACTCCGCTCGTCGGCGAGTTCCACCGCGTGTCCTGACGCGAGGGCTGAGACGATCGTCCGTGTCGCGTTGAACGAGGAGCCGTCGTCAGGGACAATTGCGTACTGTGTCCGGCCGCGGGTGGCTGCCTGAGGGGGACGTGATCTTCCTTTTCACGGATGTGGCGGCGGTCGTGCGCGTCTTCGGGCGTTGAGCGACGAGGCGATCGAGATCGGCGAGCGCACGGGGGACCGCTGGGTCGCCGCGTTGCCGAAGATGATCTCGGGGCTCATCGCTCTCCTCGCAGGCGACCCCGGCGCGACGCCGGGATGGGCGTCGGAGGCGATGTCAGAGTTCGCCGAGCTCGACGACTCGTGGTCGCGCGATGTCGCTTGCCTTCGCGCTCATCCAGCTGGGTGAGCTCGAGCAGGCGGAGATCGCTCTCGACGGCAGCGTTCCCGCGCTGCTCCAGGTCGGTGACCTCAAGATGGCGGGCGGCTGTTTGATCGCCCACGGCCTGATCGGGCGCTTCAGTGGCCGTCTCGACGAGGCGGAGGGGCACTACCGCCACGCGTTCGGGCTCTGCGTGCGGACCGGCGACCCGGGCAACGCGCCGGCATGCCTCGAAGGCGTCGCCGCGGCGGTCATGACCCGCGACCCGGAGGAGGCAGCGCGCCTGCTGGGCGCGGCCCGCGAGCTGTTCGACACCGGCCACATTCCCAGCGTGCCGGGGTTCGAGGTCTTCTACGAGGCGACGCTCGCGCAGCTCGCCGAAAGCATCGGGGAGGAGCCTGGAGCGGCTCCGCGCGCGAGGCGCGTCGAGCGCTCGCACCGTTCCGCTCTCTGCGCTCACGACGGTCTGAAAGCGGCCGGCGGGGCCTGAGACACCGAGGCTCGGCCGCGGTCCGTGGACGGACAGCACTTGTGCTGATTCAACACAAGCGTTGCCAGCCGTCGGCGCGACGCGGCAACCGGACGTTGCGGCCGGACGTCCCACTGGAGGATGTGAGCGCCGACGAGATGTAAAGCCTGCGCCCGAGGTATTGACCCGGGGCATCGGCGGTCGCTATAAGACACCTGAATCGGGTCTCAGGTTTGGCTCTGGACACGTCCAACGGAGGGCACATGAAGCGGTGGTACTCACTCGCGGCGCTCGTCATCGGTGTCGCGGTTCTCGCAGGGATCGGCGCCACGGCCAGGGTTGCCGACGCAGCGCCGAGCGCGACCGCGCCGATCAAG
The DNA here is from genome assembly GCA_963845965.1 of uncultured Actinomycetes bacterium. Taxonomy (GTDB): domain Bacteria; phylum Actinomycetota; class Thermoleophilia; order Gaiellales; family Gaiellaceae; genus Gaiella. The sequence continues at coordinate 117,128 of CAWJUF010000024.1, read as the reverse complement.
GTCGGCATCGTCTACTCGCGAACGGGTGCGTTCGCAGCCTACGGCGCGGAATACCTCTCCGGTCTGCGACTCGGGCTGGATTACGCGACCGGTGGCAAGGGAACGGTCAACGGTCGCAAGATCGAGCTCACGCTCGTCGACGACGGGACCGACACGGCCAAGGCCGTTTCAGGGGCCAAGGACCTGATCGGCCAGGGGTACAAGATCCTCGCCGGAAGCGTGTCCTCGGGCGCAGCGCTCGGGGTCGCCCCGCTCGCAGACCAGAACAAGGTGCTCTTCATCTCGGGTCCGGCTGCGACCGACGCGATCACCGGGATCAACAAGTACACGTTCCGCTCGGGACGCCAGACATACCAGGACGTCAAGGCCTCGACCGCGTACCTCAAGGGCGCGGTCGGCAAGAACGTCGTCGTCTTCGCCCAGGACATTGCTTTCGGGCAGGGGAACGTCGCTGCCGTTCGGAACATCTTCGGCGATCTTTCGGGGCAGAAGGTGGACAGCGTGCTCGTGCCGGCCTCGGCGCAGGATTTCACGCCGTACGCGCAGAGGCTCAAGCAGAAGAACCCTGACCTCGTCTTCGTCGCATGGGCAGGGGCCACGGCTGCGGCGATGTGGAACGCGCTCGACCAGCAGGGCATCTTCGACACGGTCGACACCGTGGTCACGGGCCTCTCCGAGCGGGCGACGTGGTCGTCGTTCGGCCCGGCGCTCGGGAAGATCAAGTTCCTGAACCACTACAACGCGGGCGCGCCGAAAAACTCCGTGAACGAGTGGCTGGTGAAGAAGATGGCGCGGCGCGGCCAGGTGCCGGACCTCTTCACTCCGGACGGGTTCGTCGCGGCGCAGATGATCGTCCACGCGCTCTCGAAGGGGTCGACGACCGACGTCTCGAAGATGATCTCTGCTCTCGAAGGCTGGAACTTCACCGGTCCGAAGGGCCAGCAGGAGATCCGTGCCTCCGACCACGCGATGCTGCAGCCGATGTACCTCGTGCAGCTGAAGCAGAGCGGAGACAAGTTCACGGCCAATACGCTCGTCCGGCTGCGGGCGAAGAACACGGCGCCGCCCGAGAAGAAGTAACAGGCCGGACAACGGCGAGAGGCAGGTGGCGGTGGCGGAAGCGACCCCGATTCTCGCTACGCACGGCCTCGGGCTCGACATCGGCGGCGCTCACATCGTCGCCGATGTCTCGCTCGAGGTCCGTGCGGGCGAGCTCATCGGGATCATCGGCCCGAACGGGGCAGGGAAGACGACGCTCTTCAACCTGCTCTCCGGCGTGATGCGACCGACGGCTGGACGGGTCGAGATCGACGGCCGAGACATGACGGACCGAGCCGCCGTTCGCACGCACACGCGCCGGACTCGGACGCACGTTCCAGACCTCGAGCGTCTTCCCGTTCCTGCCGGTGAGGGAGAACGTTCGTCTGGCGGCCGAGGCAGCGCTCGGCGGCACGCTCCGGCTCTGGCGACGCGCGGCCCGCTTCGAGCCGGCGCTCGAGCGAGCGGACTGGGCGATCGACCGCGTCGGGCTGGAGGAGCAGACGTCGTGGTTGGCAGGAGCGCTCGCCCACGGCGACAAGCGCAAGCTCGAGCTGGCGATGGTGCTGGCGGGCGACTCCCGCGTCATCCTCCTCGACGAGCCGATGGCCGGGGTGTCCCACGAGGACGTCGACGGCCTGGTCGCGCTCATCCGCTCCGTCCACGCCGAGGAGGGCAAGACGGTCCTCCTCGTCGAGCATCGGATGGAGGTCGTTCTCGGACTTGCTCAGCGGATCGCCGTCATGCACCACGGCTCCGTGCTCGCGTTCGACGAGCCGGCGGCCGTCATGGCGAACGAGACCGTCCAGACGGCGTATCTCGGAGAGCCGTTGTGAGCAGCGCGCCCGCCCTCGAGGTCGCGGATCTGCACGTCTATCTCGGTGAGTCGCACGTGCTGCAGGGAGTCTCGTTCTCGGTTGCGAAAGAAGGTGTGACCGCGCTTCTCGGCCGTAACGGAGTCGGCAAGACGACCACGCTGCGGGCGCTCATGGGGCTCGTCCCACGCTCACGCGGGAGGGTCGAGATCGACGGCGACGACGTGACCCGGCTGCCGACGCACGCGATCGTGCGGCGCGGGGTCGGATATGTCCCCGAGGATCGGGACGTCTTCGCCGGCCTGACCGTCGACGAGAACCTTCGCCTCGCCCTGCGCGGCAGCAACGGACGCTATGACCTCGTCTACGAGCTCTTCCCCGAGCTCAGGGAACGTGGGAGCCAGCGTGCGGGCACGCTCTCGGGCGGCCAGCAGCAGATGGTTGCGATCGCGCGGGCGCTCCTGAACGACAACGCGCTCCTCCTGATCGACGAGCCGACGAAGGGGCTTGCTCCCGCGCTCGTGACGGACGTCGCCGTGGCGCTCGAGCGAGCTGCGGAGCTGACCACGATCCTGCTGGTGGAGCAGAATCTCGGCGTTGCCAAGCGCGTCGCACAGCACGTCGTCGTCCTCGACGGCGGCCGGGTCGTTCACGAAGGCGCGGCCGGAGAGCTGTTTGCGAGCTCGGAGCGCGTTCAACAGCTCCTCGGCGTGTACGGAGCGGGGCATTGAGCACATTTGTCCTGCTCACGATCACGGGGCTCGGGCTCGGCGCCATGTACTTCCTCGTCGCCTCCGGGTTGTCGCTCATCTACGGGCTTATGGGCGTCCTCAACTTCGCGCACGGCGCGTTCATCACCTTCGGCGCCTATGCGGCGTGGTGGCTGACGACGCAGATCTCCACGTCGTACGAAGGGGAGCTGCTCGCGGCCACGGCATTCGGTCTCGTGGTCGGTGCGGCCCTCGGGGCACTCGTCGAGATCGGCTTCATTCGACCGCTCTACCGTCGTCCGATCGAGCAGGTGCTCGTCACGGTCGGTCTCGCGCTCTCCCTGGGGGCGCTCGTCTTCGGGATCTGGGGCGCCGATCCGAAGCTCTTCCCCGTCCCCGATTGGATGATCGACACGACGACCATCCTCGGCGCGAACATCCCCAACGACCGCTTCGTCGAGATTGCCGTCGCGGCGATCGTGCTGGTCGGCCTCATCTCGTTCCTGCGCTTCACGCGAGTGGGGCTGATCATCCGGGCCGGAGTCGAGAACCGTGCGATGGTGACGGCGCTCGGGATCGACGTCCGAAAGGCGTTCACCCTCGTCTTCGCGCTCGGGGGCGCGCTCGCCGCTCTAGCGGGCGTCCTCTCGGGGATCTACTTCGGCAGCGTCGACCCCGGGAGGGGAACGTCGCTCCTCATCTTCGCCTTCATCGTCGTCGTCATCGGGGGGTTCGGGTCGATCGGAGGCTCGGCGGTCGCGGCGATCGTGGTGGGGCTCGTCCAGCAGTACGCGAACTACTACGTCGCCGACTGGCTCGACTGGAGCGGCGCGGGCGACGTCTCGGTGATGTTGCTTCTCGCCACCGTCCTGCTGCTCAGGCCCGAGGGCCTCGCGCCGAAGGTGGCGCACTGATGAAGGCACGGGGCGTTGTCCTGCGGTACGCGGTTCCGGCCGCCGTGCTCGCGCTTCTCGTCGTCGTGCCGTTCCTCTCGTTCGGGCTACCGCGCGTGCTACCAGGCCCCTTCGACTCGCCCGGCACGCTCCAGTTGCTCGCGCTCTGTCTCGTCTTCGCCGGCGTTGCGCTCTCGTACGACCTCCTGTTCGGCTTCACCGGGCTCCTCTCGTTCGGGCACGCGCTCTACTTCGCGCTCGGCGTCTACGTGCCAGCCATCGCGCTCACGGAGTGGGAGTGGGGCCTCCCCGCAACGCTCGCGCTGCTCGCAGTCGTCGCGATCGCCGTGCCGCTCGTGCTGGGCGCGGTGAGCCTGAGGGTGGCGGGGATCGCCTTCGCGATGGTCACGCTCGCCTTCGCTCAGGCGGGCACCGTGATCGTCCAGACGAATCCCGCCGGCCTGACCGGCGGCGAGGAGGGGATCGTCCTCAACGTCGACGCTCTTCCGGATTTCGTCGTCGGAGTGCTCAACACGAAGTACCTCTACTGGCTTGCCCTTGCCTATGTGGTGGCCGTGTTCTCGATCTCGCGGGCGGCGATCGGATCCTCGGCCGGGCACGTCTGGCGGGCCATCCGCAACAACGAGCGGAGGGTGGAGGTCATCGGGCTACGGCCCTACCCGTACAAGCTTCTCGCCTTCGTCCTCGCCGCGTTCCTCGCCGCCTGGGGCGGCTTCATGTGGCTGCTCCTGATCGGAGTGACGCCCGAGGTGACGACCGCAACCTTCACGCTCACGCTGCTCGTGATGGTCGTCCTGGGCGGTGCCGGGACTCGCTTCGGCGCGCTCATCGGCGGATTTCTCTACACGTTGCTCGACTACCGGCTCCGGAGTCTTGCCGGCGAAGAGCGAATCCAGGACCTCCCCGACGTGCTCAGGATCCCGCTCTCCGAGCCGCTGTTCCTCCTCGGGGCTCTGTTCGTCGCGGTTGTCTTCTTCGTCCCCGGAGGACTGGCGAGCCTCCCGAGCCGCATTCGTTTGCTTGCCGCTCGCCGGCGGGCAGCTCGTGCGGACGAGGCGGCCGCGTGATCCCGCGGATCACGTGGGAGCGGCGCGGCGCCGGTGCGCCGCTCCTCCTGATCCACGGGCTCGGCTACGCCCGCTGGGGATGGGAGCCGGTGCTTCCCGGGCTCACCGATCAGTTCGACGTGATCCTCTTCGACAACCGCGGGATCGGCGAGAGCGACGCGCCGCCCGGCCCGTACACGGCCTTCGAGATGGCCGGCGACGCGGTGCGGGTCCTCGACGAGGCCGGCGTCGAGCGGGCGCATGTCGTCGGGACGAGCCTCGGCGGCATGGTGGCGCAGGAGCTCGCGCTCGCGTACCCGGAGCGCGTCGACCGGCTCGTCCTCGCGTGCACGACGCCCGGCGGGCCGAAGGCCCACCCGATGCCGCAGGTCACCGTCGAGCTGATGATCGAGGCGGCAACGCTCGAGCCCGCCGTCGCGCTGCGGCGCTTCGTCGAGAACGCCCTTGCGCCGGCGACCGTCGCCGCGCAGCCGGAGCTCGTCGACCGGATCATGGCGCACCGGCTCGCGACGGCGCAGGCGCCGGTCGCCTGGGCCGCACAGGCGTCGGCCGGCGCGACCTTCGACGCCTACGACCGCCTCGGTGGAGTCACCACGCCGACACTCGTCCAGCACGGCGACGAGGACGTCGTCGTCGACCCGCGAAACGCCGACCTGCTCGTCGGGCTTCTGCCCGACGCGCGGCTCGAGCGCTTTCCCGGCACCGGGCACGTCTACTTCTGGGAAGCGCCGGAGCAGTTCGTGGCCTCGGTCGCCGCGTTCCTGGAGGGGGCATGAGCGGGAACGAGCTGACGATCGGGCGCTGGCTCGCCGACCGCGCGAGGCTCACCCCCGACCGGATCGCGGTCCGTTTCCTCGGCCGTGACCTCACCTACGCCGACCTCGACCGGCGCGCGACCCGGCTCGCGGCCGGGCTCGCGGAGCGCGGACTGCGCCGCGGCGACCGGCTCGCGACGCTCACCCAGACCTCGCCCGACCACGTCGCGACGCTCTTCGCGTGCGCCCGCCTCGGCGTCGCGCTGCAGCCGATCTCGTGGCGGCTCGCGCCCGCCGAGGTCGCCTACCAGCTCGCCGACGCCGAGCCGTCGCTCCTCCTCGCCTCCGCCGAGCACGAGGAGCTCGCGACGGCAAGCAACAGACTGTTGCAAAGTCGTCCGGCTGCCGAGGGAGACGGTGTCGAGATCGCGCGGATCGGCGACCCGACGCTCGAGGTCGACGCCGAGGTGGAGGACGCCGCGCGCGACGCGGATCCGCTGCTCCTCGTCTACACGTCCGGCACGACCGGCAAGCCGAAGGGCGCGCTCCTCACGCATGCGAACTGCTTCTGGACGAACCTCTCGTTCGACCGAACGACGAGCCTGCGCGACGACGACGTCGTGCTCCAGGTGCTCCCGCAGTTCCATGTCGGCGGCTGGAACGTGCAGCCGCTGCTCGCGTGGTGGAACGGCGCGACGGTCGTGCTCGAGCCGTCGTTCGACCCGGCGCGCTCGCTCCGGCTCATCGCCGAGCAGCGCGTGACGACGATGATGGGCGTTCCCGCCACGTATCTCTTCCTCGCCGAGCAGGAGGGTTTCGCGACCGCGGATCTCTCCAGCCTGCGCCTCGCGGTCGTCGGTGGCGCCCCGATGCCCGAGTCGCTGCTCGAGACGTGGCAGGCGCGCGGGATCGAGATCGTGCAGGGCTACGGCCTGACCGAGGCGGCGCCGAACGTGCTCTGCCTCCCGCCGGAGGACGCCAGCCGGAAGCTCGGCTTCGCCGGCAAGCCGTACCCGCACGTCGAGGCTGCCCTGCGCGACCCCGACACGGGCGCGTTCCTCGAGGGCGCCGCGACCGGCGAGCTCGTCGTCCGCGGGCCCAACGTGTTCGCGGGCTACTGGCGCGACGAGGACGCGACGGCCTCCGCGCTCGTCGACGGCTGGCTTGCGACGGGCGACGTCGCCGAGCGTGACGAGGAGGGCTTCTACCGCATCGCGGGAAGGATCAAGGACATGGTCATCTCGGGGGGAGAGAACGTCTATCCGGCGGAGATCGAGGACGTCCTGCACGCGCATCCGGACGTGGTCGAGGCGGCGGTCGTCGGCGTCCCCGACGAGCGGTGGGGGGAGGCGTGCGCCGCCTTCGTCGTCCTCCGCGCGGGCGCGGTGGAGAACGGCGACGGGCTCCGCGAGCACTGCCGGGCGAGGCTCGCGCGCTTCAAGGTGCCGAAGACGTTCAGCGTCGTCGACGCGCTGCCGCGCTCGTCGATGGGGAAGGTGCTGAAGGACGACCTGCGAGCGTCCGTCACGGAGGCCGCGCGGTGAGCGAGACCGCGACGAGCGTCGACGGGCGGCCACTCTCCAAGCGCGGCGAGCGTACGCGGCGCAAGCTGCTCGAGGCCGCGGAGGCCGTCTTCGCCGAGCTCGGGTACCACGACGCGTCGATCGTGAAGCTCACCGAGGCGGCCGGAGTGGGGCAGGGCACCTTCTACCTCTACTTCGCGAGCAAGAAGGACGTCTTCGACGAGCTCGTCGTCGACCTGAACCACCGCGTTCGCCAGGCGATGACCGAGGCCGCGTCGCAGGGAACGACGCGCGCCGAGATGGAGCGTCTTGGCTTCGCCGCGTTCTTCCGCTTCACCGCCGAGCATCCCGCGCTGTACCGGATCATCCGTCAGGCCGAGTTCGTCTCGCCCGAGACCCTCCAGCTCCACTACGAGCGGCTGACGAGCGGCTACGTCACGGGCCTCCGCCAGGCGATGGAGGCGGGCGAGATCGCCGAGGGCGACCCCGAGCTGCTCGCCTGGGCGCTGATGGGGATCGGCGAGCTCGTCGGCATGCGCTGGATCCTCTGGGCCGGCCGCGACGAGCTCTCCGCCGAGATGCTCGACGAGCTCGGCCGGATCATCGCCCGCACCCTCGGCTCCGGAAACGGCGCTCGATGACGCGGATCGGCCTGACCGCCACAGCTCACCACCTCCCAGAGCGGGTCCTGACGGCGGCAGAGATCGGCGCGGCCAGCGGCATCCCGGAGGCGGTGGTCGTCGAGAAGTTCGGGCTCACCGGCAAGCACGTCGCCGCGGCGGACGAGCACGTCAGCGACCTCGCGGTCGCCGCCGGACGGCGCCTGCTCGAGGAACAGGACGTCGATCCGGCGTCGATCGGCGCGCTCGTCTACTACGGCTCGACCTGGAAGGACTACGCGGTCTGGCAGGCCGCGCCGTGGATCGCGCACCGGCTGGGGTGCGAGAACGCGTATGCGATCGAGTACGACAACGTCTCGATGGGAACGCCCGTCGCGCTCCGGCTCGCAAAGGCGTATCTCGCCGCGGAGCCGGAGCTCGAGAACGTCCTGCTCGTCGCCGCGTGCCGCGAGTCGTACCTCCTCGACTACGCGAACGAGCGCTCGCGCTTCATGTTCAACTTCGGCGACGGCGCGGTGGCTGGGCTGCTGGCGGCAGACGCCGACCGCAACCTCCTGCTCGGCTCACACGCGGTCACCGACGGGTCGTTCTCGCTCCAGGTGAAGGTGCCGGCGGGCGGCAGCGTCGAGCCCGCGTCGCACGCGACGGTCGACGGGCGGAGGCACTTCCTCGACGTCGCCGACCCGGCGCAGATGAAAGGCGGGCTCGACGAGGTCTCGCTCCCGAACTTCGTCGCGGCCGCGGAGGGAGCGCTCGCGCGGAGCGGCGCGACGCTCGCGGACGTCTCGTACCTCTGCGGGATCCACATGAAGCGCTCGATGCACACGGCGATCGCCGAGGCGCTGGGCGTGCCGCTCGAGCGCGCCGCGTACCTCGACGACACGGGGCACATGAGCGGCGTCGACCCGCTGCTCGCGCTCGACCGGGCCGTGCGCGCGGGCGACGTCGCGGACGGCGACCTCGTCCTGCTGCTCGCCGCAGGTACCGGCTACACATGGGCGGCGAGCGTCATACGCTGGGGCACCGCCCGACCGGAAGGAGAGAAGGGAGCACGATGAGCTCGTTCACGGAGTTGCTCGGCAAGGAGCTCGGCCCGACCGAGTGGTTCGAGGTCGGCCAGGAACGGATCGACGAGTTCGCGAAGGCCACGGACGACCCGCAGTGGATCCACACCGACCCGGTGCGCGCCGAGGAAGGCCCGTTCGGAACGACGATCGCGCACGGCTTCCTGACGCTGTCGCTCTGCGTGCCGCTGATGAGCCAAACGCTTGCCCTGACGGGTTACGGCATGGGCGTCAACTACGGCGTCAACAAGGTCCGCTTTCCGGCGCCGGTCCCGTCCGGCTCGCGCATCCGCGCGCGGTTCACGGTGCAGTCCGTCGACGAGGTTTCGGGCGGCGAGCAGGGCGTCGTGCTCGCGACGGTCGAGCGCGAGGGCGGCGACAAGCCCGTCTGCGTCGCCGAGCTCGTGCTGAGGATGATCCGTTGAGGCGCTTCGAGGGGAGGACGGCGCTCGTCACGGGCGGCGCGAAGGGGATCGGAGCAGCGACCGCGGAGCGACTCGCAGCCGAGGGCGCGCACGTCGTCGTCGCCGACTTCGACGAGGCCGCCGCGACGGAGACCGCGGAGCGAATCGGCGGCCGCGCCGTCCCTTGCGACGTGACGTCGCGCTCGGACGTGGAGGCGGCGGTGGCTGCGGCCGCCGAGACCGGCCGGCTCGACGTGCTCGTCACCTGCGCGGGGATCATCCGCGACAACCTCGTCCACAAGATGACCGACGACGACTGGGACGCCGTGATCGCGACCCACCTGCGCGGCACGTTTCTCGCGGCGCAGGCCGCTCAGGCGCACATGACGAAGCAAGGGAACGGCGCGATGGTGCTGATCTCGTCGACGTCGGCGCTCGGGAACCGCGGCCAGGCGAACTACTCCGCCGCGAAGGCGGGCATCCAGGGGTTGACGAAGACGCTCGCGATCGAGGTCGGGAAGTTCGGCGTGCGCGCCAATTGCGTGGCGCCGGGCTTCATCGCGACCGCCATGACGCAGCAGACCGCCGATCGGCTCGGCGTGACGTTCGAGGACTTTCAGACTGCCGTCGCGGCGCAGGTGCCGCTCCAGCGCGTCGGCCAGCCCGAGGACGTCGCAGGCGTGATCGCGTTCCTCTGCTCGGACGACGCCGCGTACGTGTCGGGGCAGGTCGTGTACGTCCGCGGCGGGCCATAGTGCCCGAGGCCGCGCTCGTCACGGGCGCTGCGAGCGGCATCGGACGCGCGATCGCCGAGCGCCTCGTGGCCGACGGGTGGCAGGTGCTCGCCGTCGACCTCTCCCCGGACGGGGACGGGCCGGGGCAGCCGTTCGCCGCCGACCTGACGACGCGCGCCGGGAACCGCGCCGCCGTCGACGCCGCGGTCGAGCGGTTCGGCCGCATCGACGCCGTCGTCCCGAACGCGGGATTCCAGCACGTCTCGCCGGTCGAGACGTTCGAAGAGGACCGCTGGGACGCGCTCGTCGCGCTCCTGCTGACGAGCCCGTTCCTCCTCGCCCGCTACGCGTGGCCCGCGCTGCGGGACTCGGGGAACGGCCGGATCGTCGTCGTCGCCTCGGTCCATGGGCTCGTCGCCTCGCCGTTCAAGGCCGGGTACGTGTCCGCCAAGCACGGCGTGCTCGGGCTCGTGAAGGCGCTCGCCCTCGAAGGAGCGCCGGTCGGGATCCGTGCGAGCGCCGTCTGCCCGGGCTACGTCCGCACGCCGCTCGTCGAGAAGCAGATCGCCGACCAGGCGCGCGCCCACGGGATGCCGGAGGAGCGCGTGCTCGAGGACGTGCTCCTCGCGCCGCAGGCGCTCAAGCGGATGCTGGAGCCCTCCGAGGTCGCGGACGCGGTGGCGTACCTCCTCGGGCCGGGTGCCACCGCCTTCACCGGCGCGCCGCTCGTGATGGACGGCGGCTGGACCGCCCGCTGAGCTGCGGTCCGTTTTACGCGCCGCACACGGATTCCTGACAAAGCGGTGTTTCGATCTGGCGCGTCCACGTCCCTCCGGAGGTGCCTGCCATGAATGCCCGCCTCGTCGCCGTGATCGTCCTCCTGCCGCTCGCCGCCGCCCTCGCCGTCTCGACCGCGGTGGCCGGGTCGGGCAGCCGCTCGGTCTCGAAGGCGCAGCTCCGGGGCGTGAACTTCGTCAGCCGCTGCACGTTCACGCATCGCGCGCCCGACGACCCGATCGTCTATCCCGGTCAGCCCGGAGCGTCCCACGACCACTCGTTCGTCGGGAACCGGACGACGAGCGCGTCCTCGACGCTCTCGTCGCTCCTCGCGGGCGGAACGACGTGCGAGCGGCCCGGTGACACCGCGGCGTACTGGATGCCGACGCTCTTCGTCGACGGCCAGGCCGTGATGCCCACGTTCGCGCAGATCTACTACCGGCGCAAGACGATGGCGCACGTCGAAGCGTTCCCGCCGGGGTTCCGCATGATCGCCGGCAGCGCGAAGGCGACCACGCCCCAGCCGCTGCGCGTCACGTTCTGGAACTGCGGCGTCGGCGGCGGGGTCGGACCCACGAGCACCGTGCCGACGTGCCCCGACGCGCGGCGCCACGCGCTCCGGCTGCACGTGACGTTCCCGAGCTGCTGGGACGGCAAGAATCTCGACAGCTCCGACCACCAGAGCCACGTCACGTATCCCGTCGCGGCCCGCTGCCCGTCGCGGTTCGCGCACGCGCTGCCGCAGATCTCGCTCATCTATCGCTACCCGACCACCGCCGCCGGCAACGTGTCGCTCGGGTCGGGCAGTCCGCTCTCCGCCCACGCGGACTTCTTCAACGCGTGGCGCCAGAGCGACCTGCAGGCACTCGTCGACGGCTGCCTCGACGCGCTGCGCCATTGCCAGCGCGGGATCTGACCTCGGGAGGGCTCGGGAGGGTGGGGCCGGCCCCACCCTCCCTACCGTCGGTCGAGGCGGGACCGGCGGCGCAAGCCTGACCGAGGGTGCCCTCGGGTGCAACCGCCTTTTCGAGGCGAGGGCGCACCCTGGCGGACTTTCTCTGTAGCGTCGTAGGGGATGCGCATCGTCGGACTCCGGATCGCCGCCCCCATCGCCCGGCTCCTGACCCAGGTGCTGGAGGAAGCGGGCTTCGCCGACACCGCCGGAAAGGTCTCCCAGGCGATCGAGCTGCAGGTCACGACCGAGGCGCCGCTCACGGCCGCGGACCACGAGGTGATCCTCGTCGCGCTCGGACGCCGGTGCCCGCCCGAGCTCGCCCGGCTCCGCCGCGAGCTCCTCGACGAGCAGCGGCGGCGCCGTCTGTAGGCGGGGTCGAGCCCGCCACCGGCCGGTACGCTCGCTCGTCGTGAGCGGTCTCGAGCCCGGCCGCAAGCGTCGCCACCTCGCGTCGCTCCTTGCCCGAATGCTCTGGGGCATCGCCATCGGCTTCGCGATTGCCATCGTCGTCGCGTTCGTGCTCCGCTGACCGGTGACGACTGCTCCAGAACCCGGGCCCGCGCACGGTCTTCTCCCTCGAACGAGGGGTTGATCTCGGGCCGCGGTCGATCCGAAGGAGCAAACAGGCTCTGGCTCAACGACGGTGGAGGAGAAACATGGGCGCGCGGCAGCCCACCCGGCTTACGGCGACTGCATATGGATTGCCCGAGGACGCCGTTGCGAACGCGCAGGCGGGCGACGCGGGCGGGACGCGAAGCGGCATGTATGCGCTCTTCGCGCTCGTCATCGCGCTCGCCGTCGCGACCCTCTGGTACGTCGCGCGGCCGGCCCTCGAGCAGAAGCCGATCGTGGAGCGGTCGTGCGAGGTGATCGTTCTCCGGTCTGGCGCGCCGAAGTGCGTCAGTACGCCGGGACGGGCAACGCACGCGAGCCCCGCGGCGTCGAAGCAGCGCGGCGGCAAGCGCTGACGCGCCGATCGCCCTCGGCCGGCGCCCTGCTTCGGACTGATCGTGGGAGAATGCGAGACGGCGCGAATCATTCGCGTCGTCGATCGCAAGGGAGGCTTCCGCGATGGCATTTGCGCGCGTCGTAACGTTCGAGGGCGTCGGCAAGGACCGCATCGAGGAGATGCGCAAGGAGATGGACGGGGACCCGCCCGAGGGGCTGCCCGCCAAGGAGATCATCGTGCTCCACGACCCGGACGCCGAGAAGTCGGTCGTGATCGTGTTCTTCGACAGCGAGGACGACTACCGTCAGGGTGACTCGGTGCTGAACGCGATGCCCACCGGCGACACGCCGGGCAGCCGCACCTCCGTCGCAAAGTACGAGGTGCCGATCCGAATGACCGTCTGAACCGCGACCGTCGAGCCGCGCCATGATCGCGAGACAGCCCGAACAACCGCGGGCCGGTGGGGAGCTCCAACTGCCCGCCGGCCCGCTTCGCTCTCACCGGTCGGTGGGACCGACGATCCCGCGCTTCTACGCCTGCGGCACGGTCGTGCTCATCACGCAGTGGTTCTTGCCCTGGGGGCGGTCGTACCCGAAGCCGGCCTGCTCGTAGAGACTGCGGGTGGCGCTGTAGAGGAAGGAGGCCGAGGTCTTCTTGCCGCCGGTGTCCTGCGGGTAGGCCTCCACCATGCCACCGCCCGCCTGCGCGATCAGGTCCAGGGCTCCGCGGAGTGCGCCGCCGCCACTCCGTTGCGGCGGTGTTTCCTGTCGACGAAGAAGCACGTGATCCGGTAGTCGGGCAAGCGGTCGAGACCGCGTAGGCCTTTCGGTGCTTGATGTTGGCAGCTCCTCGGGCGCCCCATGTCGCTTCGGGTGACTCCCGGACCTCCGTCATGCTCCCTTGCGCTCGCCGCATACGTGACAATGCGGGAAGAAGGGCGTGGCGTCCGCGATTCTCCCGCCGACACGCCCAGAAAGGAGCGGCTAGCTGTGAGCGTACGAGGGCAGGTCGCGTCGGGGGAAGCTGTCGAGCGCCTCCACAATGCGATGAACCAGCACGATTTGGAGGCGTTTCTCGCCTGTTTCGATCGCGAGTACCGGAGCGAGCAGCCCGCTCATCCGAGCCGAGGCTTCGGCGGTCGAGAGCAGGTCGAGAAGAACTGGTCGGCGCTCTTCGAGGGCATACCTGACTTCCACGCCGAGCTGCTGGCCACTGCGACCGACGGTGACACCGTCTGGTCCGAATGGCATTGGACTGGCGTCCGCCGAGCAAATGACACGCCGCTCGACATGCGAGGAGTGACGCTCTTCGAGATCAAGAGCGGGCGGATTGTCTCAGGGCGGCTCTACATGGAGGACGTCGAAGAGGCCGGCGCGGACATCGACGAGACCGTACGCCGCCTGGCGGGAGGGAATCGGTTGGAAGGCGAATAACTCGCTCGCCCGACACGAGATCGCATCGCGCGCGACACCGCGAGCGACTTCGAGCAGCCGCAGTTGCACATTCGGGGACGGCTTTCTTGCCGCGTTCGACGGGCCGATTCGCGCGATCCGCTGCGCGACGACGATCGGGAGATCCGTTCTTGATCTCATCCTGGAAGTGCGCGCCGGGCTGCACACGGGCGAATGCGAAACCGTCGGCGAGAAGCTCAGTGGCCTCGCCGTGAACATCGGCGCACGAGTGACGGCGCAGGCGCAGCCCGGCGAGGTTCTCATGACAAGCACTGTCAAGGATCTCGTCCGTCATAGTGATTAGGCCCTAGGGTCGCGGTATGGTGCGAGCGACTCGCACGACCTGGCTCAAGGCGGTTGCGCTGGTGGTCGCGCTGGCCTCGCTGTGGATCAACTACGGCCTGATCGATCTGATCGATGGCTATACGGGGTATATCGACCAGGAGCGCGATCAAGTGCTGGACGCGGGCTGGGGCTTGGTCTTTGGCGTGATCCTTCCGCTGGGTCTGCTGGCGCAGCTTCGCCGCCCGGAACGACGGATTGCCGGGATACAGCAGACGGTGGTTGTCGCGCTCGCGCTTGCCATGGCGGGCGTTTTGGGGGAGGCCTGGCGGTACGGTGCCCTCGCTGCCGGAGTCGCCGGTGTGGGTGCGGTGTTGGTTGCGCTCCATCCGGCGCGAGTGACATTCCTCGCGCGCGGGCGGCACCTGGACGTCGTGATGCTTGCGCTCGCGGCCGTCGCCGCGGTTCCCTCCCTTGTCTACGCGTGGCGGATGGCCTCGGCGCAACGGCGCGATCTTCCGCCTGCCGAGGCGGTGTCGAACGGTCTGCACCACTGGTCGGTGATGACCGCACTCGCGCTGCTCGTGCCGCTGCTCGTGCTGTTGTCCGCTCTTCGCACGATGGGCTGGCGCATCCCGGCAATCGGCGCCTCGATTGCGGCGGGCGGATGGGCGATCTCCTGTCTCCTTGCGCCGGAATCAGCAGCGGGGAGCGAAGGCCATGCGTGGGGGTGGGCGGTCATCGGCTGGGCGGTCGTGACATTCATGGCGAGCCTCTGGCCGCGAACCCGCGACCGAGCGGTCCACGCATCAGCGCTCGCGCCGGGCGCGTGATCGGGCTAGGCCGGCGCGTCTCTCCGAGCTCAGGCCCGTCACCCTGATCACGGCGAGGGGAGTGGGGGTACCTTCCGGTGCCTCCGTGCGCGCGTGCGCGCGAGAAGAAGAGGTGGGCGTTTGCGATGAGCCGGCTCGTGACCAGGCCCCACCACGATCACCGCCTCGAGGGGGAGGGGGTACCCTCGAGCGAGTCCTTCTCGCGCGTGCGCGCGAGACGAAGAACGCCGCGAGAGAAGAAGGCCAGCGGCCAGGCCCCGTGGCGATGACGATGATGGTGGGGGTGGGGGCGGGTTGTGAGCTCCGACTCGCAACGTCGGGGGTCGTCTGAAATCACCGATGGATAGGAGCCCCTCGGCCGCGTGTCAGGCGGATGTCAGATCGAGACGGAGGTTCAGGCGACCTCGGCGAGGACACGAACGAGCGTTTGCCGAGCTTTGGGCTTCTGGCCGCCGGCAGTCGAGTGCTGCGGGGCTGTCCTAGTATTCGTTCCCCGAGAGAGAGAGGAGGCTTCTATGGGGCTGTTGCGCCGTCGTGGTGGGGATGTGGGGACGAAGTACCGGATGCGCGAGAAGATGTTCGCGGTCGGGGACGACTTCTGGATCGAGAACGGGGAGGGGGAGCGGGCCTTCAAGGTCGACGGGAAAGCGCTGCGTGTTCGTGACACGCTTGTGCTCGAAGACGCCTCCTCGGGTGGCGAGCTGTACGAGATCCAGGAGAAGAAGCTCGCGATTCGCGACAAGATGGAGATCGAGCGCGGAGGGGCGACGGTCGCGACGGTGAAGAAGGCGCTGATCACCCCGCTTCGGGATCGTTTCTCGATCGAGGTCGAAGGCGGCGAGGACATGGAAGCGAAGGGAAATATCGTCGACCACGAGTACGAGATCGAACGGGGCGGCGACAAGGTCGCGGAGGTGTCCAAGCGCTGGTTCCGGGTCCGGGACACGTACGGCATCGAGATCGCGCCCGAGCAGGACGATGCGCTCATCCTCGCTGTCAGCGTTTGCATCGACCAGATGGCCCGCGGCTGACTCTCCTGGAGGGCGGGAGTTGTCATCCCGCCGAGTTTCGTCCGGCGACCCTGGATGTCCCCACGACCGGGCCCCCTGCTCGTTCAGAGCCCGAGGGGTGAGGGGTGCCGCAGGGCAGTAGTGGTGGGCGGGAGCCGAAACTGCGCCTCTCGGCGGCCACATCGCTCTCTTTTGCGGCGGCCGTAGCCGCTACTCGCAGTCGGTGTGCGCCGCGAGAGGGCCTCTCTCTGGCTGCAGGTGGCCGCCTCTGCCACGCGGCGACGAACGGGATATCAGGGGTGGCCGAACTCGTCGCCACCGCCGAGCGCGGCCCGCCCCGCTGTTTGCAGGGCTTTCCGCCCACGCAGCGCGGGCGACCCCGCTCAGTCGTTGCAGGGTCGCCCGCCTGTGGACATACCTCGCTGACGGTCGGAGGGCGTGAGAGGTTCCCTCGACCTGCCGGGTCAGCGGCCCGGTCGTGACCGCGATGCATCCCCACGTCACGGTCGTCGGCAGCCCGTCTCCGCATCAGGGATGGCGCCGAGCTTGGCCCTGATCTCGCGCACCGCGCGTTCGCCCTTCGTTTCGATGCGCGCTGGTACTTGGGGTCAGGCTGAAGCCCTGCAAACGTGCGGGCCGGTGCCGGTGGCGGGAGCGTCTCGTTGAGCGGCTGGTACAGGGACTCGGCCTGCGCCCAGTCGCGGCTTCCCCACCAAGCTGACGGGAACGAGCGCCAGTCCTCCCCCATCGTGGCGACGCGGTTGCGCCAGTCCTTGACCCCAGGCTCGTCCTTGCCGGTCACATGGTCGACGCACGGCCGCGGCCTCATGACCGCACCACCCGCGCTCCGCCCATCGACCCCATGTACTGGCTCCGCGCCTCGGGCCGGTCGGCCCGGCGCAAGAACCAGAGGCTGCCGTCCTCCGCGAAGAACACGTCGGCCACCGCGGCGTCGTCGGCCAGGAGCGGGTTGCCGTGGCAGAGGTCGAAGGCGATCCCGGTCGCGCGCTCGACGTACCGGCGGCGACCGGTGCGGTCGAAGTCCTCGGGCCGCACGCGCGGCCAGATGCGCGACGCGTACCTGATGGCGTCGTCCGTCGCCCTGGTCGACGTGCGGACCTCGCCATGCCATCCGGCTGCAGGCGGGCTAGGGAGCTTGCGTCCCTCCGGGTAGCCCAGCTCGAGTCCTGGCGGCGGTGGTGTCGTCCAACCGGACCAGGACGAATCCTCCATCACGTGCCTCCTTCGTCTGCGCGTTCAGATGCTCAGCCCGGAACCCCGAGCTGTCTCCGTTCGCGCTTCGATCGTAGCCTTGGGCCGTCCCTGTCCGCTCGCGGCGGGGTGCCGGAGCGGTCGAACGGGGCGGTCTCGAAACCGTTAAGGGTTGCAAGCTCTTCAAGGGTTCAAATCCCTCCCCCTCCGCTCCACACACGGCTCAACCGGCATGGTTGAGCCGTTTTCGCGAAGCTGTTCCGCCGTCTCGCACAAGTCCTGCGAATACTACGAACCGCCTTCGATAGGCGACATGCGCGAATACGACAGTCGCACGGACCATCGCACACGCGGCGCGGCTTCCTCTGACGCGCGGGTGTCTCAACCGCAGCGATCGGGACGCTGCGCGACCGCGGCCGCCCCACCGGCGACGATCAGGAAAACCCCGAAAGTCGAGGGTCCCGGCGACGAGCGTTGGTGAGGCTGTCGCTGGACTCGGTGCTACGGGTTTCTCTTGGGCGATGAGCGCAAGGGCGACCACCGCGCCTACTAGGACCGCTCTCTGAGCTATCGTTCGATGGTGCGGTTTTGTACCGTTTGGCTCGTAGTTTGCATCACGTCTGTAGGACCGGCGGCCGCTGCAGCGTCCGGCTCGCGCCAAGGTGCAGCGCCCACACCAAGCGGCCCGAGCATCCCGACAGCGGCCGGAATCGCTCGCCCCTACGGAGTCGGGGCGCGGCAGGTGTGGGTTCTGACACCCAAGCGAGGAGTAGTCAAGAGCGTGGTGGTCTACATCCATGGGTGGGGCGCGAACCTGCCGTTCTACTGGCACTTGGAGTGGCTGGATCACCTGTTGGCACGCGGCAACGCGGTGATCTTCCCGAACTACCAGGAGGGAAGCATCGACGACCCGTGGATCTCCACCCCGTGGAACCTCCAAGACGGGTTGAGGTTGGGATTCAGAGCGCTCGGGCGTCGCGACCTGCCTGTAGTCGTTGCCGGCTTCTCCGTCGGTGCGACGCTCTCGTTCTTCTACGCAGCCAAGGCTCGTGCTTGGGGTCTTCCCCGACCGCGAGCGGTCTACAGCGTGTTCCCAGTTGACCCAGAGGCGATCGACCCGCTGCAGTCGCTGCCGCCCCTGAAGGGCAGCCCGCGGGTCTTGATCCTCGTCGGTGACCGCGACACGACCGTCGGTCGTGAGGGAGCGGACGCGCTGTGGCGGTGGCTGCGTCCGCTACCGAAGGCGCTCAAGCGGTACCGCGTGATTCGCACCACAGGCCAACTCCTCGCAGATCACGAGGCACCGACGAACATCTCGGATCCTGTTGTCCGTAGGACGTTCTGGTCGCCGCTCGACACCCTCGTAGCGCGAACGCGCCCAGGATAGGCACCAGCTGCCTTACGTCACCGCGGCAGCGGGTTCGGGCCGGTGGCGGTGACCAGCCGCTGCGGCAGCCAGTCGTCGACGTGGCTGAAGCCGTCGAAGCGCCCTTCCGCGTCCTCGACGACGTCGAAGAAGGAGCGCCGGTAGAACTTCACGTGGGTGAAGTCCTCGAACAGCACGTAGACCGGGTCGACGTCGGGACTCTGGAACTGCTGCCCAGTCAGCGCGGCCCGGTGCACGCGCGAGAACTCGTCGATCTCCTCACCGACGACGACGCCGAGGTGCTCGAGACCCATCCGGTAGACACGCTGGTGAACGGGCGGGATGAGCTCGATGCGCGAGACCGGAGTCCCGTCGAGGACATCGAGCGGCTCGGAGAGCACGATCAGGGAGATCGGACGCCCGTTCCAGACGTTCTCATGGTTCGCGCTCGCATGGCGCTCGAGAAGCGTCCGCTGGTGGACGTACAGGTCCCAATCGGCGACGCGGACGGCGAGGTGGCTGAGCGGGTAGGGCGCGATGTCGATGCCGCGGGCAACAAGACGGTCGCGCTGCATCGCCGCGAAGGCTCGATAGTCCCCGATGATCTCGGCGATCGGATCAGACGTCGCCACGTAACATCCTCCGCCGCCATCGTACGAGATGCACGGCCATGGCTCGGGGGAATGTAAGAGTTGCCGGGTGGCGCTGTCTGGGGCCGTTGCCAGCCTGATTGTCGCCGTGTCGCGTGTGACTCGTCGGGTGACTGGCCGCCGTGTGCGTGCCTTGGGAATGATTCGTCTGCGTGTGTGCGGCGGCGCCGGTCTGGCGCCCGCTGCTGGCTTGATCAGAAGCTTGTCGGCTTCGCGCTCCTCCTCCTCTCCCCCGTCTTCAACCATCACTGGGAGCAGGCAACTGAGGCACTGCTCGGCGGAGCGGTGATGGCTGTTGGCCTCGCGCTCGTGCTCTTCGGAGGGTCGTCCCGATCCAGCGGCTAAGGCCCGCCCGCGACGGACCGGTGGGCGAGAACCTCTCTCCGGGCTTCTTCGGCTGTTGGGCTGTGACGGCCAGGCTGCCCGGCCCGGCCACGCGGCCGCAGGCCCGGAGCGAAACGGGGAGCGGCGGAGGCGGCTTGGCTACTTCTTAGCGTCGATCACCAAGGGCGCGGTATGTAGCGATGCTCGTAGAGATCGACCAGATCACGAGCGCGAGCACACCGGGAAAGAAGCCGAAGCCGAAGTAGCTGTCTTCACCGAGGCCGTCGAGAACCGCGACGAACGTGATCAGGAATGAAACCGCCCCGATCAGCGCCACGATGCCAGTCCACCGAGCGAAGACACCGGTGCGAAGCGTGACGAGCCCGGCAGCTCCAAGGAAAGCTGCGAACCCCATCGCTGCGACCAGAAACGGCCCAGCCGAGGCACTCGCCACCGCCCTGGTCACGACGGGATCTGCTGTTGCACCTTCGGAATCCGCCGAAGCGATGATCACGATGGCGGCCACCATTCCGGTGATGCCCGTTACGGCTCCTGCGAACGAGGCCCGTGCGAGTTGTGCGGAGCCGGCTACGGCGGACTCCGCTCTTCCGAGGACACTTCGGATCATCCCCGCGAAGTGCAAGAACACGAAGCCCGCGAGCAGCATTGCGAACGCGCCGATGCGGCTCTTCCACTGATTCTCGTCCGCCCAGTTCGTCCACGCCTCATCCGATGCGCCGTAGTCGGGCGCGTCGCCACCGCTTGCGAACCAGCCGATGACGAAGAGCACCGCGAACACCACGCCGGAGAGGGCGAGCAGACGCTGCCACGACAGGGGTAGGGAGTTTGTCGATGGTTCTACGGGCGTACGTGCCGAGCCAGTGCTCATGTGGCTGTGGTATTGCCGCGCCAGCTCGGTCGGACAATCGGAGAGTCTTTTCTGAATCCCCAGATGGCGCAGTAGATGCCGAGGAAACCCTCCCAGATGATTTCCGGGATGACCAAGAGGCTCGGAACAGTGCTGCCCGCGTCCCACCACTCAACGAGCGTGCCCACGCTCGAAATGAAGAGGACTGGCCCTCCGATCAGTCCGAACCAGGCCATGCGCCGTGGGACGAGGCCGGACTTGTACATCAAGTAGCCGAGGATCAACCCGTTCCCAAAGGGGACGGTGAAGCCGGGGCCAAACAGGAACGTCCAGTCCTTGAGCGCGGCGAGCGTGAAGGCCGCTTCGTCCGCGCCGGGAAGATCGTGGCGCAGGCCGACGACTCCGAGCACGAAGATGATCCCCATCGCAATGAAGGTGCTTTCGATGATTCGAGCTCCGACGTAGCCGATCGCGAGCGCCTCGTTCTGACGCCTCGCGATCGGGTAGAGGACGACGGCCGTTCCGACGTTCGAGATGACGAGGAAGAACTCCAGAAGAGCACCCAGGTAAATCTGGTTGTCCTTCCCGCCACCAGTGATGTACCCGACCGGATCATCGAGGACTGGCTGGAAGAGCGCGAGCGCGCCAATCGAGGTGACGAACGTGATGATGAACAGCACGCCGAAGATACGGCCGTGCCTCTGGTCGTCACTCATGACCATCGTGCTCCCCGGAACGGATCGACTTGAAACTCACACGGGCCGACGGTTCCACCCGCTTGCGACGGCCGTAGACGACCCAATCGGGTCAATCCCTCTCCGCGCTTCTCAGGCTGTTGGCTGCCCTGGCCCGCTCCGCGGCC
The DNA here is from genome assembly GCA_963845965.1 of uncultured Actinomycetes bacterium. Taxonomy (GTDB): domain Bacteria; phylum Actinomycetota; class Thermoleophilia; order Gaiellales; family Gaiellaceae; genus Gaiella. The sequence goes on along the minus strand of CAWJUF010000024.1, from coordinate 95,945 downwards.
CGGCCAACCGGCCGCAGGCCCGGAGCGAAACGCGGAGCGGCAGCGGGGCATGCTCCCCGGCCTCGGGTGGCGGGGCGGCAAGGGCAGTGACCCGCGGGCGACAGGGCCTCTATCGCCCCGTCACGGCCTCTCCCGGCCTGTCGCCCGGATGCCCGCTAGCAAGCTGAATCCCTAGCGTTTGCGGGGCTTCTGGAGGAGAGGCCCATACGGGATTCGAACCCGTGCCGCCGCCGTGAGAGGGCGGTGTCCTAGGCCACTAGACGAATGGGCCGTGGCGAACGGAGAGTGTACCGAACGACTTCCGGGGCACCCGGCGTCGGCGGCATGTGGCGAAGGCGGGGCTCAGGCGGTCGCGGACGGCGTCGGGGCGAGTGCGGCATCGGGATCGCGGGCGTCGATCCGCTCCTCGAAGAGCCGCCGGATCTCCTCGCCGGTCGCGAGGAGGTCGTAGCGTGCCCGACGCGGCGGAAGCTTGACGACGCGGACCGACTCGTCGCGGTCGCCGTGGCAGCGCGCATACGCGGCTGCCTCGTCGAGAGGCCTCAGGCGGTCAGGCTTCCGCCAGAAGGGCACGATCGTTCTACTACCAGCGATCGCGCGCCGTGGGAACCCGGCCGGCAGCCCGGGTTCCGCACTTTGCGCACGATTCGTGTCGGGCGCTCAGTACCACGGCTTGCACGACCACGGGCTCCAGTCGCGGCCCGAGCGGACGAAGTAGCGGTATGCGGCCTGGGCCTGCTCGAGCGCGGTCTCGCCGTGGCCGAAGAGCCGCCGCTCGCTCGTGCCCATCTGGAAGAGGCCGAGGTACTGCCCGTTCTGGGCCTCGTCGCTGTAGCCGGACTCGCAGCGCGCGACCTGGAGCGCCTCGCCGCAGTATGGGCCGAAGACGTGGCAGATCGCCTTCGCGGCGAGCGCTCGAGCGAGGCGAGTAGGCGCTTGCGCTCGACCTGCGCCTTTCGGCGCACGAGCTCGGCGCGCGTGTGTGCGGCCTTCGCCCTGCTCGCGGCGAGCGTGTCGGCGAGCGATCCCGAGCCGGAGCGTCGCCTCCTTCTCGAACCGGGGATCGGAGAGGAGCCAGCGGTGGTTGTCGAAGAAGCGGATCACCGACGTGTCCTTCTTCATCGTCGCCACATGCCGGGCGAGCTGGCTGCCGAGATCGGCGGATGTGCCGGCCTGGGCCGCGGCCGGTGTGGCGCAGAGTACGAGGGCGCACAGGCCCGTGACCAGGGCTTTCAGGAGTGACCTCCGCGTGGGAGACAGGGCAACGGCGCGCGCCGCAGTCGGGCCCCAACGCGGAAAGCCCGGCGCTAGCCGTTCGTGTCGAAGCTCAAGCGAGGCTACCGGCGGCGCACAAGCGGTCGCCGCGATCGCTTACGAAACCTTCACAGCGGTGTCACGATCGTTGTCGTCCCGCACAACGCGAAACGCCCCGTGCGGGGCGTTTCGGAGGCTGCGGGACAGGGACTCGAACCCCAACTTCCGGAGCCAGAATCCGGCGTCCTACCATTAGACGATCCCGCAGTGCGTCGACCGGATTGTACCCGCCCGGACGGCTCAGATCTCGAGTCGGTACTCCGGGACGAGGCGTTTCTCGTCGTCGGTGTCGATGTGGGCGATCACCTCGACGTGCGGCTCGAGGCCGGATCCGCGGAGCTTCGCCTTGAGGAGCCCGTCGACCTGGAACAGGCCGGACGAGTTGTTCATCACGATCTCGATGCGGACGGGCTTCGTCTCGCCGTCGCCGATCATGACCTCCTCGACCGCGGCGGCGGAGAGCGAGTGCATCGAGACCTGGCCCTTCTCGAACGGGATCCGGGAGCGGCCCTTCGCCATGTCGAGCGCGTCGGCGACGCGGAGGATCCCCGCCTCGAGCGAGAGCGGCTCGCCGTCGGCGCGGTGGCTCGTGATCGCCTGGAGCACCTCGGAGACGATCACCGTGCGGTCGGGCTCCTCGTAGATCCCGTCGAGCAGCTCGCGGAGCTTCGGCTCGGCGAGGAACAGGCTCCAGTCCTCGTGGCCGCGGCGATGCACCGACATCCCGACGCAGTGCGTGAGCGCGGCGAGGACGACGACGACCTCCGCGTCCTCGTTCTCGCATCCCGTAGTCGCGGACGACGCGACGGCTCGATCCCGTGCTTCGTGAGCTGGCGGAGGAGCTTGAGGGCGATGTTGGCGACGATCTGGATGTGCACCCAGGAGTGGTCGTTGATCTCCAGCCGGACGACCGCGTTGACGTTCGCGACGTGCCACCAGCCCTTGAGCTCGCGGTCGGCGTTCGCGCGCTCGAGCACGCGCCGGAGCTTCCGGTTGCCGCGCTCCGGCAGCCGGATCCGCATGTGCTCGACCGCCTCGGCGGGCGTCAGCCGCGCCTCGCGGACGGCGTCGGCGGACGGCGGCTCCTCGATGCGTGCCTCGATCTCCGGGTCGAGCGTCACGCGTCCGCCGGCGTCGGCTCGGCGCCGTCGCGCGCTTCGCGGAGCCGGAAGTAGGTGATCGCGAGCGCGATCGCGCTGAACGGCGCGACGACCGCCTGCGCGATCGTGCTGCCGATCAGGATCTCGAGGAACCGCGGGAGGAACGAGAACGCCGCCTGGAGGAGGCTGCTCGCGATCCCCGAGAGCAGTCCGGTGATGACGACGATCCCGAACACCGTCCAGCCGTGGCCGCGGACGAGCTCGCGCGACCGCCCGAACGACTCGAGCGCCCGCCGCTTCTCCACGACGATCACCGGCGCGATCACCGCCCAGATCGTCAGCAGGTAGAGCCCGGGGACGATGAGCAGGACGAAGCCCGAGGGCGACCCCCAGGCCGGCCAGCAGTCCCGCGCCGATGCAGCGGCAGCGATCGACGGACGAGACGCGGCGAACACCTGCCGACCGTCGCGTCGAATCGTCCCGTCGCGCGCATCCTGCACCGCGTAGACGAAGGCCCCCTGCAGCCACGTCGTGCCGACCACGAGCGGTTGCGAGCCCCGACGATCCACGAGCGCAGAGGCCGCGCCGTCGCTGTCGCGGAGATCGCGGTGACGACCAGGCGTAGACGAGGTTGACCGGTGCGAAGACGACGAGCGCGATCACGAAGAAGCGGAGGAAGAATCGCGTGAACAGCGTCCAGGCCTCGTCCAGGACGGCGCCGATGCTCACGGCGCGATCCTATGCGACGCCGAGTCCGGTCGAGCTCGCGGCGGACGTGTGTGAGTGCCTTGCCGAGCCGCGCTGCGGTTCGTCCCGTCGTTGAGCCAGCCGCTCGCGCCGGAGGGGTGCGGGAGCGGGACGGCGATCGCGTCGTCGAGCACGTAGCTCTTGCCGATCGCCTCGGTGAGCCGACGGACGCCCAGGAGCTGCGTGCGCGGCGACGAGCCCGACGGTGACGACCAGCGCGGGGCGGAGGAGGCGAAGCTCGTCCTCGCGCCAGGTCGGCGCACAGCGCCTCCTCGGCCGCGGTCGCGCGGCGGTCGCCGCGGCCGCTCGCGCTCGGCCCGGGGAAGCAGCGGGTGACGGAGGCGCAGTAGAAGCGGCGGAAGAACGCGTCCTCGTCGAGTCGCAGCCAGCGTCGGAGCGTCCGGCCCGCACGGCCCTGCCACGGCAGCCCGGTCTCGGCCTCGACGCGGCCGGGCGCTAGGCCGAAGAGGTACGCCCCCTGGCCCGGCCCGGCCCGCGAAGACCGGGCGCGGGTCGATCGGGAACCCCGCCTCGAGGCAGCGCCGGCACCGCGCGTTCTCGCCGCTGCAGCGCGGCGATCGACCGGACGCCGGCTCACCGCGGCGAGCGCACGACGACGAACCAGGGGCCGGCGTGGAGCACGTCACCGCCGCCGAGCTCCTCGAGCAGGCCGTCCGGCGTCGAACCAGCGCTTGTACACCTCCCAGCTCGATCCGTCGAGGAGCATGCGCTCCGACCACTCCTCGCCGGTGTGGGATCGCTTGCGGGACGCGTCCACGATCACGAGCTCGGGCGCGACGCGACGCGCCTCGCGCAGAAACGCTGAGCGCTGCGCCGTCGTCGAGGTGCCCGTAGAAGTGGCCGCTGACGACCCGGTCGAAGGCGTCGTCCGGGAACGGGAGGGCGAGCGCGTCGCCCTGGACGAGCGTCGCGTCGGAGAGTCGCGTCGCGGCCACCTCGAGCATCCGTGCGCTCTGGTCGAGCCCGGTCACGTCGCCTCGGAGATGCCGCGTGAGGAAGCCGGTGCCGCACGCGGCATCGAGCGTTCCGCGCGGGCGCGAGCGCGGCGAGCGTCTCGCAGACCCGCGCGAGGTCCTCGTCGAACCCGTCGCGATCGCGCGCCGAATAGAGCCCCCGACCCAGGTACCAGTCGTCGTACTCGGGCGCGCGCCGGTCGTAGTACGCCGGTGCGGTCGGCTCGCGCATCGGTCGTAGGGTAGGCGCGTGGTCCTGCTCGAGTCCGTCCCGAACGTCTCCGAGGGCCGCGACGCGTGGATGGTCGCCGCGATCGCGGGCGCCTTCGCACGGGCAGGCGCGCGCGTGCTCGACACCCATCTCGACGCCGACCACCACCGTCGGCGTGGTCACGCTCGTCGGGGACGACGCGGCGCTCGAGGACGGGCTGGTGGCCGGCATCGCCGAGGCGAGGCGACGGATCGACCTCCGAGTGCACCGAGGGCGTGCACCCGCGGGTCGGGCGCCGCCGACGTCGTTCCCGTCGTGCCGCTCGTGCCCGGAGACCTCGCGCGCGGCAGTGGACGTCGCCCGCGCGGTCGCGCGTCGGGTCGGGGAGGAGCTCGGACGTCCCGGTCTTCCTCTACGGCGAGATCGGGCAGGGCCGCCGCCCGGCGTTCTTCCGGCGCGGCGGGCCGGCCGAGCTGCAGCGCGCGCGTCGACGCCGGAGAGCTCGCGCCGGCGTACGGCTCGCATCGGCTCGACCGCGCCGTGCGGTGCGGTGCTGCTGGGCGTGCGAACGCCGCTCCTCGCCTTCAACCTCGAGCTTGCGCGGGACGCTCGAGCGTCGCCCGCGACGTCGCGGCGGCCGTGCGCGAGTCGTCAGGCGGGCTCCGGGGCGTCCAGGCGCTCGGACTCCAGCTCGGGAGCGGCCGGATCCAGGTCTCGACGAACGTGATCGATCTCGATGCGACCGCGCCGCACGAGATGGTCGCACGGATCGTCTCGGAGGCGGACGCCCGGGGAGCGGAGGTGGGGAGGGGGGAGCTCGTCGGGCTGATGCCGGCAGCCTCCGTCGAGGCAGCGGCACTGGCCGCGGGCGTCGGCGAGCCGCTCGATGCCCGGGGCGTCCCGACGGCGGCTGCTCTGGAGGCAGCGCGCCAGGCGCTGCGGCTCGAGCGCCTCGACGCAGATCGCGTCCTCGAATGGCACCTTGCCGGCTGATGCAGCGCCCGACCGAGCACGTGCGTCGCCGCCTTGTGACGCGCACGTCGTGACGAGAGCGAATGTCGTGGAGCGGCTGCGACATCGGTCGCGTGCGTCGGCCGCCGTCACGAAGCCGGCACGAAGGCGGCACACAGCTGTGACACCGTGCCCGCTAGCGTGACTCCAGGGAGTCTCGTTCCCCCATGGGGGTCGGCGCCGAACCGGCGTCTCGGTCGTGCTGCCAAAGTCGAGTCGTGCCGCAGCGTCGAGCGAGCAGCGACGGACCGCGGCCGAAGGCCGGCGATGCAGCGGGCAAGGGCGGACCGACGCCGCGACCGGACGCAACGGGCGGGTCTAGACTCGCCGCGTGCCGGCCGCTGTCGAGCTGACCGGCGAGCACCTCGACGATCGCCGACGTCTGGGACGTCGCGGTCGAGCGTCGTGCCGCCGTCGCTCGGGCCGACGCGGCCGCGAGCGCGCCGCGGCCGCCACGGGCGTTCCTCGAGGCGCAGGTCGGCGACCACACATACGGCGTCAACACGGGGTTCGGGCGCTTCGTCTCGGAGTCGATCCCGCCGGAGCAGGCGGCCGAGCTGCAGCTCCGGCTGCTTCGCAGCCACGCATGCGGCGTCGGCGATCCGTACCCCGACGAGGTCGTGCGCGCCGCGATGCTCCTCCGCGCCAACACGCTCGCGAAGGGCTACTCGGGCGCGCGCGTCGAGACCATCGAGCTCCTCCTCGCCGTGCTCGCGGCGGGGATCGTCCCGTTCGTCCCGTCGCGCGGCTCGGTCGGCGCGAGCGGCGACCTCGCGCCGCTCGCGCATCTCGCCCTGCCGCTCGTGGGGGAGGGCGAGGCGATCGTCGACGGCCGGCGCGTCCCCGGCGCCGAGGCACTCGGCGCCGCCGGGCTCGAGTCCCGATCACGCTCGCGGCGAAGGAAGGCCTGTCGCTGATCAACGGGACGCAGTTCATGACCGCGATGGCGTCGCTCGCGCTCGTGCGCGCCCAGCGCCTCGCGCGCGTGGCGGACGTCGCGTGCGCGATGTCGGTCGAGGCGCTGCAGGCGACGCCGACGAGCTTCCACCCGGCGATCCACGCCGCGCGGCCGCTCCCCGGCCAGAGCCGAAGCGCGGCGACGCTCCGCGCGCTCCTCGCCGGGTCGGCGATCGTCGAGTCCCACCGCTGGTGCGACAAGGTGCAGGACGCCTACTCCCTCCGCTGCGCACCGCAGGTGCACGGCGCGAGCCGCGACCTCCTCGACCACGTCGAGCGCACCGTGGCGGTCGAGCTCAACGCGGCGACCGACAACCCGCTCGTCCTCCTCGACGAGGAGCTCATCGTCTCGAACGGCAACTTCCACGGCCAGCCGATCGCGATCGGGCTCGACTGCCTCGCGATCGCGTGCGCGGAGCTCGCGAGCATCAGCGAGCGGCGGACCGAGCGCCTCGTGAACCCGAGCCTGTCGGACGGCCTGCCGCCGTTCCTCGTCGCGCGCGAGGAGGGCCTCAATTCGGGCTTCATGATCCCGCAGTACGTCGCCGCTGCGCTCGTCTCGGAGAACAAGGCGCTCTGCCACCCCGCCTCGGTCGACTCGATCCCGACGAGCGCGGGCCAGGAGGATCACGTGTCGATGGGGAACGGCGCCGGGCTGAAGGCGCTCCAGGTGGTCGGGAACGCCGAGCGCGTGCTCGCGATCGAGCTGCTCGCGGGCGCGCAGGCGGTCGAGTTCCTCGCTCCGCTCGAGCCCGGGCGCGGTGTCCGCGCGGCGCGCGCGTTCGTGAGGACGCTGTCTGAGCGCGTCCGCGAGGACAGGTCGCTGTCGGCGGACATCGAACGCATGGCATCCGCGATCCGGGACGGCTCGCTGCTCGACGCGATCGGCCGCGACGTCCAGGAGGTGACGGAGTGAGCGATCTGCCGCCCCCGCCACACCCGTACCGCGGCATCCGCGCTGCTCCATGCGATCCTCGCGCTCGTGATCCTCGTCGTCGCCGCGATCTCCGGCGGCGACCTCGTGAAGGCGCTTTCGTCGCGCTGGCGTATTTCGTCGCCGCGACCGGCTGGACGTGGTTCCGATTCCGCCAGCGCGAGTCCCGGGCGACGCCGGAGCGAAACCCCTGCGAGCAACGGAAGCCGGCGTCCGTGACCGAGACGCTCGTCGAAAGCCTCGTCGGCGACCTCTCCGCGATCCGCGCGCCGCGCGGCACCACCCTCAACGCGCGGTCGTGGACGACCGAGGCGCCGCTTCGGATGCTCCTCAACAATCTCGATCCGGAGGTCGCCGAGCATCCCGAGTCGCTCGTCGTCTACGGCGGCTCCGGGCGCGCAGCCCGGTCGCACGACGCGCTCCGCGACATCGTGCGAACGCTCCTTCGCCTCGGCGACGACGAGACGCTTCTCGTCCAGTCGGGCAAGCCGGTCGGGGTGTTCCGGACGCATCCCGATGCGCCGCGCGTCCTGATCGCGAACTCGCTTCTCGTGCCCGCGTGGGCGACGTGGGACGAGTTCCGCCGGCTCGAGGCCGAGGGGCTGACGATGTTCGGGCAGATGACCGCCGGGTCGTGGATCTACATCGGCACACAGGGGATCCTCCAGGGGACGTACCAGACGTTCTGCGCGGCGGGCGAGGCGCACTTCGGCTCGCCCGACCTCTCCGGGAGGACGGTTCTCACGGCGGGACTCGGGGGGATGGGAGGCGCCCAGCCGCTCGCTGCGACGATGGCGGGCGCGGCGATTCTGTGCGTGGAGGTCGATCAGCGCTCGATCGACCGGCGGCTCGAGACGAGGTACCTGGACGAGCAGGCGGATTCGCTGGACGACGCGCTCGCAACGCGTCCGTGCGGCCGCCGCGGCCAGCGAAACCGCTCTCCGTCGGCGCTGCGCGCGAACGCGGCGGACGTCTTGCCGGCGCTCGTCGCGCGCGGCGAGGCGTTCGACCTCGTCACCGACCAGACCGCGGCTCACGACCCCCTCACCGGCTATGTCCCGGCCGAGGTGCCGTTCGAGGAGGCGGCAGCGCTCCGGGAGCGAGATCCGCGGGAGTACCTCCGGCTCGCATCGGAGTCGATCGTCACCCACGTCCGTGCGATGGTCGAGTCTCGTCCGGATGGGTTGCTACGTTTTCGATTATGGAAACAACTTGCGAGGTGAGGCGTATCGAGCCGGCCTGAGCGACGCCTTCACATACCCGGGCTTCGTCCCGGCCTATATCCGGCCGCTCTTCTGCCGTGGGATAGGGCCCTTCCGCTGGGCCGTCCTCTCCGGTGAGCCGGCGGACATTGCGGTGATCGACCACGCGTTGCAGGCGCTCTTTCCCGACGACGTGCTCTTGCAGCGGTGGTTCGAGCTGGCCCCCGGGAGAGTGGCGTTCCAGGGGCTCCCGGCCCGCATCTGCTGGCTCGGCCACGGCGATCGTGCGAGAGCGGGTCTCGCGATCAACGCGCTCGTTCGATCCGGTGCGGTGTCGGCGCCGGTGGTGATCGGGAGGGATCATCTCGACGCGGGCTCCGTCGCGTCGCCCTACCGCGAGACCGAGGCGATGCGGGACGGGTCGGACGCCATCGCCGACTGGCCGATCCTCAACGCGCTCCTCAACACTGCGGCCGGCGCGACGTGGGTCAGCGTCCACCATGGTGGCGGCGTCGGGATCGGCAACTCGATCCACGCGGGCATGGTCGTCGTCGCCGACGGTACGGCCGACGCCGATCGGCGCCTCGAGCGCGTGCTCACGGCCGATCCGGGCACCGGTGTGATGCGGCACGCGGACGCTGGCTACGAGGAGGCGATCGACGCCGCCCACGCGGGTGGGCTCGACCTGCCGGGCGTTACCTCGTGACGACTGTGGCGCCTGGCCGCGCCAGCGGATGAGCCGACTTCTCATCCGCGATCTCGCGCAGGTCGCAACGCCGGCCGGCGCGCACGCGCCGCTCCGCGGCGCGAGCCCTCGGCGACGTCGACGTGATCGAGGACGCGTTCGTCCTGACTCGGGACGGCGCGGTCGAGGCGTTCGGGCCGATGCGCCACCTGCCGCCGCTCGACGGCGACGTCGAGGAGATCGACGGTCGCGGGCTCTCGGCGATCCCCGGGCTCGTCGACTGCCATACGCACCCGGCGTTCGCCGGCGACCGGGCCAACGAGTTCGCGCTCCGAGCCGCGGGAGCGACGTACGAGGAGCTCCTGGCGGCGGGCGGCGGGATCCTGTCGACGACGCTCGCCACCCGTGCTGCAGGCGCGACGGCTCTCGGCGAGATCGTCGCGCGTCACCGCGACGCGATGCTCGCGCACGGCACGACGACGTTCGAGGGGAAGAGCGGCTACGGGCTCGACCGCGACACCGAGCTCGCGCAGCTCGAGGCGGTCCGCGCCGCAGGAGGCATTCCGACCTGGCTCGGCGCCCATGCGGTCCCGCCCGAGCACCCGGACGCCGACGAGTACGTCGACTGGGCTGATCGCGCAGGTGCTGCCGGAGGCGGCCCGGATCGCGGTTGCCGCCGACGTCTTCGTCGAGCGGGGGACCTTCGACGTCGAGCAGGCGCGCCGGTACCTGCTCGCGTGCCGGGAAGCCGGCCTCGGAGCTCCGCCTCCACGGCGACCAGCTCACCGAGATGGGCGCGGTGCCGCTCGCGGTCGAGCTCGGCGCGCGGTCTATCGACCATCTCGAGGCAACGGGCCCCGGCGGCGTGGCGCGGCTCGCCGCGAGCGACGTCGTGGCGGTCCTGCTGCCCGTCGCCGCGCTCTACCTCGCGCGCCCGATGCCGCCCGGCGCGCGCGCTCGTCGACGCGGGCGCCGCGATCGCACTCGCCACCGACTTCAACCCGGGGAGCGCGTTCTGCGAGAGCCTGCCGGTCGTCTGCACGCTTGCGTGCACGCAGCTCGGGCTGTCGCCCGAGGAGGCGCTCGCGGCCTGCACCGTCAACGCCGCGCACGTGCTCGGCCTCCACGACCGCGGCCGGATCGCCGCCGGGCTTCGGGCGGACCTCGTGCTGATCGACGCGCCCGACTGGCGGCACCTCGCGTACCACCTCGCCGGGGACCTGGTGCACACGGTCGTCCGCGAGGGCCGAGTCGCGCAGTCGCGGGCATAATCGAGGCGATGGCGACACAGAAGCAGCGCCGCAAGCGGGCGAAGGAGAAGCGCCACGCCTACGACCTCGTCGAGATCGACGCCGAGGGCAACGAGACGTTGCTCAGCGCCAGCGAGCTGAAGACCGAGAGCCCCCTCGAAGCCCGGCGCCGAAGGCAGGCGACACGAGGGCGGCCGAAGTCGAGATCGGCGCGGGCACCCCGCAGCCGCCCTCGTGGCGTCGTGTCCTCAAGCGCGGCGCGATCTTCGCGCCGATCTTCCTCGCGACCGTGCTGCTGCTCGGCGCGCGGCCGGCTCAGCTGGCGGGAGCGATCGTCCAGACGATCTTCCTGCTCGCGATCTTCGTGCCGTTCAGCTACGTCATGGACCGTCTCGTCTGGCGGTCGCACGAGAAGCGCCTCGAGAAGACGAAGCGCGCAGACGCTGAGCCCTGCGCCACGCGCTGCGGGCGCGCGCGAGGTCCCGTCGCGTCGCGAGCCGCCTACGCGGGCGTCTCGCCGTCGAGGTAGTGGCCGGGGCCGGGCCACGGCGCGAGGATCAGGAGCAGGCGTGCGCCGCCCTCGCTCGAGACAGCGTGCCGCTCGCCGGGCTCGAAGGTCACGAGCGTCCCGACGCCGCCGTCGACGACCTCGTCGCCGCAACGGATCTCGGCGCTGCCCTCGACGACGACCACCCACGCGCGCTCACGCACCTGATGGTCGCTCATCTCCTGACCCGCCTCCAGGCGGATCGCGATCGCTCGTGTACCGTCGTCGGTCGTGAGCACGGCCGGGTCGACCGTGCCGCCGGGTGCGTCGATCGTCGGTCAGGTCCCACGACTGCACGGCGCAACCGTATCGCGCCTCGGCGCGCAGCGAAACCTACGGGCGTCCGTAGACTCGCGTGGTGCCCGCCGTGATCGACCAGCTGCCGCTCGGCCCGCTCGAGACGAACTGCTACCTCGTCCGGGCCGAACGAGGGCGCCCGAGAAGCCGTCGTCGTCGACCCGAGCGGCCCCGCGACGGAGATTCGCCTCGCGCTCGCGTCGCACGGCGCGCGGTGCGCCGCGATCCTCGTCACGCACGGCCACTTCGACCACATCCTCGGCCTTGCCGACCTCGCCGAGGGCACCGGAGCGCCGGTCTACGGCCCTGCGGGCGAGCGCGCGCTGCTCGAGAGCCCGGCCGCGTTCACGCCGCCCGGGCTCCACGTCCGGCCATGGACTGCCCGACGTGCTTCTCGAGGGCGGCGAGTCGCTCGAGCTCGCCGGGCTGCACTTCGACGTGCTCTCCGTCCCGGGCCACTCGCCGGGGCACCTGGCCTACGCCGTCGACGGCGCGCTCCTCTCGGGCGACGTGCTCTTTGCAGGCTCGGTCGGTCGCACCGACCTTCCCGGCGGCGACTGGCCGACGCTGCTCGCCTCGATCCGCGCGCTCGTCGACGCGGTTCCCGCCCGAGACCGGCGGTCCACCCCGGCCACGGCCCGTCGACGACGCTCGGCGCCGAGCTCGCCCGCAACCCGTTCCTCGGCGGAGCTCCGCGACGCGGAGCGCGAGGCGGCCGGGTGAGCGACCGCGTGAAGATCGAGCGCCCGCGCGGAACCCACGACGTCGTCCCGGCCGAGATGGCCGCGCTGGCAGCAGCGTCACCGGCGAGATCGAGCGGCTCTGCCGCGCTCTACGGCTACCGCCGGATCGTCACGCCGGTGTTCGAGGACACCGCGCTCTTCGCGCGTACCTCCGGCGCGGGCTCGGACGTCGTGCAGAAGGAGATGTACACGCTTCACCGATCGCTCGGACCGCTCGCTCACGCTGCGTCCCGAGGGCACCGCGCCGATCTGCCGTGCGTACGTCGAGCACGGCATGCACCGCGACCCGCAGCCGGTCAAGCTCTACACGATCGCCTCGATGTACCGGTACGGCGCGCCCGGCCGGGGCCGGTACCGCGAGCACTGGCAGGCCTCCGTCGAGGCGCTCGGCAGCGACGACCCCGCGATCGACGCCGAGCTGATCCAGCTCTACGACACGCTGCTCGGCCGCCTCGGCGTCACGCGCTACCACCTCGAGCTGAACTCGATCGGCTGCCGCGACTGCCGGCCCGCGTACCTCGAGGCGCTGCGCGCCTGGCTGGCCGCGAACGGCGAGCGCCTCGACGAGGACACGCGCGCAAAGGTCGACGTCAGCCCGCTCCGCGTGTTCGACAACTACCTCGCCAAGCCGCCGGCGGTCCGCGACGCGCTCGACGAGGCGCCGAAGATCGGCGAGTCGCTCTGCGCCGCCTGCGTCGAGCACTTCGCCGCCGTCCGGGCGGGCCTCGACGCGACCGGCGTGCCGCTACACGCTCGTCCCGACCCTCGTGCGCGGCCTCGACTACTACTCGCGCACGACGTTCGAGTTCATCGGCCCGACCGAGAACCAGAACTCGACCATCACCGGCGGCGGCCGCTACGACTACCTCGTCGAGGAGATCGGCGGCCCGCCGACGCCCGGGATCGGCTTCGGCGCGGGGATCGAGCGGCTCCTGATCGCGATGGAGGAGGAAGGCGTCGAGGTCCCGGCGAGCCGAGGGGATCGACGTCTTCCTCGCGCTCGACGACGGAGCGCCCCGCGACCGCGTCGCGCTCTGGCTCGCCGAGCTCCGCGCGGGACGGGCTCGCCGCCGAGACCGACTACGCGGGCCGCTCGCTCAAGGGTCAGCTGACGCAGGCTCGGCGCCTGCGGCGCGCGGCGCATCGTCGTCGTCGGGCCGAGACGCGCGACGCTCCGCGAGCCGGGCCGGCCGGACGAGCCGCTCGACCACGCCGAGATCGTCTCTAGGCTCTCGGCGTGAGCTGGAGGGACCTGATGTGCGGCGAGCCGCGGCTCGAGCACGACAGGGCGCACGCTGACCCTCGCCGGCTGGGCGGCCCGCCGTCGCGATCACGGTGGCCTCGTGTTCGTCGACCTGCGCGACCGCACGGGGATCACCCAGCTCGTGATCAACCCGGAACGCGCGCTCGAAGGCGGCCGAGCTCGCCGGCGAGATCCGCAACGAGTTCGTCCTCCAGGCGCGCGGAGAGCTCGTCGCGCGATCGCCCGAGACGGTCAACCCGAGAATGCCGACCGGGGAGGTCGAGCTCGCAGTGGACGAGCTGACGATCGTCTCCCGCTCGACGCCGCTCCCGTTCCAGCTCGACGAGGAGAACGTCGACGAGACGCTGCGCCTTGCGCTACCGCTGGCTCGACCTTCGCCGCGAGAAGCTGCAGCGGAACCTGCGGCTGCGCGCGCAGATGGTCGGGATCATCCGCCGGCACATGGAGGACGCGGGCTTCCTCGACATCCAGACGCCGATCCTCTACAAGTCGACGCCCGAGGGCGCCCGCGACTTCGTCGTCCCGAGCCGCCTCCACAAGGGGAAGTTCTTCGCGCTCCCGCAGAGCCCGCAGATCCTCAAGCAGCTGACGATGATCGGGGGCTTCGACCGCTACTACCAGATCGCGATCTGCTTCCGGGACGAGGACCTGCGTGCCGACCGCGTGCAGGAGATCACGCAGCTCGACGTCGAGATGAGCTTCCCGGACCGCGAGGTGCTGTTCCGCCTGATGGAGGAGATGTTCGCCGCGATCTGGCACGAGTGCCTCGGCGTCGAGATCGCCACGCCGTGGCCGCGGATGACCTTTGCCGAGGCCGACCGCCGCTTCGGCTCCGACAAGCCCGACACGCGCTTCGGGCTCGAGCTCGAGGACGCGACCGCGGTCACGCGCGGGTCGGAGTTCGGCGTCTTCGCCGGGGCGGAGGCGGTCCGCTTCCTCCGCGTGCCGCGCACCTACTCTCGCGCAGAGCTCGGCGTTCTCGAGGAGCTCGCCAAGGAACGCGGCGCGAAGGGCCTCGCGTACGTCGTCCGCGAGGAGAGCGGAGAGCTTCGCTCGCCGATCGCCAAGTTCCTCTCGGAGGACGAGCTCGACGCGCTCGCACCGGCGGCCGGGCGAGACGCTCCTCTTCGTTGCCGACACGTGGGAGACGACCTCGCGCGTCCTCGGCCACCTGCGACTCCACACCGGACGAGAGCTCGGCCTGATCGACGACTCGGCGTTCACGTTTCTGTGGGTCACCGACTTCCCGATGTTCGAGTGGGACGAGGACGAGGAGCGCTGGACGGCCGTGCACCACCCCTTCACGCGCCCGACCGACGAGTGGCGCGACCGCTTCGACGAGGACCCGCGCCACGCGCTCGCATACGCGTACGACATCATCGTCAACGGCAACGAGCTCGGCGGCGGATCGTTCCGGATCCACGAGCCGGACATCCAGGCACGCGTCTTCGACCTGCTCGCGCTGACGGAGCACCAGCAGCGGTCGCAGTTCGGCTTCCTGCTCGACGCGCTGGCGATGGGCGCCCCGCCGCACGGCGGGATCGCGCTCGGGATCGACCGGATGGCGATGGTCCTCGCCGGCGAGCCGAACCTGCGCGACGTGATCGCCTTCCCGAAGAACCAGGCCGGGCTCGACCCGATGTCCGGCGCACCGAGCGAGATCACCCAGACGCAACTCGACGAGCTCGGCCTCACGGTCGTCGCGCCGCAGGAGTCCGGCTGAGCGCGCGCGTCGTCCAACGCCTACTGTCGCTCGCGCGCAGTTGCCCTGCTCGCGGGCCTGATCGCGGTCGCGGTCGTCGAGCAGCGTGACGCAGAGCCCGTGGTGGCGCCCACCGGCGCGGTGGCCGCGGGCGGCGGCTGGTACGAGGCACTCGCCGCGCCGAGGGCGCCGGGCGTCGACGCGGAGCGGACGAGCTGTGGGCTCGTGCTGACGCAGCGTTCGCTCGGTGTCACGCACCCGGTGCTCCCATGCGGCGCGAAGATCCTGATCCGTTACGGCGGCGAGACGGTGCTCACCGAGGTGATCGACAACGAGCTCACCGCCACGGGAAGGCAGTTCGAGCTGACGCCGGCACTCGCGACGCTCGTCGGGCTCGACGGCACGCAGGCGATCGATTGGCGCTACGCGACACGTCAGTGACCGTGCGGACGGAAGGCGAGTAGACTGGGACACAGCTCGACGTTGCGCGTGACCTCGGGCTCTCAACGTGAACCAACGACAACACGAAGGGAGCCCGGGTCCGGAGGACGGTTTCACCGGAATCCGGCAGGGCACCCACCTGGAGAAGCGGGTTCGCTTTTCCGGCCCGGGGTCACGCGGAACGCCGAGCTCGTCCCGATGAGCGGCCCGATCGCCGGTCTCGACCACGTCCAGGTCGCCGCGCCTTCCGGCTGCGAGGACGAGGCGCGCCGGTTCTACGGTGCGCTCCTCGGGCTCGAGGAGATCGCGAAGCCGCCGCTCCTCGCCGCGCGCGGCGGCGTCTGGTTCCGCGTCGGCGAACAGGAGCTGCACGTGGGCGTCGCCGACCCGTTCGTGTCGGCGACGCAGGCGCATCCGGCCCTCCATGTCTCGTCTTCCCGCGAGCTCGAGTGCCTCGCGGCGCATCTCGAGGCCAACGGGGTCGCCGTCAGGTGGCCGGATGCTCGCGAGATGCCAGGCACGAGCCGCTTCTTCGTCGACGACCCATGGGGAAATCGCCTCGAGCTGGTCGCCCGACGCGTCTACCCGTGACGGCCTCCTCACGCCGTTCCCACACGCCTGCGGGACTACCGGCGCGCCGTCACCGCGCTGCCCTACGGGCGCTAGCCTGGACCGATGGCCCTCGAACTGATCGGCGACTCGGCGCGCGGCGAGGCGTACGCGGTCGCCCGTCTCGTCGTCCAGGGGGGGCGGATCGTCGAGGCCGATGCGGCCGGGATGTCGCGGCAGCTCGTCGGGCTGACCCTGCTGGAGGCCGCTGCGGTGCCCGGCGAGACCCTTGCGGCGGACGCGATCGCGAACGCGCTTGCGCCCGTGGTCGCCGCCGCGCCAAGAGCCGGCCGCGTCGCGGTCGCGATGAGCGGAGGCGTCGACAGCGCCGTGGCCCTCCACCGCGCGGGGCAGGACGCGGTCGGCGTGACGCTTCGTCTCTGGCTCGACCCGGCAGGTCCGAGCGCGGAGCGCGCTTGCTGCTCCCCGGACGCCGTGATCCGGGCACGCGAGACTTGCCATGCTCTCGGCCTCCCGCACGTCACCCTCGATCTGCGCGAGGCGTTCAGGCACACCGTCGTGCGGGCGTTCGTCGACGGCTACGCCGCCGGCCTAACGCCGAACCCATGCATGCGCTGCAACGGAGCCTTCCGGTTCGACGCGCTCGTCGCGTTCGCCGAGCGGATCGGCGCCGAGGTCCTCTGGACGGGCCACTACGCGCGCATCGTCGAGCGCAACGGGATGCGCCTCGTCGCGCGCGGCGCCGACCCCGCGAAGGACCAGTCCTACATGCTCGCGACGGTCGACCCCGCGCTGCTCGACCGCGTTGCGTTCCCGCTGGGCAGGGACAAGAAGGACGAGGTGCGAGCGGAGGCGGAGTCCGCCGGCCTCGCTGCGGCGCGTCGTCCCGAGAGCCAGGAGGCGTGCTTCCTGGCGGGCGGCGACTACCGCAGCTTCCTCGGGCGAACCGGGCTGGAGCCGTCCCCCGGCGACATCGTCGACGAGGCCGGGACCGTCCTCGGCCGTCATGACGGCCTCTGGCGGTTCACGCCGGGCCAGCGCCGCGGACTCGGCGTCGCGTCACGGGAACCGCTCCACGTCCTTCGCTCCGAACCCGGCTCCAACACGCTCGTGGTGGGGCCGCGCACCGCGCTCGGCACGCGGCATGTCACCGCGCGCGGGCGGCTCTACGACATCGTCCGGGAGGCCGAGGCGAAGCTCCGCTACCGCTCGCCGTCCGTCGGCGCGGACGTCGCACCGACACGAGATGGCTTCGCGCTCGAGCTCCGGCGCCCGGTCGATGCTGTCGCGCCCGGACAGGTCGCCGTCGTCTACGACCGTGACGTCGTCGTCGGAGCAGGCGTGATCGAGAGCGCGACGGGGTAGGATCCCGCGCGATGGCCCTCGCCTTCTCCGCCGGTGACGCCGCCTACTGGGGCCTGGCGATCTTCCTCATCCTGCTCGGCGTGGGATCGCTGTTCGCGCTCGTCAAGCTCGGGCAGATGTTCGGCAAGGTGTCGTCCCTGGTCCGCGGGACGGAGCGCGATGCCCTGCCGGTTGTCGTCAAGGCCGGCGGCACGGTCGACCGCGTCAACTACCAGCTCGACAAGCTGGACACCGTCACGGACAGCGCCGTCTCGATGGCGGACAGCGCGGACACCGCGGTCCGGGCGGTGTCGACCGCCATCACCAAGCCCGTCGAGAAGGTCTCGGGCTTCGCAGCAGGCGTGGCGCACGGCTTCGCGTCGTTCCGCAAGAGCCGGAGCACGTCGGACGCGATGGACGCCGCCAGGGAGGCGGCACGGCGCCGCGAGCAGGATTTGGCCGACGACCTCCGCGGCGCAGGGCCGATCCCGCAGACGAGCGAGCGGCCGACGCCGACACCGACACCGACGCCCACGCCGAAGCCCGATCCGTGGCCGCGGCCGGAGCCGACGCCGAGGCCCGACCCGGCGCCGATCCCGCCCGACGAGCTTCCCTGATCCGGGTCCGCGTCGGGTCCCCGGGTGGTGGTACCGGCGCATTTCGGCCCCGGTGAGGAACGGAGCGACGAACGCGGCACGAAGCCGGCTCGATGTCGTCACCCCCGCGTCACGATTTCGCCGATAGCGTGGCATCAGGGACACGGGAGTGCCCCTGGGGGAGGTTGGGGTTGTGGCTGGCGAGCCCCCGACTGACCCAAGGTCCCCACGACTCGGGAGACGGGGAACGACCCCGGTACGATCGGCGCTGTGCGCACGACGGCAGAGCTCCGAGAGGGATTCCTCTCGTTCTTCGAGTCGAGGGACCATCTGAGGTTCCCGTCCTTCCCGCTGATCCCACCGCCCGAGGATCCCTCGACGCTCTTCATCTCGGCCGGGATGCAGCCGCTCAAGCCCTTCTTCTCGGGCGCGAAGGAACCTCCGGCGCCGCGGTTCACCACCGTGCAGAAGTGTCTTCGAGCGGGCGGCAAGGACACCGACCTCGACGAGGTCGGGATGACCGCGCGCCACGCGTCGATGTTCGAGATGCTCGGGAACTTCTCGTTCGGCGACTACTTCAAGGACGGAGCGGTCGACTACGCCTGGGAGTTCGTGACCGAGCACCTGGGGTTCGAGCCCGACCGGCTGTGGGCCACGGTGTTCGCAGGCGACCCGGGCCTCGGGCTCGGGGTGGACGAGGTCGCCGTCGCCGCCTGGCTGCGCAAGGGGGTCCCGCGCGAGCGCATCGTCCCCTTCCCGCGCTCCGACAACTTCTGGGGCCCCGCCGGAGAGACCGGCCCGTGCGGGCCGTGCTCCGAGCTGCACTACGACCGCGGCGCCGAGCACGGCTGCGGCGAGCCCGACTGCGGCCCGAACTGCGAGCGCTGCGACCGCTACATCGAGTTCTGGAACCTCGTCTTCATGGAGTTCGACCTGGCCGCCGACGGGTCGCTCACCCCGCTGCCCGAGCAGAACATCGACACCGGGATGGGTCTCGAGCGCTGTGCAATGCTCGTCCAGGGCGTCGACTCGATCTTCGACACGGACGGCTTCCGGCTGATCATGGACTGGATCGCCGAGGAGTCGGGCGTCGCCTACGGGATCTCGCAGGAGGCGACGAAGGCACACCGCGTGCTCTGCGACCATGGCCGCGGGGTGACGTTCCTCGTCGCGGAGGGGGTGACGCCTTCGAACGAGGGTCGGGGCTACGTCCTGCGCCGGCTGATTCGCCGCTCGGTCGTCCAGGCGCGCCGGATCGGCCTCCCCGCGGTCTACCCGCTGCCGCGCATCGTCGTCGAGCAGGTCGGCCCGTGGTACCCCGAGGTGGTCGAGAACGCGGCCGTGATCGAGCGCGTCGTGCGGGCCGAGGAGGAGCGGTTCCGAGAGACGCTCGACCGCGGGATGAAGGAGTTCGAGGAGCTCGCCGGGAGCGACATCGGGGCGGACGACGCGTTTCGGCTCGCTGCGACGTACGGCTTCCCGATCGAGCTGACCGTGGAGCTCGCGCGCGAGCGCGGCCACAACGTCGACGTCGACGGCTACCGGGCCGAGATGGAGCGTCATCGCGAGATCTCGCGCGGGACGGGGGAGAAGGGGCTCGCCCAGCGGGCCGCCGACTTCGCCCAGTCCGCCGGGTTCGCGACCGAGTTCGTCGGCTACGCGAAGGTCGACGTGCTCACACAGCTCGGCGCGCTCGAGGACCTCGGCGACGGGACGTTCCTCGCCAAGCTGCGCGAGTCGCCGTTCTATCCCGCCGGCGGCGGCCAGGTCACCGACCACGGCTGGATCGAGCGCGACGACGACGCCGCGGTGCGCGCGGAGCTGATCGACGCCCACCGCTTCGACGCCGACCAGGTGCTCGTGTTCCGCGGCCACGGCTTTGCGGCCGGCGACCGCGTGCGCGCCGTGGTGCCGTGGGCCGTCCGGTTCCCGACCATGGCGAACCACACCGCGACCCACCTCCTCCAGGCGGCGCTCCGTGACGTGCTCGGCGAGCACGTCGTCCAGGCGGGCTCGGCCGTGCGGCCGGACAAGCTGCGCTTCGACTTCACGCACGCTTCGCAGCTGGCCCCCGAAGAGCGCGAGGCGATCGAGCAGCGCGTCAACCGCGTGATCTTCGCGAACCGGCCGGTGCACACGTTCGAGACCACGCTCGACGAGGCTCGCAGGCTGGGCGCGATGGCGCTCTTCGGCGAGAAGTACGGCGACGTCGTCCGCGTCGTCGACGTCCAGGGCACGTCGACCGAGCTCTGCGGCGGCACCCACGTGCGCTCGACCGCCGAGATCGGAGCGTTCGCGATCCTCGGCGAGGGCTCGGTCGGAGGCGGGACACGGCGGATCGAGGCGGTCACCTCCGGCGAGGCGTGGGCGTCGCTGCGGGCACGCGCGACCGAGGTCGACGCGCTGCGGGCCGAGCTCGAGGAGACGCGGCGCGAGCTCAAGCGCAAGCCGCAGGCGGCGGAGGCGGCGGCCGATCCCGCCGCCGTCGTCACCGCCGTCGACGGCGTCAACGTCGTCGTGCAGGCCGTCGACGGCTTCGAGGGCGACGCCCTCCTCGACCTCTCCGACCGGTTCAAGCAGCGCCATGCGCCGGCGGCGGTGGTGCTCGGCTCGTATCGGCGACGGCAAGGTGTCGCTCGTCGCGAACTTCGACGAGGCGGTCGCGAGCCGGGTCAGCGCGGCCGACGTGATCCGCGGCGCGGCGCCGCTCGTCGGCGGGGGCGGCGGCGGACGGCCGACGATGGCGCGCGCGGGCGGGAAGGACGCCGAGAAGCTCCCCGAGGCGCTCGCCGAGGCGGAGCGCCTGATCCGCGCAGCTCTGTGAAGGTGCTCGCGCTGGACTACGGCGCCGCGCGCACCGGCGTGGCGGTGTCGGACGCGACGGGGACGCTCGCGCGGCCGCTCGGGGTCGTGGAACGAGCCGCCACCGGCGCCGGCCTCGACCGGGTGGTGGAACTCGTCGCGGAGCACGGGGCGGAGGTCGTCGTCGTCGGTCTGCCTCTGACACTGCGCGGCGAGCACGGCGCGCAGGCGCGCGAGACCGAGGCGTTCGTGGAGACGCTGCGCGGGCGCCTCGACGTGCCGGTGGAGATGGAGGACGAGCGCTTTACGACGGCACTCGCGCAGCAGACGGGTGGACGGGCGCCCGAGGACGCGCTCGCAGCCGCACACCTCCTGCAGGGGTGGCTGGAGCGAGCGCGATGAAGCGCGGGCTCGCCCTCGTTGTGCTCGTGGCGCTCGTCGGGGCCGGCGCGTTCGCGGCGACCGCCTGGGTCGCGGGTGGAGACGACGAGACACCCGCGGTCACCGCGACCGCGCCGCCGCCGCTCGCCCGGCTGACGATCATCTTCCCCGAGGGCTTCACGATCCGCGAGATGGCCGACCGCGTCGCGGCGGTGCGCGGCATCGCGATCCGCAAGCGCGGCGTCACGCCCCGACTCACGCGAGACGGATACCTGCGCGCGGTCGACAGAGCGGTTCCACCGCCACGCTTCCGGAAGGACGTGACGCGCGACTCGATGGAGGGCTTTCTCTTCCCGGCGTCGTACGAGTTCACGCAGAAGACGACGGCCCGGCAGCTCGTCGCCGACCAGATCGCCGCCTTCCGCGAGCGGTTTGCGACCGTCGACCTCTCCTACGCGCGGTCGAAGAACCTCACCCCGTACGACGTGCTGATCATCGCGTCGATGATCGAGAAGGAGACCGCCGTCCCGCGCGAGCGGCGGCTGGTCGCGGCCGTCATCTACAACCGCCTCAGGAACCGGATGCCGCTCGGGATCGACGCGACGATCCGCTACGGCCTCGACATCCCCGGCACGGAGTCGTTGACCAAGGCCGCGCTCCGCTCGACGTCACCTTTCAACACGCGCCTCCGTCCGGGGCTGCCGCCGACGCCGATCGCGAACCCGGGCCTCGCCTCGATCCGCGCCGCCGCGAACCCGGCGCGGGTCGACTACCTCTACTACGTCCGCAAGCCGAAGTCGCTCTCGCACTACTTCACCGCGAACGAGACCGACTTCCTCCGCAAGGTCTGCCAGTACGGCTACGCCTGCGACTGACGCCCGCGCTCGTCGCGGCGGAGCGCGTCTCGCTGTGAGCGGACGCGCTCTCGCGCCTGCTCGACCAACGTGTCGAACACGTCGTGGAGCGAGTCGGCGGGCTCGCGCTCCGCGTTGAGCCACTCGGGCGGCAGGAGCTCGCGCCGTGCGCGCTCGTGCTCGCGACTGGCCTCGAACCGAGCGAGAAGCCTCCGGTCGACGTTGTCGGTGCCCATCGACGGCGGTATCGGCACATCCCGGCGCCGGTCTGAGGGTGAACTCGTCTCCGCCGCATCTTCGAGCGCGTTCGCGGAAGCGGTTGGGGACCGTCATCCGGCCCGTGAAGGCGGTTCCTTAGACTCGCCGCGTGGCGAAGTGCTCCGCGTGTCGCAGCGAAAACCCGGACGGCTTCCGCTTTTGCGGCAGCTGCGGAGCGGAGCTCCCGGACGAGGCGCCGGCAGAGGTGCGCAAGACGGTCACGGTGCTCTTCTGCGACCTCGTCGGGTCCACGTCGCTCGGCGAGCAGACCGACCCCGAGGTGCTCCGCGAGACGATGGGCGAGTACCACGCCACGCTGCGCACGATCCTCGAGCGCCACGGCGGGACAGTCGAGAAGTTCGTCGGCGACGCCGCGATGGCCGTGTTCGGGTTGCCGCAGGTCCGCGAGGACGACGGGCTGCGCGCGGTTCGCGCGGCCGCGGATATCCGCGAAGGTGTCGCCTTCCTCGGGCTGGAGGTGCGGATCGGCGTCAACACCGGTGAAATCGTCGCAGGGTCGGGGGAGACGCTGGTCACGGGCGACGCGGTCAACGTGGCCGCCCGGCTCGAGCAGGCGGCGCGTCCGGGCGAGATCCTCGTCGGTCGCCAGACCGAGCAGCTCGTCCGCGACGGCGCGCGCCTCGAGCCGGTGCCGCCGCTGAAGCTGAAGGGCAAGGCCGAGCCCGTGCCGGCGTTCCGGCTGCTCGAGGTCCTGCCCGACGCCCCAGCGTTCACCCGGCGGCTCGACGCGCCGTTCGTCGGCCGCCGAGCCGAGCTCGACGCGATCGGCGCGGCGCTCGGCCGCGCGGCGCGCGACCGAGCGCCGCAGCTCTGCACGATCGTCGGGCCGCCCGGGATCGGGAAGTCGCGGCTCGTCCGCGAGCTGATCGCCGACCCCGAGCGCCGCTCGCGCATCCTCGTCGCGCGGTGTCTCCCGTACGGGGAGGGGATCACGTACTGGCCGCTGGGCGAGATCGTCCGCCAGATCGGGGGCGTCGACCCTCGGGACCGCATAATCGAGATCGTCGGCGGCGAGGAGCCGGCCGTCGTCGCCGACCTCGTGGTCGGCGCGACCGGGCTCGGCCCTGCGGGTGGATCGCCCGAGGAGATCGCCTGGGCGGCCCGCAAGCTGCTCGAGGCGCTCGCCCGGGACCGTCCGTTGGTCGTCGTGGTCGACGACATCCACTGGGCGGAGCCGACCCTCCTCGACCTGATCGAGTACGTCGTCGGGTTCGCGGTCGACGTGCCGCTTGGCGTCCTCTGCACCGCTCGGCCCGAGCTCTTCGAGACACGCCCGTCGTGGGCCAGCCCACGCTCCTTCGCGACTCTCGTCGCGCTCGAGCCGCTCCCGCTCGAGCACACCCGCGCGCTCGTCGACGCGCTCGACGAGGTCGACGAGCGCACACGCGCCAAGGTCGTCGACGCCGCCGAGGGGAACCCGCTTTTCGTCGAGCAACTGCTCGCGATGCATGTCGAGAGCGGTAGCGGCCCGCTCGAAGTTCCGTCGACGCTGCAGGCGCTCCTCGCTGCGAGGCTCGACAAGCTGGAACCTGCGGAGCGAGCGATCGTCGAGCGAGGCTCCATCGAGGGGCGGCTGTTCCACCGCGGCGCGGTTTCCCACCTGCTGCCGGACGCCGGGAAGGCGGCGATCGGGACGCACCTGGTCGCGCTCGTCCGCAAGGAGTTCATCCGGCCCGACCGTGCGGTGTTTCTCGGGGACGACGGTTTCCGCTTCGGCCACGTGCTCGTCCGTGACACGGCGTACGACTCGATGCCGAAACGCCTGCGCGCCGAGCTGCACGAGCGGTTCGCGGACTGGCTCGCGGGCAAGCTCGGCGAGCGTGCGACGGAGTACGACGAGATACTCGGATACCACCTCGAGCAGGCGTGCCTGTACCGCGCGGAGCTCGGTTCGCACTCTGCGGCCCTCGGCGAGCGTGCAGCAGCCAGGCTGGGTGCCGCCGGGCGCCGGGCGCTCGACCGTGGCGACATGGAGGGCGCTCGAACGCTCCTCGGCCGCGCCGTCGCATTGCTCGGCCATGCCGATCCCGCACGACTCGAGCTCGAGCTCGACCTGGGCGACGCCCTGCTCGAGACCGGCCGTCTTCGCGAGGCCGAGGCGCTACTCGAGGAGACCGTCGTCCAGGCTGCCAGGAACGGCGATCAGCTGCTCGGCATGCGGGCCCGCGTGGGGCTCGGGGCGATCGCGATCCAGACCGGGGGTGCGGCAGAGCAGGCACGTGTCTCCGACGAGCTCGAACCTCTTGTCCCGGTGTTCGAGGAGGCGAACGATCGCCGCGGCGCCGCCGACGCGCTCCGGTTGCTGGGAAAGCTCGCGTCGTGGAGCGGCGACTACCGCACCGCGGCGTCGCGCCAGGAGCGCGCACTCGAGCATGCACAGAGCGTCGGGGACGAGCGGCGCGAGGCGGCGGCGATCCGGTTCATCGTCTCGGACGCCCTCTGGGGGCCGGAGCCGGTCGAGTCGGGCCTGGCCCGCTGTCGCGCGATTCTCGCCCAGACGAGCAACGGCCGCGTGCGTGCGAACTGCCTGGTCCGAATCGGCGGGCTGGAGGGCATGGCCGGCCGGTTCGACGCTGCGCGCGCCGTCATCGCGGAGGCGCACGGGATCATGGACGGCCTCGGCCTGCGCCACCTGAAGGCACACAGCACCGACGTCGCAGTCGTGGTCGAGCTGCTCGCCGGCGACCACCGAGCGGCCGAGCGCGAGGCACGGGCAGCGTATGCCGTCCTCGAGGAGATGGGAGATCGCACATTCCTGGCGACCCAGGCGTTGTTGATCGCCCAGGCGCTCGAGGCGCAGGGTCGGATCGACGAGGCAGATACGTGGCTCACGACCTCGGCCGAGATTCGCGCCGGCGATGCCGACGCCGACGAACTCGTCCTCAGGGCACGGATTGCTGCGGCGCTCGGGCGCCTCGACGAGGCCGAGGACCTCGTGCTTACCGCGCTCGCCGAGGGGACGGAGTCGCCGGTGGCGTTCGATCTCGACCCGTTCCAGACACTCGCCGAGATCCTCGTGCGCGCCGGAAGGGGCGACGAGGCCCGCGAGGCGGCGCAAGAGTCTCTGCGGCGGTTCGAGAGGAAGGGGGTCGTCCCTCTGGTGCAACGGGCAAATGCCCTCCTCGCAACCCTGCCTGCGGCGAGGTTGGGACAGTGATCGAGATCCGCGGGACGACGACGCTCGTCGGGCTGCTCGGCTGGCCGACGTCCCATTCGCTGTCGCCGCCGATGCAGAACGCCGGGTTCGCGGCGCTCGGGCTCGACTGGGCCTACGTCCCGCTCCCGACCCCGCCCGAGGCGCTCGCGGACGCCGTGCGCGGGCTCGTCGCTGCCGGGTTCACGGGCGCGAACGTCACGATTCCGCACAAGCAGGCCGTGCTCGCGCTCTGCGACGAGCTCGACGAGGTTGCAGAGCGCGCGGGCTCGGTCAACACACTCGTGATCGCGGATGGGCGGGTGGTCGGCTCCTCGACGGACGGGCTGGCCGTCACCTCGCAGATCGCGGCGCGCGGGCGGCGGGCGCTCGTGCTCGGCACCGGCGGAGCGGCGAAGGCGGTTGCAGCGGCACTCGAGGACGCGGGGGCGGAGGTCGTCGTCCGCGGGCGACGCGATCAGGGCTGGCCGCCGTCCGCAGACGGATTCGACGTCCTCGTCAACGCGACCCCGGTGAAGGAGGAGCTCGTCGTCGCGCCGCGCTCGGGAATGCAGGTCGTCGACCTCGCATACCCGCCCGACGGCCGCCCGACTGCCCTCGTCGACGCCGCCCGGGCGCTCGACTGTCATCCGTGCGTCGACGGGCTCGACGTCCTCCTCGCGCAGGGCGCCGCCTCGTTCGAGCGCTGGACAGGTGAGCCGGCTCCCCTCGTGGCCATGCGGGCCGTGCTCCGCGGTCGCTGAGCACGGCCCGCATCCCGCTGCCTCAACGATCGAGGCGCGAGTAGACCCTGGTCGTCATCCGAGCTGCGAGCGGATCGCGCCCGGCCGGATGCTCCTTCGTGTGGACGTTCACGTAGAACCCGGCGGGGTTGCCGACGATCTCTCCGATCAGGGCGGCGTCCACGTTCGCGACGCACCCGCTCGAGTTGCCGTCCGCGCCGGGGGCGGTGAAGGGGACGACCACCGGCCCGTTCACCGCCGCCGCACCACGGTGGATGTGCGCGGCCACGGTCGGTAGCGTGACGTTCGCGGCGTGCAGCCGGTAGCAGACCATCCCCGCGTCCTGGCGGATGCGGACGACGGCGGTCCCGGTCGCGTTGGGCTCGCTCGTTCCCTTGAGGTCGACGGCCACGACCCAGCCGAACGACGCGGTCGACGTGCCCGTGAGCTGCCCGCGCACCGCGCCGGCCTGGAACTCCTCAGTGTGGACGTTCACGTAGTACGACGCCGGCTGGGCCAGGATCGCCGACACGAGTGTCCGCGCCGCAGGTGCGCAGCCACTCGACTTGCCGTCGGCGCCCGGTGTCGTGAGCGGCACGACGACAGGCCCGGCCACACCGCTCGCGCCGCGGTGGATGTGCGCCGCGGCGGCGGGCGGAAGGTTCTCGACCGCCAGCTGGTAGCAGACCTGCCCTTGCCCGGCGCGCAGCCGGATCGTCGAGGTACCCGTCCCGACGGGATCGCCGGCGGGGGTCTCCGACTCGCCGGTGAGCGCGACGGTGAACGGACGACCGCCCGCCGTCGCGGTCATTACGGCCTTCGGGCAGGCGCCGAGCGGCGTGCGGACGATGTCCGCAGCGTGCTTCAGATGGGCGCGGAGCTGGCGGGCCGAGACCGCGAGCTTCACGTACGGCTTCTTCGCCGACGAGGTCTTGTGACAGATCACCCGCGGCGTCGCGTTCGTTCCCGCGTTCGCGGTCGCGAGCGCGCCACCGGCGAGCCCCGCGACCAAGAGCAGCAAGCCGAGACGTTTCATTTCAACTCCCTCCGATCGGTTGCCTGCATCTACGTCGTCGGCGCGGCACCGGATTGCGGGCCGCGGCCACAGTCGTCGTCGGCCAGCCGGAGGCTGCGTAGGATCGCGGCATGGCGCTCCATCTCGTCACCGCGGGCGAGTCCCACGGGCCGGCGCTCGTCGCGATCGTGACCGGGCTTCCCGCCGGTTTGCGGCTCGACAAGGAGGCAATCGACGCCGACCTGCGCCGGCGGCAGCAGGGATACGGCCGGAGCCCGCGCCAGAAGCTCGAGTCGGACGAGGTCGAGGTGCTGACCGGCCTGCGCCACGGGCTCACGCTCGGCACGCCGCTGACCCTCGTCGTTCGCAACCGGGATCACGCGAACTGGACGTGGGGGATGAGCCCCTGGCCGCCGGAGGGCGGTCCGGCGGGGAAGGGCACGAAGCCCGTGACGCTGCCTCGTCCGGGGCACGCCGATCTGGCGGGCGTCCTCAAGTACGGCCACGACGACGTCCGGAACGCCCTCGAGCGCGCCTCGGCGCGCCACACGGCGGCGCACGTGGCGGCCGGCGCAGTTGCGAAGGCGCTTCTCCGGGAGCTCGGGATCGCGGTCGCCGGACGACCGGTCGAGATCGGCGGCGAGACGGGCGACGAGGGGATGCGCGAGGCGACCGACGCTGCGCGGAAGGACCGGGACACGCTCGGCGGGATCGTCGAGGTGGTCGCCACCGGTGTTCCTCCGGGGCTCGGCTCGTACGCCGAGAAGAGCGACCGGCTGGACGCGCGGCTCGCCCTCGCGTTGATGGGCATCCAGGCCGTCAAGGCGGTCGAGGTCGGAGACGGCCTCGCGCTGGCCCGACGCCGCGGGACGGAGGCGCATGACGAGATTTACCCGGGTCTCGAGCGGCACTCGAACCACGCCGGCGGGATCGAGGCCGGCGTCTCGAATGGCGAGCCCATCGTCGTCCGGGCGGCGATGAAGCCGCTCCCGACCCTCATGCGCCCGCTCGACTCCGTCGACCTCGAGACGGGCGAGCCCGCGAAGGCGCTCGTCGAGCGGTCGGACGTCCAGGCGGTCGAGGCGCTCTCCGTCGTCGCCGAGGCCGCGGTCGCGTTCGAGCTCGCCCGCGCCGCGCTCGAGAAGCTCGGCGGTGACGCCGTCGTCGACGTCCTCGCCGCGCGGGACGCATACCTCGCCCGGATCGGCGAGCGGTGGCATCCGGGCCGCTGAACGCGCTCGGGCGGCACCTCGCGCTCGCGGGGTTCATGGGCTCGGGGAAGACGACCGCGGGCAGGGTCGTCGCGGAGCGGCTCGGGAGGCGGTTCGTCGACCTCGACCACGAGATCGAGGCGCGCGCCGGGGCGGCGATCGCGGACCTGTTCGCCGCGCGCGGCGAGGCCGGCTTTCGCGAGGTCGAAGACGAGGTTGCGGCCGACGTCCTGCGCGACGGCGAGCCTGCCGTCGTCGCACTCGGCGGCGGAGCCGTCCTCTCGGAGCGCACCAGAAGCGACCTCGTGGCACGCGCTTTCACGGTGCTGCTCGACGTCGACCCCGAGATCGCGTGGGAGCGTGTCGCCGGCGGTGACCGGCCGCTCGCGCAGGATGCGGACGCCTTCCACGCGCTCCACCGCGACCGCCAGCCGCTCTACGAGGACGTCGCCGACGCCCACGCCCGCGACATCGACGGCGTCATCCTCGCGGCAGGCGGCGTCCAGGTCGAGGTCGGGGCGATCGACGAGCTCGGGGAGCTCGTTCCCGGCGATGGGCCGGTCGCGCTCGTGGCCGACGCGCATGTCTCCGGGATCCACGGGATCAGGGCGCAGGTTGCGCTCGGCGTGCGGGACGTCGAGCAGCACGAGGTGCCGGCCGGCGAGGCCGCGAAGACCCCCGCGGTGCTCGAACGGCTCTGGACGACGCTGCGGGTCGGCCGCGACGGCTCGCTCGTCGCGCTCGGTGGCGGCTCGACGACCGACGTCGTCGGGTTCGCGGCCGCGACCCACATGCGCGGTGTCCAGTGGACTGCCGTGCCGACGAGCCTGGTCGGCCAGGTCGACGCGGGGATGGGAGGCAAGACCGCGATCGACCTGCCCGGAGCGAAGAACGCGGCCGGCGCCTTCCACTGGCCGGCGCGCGTCGTGTGCGACCCGTCGCTCTTGACGACGCTTCCCGACGAGGAGCGCCGGAACGGTCTCGCCGAGGTGGTCAAGACCGGCCTGCTCGCGGGGCAGCCGCTCTGGGAGCTCCGCGAGCCGGAGCAGGTGCGCGCCTGCGCGGCGTTCAAGACGGCCGTCTGCGTCGGGGACCCGCATGACTGTGGCCCGCGGAACCAGCTGAACCTCGGTCACACCTTCGGGCACGCGCTCGAGGCGGCGGCGGGGTACGCGCTCCCTCACGGACGCGCCGTCGCGCTCGGGCTCCTCGCGGCGCTCCGCCTCTCGGGCCTCCCGGCCGAGGTACGCGTCGTCGAGGAGGTGCTCGCCCCGGAGCCCGTTCGAATCGACCGGGACGCCGCCTGGGCAGCGCTCGCGCGGGACAAGAAGTCCGAGCGTGGATCGCCGCGCCTCGTCCTTCTCGACGCTCCCGGGCGACCGCGGTGGGGCGTGGAGGTGCCCGACGGCGACGTGCGCCGCGCCCTCGACGAGCTCATCTGCTGACGCCCGGGCGGCGCGGCGGCCGCCAGTAGCATCCCGCCCGTGCGCATCGACGTGCTCAACGGCGTCAACCTCGACCTGCTCGGACGGCGCGACCCGGCGCAGTACGGCGACGGGTCGCTGCAGGACCTGGAGACCCAGGTGTACGCGTGGGCACGCGAGCTCGGGCTCCAGGTGCGCTGCCGGCAGACGAACCACGAGGGCGAGTACGTCGAGTTCCTCCACGCGGCGCTAGACAACGCCGACGCCCTCGTCGTCAACCCCGGCGCATGGTCGCACTACAGCTGGGCGATCCACGACGCGCTGGAGCCGTTCGCCGGGCCGGTGGTCGAGGTCCATCTCTCGAACGTCGAGGAGCGGGAGGAGTGGCGCCGGTCGAGCGTCCTCGAAGGGCTGGCGACGGAGCGCGTCATCGGAGAAGGGATCAACGGCTACCGGCGGGCGCTCGCGCTGCTCGCCGAACGGAGGGACGGATGAATCGGATCGAGCGCCTCGCCTCGCGGCTCGAAGGCCCGCTGCTCGTCACCGGGCTCGTCAACGTGCGCTACCTCACGGGTCTCCAGAGCTCGAATGCCGCCGTGCTTGTCGAGCCGGCGGGGGCGGCGACGCTCTACACCGACTTCCGCTACGCGGAGGCGGCGCGCGACGTCCAGGGCGTCGAGTTCCACCAGACGCCGCGGTACGTCATCTCCGCGCTCGCCGAGCTGCTCTCGGGTAGGCGCGTCGCGGTCGAGGCCGCGCACCTCACGCTCGCGTCGGCCGACGTGCTCCGCACCGGCGGCGTCGAGCTCGTCTCCACGACCGGGCTCGTCGAGGGCCTTCGCGCCGTCAAGGAACCGGAGGAGCTCGACGCGATGCGGCGCGCGGGCGCGATCTCGGACCAGGTGTACGAGAAGCTCGCCGAGCAGCCCTTCGTCGGGCGCACAGAGGCCGAGCTCGCCTGGTGGCTCGAGCAGGCGTGGCACGACGCGGGCGCGGACGGGCCGTCCTTCGACGGGATCGTCGCGTTCGGCGAGAATGGCGCGCGGCCGCACGCGAAGCTCCGCGACGTCCCGATCCCCGAGGGAACGCTCGTGGTGGTGGACGCGGGCTGCTCGGTCGACGGGTACGCCTCCGACTGCACGCGCACCTTCTTCACGGGCCAGCCTGACGGACGCCTGCGCGAGATCTACGACCTCTGCCTGCAGGCGCAGCTCGACGGGCTCGCCGCGATCCACCCGGGTGCGGTCGGGCGGGATGTCGACGCAGCGTCGCGGGTGGCGATCGAGGCAGCCGGCCTCGGGGACAGGTACGGGCACGGCCTCGGCCACGGCGTGGGGCTCGACGTCCACGAAGAGCCGAGCCTGCGTCCCGAGTCGAGCGCCGTTCTCGAAACTGGCAACGTGGTGACGGTGGAGCCGGGGATCTACCTGTCCGGCGACGTCGGCGTGCGGATCGAGGACATGGTCGTCGTCACCGAGGACGGCTGCGAGCGCCTCACCGCGGTGACGAAGGAACCGGTCGTGGTGGGCTAGGCTGGACGCGCCGTCGTGGCGGACATCGTCAACACGAACCAGTTCCGGAACGGGATGCACATCGAGCACCGCGGCGCCGTGTGGCGCATCGTCGAGTTCCAGCACGTGAAGCCCGGAAAGGGCGGCGCGTTCGTCCGCACGAAGCTCAAGAACCTCGAGACCGGTGCGGTCGTCGACGACACGTTCCGCGCCGGCGAGAAGTTCCCGCGGGTCCACACCGAGGTGAAGAGCGTCCAGTTCCTCTACGACGACGGGAGCGAGGCGCACTTCATGGACCAGGAGACATACGAGCAGTTCGCCCTGCCGCGCGTCGAGGTGGCGGGCGAGCTCGCGTACATGCTCCCGTCCTCGACGGTCCAGATCCTCCAGGTGAACGGGAAGCCGTCGGGCCTCCAGCTTCCCGCGTCGGTCGAGCTCGCCGTCGCGGAGACCGAGCCCGGTGTGCGCGGCGACACGGTCTCGAACGTGACGAAGCCAGCGACGCTCGAGACCGGCGCGGTCGTCCAGGTGCCGCTCTTCGTCGACGTCGGCGAGCGGATCAAGGTCGATCCGCGCGAGGCGCGCTACATCTCGCGCGCCTGAAACCTGGGACAGCGCGTGAGCGCTCGTCGATGACGCTAGCCCGACGATGCTCGTCAGTTGGGTCCCATCCCAAACCCCCACCCACCCCGGGGCACCGACAGTATCGGCCAAGGTGTGACCGACCCGTGCCGCGCACGTGCCAAGTCCGTGCCGATTTACCCTCCGCGGCCGCGTCACCCGCGTCGGAGCGGGGGCGGAGCACGCGCTAAGGTGCGGCGTCGTGCCGCAGCTCTACGACACCACGATCCGCCTGTTGTCGCAGGAGCCGCTGGCCGGGCGCATCCCCACGGGCGAGGTGCTCCGCGTCGCGGAGATCCTCGACCGCGCCGGGTTCGCGTGCCTCGAGGTGTCGGGCGGCGGCGTCTTCGACGCGGCCGTGCGGAGAGGCGTCGAGAGCCCCTGGGAGCGGATCCGCGCGATCGACGCCCGCACGACGACGCCGCTCGGGCTCGCCCTGCGCGGCAGGTTCCTCGTCGGCTCGAAGCCCGTCTCGCCGGACATCGTGCGCCGGTTCGTCGCGTGCGCGGCCGAGAACGGGATCGACGTCTTCCGGCTCCACGACCCGCTGAACGACGTCTCGAACCTCGTCGAGGCGGGGGAGGCGATCGTCGAGGCGGGTTGTCAGCTCCACGTCGGGCTCGTCTACAGCCCCGGTCGCGACGGCGAGGTCGACACGCTGGTCGAGCAGGCGCGAAAGGTGGCCGCCCTCGGCGCGTCGCGGGTCCTGCTGAACGACCCGACCGGTGGGCTCCTCCCGCACGTGACGCAGGAGCTCGTCGAGCGCCTCGGCGAGGCGAGCGGCCTGCCCATCGGCCTCTACATCCAGGCGGCCGGAGGCACGGCGCTCGCCAACGCGCTCGTGGCGACCCGCGTCGGGGCCGACGTTGTCGCGACCGCGGTCTACCCGCTCGCGCTGACGCTGCACCGCATCGCCGGCGAGTCGCTCGTGGAGGTGCTCGAGGGGCTCGAGCGGCCGACGGGCGTCGACGTCGCGCGCCTCTGGGAGGCATCGGACGTCGTGGACGAGCACCTCGGCGACGAGCCGCTCGCCCCGCTCTCGCCTCGTATCGCCGTCCGTGCGGCGGAGTACGACCTCCCGGCCGGCCTCGTCGCGGCGCTCGACGTCCACCTCCGCGCGCAGTCGGCGGGCGATCGACTGCTCGAAACGCTCGTCGAGGTGGTGCGGATCCGCGACGAGGCGGGCCGGCCGCCGCTCGCCGCGCCGATCGGGCTGATCCTGGGATCGCAGGCGCTTCTCAACGTGCTGTCGGCGCGTCGCTACGGCACCGTGCTCGACGAGTTCCGCCAGCTCGTGACGGGTGGCTATGGAACGCCTCCGGGCGAGGTCGACCCCGGCGTGCGCCGCGCCGTCGAGTTGCTGGCCGGCGAGGCGCCCGCGCTCGACGACGATCCGCCGAGCGTGGACGACGTCCGCGAGGCCGCCGATGGGCTTGCGTCGTCGGAGGAGGATCTCGTCCTGCTCGCGATGTTCGGCGAGGAGGCGGAAACGCTCCTGCAGACGATCCGCCAGCGTCACTCGCGCGAGGGGTCGCTCCTCGGCGGCGACGTCGACGCTCAGCGCGGGGAGCGCATCCGCGAGCTCGTCAAGATCGTCCAGGAGTCCGGCGTCGGCGAGATCGAGATCGAGGACGAGGGAATGCGCGTCTCCGTGCGGCGCGCGGACGAGCCGGGGACGGTCCCGGCGGCGACCGTCGCGGTCGCCGAGCTCCACGACGCGCCCGAGCCCGCCGTCGCAGGCGGGATGATCCGCGTCGAGTCGCCGATGGTCGGCATCTTCTACCGTGCCCCGCGGCCGGGCGCGCCGCCGTTCGTCGAGGTGGGCGAGGTCGTCGCCGCCGGGCAGACGCTCTGCGTGCTCGAGGCGATGAAGCTCTTCAACGAGCTCAAGGCCGATGCCGACGGGCGCGTGCGCACGGTCCATGCCGACAACGGACAGGCGGTCGAGTTCGGGACGCTCCTCTTCGAGCTCGACCCGATCGTCGCTCCTCCCGTCGTCTGAGTCGATGTTCACCAGGGTCCTCGTCGCGAACCGGGGCGAGATCGCGGTGCGCGTGATCCGCGCGCTCCACGAGCTCGGGATCGAGGCCGTCGCCGTGTACTCGACCGCCGACAGCGAGGCGCTCCACGTCCGCCTCGCCGACCAGGCGGTCTGCATCGGGCCGCCGGCCGCGGCCGAGAGCTACCTGCGCATCCCGAGCGTCATTGCCGCCGCCGAGACGACGGGGTGCGAGGCCGTGCATCCCGGCTACGGATTCCTGGCGGAGAACCCTGCCTTCGCGCGGGCGTGCGCCGAGAACGACCTCGTCTTCGTCGGCCCCTCGCCGGACGTGATGGAGCGTCTCGGCGACAAGGCGTCCGCGAAGGCGGAGATGCGGGCCGCCGCCGTTCCGCTCGTCCCGGGCACCGCCGGCCCCGCACCGCTCGAGGAGATCCGCGAGGCAGCGGCCGCGATCGGCTTCCCGGTGCTGCTCAAAGCGACCGCGGGCGGCGGCGGGAAGGGCATGCGGCTCGTCGATTACCCGGACGGGCTCGACGACGCGTTCGCGGCAGCGTCCGCCGAGGCCGAGGCGGCGTTCGGCGACGGCTCGCTCTACCTCGAGAAGGTCGTCGCTCCGGCGCGTCACGTCGAGATCCAGGTGCTGTGCGACCGCCACGAGAACGTGCTCACGCTCGGCGAGCGCGAGTGCTCGATCCAGCGCCGCCATCAGAAGCTCGTCGAGGAGTCGCCGTCCCCCGCGCTCTCGCCGGAGACGCGCGAGGAGATGGAGGCGGCGGTCGAGCGGGCGTGCCGCGCGGTCGGATACGAGGGAGCCGGGACCTTCGAGTTCCTCCTGGGGATCGAGGGCGAGCCGTACTTCATCGAGGTCAACTGCCGGCTCCAGGTCGAGCACCCCGTGACCGAGCTGCTCACCGGGATCGACATCGTGCGCGAGCAGGTCCGGATCGCCGCGGGCGAGCCGCTTGCGATCACCGGCCGCGCGCCGCGCCGCGGCCACGCGATCGAGATCCGGATCAACGCCGAGGACCCAGCGCGCGGCTTCGCGCCCTCGCCCGGGGTCGTCGAGCGGTTCCGGCCGCCGCTCGGCCCGGGCGTGCGGGTCGACACGGCCGTCGAGGAGGGTACGGCGATCCCGCCGTACTACGACTCGCTGATCGCGAAGGTGATCGTCTGCGACGACGACCGGCCCGCCGCGATCGAGCGCGCCATCCGGGCGCTCGGGGAGCTCGAGGTCGCGGGCATCCCGACGACGCGGGAGCTCGCGCTCGACGTGCTGCGCTCGGACGGCTTCCGGTCGGGTGCGTACTCGACCGGCTACCTTGAGGAGATGGACGCGCACCTGCCCTCGCTCCGTCCGGCATGAGCGGCGAGACGACCCGGCCGAAGCCGGCGCCGAAGCCCGTCGGCCGTAGGAAGGCGCGTCGCCAGGCGCTCTTCCTCCTCTACCAGTGGGACCTCACCGGGCAACCGCTCGCGTCGCTCTTCGAGGGAGAGCCGGACGAGTTCGCGCAACAGCTCGCCGCGTCGGTCTCGGCCGTTGCGCCCGCCCTCGACGCGCGCGTCAGCGCCGTCTCGGACGGCTGGCCCGCCGACCGCCTGGGTACGCTCGAGCGCAACATCCTGCGCATCGGGGTCTACGAGCTGGAGGAGCATGCGGTGCCGAGGGACGTCGCGATCAACGAGGCCGTCGTGCTCGCGAAGCGCTACGCGAGCGAGGACGCGGCCCGCCTCGTGAACGGGATCCTCGGCAGGATCGCGAGGGACGAGCAATGACCGGCGGCTCGGACGCGTCGCTGCAGCGGGCGGAGGAGCTCCTGGAGCGGCTCAAGACGCGTGTCGACGCGCTCGAGGCGAGCGCGGACGGGGGCGGCGACGTCGACGAGGCGGTCGACGGGCTCGCCGAGATCGCCGAGCTCGCGAAGGCGATCGAAGCCGAAGTGCAGCGCGCCCGTCAGGCCGCCGATGCGGGCGCCTGACGAGCTCCGCGAGCTCGTCGAGCGGGAGCTCGCCTCGCCCTCGTTCGCCAGGTCGCTTTCCGGCCTCTCCGAGGCCATGCGCTACGCGCTCGCCGGAGGGGGCAAGCGAATCCGCCCCGTGCTCTGCCTCGCGACCGCGGAGGCGGCCGGCGGACACGCCGAGCACGCGCTGCCCGCGGCCGTCGCGCTCGAGCTCGTCCACACGTTCTCGCTCGTCCACGACGACCTGCCCTCGATGGACGACGACGACGAGCGCCGCGGCCGCCCGAGCGCCCACGTCGCACACGGGGAGGGGGTCGCGCTCCTCGCCGGCGACGCGCTGCTCGCCGAGGGCCTGCGGCTCGCGCTCTCGTACGACCGTCCCGAGCCGGCACGCGAGCTCGCCGACGCGACGCTCGGCATGATCGGCGGGCAGTACCTCGACGTCACGGAGGCGGACGTCGCCCTCGCCGACCTGCACCGGCTCAAGACGGGGCGGCTCTTCGCCGCCGCCGTGGGGCTCGGCCTCTGGGCAGCCGACGTGCCGGCCCGCGCGCAAGCGCCGTGGCGGGCCTTCGGCGAGGAGCTCGGCGTCCTCTTCCAGGCCGTCGACGACGTGATCGACGGGGACGGCTACGCGGCGGTGCTCGGCGAGGACGGCGCACGCGACGTCGCCGCGGCCGCGGCACGCCGGGCGCACGAGCGGTTGGACGCGATCGACGCCGAGACCAGCGTCCTCGCCGCGATCGTCGGCGAGCTCGCCGTCAGGACGGCATAGCCCTAGAGAGCTCCCCGGCGAGAAGGTCCATCAGCAGCGCGTCGTGCAACTCGCCGTCGGCACCGCGCGCGTACCGGCGCATCACCCCGACCGGACGAAAGCCCACCTTCTCGTAGCAGCGGATCGCGCGCGCATTGTCGACGTCGGGGTCGATCACCAGCCGGTGGTGGCCGCGCTCCTCCACGAGGTACCGCGCGAGCGTCCGGACGGTGTCCGTCCCGAGGCCGCGCCCGTTCACCCGCGGGTCGAGCCCGACGTCGATTCCGGCGTACCGCTGGTCGGGGTCTTCCTCCTCGTAGCACTGGACGAGCCCGACGACCGCGCCGTCCACGAGGACGGCGAAGCAGACTGCGTCGCCGCCGCCCACAACCTTCTTCTCGAGCTCTGCGTTGTCGAGACCGGGCCACCAGCGGGCGAACGCCGGCAGCCCGCCCGATCGACGCGAGCGCCTTCACGTCGTCGGGCCGAAGCCGTCGCAGCGTCACCCGGTCGCCGACGAGCTGCATCGGGAGGAATCATCGCAGCCGACTACCCTGGCCTCATGCGCAAGCGGCTCGACGTGCTGCTCGTGGAGCGCGGGCTCGCCGAGAGCCGGGAGCAGGCGAAAGCACTCGTCATGGCGGGGCTCGTCCCGGGCTACGACAAGCCGGGCCAGCAGGTCGGCGACGACGCGGCGGTGACCGTCGAGCGGCCGCCGCGATTCGTGTCGCGCGGCGGCGAGAAGCTCCTGCACGCGCTCGACGCGCTCGGCGTCGACCCCAGCGGGAAGGACTGCCTCGACCTCGGCGCGTCGACGGGCGGCTTCACCGACTGCCTGCTCCAGCGCGGCGCGGCGCGCGTGATCGCGCTCGACGTCGGCTACGGGCAGCTCCATCCACGGCTGCGCGACGACGACCGAGTGACGGTGCTCGAGCGCGTCAACGCCCGGCACCTCGACGCGCTGCCGTTCCCGCCCGAGCTGATCACGTGCGACGTCTCGTTCATCTCGGCGACCCGCGTCCTGGCGCCGGCGATCGCGCGCGCCGCGCCCGGCTGGGAGGCGCTCGTCCTCGTGAAGCCGCAGTTCGAGGCGGGCCGCGCCGACGCGCCGAAGGGCGTCGTGCGCGACCCCGAGGTGCACCGGCGCGTCCTGCGCGAGTTCTGTGTCGCCTCCGCTTCCTGGGGTGCGCGCGTCTCCGGGGTCGTAGACTCGGGCCACCCGGGGCCCAAGGGGAACCGGGAGTTCGTCGTCCACCTGATCGCGAGCGAGAAGCCTTCCGACCCCGATGAGCTCGAGCGCCGAATCGATGTTGCCGTCCGGTAGCGGGGCGAAGCCCGTCGCCCGGGCCGCGCTCGTCACGCACGGGCGCCAGGAGCAGATCGGCGACGGCATCGAGCGGGTCGTGGACGTCGCGGGGGAGGCGGGCGTCGAGCTGATCGTCACGGCGGACGAAGCTTCCCGGCATGGCCTCGAGGCGAGCGGCGACTCCCGTGAGGCCGACCTCGTCGTCGTCCTCGGCGGAGACGGCACGATGCTGCGGGCGCTGCGCACGTACCTCGGCTCCGGCACCCCCGTGATCGGCGTGAACTATGGCCGCGTCGGCTTTCTCAGCTCGATGCAGCCGGAGGAGCTCGAGGTCGGGCTGACGCGGGCCTTCCGGGGCGATCTGGAGGTCGTCGAGTTGCCGACGCTCGAGGTCGAGAACGGCGAGACCGGGCACGTCGCCGTGAACGACGTCGTCGTCACCTCGGCCGTCCTCGGCCGCATGGTCGAGCTCGAGTGGGCGGTCGGCGGCGAGGATCTCGGCAGCGTTCCGTGCGACGGGATCATCTGCTCGACGCCGTCCGGCTCGACGGCGTACAACCTCTCGAACGGGGGGCCGGTGCTGATGTGGGGGATCGACGCGATGGCGACTGCGTTCGTCGCGCCGCACTCGCTCCACGCGCGACCGCTCGTCGTGCCGCGCGGCAAGGACGTCGTCGTCCTGAACCGCACGTCCGACGTGCCGGTCGCCGTCCTCGTCGACGGGCACCGCGTGGGCGAGGCCGCGCCCGGCGGCACGGTCGCCGTGCGCCTCGGCGCCGCCCGCAGCCTTCTCGGGACCCTCCCCGACGCGACGTTCGTCAGCCGCTACCGCGAGAGCTTCTCGACGTAGACGGCGGTTTCGGACACCTGCGGCGCACGGTTGCCCGAACTACCATCTGCACGTGCTGCGCAGGCTGCGGATCGAGAACCTCGTCCTGATCCGCGAGGCGGAGCTCGAGCTCGCGCCCGGGCTCGTCGCTCTCACGGGAGAGACGGGTGCGGGGAAGACGATCGTCACGCAGGCGATCGGCCTGCTGCTCGGGGCGAAGGGCGATGCCGCGTCCGTCGGCGCAGCGGGGTCCGAGGCGTACGTCGAGGCCGAGCTCGACGTCCCGGAGGGGTTCTTCGAAGAGGAGGGGCTCGAGGCGCTCCGCGAGCTGCGCCCCGACGACGAGCCGGGCCTCGTCGTCGCCCGGCGGGTGACGGCCGACGGGCGCTCGCGCGCGTACGCGTGGGGACGCACCGTAGCGCGCGACGACCTCGTGGCGGCGACCGACCGGCTGCTCGCCCTGTCGGGCCAGTTCGCACAGCGGCGGCTCGCCCGAGCATCGCACCAGCTCGACCTCCTGGACGCGTTCGCAGGCCCCGACCAGCGGCAGCAGCGCATCGAGGCCCGCGAGACGTGGCGCGCGCTGACGGCTGCGAAGCGGCGCGTCGAGGAGCTCGAGCACGGTGCCGACACCGAGCGGGCGCGGCTGGACGAGCTCGCCGCGCTCGTCGAGGACACGGAAGGGCTCGAGCCGGGGGAAGAGGAGGCGCTCCGCGCGGAGCGCGAGCGGTACCGGCACGTCGCTGAGCTCGGCGACGGCGCCCACGCAGCCGCGGCGGCGATCGAGCCGGACGAAGGCGACGGCGCCCGATCGCTCGCGGCGGCCGCCGAGCGCGCGCTCGCCCCGCTCGAGCGTCTCGCGTCCGAGCTCCAGGCGGCGGCCGCCGAGCTGCGGGAGCTCGTCGTGCGCCTGGGCGAGGTCGGTGGCGACGTCCGGCGCTTCGCCGAGGCGCTCGACGCCGACCCGGCCCGCGTCGCCCATGTGGAGGAGCGGCTCGAGCACATCGCCGATGCGAAGCGTCGCCACCGGGCGGCGAGCCTGGACGAGCTGCTCGAGCGCCGCTTCGCCGCCCTCGAGGAGCTCGAACGCGTCGGCGCCGACGGCGACCCGCTCGAGCGCGCCCTGGCAGACCGAGACGCGGCGCAGGCGCGGTTCGACGCCGTGGCAGGGGCGCTGGCTGCCGCCCGCAGTACGGCCGCCGGTCCGTTCGCCGAGGCGGTCGCGCGGGAGCTCGCCGACCTCGGGATGGGAGACGGCGAGTTCCACGTCGAGCTGCGCGAGCGCGAGCCGGGGCCGACCGGGGCCGACGAGGCGGTGTTCCTCGTCCGCCCGAACGCGGGGCTGCCGCTCGCGCCGGTATCCGAGACGGCGTCCGGCGGCGAGCTCTCGCGCGTCGCGCTCGCGATCGCGGCCGTCGCGGGAGGAGAGACGGTCGTCCTGGACGAGATCGACGCCGGCGTCGGCGGCGTGACGGCGCACCGCGTCGCGGATGTCCTGCGCCGTCTCGCCGAACGCGCGCAGGTGCTGACGATCACGCACCTGCCGCAGATCGCGAGCGTCGCCGACCAGCACCTCCGCGTCGAGAAGGTCGAGAGTGACCCAACGCACACGCGGATCGTCGTGCTCGACGACGCGCAGCGGCGTGACGAGCTCGAGCGGATGCTCGGCGGCGAGGAGTTCGTGAGCGCGGTCACGGCGGAGGGTCGGGGATGAACGGCGAGATCACGGGCCCAGTGCGTCTTGGACGCCGGACGAAGGACCTCGTCAAGCGTCTCGGCCCCCAGGACGTCGCGATCCTCGACCACGCCGACATCGACCGCGTGTCCGCGGAGGAGCTCGCGGAGTGCGGCGTCCGCGCGGTCGTCAACGTCTCCCGCTCCTCGACCGGGCGGTTCCCGAACCCGGGCCCGCTCGAGCTCGTTCGCTCCGGCGTCCGCCTGATCGACGCGCCCGGCGCGCCGCTCTTCGACCTGCTCTCCGACGGGGAGCAGGTTCGCGTGGACGGCGGCAGCCTCTGGCGGAACGGGACGCTCCTCGCGGAGGGCACCGTGCTCGACGCCGCCTCGCTCGAGGAGGCGCTCGCCGACCAGCAGGGCCGCGTCTCGCACGCGCTCGAGGCGTTCGCGGAGAACACGCTGCGGCATCTCCAGGAGGAGGCCGGGTCACTGACGGCGGGCATCGAGCTGCCGGCACTGCAGACGCGCTTCCGCGATTGCCACGTCCTCGTCGTCGCCCGCGGCCCGGGCTACAAGTCCGATCTGCGGATGGTGCGCCCGTACATCCGCGACTTCAGGCCCGTGCTCGTCGCGGTCGACGGCGGCGCGGACGCTCTGCGCGAGGTCGGGCTTTCGGCCGACGTGATCGTCGGGGACTTCGACTCCGTCTCGGACGGCGCGCTCCGCGCGGGGGCCGAGCTCGTGGTCCACGGCTACCCCGGTGGGGCGGCGCCGGGAGCCGAGCGCCTGCGCCGCCTCGGGCTCGCGCACCACGTCGTCTCGGCTCCCGGGATCAGCGAGGATCTCGCCCTGCAGCTCGCCTATGAGAAGGGCGCGACCCTGATCGTCGCCGTGGGCACGCACTTCAACCTCGTCGAGTTCCTCGAGCGTGACCGCGAGGGGATGGCGTCGACCTTCGTCACGCGGCTCAAGGTGGGGGAGTTTCTCGTCGACGCAAAAGGCGTCTCGCGCCTCGTCAGTCGCCGTGTCGGGATCTGGCCGCTCGCCGTCTTCGCCGCGACGGGCGTCATCGCCATCGTCGGCGCGGTGCTCGCCTCGCCGGCCCTGCGCAACGTGATCCAGTCGACCACGCGCGCGCTCGCCAACGGGCTCGGCCTCTGACGCCTTCGGCGTCAGAGGCTACTGGCCATGAGCCTGGCTCTGCCAGACCATGATGTTCGACCTCCGCTACCACGTCGCGTCGCTCGCGGCGGTGTTCGTCGCGCTCCTGCTCGGGATCTTCGTCGGCGTCGGGCTGTCGGGCAAGGGATTCGTCTCGGACGCCGAGCGGGAGAACCTCCAGGCACAGATCGACGCGCTGCGGGGTGAGCGGGACAGTGCGGTCGCGCGGGCCTTGAGCGCCGACGAGCGCGGCGTCGACCTCGACCAGTTCGCGAAGACGACCTATCCGGAGCTCGTCGCCGGGATGCTCGACGGGAAGTCGGTCGGGGTCGTGTTCGTCGGCTCGGTCGATCAGGGGCTTGCGAACTCGATCCGACGGTCGGTGGGCGACGCCGGCGGCCGAGTCGCCCTCATGCGCGCGTTGCGGGTCCCGCTCGACCCCGACGCGGTGGACGCGGCGCTCCGCGCCGAGCCGGACACGCGGGAGCTCGCGGGCGCCGACAACCGCGAGCGACTCGGGCGCGAGCTGGCGCGCGAGCTCGTCACAGCGGGGCCGAACCCCGTCTTCGACAGCCTCGCGCGAGTGATCGTCGAGGAGCAGTCGGGCGCGGCCGGACGAGCGCTCGACGCCGTCGTGGTCGCGCGTCCCGCGGCACCGCAGCAGGGGGAGACCCAGGAGCTGCTCGCAGGGCTCTACGGCGGCCTCGCCGCGGCGCCCGTGCCGTCCGTCGGCGTGGAGAAGCTCGATGCCAGGACCAGCGCGATCCCCGTGTTCCACCAGCGCGGGCTTGCGACGGTCGCGGGCGTCGACGACGTGGCCGGCCAGGTGGCGCTCGTGTTCCTGCTCGCGGGCGCGCGAGCGGGAAGCTACGGGGTCGGCAACGGCGCGACCGACGGGATCATCCCCGACCCGCCGCCGCCACCCCCGGTCGCGAGCAAGGGGTGAGGGAGCCGGGGCTGACGGTGCTCGTCGCCGCGCGCGACGAGGAGGAGCAGATCGGTCGGACGGTGGCGGCTCTGCGCGAGGCGTTCCCCGAGGCGGACGTCGTCGTCGCGGACGACGGCTCCCGCGACCGGACGGCGGCGTTCGCGTCGGACGCGGGCGCGCGCGTCGTCTCGCTTCCGCGACGGGGCAAGGGGCAGGCGCTGACGCTCGCGGAGCGCGAATGCCGCGAGGGGCAGCTGCTCCTGTGCGATGCCGACCTCGCCGGCAACCTGCGCCCGCTCGTGGAGACCGACGCCGACCTCGTCGTCGCCCGCTTCGCGCGGCGTGCCGGCGGCGGGATCGGGCTCGCCAAGGGGGTCGCGCGCACCCTGATCGAGCTCCGTGGCGGGCGCCGCGTCGCCGAGCCGCTCTCCGGGCAGCGTGCGCTCTCCGCGCGGGCGCGGGCGGAGGTGTTCCCGGTCGCGGCCGGCTTCGGCGTCGAGACGCGGATGACGACCGACGCGCTGCGGGCCGGCCTCGACGTCCGCGAGGTGGAGCTCGAGCTCGAGCATCGCGCGACGGGACGCGATTTCGCCGGCTTCGTCCACCGCGGCCGGCAGCTTCGCGACCTGCTCCTCGCGACGTGCGCCCCGCAGGCGACCAACTTCCGCGGCCTGCGGCTGCCCCTCGTCGGCGGCGTAGTGGGGGTCGCGGTGCCCTCCGTCGCGCCCGTCGCCGCGGTCGGGCTCGTCGACGACCTCTGGAGCGGCCCCGAGCGTGGCTTCCGCGCCCACCTCCGTGGCGGTGCGACCACCGGCACGCTCAAGCTCGTCGCCATCCCGCTGTGGGCGCTCTGGCGCACGCGTTCGGTCTCTGGAGCGGTGCTCGTCGGCCTCTCGGCGAACGTCCTGAACCAGCTCGACACGCGGCCCGGGCGGGCGCTCAAGGCCTTCCTGATCGGCTCCGCTCTTCTCGGCT
Source organism: uncultured Actinomycetes bacterium (assembly GCA_963845965.1). Lineage (GTDB taxonomy): Bacteria > Actinomycetota > Thermoleophilia > Gaiellales > Gaiellaceae > Gaiella. The sequence continues at coordinate 52,492 of CAWJUF010000024.1, read as the reverse complement.
GGCGCCGGCAACGGGCGGCCGCGGTGGCCGTCCTCCTCGCTCCCTACGATCTTCGCGAGATGACGATGTTGGGGGACGCGGGGTCGAACGCCTTCGGGGCCGTGCTAGGTTTGGAGTCCGTGAGGCGGTTGACGGGCCTGCGGAGAGCGAGCGCGATCGGGGTGCTCGCCGCCATCACCCTCCTCGCCGACCGGCGGTCCCTCGGTGAGCTCATCGAGTCGACGCCCGGTCTGCGGTCGCTCGACGCACTCGGAAGGCAGACGTGAGCGACGGCCCGGCGACCCGCTACGTCTTCGTCACGGGCGGAGTCGTGTCGGCCCTCGGCAAGGGGATCGTCGCCGCGTCGCTCGGGCGGCTCCTGAAGTCGCGCGGCCTGCGCGTGCAGGCACAGAAGTTCGACCCGTACCTGAACGTCGACCCGGGCACGATGAGCCCGTTCCAGCACGGCGAGGTGTTCGTCACCGAGGACGGGGCCGAGACCGACCTCGACCTCGGGCACTACGAGCGGTTCGTCGACGAGAACCTCTCCCGCAATGCGAGCCATTCGGCGGGCGTGATCTGGGACACCGTGCTGCGCAAGGAGCGCAAGGGAGAGTTCCTCGGCGCGACCGTGCAGGTCATCCCGCACATCACGAACGAGATCAAGGCGCGGATCCGGCGGGCGGCGAAGGCGGACCCGGCCGACGTCGTCATCTCGGAGATCGGCGGCACCGTGGGCGACATCGAGTCGCTGCCGTTCCTCGAGGCGATCCGCCAGTTCCGGCGCGAGGTGGGGCCGGAGAACGTCCTCTATCTGCACGTCACGCTCGTCCCGTTCATCGAAGCGGCCGGCGAGCTCAAGACGAAGCCGACGCAGCACTCGGTCAACGAGCTGCGCCGCATCGGCATCCACCCCGACGCGATCGTGTGCCGCTCGCACGACCACCTGTCGGAGGACATCCGCGACAAGATCGCGCTCTTCGCGGACGTCGACCCGCGTGCGGTGTTCTCGTCGCCGGACATGCCCGACGTGTACCTCGTCCCCGAGCACCTGATGGCCGAGGGCCTCGACGCGTACGTTTGCGAGCGGCTCGGGCTCGAGACGCCGCTCGCCGACCTCGCCGAGTGGCGCGAGCTCACCGACCGGATCGCCGAGCAGACGGACGAGATCGAGATCGCGCTCGTCGGCAAGTACGTCAAGCTCCGCGACGCCTATCTCTCCGTGCACGAGGCGCTCAAGCACGCGGGAGTCGCGGCCGGAACGCACGTGCGCGTCCGCTGGGTCGATGCCGAGGACATGTCGTACGAGGAGGCGGCCCGAGAGCTCGAGCAGGTCGACGGCGTGCTCGTCCCCGGCGGATTCGGCTCGCGCGGCTGGGAGGGGAAGATCCTCGCCTGCCGCGTCGCGCGTGAACGCGGCATCCCGTACCTCGGGATCTGCCTGGGGATGCACGTCGCCGTGTCGGAGTTCGCGCGGCACGTCGTCGGGCTCGACGGCGCGAACTCCACGGAGATGGATCCCGAGACGCCGTTTCCCGTGATCGACCTGCTCCCCGAGCAGAAGGAGATCGAGGAGCTCGGCGGCACGATGCGCCTCGGCGCGCAGGCGGTCGAGCTGACGGACGGGACGCGCGTGCGGGACATCTACGAGGAGGCGGTGATCCACGAGCGGCACCGCCACCGCTACGAGGTCAACAACCAGTACCGCGACCAGCTCGTGGCGGCGGGGCTCGTCGTCTCGGGGACGTTCCAACAGGGCCGGCTCGTCGAGATCGTCGAGCTGCCGGACCACCCCTGGTTCGTCGCAAGCCAGTTCCACCCCGAGTTCAAGTCGCGCCCGACGCGCCCGGCGCCGCTCTTCCGCGAGTTCGTGACGGCCGCGCTCGAGCGCGCGGGGACCCGAATCGCGGTAGCGGCTGAAGCGCGGTAGCGGCGACCGCGGGGTCGCCTGTGGAGCACGCTGCACACGACCGGCACGATCTCGTTGCAGACGCGTCCAGGTTTTCGGATTAGGCTCGAGGCGTGGGGAGAGGTCTGGCCCGAGCAGACGCTGCCGGACATGTCCCGGCCGGACACGTCCGAGTGTGACGTGTGACAGCCGCGACGCTCCGGGCGGCCCGTGGCGGTCGGGCTGTCCCGTAACGCTCGTAGGATGACCGCCGTGGAGCAGCCGCAGCTCACGTCGCGCGTCGTCGACCTGTTCCTCGAGCTCTGCGCGATCCCGAGCCCGCCCGGGCAGGAGCGCGCGGTCGCCGATCGGATCACGCGCGAGCTGGACGCGATCGGGCTCGAGTGGGACGAGGACGGCTGTGGACCGGCGATCGGGTCGACGGCAGGCAACGTCCTCTGCCGCCTGCCGGGGAGGGCCGACACAGGCGTGCCCATCTTCCTCTGCGCGCACTTCGACACCGTCCCCCTCGACGGGGAGCTCGAGCCTGTGCTCGAGGACGGCGTCGTGCGCAACGGCGGCGGCACGATCCTCGGTGCGGACGACAAGTCCGCGCTCGCGGTGATGGTGGAGGCGGCGCGGCGGATCGTCGAGGACGGGCTGCCGCACGCGGGCGTCGAGCTTCTGTTCACGCCGATGGAGGAGATCGGGCTCGTGGGCGCCGACGCGTTCGACGCGACCCGGCTCGAGGCCCGCGTCGGGTACGTCTACGACCAGGCGGCGCCGATCGGCGACGTCGTCGTCGGCTCGCCGACCGCGCAGGAGCTCGAGCTGACCTTCCTCGGCCGCGCGGCCCACGCGGGCATGTATCCGGAGGAGGGCCGCTCGGCGATCCTCGCGGCGGCGCGCGCGATCGCGGACATGCCGCTCGGCCGGATCGACGAGGTGACGAGCGCGAACGTCGGGCTTGTCCGGGGCGGCACGGCCCGGAACGTCGTCGCCGAGCGGTGCTCGCTCGAGGCGGAGGTGCGCTCGCACGACGAGGAGCGGGTCACGGAGGTGGTGCAGCAGATCGTCGACGCCGCCGCGTTCGCCGCGAGCGTCTCGGAGTGCAGCCTCGAGACGCGCGTCGAGCCCAAGTACCGCGGCTACCGGTTCCGCAACGACGATCTCGCGGTTCGCCTCGCGGTCGACGCGCTCGGCCGCGCCGGCTTCGCGGCGACGCTCGGGCTTTCCGGCGGCGCGGCGGACGCGAACGTCTTCAACGCCCGCGGCCTGCAGTGCGTCAACCTCGCGAACGGGATGACGGACATCCACACGCCCGACGAGCGGATCGCGATCGCGGACCTCGAGCGCATGGTCGATGTCACGCTCGCGCTCGTCGACGCCGCACTCGAGGCTCGTTGAGTGCCGCTCGGGCTCCGCTGGGGCAACGTGACGACGGTCGGCGAGCGCCTGGACGGGCTCGTCAGGCTCGAGGTCGACGGCGCGCCGTGCATCGCGTACCCGCGGCTCACGGGCGACGTCGAGCTTGGCGACGTGGTGCTCGTGAACGGCCGGGCGGTCGAGCTCGGCCTCGGCTCGGGAGGCTTCGACGTGCTGTACGCCAACCTCACGCGCGGCCTCCAGCTGCCCGTTGACGAGGGCGCCCACGTGATGGCGCTCCCGTACGCGCCGGGCCAGGTCGCCATGCGCTTCGCGGAAGAGGACGAGCACGACGGTGCAGAGCGACTCGACGGCCTGCCCGTGGTGTGTCTCGGCCTCCACAGCCAACTCGCCCCGACGTGCGCGGCGCTCGCCGGACGGCGCGTCGTGTATGTCCAGCTCGGAGGCGGGGCGTTGCCGGTCTCCCTCTCGGACACGGTGCGGGCGCTCAAGGCGCGTCAGCTTCTCGACACGACGATCGCCGTCTCGCCTTGCCTCGACGGGGACCTCCAGTGCGTCACGGCCGCTGCCGCGCTCGTGCAGGCGGTCGGGCATGGGGCGGACATCGTTGTGTGCGGGATCGGCCCCGGGATCGTGGGCACGGCGTCCCGGTGGGGGCACGGCGGGCTCGCCGTAGCCGAGGCGGCCAACACGGCGTCGGCCCTCGGTGCGCTCCCGATCGTCGCGCCCCGGGTGTCGTTCGCCGACGAGCGGCAACGTCACCACGGCCTCTCGCACCACACGCGTTCGGCGCTCGCGCTGTGCCTCAGGGACGTCCGCGTGGCCTGGCCGGTCGGGCTCCAGCGGCCCGAGGGAGTCGAGGTCGTCGAGGTGAACGCGGCGGGCTGGGAAGCCGCGTGCGCGCCGCTGCCCCTTTCGCACATGGGGCGCGGACCGGGGGAGGATCCGTGGTTCTTCGCCGCCGCGTTCGCCGCCGGGCGACTGTCGCTCGCCTGAGCTCTCCCCGAGGCGGTGGTGCGGTATCGTCCCGCGCGCCGTGCGGATCGGGGTTGCGAAGGAGATCAAGCAGCAGGAGTACCGCGTCGCGCTCACGCCGGCCGGCGCGCTCGAGCTCGTACAGCGGGGACACGAGGTCGTCGTCGAGCATGCCGCGGGGGTCGGCTCGGGCTTCGCGGACGGGGCCTACGCCGCGGTCGGCGCCCGGCTCGCGGACGTCGAGGAAACCTGGTCCTCCGCGGAGCTGCTGCTCAAGGTCAAGGAGCCGATCGAGCCCGAGTACACGAGGCTGCGTGAGGGGCTCACCCTCTTCACCTATCTCCACATCGCCGCGGACGAGCCGCTCACGAGGGCGATGCTCGACTCCGGGGTCACCGGGGTCGCCTACGAGACAGTGGAGACGGCCGACCGCCGCCTGCCGCTGCTCGCGCCGATGAGCGAGGTCGCGGGCAGGCTCGCACCGCAGATGGGCGCCTGGGCGCTCGAGAAGGCACACGGCGGGCGCGGCATCCTGCTCGGCGGCGTCCCCGGCGTGCCGCCCGCGAAGGTCGTCGTCCTGGGCGGCGGCGTGGTCGGCCTGAACGCCGCGATCATCGCGCTCGGGATGCAGGCGGACGTCTGGGTGCTCGACAAGTCCGTCGACCGGATGCGCGACCTCGAGATCGCCCTCGACGGCCGCGTCACGCTCGCGATGTCGAACCGCCTCCAGGTCGAGGAGGTGCTGCCGGACGCGGACATGGTGATCGGTGCCGTGCTGATCCCCGGCGCCGTCGCGCCGAAGCTCGTGACGCGCGAGATGCTCACGCTGATGCGCCCCGGATCGGCGCTCGTCGACGTCGCGATCGACCAGGGCGGCTGCTTCGAGACCTCGCACGCGACGACGCACGACGACCCGGTCTTCGAGGTCGACGGGATCGTCCACTACTGCGTCGCCAACATGCCGGGCGCGGTGCCGGTCACATCGACGAAGGGGCTCACGAACGTCACCCTGCCGTACGTCGAGGCGATCGCCGACAAGGGGCTCCCCCGCGCGATCACGGAGGATCCGGCGCTCGCGAGGGGCGTCAACACCCTCGCCGGGAAGCTGACCTACCGCGCCGTCGCCGAGGCGCACGGCCTGCCGCACACCCCGCTCGAAGAGGCCGAGCGGGCACTCGTCTGAGGCTTACGTCTCGGCCTTGCCCTTCGCCTGGGCGCGCTGCTCCTTCGCGCTCTCGGACGGCGAGACCCTGACGACCGCCCACGTGACGGACATCGAGAGCGCGAGGATCGCGGCGATGTACAGGAAGAGCTCCACCAGGCTGAGGACCGTGTCCATGGGCGGACTAGGATAGCTCGCTGTGCCGCGAGCCTGTGTCATCGTGCTGGACGCCGTCGGAGCGGGGGCGCTGCCCGACGCCGCCGACTGGGGCGACGAGGGGTCGGACACCCTTGGCAACGTCGCGCGCGCCGTCCGCGGTCTCGACCTGCCGAACCTCGAGGCGCTCGGCCTCGGGAATGTCGAGCCGCTCGAGGGCTGCCCGCCACAACCGTACGCGCCTGCCGTTGCCGGCCGCCTGCTCGAGCGGTCGAAGGGGAAGGACACGACCGCGGGGCACTGGGAGCTGATGGGCGTCGTCACGCCGACGCCGTTTCCGACCTATCCGTATGGCTTCCCCGACGACGTGATCGACCCGTTCATGAACCGCACGGGTCGCGGGGTGCTCGGCAACAAGCCCGCCTCCGGGACGGAGATTATCCAGGAGCTCGGCGAGGAGCACCAGCGCACCGGGAAGTGGATCGTCTACACGTCGGCCGACTCGGTCTTCCAGATCGCCGCCCACGAGGAGACGATCCCGCTCGAGGAGCTCTATGCCGGCTGCCGCATCGCGCGCGAGATCCTCACCGGCAAGCACGCTGTTGGCCGCGTCATCGCGAGACCGTTCGTCGGCGCGCCCGGCCACTACGAGCGGACGCCGAATCGGCACGACTTCTCGCTCGAGCCGCGCCGCCCGAACTACCTGACGGCGATCCGCGACGCGGGCCAGACGGTGTACGGCGTCGGGAAGATCTCGGACATCTTCGCTGGCTGCGACATCGACGAGTCGTTCCCGACGAAGTCGAACGTCGATGGCATCAACCGCACGATCGAGCTGCTGGAGAACGTCGACTCGGGGCTCGTCTTCGTCAACCTGGTCGAGACCGACCAGCTCTGGGGCCACCGCAACGACCCGGAGAACTTCCACCGCTGCCTGCAGGACTTCGACCGGCGGCTGCCGGACATCCTCGATGCGCTCCGGGACGACGATCTCCTGATCCTCACCTCCGATCACGGCTGCGACCCGACGACGCCCTCGACCGACCACTCGCGCGAGCACGCGCTGCTCCTCGCGTACGCCGCCGGAAAGAACGCCGCCGGGACGATCCACGAGAACGGCGAGTTCGGCGACGTCGGCGCAACCATCTCTGCCTGGCTCGGTGCGAAGCACCCCGGGAAAGGCGCTCCAGGCCGTCCGATCCTCGAGCGGTGAGGATCAACGACCCGGAGGCGGTCGCACGGCAGTACGCGACCGAGGACAATCTCGAAGCTCGGCGATCGCTCTACGCAAACGCCGAGGGATCGGATCCGCGGGACGTCGCCGTCCAGGCGGTCTCCGAGATCGCCCCTCGACGCGTGCTCGAGGTCGGAGGCGGGCCTGGCGAGCTTGCCGCTCGGATCGGCGACGAGCTCGGGTGCGAGGTCGTGATGATCGATCTCTCCCCGCGCATGGTCGAGTTGGCGCGCGCGCGTGGCGTCGATGCCGAGGTCGGTGACGCACAGGCCCTCCCGTTCCAGGACACCAGCTTCGACTGCGTCGTGGCGGCCTGGATGCTGTTTCATCTGCCCGATCTGGACGCGGGGCTCGGAGAGCTCGCGCGCGTGCTCCGGCCGGGCGGCCGCCTCGTCGCCACCACGAACTCGACCGAGCACCTGCGCGAGCTGCGCGACCTCGCCGGCACCGCCGCCTGGGGGCGGGTCTTCACGCGAGAAAACGGCGCCGACATCATCGGCAGGCACTTCGACCGGGTCGAGCGCCGCGACGTGGACGGCTGGGTGACGATCGAACATCCAGAGGTCATCGACGGCTTCGTGGAATCGCTCGACGCCGAGACGCCCCCCGTGCTGCCATCCTACGACCTCCCGTTCAGGAGTCGCCGCGCCTCATCAGTCTTCGTCGCGACGAAGAGCGGCTTGCAACAGTCTGTTGCAAGGGCGTCGTGATGCGTCCGGCCGAGCTGATCGAGCAGAAGCGGAACGGCGGCGAGCATGACCCGGCGGAGCTCGCGGAGCTCATCCTCGCGTATGCCCGCGACGACGTGCCGGACTATCAGCTGGCCGCATGGTGCATGGCGGTCTACTTCCAGGGGCTCACCGCTTCGGAGACGCACGCGCTGACGGACGCGATGATCCGCTCGGGCGAGACGCTCGACCTCGGCGCCGCGCTCGGCCGCAAGGTCGTCGACAAGCACTCGACCGGCGGCGTCGGGGACAAGACCTCGATCGCCGTCGGCCCCATCGTGGCCGCGTGCGGCGTCCCGCTCGGAAAGATGTCGGGGCGTGGGCTTGGCCACACGGGCGGCACGCTCGACAAGCTCGAGTCGATCCCGGGATTCCGGGTCGAGCTCACGACCGAGGACTTCGTGGCCCAGCTGCGCGAGGTGGGGATGGCGATCGTGGGCCAGACCGCCGACCTCGTCCCGGCCGACAAGAAGCTCTACGCCCTCCGAGACGTGACGGCGACCGTCGACATCGTGCCCTTGATCGCCAGCTCGATCATGTCCAAGAAGCTGGCCGCCGGCGCACAGGCGATCGTCCTCGACGTGAAGGTCGGCGACGGGGCATTCATGAAGACGCTCGAGGACGCGCGAACGCTCGCCGAGGTGATGCTGGAGATCGGGACGATGGCAGGTCGTGAGGTGACGTGCCTCTTGACCGACATGGACCAGCCGCTCGGGCGCGCTGTCGGGAACGCGCTCGAGATCCACGAGGCGCGCGACACGGTTCGCGGGGACGGTCCCGCCGACTTCACCGAGCTCGTGCTCGACGCGGCGGCCCGGCTCCTCGCGTACTCCGACCTCGGGATCGACCTGGACGAGGGCCGTCGCCGCGCGGAGGCTGCCGTCGAGGACGGCAGTGCGCTCCGCACGTACGAGCGGTGGATCCGCGCCCAGGGCGGCGACCCGGATCCCGCCGTGCTCGAGCAGGCGCCCGTCCGTCGGGTCGTGGCCGCTCCGCGGGACGGCGTCGTCACACGTCTTGGTGCACTGGACATCGGCCTCGCCGCCCTGGAGCTCGGCGCCGGACGACGCACGAAGGCGGACCCGGTCGACCACGCGGTCGGCATCCTCTGCTTCGCGAAGCGCGGCGACACCGTGCTCGCGGGTGACGATCTCGCGGAGGTGCACGCGCGGGACGACACCGCTGCCCACCGGGCCGCAGCGGCGGTTCTCGCGGCGTACGAGCTCGGCGGCGACGCCCCCGCGGAGCGCGGGATCCTGCTCGACGTCGTCGGCTGAGCGCGCCCCGGCTACACGCGCTGGAGGTGGGTGTCCGCGAAGCCGGCCGGGTACTTGAGCCCGTAGCCGACCGCGCGGTCGACGGCGATGTGCGCGGCCCAGATCAGCGCGAACTGCACGGCGAGGTCGCCGCCGACGAACACCCCGACAGTGCCGAGCGCAACGGGGACGGCATACGTGTGCGCGGCGTCGTAGGCGATCGCGCCGACCCTCGGTCCCGCGACGTAGCCGACCATCGAGAGGTCCGGCGCAAGGGCGAGGAGGAGGAGAAGCCACCAGGGGTAGCCGAGGTGGAAGTAGAGCGCGACCGCTGCGACGGCGACCACGACGCCTTCGAGGTGCAGGAGCGAGCGCGGGAGCCGGTCGATCATCCTGCGATCGTAGCCCCGCCCGGTGTGGAAACCCGAACTGGACGAGTACGGCTGATGCCTCCCCCGCCGCCGCCTGGCCGGCGTTTGATGCGGACACACGGATCGAGGAGGCAGGACATGAGCGGAGATCGTTACGACGTCGACTCAGAGGTCATCCTCCCGGCCGGGATGGAGATCGTCGTCCCGCCGGCAGCGACCGACGCGAGCGACGAGGCGGAAGACACCCGTCGCGGTGTGGCCGGGCGATCGGCATCCGGTGCGAAGCAGGTGAGCTTCCCGCCGGTGCACCGCGGGGCATTGCGTCGGGCGCCCGCGCTCTGAGAGCGCGCACCGCCCGTACGATGCGGCGGTGCCCGAGCTACCCGAGGTCGAGACGGTCCGCCGTCGCATCGCGCCGGTCGTCGAGGGCGCGACCATCGCGGGCGCCGAGATCCTCGACGCGAGGCTGACACGACCCGTCGAGCCCGGCCTGGTGGCAAACGCTCTCGTGGGCGAGCGGATCGCGGCCGTCGAGCGACGCGGCAAGTACCTCCTCTGGCGCCTGGAGAGCGGGCGCACCCTCGTCGTGCACCTGCGCATGACCGGGGCGTTGCTGCATTCCCCGGCGGGGTGCCTGCCAGCCGACGCGCACCGCCGTGCGACGCTCGCGCTCGACACGGGCGCCGAGGTCGGCTACCGCGACGTTCGCCGCTTCGGCACCTGGGAGCTCCTCGACGACGGGCACCTGCGGCCGTACCTCGCGTCGCGACTCGGCCCCGAGCCGCTTGCGCCGTCGTTCACGAGCGCGCGGCTCGCGCGCATCGTCGACGGACGGCGGGCGCCTATCAAGGCGTTCCTCCTCGACCAGCGCCGGATCGCCGGGATCGGGAACATCTACGCGGACGAGGCGCTCTGGCGTGCGCGGATCCACCCTCGGCGTCCCGCGGGCGACCTCGACCCCCGGGAGATCTCGCGCCTGCATCGCGCCGTGCGCGCTGCGCTCCGCCGCGGCGTGGAGCTCAACGGCTCGACGCTCAGCAATTACGTGACGCCGGACGGCGAGAGCGGCGGGATGCAACACGAGTTCCGCGTGTACGGACGGCTCGGGCAGCCGTGCGACCGCTGCGGCAGACCGATCGAGCGGATCGTCGTCGCAGGACGCGGCACGTGGCTCTGCCCGCGCTGCCAGACGGTGTGACGTCCGGCCGTGGCACTCGACGTCGAGAGCGGCGAGGTCGGGGCCTTGGGCTGTCGTCGTTGACGGATCGACCGCAGTTGTGAGGCGATTGACACGAAGACGGCACGATCTCGTGTTCCATTCGTCTCTGTTGTCTAGTTAGGCTATGAGCCGTGGGGAGGAGGTCGGCGGCCCGAGCGCGGTGGGGCCCGACATGTCCCAAATGGACAGCCCGCAGGCGGCGCGGGCGTAAAGACGAGCGGCACGGCCGTGGAGACGAGCGGCACGGCTGTGAAGACGACCGCGCTGCCACGTCGCGTCGCCGGCCTACACTCGACTCATGGCCGCGCCCACGATCACCGAGGCAGTCGTGCTCCGGTCGTTCGCGTTCGGCGAGGCCGACCGCGTGCTCCACGTGTACACCCTCGCGAGCGGTCGCATCGGAGCCGTCGCGAAAGGCGTCCGGCGGACGAAGAGCCGGTTCGGCGGCCGGCTCGAGCCGTTCTCGCACGTGGAACTGTCGATCCACCGCGGCCGCGGCGAGCTCGGCACGGTCACAGGGGCGTCGCTCGTCCGATCGCACGACGCGATCCGGGTCGACCCGTACCGCCTGCAGGTCGGGCTCGTCGGGCTCGAGGCGATGCTCCGCCTCTATACCGAGGAGGAGCGGAACGACCGGGCGTTCCTCGCATTGACACGGTTTCTCGACGCGCTGGACGCACGGCTGCCGCAACCGGGCAGGAGGCCCGCGCTCGATCCGCTCGTCCTCTCGTTCCAGCTCAAGCTGCTCTGGGTCGAGGGCTTCCTGCCGCATCTCGAGAGCTGCGTCGAATGCGGCGTGGAGGAGAGTCTCGTCGCGTTCTCGCCGTCGGCGGGCGGTGCGGTGTGCGCGGCGTGCGATCACGGCGGCATTGGGCTCTCGCCGTTAGGGCTCGGCGGCCTTCGGACGCTTCTCGGCGCGCCGATCGCGGATGCTCCGGCGCTCGGGATGGACGACCGCGCGTCCCGCGACGTCCTCGCGGTCGTGACGTCGTCGTACGAGCACCACGGCGGCTTCCGTCTGCGGACGCTGTCCGCCTAACGGACAGCGCGCGGCCGGAGTCGGCGGCGCATGACCACGCGCGTCGACGACCGACGAACCACCTCGCGGAAGCCGGCGCGCTCGTAGAGGGTACGCGTCCCGAAATACATGAAGTCGTCGTGGCTCCGCGACGGCTTGTCGACCGGATATGCCTCGAGCAGTCGCACGCCGTTGTCGGGCGTAGTCGATCGCGGCCGCGAGCGTCCGACGCTGGAAGCCCTGGCCGCGGTAGGCCTTGTCGACGAACGTGCAGACGATCGACCACACGTCCTCGTCGTCGACCGGCTTCATGATCGGCGAGCGCTCGAGCCCGGCGTAGTCACCGCACGGCCCGAGGCTGATCCAGCTCACCGGGAGCTCGTCCAGGTAGCCCACGAGCCCCGGCACCGTCCCCGCCACGACGAGCTCGCAGAGCTGCTCTCGATTGTGAGCAGCGGGCGGGTTCTTGCCCGACCAGCGGTAGTGCATGCACCAACAACCGCGAACGATCGAGCCGCCCGGCCTGCGAAACAGCTCGTCGAGGTCGCCGAACGTGTCAGGCGTCAGCGGCCGTGCGGAGAATCGCGCGCGACGGGCGGTCAAAATCGCTCGAGCACGTGCTCGAGCGCGCCTTCGGAGATGAGCTGATCGGTCAGCTCGCTCCGGCCCGGGCGCACCTCGCGGCGGACGAGACCGCTTTCGCCGAGCCGGTACTGGCCGACCCAGTCGAGCCGCGGCGAATAGACGTGGATCGTCACGGCAGGGTCGCCCAGCGCGTGCCGCACGCGGTGGATGTAGCCGGGGCCGCCTTGGCGCGCGTCGCCAGGCGCGAGGTGGAGCTCGAGGTCGGGGCCGCCGTAGACGAGGAGATCCTCGCGTACCCGGCCCCGCGCGCAGCAGAGGCCGACACCGGAGATATAGTGGTCGTGGAACCCGGTCCCCTGCCCGGGCATCCAGGAGAGCACCCACGCGTCGACGTGCTCATCTTCGTAAACCAGCTCGTAGCGGCGCTGCTCCGCGTCGACCCGGACGAGCGGCTCCCAGACGTCCGGTCGCTCGAAGATGTCCACGGCGAGCTGCTCGAGCTCGCCGGTCGTCAGAAGGCCGTCGTGCGGGCGGAGATCACCGAGGGACGCGAGCGCCGGCGTGAACGGGGGCGCAGATGCCATTTCGCAGTGATTGTATCCTCAAGCACCTGGTGTCTCAGCCCCGCGAAGGGGGGCTCCAGGCTTCCGCGATCCGATCGAGCAGGTGCTCGCGCGCTCGGGCGATCGAGATCCGCTCCTGGGCGAGGGAGTCCCGGTCGCGAATCGTGACGGTCTCGTCGACGAGCGTCTGCTCGTCGACGGTGAGTGCCCACGGCGTCCCGATCTCGTCCTGACGCCGGTAGCGGCGCCCGATCTGGCCGCCGTCGTCGTGCTCGGCGACCATCACGCGCCTGAGCTCCGCGTGCAGCGCTCGGGCGCGCTCCGCCATTCCGCCGTCGCGAGGCACGAGCGGCAGCACCGCGACCTTGACCGGGGCGATCTCGGGGTGGAGCCGGAGGACGGTGCGCTGCCGGTCCGCGACGACCTCTTCGTCGTACGCATCGCAGAGGAATGCGAGCATCGCGCGGTTGACGCCCGCCGCCGGCTCGATCACCGCGGGGACGTACCGCTCGCCGCTTCCGCCGTCGACCCACTCGAGCGTCGTCCCGGACGACTCCGAGTGTGCGGTGAGATCGAACGTGCCGCGGTTTGCGATCCCTTCGAGCTCCGACCACCCGATCGGGTAGAGGTACTCGACGTCGCTCGTGGCGCTCGAGTAGTGCGAGAGCTCGTCCGCCTCGTGGGCGCGCACCCGCAGGCTCTCCGGGCGGATGCCGTACCTGACGTACCAGCCGACCCGCTCGTCGACCCAGTAGCGGTACCACTCGTCCGCGTCGGCCGGAGGCACGAAGAACTCCATCTCCATCTGCTCGAATTCGAGCGTGCGAAAGATGAAGTTCCCGGGGGTGATCTCGTTGCGGAACGACTTGCCGACCTGCGCGATCCCGAACGGGGGCTTGCGCCGCGCGAGCTGCGCGACGTTCTTGAAGTTGACGAAGATCCCCTGGGCGGTCTCCGGCCGGAGGAACACACGCTGGCCGGTCTCCTCGACCGGGCCGACCCGGGTCTCGAACATCAAGTTGAACTGGCGTGCCTCGGTGAGGTCGCAGTCCTGCGTCTCGCCGGGGTGCCTGCTGGGCTTTCGGCCGCACTGCTCCTCCGGGAGATGGTCGGCGCGGAAGCGCTTCTTGCAGGCACGGCAGTCGACGAGCGGGTCGGTGAAGCCGGAGACGTGCCCCGACGCCTCCCAGATCTTCGGGTGGAGGATGATCGCCGAGTCGAGGGCGACGATGTCGTCGCGCTCCTGCACCATCGCCTCGAGCCAGCGCGCCTTGACGTTCTCCTTGAGGAGCACGCCGTAGTGGCCGTAATCGTACGACGAGCCGAGTCCGCCATAGATCTCCGAGGAGGGGAAGACGAACCCGCGCCGACGCGCGAGCGAGACGATCTTGTCCATCGTGACCTCGGTCATGCGTCAACGCTACCCTCGCCCGCGTGGCGGGGAAGGGCACACCGGCGATCGCCGCCGCGACCCGCGCGGGCGTCGCCTTTGCGCGTGCACGAGTACGAGCACGACCCCCGCGCGACGTCGTACGGCCTGGAGGCGGTGGAGAAGCTCGGCCGTCGACCCCGCGCGCGTCTTCAAGACGCTCGTCGCGGACGTCGACGGCACGCTGACCGTCGCCGTCGTGCCCGTCGAGGCGCAGCTCGACCTGCGCGCGCTCGGCAAGCGCGCTCGCATGGCGGAGGCGACAGCGGCGGAGCGCGCGACCGGGTACGTCGCGGGCGGGATCAGCCCATTGGGCCAGCGACGTACCCTGCCGACGGTCGTCGACGAGTCGGCGCTCGCGTTCGAGACGATCCACGTGAGCGCCGGGCGCCGCGGCCTCGAGCTCGAGCTCGCACCGGCCGACCTCGTGAAGCTGACGGGGGCGCGAGTGGCGCAGATCGCTCGCGGTTAGGCTCCGCTCCGTGAACCACCAGGTTCCCGTCGAGCTCCACATCGTGTCCGACTCGACGGGGGAGACCGCCGCGCGGCTCGTTCTCGCGCTCGAAGCGCAGTTTCCCGACCTCCCGTTCGACGAGGTACGGCATCCGCGGGTCGAGTCGATCGAGGACCTCGCCCTGGCGGTCGCGCGGGCCCGGGGACGGCCGGCAGTCATGGTGTACACGCTGGTGGAGCCGGGTCTTCGCGACGAGATGCGGCGGCAGTGCCGCCGGGCCCGTGTCCACTACTGCGACCTGCTCGGGCATCCGATCGACTCGATCACGCGCGTCGCGGGCGTCGCGGCCCGGATGGAGCCGGGCGTGCGCGCCCCGCTCGACCAGACGTACTTCAAGCGGATCGAGGCGATCGAGTTCGCCGTGCGCTACGACGACGGGATCGGCGGCGGCCTCGACGAGGCGGACATCGTCCTCGTCGGGGTCTCGCGGACTTCCAAGACGCCGCTCTCGATCTATCTCGGCTACCTCGGGCACAAGGCGGCCAACGTGCCGATCGTGCGAGGAGTCGATCCGCCGGCGCCCCTCTTCGAGATCGACCGTGCCAAGATCGTCGGCCTCACGATCGATCCGGAGCGGCTCGCGGAGATTCGTGAGGAGCGGGTCCGCTCGATGGGAGGCCCACGGCGGCGTTACGCCGGCCTCGAGGCCGTGTTCGAGGAGCTCGAGGCGGCGGCACGCATCCACCGGCGGCTTCGCTGTCCGGTGATCGACGTGTCGGAGCTCTCGGTGGAGGAGACCGCGATGCGGATCATCCGGCTCGTCGCCGACCATCACCGGCGCCGGGAGCCGGCCTCGGCGTGACCTCGCCGAACGCGAAGTACGGCCCGCTCGCTCGCGGGATCCGGCGCGACCTGTCCGAGAAGGGCTGGGTGCCGATTCGGTACTGGGCGATGTGGTGGTGGGCCCTCGGGGTCGCGATGGTCGTGTTCTACGTCGTCCTGACGCCGATCTGGCTCGGCCTCCGTGGCGCGGCGTGGGTGGCGGAGCTCCGCTCCCGGCTTCGCTGAGGCGTCGCAGCTCGGGCGGAGGCGCGCGGCCGGAGAACGGATCGGTCTCAGACCGGTTGTCCGTATCGGCATCAGGCCGACCGGAGAAACGCGTCCACCTCCGCCTGGGAGCGGAGGCGGGCGACGCGAAACCCGGCGAGCTCACGTGGATAGCGCTGCCGTCGGCGGGGCGCGGCGCGGAGTGCGTAGGCGACGAGAGAGTCGTGCCCCGAGAGGATGCCGCGCAGCGACTCCCGGTTGCCGTTCCACAGCTTCTCGCGGCACACCAGCCGGCGGATGGTTCTCGCCACGAGCCGCGGTAGCCACACGCGCCTCGGCAGGTCGAGCCAGACGATCGTGTCCGCCCCCTCGAGCACGAGGTCCCCGAGCTTGCCGCGATAGGAGCCGTCGACCACCCACGCCTCGCCGGCGACGATCGGCTCGATCCGGCGGCGCAGCTCTGCCGCGTCGAGCTCGGTCCACCCGGCCTGCCAGTGGATCGCGTCGAGCTCCACGAACCTCACACCGAGCCGCGCCGCGAGCGCGCGCCCGACGGTCGTCTTGCCGCATCCGCTGGCGGTGGCGATGATCGCGACGCGTCGCACGCGGAGCCACTTGTAGCGTGCGCGGGAGCCGCGCGCCGTACGTAGGATCCGCGCCGTGCGGCTCGCATACGCATTCGACGAGCAGGCCCCGGGCGGCCGCGAGCTCCTCGGCGGAAAAGGGGTCGGCCTCGCGGAGATGACTGCGCTCGGGATCCCGGTGCCGGCAGGGTTCACCGTCACGACCGACGCGTGCCGCGAGACCATGCGGACGGGCGAGGCGCCGGAGGCGCTCTGGCCCGAGGTGGACGAGCACGTCGCGCGTCTCCAGGAGCGCGCGGGGAAGCGGTTCGGCGACCCCGCCGACCCGCTGCTCGTGTCCGTCCGCTCGGGCGCCGCGATCTCGATGCCCGGGATGATGGACACGATTCTCAACCTCGGCCTGAACGACGTCGCGGTCGAAGGGCTCGCGGCCGCGACGGGGAACCCCCGCTTCGCGTTCGACTCGTACCGCCGGCTGATCCAGATGTACGGCGAGGTCGTGGACGGCGTCGACGGGCATCTGTTCGAGGGCGAGCTGCAGAGCCTCAAGGAGCGCCGCGGCGTGCGCCAGGACGTCGAGCTCACGGCGGACGACCTGCGCGAGCTGAACGCGACGTTCCAGCAGATCTACGAGCGCGATGCGGGCGCACCGTTCCCGCAGGACGCCCGGGAGCAGCTGCAGCGCGCGATCCGCGCGGTGTTCGAGTCGTGGGAGTCGCCACGCGCACGGGTCTACCGGCGTACCTACGACATCCCGGACGACCTCGGCACGGCCGTGAACGTCGTCCAGATGGTCTTCGGCAACAAGGGCGACACGTCGGGAACGGGCGTGTGCTTCACGCGCAACCCGTCGACCGGCGAGCGCCTGCTGTTCGGCGAGTTCCTCGTCAACGCGCAGGGCGAGGACGTCGTGGCCGGCATCCGGACGCCGGAGCCGATCGAGCGGATGCGCGAGCTCCTTCCGGAGGCGTACGCCCTGCTCGTCGACACGCTCGACCGGCTCGAGGAGCACTACCGCGAGATGCAGGACGTCGAGTTCACCGTCGAGGACGGCACGCTCTTCCTGCTCCAGACCCGTACCGGCAAGCGCACGGCGCAGGCGGCGCTCAGGATCGCCGTCGAGATGACGGGCGAGGACCTCATCTCGCGCGAGGAGGCCGTCGTGCGCATCGACGCGGGCCAGCTCGACCAGCTGCTCCACCCGCGGATCGACCCCGGCGCGCGAGGTCGAGGTGGTGGCGACGGGGCTCAACGCGTCCCCCGGCGCCGCGTCCGGCGCGATCGTGCTGGACGCCGACCTCGCGGAGGAGCGCGGTCGCGCAGGCGAGGACGTGCTGCTCGTGAGGTGGGAGACGACGCCCGACGACATTCACGGGTTGATCCACGCCCGCGGCGTGCTCACGGCGCACGGCGGGATGACGTCGCACGCGGCGGTCGTCGCCCGGGGGATGGGCAAGCCGTGCGTCGCCGGCTGCGAGGCGCTCTCGATCGACACGACCGCCCGGACGCTGACGATCGGCGACGTCGAGCTCCGGGAGGGCGACCAGCTCACGATCGACGGCGGGTCCGGCCGCGTGATCGTCGGCGCGGTGCCGCTCGTGCCGCCCGCGATCGACGAGAACTTCGAGACGATCCTCGGCTGGGCGGACGACCTCCGGCGCCTGCGGGTCCGGGCCAACGCGGACACGCCCGAGGACGCCGTCAAGGCGCGCGAGTTCGGCGCCGAAGGCATCGGCCTCTGCCGCACCGAGCACATGTTCATGGCTCCCGACCGGCTCCCCGTGGTGCAGGAGATGATCCTCGCCTCGGACGAGCGCTCGCGCCGGGCGGCCCTCGACCGGCTCCTGCCCGTCCAGCAGGGCGATTTCGAGGCGATCTTCGAGGCGATGGCCGGCTACCCGGTCACGATCCGCCTTCTCGACCCGCCGCTCCACGAGTTCCTTCCTGCCGCGGAGGAGGCGACGTCCGAGGCGATGCGTCGCCGGATCGAGCAGCTCCGCGAGGCGAACCCGATGCTGGGCACGCGCGGCTGCCGCCTCGGCCTCCAGTGGCCCGAGATCTACGAGATGCAGGTGCGCGCGATCGTCCGGGCGGCGCGCGCGGTCGCCGAGCGCACGGGCGAGGCGCCCCTTGTCGAGATCATGCACCCGCTCGTGGGGTTCGCCGAGGAGCTCCGCCGGCTGCGCGAGCTGACCGAGCGGGTCGCCGCGGAGGAGACTGAGGTCGAGTACCTGTGCGGGACGATGATCGAGCTCCCGCGCGCGTGCGTCCGCGCCGACGAGATCGCCGAGATCGCCGACTTCTGCTCGTTCGGGACGAACGACCTCACGCAGACGGCGCTCGGCTTCTCGCGCGACGACGCCGAGGGCAAGTTCCTCACGTACTACCTGGAGCACGGCGTGCTCGAGCGGAATCCCTTCGAGGTGCTCGACCGCGAGGGCGTCGGCGACCTGATGCGGATCGCCGTCGAGCGCGGTCGCGGCGTGAAGCCGGACCTCAAGCTCGGGATCTGCGGCGAGCACGGCGGCGAGCCTCGCTCAGTGGCGTTCTGCCACGAGCTCGGCCTCGACTACGTGTCGTGCTCGCCCTACCGCGTGCCGCTCGCGCGTCTCGCGGCGGCCCAGGCCGCCCTGGCCGACGCGGGCGTCACGTCGGTTGCCGTCGGCGGCTGACCGGGCGACCGAGCATGCCCGCGTCCCCCGAGGCGGCGATGCGCGAGGTCGAGCAGCACCTCGTCTCGCCGACGAGCGGCGCCGCCGCCGCTCACTAGGCGAGCGAATGGCGCACTACGCCGTGCCGGGCGTGGCCCTGGCGGTGATCGCGGAGTCGGAGATCGCACTCGAGGCCGCCTATGGCGTGAAGGAGACGGGCCGCGACGATCCGGTGACCGCGGCGACGCGCTTCCAGGCCTGCTCCATCAGCAAGCCGGTCGCCGTGCTCGGCATGCTCCGGCTGGTCGAACAGGGCCTCCTCGACCTCGACGCCGACGTCAACGACGTGCTCACGTCGTGGCGCGTCCCGCCGAACGCCTCGTGGCAGCCGCGCGTGACCCTGCGGCAGATCGCGAGCCACAGCGCCGGCCTGACGGTCGGCGGCTTCCCCGGCTACCCCCGCGGCGCGGCGCTGCCCACGCTCACCGAGATCCTCACCGGAACGTCGCCGGCGAACACCGCGGGCATCCGGGTCGACACGCTGCCTGGCGTCGAGCTCCGTTACGCGGGCGGCGGCACGACCGTCCTGCAGCAGGTGCTCGAGGACGTCACCGGCCGCCCGTTCGCCGACCTGATGCAGGAGCTCGTCCTCGGGCCGCTCGCGATGTCGTGCAGCGGCTACACGCAGCCGCTCCCCGACGAGCTGCACGACCAGGCGGCGACCGCGCACGGGACGGACGGCGTGCCGGTAGAGGGCGCGTGGCACGTCTACCCGGAGCTGGCCGCCGCGGGCCTCTGGACGACGCCCAGCGACCTCGCGCGGTTCGCGATCGCCGTGCAGCGGGCCGGCTGCCGCCGCCCCCGGAGCGATCCTCGGGCCGGCGCTGACGGAGTCGATGCTCACGTGCCATGCCAGCCCGACCTCCAGGCTGGGCGGGCTCGACTCCGTCGGGCTCGGGCTGTTCCTCCGCAGCCCCGATGCGGCGTGGTTCGGGCACAGCGGCGGCAACGAGGGCTTCAAGTGCCACCTGATCGCGCATCGCGAGGCAGGCTGCGGCCTCGCGGTGATGACGAACGGCGATCGCGGTCACGCCCTCGTCGCGCGAGATCCTCGACGCCGTCGCGGAGGCGATGGAGTGGCCGGACTGGGAAGCGTCCGGGCCGGCCGAGGACGCGGAGCCCGTGCGCCGACTCGATGCCCTGGCCGGCGTCTACGAGCTCCGGCCCGGCGCGACGATCGAGATCGCGAGGGAGGGAGACGAGCTGGCAGTCACCGCGCTCGGCCAGCCGCCGATCCGGTTCCTGCGGGTCTCGGAGACGGAGTTCGGCTCCTTCGCCGTCGAGACGATCCTCGCGTTCGACGGGGACGAGCTCGTTCTCCGCCAGAACGACGGCGAGCTGCGCTGCCGCCGCGCGGACTGAGCTACACGTAGCTCTCGACGCGCACGTACGCCACCACGATGCTGGCGACCATGATCAGGCCCACGAGGACCGGCCCCAGCGACCGCGGGCGCGTGTACTGGAAGTGGAGGAGGGCGAAGGTCGCGAGGGTGCCTCCGACGAGGCCGCCCACGTGCCCGCCCCACGAGATGTTGGGGATCACGAAGGACAGCGCCAGGTTGATGACGATGAGCCCGAGCGCTGGCCCGGCGAACGTTCCCGTTGCCCGGTACTCGAGGATGAGCAGGGCGCCGAAGATCCCGTAGATCGCGCCGGACGCGCCAACCGTCACGGCGAACGGGCCGCTGAACAGGAGCGCGCCGGCCGAGCCCGCGATGCCGGAGACGAAGTAGACGAGCAGGAAGCGCCAAGTGCCGAGCGCCCGCTCGACGACGGTGCCGCACCAGTAGAGGACGAGCATGTTCAGTGCGATGTGGAGCAGGCTCGCGTGCAGGAACATCGCGGTGACGAGCCGGTACCAGTCGTCCTGCGCGTAGATCTGCGCGCCGACGAGCGCGCCCTTGTCGAACAGCTCGCCTCCGGGAGCGCTCACGCCGACGCCCTGGTAGACGGTGACGAGGTACACGAGGACGTTGAGCGCGATGAGCCCGACGGTCGCGGGCGCGTCGAGCCGGGTGATCGTCGAACGTGCCTGACGCGCCGGCTGCATCGCACGCTGCGCCTGCCGGCGGGGACCGCCGACGCCGGCGTGGTCGGGGCACTTGATCCCCACCGGCGCGAACGTCATGCACTCCTCGCAGATCGGTCGCCCGCACTCCGAGCACGAGACGAGCGTCTCGCGGCCGGGGTGCCGGTAGCAGTGCGGCGTGTCGCTCACCTCGCGGCTAGCGTACCCGCGTGCTGGTTCACGTCGCGTTCACTCCCGACGAGTCCGCGAGGGCTCCGACGGGGGTCGTGATCGACGTCATCCGCGCAACCTCGACGATCTGCCAGGCGCTCGACGCGGGGTACGAGCGCGTCTGGTGCGCGGCCGAGGTGGAGGATGCGAGAGCCCTCCGCAACGGCGATCGCCGCGTCACGCTCGGCGGCGAGCGGCTCGGCGTCCGTATCGACGGGTTCGATCTCGGGAACTCGCCGCGGGAGTACCTCGAGCCGCGGTCCGAGACGCTCGCGATGTCGACGACGAACGGCACCCGCGCGATCGTCACGGCCGCCGAGCGCTGCGAGCGCGTGTACGTCGCCTCGCTCCTCAACCTCGGTGCCGTCACCGAGGCGGCGCGCGCACACGGTGAAGACGTCGCCGTGTTCTGCGCGGGTGTCCAGGGTGCGTTCGCGCTCGACGACGCCTACGTCGCCGGCCGCGTCGCCGCGGAGCTCGGATTCGAGCGCAGCGACGCCGCCGAGGCGGCCGTCCGCCTCGCGCGGTCGTACCCGAGCGCCGAGGAGGCGTTCCGCGCGTCACGCTCGGGCCGCGACCTGATCGACCACGGGCCGGAGCTCGAGGCAGACATCGCACGATGCGCGCGCGAGAGCGTGCTCGACGTCGTCCCGCGTCTCGTCGCCATGCACGGCGTCGCCGCCGAGCTGGTAGTCCGGGTCGTGACCGGGTCCGAGGAGCTGGGGCGGGGCGGACGGCTTCACGGCATGCCGCGTCGGAGCTCGTGGCGGCGGCGTATGCGGCGGAGAGCGCTCACGGCCCGCGTCTCGCCCGGGGATTGTCGCTCGCAGACCTCGCGCACGCTGTCGCGCTCGTCGAGGGCGGTGACCTCGCCGGTGAGGATGGAACGTCGCTCCTCCGGGGCTTGCTCGAGCTCCACGCGATTCCCGGCGACGAGTTCCCGTGGGACGCGTCGCTAGGCGACGCGTTCAACGCACGCGAGGCCGAGCTCGAGCGGCGCGTCGGACGGGCGGCCGCCGGCTGGCTGAGCGCGGGCCGTCCACGACGCGAGGCGTTTCGCGTCGCCCTCCGGCTGACCGCCCGCGCGGGCATCCGCGAGCTGCACGACGCGCTCGTCGCGCAGGCGGCGGCGCTCGTCCGCCACGCGAGCGGAACGCGGGCCGCGCTAGCGACGGACTACACGTACCTTCAGCCGGCGCAGCCGACGACCGTCGGCCACCTTCTTCTCGCCTATGCGTACCCGGCGCTTCGCGACGCCGAACGGGCGCGCGCCTCGCACGCGGCTCTCGGGACGAGCGTCGCGGGAGCCGGAGGCAGCGCCGGCTCCCGCTGGTCGATCGACCGCACACGCCTCGCCGAGCTCCTGGGCTGCGACGGCATCGTCGAGCACACGAAGGACGCAGCCTGGCAGACCGACGTGTACCTCGAGCTCCTTGCGACCCTCGCGATCGCCGCGACGCACCAGACCCAGCTCGGCCAGGACTTCGAGATCTACGCCAGCCAGGAGTTCGGTCTGGTGGAGCTCTCGGACGCCCACAGCCGCGCGAGCGCGCTGATGCCGCAGAAGAAGAACCCCTACGCTCTCGCCGCGATCCGCACGCAGGCGGGCCAGGCCGGCGGCGACGTTGGCGAGCGCGCTCGCGACCCTGCACACGGGGTCGGCGCGCACGGATCACTTCCACCTGCTCAACGGCACCGTCCCGCGGGCGCTCGACGAGGCCGTGGCGATCGCCCGCCTGACGGCCTCGGTGCTGGACGCCATCGAGCTCAAGACGGAGCGGTTCGCCCGGATTGCACGCGAGAGCTTCGTCACCGCCGCCGACGTCGCCGACGTCCTCGCGCTGACGGGAGACGTCGACTACCGCAGCGCCCACACGATCGTGGGGCGCGCCATTCGCGACCTCGTCGATGCCGGCGAGCCGTCGACGCAGCTGACGTCAACCCGCCTCGCTGCGGCGGCCGTGGCCACGACCGGCGAGCCGGTCGAGATCGGCGAGGCGGTGCTGCGGGACGCGCTCGATCCCGCGGCGTGCGCTGCCGCCCGCCGGCAGACGGGGTCGTCGTCGGATGCCGCCATGGAGGAGATGCTCGCCGGGATTCGCGCGACACTGACCACACACGAGAGCTGGAGCGTGGCCGCACGCGAGCACGAGGTTGCCGCGGAGGCGGCGCTGCTCGCCCGCGCGCACGATCTCTCCTGAGAGCGGACGGAGCGGGGCGCACGCTCCACGCCGACGGGGGCTCCGGAGAGGCGGGTTACTCGAGCCCGAGCTGACCCGCGAGCCAGTCGAGCCGGTCGGTCTCCGCCTGTTCGTCGAGCGCGTGGTCGGTCGGGTACCACTCGACCTTCGTCCCCTTCGTCCCCTTCGGCGCGGCCGCGATCACGGCCTCGAGCGCCGCGCGGGGGACGATCGAGTCCTTGCGGCCGGCCTGGACCAGCACCGCCCCGGCCGCGTCGTCGATCCTCGTGAGCGGGTCGATGGGCTCGAGCACCTCGCGGACGACATCCTGGAGCTCGGCCGGGGCGCCCTCCACGTAGGCCGCGACGGGAGCGGCACCCGCGGACATGAGCACGGTCGCGCGCACGCGGTCGTCGACGCCTGCGACGAGCGCCGCGAGGCGCCCGCCCATGCTCCAGCCGACGAGCCCGAGCCGGTCGGCGTCGACACGGTCGTCGTCGGCGAGGACGTCGAACGCGCGCCGTGCGGCGATCACGTCGTCCGCGATCGTCCCGCCCTGCCACCGAACGAGCTCCTCGCCGGTCGCCCCGGGAGGCGGGGTCTTGGCACCGGAAGGTGCGGTGATCGTGAGCGCGATCGCGCCGCGCTTCGCGAGCTTCACCGCGGGGCTGAGCTGCTCCTCGCGGTCACCGCCGGCGCCGTGGAGGAAGACGACCGCGGGGAGCTTCCCGACGGTCGACGAGGGCGAGACGAGATAGCCCTCGACCCGGTCGTCACCGCTTGCGTAGGAGACGTCCTGCACGATGACCCCGCCGCGCTCCGAGCCCGTCCCCTGCTGGAGGGCGACCGGCGCGCCGTCGTCGTAGGCGAGCGGGTCGTCGCTCGACGTGTCGCTTCCGCCGCCGCACCCCGCGAGAAGAAGGGCGACGCCGATCCAGAGAAGGAAGACGCGGCGCACGCCGCCGAGGATACGCTCGGCCCATGGCCGCAGAGCGACTGGACCGGCTCGAGCGAGCCGCGTCGTTCGGCGGTGTGGCCGACGCCTACGAGCGCGCGCGGCCCGGCTACCCCGACGACGCGGTCCGCTGGCTCGCGGGCGACGAGCCGTGCGACGTCGTCGACCTCGGCGCCGGCACGGGCAAGCTGACCCGCTCGCTGGTGGCGCTCGGCCATCGCGTGACGGCGGTCGAGCCGCTGGAGGAGATGCTCGCCGAGCTGCGGCACGCCGTGCCCGGCGCGACCGCGGTGCGGGGCAGCGCCGAGTCCATCCCACTGGCGGACGGCTCGGCGGACGTCGTCACGTGCGCGCAGGCGTTCCACTGGTTCGACCACGAGGTCGCGCTCTCCGAGATGGTCCGGGTGCTGCGGCCGGGCGGCCGGATCGCTCTCGTCTGGAACACGCGCGACGACTCGCAGGGCTGGGTCGCGGAGCTCACGGACACGGTCGATCGGTCGGAGCGAGTTCCGCAAGGGCGGTGTCGTCGCGAGCACTGCGAGCTATCGACGGGAGCGGTCTCTACGGGCCGGTCGAGCGCGCGTCGTTCGCCCACGTGCAGGTGCTCGGACGGTTCGACCTCGTCGGAGCTCGTCCGCTCCCGCGAGCCACTGCGCGATCCGTGCTCTCCGAGGACGAGCGTCGCCCGGTGCTCGAGAGCGTCGAGACGCTGTTCGACGTGCAGCGCGCAGGGACGGGGTGCTCGCGATGCCGTACGTGACCGAGTGCTTCCGCGCGCGTCAACGGCATCTGACCCGGAAGACAGCGGTCCCGCCGACCACGCTCCTCGACGTTGCGGGGATCGCTGCTCCATTGCCGGGCATCTCGTGGACGCCTTGACATACGAACACATGTTCGATAGAACATCTGTTCCCATGATCGCATGCCTTCTCATCCCAGGATTCGAGCTCCGCGCGGCGCTCCGGTCCCGGCCGAGGCTCGCGGTCCGTCCCCGCGGCGCTCGCGCCCGAGCCCGGGCGGGAGCAGCTCGTCGGGCCGGTCACCGCGGCGGCCGAGGCGGCCGGGGTCACGGCGGGGATGCGCCTGGGGGAGGCGCTCGCGACGTGCCCGCAGCTCGTGCTCGTCGACCCCGACCCGGCGGGCGCCGAGCGGGAATGGGAGGGCGTGCTGCGGCGTCTCGAGGACGCGGGGTTCGCCGTCGAGCCGGTCGAGCCGGGGGTGGTCGTGTTCGAGACCCGCGGCGTGGAGAGGCTCTACGGAGGGGTGGAGGCGGCGCTTCAGAAGGCGCTCGCCTCCGTCGGGCCTGCCTGGGACCCGCGCGCAGGCGCGGGGCAGCGCCGCTTCGTCGCCCTCGCGGCGGCGAGCGTCGCGCGCCCGGGTCAGGCGGTGATCGTCGAGGGGAAGGAGGAGCGGACGTTTCTCGAGCCGCTCCCGCTCTCGCTCCTGCCGCTCGACGAGGGGCGGTACGCCGAGCTCGAGGGGCTCGGCGTCCGCACCCTCGGCTCGCTCGCCGCCCTGCCTGGGGGCGCCGTGGCCGAGCGGCTGGGTCAGGAGGGGAAGCGGGCGTGGAGCCTTGCCCGCGGCGGGGAGCGCCGCCGCGTGCGCGGGCGATCGCCCGCGGCAGAGCTGATCGAGGCGCTCTCCTTCCCCGAGGCGGTCGCGAACGAGCTCACGCTGCGCCGCGCGTTCGGGGCGCTGCTCGACCGGCTGCTCGCGCGCCCCGAGCGCGCGGGGAGGCCGTTCCGGAAGCTGGCGCTCGCCGCCCGGCTCGTCGGAGGCGGCTCGTGGCGGCGGACCGTGACGCTGCGGGAGGCGTCCGGCGAGCGCGGGCGGATCCGCTCGGCGCTCGGCCCGAAGCTCATCGAGATCCCGGCCCCCGTGGTCGAGCTGCGGCTCGAGGCGGTCGAGCTCGCCGAGCACGCGGGCCAGCAGCTCGCGCTCGTCGCGCCCGACGGGGAGGAGGCGGGCGCGCGCCTGCGGGAGGGCCTCCGCCAGGTGCGGGCGAGCGCGGGGGGCGGCGCCGTCGGGGGCGTCGTCGAGGTCGCGCCCTGGTCGCGGATCCCCGAGACGAGAGCGCTCGTCGTGCCGCGCGATGTGTAGGTGGAGGGGCACGGGCGGATGGCACGGAGCACGCGACCTGCCTCTGGCCGACGATGAACGGTCCCGGTGGAGCTGCGTGTGGCCAGACGCGACGCGGTCAGGCGCGGCGTCGCCGGCCGGCTCAACACGCCGCGTCCGGCACTCGTCGAGATTGCGGTGAGCGGCGAGCCGCGGCTCGTCGACCGTGAGCTCGTCGTCGTCGTGCGGGAGGAGTGGCGTGTCGTCGACCGCTGGTGGACGGACGACCCGGTCGACCGCCGCTACTTCGAGGTCGTGCTCGAGTCGGGCCGCAACGTGTGCGTGTATCGCGACGGGGAGCGGCGGTGCTGGTTCACGCAGCGTGCGTGATGGGTGCCCCCACGTCACAGCGAATGATCCTGGCCGACCGCCTCGGCCGCGAGCGGCTCCCACTCGTCTGCCTGCTCGGGCGGGACGACGACCCACTGCCGGAACGGCTGACCGCGACCCGACGGGTCGAACAGATGGGCACCGGGGACGGCGAGCGCCCGCGCGTGCACGCCGGGATCGGTCAGCTTGAACACCATCCCCGTGCGCGAGAGCCCGAACACGACGCGGCCGGAGCGCTTGACGCACGGCATGCTGAACACCTTCCCGGCCCGGCACTCCGGATGCCACGCGGTGATCGCGTCGACGATGTCGTCGTAGCGGCCTCGTCCGGGCCGCGTCATGCGAAAGCGTCTGTCTGCCGGCGAGACGCCGGATCGCGTCTTCCGTCTCACGGACGAGCGCCACGACGAGCTCGGCCGCAGGCAGCTCGCGGACCGCGGCCGCACCCTGTCCGGCGAGCACGAAGAGCAGATCGGCGCGACCCGCCTCGAGCGCGGCAGCTCGGATGCTCGGCGTGACCATCGTCTGGAGAGGGTACGGCAGCGGGTCGGCGCCGGCGCCCGCGACCACATCGACGAGCCGTGTCCGCACGAGGCGCGCCTGCCTCCCCGAGTAGGCGCGGCGTCACGACGGTCGCGTCGGCCGGAGCGCCTCGAGCACGTCGCGCTGGAGAGCTGGTCGCGCCGCTCTCCGGGCAGCCGAGGAACGCCGTTCCGAGCTGCACACCCTCGGCGCCGAGCGCGAGGGCAGCTGCGATCCCGCGGCCGTCCATGATCCCGCCGGCGAGCAGCACGGGAACGGAGACACGGTCGACGATCCGGGGCACGAGCGCGACACCGCCGACCACCGCGTCCTCGAAGGGGCCCAGGAACGTCCCGCGATGCCCGCCCGCTTCGCCCGCCTGGGCGACGATCGCGTCCACGCCGAGCCGCTCGAGCTCGACGGCCTCGGCCGCCGTCGTCGCCGTGCCGAGGATCACGCTGCCCGACTCCCTGATCTGCTCGAAGGGCAGGACGCCGAACGTGAAGCTGAACACCGGCACGCACTCCTCGGCGACCACCGCGAGTTGCGCTTCGACCAGGCCGGGCGGAGGAGCCAAGGGGACGTCCTGCGGTTCGGACAGGCCCAGCTCGGAGCGAAGGGGCGCGAGCGTGGCCTGCATCGCCGCGATCTGCTCGGCGTCGGCCTCGGGCGACGGCAGCGGCGCGAAGAGGTTGACGGCGAACGGCCGGTCGGTCAGACGGCGGACCGCGGTGATCGCGTCTCGCAGCTCGTCGGGCCCGAGCGTCGCACCTCCGAGCGAGCCGAGAGCACCCGCGTTCGAGATGGCGGCCACCAGCTCGGGCGTCGTGAAACCGCCCGCCATCGGCGCCTGCACGATCGGGTAGCGCGTCCCGAGAAGCCCGGGAACCCGGGTGTCGAGGCCGCCCATCGCTCAGGCGCCCGCCTCGAACGTCACGACCACCGCGTTGCTTGGATCGAGCCCACCTTCCGGAGGAGGCTCGTGCTGGTCGAA
The DNA here is from genome assembly GCA_963845965.1 of uncultured Actinomycetes bacterium. Taxonomy (GTDB): domain Bacteria; phylum Actinomycetota; class Thermoleophilia; order Gaiellales; family Gaiellaceae; genus Gaiella. The sequence goes on along the minus strand of CAWJUF010000024.1, from coordinate 24,409 downwards.
GGCGGGGTTTCGTCCGCGGAGGTACTCCCCGAAGCCGCACGACGGCGCGTGGACGTTGAGGAAGCGCGCGGACGCGTCGCTCACGTTGTCGAACGAGTGGACGACGTTCGGTGGGATGAGCACGAACGTCCCGGCCGGCGCCTGGAGCGGCCCGTCTTCGAAGGTGATCTCGAGCTCCCCCGCGAGGACGAGGAATGCGTCGGAGTGGTCGTGGTGGACGTGCGGGCTGGCGCCACGCTGACCCGATCCGTAGTCGAACTCGGTCAGCGTCAGGTGCTCCGAGTCCGCGAGCAACGTCACTCGGCGGCCGGGGCGGTCGGTGATCACTTCCCCGTCGCCACCCATGCGGGTGATCACGACCGCCGACGCATCGGCGCCTCCGCCCGGGCCCAGCGCCGGCTGCTGGTCGAACGCGGCGCGTCCGCGGGCGAACACGTCCTCGTTCGCGGCGCCCGAGAGCGCACGCACGAATGCCCCGTATCCGGTCGAGGGAGCATGGACCTCGAGGAACCTGACCTCGCCTTCGGCCCGGAACGAGTGCTCGACGCCGGGCGGCACCACGACCAGCGTGCCGGCATCCACGACCGTCTCCCCGCTCCCGAGGGTGAAGCGGAGCGACCCGTCGAGCATGAGGCATGCCTCCGTGTGGTCTGCGTGGACGTGTCGCGGCGGCGTCGGCCCCGCGCCCGGAGCGAAGCGCGCTGCCGAGACGGCGAGGCTCGGGTGGTCGACCAGCGCGACGGTCGCGTCGGGCCCTGCGACGAGCGTCTCGGCCGGCTGGATGCTCGGTGCCACCGGGGAAGAGCGTAGTGGGTCGCTCCTACGTCGAGCTCCACTGCCACTCGGCGTACTCCTTCCTCGACGGCGCCTCGCACCCCGAGGAGCTCGCCGTCCGCGCGGCGGAGCTCGGCTACCCGGCGCTCGCGCTCACCGACCACGATGGCGTCTACGGCTCGCTCGAGCTCGCGCACGCCGCCAAGTTCGCGGGAATCCGGCCGATCACCGGCTCCGAGGCGACCCTGGATGGCGGTGCCCACGTCACGCTGCTCTGCGAGAGCGGGAAGGGCTACGCGAACCTCTGCCGGATCCTCACCGCCGCGCATGCGGGGACGCGGCCAGAAGGGAAGGAGCACCGCGTTCTCCTCCCGGCCGCCGTCCCGCTCGAGACCGTCGCGGAGCTCAACGAGGGGCTCGTCTGCCTCTCGGGCTGTGCCCGCGACGGGTTGGCGCTCCACGACCCGCGCGGCGCGGCCCGACTCGCGGCCGCGTTCGGCCGGGAGCGGTTCTACGTCGAGCTCCAGCGCCCGTACGAGCGGGGCGACTCGCGGCGTCACGCGATGCTCCGCGACCTCGCTGAGCACCTCGGCGTCGAGACGATCGCCACGGGAAACGTCCACGCGCATGCGCCGCGCCGCACGCTGCTTCAGGACGTGCTCGTCGCGATCCGGTACCGCACCTCGCTCGACGGGAGCGAGCGCGAGCGGCGGGGGAACCGCGAGGCCGTGCTGCGTGCCCCCGAGGAGATGGTCGAGCGCTTCGCAGGCATCGATCCCGAGGCGGCGAGCCGGACGGTGCACGCTCGCCGAGCGGCTGACCTTCGACCTCACCGAGGAGCTCGGCTATCGCTACCCCGACTTCTCCGACCGTGCCGACCCCGCGATCCGCCAGCTCGCCGCGATCTGCGAGCACGCATTCCGCGAGCGGTACGACGCAAGTAACAGACTGTTGCAAGCGGAGGCCCGCGCCCGCCTGGACGGCGAGCTCGCGCTGATCGGAAGGCTCCGCCTCGCAGGGTTCTTCCTCCTCCACCACGAGGTGCTCGAGATCGCGCGGGAGTGCGCGCTCGAGGTGCGCGGACGCGACTCGCCACGGATGTTCCTGCCGCCGGGGCGGGGGAGGGGCAGCTCGGTCGGCTCGATCGTCTGCTACCTGACCGGGCTCTCGCACGTCGACCCGGTCGAGAACGGCCTCTCCCTCGGCCGCTTCATCAACCACGAGCTCACGTCGGTGCCCGACATCGACCTCGACTTCCCGCGCGACATCCGCGAGAAGCTGATCGTCCGCGTCACGGAGCGGTACGGGCACGAGCACGCGGCACTCGTCGCGAGCTTCGCGACGTATCGCTCGCGGGGTGCGATCCGCGACGTCGGCAAGGCACTGGGGCTGCCGCATGCCGAGCTCGAGCGGCTCGCCCGCGTGACCGACGGCTGGCATGCGGAGCACGTGGCGGACGAGGTCGCGGCGCTCCCCGACGCCGACCAGAAGCTCCTCTCGAAGCGGTGGCGCGCGTTCCAGTTCCTCACGCGGGAGATCGCGGGGCTGCCGCGCCACGTCTCCCAGCATCCGGGCGGGATGGTGATCTCGTCCCGGCCGCTCGTCGAGCTCGTCCCCGTCCAGCCGGCGGCGATGGCGGGCCGCCAGCTCTGCCAGTGGGACAAGGACTCGTGCGCCGACGCAGGGTTCCTCAAGATCGACCTGCTCGGGCTCGGGATGCTCTCCTGCATCGAGGAGTGCGTCGAGAAGATCGCCCGGCTCCACGGCGCGCCGATCGACCTCTCGCGCGTCCCGCTCGACGATCCCGCTGTCTTCGCCGAGATCCAGGCGGCCGACACCGTCGGCGTGTTCCAGATCGAGAGCCGCGCGCAGATGCAGAGCCTGCTCCGCACGAAGCCCGAGACGATCGACGACCTCACGATCCAGGTCGCGCTCGTCCGGCCCGGGCCGATCCAGGGCAAGGCCGTGCACCCCTACATCGAGCATCGCCGCCGGTTGCGAGAGGACCCGTCGTTCGTCTTCGGAGTCCCGCACGAGTCGCTCCGCGAGCCGCTCGCCGCGACGCTCGGCGTCGTCGTGTTCCAGGACCAGGTGCTCGACGTCGCGATCGCGCTCGCGGGGTTCACGATCGGCGAGGCGGAAGGGCTGCGGCGCGCGATGAGCCGCAAGCGGAGCCACGAGGCGCTCGAGGCGCACCGGGCGCGCTTCGTCGAGGGCGCGGTCGCGAAGGGCGTCGCCGAGGAGGTGGCCGACGGCGTCTTCGACACGCTCGTCGGCTTCTCCGGCTTCGGGTTCCCGAAGGCGCACGCCGCCGCGTTCGGCCTGCTCGCCTACCAGTCGGCATGGCTGCGCCACCACTATCCGGCCGAGTTCCTCTGCGGGCTCCTGAACGAGCAGCCGATGGGCTTCTATCCGCCTGCGAGCCTCGTCCGCGACGCCCAGCGGCGCGGGGTCGAGGTGCGCCCGCCCGACGTCAACCTGAGCGAGGCGCGCTGCTCGCTCTGGAGCGCTTGTCAACAGTCTGGTTGCAAGGTCAGCTGCCTCACGCCGTCCGCGTGGGACTCGCCTACGTCTCGTCGGTCGGGAAGGAGGACGCAGAGGCGCTCGAGGCCGAACGGGAGGCGAACGGGCCGTTCCGCGACGTCGGCGACCTCGCCCGCCGCGCGCAGGTCTCCCGTGAGGCGCTCGAGGCGCTCGTCCGCGGTGGTGCCTGCGACGGCTTCGGGCCGCGCCGCCGCGACCTCCTCTGGGAGCTCGGGCTCGCGAGCCGGCCTCGCTCGGTCGAGGGCACGCGCGGCGAGGCGAAGCAGCTCCCGCTCCCGCTCGACCCGACCGCGGAGACGCCCGACCTGCCCGACCTCACCCGGTGGGAGCGGATGCTCGCCGACTACCGCGAGACCGGCCTCTCGGTCGGGACGCACCCGATGACGCTGCTCCGGCCTCATCTCCCCGTGGGGACGCTCTCGAGCCCCGAGCTCCACGAGGCGCGGCACGGGTCCACGGTCGCGTACGCCGGCTTGGCGATCGCGCGGCAGCGGCCCGCGACCGCCAAGGGGATCGTGTTCATGCTGCTCGAGGACGAGCACGGTCAGGTGAACCTCATCGTCCCCAAGGACGTCTACGAGCGACACCGCGGAATCGTCCGCTCCGAGCCGATCGTCCTCGTCCGCGGCCGGTACGAGCGCGTCGAGCGAAACCGGAACATCCTCGTCCGCGAGCTCGAGAGCCTGTCACCGCTCGCCCGCAGCGTGGCCGCGACCCCGGACCTCGTCGCAGCCCTCCCGCGGGCCCACCACTTCGGTCACCGCTGAGCGAGTCGGAGCGCGGCGTCGACGAGGTCGACGCGCTCGAGACTCACCACCTCCCCGAGCGGGATCCACGCCGCCCTGTCCGTCGTGCCGCCGACCTCGGACGTCAGCTCGCCGCCGAGGATCCGCGCCCCGAAGACGAGACGGACGGACACGAGCGGCCGAAGGACGCCGTCGAGGCGTTCCCCGGCCGGCACCGTGACCGTGTCCTCGCCGAGCAGGCGAACCAGCTCCACGTCGTAGCCGGTCTCCTCACGCACTTCCCGAACCGCGGCTTCCTCCGGGGTCTCACCGTGCTCGACCCCGCCGCCGGGAAGCGTCCAAGCGGGCACGGCCCTCTCGTTCCAGAGTGCGAGCAGGATTCGTCTCGCGTCGTCGACGAGCACGGCGTAGGCGCCGGTGCGCGTGTCGTGCCCGTCGCGACGCACGTCTGTCAGGCCGCGACCCGCGCGAGTCGCTCGGCCTGCTTGCCGGCGAGCCGGAGGGTTCCGCCGAGCGTCACGAGGTAGCCGACGAAGTGCAGCCCCGGCGCGTCCGGGTGCTCGTCGGGGCCGTGGACGAGCGGGACACCGGCCTCGTCGAGCACGCCGAGATGCCCGACGAGCGGCTCGAGACCGGTTCGGAAGCCGGTCGCCGCGACGATCCTGTCGACCTCCAGGGGGCGTCCGTCGGAGAGGACCGGCGTGCCGTCCTCGAAGCGCTCGAGCCCCGGGACGACCTTCACCGATCCGTCCTTGACCGCCGCGACGAGGCCGACGTCGACGATCGGGATCACCCTGCGGCGGAGGAACTCCGAGTAGGGCTTCTCCGGCGCGGGAAGCCCGAGCGAATCGAGGTTCCCGAAGGCGACGCGGCGAAGCGTTGCCGCGATCCGGTCCACTGCGCCGGTCGGGAGATGCGTGCTCGCGATCCCGAGCAGCTGGCTCGGGACGCCAAGCGTGTCGCGCCGGACGACGGCGGGCGGCGTTCGCACCGAGAGGTGCACTTCGGTCGCGCCCGAGCGCGCGACGTCGATCGCGATCTCCGCTCCCGAGTTGCCGGCTCCGACGACGAGGACCCGCAGGCCGCGATACGGGTCGCCGCGGCGGTAGTCCGCCGAGTGCACGAGCTCGCCGCCGAACGACCCCGGCCAGTCGGGCAGGTAGGGGACGTTGCTGTACCCCGTCGCGACCACGACGCGCTCTGCGCGCACCGGCTCGCCGTCGACGGTCACCACCCAGCCGTCGCCGTCGCGGTCGATGCGCCGGACGGCGTCTCCCGTCCGCACGTCGAGCGAATGCCTGCTCGCGTAGGCGCGCAGGTAGTCGACGACGCGATCGCGGGACGGCCACTTGCCGTACGAGCGCGGGATTCCGTACCCCGGCAATCCCGAGAGCCAGCGGACGGTGTGGAGATGGAGGCAGTCGTAGCGCGTCTCCCAGGCGGCACCGACGTCGGCGCGCTCCAGCACCACTACCTTCACCCCGGCACGGCGGAGCGCGGCTGCACTGGCCAGCCCCGCGGCGCCGGCACCGACAATGCAGATCACGGCGGCCCCTCGCTCGCGCCGGGTGCCGAGAGCATCACCTCGACGTAGTCAGCAGCGTGGGCGAAGCCGAGCTTCTCGTAGGTGCGGATCGCGGCGGCATTGTCGGCGCGGACGTTGAGGGAGATCACGTCGATCCCGTCGTCGAGCAGGATGCCGCAGAGACAGGCACACGCCGCGGTCGCGAGCCCGTTCCCCCGAGCCGCCGGCACGGTGGCGACGTTGCCGAGGCATGCGACGCGCCACGCCGGCGACCAGACGTGGACACCGGCGACGCAGGCGAGCTCGCCGCTCCGCCGGATGCCGACGTAGCGCTTGGTCTCGAGCATGCGCGGCTGGAACCACGTCCCGGGATACGCGCGGCCGTAGAAGCCCTCGACCTCGGCGAGGTCGGCCGACGAGAGGAGCACCGCGTCCGCGGTCTCGTGCGCCCGGACGGCGTCGGGGTCGACCAGCCCGAGCTTGAGGTGAGATGCAGGCGGGCTCGACGGGACGAGCTCGGGCGCGAGCGCGGCAAGGAGACCGGGGGAGAGGTGGGCGTACAGGCGCGCCGGCAGCTGGCGCACGATCGAGCGGAGCAGGTCCCGCATCCCCCGCGCGGGCTCCTCGGCGAACGCGAGCAGCACGGGCGGGTCGGGCTCGTCGTAGACGAGCGCCACCTGCTCGAGCCGCCCGTCGAGCTGCCAGCCGAGCCAGCGCGTGCGGGGCCAGAAGAAGTCGTCGAGGTCACCGAGCTCGTATGCGTGCACTGCCGGACGGCTCCGGAGAAACCGCGCAAGGACGTCTCGGTCGCGGAGCTCGACGACGGCCATCGGGCGAACGTACGCGCCTCAGCCCGGCTCCGGGCCGGCAGACGCGGGTCTCGTCTCGCGGGTCTCCGGGCGCGCGGCACGGCGGCACCAGCCGTCGTCGAGCGTGAGTGCCGCGTCGACCAGCGTCAGGTGCGTGAACGCCTGCGGGAAGTTCCCGACCAGGCGCCCGGCGTCGACGTCGTACTCCTCGGAGAGCAGGCCGAGGTCGTTGCGGAACGCGAGCAGCCGCGTGAAGAGCGCGTCCGCCTCGTCCAGGCGGCCCTGCAGCACCATCACCTGGACGAGCCAGAACGAGCACGGCAGGAACGCCGCCTCGCCGGGCGGGAGACCGTCGACGGCGGTGTTCTCGTCGTCGGCGCGATACCGCTCGACGAGGCCGTCGCGCACGAGGTGACGCTCGATCGCCGCGATCGTGCCCGCGACCCGGGGGTCGTCCACGGGGAGGAAGCCTACGAGGGGCATCAACAGCAGGCTCGCGTCGAGCCGCGGCGAGCCGTAGAACTGGGTGAACGAGCCGAGCTCCTCGTCGAACCCCTCCCGGCAGACCTCGTCGTGGATCTCGTCGCGGAGCTCGCGCCAGCGGTCGACCGGTCCCTCGCGACCGTACTCCGCCACGCTCCGCACCGCGCGGTCGAACGCGACCCAGGCCATCACCTTCGAGTGAACGAAGTGACGGCGCGGCCCGCGCACCTCCCAGATCCCCTCGTCGGGCTGACGCCATCCGTCCTCGAGCCACTCGAGCAGCTTCCTGTTGAGCGCCCATGCGTCGGCCGACGCGCCGATCCCCGCCTGCCGTGCGTGGTAGAGGGCGTCCGCGACCTCGCCGTAGACGTCGAGCTGGAGCTGGTCGCAGGCAGCGTTGCCGATCCGCACCGGGCGCGAGCCTTCGTAGCCCTCGAGCCAATCGAGCTCGAGCTCGGTCAGTCGCCGCTCGCCGGCGATCCCGTACATGATCTGGAGCTTCTCGGGAAGCCCTGCGATCGCCCGCAGCAGCCAGTCGCGCCACGCGCGTGCCTCGTCGTCGTAGCCCGCCCGCACGAGCGCGAGCAGCGTCAGCGTCGCATCCCGGAGCCAGCAGTACCGGTAGTCCCAGTTCCGGACGCCGCCGAGCGACTCGGGCAGCGATGCCGTCGGGGCGGCGACCATGCCCCCCGTCGGCGCGTACGTGAGCGCCTTGAGCGTCACCAGCGAGCGCACGAGCGGCTCGCGAAAGCGGCCGGTGTGCGTGCAGTCCGTCACCCACTCGCGCCAGAACTCCTCGGTGTCCCCGAGCGCCTCCTCGGCGTCGGTCTGCGAGGGCGGCGGCGTGTTCGACGGGTACCACGTGAGCACGAACGGCACGCGATCTCCTTCCCCGACCTCGAAGTCGGCGACCGTGTGCAGGTTGCGGCCGACGAGCTCGACCGGTGTCGCGAGGAAGAGCGCGTCTGGCCCTGCGACGGCGAGCAGGCCCTGCTCGCGCCGACGGACCCACGGGACGATCGAGCCGTAGTCGAAGCGGATGCTCAGGCTCATCTGCACGGGAACCGTTCCATCGACGCCCTCGACGATGCGTACGACGTCCGGGGCCTCCCCGCGCGGGGGCATGAAGTCGATCAGCCGGACGATGCCGTCGTCGCACGAGAGCTCGGTCTCGAGGATCAGCGTGTCGCCGCGGTAGCCGCGGCTGGCGCGGGTGATCTCGCCGGCGGGCCGGAGCGACCAGCGACCGTTCTCCTCGTTGCCGAGCAGCGCGGCGAAGCAGGCCCCCGAGTCGAAGCGCGGGAAGCAGAGCCAGTCGATGCAGCCGTGCCGCGAGACGAGCGCGGCGGTCTGCAGGTCGCCGATGAGGCCATAATCCTCGATCCGTGCGGCCATCGCCCGCACGCTAGCGCGTGCGGGCTAGAAATCCCGCATGCGAGCGGTCGTCCAGCGAGTGGCGAGCGCGTCCGTGCGCGTCGACGGCGTGACGGTGGGGGCGTGCGGCCACGGGTTGCTCGTCCTCGTCGGTGTCGGGCGCGACGACACGCCCGAGACGGCCGAGCGGCTCGCCGCGAAGATCGCCCGCCTGCGGATCTTCCCCGACGAGGCGGGCCGCTTCGACCGCTCGCTCCTCGACATCGGCGGCGAGGCCCTGGTCGTCAGCCAGTTCACGCTGCTCGCCGATAGCAAGCGTCAGAAGGGAACTCGACCGAGCTTCTCGGACGCGGCGCGACCCGAACGCGCAGAGCCGCTCATCGAGACGTTCGTGCGCGCACTCCGCGGTCATGGTGTCGACGTCGAGACGGGCGTCTTCGGAGCACGGATGAAGGTCGAGCTCGTGAACGACGGCCCCGTGACGCTCATCGTCGACGTCTAGGCAGCCCACCCGGCCTGCATCAATTGCGTAAAGGCGATGAAGGTGAGGGTTGGCCCCGATCGTCGCAGCGTCGGGGCCAACCGAGACGTCGCCTATTCCCCTGCGTTGCCCCTGCAGAGACCAAGCTTGCCGGGCGCACCCTTGGGCAGACCGTAGAACTTCCAAGAGTCCGCCGCCGTCTGAACCTGGGACTCGATCTGTCCCATCGGGTCCGACAGGTCGAAGTCGTTCAGCCCACTCGCAGCACAGGCCGACCTCGCGTGATCCAGAGCCCCCGTCGTGTTGGTGTTGTTCACCTGATTCGGCGGCCCCTTGACCTCACCAGCAAACGCGCCGCTCGCTCCAACACCCACGAGCACGGCAACAGAAGCTGCGACCATGAGAAGTCGCTTCATCCGCATCTACCTCCCCCTGTTGTCCGGCGACGCCGTACGGCGCCAGCCACGGCGGACGCTACAACCGACGCGGAGCATGGTCAACCCGCGGCCGCAGCCCCTCCCGACGGTCGGATCCCACGCAGACGACGGCCGTCCTCGGTGGCGGTGGCGCCGGCCGCTCGAGCGTCCCGCCCGAGGGCCGCGGATCAGGTGGGAGGCGGAGCCGGAGCATGCTCGCTCGCCGGGCGTGCGACCGAGATGTGGTACGCGATCGGTATTCCGGCGGCGTCGTCCTCGCCGGGCGCGACCTGCGTGACCTCCCAACCGTGGGCGATGATCTGGCCTTCCGCTGGGGGGACGTAGAGCGTGATGACCTTGGACGTGCCGTCCGGGTAGTGCACGAGCGTCTTGTGTCCGGTTGGGACCATTGGCATGGAGCCGTTCTACACCGTGGGAGCGCCGCGGTCGAGGGCGAGCATCCGTTCGACCTCGCGGCCGACGACGTGGGGACCGACGTCGAGGAGGCGGAGCGACGCCCGGCACGGTCGGTCCACGGTGCGGCTCAGGTCACGGTCGGGCGGCCCGTTCCGGCCGGGGTGCGCGCCCGTCCGGCCGCCCGGGCGGTGCTATCCTTGGCGCACCACATTTCACCGGCTTGGCGAAATGGGCGCGGGATGCGCCCATTCGTTTTGAGAGGACACGGTTTCGATGGCGACGGGCACGTACGACAGGGAGCGCGAGCTGACGGCGGCGATCACGCCGGCCGTCGAGTCGACGTTGCCCGGCGTCGAGGTGCTGGCGGTCGAGCTCGTCTCGCCGGCGCGGTTCTGCGTGTACCTCGACCACCCCGACGGGGTGGACTTCGCGCTCTGCGAGCGCGTCACGCGACTGCTCGAGGACTATCGGGCCGACTGGACGATCGACGTCTCGTCGCCCGGGCCGCAGCGGCCGGTCCGCCGGCCGGAGCACTTCCGCCGGGCGATCGGCGGCACGGTGAAGCTGAAGACGGTCGATGCGAAGCGCCTTCGTGGGACGCTCGTCGCGGCCGACGATCGCGCCGTGACCGTCTCGGTCGCCGGCACGGCATACGAGGTCCCGGTCGAGAAGATCGTCCGGGGCAACCTGATCGACGAGGACGGTACGCAATGAGCCAGGAGATCATCGAGGGGATCCGGACGATCGAGAAGGAGAAGGGCATCGAGACCGGCACGCTCGTGGCCGCGCTCGAGGATGCCCTCCTCGCCGCCTACAAGAAGACTCCGGGCGCCGCGCGTCATGCGACCGTCGAGCTCGACGACGAGGGAGAGTTCCGCGTCTTCGCGCTCGACATTCCGGGCGACCTCGAAGAGCGCCTGCTCGACGAGGCGCGCGAGCGCGCGATCGATGAGCTCGAGCGGATCGAAGAGGAGACCGGGGAGAAGCAGCACACGCTGGTCGTCGACGACGAGCTCGACCTCGATTGGGAGCAGGTGCCGGACGACCTGATCGACCGCACCGACGCGACCCCGGACGATTTCGGCCGCATCGCCGCGATGACCGCGAAGCAGGTCATCCAGCAGCGGATCCGCGAGGCGGAGCGCGCGATCATGTACGAGGAGTACGTCGACCGGCAGGGCGAGGTCGTCACGGGAATCGTCCAGCAGGCGGGCGACCGCAACAACGTCCTCGTCGACCTCGGCAAGGTCGAGGCGCTCCTGCCGCGGTCCGAGCAGGTCGACGGCGAGCGCTACGAGCAGGGCTCGCGCATCAAGGCCGTGATCATCGAGGTGCGCTCCGGGACGAAGGGCCCGCAGGTGATCCTGTCGCGCCGCGCCCCGCAGCTGATCGAGGCGCTGTTCGAGCTCGAGGTGCCGGAGATCGCCGACGGCCTCGTCGAGATCCGCGGGGTCGCGCGCGAGCCCGGCTACCGCTCGAAGATCGCGGTCGAGTCGCACGTCCAGGGTGTCGATCCCGTCGGCGCCTGCGTGGGGCCGCGCGGCTCGCGCGTGCGCATGGTCGTCTCGGAGCTCCGCGGCGAGAAGATCGACATCATCCCGTGGAACACGGAGCCTGCGCGGTTCGTCGCGAAGGCGCTCTCGCCCGCGCGCGTCCGCGAGGTCTACATCGACGACGAGAGCCGCGACGCGACCGTCGTCGTCCCGGACGACCAGCTCGCGCTCGCGATCGGCAAGGAGGGGCTCAATGCGCGTCTCGCGGCGCGCCTCACCGGCTGGAAGGTCGACATCAAGTCCGACTCCGAGTTCGCGCAGGCGGAGGCGGACGCCGCATTCGCAGGCGAGGACGACGGCGACGGTGACTTCTCCGGCCGCTGCGCCGCGCTCCTCTCGAACGGCAAGCGCTGCCCGAACGCGGCGCTTCCCGGATCGAAGTACTGCGGCGTGCCCGCTCACCAGGCGCTCGTCGACAATCCCGCCGCCGGTGCCACCGTCTTGGCGGCCGACGCGATCGCGGACGACGTCGCGCTGGCCGAGGAGGCCGTCGCCGAGGTCGAGGACGCGCTCGAGGCCGGCGAGCTGACGGTCGACGAGGCGGACGCGATCGAGGGTGCCATCGCCGACACGACCGAGGTCGCGATCGCCGTGGACATCGAGGCGGCAGGGGTCGCCCCGGCGGTGGATGAGCCACGCGACGAAGCGTGAACGTCGCGTTCCCGTCAGGACCTGCGCCGGCTGCGGCCGGCGCGCGCCGCACTCCGAGCTTCGGCGCTTCGCCGCGGTGGACGGCGTGCTGACGCAGGGCCGCGATCTCCCAGGGCGCGGCGCGTACACGTGCAACCGGCTCGAGTGCTTCGAGCAGGCAGTGGCGCGGCGGGCGTTCCGGAGAACCCTGCGCGCCGATGTGACCGTCGGCCCCGAGCTCGCGCGTATCTACACTGAGGGGTCGGATGGCTGACGGCCCCAACAGACCGAATCGCCCGATCCGCCCGCGCGGCGGCGGGCCAGGCGGCCGGCGCCGGCGCGTCGTGATCGAAGGCGGTGCGGCGCGCGGCCGCGACGCGCGTGCCGCGCGCGACCGCTCCCAGCAGGCGCCGCCGCGCACGCAAGCACCGGTGCAGCCGACCGGGCCCGTCACGGTCGAGTCCGGCGTCACCGTCAAGGACCTCTCCGCCGCGCTCGGCGTGCAGATGTCGCAGATCATCAAGACCCTGATGGGCCTCGGCCAGATGCGGACGGCGACACAGTCGCTCTCCGACGAGGAGGTCGAGCTGATCGCAGCCGAGGTCGAGCGCGAGGTGACGATCAAGCACGCCGCCGACGACGAGGAGCAGGAGATCGTCGAGGACGCCGAGGCCGACCTCTCGGCCCGTCCGCCGGTCGTGACGATCATGGGGCACGTCGACCACGGCAAGACCACGCTGCTCGACGCGATCCGCTCGACGGCCGTCGTCGAGACCGAGGCCGGCGGCATCACGCAGCACATCGGCGCGTACCAGACCGACTTCGACGGCCGGAAGATCACCTTTCTCGACACGCCCGGTCACGAGGCGTTCACGGCGATGCGAGCCCGCGGCGCGAAGATCACCGACATCGCGGTGCTCGTCGTCGCGGCCGACGACGGCGTGATGCCCCAGACGAAGGAGTCGATCAGCCACGCGCGCGCGGCCGAGGTGCCGATCGTCGTGGCGATCAACAAGATCGACGTGCCCGACTCGAACATCGATCGCGTCAAGACCGAGCTCGCGTCGGAGGGGCTGCAGCCGGAGGACTGGGGCGGAACGACGCAGTTCGCGCAGGTCTCGGCGAAGCAGCAGACCGGCCTCGAGGACCTCCTCGAGCGGATCCTGCTCGTCGCCGACGCCGAGCTCGACCTGCGGGCGAACGCGAAGGCGGAGGCCTCGGGGCCGATCATCGAGTCGCGCCTCGACGTCGGCCGCGGTGCCGTGGCGACGATGCTCGTCCAGCGCGGCACGCTGCACGTCGGCGACGCGATCGTGGCGGGTGACGCGGCCGGCAAGGTCCGCGCGCTCTACGACTACCGCGGCGAGAAGGTGCGCGAGGCCCACCCGGGCGAGCCCGTCGAGATCCTCGGCTTCGACCGCCCGCCGCCCGCCGGCGAGCTTGCGCGGGTCGTCGAGCACGAGCGTCAGGCGAAGGACATCGCGGAGAAGCGGGCCGAGCGGCTCCGCCGCGAGCAGCTCGCGCAGCGCTCGAAGACCGCCGGGGTCTCGCTGGAGACGCTGTTCGAGCGGATGCAGGAGGGCGCCGTCCAGGACCTCAACGTCGTGCTGAAGGGCGACGTGCAGGGCTCGGTCGAGGCGCTCATGAGCGAGCTCGGGAAGATCCAGCATCCGGAGGTGAGGGTCAACGTGATCCACACAGGCGTCGGCGGGATCACTGAGAACGACATTTACCTCGCGTCCGCGTCGAACGCGCTCGTGGTGGGCTTCAACGTCCGACCGAGCGCGGAGGCGAGGCAGCTCGCCGAGCGCGAGGGCGTCGACATCCGCACCTACCGCGTGATCTACAAGCTGACCGAGGACATCGAGCAGGCGCTCGTCGGGATGCTGTCGCCCGTCACGACCGAAGAGGTGCTCGGCGAGGCCGAGGTGCGGGCGCTCTTCAAGGTCTCGCGGCTCGGGACGATCGCAGGGTGCATGGTCACGAACGGCGTCGTCCGCCGCGCCGCGCACGTCCGCGTCGTCCGCGACGGCACGGTGATCCACGAGACGACGATCGCCCAGCTCAAGCGGTTCAAGGAAGATGCGCGCGAGGTCGCCGAGGGTTTCGAGTGCGGCATCCTGCTCGAGGGCTTCAACGACGTCAAGGAAGGCGACGTCCTCGAGGCCTTCGAGACCCGTGAGGTCGAGCGCACCGACCTCGCGACCTCCGCGGCCGGCGAATAGCGGTACGCCCCCGGTCTACGGGCCGCAGCCGCGGACGAGGCGGGCGATCGCGGCGGCGCGGGCGCGGTAACCGGTCATCGTCGGGTGGACGCCGTCGGAGCCGAACCACGACGGGTGCTCCCGCGCCATCGACACCCAGTCGAACACGCGCAGGTTCCCGCGGCTCTGCGCGATCTCCTCGAGCGCGCGGTTGTAGCCGGAATACGAGACGCCCTGATACGGGGGGCGGAGGACGGTCGACCAGACGACGCAGCGCGAAGGCCCGGCGATCGCGAGCGTCTCGCGGACGATCCTTCCGAAGCCGGCGACGCGGCCCGGGTCGTCGTTCGTGCCGGCGCTGACGACGATGACCCGCGGAAGCGCGGGCCCGAAGGTCCGGAGCGCACCGGGTACGTCGTCCGCGTGCCTCGAGATCGCGGTGACCGATCGCACGTGCCAGCCGCGGAGGTAGCCGCCGAGGAAGAGGTCTGTGCCCACCGAGAGCGAGTCGCCGTAGCTCAGGACGCGGCGGCTGCCGGCGGCCGGGCCGGAAGAAGCGACGACGAGCGCACAGGCGAGCGCGCCGAGGACAATGGCGACACGGGCGGAACGCGGCACGCGATCGTCTACGGTAGCCGCGGCGCCGCTCCTTCCTCGGGCCCCGAACGAGCTCCGAACATGTCCACCGGATACGTCGGCATCCTCTCCTTCGAGCTTCACTTCCCCGAGAGCCACTCGCTCAAGGAGAAGCGGATGCACCTCCGCTCGGTGAAGCAGCAGCTCGCGAACCGCACCGGCTGCTCGATCGCCGAGGTCGACCACCACGACACGTGGCAGCGATCCCACCTGACGCTCGCATGCGTGACGCGGCAGGCGAGCGAAGCGGAGCGACTGCTCGACGAGGCGGAGCGCTGGCTCCACGGCCAGCCGTTCGAGCTCTTCGCCCGGCACCGCGAGCTGATCGCGCCGGACGCCTCGTGATGGTGTACGGAGGTGTATTGTGGTGTACGATGTCTGCATGGGTCGTACCAACGTCGTGGTGGATGACGCCCTCATCGAGAAGGTGATGCGGCTCTACGGGCTCCGGACGAAGCGCGAGGCAATCGACTTCGCGCTCCGTCGCACGCTCGTGGTGGTCGACGACCCGCACGCACGCGCGCTGGCATTGGAAGGGACCGGCTGGGACGGCGATCTCGAGACGATGCGCGACGACTCGATCCCGTCGTTGTGATCGTCGTGGACACCTCCGCCTGGGTGGAGCTTCTGCGGGCGACGGGAAGCCCGGCCCATCGCCGGCTCCACCAGGCGCTGTCCGACAATGAGGAGGTGTGCATCACCGAGATCGTCGTGGCCGAGGTCCTCGCCGGTGCACGGGACGGACGCCGAGCGGAGGAGCTGCGGAGCACGCTGCTCGGCTTCACGCTGCTTCCGCTCGACGGGCTCGACGCATTCGAGCGCGCCGCTGCGCTCTACCGGGCCTGCCGCAGTGCGGGCGAGACCTTGCGCAGCATCGCCGACTGCCTGGTGGCCGTCCCCGCGATCGCGGCCGGTGCCCCCGTCCTGCATGCCGATCGGGACTTCGGGAAGCTCGCACGTCACACGCCCCTCGAGGTCGTGTCTTTCGAATGACCCGGCCCGAGCGCATGCGGCGGGTCGACGAGGCGATGAAGAAGGTCATCTCCGAGGCGATCCCGACGCTCAAGGACCCGCGGATCGCGTTCGTCACCGTCACCGCCGTCGAGGCGACGCGCGACCTCGACCATGCGAAGGTGTGGCTCAGCGTCTTCGGCTCGGAGAAGCAGCGCGAGCGGACGCTCGCGGCGCTCGACGGGGCCGCGGGCGTGCTGCAGGCGAGGATCAACCGGGAGCTCAAGCTGCGCCGGACCCCGCATCTCGAGTTCGTCTACGATCGGGCGGTCGAGCAGGGCGTTCGGATGACGCACCTGATCGACGAGCTGGCCCCGCCGCCCGACGGAGACGACGATGCTGCCGACTGACACGAGCGCCGTCGTCGAGGCCCTGCGCGCCAACGACCGCTTCGTCGTGACGTCGCACGACAACCCGGACGGGGACGCGCTGGGCTCGCTCCTCGCGACGCACCTCGCGCTCGAGGCGCTCGGGAAGGACTCCGTGATGGTGCTGGGCGGGATCGCGCCGCTGCCCGGCGAGTACGCGTTTCTCGACCTCGAGGCGCGCGGACTGCTCCGCTCGGCACCGCAGGACGCCGGAGCGCGAGTGCTCGTCGCGGTCGACTGCGCGCAGGAGAGCCGGATCGTCGAGCCGACCCTCGTCGCGAAGGCTGCCCTCACCGTGAACGTCGACCACCACCACGACAACTCGCGGTTCGGCGACGTCGACCTCGTCGCCCCGGACGCGTCGTCGACGGGGGAGGTGCTCGCCGACGTCTTCGCCGGGCTCGGGATCGATCTGACACCTGCGATCGCCGAGGCGCTCTACACGGCGATCGTCACCGACACGGGTCGCTTCCAGTACTCCAACACGACGCCGAAGGCGCTCCGCCTCGCCGCCGAGCTCGTCGAGGCGGGCGCGGACGTGAGCAAGGTGTTCGTCGAGATCTACGAGTCGACGCCGTTCCCGAAGCTCAAGCTGCTCGCGCGCGCGCTCGAGCGGGCGACGGAGCTGGCAGACGGGCGGATCGTCGTCTCCGAGCTCCGCCGCGAGGACTTCGACGCGGCGGGGGCCGAGGAGCCGTACTCCGAGGGGATCATCGACCACCTGCGCGCGGTCGACGGTGCCGAGCTCGTGGGGCTCGTCCGCGAGCTTCCCGCGGGCGCGGCGGCGGCACGAAAGGGATCGCTCCGCTCCCACCCGGACGGCGTCGACGTGTCGGCGATCGCTCGCGGCTTCGGGGGCGGGGGGCACAAGCGGGCGGCGGGCTTCTCGACCGACCTGGCGATGGACGAGATCACGCGGCGGATCGTCGACGCCTTTCTGGCGGCGAACGGCGACCACGCGGGCTGATGGCGATCCCGAAGGCGCTCGAGCCGACAGGCGTCGTCCTCGTCGACAAGCCCGCGGGCCCGTCCTCGTTCCAGATCGTCGCCCGCGTCCGCAGTCGCACCGGCGCGAAGACGGGCCACACCGGGACGCTCGACCCCTTCGCGACGGGCCTCCTCGTGCTGCTCTCGGGGCGCGCCACGAGTCTGCAGGATCGATTCATGAAGCTGGACAAGCGGTACCTGACCGAGATCGACCTCCGGGCACGCACGTCCACCGGCGACCCGGAAGGAGACGTCGTGGAGGAGCACGAGCCACCATCCCGCCACGAGCTCGAGGCGGCGCTCGAGCGCCTGCGCGGCGCGGTCGAGCTGCCCATCCCGGCCGCGTCCGCGGTGAAGATCGGCGGCGAGCGCGCCTACCGGCTGCACCGGCAGGGCGTCGCGGTCGAGATGCCCATGCGCGTGATGCGTGTCCACGAGCTCGCGCTCGACTCGTATGCGGCGGGCGTTGCGCGACTCGAACTGCTCGTCGGGTCGGGCACGTACGTGCGGTCGATCGCGGACGCGCTCGGCGGTCACTGCCTCACGCTCCGTCGGACCGAGGTCGGCCCGTTCGGAGTCGAAGAGGCGGACGAGGAGCGCGTCGTGCCGCTCGAGGAGGCGCTCCCGAGGCTGGCGGCAGCGCGATGAGGATCGCCCACGCCCCATCTCAGCTCGAGCGCCAGCCGCGCGCCGTTGCGATCGGCACGTTCGACGGTGTCCACCGGGGCCATCGCTCCGTGCTCCAGGCGGCGATCGACTCCGGCCTCGAGCCGACCGTGATCACGCTCGACCCGCACCCGCGCGTCGTGCTCGGGAATCGCGTCGATCTCATCTCGACGCTCGAGCGACGGCTGGAGCTGTTGGCGGAGAGCGGGGTCGCAGACACGCTCGTCGCGGCCTTCACGCCCGAGTTCATGCGCCTCTCGCCGGACGAGTTCATCGCGACGTACCTGACGTCGATCGGGGCGGAGGCGGTCGCCGTCGGGGAGGACTTCCGGTTCGGCCACAAGCGCTCCGGCTCCCTCGAGACGCTCGTCGGTGCGGGACTGGAGTTGCTGCAGGTGACCGAGGTCGAGGGCGTCTCCTCGACGGCGATCCGCGACGCCGTCCGCGACGGCGACCTCGCCGGCGCCGCCGCGATGCTCGGCCGGCCCTTCGAGCTCGACGGCACGGTCGTCGCCGGCGACCAGCGCGGCGGCACCCTCGGCTACCCGACTGCGAACATCGCGATGGACCCGCAGCTTCTCTGCCCCCGCTACGGGATCTACGCCGGCGAGGCGCTCGGGCACCGTGC
This sequence comes from uncultured Actinomycetes bacterium, assembly GCA_963845965.1. Classification (GTDB taxonomy): domain Bacteria; phylum Actinomycetota; class Thermoleophilia; order Gaiellales; family Gaiellaceae; genus Gaiella. The sequence goes on along the minus strand of CAWJUF010000024.1, from coordinate 6,157 downwards.
GGCGGTCTCGATCGGCACCAACCCGCACTACGGCGGCACCGAGCGCCGTATCGAGCCCTATCTGCTCGACTTCGAGGGCGACCTCTACGGCCGGCGACTCGTCGTCGAGCTCTGGGAGCGACTCCGCGACGAGGAGGTGTTCGAGAGCGAGGACGCCCTCGTCGCCCAGATCGCCCGCGACGTCGACGCGACGCGGGCGGCGGTGCGCCCGGCCTAGCCGCGGTCCGGGCGCCGCCCGAAGAACATGGGCTGGGGCGCGTCGTCGTCCTCCGGCCGGGCAGGGATCGCCGTCGCGGCGAAGCCCGCCGCCTCGAGCAGATGGAGCCATGCGTGCTCGGGGAAGACGCCGAGCTCGTGGCGCTCGTGGACGACGCGCGGCTCCCGGCCGGGCTCGTGGATGACGACCGCGAAGTCGACGTCGTACGTCGAGTCGGACGGGTCGACGTCGGTCGTCCATTCGAGGTAGCGGAGCGCGCGGCCGTCGGCGCCGTCGTGGCCGCCGTGTGCGGTGCCGAGCGCGAGCGTCTCGCGCGTGCAGTCCGGGACGAACAGCGCGACGCCGCCGGGACGCGTGTGGGCGAAGGCTGTGCCGATGCAGGCGGCGAGGTCGTCCTCGGTCGTCAGGTAGCCGACCGCGTCGTGGACGAAGACGACGTCGAACAGACGGCCGAGCCGGAGCGTCCGCATGTCGCCGAGCACGTGCTCACACTCGGGGTTCAGCGCCCTGCTCAGCGTGAGCATCTGCGGCGAGAGGTCGGACAGGGTGCACGAGAAGTGCCGTTTCAGGTGCGAGGCGTTGTTGCCCCCGCCCGCACCGAGCTCGAGCAGCGTCTGCGCGTCGGGCAGCGCATCGACGACGGTGCTCCGGTAGCGCTCCGCCTCGACCGCGTAGTCCTCCGGCGCGGTGAGCAGGTGGAACCAGGGCGCGAGATCGCCGTAGAGACGCACGCCGCATTATCCCGCCCGGCGGAAGACGACGAGCGCGGCGTCCTCGAGGAGGCGCGTCGAGCTCGGGTAGCGCGCCGCGTACGCCGCTCGCGCCTCGTCGCGGAGAGCACCCCCGGCCAGCGTCCCGACGACCTCGTGCCTCTGCCGGCGAAGCAGGACGACGGCCGGACCGGGCTCTGCGAACGCTCTCCACCATCGCTTCCGGGCCGGATCGGCCGCAATCGCGACCAGTCGCCCGTCCGCCGTCTCGGCGAAGCGGAGCGGGATCGCGAACGTCCGCCCGGTCGTGCGGCCCTCATACTCGAGGACGGTTAGCGAGCTGCTCAGCAGCCGGTGCGCGGGCGACCGCAGGATGCCACGGACGAACGGGTTTCCGAGCCGAAGCAGGCGAAGCGGAGGTCGAACCGGCATATATGACAGGTACCATGCGCGCCAGACCGTGATCGCGGCCGCCCGTGTTCTTCCTTCACGGCGTGCGGGGATTGCGGAGACGAACCAACGAGAGGAGACATGTGGCTCTCACCAAGGAAGCCAAGCAGGAGCTGATCGACAAGCACGGGGCGAACGGCCAGGACACGGGCTCGACCGAGGTCCAGGTGGCGATGCTCACGCGCCGGATCAACGAGCTGACCGAGCACCTCCGGACGCATCCGAAGGACCACTACTCGAGGCGCGGCCTCCTGAAGCTGGTCGGCCGTCGGCGCCGGTTCCTCGACTACCTGCAGCGCAAGAACCTGGAGGGCTATCGCGCCCTCATCAAGGAGCTCGGTCTCCGCCGGTAGGAGACAGGGCCGAGGCGGGACGGAAGGTGGGCGTTTGATCGAGCTTCGCGCGGTGTGCCGCGGAGTTGGCTCAAACCTCCACCTTCCGCCACAACGGAAGAGTGGAAGGAAAGAACACGGTATGAGCACCATCAGCACCGGGCAGCAGGCCACGGTGTCCGTCGACGTGGGGGCGAACGAGCTCCGCTTCGAGACGGGCAAGCTCGCAAAGCAAGCGGACGGCGCGGTCGTCGTCCGCAGCGGGGACACGATGATCCTCGCGACCGCGGTCGGGCGGCAGGACGCGCGCGCCGACGCGGACTTCTTCCCCTTGACGGTCGACGTCGAGGAGCGGATGTACGCCGCCGGCAAGATCCCGGGCGGCTTCTTCAAGCGCGAGGGCCGCGCCACCGAGCGCGCGACGCTTACCGCGCGGATGATCGACCGCCCGATCCGGCCGCTCTGGCCGAAGGGCTTCAAGAACGAGGTGCAGGTCATCTGCACCGTGCTGTCGGCCGACATGGTCGTGCCGCACGACATCCTCGCGATCAACGGCGCCTCCGCCGCGCTCGCGATCTCGCCGCTCCCGTTCCTCGGGCCGGTCGGCGCCGTGCGCATCGCGCGCATCGAGGGCGAGCTGATCGTCAACCCGACGTACCAGCAGATGGATGAGTCCGTCGCTCGACCTGATCGTCGTCGGCACGCGCGAGGCGCTCACGATGATCGAGGCCGGCGGCGACCAGGTGCCGGAGGAGACGATGCTCGAGGCGTTCGCGCTCGCGCACTCGGAGATCATCCGCATCTGCGACGCGATCGACGAGCTCGCCCGCGAGGTCGGCAAGGAGAAGTGGATCGACGTCGAGCTGAACGCCGACCTCGACGCCCGGCACGGCGAGGCCGTCTCGCGCCGCATCGCCGAGGTCGGCCTGCGCGAGGCGGGGTCGGTCGTCGACGAGCTGCTCGCCGCGGACGCCCCGGCGATCACCATGGACTCGGGCGAGGGCGACATCGTCCGCGAGATGCAGTTCCGGAACGGCCTCGCAGATGCTGCTCGAGTCGAAGCGGCTCGCGGCGGTCGAGAGCGCCGATTCGGGCGCAGTTCGAGAACGAGCTGCGCGCGCTGACCGACGCCGAGCAGGACTCGAAGGAGCTCAAGTCGCGCAAGCGCGACATCCTGCTCGCCCGCATCCAGGACGAGCTGCAGCTGCCCTTCCCGGTCGGCGAGGGCGACGAGCCGCGGTCGTCACGAGCTACGTCAAGAAGGCCGCCGACGCGATCTACAAGGACCTCGTCCGGAAGAAGATCGCCGTCGACAAGCGCCGCCCCGACGGTCGCGGCACGGAGGAGATCCGGCCGATCACGACCGAGGTCGGGATCTCGCCGCGCACGCACGGCTCGGCGCTCTTCACGCGCGGGCAGACGCAGATCCTCACGCTCTGCACGCTCGGCACGGCCAAGGAGCAGCAGCGGATCGACGACCTGTCGACGGAGCAGGAGCGCCGCTACATGCACCACTACAACTTCCCGCCCTACTCGGTCGGGGAGACGGGCTTCATGCGGGGCCCGAAGCGGCGCGACATCGGCCACGGGGCGCTCGCGCAGCGGGCCCTCGAGGCGGTCATCCCGTCGACCGAGGAGTTCCCGTACACGATCCGCCTCGTCTCCGAGACGCTCGAGTCGAACGGCTCGTCGTCGATGGGCTCCGTCTGCGGCTCGACGATGTCGCTGATGCACGCCGGCGTGCCGATCGCGGCGCCGGTCTCCGGCATCGCGATGGGCCTCGTGAAGGAGGGCGACGACTACGCCATCCTCACCGACATCCAGGGCGCCGAGGACCACCTGGGCGACATGGACTTCAAGGTCGCCGGCACCGAAGAGGGCATCACGGCCCTCCAGATGGACATCAAGATCGCCGGCGTCACGCAGGAGATCATGCGCTCGGCGCTCGAGCAGGCGAAGCGGGCGCGCTCGTTCATCCTCGACAAGATGCGCGAGACGATCTCCGAGCCACGGGCAGAGCTCGCGGGGCACGCGCCGCGGATCCAGTCGATCCAGATCAACCCCGACTTCATCGGGATGGTCATCGGCAAGGGCGGCGAGACGATCCGCTCGCTCGAGGCCGACTACGACGTCCAGATCGACATCGAGGAGGACGGCACGATCCTCGTCTACGCGACCGAGGGCACGAAGGGCGACGCGGCGATCTCGGCCATCGCGGCGATGACGAAGGAGCCCGAGGTCGGCGACACGTACACGGGTCGGGTCGTCAAGACGACCGACTTCGGCGCGTTCGTCGAGCTGAAGAAGGGCACCGACGGCCTGCTCCACGTCTCGAACGTCGGCCCGGGCCGGGTCGCGCACATCGAGGACGTCATCGCCCGCGGCGACACGCTCGACGTCGTCGTCCAGGAGGTCGACAAGGAGCGCGGCCGGATCGGCCTCAAGCTCGTCGCGAAGCACGAGGACGGCGAGCTCGTCTCGCCGGAGACGCTCGTCGAGCGGGCGAAGGACGCCCCGCCGCGCGAGCCGCGCCCGCCGCGCGACGATCGCGGCCGCGGCGGCCGCGACCGCGGCCGTCGGCGCGACTGAGCCGGAGGGACGGCGGCCTTGCCGCCGTCCCGGCGCGGTTAGGATTCGCGCCGTGCCCGAGCCGCAGATCACGACGCTTCCCGGCGGGGAGCGCGTCGCGACCGAGCCGCTCCGCGGCGTCCGCTCGGTCGCGCTCGGGCTCTGGATCGGCACCGGCTCGCGCGACGAGCCGCCCTCGCGGGCGGGCGTCTCGCACTTCATCGAGCACCTGCTCTTCAAGGGCTCGTCGCGCTACAGCGCGCAGGACATCGCCGAGCTCTTCGACGCCATGGGCGGCGAGCTCAACGCCGCGACGTCGCGCGAGACGACCGTCGTCTACACGCGCGTCCCCGACGGCCGGCTCGAGCAGGCGCTCGACGCGATGGCCGACATGGTCTTCGCGCCCGCCTTCGACGACGTCGACTCGGAGCGGGAGGTCGTGCTCGAGGAGATCGCGATGGTGGACGACAACCCGCAGGACCTCGTCCACGACCTCGCGGCGGAGGCGGTGTTCGGCAGCCACCCGCTCGGACGGCCCGTGATCGGCCGCGCGGAGGTGATCGCCGGCGTCTCGCCGCGCGCGCTGCGCAGCTACCACGGCGGCGCCTACGTCGGGCCGAACATCGTGCTCTCGGCGGCGGGCCACGTCTCGCACGACCGGCTCGTCGAGCTCTTCGCGGCGCGCCGGGCCGGCGTTCCAACGGCGTGTCGAGCGTCCGCCGGCCGCTCCTCGGCCGCGCCCCGCGGCCCGGCTACCGCTTCCTGCGCCGGAAGACCGAGCAGTACCACGTCGTGCTCGGCGGGACGGGGATCGGGCGCGACGACAGCCGCCGCTACGCCGTCTCCGCTCCTCGACGCGATCCTCGGCGGGCTCGGCCTCGTCGCGCCTCTTCCAGGAGATCCGCGAGAAGCGCGGGATGGCGTACAGCGTCTACACGTACGGCTCGCAGTACGCGGAGACGGGCCAGGTCGGGGTCTACGTCGGCACGCGGGAGGACAACCTCGCCGAGTGCCTCGCGGTGACCGCCGCGGAGCTGCGCGACGTCGCCGCCGGCAACCTGCGTCCGGGCGAGCTCGACCGCGCGAAGGAGAACCTCGAGGGACGCCTGCTGCTCTCGCTCGAGAGCACGTCGAACCGGATGACCCGGCTCGGGAAGGCGCTCGTCACCGACTCCGAGCTCGTCTCCACCGAGGAGACGATCCGGCGCGTCCGGGCGGTCACCGAGGACGACGTGGCGACGGCCGCGCGCGACCTCTTCGCGCCGGAGCGGCTCTCCGCGGCGGGCATCGGGCCGCGCGAGAGCCGGTTCCGCGCCGCGCTCGCGCGCATCAACCCGGCGCTCGCCGAGCGGTCGTGAGGGTCTGCCTCTTCGGCGTCGGCGGCAAGGTCGGGGCGGTGCTCGGCCCTGCGCTCGAGCACGCCGGGCACGACGTCGTCGACGGGCGCGCGGACGGGCCGGGCGGGTGCGACGTCGCGGTCGACTTCACCCGGCCGGACGCCGTGCTGGCGAACGCGGCCCGCGTCCCTCGAGGCCCGCGTCCCGCTCGTCGTCGGGACGACCGGCTTCGACACGGACGAGCTCGACCGCCTCGCGCGCGAGGCGGGCGTCCCGTGCCTCTACGCGCCGAACTTCGCGCTCGGCGCGGTCCTCATGATGCGCTTCGCCGAAGACGCCTCCCGCGTGCTTCCCGCGCGCCGAGATCGTCGAGCTCCACGCCGAGACGAAGCTCGACGCGCCGTCCGGGCACTGCGAAGGCGACGGCGGCCCGGATGGGCGACGGCGTCGCGATCCACTCCGTGCGCCTTCCCGGCCTCGTGGCGCACCAGGAGGTGCTCCTCGGCGGGCCGGGGGAGACGCTGACGATCCGCCACGACACGA
>CAWJUF010000023.1:0-156926 GCA_963845965.1 uncultured Actinomycetes bacterium | reverse complement strand
CCCGCGACGACCTCCCCGCCCTCGTCGCACGCACGGCCGAGCGCCGCCTCCATGCGGCCGAAGGCCTCGCCCGTGACCAGCGGGCCGACGAGGGTGCCTCCTCGCGCGGGTCGCCGATCGGCACGCTCCGTAGGCAGCGGCGAGGCGCTCCACGAGGTCGTCGGCGACGGTCTCGTGGACGATCAGCCGGCGCAGCGAGGTGCAGCGCTGGCCGGCCGTCCCGACAGCGGAGAAGAGCACGGCGCGGACGACGAGGTCGAGGTCCGCGCTCGGCGCCACGATCGCGGCGTTGTTGCCGCCGAGCTCGAGCAGCGAGCGGCCGAGCCGTGCGGCGACGCGCGGAGCGACGCCTTCCCATCGCGGTCGAGCCCGTAGCCGACACGAGGGGGATCCGCGCGTCCTCGGCGAGCTGCACCGCGCGGTCTGCGCCGCCGAGCACGAGCTCGAAGAGGCCGTCGGGCACGCCGCCGAAACGGTCCGCCGCGCGGCGCAGGAGCGAGGTCGCGGCGATCGCGGTCAGCGGGGTCCGCTCGGACGGCTTCCAGATCACGGGGTCGCCGCAGACGAGCGCGAGCGCCGCGTTCCAGCTCCAGACGGCGACGGGGAAGTTGAAAGCGCTGACGACGGCGACGGGCCCGAGCGGGTGCCAGGTCTCCGTCAGGCGGTGGCCGGGCCGCTCGGAGGCGATCGACTTCCCGTAGAGCTGGCGCGAGAGGCCCACGGCGAAGTCGCAGATGTCGATCATCTCCTGCACCTCGCCGAGCCCCTCCTGCGCGATCTTCCCCACCTCGAGCGTGACGAGCGCACCGAGGTCGTCCTTCTCGCGTGCGCAGCTCCTCGCCGAGCAGGCGGACGAGCTCGCCGCGTCGCGGCGCCGGCATGTCGCGCCACGCGTCGAAGGCGCCGACCGCGCGCGAGACGGCTGCGTCGTGTCTGCCTCGTCGTGCGAGCGACGCGGCCGATCTCCTCGCCGGTGATCGGCGTCCGGACGAGGAGGTCGCCGTCGGCGACCAGCGCGGGATCGACCCCGAGGCGCTCCAGGAGCGCCCTGGCGGACGTGGTCGACGTCACCGTGGCCATGGGGCCAGTGTATGGGGACTGGCACCGTAGGTGCCTGTCCCCAGCGACGCGTCGACTTCCCAGCCAACGCTCGACGGTAATCGGGCACAGGGGTCAGGCACCTGGCGGAGCCAGACCCCGGGCTAGGCGGTGACCAGGTCCGGAACGAGCCGACCCGTGTCGTCGAAACGGGCGTTCCAGTGCGCGTAGGCGGGCTCGACCTCGTCGATGTCGTGGCCGCGATCCGCAATCCGCACCGGCTGGGCCGCGTCCGGGGTGACGCGGTACTGGTACCACGTGATGTCCCACGCGAAGGTGAGCACCGTCTCGGCGTTGACGCCCGTCAAGGGGACGATGGAGACCTTCGGCTCGCCCAGGCTCTTGACCACCCCGGCGACGGTCCGCCGGAAGTCCGACTGGTTGAAGAGGTCGGCGGCCTCGACGAGGGTCAGCTCGTCGTCGGAGAGCCGGCGCAGGATCGGCTCGGAGACGACCGGCTCGGCCTCTTCCTCGCGTGCTCCGAGCAGCGCCTGCCAGAGCGTCTTCTGCCGGCGGCGGCGCGGATGCTGCTGGAGGGCGGGCGACACGGCATGGCCCTCACGCACCCACCCGTAGTCGAGCGCCACGTCGCTGCAGAGGGGGCAGACGTCGACGAACTCGTGGCCGTCGGGCGAGTAGCGGAGGGTGTGCTCCCCCATCAGGAGCGTCCGCTCGCAGATGGCGCACGTGCGGGTGACGTTGGACTTGGTGACTCTCACGGCAGCGGCCAACTATAGCCCCCTGACCGGGAATCCACCGCGTGTGGACAATCGCGCCGCCAACGCGGCGGGGCGAACGCATGAATGTGCCGGAACGGGGTAGGAGTGAGTCGACAGCGCTCACCTCGAAACGGAGGCAGACATGGCCGACCACGTCGCCACAGCGGAAGCCGAGATCGACGCGCCCGAGGAGAAGGTCTGGGACGCTCTGACCGATCCCGACCAGATCAAGGAGTACATGTTCGGCTCGAGCGTCTCGACCGACTGGAAGCCCGGTAGCCCGATCGTCTGGAAGGGCGAGTACGAGGGGAAGACGTACGAGGACAAGGGCGAGATCGTGGAGATCGAGCGCCCCAGGCTCCTCAAGCTGACGCATTTCAGCGCGTCGAGCGGTCTCGAGGATCGTCCCGAGAACTACCACACCCTCGTCTACGAGCTCGAGGAGCGCGAGGGAAAGACGCATCTCTCGTTGAGCCAGGACAACAATCCCACCGAGGAGGCGGCAGACAAGTCCCGCGCCAACTGGGAGACGATGCTCGAGGGCCTCAAGCAGGTCGTCGAAGCCCGCTAGCCCGCGACCGCGCCAAATGCAGGGCGGCGGGTGGGCGCCGCCTGCCCGCCGCTAAGCGTTTGCAGCTTCCCGGGCCTTCTTCGTCTCGTCGACGATCCTCTGCGCAACGTGCGCGGGCACCTGCTCGTAGCGGAGGAGGTGCATCGCGTAGTCACCGCGCCCGCCGGTCATCGACGTCAGCGACTGCGAGTACGTGAGCAGCTCGGCCATCGGCACCTCGGCCTTGATCGTCGTCATCCCCGCGGCCGGCTCCATGCCGTTCAGTCGGCCGCGGCGCGAGTTGAGATCGCCGTTGACGGCGCCGACGGCCTCGTCCGGAACGGTCACCTCGAGCTCCATGATCGGCTCGAGGAGGACCGGGTCGGCCTTCGCGTAGGCCTCCTTGAACGCCATCGAGCCGGCGATCTTGAACGCCATCTCGGAGGAGTCGACGTTGTGGTACTGCCCGTCGACCAGCTCGACGCGGATGCCCTGGATCGGGGCGCCGGCGAGCTCGCCATGCTGCATCGCCTCCTGGATTCCCTTGTCCACGGCCGGGCGGTAGCTCTGCGGGATGACGCCGCCGACGATCCTGTCGACGAACTCGTAGCCCTGGTGGCCCTCGATCGGCTGCAGCACGATCTCGCAGTCGCCGAACTGGCCGCGGCCGCCGGTCTGCTTCTTGTAGCGGTGGCGCGCTCGCGACTCCGAGCGGATCGTCTCGAGGTACGGGACACGCGGCTGGTGGAGCTCGACGTCGACGCCGAACCGCCGCTTCGCGCGCTCGAGCGCGACCTCGACGTGCATCTGGCTCATCCCGGCGAGGATCTCCTCACCGGTCTGGGGGTCGCGCCGCAGCCGGAGGGTCGGGTCCTCCTCGGCGAGGCGCTTGATCGCCGAGGCGACCTTCTCCTCCTCGCCCTTGATCGTCGGCGTCACCGCGAAGCTCATCACGGGCTCGGGGAACCCGAACGCCGGCGGCTCCGCGGAGACCTCGCGGTCCGTGAGCAGGTCGCCGGTCTGCACGTTCTTCAACTTGGCGACGGCTCCGAGGTCGCCCTCGCCGAACTCCCTCGCGGGCGTCGTCGTCTTCCCCTGGAGCTGCAGCAGCGATCCCATCCGCTCCTTCGAGTGCTCGCGATGGTCGACGAGCGTCGTCTCGGTCGTCACGTCGCCCTTCAGCACGCGGAACAGGTTGATCTTCCCGGCGAACGGGTCGGCGATCGTCTTGAACACGAAGGCCGCGGTCGATGCGCCCTCGACCTCGAACGGCGAGCCCCGCTTGGCGGGTGAGGGGATGCCCTCGACCAGCAGATCGAGGAGCGCGTGCGTGCCCAGGTTCTTCGTCGCGATCGAGCAGCCGACGGGGAAGACCTCGCCCCGTGTGACGCCGAGCTTGAGTGCGGCGGCGACGTCGTGCGGGTCGAGCTCCTCGCCTTCGAGGTAGCGCTCCATCAGCGACTCGTCGATCTGCACCACCTCGTCGAGCAGCTTCTCGCGGTACTCCTGCGCGAGCTCGAGCATCGAGTCGGGGATCGCGACCGGGTCCGACTCCTTCTGCCCCTCGGGGCTCATGTAGGCGCACATGTGCAGGACGTCGACGATCCCGGTGAGCTCGTGCTCCGCCCCGATCGGGATGTGTACCGCGACGCACTTCGACGAGAACTGGTCCTGGATCTGGCCGAGCGTGCGGAAGAAGTCGGCGCGCTCGCGGTCGAGCATGTTGACCACGAGGAGGCGCGCGAGGCCGAGCTCCTCGGCGAGCTTCTTGACCCGGGCCGTGCCCACCTCGAAGCCCATCACCCCGGAGACCACGACGAGCGCGCCCTCGACGACGCGCAGCGCGCAGCGTGCCTCTCCCTGGAAGGACGGATCGCCCGGGCAGTCGAGGAGGTTGATCTTGCGTCCCTGCCACTCCGTGTGCGTGAGCGAGAGCGAGATGGAGACAGCGCGACGCTGCTCGTCCTCGTCGGAGTCGGAGACCGTCGTGCCGGCCTCGATCGTCCCGAGCCGGTTCACCTCACCGGTCTGGAAGAGGAGCGCCTCGACGAGGGACGACTTCCCCGTCCCGCGGTGGCCGACGACGGCGACGTTGCGGATCTTGCCGGGCTCGGTTGCAGCCATCTGCGCGCGTTCCTCCTCGTTGCGTTGGTCCCGGCGAATCGTAGTCCGCGCGCCGCGCGAGGCTACGGAGAGCCGTCGAGCGCCTCGAGGTCGAGCTGGTACCGGTTGGCGTAGCGGTGAAAGCCGCGCGCCGCGGATCGCTCGATCAGCGAGGCGAGCAGCTCGCGTGCCAACGCGACCTCGCCGAGAGCGATCTGGATCTTCGCGGCGATGTAGTCGACCTGGTCTTCCGCGGTGGCGAGGTCGATGCGCTCGACCGCCTCACGCGCACGCGCGAGCAGGGCCACCGCCGCCTCGCGCTCGCTGCGAACCGCGCGCGCCCACGCCTCGGCGACGTCCAGCACGATCTGGTCGGCCACATCTCCGGGCTCCATGACGGCACGCCCCTGCTCGACCGCCCCGAGCGCCCCTGACCAGTCTCCGGCCTCGCAGAGCGCGAGGGCGTACTCGCCGAGGATATTCGCGAGATAGAGGTTCGTCCCCATCCCCGCCTCGGCTTCCAGCGTCCTCCTGCGACCCAGCACATGACCCTCGCTGTCCCCCTCGAGCCACGGCACGAACATGTTGAGGAAATACATCGTGATGCTCCGGCTCGGCCCGATCCCCGTCTGCGCGAGGAACTCGACTTCCTCCCGCGTGCGGTCGCGCAGCGCGTCGAGGTCGATCGAGCCCGCCGCATACTCGACCCGTGCTCTCAGCGACCGCATCGTGGCCACGAGGAGGGGGCCGGCCGGCTCCGCCTGCCTGTCGAGCCCGCCGAGGAGCGTGCGGAGCTCACGCGCAGAGACCCCGCTGTGGATGGCGCTCAGCGCGACCCATGAGATCAGGGTGCTCTGCCGTGAGGCGATGCCGGCGTCGCGACGAGTCTCGAGTGAGGCAAAGACGGCGCCGTGCGCGTCCGTCGCGTAGCCCAGCCCCCAGTAGAGCCAGAATCGCGCCTCGTGGCAGCATGCGATGCCCGCCAGATCCCCTGCCGCACGGAGCGTCCGCTCGGCGTCCATCAGGCGGGCGAGATCCGCTTCGAGATCCTCTTCCGTCGTCGCAGGAGCGAGCACGATTCCGAGTGCCGTCGCCCAGGCCCGGTTGCCGTCGTCGCCGCGGCGGAGCTCGTCGAGCAGCGCGTCCGCGCGTCCCTGGTCCGCGACCTCGATCGCGATGTGGATCAGGTCGGCGAGCAGTGACCGCCTGATCGGCCCCTCCGGCAGGAGCGCTGTGGCACGCTCGAGGAGGTTCCTCGTCGCATGGAGGTCGTCCCGTCCGAAGGCGGCGTGCCCGGCGTCGCCGAGCCTGGCTGCAGCCCTCGCACCGAGCTCCGCCACCCGGAGGTCGCTCGGGATCGAGTTCCGCCCGGTAGCGGGCCGCCTGTTCCAAGTGATAGCCCATGATCTCGTCCTGCTCGTAGAGCGACGCGTTGCGTCTGAGCCAATCGGCGAACTGCTCGTGAAGCGTCTGCGCGCACGGCCTTCGGCAGCGACTCGTACGCCGTGTCGCGGATCAGCAGGTGGCGGAAGCGAAACGCGTCGTCACCGGGGATCTGCGTGCGATCGGGCCGGACGACCTCCTTTCGCACAAGCGATAGGAGCTGGCCGGAGATGCAGGCGCGCTCTTGCTCCGGCGCGAGCGCAGTCACGGCGCCGCGGTGGAACACCTGGCCCTCCACGGCGCCGCGCTCTATCACGGTCCGCTCCTCGACGCCGAGCGTGTCGAGCCGGGCCTGGAGGAGCGCGTGGATCGTCGCCGGCACGTCGACCCGCCCTCCAGCCTCACGGGCGAGACCGGCCATCTCCTCCAGGAACAGCGGATTCCCCTGGGCCGTCTCCAGGATCTGCGCCAGGGTCGCCGGATCGAGCTCGACGCCGTCGAGGAGCCGGCCGGCAAGCGTGGCGGCGACCGCGTCGTCGAGCGGCTCGAGAACGACGGATGTGGCGTTCAGCTTCCCCCCGCCCCACGCCGGTCGCACGTCGAGCAGTTCGAGCCTCGCAATGCAGAGCAGGAAGATCGGGCGACCGCGTGACCAATCGGCGATGTGCTCGACGAGATCGAGCATGGGAGGCTCGGCCCAGTGGAGGTCGTCGAGCACCAACACCAGCGGCCCCTGCTCCGCCACGCGCTCCAGCAGCGCTCGCGTCGCGAGCTGCGTATCGGGAGCGGACGAACGGATCGCCTCTCCTGGTTCGATGCCGAGCTGGAGCAGCATCTCCACGAGCGGCCAGTACGTGATGCCGTCCCCGTAGGAGAGAGCCCGGCCACGGGCAAGCGTCGCCGTCTCGCCGATCCGCTCGAGGAAGTCCGCGACGAGACGCGATTTCCCGACGCCTGCCGGGCCGATCAGCGTGAAGAGCCGGCAGTCGCGGGTGGCGATCACCTCCTCGAAGTCGCTGTGCAGCCGCTCCCGCTCCCGTTCGCGCCCCACCAACGGCGCATCGAGGCGGCGCGTCACACCCGCGGCCGAGGAGTCCAGTGCGACCAGGCGATGCGCGCCCAACGGGTCGGCCTTGCCCTTGACCGCGAGCTCGAGGCGCGCGGTCTCGACCGCGTCCCGAACCAGGCGCAACGTGTCGTCGCCGAGCAGGATCTCCCCGGGCCCGGCGGACTGCTCGAGCCGCGCGGCGACATTCACTGCGTCTCCCGTGACGAGGGTCCCTCCCTCGCCCGCGACAACGGCACCGGTGTTGACGCCGATCCGCGCCTCGAGCCCGAGCTCGTGGACGAGGTCTCGTAGCTCCACGGACGCCCGTACCGCGCGTAGGGCATCGTCCTCGCTCGCGGTCGGGATGCCGAACACCGCCATCACCGCATCCCCCACGAACTTTTCCACTGTCCCGCCGTGCCGCTCCAGCACCGCGCGTGCAGCGTCGTAGTACCGGTTCATCAACGCACGCAACGCCTCCGGATCCGTCCGGTCACCGATCGCCGTCGAGCCCGTCAGGTCGCAGAACAGCATCGTCACGACCTTCCGCACTTCCCGCGCCGGCGTCGCTGCGAGAGGAGCACCGCAGCCGGGGCAGAATCCGAAACCGTCGGGGCTCTCCCGCCCGCACTGGCCACATGTCAGCACGAGGCGAGTCTACGACGGGCCATGACCCGCGTTTACGGAATCCGAACCAGGACCGGCTACCGTCCATCGCCGTCCGGCGAGCCCGGACAGGGTCCAGCCGTGGAGAACGCCGAGCACACCGTCGCCAACCGATATCGCCTCCACGAGCAACTCGGGCGTGGGGGCATGGGCGTGGTCTGGCGAGCACGCGACGAGCGGCTGGGCCGCGACGTCGCGCTCAAGGTCCTCCACCCGTGGGTCGCGGACGACCCCGAGCTGCGGGAGCGCTTCGAGCGGGAGGCGGCGGCGCTCGCCCGCCTCGAGCACCCGAACCTGATCCGCCTCTACGACGTCCTGGAGAACGACGGCCAGACGGTGCTCGTCATGGAGCTCGTGGAAGGCGCGGCGCTGGACAGCGTCATCCGCGGCCGAGCGCTCGGCTGGGACGAAGCGCGGAGGCACTGCGCGCCGGTGGCCGCCGCGCTCGCCCACGCGCACGCGCGCGGTGTTGTCCACCGCGACCTCACCCCGGCGAACGTCCTCGTCGAGCGAGGGACGGGGCGCGTGGTGGTCACCGACTTCGGGCTCGCACGGCTCGCGCGCTCCACGCGTAGCGCGCCGATCTCCGGCGTGCTCGCCGGGACGCCGGAGTACTGGGCGCCCGAGCAGGCCGCAGGCAACGAGACAGGCCCCGCGACCGACCTGTACGCCCTCGGCTGCATCCTCTTCCGGCTCCTCGCGGGCCGAATGCCGTTCGAGGGCGAGGACCGGCTCGCGACCGGCCTGCGCCGTGCCCACGAGACGGCGCCGTCGCTCGCGGGGGTCGCGCCCGGAGCGCCATCCGACGCCGTCGTCCTCGTCGACCGCCTGCTCGATCGTGACCCGTCGCGCCGGGGCGACGCCGCCGAGACCGCCGCCGCTCTCGGAGCCGACCTGGCAACACTGCCGGGGCTCCGCGGCATGGAAGACAGCGCCGTCGATGTGCCGCAGGCGCCGTCGGCACCGACGCTCGTCACGCGGATCCTGCGGGACCCGGCGACGATCGTGCGCGAAGTGAGGTCGCACCGTGCGGTCCGGCGCGGGCGGCTCACCGCCGCGCTCGTCGCGCTCCTCGTCGCCGTTGGTATCGCGGGAGGCGGCGTCTACGCGGTCGCGAGCGACGACCCGGCCGGCGTGAGCGCGCCGGACGTCGTCGGTAGGAAGGTCGCGGCCGCGCGCGCCGACGTCAAGCAGCGTGCCCGCGACGACGGGGTGCCGTTGCCGAAGGTCAAGGTCGTCGACCGCTCCTACTCCGAGTCGGCTCCCGCTGGCGCGATCATCGCCCAGGATCCCCCGGAGGGGAAGCGGATCCCGGAGAACGGCGCCCTGCTCGTGTCGGTGAGCAAGGGCAGCGCGTACGCCGACATTCCGTCCGTCGCCGGGCTCGAGGGAGCTGCCGCGTTCGCCTTGCTCGAGCGGAAGGGGTTCACGCCGTCGCGGCGATATGCACCCTCGACGGAGATCGAAGCCTGGCACGCCGTCGACACCGATCCGGGTGCCGGCACGAAGCTGAAGCGTCCCGTGCGCGTCCGCGCTCGTCGTGTCGACAGGTCCGCCGAAGCGTCCCATTCCTTCCCTCGGCGGCCTGGACGGGGACGGTGCCGCGCGCGCGCTCCGGGACGCCGGCTTCTCGCCGCTCGTCCGCGAGCGGCCGGAGACGAGCGTCGAGCCGGGCACGGTTCTGGGCGTGAGCCCGTCGCCCGGAACGCGCACGGCGCTCGGCTCGACGGTGACGATCGCCGTCGCGCGCGCGCCGCACTGGGAGGCGGTCACCCGGCTCGAGGGCACCGAGGACGCGTCGCCGGAGGCGATCCAGGTGCCTGCCGGCGCCCGCCTCGTGCTCTCCACGGCCGACACCTCTCCCCTCGGCCTCTGGGGCGGCACCGTCGCGGTCGAGCTGTCGGGCGACGCCGAGGGCTCGGCGGAGATCGACGCCGGCCAGTCGCTCGTGCTCGCGGACGCGTCCGACGGCGACCGGACGATCGCGGTCGAGGTCGACGTCCACGGCTCGGCCCACTGGACGCTTGCGGTCGTGGTCCCGCGCTAGCGGGACAGCGGGAAGGCGACTCCGCTAGGAGGGATTGGCGGAACGGTCCCCGTTTCCCGGGTGCCGCCGGTCGTCGTGAGGCAAGGACGCAGGGAGCGCCCGTATCCGAAGATACGGTGCGACCGAGGACGCCGCATCACGATGATCCGGCGCTCCCGGGGAACATGGCGGCTGTTCCGCCAATCCCTCCTAGGCGTCCGCGGTCGCGCGGGCGCCGCCCGAGAGGCGGGCCTTGAGCCGCAGCACGGCCTTCGTGTGGAGCTGCGAGACGCGGGACTCGGTCACGCCGAGCACCTCGCCGATCTCACGCAGCGTCAGCTCCTCGTAGTAGTAGAGCGTGACGACGAGCTTCTCGCGCTCCGGCAGCCGGGCGATCGCCTCGGCCAGCGCCTCGTTCAGCTCGGTCTGCTCGAGCGAGAACTCCGGATCGGGGCCGGCGGTATCCTCGATCGTGTCGATCAGCGCGACCTGGTCGCCGCCGCCCTGCGGGCTCCACAGCTCGTCGAGCGCGGCCATCGACGACCGGGAGATGTCCGACAGGCTCTTCTCGAGCTCGTCCTCCGAGATGCCGACCTTGCCGGCGATCTCGGCGTCGGTCGGGGCGCGCATCAGAGTCCGCTCGAGCTCGACGATCGCGCGCTCGATCTCCCGCGCGCGGGCGCGAACGCTGCGGGGAACCCAGTCGAGCGAGCGGAGCTCGTCGATGATCGCGCCCTTGATGCGCGCGATCGCGTACGTCTCGAACTTGATCTCACGGTCGGGGTCGAAGCGCTCGATCGCGCCGATCAGCCCGAGCAGCCCGTACGAGACCAGGTCCTGCTCGTCGACGTGCGAGGGCAGGCTCGACCCGAGTCGGCCCGCCACGAACTTCACGAGCGGCGCGTAGGTGAGAATGAGCCGATCCCGAGCAGCCTGGTTCCCCGTGGCGCGATAGTCGTGCCACAGCGTCTGCGTGTCCCCCCCTGAGACTGCGCTCACGCGGGGGAAGGGTCGGTTGGTCGGATGGAGGTCGCCGCTACCACCAGAGCAGAATACGCCGTGGGGCGGCTATCTCATCCTGTCGACTTGGCCAGCTTTCCCTGTCATCTTGGCCAGACTCGTCGGGCGAGATCCCCCATCCAGAGGGCGACCGCCGCCGCGGCGAACGCAACGACCCACGCCCGACCGCCCGACAGCGCCGCCCAAACCGCGACGAGCGCGAGCGACACCGAGATCACCGCGAACAGTGTCGCCAGCGCGTACCGCTGCATCTCGTGACACAGTGTCACAAGCGGGGTCGGGGTACACTCCCTCGCAGCCCAGGGGCGTGGCGCAATTGGTAGCGCACCGGTCTCCAAAACCGGGGGTTGCAGGTTCGAGTCCTGTCGCCCCTGTAGCTGAAAGCCCCGCTTTTGCGGGGCTTTCGACCTTCTGACGTCGTCCCCGGCCCGCAGCTGGACGTGGTTGTGCGCCGCCCCGTCGTAGACGCGGCGGCGCCCCGGTCGCCGGCACCGCGCCCGTGCCGACCGATGCCGGCGTCACGATCTTTCGAAGGACGCAGAAGGGGCATGTGATCTTCCCCCGAAATGGGGTATCGATCAGTGCAGACCGAGCCGAAGGAGGTCGATATGAGAGCGCTCCTTACCCGGTATCTCGACCGAACGCTCCCCGATGTGCGCCCGGACGAGATGTTCTTCACGGCCGGCCCCGTGCGTGCGCCGAAGCCGCTCGTCACCACCGCCGAGGTGCGTGTGAAGCGGTCCCACCGGCGCATCGTGCTGTCGCGGCACCCGTCCGTCTGACATAGGCTCGGCCCCCCGGCATTTCCAGCACACGTTTTCGTGTGCGCTTGCGCGTTGTCAGACGCTCCACGGCCGGGCCGGTTCCGCGAGCAGCTCCAGCGCGGCCGTCTCGATCTCGTCCTCCGAGAGGAGCACGAGCCGGGCGGCGTCGCCGAGCGGGACGAACGAGTCCTTGCTCGCCACACGCGCGAGGCGGCCCGCGTAGCCCCCGTCGAGAAGCTCCGCGACGACCCCTTCGCCGACGCCACCCGTTCGGCGGGTCTCGTCGACCACGAGCGTGCGGCCGCTCACCGAAGCCTCGCGGAGCACCTCGTCCATCGGCAGAGGCGCCAACCAGCGCAGATCGACCACGGTGACGCCGATCCCGCGCTCGCGCAGCCGGCGTGCCACGCGGAGCGAGAGATAGAGGCCGTTCGCCCAGGTCAGGATCGTCAGATCGTCGCCGCCACGATGCGTGTAGGCGGCGCCTACCGGCACGTGCTCGGCGTCGGGCGACGCGAGCCAGAGCTCGTCGCCCTCCTCGTGGAGGTCGCGCGTGTGGTAGAGCGCGATCGGCTCGAGGAAGACGCAGACGGTGCCGTCCGCCTTCGCCGCGGCGACGCAGGTGCGGAGCATCGCGGCCGCGTCGGCCGGCCGCGCGGGAGAAGCGATCACGAGGCCAGGGACGTCCCGCAGGACGCCGAGGCCGTTGTCGTTGTGGAAATGGCCGCCGAACCCCTTCTGGTAGCCGTAACCCTGGATCCGCACGACCATCCCGTTGCGGTACGCCCCCTGCGAGAAGAACCGCAGTGTCGCCGCCTCGCCGCGCAGCTGGTCCTCGGCGTTGTGGAGGTAGGCGAGGTACTGGATCTCGGGGATCGGGACGAAGCCGGAGATCGCGGCGCCCAGGGCGAGGCCGAGGATCGTGGTCTCGTCGAGCAGCGTGTCGAACACGCGCGACGGGCCGAAGCGCGCCTGGAGCCCTCGTGTGACGCCATAGACGCCGCCCTTCCGGCCGACGTCCTCTCCGAAGACGAGGGTCTCGGGATGGTGCTCGAGGACGTCGGCAAGCGCGGCGTCGATCGCCTGTGCAAGCGTGAGCCGCTCGTCGCCCGCAGCCGTCATCGCGAGCTCCGCCACGGCCGACGGATCGCGCGAGGCGAGGGGGTGCATCACTTCCTCGGCCGTCTCCATCTGGCGGTGGGTGGCCGCCTCGAGCGCCCGCTCGTGGATCCGGTCGCGTATCGAGAGGTACTCGTCGGCGAGCTCGTCGCCCGATACTGCGCCTGCCGCGACGAGCCACCGGCCCGTCGCGAGCAGCGGGTCACGCTCGAAGTCGGCGCGGATCTCGGGGCCCGAGCGGTAGGCGGTCTCGAGGTCGGCGCCTGCGTGGCTCAGGAAGCGGACGGTTCGCAGCTGGAGGACGGCCGGGTGGCGGTGCACGCGCACCCACTCTGCGAGCTCCGTCGCCGTCGCGAGCACGCCGGCCGGATCGTCGCCGTCGACCCGTTCCACGGCGAGCTCGGGCCTCCCGTGGAGCGATTGCTCGACCCACCCCTCGGGGGTCGGCACGCTGATCCCGATTCCGTTGTCCTCGCAGACGAAGAGGAGGGGCAGCGGCTCGCCGCGGTACGCGAAGTGGGCGGCGGCGTTGAGCGCCGACTGCGCGGTCGCGTGGTTCAGGGACGCGTCGCCGAACGAGCAGACGACGACCGCGTCCGGGGGCCACTCGCAGGCCACGTCGACCTCCCGGGCGCGCTCGATCGCGAACGCGATCCCGACGGCGCGCGGCAGGTGCGACGCGATCGTCGAGGTCTGCGGGATCACGGCGAGGTCGTGGTGCCCGAACACCTTGTGGCGCCCGCCGGCGATCGGCTCCTCGACGGCGGCCGCCATTCCGAGGAGCACGTCCCACACCCCGTCCCGCCCGACCTGGGCGGCGCGGGCCAGATAGAAGCCTCCGGAGCGGTAGTGGAGGAGCGCGGGGTCGGTCGGACGGAGCGCGAGCGCGACGAGCGCGTTCGACTCGTGCCCCGCGGAGCCGATCGTGTAGAACCCGAGCTTCTGCGCCTGGAGCCAGCGGGCCGCGTGGTCGATCGCACGGCTCTCGACCTGGGCGCGCCAGGCGCGAGCCGCCTCCGCGGGGAGCTCTGCGGCCCGCTCGGCCCGAGCGAGCGAGCGCAGCGCGTCGACGAGATGCTGCTCGAGAGGATCGAGGTCGCCGGTCATGGCCCCCGGACGGTATCGCTCGGATGAGCGCAGGAACCACCAAATGAGGGATGCGGGCGCAGGTTCACATCGTCGATTCTGACCTCAGACCGGTCGAGATGGTCGTCGCGCGGGCCGCAGCGCCGGCGGCCCGGCCGGTCAACTACGCGAGGGACGTGGTCGCCAAGCCGCGTCCTTCGTCTTTAAGAGCCGCGCAGGTACGCGTCGTCGCCGCGGAGCCAATCGTCGCGACGGGGCGCGAACGCGTCGAGCACGACGGAGTCGACGAGCACGTCGACACGATGCGGCACTCCACCCGGGATGAGCACGCTCTCGCCCGGCCCGACCTCGTGCTCCTCCGAGCCGACGACGAAGCGAAGCCTGCCGGAGACCACGGTTGCGATCTGCTCGTTCGGATGCTCGTGCAGCGGGACGGCGGCCCCTGCGGCCAGCGTGATCTCGGCGAGCGTCATGGCCTCGCCGTTCAGCATCCGCCGCCCGATGCCCGTGCCGAGCGCCTCGATGGGCTCGTCTTCCCAGCGGAGCACGTCCACACGCCGAGTCTATGCGCTCTCGTAAGCTCCGTTGGTCGCCCGGCCCGTGCGAAAGGAGCGAGGATGAGCTACTCGGTCGTGGACGTCGCCGACCTCCCCACCGTGTGGGGGACGTTCAAGTTCGTCCGGCACCATCTGGGGGCGCGGGCGTTCGGTCTCTCGCAGATCGACTTCCCGCCCGACAAGGTCGGGTCCGAGCACGACGAGCGCGAGTCCCGGCAGGAGGAGGTCTATCTCACGCTCTCGGGCGCCGGGACGCTCGAGATCGACGGCGAGACGGTCGAGATGAAGCCGGGCCGCTACGTGCTCGTCCCCGCCGAGTCGAAGCGGCGTCCGGCGGCTGGCCCGGACGGGATGTCGTTCCTCGTCGTCGGCGGCGTGCCCGACGGCGTCTACCAGCCGTGGACTCCCCCGGACGAGTGATCGTCCGGATCCTCCTCTGGCGGCTCGACGAGCGGGCACCGTCGTTCGAGACGCTCCGCGGGCGGATGGAGGAGCTCGAGCCTCTGGCCGCGCCCGGCGCGTTCCTGCTCAACGAGGCGGCCGAACGGATCGGGGCGCTCGTCGTCCACGACGAGGACGAGCCGCCTCCCGCCCAGCTCGACGAGCTGCGCGCGCTGATGGGGCGCGACCCGGACCTCTACGAGGAGTTCGACACGCTGTAACTCGTCCGGGTGCGGGAATCCGCGGAAGCGGATTCCCGCACCCGTGGCTCCCGCCTTCGGCGGGCACATCCCTAAAGGCGCCCGCTGTCGCGGTCGCAATGCGGTGCTGCGAGCCGAGGGTCAGCGGCGGACGAGGTTCCGTGCGAAGAAGCCGAGGTTGGCGGGCCGCTCCGCGAGGCGGCGCATCAGGTACGGGTACCACTCCGGCCCGTAGGGCGTCGCCACCAGGACCTTGTATCCTTGTCGCGCGAGCTCGAGCTGCAGCGCCGGCCGGACGCCGAAGAGCATCTGCAGCTCGAAGCGGTCGCGACCGATCCCCTCGCGCTCCGCGAACGTGAGGCACCGCTCGATGAGTCTCTCGTCGTGGGTCGCGATCGCGGCGTACGCACCGCCGCGGAGTGCCGTCTCGACCAGCTGGAAGTACGCGGCGTCGACGTCGGCCTTGTCCGTGTAGGCGATCTCGGGCGGCTCGAGATAGGCGCCCTTCACGAAGCGGAGGTTCGGCGAGAGCGGGAGCAGCGACTCGAGGTCGCTCACGGTGCGGTACAGGTACGACTGGAGCACGGTGCCGACGCGATCGTGGCCCGCCTCGCGCAGCCGGCGGTAGATCCGGAGCGTCGCGTCGACGACGCTCGACTGCTCCATGTCGATTCGCACGAAGCTGCCGAGACGTTCTGCGACCGCGACGACGCGCTCGACGTTCGCATACGCGAGCTCCTCGTCGAGCTCGAGACCGAGATGGGTCAGCTTGAGCGCGACGTTGCACGGCAGGGATTCCGCTGCGAGCCGCTCGAGCACGCGCCCGTACTCCTCGGCCACGGCCTCCGCTTCGCCACGGTCGCGGATGCTTTCGCCGAGCAGCGTGGTGTTCGCGTGGAGCCCCTGGCCCGCGAGGCGCGTCAGCACGACGACGCACTCGTCGAGCGTCTCCCCCGCGACGAAGCGGGCGGCACCGAGCCGCATGCCGTAGCGGCCCATGAGCCCCTGGACGTGGCGATCGTCGGCCGCGCGCAGGATCCCGGCGCGCAGCACGGCGTTCGCCCGGGTCGCGACCGTCACGCTGCGCGGGCTCCGACCTCGGCCGCGAGCCACGCCTCCAGCGCGGCGACCTCCGCGGCGCCGAGATCGCGCAACGGGCGCCGCACGTCCGGACGGAGCGGCACGCCCTTCCAGCCGGCGACCCGCTTCAGCGCCGCGTGGCGCGGGAACGACTCCATCCGCTCGCGCAGTGCGGCGAGCCCGGCAGCACCCGCCTCCGTCGGCTCGCGGACGACGGCCGCCACCTCGTCGGGAAACGCGGACGCGAGCGCCGACACGGCTCCGACCGCCCCCGCCTCGCGGCCGCGGTGGATGAGCGCCTCGGGGCCGACAAAGACGTCGAACCCGTCGAGCAGGTAGCGCGCAAACGCGTCCCACGGCGTGTCCGAGACCTTCATCCCCGTGACGTTGTCGACCTCCTCGCGCAGGCGCGCCAGCATCGTGGGATCGAAGGGGTAGCCCGCGGTGGCGGCGAACTCGTAGACGTAGAAGGGGAGTGGCGCGCAGGCCCTCGCCGCGGCGAGCAGATGGGCCTCCTGCGCCGTGGTGTCGAGCTTGAAGTACGGGGGTCCGATCACCGCGACGGCGTCGGCGCCCGACTCCGCCGCGTGCGCCGCGAGCGACACCGTGTCCGCGGTCGTCTGGGCCCCACAGTGGGCGGCAACGAGGACGCGTCCCGCGACGCTCTCGAGCCAGAGCTCGAGCCCCCGCCGGCGTTCGTCGACCGAGAGCAGCACCGCCTCGCCGTTCGTCCCGAACGCGAGCACACCGTCGAGGCCCGCGCCGACCAGGAAGTCGGCGTACGGCCCGAAGGCGTCCTCGTCGATGCTGGCACCGCCCTCGCGCAGGGGCGTCGAGGCCGCGGCGATCGCGCCGTGCAGGCGTGGGCTCACCGCGGCACCCGCTCGAGCTCGACCGTGAAGCGCGTGGCCCCCACGCGCGAAACCTTAGGCTGTCCGCCGTGGGCGCGCTCCGCATCGAGAGGGAGGACGACGTCCTCCGCGTCACGCTCGCACGGCCCGAGTCGCGCAACGCGTTCGACGCTGCCCTCATCGCCGAGCTCTCGGAGGCGTTCGTCGACGTCGGCACGTCTCGCGCAGTGGTGCTCGCGGGGGACGGCCCGAGCTTCTGCGCCGGTGCCGACGTCGAATGGATGCGCGTCTCGGCCGAGCTCGACTTCGACGCGAACGTGGCCGACGCGACCGCCATGCGCCGGATGTTCGAGGCCGTCGACGGCTGCCCGGCCCCGGTCGTCGCCGTCGTCCAGGGCCACGCATTCGGAGGCGGCATCGGGCTCGTCGCGTGCAGCGACGTCGTGGTCGCCGAGCCGCGGGCGGTGTTCGCGTTCTCCGAGGTGAAGCTCGGGATCGTCCCGGCCGTGATCTCGCCGTTTGCGCTCCGGAGGATCGGCGAGAGCGCGGCCCGCCGCTACTTCGTCACCGGAGAGCGCTTCGATGCCGCGACCGCGCTCGCGATCGGGCTGGTGCACGAGGTGGCCGACGACCTCGACGGGGCGCTCGAGCGGATCCTCGGCGAGATCCGCACCGCCGGGCCGCGCGCCGCGCGCCACGCCAAGCGGCTCGTGCTCGAGCGTCCCGACGGACCCGAGACGGCGCGGCGCATCGCCGAGCGGCGCACGAGTGAGGAGGGACAGGAAGGGCTTCGCGCCTTCCTCGAGCGCCGCAGGCCCGCCTGGGCGCCGGCCGCGCGCGACACAGACGCGTGACCGCGGTCCTCGCGATCACCTCGGCGCTCCTCATCGGCGGCGCGGACTTCATCGGCGGCTTCCTCTCGCGCACTGTGAGCCCGGTCCGGGTCGCCGCGCTCGCGCAGGTGATCGGGCTGGAACTCGCAATCCCCGCGGCCCTCGTCGTCGAAGCCGAGGGCGTCACGGGCGCCGATGTGGCGTGGTCGGCAGGGAGCGGCGTCGCGGTTGGTCTCGGCCTGGTCGTGTTCTACACCGCGATGACAAGGGGCCTGATCAGTCTCGTCGCTCCGGTCACGGCGGTGACCGGAGCGGTCGTCCCGGTCGTGTACGCGCTCGGCTCGGGCGAGCGCCCCGGTACGGCGGCGGTCGTCGGGATCGTGCTCGCCGTCGCCGCCATCGCGCTCGTCTCCCTCGCTCCGGACGCCTCGTCCGTGCCGAGCAAGGGGCTCGGAGCGCTCCCGCTCGCCTTCGGGGCGGGAATCCTCTTCGGCCTCTTCTACGTGTGTCTCGCGCAAGTGCACGAGGACGCCGGGATGTGGCCGGTCGCCATGTCCCGGGTCGCCTCTGCCGCCGTCGTCCTCGCGCTCGCGCTCACCGTCACGCGGGGCGTGGCCGTCGCCCGCGCCGTCGTCCCGCGGATCGCGCTCATCGGCGCTCTCGAGGTCGGCGCGGGCGTGACGCTCCTGCTCGCGCTACAACGCGGCCCCGTCTCGGTCGCGTCGGTGCTGGCGTCGCTGTACCCGGTCACGACGACATTCTTGGCGGCGTTCGTGCTCCACGA
Organism: uncultured Actinomycetes bacterium; assembly: GCA_963845965.1. Taxonomy (GTDB): domain Bacteria; phylum Actinomycetota; class Thermoleophilia; order Gaiellales; family Gaiellaceae; genus Gaiella. The sequence goes on along the minus strand of CAWJUF010000023.1, from coordinate 138,598 downwards.
GAGGCTGCGCCGTCTCCAGCTCGTCGGCGTCGCGCTCGCGCTCGTCGCCGTGGCCCTGATCGCGTCCTCCTAGCGCCTGTCGTCTTCGAGGTACTTCTTCAGCCCGAGGAACGGCAGGACGAACGTGGCCACGAGCGCCGCGAGCCACACGATCACGGCGGCTCCGATCCACGTGCCGACGCCGCTGATCGAGAAACCGTCGGAGAGCAGATCCGTGACGACCAGCGACACGAGCGTCGCGATCAACGCCGTCGCGCCGATCGCGCCGTTGCCGAGCCTCCGCAGCTGCACCCCGAGGAACGGCGTGAGCACGGCGAACACGATGGTGAAGATCACCACCGCGAGGATGAACGACGCGAAATTGATCGAGAAGCCGTCGAGGACGAGAGACGCCACCACAAGCCCGATCGCGTTGGCCGCGAGAGCAACAAGGGTCCTGACGATGAGCCGGATCATCCCGGCGACCCTACACCATCGATTGCCCGGGTGGCCGCGGGCTCAGCCGACGACGAGCGTCGGGCTCGACCGTCGCGTCTCGGGGTCGTAGAGCCGGAGCTGCGTCCCCTTTGCCGCCCGCACCGTCCTGGTGAAGAACCCCCGCGCGTTGGTCTCCCCCCTGGCGCCGATCCCGATCCAGCGGCCGCTCAAGAGGCGCTGCAGGACGTATGCTCGCGAGCCGGTGCCCGGGCGCACCTGCCCCCAGAGCGTCGTCGCAAGTCCACTGCGGGAGACCTGCGCGAGTGGAAGCGAGAACGCCGCCAGCGCCGGCTTCACCCTCCCGGCCACGGTCTCGAGGCCGCTCTGCCAGGCGCCCAGCTTCGGCTCGTCGCGCACCAGGTACTGCAGGAGCAGGTCGACCCGGCTTGCCTCGTACGCGCGCAGCTGAGCCTCGGCGACGAACCGTGCCTGCTTCGCCCACGTCACTCCGAGGATGCGGTCCGGCGGGTTCGTCTGGTACCCGAGCTCTGTGAGCCAGATGCGTACCCGCGGCCCGAATGCTGCCCGCGTCTCGTCGTCGAGACGGTCGAGGGTGGCCATGCTGATCGTCTCGCACCAGGCGCAGCCGCCGGCGAACGGCGTCTCGGCCGGAGAGAGCGGATGGGGGTGGTGGACGTACGCGTCGAGACGGGCGCCCGCGCGGCCCATCCCGCGGATGAAGTCGACCGGCGACGTCCCGCCGCTCGCTCCGCGCGGCGCGGTCGCGCCTCCGCCGATCGACGCCTTCGGGATGACGCCCTTGATCGCGGCCCCGGCGGGGTTCAGCAGCTTCGCCACGTACACCGCCGGAGACGGCGGGAGGAGCCAGCGGCGCTGGTTTGGCTCGTTCCAGACGATCCAGCGGCGGACCCACGGGAACCGCTCCGCCGCCGCTCGTGCGAACGACGCGAACGACGCCGCCGCGGTCGGCGGCACGTTCGGCCCGCCGCCGCCGTTGGCCCAGGTCGGGGTTCCCCAGATCGCCACGACCGGCTCGATCGCGGCGGTGCGGAGGGCGTCGAGCAGCAGCCCGTCGCGCGCCCAGTCGTACGAGCCCTGCTCGGCCTCGATCTCGTACCAGTCGAGCGTCACGCGGACGGCCTGGACGCCCATCCCCTCGAGCCCGGCGACCCGCTCCTCGAGCGTTCCCGGGCCGAACTCGAGCCAGGCGTCGTCCGTGACGCCGACCCGAAGTCCCGGTGCGGCTTGCGCCGTTCCCGCGAGTAGGGCGGCGCCGGCCAGAAGCGCCACGATGAGAGCGAGGACACGGGCCACTGGCGGCGACCCTACCCGAGCCGCGGGCCGGATCCGAGCGACTTCAGAGCATCCTTACGCCCGCTTCACGGGCGGTTGTCGGCGACCGACCAGACGAGCTGCGAGACGAGCCAGTTGACGAGCCAGATGACGATCGTCGCGCCGACGTAGGTCCAGAACCCGTCGATGGAGAAGTCGGGGACGACCCACTCCGTGACGAGCAGCATCACCACGTTCACGAAGAAGTACGCGATCCCGAACGTCAGGAGGATCAGCGGCAGGGCGATGAACGTGAGGAGCGGCTTGAGGAACACGTTCGCGAGGCCGAGCACGGCGCCCGCGAAGAGAAGCGGCCCCCACCGCTCGATCGAGAAGCCGGAGAAGGCCCAGTCGGCAACGATCAGCCCGAGGACGTTGATGCCCCACTGGACGAGCGCTGCGACGGCCCACGGCACGCGGGGAGGCTACACCGCGGTCGCGGTCGCCCGAGCCACGTTGCCCACCGAAGCGGACGATCCCTCGTATCGCTCGCCCACCACAGAATCGACGCTGCGGAGTCGTTGCGACGGCGAAGCGGGCGCTTGCTCCTCTGTCAAGTGGTGTGGGGGGTGTTGCTGTGGGTGTCTTGGGTGAGTGCTCGGTAGACGATGTCGGAGAGGCGGCGTTTGAGTACGCGGAGGGCTTGGCGGTTGCTGTCGCCTGTTGCTTTGCGTCGGGCGATCATGGCTTTGGCTTCGGGGTGCCATTGGGATTGGGTGAGCGCGATGCGGTAGAGGGCGGCGTTGAGTTGGCGGTTGCCGGTGCGGCTGAGGCGGTGGTGGACGCGAGCGGCCGAGGAGACGGGTAGTGGTGCGGTGCCGTTGTGGCGGGCGTAGGCGGCGGCGGAGCGGAAGCGTTCGACGCCGGCGGTTTCACCGACGATCTTGGCGGCGGTGAGCGCGCCGCAGCCGGAGATCGCAAGGAGCGAGGGTGCCAGCAGGCAGACGCGGCTGCTGATCTCGTTCTCGAGCGATTGGATCTCCGTCGTGAGTTGGCGGCAACGCTCGACAAGCTCGCGGGCGAGCCGTGCAACGAGACCGTCCCTGTCTGTGAGCCTTGTGGCAAGCCGCTCCAATGTGCGCGGCCGCTTCAACGATCCGGGTGTGGGTTCACAGGCTGGGTCGAGCTCGTGCAGATGCCAACGCAACCTGTTGATCACCCGTGTTCGCTCTGCCACCAGGTCTTCGCGGTGGTCGACGAGCAGCCGTAGCTCGCGGTCTGGGCCGTCCAGGCGAGCAACGGGGAGCGAGGGTTCTCGGAGTGCGGCGCGCGCGACCGCCAACGCGTCGATCGCGTCTGACTTGCCGTAGCTGCGCGCCCCGTCGCGGGCATGTGCCATCAGCTTCGGTGGCACGCGCACGATCCGCTCGCCGGCGCTGAGCAGGTCGCGTTCGAGCCTGCGTGAGAGGTGCCGGCAGTCCTCGACCGCCCACAGCCTGTGCTCGCCGTAGCCGGCCGCCCAGCCCACCAGCGCGAGATGGTCGCTGGAGCTGGTGCCAAGCGTGCGCTGCGCAAGCTGGCGGCCCTGCTCGTCGATCACGACAAGGGTGTGCGTCCGCTTGTGCGCATCAATCCCGATCGTCACCATGAAACGATCTCCTTTCAGGGAGGAGAGACCGGGATCGGTCGGTGGGCATAGCCCAGTGGGGCCGAAGCACGCTCCTCTCAAGCCACACCGGCCGGTCCCCTTCACACACGCGGGCCGCACAAGCGCCGCAAGCCACAAAGGCACCTTCAGGGAGAGCGAACCCGCGCACCCCACGCAGCATGACACTGGCCTTCAGGGATCTGCCCCGCCGCAGGCGGGGATCCGAGCGGTGGGGTTTCCGCTTCTGCGGAATCCCACTCGCAAACAAGGTCAGAACAGCTTCTGCAGCTTGAGGGCGGCGCCCATATCGCCGGAGATCTTGAGCTTCCCGGTCATGTAGGCGGTGGTGGGGTTCGCCTCCCCGTTGGCGATCTTGACGAGCGTCTCCTCGCTCGCCGAGAGCGTGCAGTCGGCCTCGCTCGCGCCCTCGGTCACGCTCACCGCGCCGTCCTCGACGGCAACCGTCCACTGACCGACGCCGTCGACGTCGAACACGTAGGTGTTGTTCATCCCAGCCGTCTTGGCCGGGTCCGCCTTCTCCGGCAGCTTCTCGAAGAACTCCTGCACCGTCATGGTCGCCTCCTCATTGACTGACCGTTCAATCGGCAAGCCTAGACAATCGCGGCGGGCGCGGGCTCGACCTGCGGCATGCGCCTCGGGGCAGGAGCCGGCAGGAAGAGACAGACCACCGCGCCGATCGCAGGCCCGGCCGCTGCGACGTAGAGCGCCGTCTCCAGGTCGATCGCGTCCGCCACCGCGCCGAGCATGACGGCGGCGATCCCGCCGATTCCCATCGAGAGCCCGATCGTGAGCCCGCTCGCCAGGCCGACCCGACGGGGCAGGTAGAGCTGGCCCAGCACCATCGTCACGCCGAAGGTTCCGACCACGGAGAGCCCGACCAGCATCAGGGCGAGCGTGCCGACCGCGCCACCGACGGCCACGAACACGACGATCAGCCCGGGCAGCGCGGTCTGGGTCACGAGGAGGGTGCGCCGCAGCCCGACGCGATCTGCGACCGGGCCGAGCACGAGCGTGCCGACGGCGCCCGAGACGAGCATCAGCGCGAGCTCGCGGCCACCCTCGCCCTCGGTGCCGCCGTTCGCGACGATCCAGAGCGGCACGAACGCGAGCAGCGCGAACCAGGCGACGCTCCGCAGCCCGATGACGAGGGAGAGCAGGAACATCGCCCGGCGATCGTCGTCGCCGGCCGTCACCCGGTGCCCGACCTGGGCCGGGGCGAGCCGGCGCAGGGACGGCAGCACGCGCAGCAGGATGACGGCGAACGCCACGACCGGCACCATCGCGAAGAGGGCTCCCTCGAGGCCGAGCCAGATGACGAGCGGCGTGATCAGGATCGGCGCGAGCGCGTACCCGGAGTTCCCGCCGATGTTGAAGTACGACATCCCGCTCGCCCTCTTGCGGCCGCTCGCATACGCCGCGAACTTCGCGCCCTCCGGGTGGTACGCGGCGATGCCCACTCCGGCCGCGAAGAACAGCGCGACGACGAGCACGTACGCTCGGGGCGACCGCCGCGAGGCCCGTTCCGACGCCGGCGAGCGCGACGCCGCCGGGCAGGAGCCACATCGCGCCGCGGCGATCCGACCACAGGCCGAACAGCGGCTGGAGCAGAGACGAGGAGACGAGCACCGCCAGCATCAGGACTGCCGTCGCCGTGTACGAGAGGTCGAACTCGTGGGAGAGGAACGGCAGGAGCGCGGGGACGGCGCCCGACGCGAAGTCGACCGACAGGTGCCCGCCCGACAGGGTCGCCATCGCCTTCGGGTCGAGCTCGCCCGTCATGGCACGAGGCTACTCGCCCGTGGGCATCGCACGTCGCGCACGCGCGACAGCGTGTTCGACGACCGCCTCAGTCAGATCGGCATCGAGGCCGTAGAGCGCGCAGACGAGGCGCTCGACCCGCTCGACCCTCGCGCGCCCGTCGTCCAGCAGACCCTGCACGGTGGCGAGGCGCTCGGTGGCGTCGGCCTCGAATCGGTCGAGGTCCCGCGGCAGCAGCACGGCGCCGACTTCGTCGACCGACCGCTGTCCGACGATCTCCTCGAGGAGGTCCAGGCGACGGCCCTCGCCGACGACGCGGCCCGTTTCCGCACCGCCGCGACGGAAGGCGAGCACGCCGGGCTCGACGCGGCGCGCCTTGCCCGATGGCGACCCCTCGACCGTCAGCGCCGGGTCGAGTCGCACCGAGACCGTCTGCCGCTTCGGGAGCGCCGCGACGGTCGCCGGGCGGTCGGCGACGACCTGACCGGTTCGCCACGGGTCCTTCACCGTGCCGCCGAGGTCGCGGACGAAGGGTCGGTGCGGCAGGAGCGCCGTCCGGTTCGCCGCGATCTCGCGGACGAGCGCGGCGATCTTGTCCGCCCGCGGATCGCCCTCGGGGCGGCGATAGGGCACCGCTTTGAGCGGCTTCGGCTCGTAGTCTCGCCATATATCGCGCGGTGTTCGCCCACGCAGTCCGTACCACAGGTCGACTAGCTCGCTGTTGAGCAGCCCCGCGAGGTACGCGACGGGTGCGTCTGGTTGCTTCCCCACGATCACACACATCCGCCCCGTCGGCGCCCAGCTTCCCTCCTCGTCGAGCGCGAACCTCCCGCGATCGGTCCGGTGCAGTGCGATCACCTTGGGCGCGACGATGTCCGTATCGTCTCGCGGCCAACCGGTCTCCCACCAGTTCCGTCGGGGATTGCGCGCAATCTCTGCGCGGCGTTCCAGCACCGGCTTCCACCGTTCGACTGCGTCGAGAACAGGGCGGGAAGGCGCTGCGTTGCGTGTGAGGCGGATCAGGTTGACGTACTCGTCGTCGTCAACTGTGCCATACAGCACTCCCTCCGGCTCGGGGCTCCGTACGAGCACTTCCGGATTACTCGACCAGGGCTCGCTGCGCTCGGATCCAGGTGGCAGCGCGTAGATCGGATCGCCTGGAGTCACGCCTTCACGCTCGAGCCTTGTGCGGACATCGGCTGGAAGTCCACGGCGCAGTTTCGTCGTGTAGGCGTCTGCACAGGTCTGGATCCCCATAAACGACTTCCAGGCCTCCACCAACCTCTCAATCGGACGTTCGGGATCCTCCAACGCGAGCTCCAGATGGGCGACAAGCCGGCTCGCAACGTCATCCGCGCGATGCTTCACCGGCCAGGGCACGCTCGATCGCAGAGACGCCTGAGCAAGGTCGTGCACATGCATCCCGCGACGCCGTCCCTGGCGACCTCCGAATTGCCGCTCCATCTCGGCGAGCAGCTCCGCGCGCGTCATCCCCGCGATCGCGCCTTCGTCCTCGAGCGCCACAACGCGGAGCTTGTGCCCCTTCGGCGCGGCGCCCTTCGTCGCGACGAGGATTGCGCTCTCGACGGTCGGCGTCGGCGCCGTCCCTGGTCGGCTGCGAACACGCGATAGCTCCCGAAGAGGTACAGCTCGCGCAGGGTCAGCTCCGAGGCAAGTCGCTCGCGCAGGAAGTCGGCGTTGCCGGCGTTCATCCATCCGGCCGGGACGATCACGCAGAGCGTGCCTCCGGGCCGAAGCTTCTCGATGGCGAGGAGGAGGAAGTAGTAGAGGTAGTCGGTCTTCCCCTTGTATGTACCCTTCCAGGCCGGGATCGCGCGGAGGCGGTCGAACAGCGGCTTGTTGTTCGCCTCGGCGACATACGGCGGATTGCCGATCACGAGATCGAATGTCCCGTCGCGCTTCAGCTCCTCGTACGCGCCCCGCTTCTCGGTCTCGACCGGCACGACGTCGTAGATGTCGTCCTCGACGAGCTCGGCCGTGTCCTTCCGGAGCTTCGGGCCGACGGCGAGGCTCGCGGCCGGCGTGCCGCGCGTCGCCAGGCTGTCCGTTCGCAGGACGCCCAGCACGAACTCCGGCGGCTCGACATGGCGCAGCTTGAGCCTGCCGAGCAAGCGCGACACCTGGAGGAGGAGGTTGATCTCGGTGAGGTAGTTCCCCGGGCACCCCTTTGCGCCAGCCGGAGCAGCGCCAGGGCCAGTAGGAGCCCAGGCACCGTCCAACACCCGCAGCCGCATCCGACGTGTGGGCGGGCCACTAGACCCTCTCAGGCGCGGCCATGCCACTCATTGACTGGGTCAGCCGTCAAGTACCTAACGTTCCTTCAGGCCGAGTCTCGTCACCTCGGCCTTCGTCGGTGTCTGCCGCTGGGCGCTGGACGGGTGGCCGAGCATGAGCACGGCGCGCTCGCGGCCACCGATGTCGAACATTCGACGCCGGAGCCCTATTTCACTTCTGCAACCGACATGGGACGCGATGCCCTCGCGAGCCACTCTCCCCAAAGCGATGACGACCTTCGCCCCAGCAACCTGGAACGTCCGTTCGAGGTAGAGCCCGGTGCAGGTCGCGAGGGCCTCAGGCACTCCCTTCTCATTCCACGACTTGCAGCGGACCACCTCGGTGAGCGCATAGTCGTACCCAGGGCGAGGCTCCCTGCCGAGGATCGCGCGTGCGATCGAGCGCACGACGTTCCAATAGCGAACGTTTGGGTAGGTGCGGTCGAACCGGGTCGTGAAGAACGCCTCGATCGTCTGATCCGCCCATCCCATGGTCGGGAACCTCTCCGACGGATTGAACGACGGGTTGGAACTCACGAAGAGGATTGGTGCCGACTCGATGCGGCCATTCCAGGGCTCCGGGAGTTGGTGTGGGAATCGGGGGAGGTCGGGGACGTTCTGTGCAGCGACGACGCGCCGACACGGGTGAGATTCGTCCTTCAAGGCGAGTCGCACGTTCGGGCAGCGCGCGATTTCGATCAAGAGCGTCTTGGCGTCCATTGGGGGTCGTAGTGAAGTATCCCGCTTTCTTGGAGCCGCCTTACGAGCTGACTGCACGGCGTTCTCCGGCTTTCCGGCTGTCGGGCTGTGTTGACCCCGCTGCCCCGGCCCGGCCACCCGGCCGCAGGCGGGGAGCGAGGGTCCTGCAACGCGAGGGAGGCCGTCTCCGACCTCCCTCAGCTCAAGCGGGTATGTCGCCGGGGTCAGGCGGGCACGGGGATCGGGGCCAACAACTCCGCGATCCAATCAAAGCTTCGCTCACGACCACGCGCAGTGCGGGGTTTCGTGTTCTCTGGAAGAACCTCGACTGTAGACGCCTGTTCCCTTCCCGCCTATGCCTACGGCAGTGGTTCGACTTTGATCCGTGTCGCCGTGATGGTCGCTGGTAGTCCGCTGGCGGTGAGGTTTCCGTTTGGATCGAACTGATCGGAACTTGCTATTGCCGTGTACGAGTCGCCGTCATGCGAGAGCTCCACGGTCTCTCTGATCTTCTGGGACCCCAGGAGCGTCCCGGTCGAATCGAACCTGAAGAAGTAGTGCGTATCGGCGTAGACCCGGCCGCTCACGTGCTCCCATGCGCCGTGCGCCGGGCCACGGAGGACGGTGTTGCCGGTCCCGATGAGCGTGCCATCGGACGTGTATGTGGTCAGCCCCTTCACCGGCGGTAGCGCCGGGCCGCGATTGACCGTCAGCTGCCACGTGCCGACGAGCTGGTTTGCCGAACTGTCAGGGTTGGCACCCGACGCTGAGATAACCACGATCAGCGTCGCCGCGATCACGCCGATCGCGGTGATCACGGTGATTGACGCCTTCCTGTTCATGGCGCACCCCCTAGTCGCTTTGACGCGACCGTAACAGGTCGCAACAACTCGCACAATCGCGGCAGGCCCGGAGCGAAACGCGGAGGGAGCCTTGCGTCTCGTGCGGTATGTGGGCCGCAGATCAGGCGGTGACGGGGATCGGAGCGAACCAGAGGTCAGCGGCGTTACAACCCGTTGGGGAACCCGAACCCGTATCCGTCGGACTCGTTCCCGAGCGAGCGTGCGCTGCTCATGTCCAGCGTGTGGATCGTCGTGCTGCTCGTCGTCTTCGCCCCGCTCGCGGTGCGGCGGTATCGCGCCATCGACCGATAGCTCGCCGGCCAGCGTGGCCCGGCCCGGCAGACGAGGCGCGGCTACGATCCCGCGCGCGTGGACTTCGACCTCACTTCCGAGCAGGAGCTGATCCGCGACACGGTCCGCTCGTTCGCGCGCGACCGGGTCGCACCCGTCGCGGAGGAGCTCGACCGCGAGGGGCGTTTCCCCGTCGAGCTCGTGCGGGAGATGGCCGAGCTCGGGCTGATGGGGATCCCGATCGACGAGGCATACGGCGGCGCCGGCGGGGACACGGTGTCCTACGCGATCGCGATCGAGGAGCTCACGCGAATCGACTCGTCCGTCGCGATCACCGTCGCCGCTCACACGTCGCTCGGGACGATGCCCGTCTACCTCTTCGGCTCGGAGGAGCAGAAGCAGCGCTGGCTGCCCGACCTCGCGTCGGGCCGACGGCTCGCGGCATTCGGCCTCACCGAGCCGGACGCCGGCTCCGACGCGGGAGCAACCCGCACTACCGCGGAGCTTCGGGACGGCCGGTGGGTCGTCAACGGCTCGAAGATGTTCATCACCAACGCGGGCACCGAGCTCACCTGGGGTGTGACGATCACCGCGCGCACCGGCGAGGACGAGGTCTCGAACGTCGTCGTCGAGAACGGGACGCCCGGGTACGTCGTCTCCGAGCCGCTCCACAAGCTCGGCTGGAGGGCCTCCGACACCCGTGAGCTCACGTTCGCGGACTGCGCGGTGTCCGAGGCCAACCTGCTCGGCCCCCGTGGCAAGGGCTTCCACCAGTTCCTCGAGATCCTCGACGGCGGGCGCATCTCGGTGGCCGCGATGGGCGTCGGGCTCGCCCAGGGCGCCTACGACCTCGCCGAGGCGTACGCGCAGGAACGCCGGCAGTTCGGCAGGCCGATCGCGAAGTTCCAGGCCGTGGGGTTCAAGCTCGCCGACATGGCCGTCGAGATCGAGGCGGGCCGGCAGCTCGTCTACAAGGCGGCGTGGCTCAAGGACCGGGGCCGCCCGTTCGCGCTCGAGGCGGCGATGGCGAAGCTCTACACGGGCGAGCTCTCGCACCGCGTCGTGAACCAGGCGCTCCAGATCCACGGCGGTTACGGCTTCATGGACGAGTTCCCGATCTCGCGCCTCTACCGCGACCAGAAGATCCTCGAGATCGGCGAGGGCACGAACGAGGTGCAGCGCATGGTGATCGCGAAGCATCTCGGGCTCTGAGGCCCCGCTCGCGGGGCCTCAGAGCCCCAGCCACCTGCGCGAGCAGGTGTCCGACTTCAGTCGGACACCTCACCGCCGCGCTCCCGCCCACCACGCGCCGTGGTTATCCTCGGCAGTGGCCCAGGAGGGGGCCACACCCATGGCGCCGATCGACCGTCCGCTAGCCGCTCCGCGTCGAGCACCGCGCCCGTGGGCCGCGGTGGTGCTCTTCACCGCGCTCTGGGGCCTCGTCGCGGCGTCGCGCGCGGACGCGCACGTCACCCTGACGCCTCCGTTCGTCGACGCCGGGGCAAAGGCGACGATCACCTTCGAGATGCCGAACGAGCGCCCGCCGCACGCCACCGTCTCGCTGGAGGTCGAGGCGCCGCCGGGCGTCGAGCTCGCCTCGGCGACGCCGCCGGACGGCTGGAAGCTCGCGCTGACAGAGGGTCGGGCTCGCTGGACCGGCGGGCGCATCGAGGGGGAGCGCACAGTCGCGTTCCCGCTCGCCGTCACGGCGCGGACGCGCGCAGGCACGGAGATCTTCAAGGCAACCCAGGGGTACGACGACGGGGAGAGCGTTCGCTGGGACGCGGGCCTGACGGTGCTCCCCGCCGAGGGCAGCGAGGCACCCTCACAGCACATCGACCGCGCCCTCGCCGCCGGGGGGGTCGGTCTCGTGGTCATCGCCGCGAGCTTCCTGGTCCTGCGGCTCCTGCGGCGCCGCCCACTTCAAGAGCGATAGCGGCATCCGTTGCTACCGTCGTCCGGCGGTGCTCTTCGCGCAGATCCTGAACGACGACCTCGGCTGCGCCTCGTACCTGGTCGGCTGCGAGGAGGCCGGCGAAGCGGTCGTCGTCGACCCGCCCTACGCGATCGAGCACGTCCTCGCGCAGGCCGACCGGCTCGAGGTCCGGCTCGTCCGGACGGTCGAGACCCACACGCACGCCGACCACGTCTCGGGCCACGGCCGACTCGCGCTCGAGCACGACGTCCCTGTGAGCATCCACCCCGCCGCGCAGGTCGCGTATCCCCACGACGCGCTCGAGGACGGCGCCGAGTTCACCGTCGGCAACGTCACGCTCCGCTGCATCCACACGCCTGGCCACAGACCCGAGCACTGCTGCCTCGCGGTGATCGACCGGACGCGCGCGGACGAGCCGTGGCTCGTCCTGACCGGCGACTCGCTCTTCGTCGGCGACGCGGCGCGCCCCGACCTCGCGGTCGGCGCGAGCGAGGGCGCCGAGGGGCTCTTTCGCTCGCTTCGGCGGCTGATGGAGCTGCCCGACGGCGTCGAGGTGTTCCCCGGGCACGTCGCCGGGTCGCTCTGCGGCGTCGCGATGAGCTCGCGCGGCTCGACGACCATCGGCTTCGAGCGGCGCTTCAACCCGATGGCCTCGATCACGGAGCTGGACGCGTTCGTCGCGGAGTCCGCCGCCGTCTCGGTGCCGAAGCCGCCGAACGTCGCGCGGATCGTCGAGCTCAACCGGGGACCGTTTCTCGGTGCGCAGTCGCCGACGACCGAGCTTCCGCTGCCCGCGCCGGGCTCGCAGCTGCTCGACGTGCGCTCGGTCTCCGACCACCTGGCGGGCCATCTGCCCGGTGCGTTCAGCGTCCCGGTCTCCGGCACGAGCTTTTCGACGAAAGCGGGCTTCGTGCTCGATGCGTCGACACCGGTCACCGTGCTCGCCGCGGACGCGGCCGATGCCGCGCGCGGCATCGAGGGCTTGAGCTCCGTCGCCATCCTCGCCGTCGCCGGCTACGTGCTCGGAAGCGGCCCCGAGACGACCGCGCACGCGACGGTCGACGAGCTCGAGGGCCTGATCGAGGCCGGCGCGACCGTGATCGACGTTCGCGAGCACGACGAGCGCGACGAGGGCTACATCCCTGGGAGTCGCCACGTCCCGTACCGCTTGATGCGGACGTGTTGCCCGGGGTTGCCCGACGACAGGCCGATCGTGACGATCTGCAACGCGGGCCCGCGCGCCGCGATCGCCGCGAGCGTCCTCCGCGCGAAGGGCTTCGACGCGCGCCCGGTCGTCGACGGCGGCATGGCCGACTGGCTCGACCGCGGCGCGACGACGGTCAGCTTCCGCCGCTGCGGGAACTGACGTCCGGCGCTTCGGCGTCGAGCTGACGCAGGAGGGCGCCCGCGCCGAGCCCGCGGAGCAGCTCGCGCGCGCGGCCGAGCGCCCTGCCGTTCCCTGCCCGCGCGGCGAGTACGAGCACCTCGGCCTCCAGCTGCGGTGTGCCGATCTCGCGAAGCGTCGCCGCTGCCTCTGCGAAGCGACCCGAGTCGATCTCCAGCGCCGCCTCGAGGAACCGAGGGCCGGGCCGTTCGTCCAGCGAGGCGAGCGCGCCGCGTCGACCCACGCCGTTCGAGCGCGAGAGACACGTAGACCATCCAGTACCCGGGCATCACCCCGCGGGGGTTGCCTCGCCGCCGCGCGAGGAAGTCGTCGAGCAGGGTGCGCGCCTCGTCCTCGTGGCCGGTGCGGGCGAGAACCCAGGACGACGTCGAGAGGCACGGGAGCACCGCCTGGTCGTCGCCGCGCGAGTACCCGAGCTCGACCGCTCGGCGCGCGACGACGGCAGCCTCGTCGGCAAGGCCCGACCGCACGAGGCCGAGCTCGGCGAGCACAAATCGGAAGAATGGCTCGTAGTACAACCCGCCGACCTTCCGCGCCCGCTCGAGCTCGGCGTTCGCGATCGCCTCCGCCTCCTCCCACTCCCCGGCGAGGAAGCACGCCTCGCAGAGGTTGCCTGACGCGAAGCCGCCCGTCCCACCCGCGGTCCCGGCGCGGACGTTGTGGGCGAGCCCCTCTCGTGCGACAGCGATCGCGCCGGCAAGATCGCCGAAGTCGAGCACGATGCTGGAGAGATTGATGTACGCCCGGCTCACCTCGCTGGGGTCGTACTCGAGGGTCAGCCTGCGCGCCTCCTCGAGATCCTCGCGCACGTTCTCGTAGTCCCCGGCGTTCGCGCGGGATGTCGCCTTCGTGATGAGCGCGGACGCCCGCGGGCCCTCGGCGCCGACCGACGTCGCGAGCTCGATCGCGCGGTCGGCGATGACGATCGACCGTTCCTGCCGGCCCGCCAGCATCTCGAGCCGGGCAACCTGCGCGAGCACGTGAGCGTGGTCGTGGGACGGCGGCTCCCCCTCGATCAGCTCCACGCCTCGCGCGGACCACTCTGCAGTGCCGAGACCGTCGCCGTGCTGCCAGAGTGAATGTGCGAGGTCGACGGCGACGGCAGCCGCCTCACCGTTCGAGCCCTGGGCCAGGAGCATGTCGAACGCGCGGAGGAGCTCCTCGCCGCCGCTCTGCTCCGTGAACACGAGCGCCTTGCCGAGCACGCGCAGCGCCCGTGGGTCGAGACCGTCGCTCGACCAGGCGGCGGCCGCGCGCAGGGCGCGAACACAGGCCGGGAACGCGCCGATCGCGAACGCGCGGAGCCCCGCCTCACGCAGCGCGGCGGCTGCGGCCGGCTGCAGCTCGGCGGCGTCGAGCCCGGCGCTGCGCGCGACCTCGATCGCCTGGACGTAGTGGTGGGCGAGCAGCTCCGAGCGGTCCTCCCGGCGGTCGTCCGGCAGGGTCTCGATCCAGCGCGCGACGCGAACGTGGCGCTCGACCCGGTCGGGCCGCGGCAGCTGCGCGTAGACCGCATCGCGCACGAGACCGTGCACGAAGGCGTGCTGTGTCGCCCCCGCAACCGCCGAGTGTCGCTCGCGGCGGAGGAACTCCTTGCGTCCGAGCGAGCGCAGCAGGTCCCCGACGTCCTCGTCCCGGTCGTGCCCGGAGACGGCCCGAAGGCCGTCCGACCAGACGACGGTCCCCATCACGGCCGCGTCGCGCAGGAGCTCCTTCTCGGCCGGCGGCAGGAGGTCGACGCGCGCAGCGACGATCCCGAGCACGGTGTCCGGGAGCTCGGAGGTCGCGCCGCCCGAGGTCTGCATCCGGACGAACTCCTCGGCGTACAGCGGGTTCCCGCCGGCCCGCTCGACGACCGAGGCGCGAAGCGCTTCGTCGGCAGGGTCGCGGCCGAGCAGCGACTCCACCAGGCGCTCCGTCTCGTCCGGCGTCAGCGGCCCGAGCGAGACCGTGAGCGCGTTGCGCTTGCCGCCACCCCACTCCGGGCGCCGCTCGAGCAGCTCCGGCCGTGCACAGCAGACGACGAGCAGGGGGACGCCCTCGACCAGCTCGACGAGCCCGTCCACGAGCTCGAGCATGCCCTCGTCGGCCCACTGGAGATCGTCGAACACGAGCACCAGCGGTCTCCGCTCGGCGAGCACCTCGAAGAACATCCGCCATCCGGCGGCGAGCTCGGCGCGCCGATCGGAGAGTGCGACGTCCTCTGGCACGAGCCCGACGAGCGGGCGCAGGCTCGAGTCGATCCTGCGCCGCTCGCCTTCGGGGACGATCTCGTCGACCATCGCGGCCAGCTTGCGCGACGCCGCCTCGGCCGAGTCGTTCTCGTGGATCCCGGCCTGCGCCTTGACGACCTCCCCGAGCGCCCAGAAGGTGACGCCCTCACCGTACGGCAGGCAGCGCCCGTAGCGCCAGGTGATGATCTCGTCGTCGTCCGCCACTGCCTGGCCGAGCTCCGCGACGAGCCGGCTCTTGCCGATCCCCGGCACGCCGACGAGCGTGACGAGCTGCGGGGAGCGGTCGACCCGGACGCGCGCGAAGGCGCCGAGCAGAAGCGCCCGCTCGTGCTCGCGCCCGACTAGCGCCGACGTCGGCTCGCCCGCGGGCTCGCCCACGCGACCAACGGGCTCGACCGCCTCCCACACCGGGACCGGCTCGGCTTTCCCCTTGGCGTCGACCGGGTCGTGCGCGTGGTAGACGATCAGCCGCTCCGTCGCGCGGTGCGTCGCGGCGCCGACGAGGATCCCGTCGACGGGCGCCGCCGCCTGGATCCGCGCCGCGGTGTTCATGACGTCGCCGGCGACCATCGACTCCCCGGCCGTCGTGCGCGCGTCGAGCGCGACGAGCGCCTCGCCGGTCGCGACACCGACCCGCACGTGAAGGTCGAGCGCGTCGTCGCGCTCGTTGAGCGCGGCGATCGAGTCACGCACGGCGAGCGCGGCACGGACGGCCCGCTCGGGATCGTCCTCGTGCGCCGTCGGCGCGCCGAACACGGCGACCACGGCGTCGCCGATGAACTTCTCGACGGTGCCGCCGTACCGCTCGAGCTCGCGGCGGAGCGTCTCGTGATACCGGCGCAACAGCGCGCGAACGTCCTCCGGGTCGAGGCGCTCGGCACGCGCAGTGGAGCCGACGAGGTCCACGAACACCGCGGTGACGACCTTCCGCTCCTCGCGCGTCCGGGGCTCGGCGGCGAGCGGCGCACCGCAGCCGTTGCAGAACCCGGCATCGTCCGGGTTCTCCCGTGCGCACTGCGCGCAGGCGATCACGCGGCGAGTCTACGTCTCCTCAGCGCAGGCGCCGGACCGTGTATCCAGCGTCTGCAAGCGCGCGGATCAGCGTCTGCGCGTGCTCCTCCCCGCGGGTCTCGAGCGTCAGCTCCGCCTCCGTCTCGAGCACGCCGATGTTGCGGCCCTCGCGATGGTGCTGGATCGCGAGGATGTTCGCCCGCTGCTCCGCGATGAGCCCGACGATGTGGGCAAGCTCGCCTGGACGGTCGGGGATCAGCAGGGCGACGACCAGGTAGCGCCCTGACGCGGTCATCCCGTACCGGATCACCGAGCTCATCGTCGTCGCGTCGATGTTCCCGCCGGCGAGGACCGCGCACGCCGGCCCTCCGTTGTCGACCCGACCGGCGAGGATGGCCGCCACCGGCGCGGCGCCGGCTCCCTCGACCACGAGCTTCGAGCGCTCGAGGAGGAGCACGATCGCCTGTGAGATCTCCTCCTCGTCCACGACCACGACGTCGTCCATCAGCGCCGCGAGGATCTCGCGTGTGAGGGTGCCGGGGTGCTTGACGGCGATGCCGTCCGCGATCGTCGCTCCGGCCGGTTCCCTCCCCGCGAGCGGGGCGCAGGCCGCCGACTGCACGCCCACGACCCTGACCTCGGGCCGGAGCGCGTCGAGCGCGATCGCGATACCGGACGCGAGCCCGCCGCCTCCGACGGGGATCACGACCGTCAGCTCGCCCGAGGGCAGCTGGCCCGCGAGCTCGAGGCCGAGGGTGCCCTGACCGGCGATGACGCGCGCGTCCTCGAAGGCGTGGACGAAGGTCGCGCCCGTCTCGTCCTCGCGAGCCCGCGCCACCGCGACCGTCTCGTCGAACCCCTCTCCTGCCAGCTCGACCGTCGCTCCGTACCCCCGCGCCGCCTCGACCTTCGCCATCGGAGCCGCCTCCGGGACGAAGATCGTCGCGGCGATGCCCGCCTCGCGCGCCGCCCAGGCGACGGCCTGGCCGTGGTTCCCCGCGCTGGCGGTGACGACGCCGCGGCTCCGCTCGTCCGCCGACAGCTGCGCGATCGTGTTGTAGGCGCCGCGGATCTTGAACGCACCGGTGCGCTGCAGGTTCTCGGCCTTGAGCAGGACGGTCCGCCCGGAGAGGCGCGAGAGCGTCTCCGAGGAGTACACGGGCGTCACGCGCGCGACGCCGTGCAGCCTCTCCTGCGCGGCGCGCACGTCGGCGATCGTGGGACGCTCGCTCACGACTCGTGCCGGCTTGTCACGGCAGCCACGACCGCCCCGACGGCCGTCAGCGGGTCGACCTCCCGGCGTTGCACGCGCTCGACCAGCCCCCGCACTGCCTCGTCCTCCCGCATCGCCTGCCGGACGAGCCGCCTGACCCGTGCGACGGCGAGCGCCTCGACCTCGCCGCTCAGAGTACGCTCGCGCCGCGCGTCGAGCTCGCCCCGCTCGGCGAGCTCACCCCGGCGCGCCTCGACGGCCTCCCACACCTCGACCACGCCCTCGCCGCGGAGCGCCTCCGTCAGGAGGATCGCCGGCCGCCGCTCGCGAACCGGATCGAGCGCCACGATCGAGCGCACGTCCTGGAGCATGGTCCTCGCCGCGGGGTGGTCCATCTTGTTGACGGCGATGACGTCGGGAATCTCCATGATCCCCGCCTTGAGGGCCTGCACGGCGTCGCCCGATCCGGGCATCAGCACGAGGAGGACGACGTCGGCGATCCCGATCACCTCCACCTCGCTCTGACCGGTGCCGACGGTCTCGAGGAAGACCACGTCCTTTCCGGACGCGTCGACGAGCAGGAGTGTCTGGAGCGTCGCCTCGGCGAGGCCGCCGAGATGCCCGCGCGTTCCCATCGAGCGGATGTAGACATCCGAGTCGAGGAAGTGGTCGGCGAGGCGGATCCGATCGCCGAGCAGAGCCCCCCGGGTGAACGGGCTCGACGGGTCGACCGACACGACGCCGACGCTCCTGCCGAGGCCGCGGACGTGGCGGACGAGTGCGCTCACGAGCGACGACTTGCCGACGCCGGGCGGCCCCGTGACGCCGACCGAAGCGGCCCGGCCCGTGCTCGGGTAGACGCGACGGACGATCTCGGCCCCTTCCTCTTCGCCGTCCTCGACGAGGGAGATCGAGCGGGCGAGCGCACGCCGGTCTCCGGCGAGGACGCCGGCGACGAGCTCGTCCTGCGTCCAGCCGCGGGCTGCCATCTAGATGGTTTTTGATCGGTAATTGGCGTGACGTCCGGGGACGTCCCAGACCAAGTCGGGCGCACCGGCCGGGCGCGGCCAGTACCCGACGGTACGGGCCGTGCCCGGACGGGGCGAACCGGCGCAGCGTCTGGGACGCCATCCGGTTCGCGCCGATTGCCGATCAACCATCTGGAGTGACTCTACGGCGTCGACCGGCTCTCGGCGTCGCGTGGCGCGAGCACCGCGATCTCGGCCGCTGCCCGCTGCTGCTCGCGCTGCCGCGTGTCGTCGATCTCGTCCATCAGCGTCCTGATCCGCTCGAGCCCGCTCGGCGCGCGCGCTGGCTCCTCCACCTCGCGCAGCCGCGCGGTGAGGACGACCGCGAGCGCCGCCGCGACGAGGAAGATGCCGCTCGCGACCGCCCACGACGCCCTGGCGCCGACGGCATCCACGAGCAGGCCGCCTCCCGCCATCGAGAGCCCGAGGATCGCGTAGTACGTCGACATCAGGACGGCGAGCGCCCGCCCGCGCATCGCGTCCGGCGCCCCGCGCTGGACGAGCACCTGGTTGCAGACTATTGCAGCTCCGTTTCCTATTGTGGCAACAGCGGCAAGGACCGCGGCGAGCACGATGGTGGGCGAGGCGGACGCGAGCCCGAATCCCGCAGCCATCAACGCGAGCGCCCCGGGGTACACGCGGCGCATGCCGAGCGCGCCGAGTGCCGAGGCGGCGAAGAAGCTCCCGATCACGAGGCCGACCCCCGTCGCGCTCACGAGGAGGCCGAGCCCGATGTTGCCCGCTTCCAGGTCGTGCTTCGCGAAGATGACCTCGGCGACGTTGATGCACGCGGTGGCGACGGCCGCCGTGCTCCAGACGACCAGCACCGTCACGAGGTGACGCGAGCTGACGACGAGCCCGAGCCCCTCGCGGAGCTCGCTCCAGTGGCCCTTCGTGATCGGGGCGTCGGAGCGGAGCGCGCTTCCCGAGATTCGCGAGACGAGCACGGCAGAGAGGAGGAACGTCGCCGCGTTGGTCCAGTACGCGAGGTCGACGCCGTCCGAGGCGAGCAGCAGGCCGGCGACCGCAGGCCCGATTGTCCAGGCGACGTTTTCGACCGTGGTCAAGAGCGACGTCGCCTGCTCGCGCTCGTCGTCGGAGACGAGGTTCGGGAGGCCGGCCCAGACGGCAGGCCGGAAGAACCCGGTCGCGATGCCGTTCACCGCCGCGACCGCGACGATGGCGCTCGGCTCGTCCACGAACGGCAAGCACGACGAACGTCACCGCCCGGACGAGGTCGGACGCGATCATCAGCCGCTTGCGCGACAGGCGGTCGACGAGCGGACCCATGGTCAGCCCGATCAGGACGATCGGGAGGAAGTCGGCGATGAGGAGCGCGGCGAGCCACCGACCCGATCCGGTCTCGTCGTAGACGTGGACCGACAGCGCGAGCGCGGCGAGGTACGAGCCGACCGCCGACCCGGCCGTCGCCCAGAAGAGCAGGGCGAAACCACGATTCCGGCGAAGGAGGGACAGACGGCCTGTCGCTCCGAAAAGCACGCGCTGACGCTACCACCGACGCGCGACGCCGAACAGTGGCGGAAAACGCCCCGTGGCGAGGGAGCTGCCTGCGCTAGGCGGCGACGACGACGGCGGGGAATTGCGCGGTGCCGCCCACGCCCTGCCCGCGCGCGTCGACGAGCGCTCGGTCGGCATAGGCGCAAAGGGCGAGCGCGTCGCCTGCGGTCGCGAGGTCGCAGATTCCCACGGTCAGCGCGACTCCGGGAAGGGCCGCGAGCGCCGTGCGGGCTCGGGCGACCGCACCGACCGCGCCGTGGCCGTCGGTCGCGGGCAGGACCCACGCAAGCTCACCCTCCCCCGTCCGGGCGAGCACGTCGTCGGCGCGCGCGAGCTCTCCCAACAGCTCGACGGCGACGAGCGCCTCCGGGCGGCCGAACACGCCCGGGCCGGTGTACCCGTCCACGCTCAGCTCGACGAGCACGACCGCGAGCGACTCCCGATAGGCGATCGCACGCCGGACGGCGCCGCCGAGCAGCACCTCGAACTCCGCGTGCTCGGGGAGCCCCGTGTGCGGGTCGCGCCCGCAGAGCTCCGCGAGTCGACGCTCGCGCCGCCGGCCGACCGACACGTCGCGGACGGTCAGCACGTGCCGCGGAGCGTCCCCCTCGCCGGGCACGTGCCGGCTCGCGACGACGACATGCACCCGCTCGCCGTTGCGCCGGCAGAAGGTCAGCTCTCCCTCGAGCTCCGTCTGGCGCTCGAGCGTCGCATGCCAGGCGTCGAGCTCGTGCCGGAGCTCGGGAGGCCAGAAGGGGAATGGCCGGGCCTGCCCGACGAGCTCCGAGCGCGCGAACCCGAGAAGCTCGCAGAGCCGGCGGTTGACCGACACGATGCGGCCCGCCTGGACGAGGAGCATCCCGTCCGGGATCGCGGAGATCAGCTCGCGCGCGGCGGCGAGATCGCCGTCCTCGGCGGCAGCCATCTTCCGGGACGCCGCGCGGCCGAGCGCGTAGGCAAAGGCGGACGCGCCCGCGACGCCGAGCGCGGCGGCGGCGGCGAGCCAGAGCAGGGGGTCCGGCGGCACGGCCGCGCGGATCGTCAGTGCCGCGATCGCGAGGCCCGCGAGCGACACGGCCAGGAGCAGCGCCTCCTCCTTCGTCCTCCTCACGACGCGTGCCTCACGTCGCTCCCGCCTTGACGTTCCGCTCGAACTTGTGCCATCCGTGGTCGCCGCGCATGAAACGCCACGTGCCCTTGATGCGCGCCCACGCCATGATGGGGCGGTACACGAACATCTCGAGCGGCATGAGGGCGAGAAGCCGAGCGATGCCCGAGGCACGGTAGGCGCGGGACTCGAGGTCGAGCATCAGGAGCGCCCCGGTCGTGAGCGCGCTGTTGAGGCACGTGATGAGCACGGCGAGAAGCGCGAACTCGCGCCAGTCGATGAGCCCCGCGATCCCACCTGCGAGGAGGGTGCCGATCGCGACGACCTCGAAAACGGGCGCGAGGATCTCGGAGACGAGGTAGTACGGGACGCCCAGCAGACCCACCGTCCCGTAGCGGGGGTTGAACCACATCCGCCTGTTCGCCCAGCACGTCTCGAGAACGACGCGCTGCCAGCGCTCGCGCTGCGATACGAGGTTCTTGACCGAGTCGGGGCCCTCGGTGACCCCGATGCAGTCGGGCAGGCACGCGATTCGGTATGCCCGTCCCCGCTCCCGAAGCGTGCGGTGCACCCGGAACGTCAGCTCGATGTCCTCGCACGTGAAGTCGGCCGACCACCCACCGAGCTCCTCGACGAGATCGCGCCTCCACAGCTGGAACGCACCGGCGGCGCAGAGCATGAAGTTGAGCCGCGCCCACGGGGTGCGGTTGTTGAAGAATGCGCGGAGGTAGTCGAACGTCTGGAACGCGAAGAGGGGCCTGGAGTCGGGGCATGCCTGCTGCAGCCCTCCTTCCAGGACGCGCACGGGGTCGCGCGCATTCTCGAAGTAGCTGGTCAGTCCGACGACGTGCTCGGGATCGCCCGCGATCTCGCGCATCGCGCGCGTCAGCGCACCGGGGGCGAACGCCATGTCGGCGTCGACGCCGCAGACGTAGCGGTACCGGCAGTGGTTGAGCGCCGCGTTGAGCGCATCGGCCTTGCCGCCGTTCGCCTTGTCGACCACGAGGAGGCGGCCGTCGCTCGGGGAGCGATAGTAGCCCTCGACCTGAGCGGTCGGGACGATCTCCCGCGACGTCACCTCGACCGCGACGAGGTCGAAGGCGTCCACCAGGCGTTCGAGGGTGTCGTCGTTCGATCCGTCGTTGACGACGATCACCTCGTACTCCGGGTAGCTGAGCGCGAGGAGCGACCGGACGGCGTCCGCCAGCCCCCCGCCCTCGTTGTACGCAGGCACGAGGATGCTCACGCCCGGTGCGAAGCGCGAAACGGCAAGCGTGTCCGCATCGTCGATCGCCCGCTCGCGTCGCCGCCGGCGCGCTTCGACGTGCCCGAGTGCGACGAGCGCGAAGTAGCCGACGTAGAGGACTGCGAGGTACGCACCGCAGGCGAGCACCAGCAGCGGGAGGATGCGCTCGAGCGTCACGACGCGCGCCCAAGCGGGGTCGCGACCGTCTTCGCGAGCTCGAGCCTCCGGCGCGCGCGCTCGGCTGCGGCGCGCCGCAGCCGTCCACCACCGGCCGCCAGGATCCGCTCGAGCTGCTCGGTCTCGGCGCGCTCGGTCAAGGCATCGAGCGCGCCGACGTCCTGCAGCACGAGCGCAGCGCCCTTCCGCACCGTTGGATCGGCGTGATCGACGAGCCCGGAGACGGCGGGCGCGACATCGGGCCCGACGCCGACGAGCGCCTCCCTGGCAGCCTCGCGAACCCACCACGACTCGTCCCCGAGCATCGGCGCGACGAAGGTCGCGGCACGAAGCTCTGCGATCGCCGCCGCGGTGCGACACGCCTGGGCACGCACGAAGGGCTGGGTGTCCGAGAGCAGCTCGAGCGCCCGTCGGAGGGTCTCTGTGGAGCCGGCTGCGCGAAGCGCCTCGAGCGCGGCCGCGCGGACGTGAGGCGAGGCGTCGCGGGTGTGCGGCGGAACATGACGGCGGGCGAGGTCCGGGTACCGGCAGAGCAGCCGCACCACGTAGAAGCGAACGACCTCGCTCGGATGCCCGAGCAAGGGGACGAGCCGGGGGCCGGGACGCGGTGCGAGGCGGTCGAGCTCGGTGGCGACGCGCTCCGGCGTCTCGAGCTCCGACGCGAGGGCCTCGACGAGCCCGTCGAGCGCCCACTCGCGGTCGCGGGCCAGCCCGCTGAGGGCCGTGACCGCCGCCACGCGATCCTGGCGATCGCCGCTGCGCAGCCCGTACCGGAGCAGCGCGCGCGCCTCCGCCTCGTCGAGATCGTCGACCCCGAAACCGCGGTCCGGGCCGGCAGGCACGGCCCATCCACCGATCGTCTCGCTCTCCGGGCCGCGGGCCTGCCGCCGGGCTCGGTGACGGCCGATCGGGATCGCGGCCGCGAGCAGCAGCCAGCAGCCGCACGCGATGGCGCACATCAAGCCGAGGTTTGCCGCAGTCACCGTCCCTCGGTATCGGCACCCCGGACGAAGGCGCGCTCACCCTTCCGGGGGAGGGTTGACTCTAGGCGATCGGGCCGCTGGGGCTCGCCGCCTTGGCCATGCGCGCGGCGACGACCGAGGCGAGCGCGACGCGGTCCGTGTTGCCGATCGGACGGCCGAACGAGGTGAAGAGGAGCCCCGACTGAATCCGCCCGTGCTGGAGGATCACGGCGTCGATGTATGCGCGAACGGGCTGGCTGGCGCCGGCCCTGACGGTCACCACGATCCGGTATGCCGCGGTCTTCGGCGACAGCGACGGGAAGGGGACCTTCTTCGCCGACACGACCGTGACCTTCTGGCCCGGTCCGGCGGAGAGCCGGATGATGTCCCCGAGGCACGTGGTCGTCTGGTTCGTCGACCCGCGGCTCCAGGATGCGTTCGCCTCACGCAGCGTGCGGTACACCTGGGCAGTCGAGCCGACCGTGACGAACACCGGCCCCTGGGCGAAGCTGAAGTCCGGCGATGCGGCGTCCCCGGTCACCGTGAGGTCGGTCTCGTCGAGGGCGCCGCAGCGCGCGCCCTTCGGCAGATGCTGGTCCTTGTCGCGGGCGTCCGAGGTGAAGCCGGTGCCCAGGTCGCCGCGCTTGAGGACGACCGACCGCGCGGTCGCCAGCCCGGCCTTGGTCAGCGCCTTCTTCGGCTGCCCGTCCGCGGCGAGCGCGGCCGCAGGCACGGCGAGCGCGACGGTCAGGACGACGAGGAGCAGGACGCGCATGATCTCACTGTACTCCTGGGATCTCTCGCTGCACGACGGCGCTCACCTGGGGTCGTAGGCGAGGTTCGGGCGCAGCCAGCGCTCGGCCGTGGCAAGCTCCATCCCCTTACGCGCGGCGTAGTCCTCGACCTGGTCGCGCCCGATCCGGCCGATCGCGAAGTACCGGGCAGCGGGATGCCCGAGGTAGAGCCCGCTGACGCTCGACCCCGGAAGCGAGGCGTACGACTCCGTGAGCGCGAGGCCGGCCTCGTCGGCACCGAGCAGCGAGAAGAGCGTCGACTTCTCGGAATGGTCGGGGCACGCCGGGTAGCCGAACGCCGGCCTGATGCCGCGATAGCGCTCCCCGACCAGGTCGTTGGTCCCGAGGTGCTCCTCGGGCGCGTACCAGGAGCGGCGGGACTGCTCGTGGAGCCACTCGGCGAAGGCCTCGGCGAGCCGGTCGGCGAGCGCCTTCACCATGATCGCGTTGTAGTCGTCACCCTCAGACGCGAACGACTCGGCGAGCTCGTCGGCCCCGTGCACGCCGACGGCGAACCCGCCGAGGTGATCGGAGAGGCCCGCGTCCGCCGGCGCGACGAAGTCCGCGAGCGAGCGATTCGGGCGCGAGTCGTCGTGCGCGGCCTGCTGGCGGAGCA
This sequence comes from uncultured Actinomycetes bacterium, assembly GCA_963845965.1. Taxonomy (GTDB): domain Bacteria; phylum Actinomycetota; class Thermoleophilia; order Gaiellales; family Gaiellaceae; genus Gaiella. The sequence continues at coordinate 114,087 of CAWJUF010000023.1, read as the reverse complement.
TCGGGAAGCGGATGGCTCGCGCCCGTTGTCGGTCGCGAGCACGATGTCGTCCTCCTCGGCGACCGCGGGCCAGAAGCCGTGCACGCCGCGCGGGACGAGAAGCTCCTCCGCGACGATCCGATCGAGCAGGATGTTCGCGGCGTCGAACAGATCACGCGCGGCGGCGCCCTTCTCGGGGTGCTCGAGGATCGCCGGATACCGCCCCTTCAGGTCCCAGGCGTGGAAGAAGAACGTCCAGTCGACGTAGCCGCGCAGCTCGAAGAGCGAGGGCTCGACGAGGCGCGTCCCGGTGAACGCCGGCACTGCGAGGTCGTCCGCGTGCCAGTTGATCGGAGTACGCCGCTCGCGCGCCGCCCGGATCGGCAGGAGCGGCCGGCGCTCGCGCTCGGCGTGGAGCGCCCGCAAGCGCTCCTGCTCGACCCGGTTTTCGCCGTCGAGGGCGGCACGGCGCTCCGGCTCGAGGAGCGATCCGACAACGGCGGTCACGCGAGAGGCGTCGAGCACGTGGACGGTGGGCTGGGTGTACTCGGGCGCGATGCGGACCGCGGTGTGCTGCCGCGACGTGGTTGCGCCGCCGACGAGGAGCGGCAGCTCCATGCCGCGGCGCTCCATCTCCTTCGCGACGACGACCATCTCGTCGAGCGACGGCGTGATCAGCCCCGAGAGCCCGACGATGTCGCAGTCCTGCTCGACGGCCGTGTCGAGGATCGTCTCCGCCGGGACCATCACCCCGAGGTCGATCACCTCGTAGCTGTTGCAGCCGAGCACGACGCCGACGATGTTCTTGCCGATGTCGTGCACGTCCCCCCTGACGGTCGCGAGGACGACGCGGCCCACGCTCCGTGTGCTCCCGTCCTTCTCGGCCTCCATGAACGGCTCGAGGTAGCCGACGGCGCGCTTCATCGCCCGCGCGCTCTTCACGACCTGCGGCAGGAACATCCGGCCCGATCCGAAGAGGTCGCCGACGACGCGCATCCCGTCCATCAACGGCCCCTCGATCACGTCGAGCGGCCTCGTGACCGACCGGCGCGCCTCCTCGACGTCCTCCTCGATGAAGTCGACGATCCCGTGCACGAGCGCGTGCTCGAGCCGCTTGGAGACCGTCGCGTCGCGCCAGGCGACGTCCTCCTCCCGCTCGACGGCCGTGCCCTCGAAACGGCCTGCGAGCTCGACGAGGCGCTCGGTCGCATCGGGCCGGCGGTTCCAGATCACGTCCTCGACGTGCTCGAGCAGCTCCGGCTCGATGTCCTCGTAGACCATCAGCAGCCCGGCGTTCACGATCCCCATGTCGAGACCGGCGCGGATCGCGTGGTAGAGGAACGCGGCGTGCATCGCCTCGCGCACGTGCTGGTTGCCGCGGAAGGCGAACGACAGGTTGGAGATGCCGCCGCTCGTCCGCGCGCCGGGGCAGCGCTCCTTGATCAGCGGCAGCGACTCGATGAACGCCTTCGCGAACTCGTTGTGCTCCTCGATTCCCGTCGCGACCGCGAGCACGTTCGGGTCGAAGACGATGTCCTCGGGGGCGAAGCCCGCCTGCTCCGTCAACAGCCGATACGCGCGCTCGCAGATCTCGACCTTCCGCTCGACGGTGTCCGCCTGGCCCTGCTCGTCGAACGCCATGACGATCACGCCCGCGCCGTAGCGGCGGACCGTCCGCGCCTGCTCGAGGAACGACGCCTCGCCCTCCTTGAGCGAGATCGAGTTGACGATCCCCTTGCCCTGGAGGCAGCGGAGCCCCGCCTCGAGCACCGTCCAGCGCGAGCTGTCGACCATGATCGGCAGCCGTGCGGCCTCGGGCTCGGTCGCGAGCAGGTTGAGGAAGCGGGTCATCGTGCGCGCGCCGTCGAGCAGGTCCGCGTCCATGTTCACGTCGAGCGCGTTCGCGCCGTTCCGCACCTGCTCGATCGCCACCTCGACCGCCGCCTCGAGGTCGTCCGCCTCGACGAGCGACCGGAATCGCGCGGAGCCGGTCACGTTCGTGCGCTCGCCGATCATCACGAACCCCGTGTCCGGGCCGATCGTGAACGGCTCGAGGCCGCTCCAGCGTGTCTGCCGCTCGCGGACGGGAATCGGCCGGGTCGCCATCCCGTCGACCGCGGCCGCGATCTGCCGGACGTGCTCCGGCGTCGTCCCGCAGCACCCGCCGACGACGTTGAGGAGGCCATCCTCGGCGAACGCGCGGAGGTACCGGCTCGTGTCGCCCGGCTCCTCGTCGTGCTCGCCCATCGCATTCGGCAGGCCTGCGTTCGGGTAGCACGAGACGTACGTGTCCGCGGCGCGCGCGAGATCCTCGACGAACGGCCGCATCTCGCTCGCGCCGAGCGAGCAGTTGACGCCGACGATCAACGGTCGGGCGTGCTCGACGGACACCCAGAACGCCTCCGCCGTCTGGCCCGAGAGGTTGCGGCCGCTGCGGTCGATCGCGGTGAACGAGAGCCAGAGCGGCAACTCCGGCGCGACGTCGGCCGCCGCGACGATGGCCGCCTTGGCGTTGAGCGTGTCGAAGATCGTCTCGATCAGAAGGAGGTCGACCCCGCCCTCGGCGAGCGCCGCCATCTGCTCGGCATAGGTCGCCCGCACCTCCTCGAACGTCACCGAGCGGTACGCGGGATCGTCGACCTTCGGCGAGACGGAGAGCGAGACGTTGAGCGGTCCGACCGCGCCGGCGACGAACCGCGGCCGGTCCGGGGTCCGTGCCGTCCACGCGTCAGCCGCGGCGCGGGCGAGGCGCGCGCCCTCCCGGCTCATCTCGGCAGCGAGGTGCTGGAGCTCGTAGTCGGCCTGGCCGATCGACGTCGCCGTGAACGTGTTCGTCGTCGCGATGTCCGCGCCGGCCCCGAAGTACGCGTCGTGGATCTCGGCCACGAGGGACGGTCGCGTGATGTTGAGCAGGTCGGGGTCGCCCTTGACGTCGCGGCCGTGGTCACGCAGGCGCTCGCCCCGGTAGTCGGCCTCGGTCAGGCCGCGGCGATGGATCAGCACCCCCCACGACCCGTCGAGCACGCCGATCCGACGGTCGAGCATCTCGCGGAGCTGATCGATTGCGGTCACGGCCCTCCTCGTGGGTCGCCTTCCGCCTCGAGAGCCCGACCGTGATCCGCGCCGGGGGCTCTTTAGGCGTTTGGTGACCCGGTCGCCAAGCTGCCTGTCAAAGCTCTCCGGGACCTCTCACGATAGCGACCGCGGGCGAAACCGCGAGGTCCCGGGCTACGAGCAGTCGGCGAGCGCCGCGAGCGCGCGGCAGACCTCGGCCCGGCGTGACGGAGTCGAAGCACCGATCCGTCTCGTGAGCGATCTGGTCGGGGCGAGACGAAGGTTGTCGAACGAGGCAGCGCAGCGCTCGCGCAGCCCGTCGGCCTCGTCCAGTGAGATCTCGGTCGGAATCCCGCGCACCGTTCGTGTCACCGGTGCGACCGTGATCCGGGCGAGTGCGGGGATCACGTCGGTCCTCGTCACGACGAGAACCGGACGGCGCTTCTCCCGCCCTTCCGCCCACCAGACTTCGCCCTGCCTCGGGGTCACCACGACTCCTCAGCCAGCATCTGCTCGAAAGCCTCGTCTGCCCCGGCCAACTCCTCCGCGGTCTGGGGCATCCGGGTGTAGGCCTCGACGATCTGACGCCCGATCTCCTCGCGCTCGAGCCGGTCGACGAGGTCCTCGAGCGCGAGCCGCACCGCCTCCGACCGGCTCGTGAGGAGTCCGGCGGCGACGAGCGAGTCGACCCGGTCGACCAGTGTCGCTCCGACGCGCGTGACGAATTGTGCCATGCGTTCAGCATATCGTTCTTGCAATGCGATTCGCAACGACGTTCAGCTCCCGAGCACCGTTCGGCGAACCCCCATGCCGGCCAGAGCACTCGCAAGAGACCTCTGCAGGTCGACGACTGCCGGGGCTGCCGCTCAGCCGGTCGTGCGCCCGGACACCGAGAGCTGGTTCTCGGCGTGCCGGATCCGCTGCTCGAGCTGCCAGCGGTCGGCGGTCGACTCGCCCGCCTCGACCTTCTCGAGCTCGGCCTTCGCCGCGTCGAGCTGCGCCTGTGCGCGAGCGTCGTCGATCTCCCTGACGTTCACCGCGTCGTCGACGAGCGCGAGCGCCCGGTCGAGCTCGACCTTGAAGAACCCGGGGCCGGTCGCGAACTCGAGGATCTCGCTGCCGCCGACGTGCACGCGGGTCGAGCCCGCCTTGAGCGTCGCGACGAGCGGCGCATGCCGCGCGAGCACGCCGATCTCGCCCGCCGCGCCGGGGACGATCAGCATGTGCGCCTCGCCGGAGAACACCGGGCCGTCCGGCGTCACGACCGCGACGTCGAACGGCGGGTGATCGGTGACGTCCGCCACCTAGATGGTTGATCGGTAATTGGCGTGACGTCCGGAGGCGTCCCAGACCAAGCCGGGGGCACCGGCCGGGTGCGGCTCGTACCCAAAGGTACGGGCCGTGCCCGGACGGGGTGATCCGGCGCCGCGCCTGGGGCGCCAGCCGGTTCGCGCAAATTGCCGATCAACCATCTAGGCGGCGACCTGCTCGAGCTGCTGCGCCTTCTCCCGCACGGCCTCGATCGGCCCGACCATGTAGAAGGCCGCTTCGGGCAGCTCGTCGCACTCGCCCTGGATGATCGCGTCGAAGCCGGCGATCGTGTCCTCGAGCTTGACGTATTCGCCGGGCGTGCCGGTGAACTGCTCGGCCACGAAGTTGGGCTGCGAGAGGAAGCGCTCGACCTTGCGGGCGCGCGCCACCACGAGCTTGTCCTCGTCGGTGAGCTCGTCCATGCCGAGGATCGCGATGATGTCCTGCAGGTCCTTGTACCGCTGCAGGATCTGCTGGACGCTCGTCGCGACGCGATAGTGGTCTTCGGAGACGATGCCGGGCTGGAGCGCCCGCGATGTCGAGTCGAGCGGATCCATCGCGGGATAGATCCCCTTCTCGACGATCGCCCGGGAGAGCGTCGTCGTCGAGTCGAGGTGCGCGAACGTGTTGGCCGGCGCCGGGTCGGTGAGGTCGTCGGCGGGCACGTAGATCGCCTGTACCGAGGTGACCGAGCCCGTCGTCGTCGAGGTGATGCGCTCCTGCAGCTGGCCCATCTCGGTGGCGAGCGTCGGCTGGTAGCCGACCGCGCTCGGCATGCGGCCGAGCAGCGCGGACACCTCCGAGCCGGCCTGCACGAAGCGGAAGATGTTGTCGATGAACAGAAGCACGTCCTGGCCCTGGTCGCGGAAGTACTCCGCCATCGTGAGACCCGAGAGGCCCACACGGAGGCGGGCACCGGGCGGCTCGTTCATCTGGCCGTAGACGAGCGCGACCTTGTCGATCACGCCCGACTCGGTCATCTCGAGCATCAGGTCGGTGCCCTCGCGGGTGCGCTCACCGACGCCCGAGAACACCGAGACGCCGCCGTGCTCCTTCGCGAGGTTGTGGATCAGCTCCTGGATGAGCACCGTCTTGCCGACGCCTGCACCGCCGAACAGCCCGACCTTGCCGCCCTTGATGTACGGCGCGATCAGGTCGACGCACTTGAGGCCCGTCTCGAAGATCTCGATCTTCGGCGAGAGATCGCGGAACGCCGGGGGATCGCGGTGGATCGGCCAGCGCTCGACGTCCGCCGGAGGCGGCGCCTTGCCGTCGATCGCCTGCCCGATCACGTTCCACAGGCGGCCGAGCGTCGGCTCCCCGACCGGGACCGAGATCGCCTGGCCGGTGTCGACGACGTCGGCGCCGCGGGCGAGACCGTCGGTCGAGTCCATCGCGACCGCGCGCACGCGGTCGTCGCCGAGGTGCTGCTGCACCTCCGCCACGAGCGTTCCCGTCGGCAGCTCGATCTCGAGCGCGCTCAGGATCTCGGGGAGGCCGTCGGGGAAGACCGCGTCGACGACGACGCCCTTGATCTCGATGATCTTCCCGACGTTGCGGCCGGACGTGCTGGTTTCAGGCATGGGGCTCCGATAGGCGTGTCGTTTGACCGAGAGGCGCGCCGTCGGGCGGCCGGCGACGGAGTCTAGCCAATGCGTCGGAGCAGGCCGAACGGGTCCCGACGCTCCCGGGACGGGCTGTCCGACAGCGCCTCGACACGCTCGGCGTGGTCGAGGCGTCAGACGTCGGACGTGACGAACGTGGGCGTCACGAACATGCCCGTAGCGTACGTGTCGGGGCTGACAGCGCCGCCCCGTGCCCGCTCTAGCCGTCGGCGCCGCCGCCGCCAGGGGCGGCGGGCACCGCGACGACGTTCACCGGCGCCCAGTAGTCGACGAGCCAGGGTTCTTTCCCGCCGCGCTGCCGCAGGCCGATGTAGAACTCCGTCGGCCCGAGGCCGTCGTTGTTCTTTCCCGGCGTGAGCAGCACCTGGAGCACGACGTGGCCCGGGGTCACCTCGTTGACCGAGAACGCGGCGCCCTCGAGCCCCTTCGTGGGGAAGTACTGCACCGGGATGTTCCCCGGTGAGCCACTCCTTGAAGGTGCACGCGCACGACGGCGCAGGTCCTTGTCGGCGAGCGTCCAGCGCCTTCGCGAGGTCCTCCCGGCCCGACCGCGGCAAGGACGAACTCGCCCGCGGCCTCGCGCGCCGCCTTCGGCACGTCGCTCTCCGTCGGCGTCGTCTGGGTGTCGACGCCCGGGCAGGTCCTCCGACGCGTAGCCGGACGGCACCGTGCCGCGATCGGCGGCAGGCGGCGACGAGTCGTTGTTTCCGAGACGGACGGTCACGAACGCGACGACGCCGGCGATGAGAACGAGCGCGGAGCCCCAGACCAAGGCCCGTCCGAAACCGGGCGAACGCAGGCGCTCCATCACGCCCGGAGGGTAGCCGAGGGGCCTTCGAAATTCGTTCGGAGCATGTGAACTACGCGTTACGGCGGTAGAGCAGGAGCCCGAGCGGCAGGAAGGCGGCGAGCAGCGCCTTCGGCGCCAGCTCCTTCGACACGAGCTGACGGCCCTGCGGCACGAGTTGCCCCGTGCCGAGGCGGGCGCGGACGGCTTCGACGAGCGCCGCGCGTGTCGCCCTCGTTGATCACGGGCGCGCCGACCGCGCCCGCGACGAGTCGTAGCGATCGGCTCGACGTGGGGTCCGGTCTGGTAGGCCGCGTCGCGGCTCCCGTTGTCGTCGAAGACCGCCTCGTCCCGGCGCCAGACCTGCACGAATATCGTGGAGACGCGGCCTTCGCGCAACCGGTCGCTGAGCGTCCCGAGATCGACGGGGATCGTCTCGCCGTCGGAGATGACGACGGCGATCCGTCGCCGCGTGTCCGGCCGGAAGAAGGCCACCCGGCCGAGGTCGCCGAGCGACGCGAACGCCGTCGCCCGTCGCGCGCGCCGGTCGGGCGGCGGGCGCTCGATCCCGATCGCGCGGTCGATCACGGCCGAGAAGGCGTTGAGGCCGAGTGTCGGGAACAGGTGCGGGAGGACGCGGTCCGAGAGCGAGGCCACGCCGACGCGCGTTTCCGGGATCGCGTTCCGCAGCTGCTTGGCGACGGCACGTGCCCGGTCGAGCCGGGTCGGCTCCGTCGGCGCGCGGCGGGCGAGCATCGACCGCGTCACGTCGACCACGACCAGCACCTCCGAGCCTTCCCGGCCACTCGTGTCCTCCGACCGAGCCACGACCGGCTGGGCGGCGGCAGCCGCGAGGAGCGCAGCCACGAGGCAGAGCAGCGTGAGATCGACGACGATCGAGCGCCGCCCGGCGGCAGGCAGGCCGAGGGACGCCGCAACGGTGGCGGAGCGCCGGCGCCCGCGCAGGAACGCGACCACGCCGAGCACGCCGACGAGGCCGACGAGCGCCGCCCACGGCGTCAGGAAGCTGACGGACACGCTAGTGGCCTCCCCCTAGAACCCGCTGCCGCTGGTCGCCGAGCCCGCCCCGGGGCTCGGCAGCGGCGAGCGCGTGTCGCCGCTTCCCGCCACGCCCGAGCCCGACGCGCGCAGCAGCTTCAGCGCCAGCTCGAGGTTGTAGACCGCCGTCTCGTTCGACGGATCGATGACCACGGCCCTGTCGAGGAACTCGATCGCCCGGCGCACGAAGACCTGCCGCTGTGTCGGCGAGTTGCGAGCCTCCTCGAGCATCATCGCCGCGCGAAGCATCGCGAGCTGCGACCGACGGTTCGCCTCCGAATCGCGCTCGAACGTCCGCCCCAGCGTGCGCTCGGCGGCACTGCGGCGCGTGACATCCTCGAACACGCGGATCGGATCGCGCGGCTTGCTCCGCCAGAACTGATCGACCGCCTGGCGGTAGTCGACGTCGTCGGAGACGCCGAGCAGCGAGGCGGAGACGCCGCGCGGAAGGAGGGTATCGGGCTGCCACGCGACGGCCGCGCCTGCAGCGTACGCCGCGTCGCCGTCGCGGAGCCCGCGATCCCAGCGAAGCACGTCCGCCGCAAGTGCGACGAGTACCGCGGCGGCGACGACGAGCGCCGCGACGGCAACGATGCCGCCGACCGGTCGCAGCCAGCCCGGGGCCTTCACGACGCCCTCCCCCACGTCAGGCGCGCGCCCCACCGCTCGTTGAGCGCGAGCAGCCCGAGCAGCATCGCGCCCACGCAGACGAGCGCCCACGGCGAGGACCCGACGAGCGTCAGATGCTCGCGCACGGTCGTGTTCCGCAGCAGCTCCGGGCGGTCGACGAACACGCTCTTGCCGGCGATACCCGTGAAGAGCTTCCTGTCCTCGGGAGCCGGAAACAGCGGAATGACGCGCAGGCGGATGCCGTCCCGCTCGTACGTCGTCAGCTCCTCGGTCAGAGGAGCCGTGTCGAAGCCGGAGTCGTCGAGATCGCTGAGGAGCAGGACGGACAGCGACCTGTCTCCTTCGCGAGCGATCACCTCGCGCGCCGCGGCGAGGCCGGTCGAGATCCGGGTGCCGCCGCGGAAGGAGAGCGACCAGGGGCTCTCTTCGCGCGGCCGGGCGGGGTTGGGCGCTGCGCCACCGCCGCGTCCGCCGAAGCCGCGCGGCCGTCCGAAGCCGACCGGGCCCTGGTCGAAGAACCGAAGCAGCGGCCGCAGCTCCTCGCTCCGCGTGTCCGGCGGCAGCATCTCGTACGCGCTGTCGGAGAAGACTACGAGGCCGATCCTCCCCTCGGTCTCCGAGAGCGACTGGAGGACCCGCATGACGCGCTGCGACTTCTGCGCGTCGACGCTCGTCGACAGGTCGAGCACGACGATGCCCCCGCTGCCGCTCGCGAAGTAGCTCGTCGGCAGGGCGTGGAGGTCGCGGGCGAGGCCGAAGGCGCCGAGCAGGAGCCCGAGCGCGGCGGCCGCGAGCACGACGCGGAGCCAGCGCGTGCGGCGGTGCTCGCCGCGCAGCTCGTCCGCCGCCGAGGTGGGAAGGCCGCTGCGCCGTCGCAGGGAGAGCTCGCTCATACCGCCGCTATCTCCCCGCGCACCCCATCCTCGGCCCGTCGGGCAAGGCTCTCGACCTCGTCGGCGCTCGACGCGCGCGGGGACCAGGCGAGCTCGCGCGCTTCGTCTGCGAGATCGCCGAGCCCGACGGCGTCGAGCTCACGCGCGACCAGCTCGAGCGCGCGGCGCCGGTCGGGGGCCGCCGCGCCGTTCGCAGCCCCTGTACGCGCCAGCTCGAGCGCACGCTCGAGCGGTGGCCGGTCGTCGCGCGGCGCTGTCTCCTCCACTGCCGCGGGCACGTGCCAGAGACGGCGGCCGAGCCACACGGCGCAGCCGGCCAGGAGCAGCGCGCCGAGGAGCAGCAGGACGGCGAGCGCTTTCGGCCCGACCCGCGTCGTCACCGCCGGCAGCAGGGTCTCGCTAGCGCGCCAGCGGATCGCCTCGACGTCCGCCGTCGCGACACGCGACGCGACGATCACGGCCGGCCAGTCGACGACGTCGCGTCCAACGCCCGGGTCGCCCTTGAACCGGTACCGCACGAGACCCGACTCGAAGCGGGCGATCCCGCGCGCGCCCGCCGGCTCGCAGCCCTCACGCAGGCACCGAAGCGTGTAGCGGAACGTCACGTGGGCCGTCCCGCCCTGGACGTGCCTCCCGACGACGGGGCTCGCCGGCCACCTCGTAGGGCGCTGAAGTCGGTCTGGAGGCTGATCGAGCCGGGATCAACGACCGTCGTGTCCACGACGACGTCCGCCGTCGCGACCACCGGCGTCCCGAATGCGACCACGTCGGGCTCGATCGCCGAGGTGACCGTGACGGCGCGCGCCGGCGTCCCGACCGAGTCGCCCTCGCCGCGCGCGGCGACCCACAGCTCCTTGATCGCGAGCCCGACGAGCACGGCGGCCGTCACCTGCACGGCGATGACGGCCCAGCGCCTCACGCTGCATGCCCCCACGCCGCCTGGCGCTCGGCGGACCAGCTGAGGAACGCCTCGAACACGTGCTCGCGATCGTCGCTCCCGATCAGCACCGGCTCGACTCCGAGCGAGCGCAGTCCGTCGACGAGCCTGGCGAGGCGCGCCTCGTGACGCTCGCGCCACGCCTGCGACTCGCCTTTCCCGAGCCGCACGAGCCGGACGCGGCCGTCGGAGCCGACGAGCGGCGCGACGACCCGGTCGACGTCGGGGAAACTCTGCTCCCAGACGGGATCCTGGACGACGACCGGCACGATGTCCCAACCCCGGTCGAGCGCCGACTCCCACGTCTCGAGCGGTGTCGCCTCGAGGAAGTCGGAGAGCACGAACACGAAGCTCGCCGACGGCACCTGGCGCCGGTGGAGCGTCAAGAACTCGAACATGGCGGTGATGCCGTCCGCAGGCCCGTCGCGCTCGGGAAGCGCGTGCTCGGCGAGCGTGATGTGGCGGCGGCCGCTCGTCGGCGGGCACCAGTCGACGGTGCCCGGCCGCTCGTGCTCGAGACGACCGGCGAGCCCCCGCGACTCGGCCACGCTCGCCTCGATCAGGCCGCGCGCCACTTCGGCAGCCTCGGCCTTGCGGAGGAACGGCATCCCCGGGGGGCAGAGCGACATCCCGGGGCGGCGGTCGAGGCAGACGACGACGCGGGGCGCTTCGTCGGCGAGGAACTCCCGGACGACGAACTCGTCGCTTGCGCGGGCAGCGGAGAGGCGAGCCGAGGACGCCCAGTCGATGCGGTGCGGGTCGTCGCCCGGCACGTAGGTCCGGGAGCCGGCGATGTCCGAGCCCGAGCCCCGACGAGCGCCGTGCATCGACCCGAACGCGAGACCGATCAACCGCCGCCGCGAGACGAGCGGAAAGGTGAGGCTCGCTCCGATCATGGAGCGGGTGGAGCGGGCGCGGGCGGCGGCGCGTCCTCGAGCACGGCGGACGGCGGAGGCGCGATCGCGAGGCACTCCTCGGCGAATCGCTCCATCACGCTCGCCATCCCGTGCTGCCGCGCCTCGGCGATCTTGGCCGGCGTCAGAACGACGCGGTGGCCGAGCACCGCGACGAGCAGCCGCTCGACATCGGCGGGAACGACGTACTCGGCGTCCGTGGAGCAGGGCCCAGCCGCGCGCCGCACGCTCGAGGGCGAGGCTCCCACGCACCGACGCGCCGACCGAGGTAGCGCTCATCTCGCGGGTTGCGCGGACGAGCGCGACGACCCACTCGGCGATCAGCGGGTCGAGGTAGACCGTCGTCGTGGCGCGCTCGAGCGCCCCGATCTCCTCGACGTCCCACGACCGGACGGAGCGTCGCGAGCGGATGCTCGACCCGTTGGTCCTCGATCACCTGAAGCTCCTCGAGCGCCGAGGGATACCCGAGCGACGTGCGCAGGAAGAAGCGGTCGAGCTGCGCCTCGGGCAGCGGGAACGTGCCCTCGTACTCGATCGGGTTCTCCGTCGCGAGGAGGAGGAACGGTCGCGGTACGGCCTTCGTCGCGCCGTCGACCGTCACCTGGCGCTCGGCCATCGCCTCGAGCAGCGCCGACTGCGTCTTCGGCATCGCGCGGTTGATCTCGTCCACGAGGACGACGTTCGCGAAGATCGGGCCGGGCCGGAACTCGAAGTCGCGCGTGCGCTGGTCGTAGACGGCGAGCCCCGTGACGTCGGTCGGCTGGAGGTCGGGCGTGCACTGGATCCGCGTTCCGATCGCCCCCTCGATCGACTGCGAGACCGCGCGGGCGAGTACGGTCTTCGCTGTGCCCGGTACGTCCTCGAACAGGACGTGGCCGCCGCATGCGAGCGCGGTCAGGACGAGGCGGATCTCGTCGCGCTTGCCGTGGACGACCGTCTCGATGTTCGAGAGCAGCCGCTCGGCGACGGCGACCGCCTCCTGGAGGTCGTCGGCTCGCGTCGGGTCGGCCAACACGCCGACGAGTGTAGTCGGGGTGTCCAGGCCCCTCCTCCCGTCGATCGGGGCTAGCGGTCTACGAGTCGCTCGCGGGGCGTGCCGGCTTCACGCTGCGCGGCGCAGCGGTCGGCAGGATCGGCAGCTCGCCGGCCCGGAGCGCGTCGACCTTGATCGCGCGGAGCCCGTCGCCGAAGACGGCGCCCGGCACCGCCCCGCCCGGAGCGGCCAGGTCGCCCGGCACTTCGTGGTTGGCGGTCGTCCCCACGGCCCACGCGCCGACCGCGACCACCACGGTCGCCGCGACCGACGCGGCGCTCCCGACGACGCGGCGGGTGAGCCTGCCCGCGCGGACGGGCGAGATCTCGAGCGGCCGGGAGAGGAGCTCGAACGGCGCAGCCCGGAGTTGGTCGGCGAACCACCGGCTCTGCTCCTCGAACGCGCGGCAGGCGGCACACTGCGCCGTGTGACTCGCGACCGCGCGGCTCTCGATCTCCGCCATCGCTCCGTCGAGCCGCTGCGAGAGCAGCGCTCGTGGTCCGGTCGCAACGGCGCGTCGACATACCCGTCATGCTGACTTGGACGAAGAAACGGCCACGCGGTTAGAAGAGCTTGTCCGCGGGTCGATCGCGATCCCGACGACGACCATCACGAGGCCCATCGCGAGGAACAGCCAGGAGGTCGCGCGGGCATCGTCACGCTCGTCGACCTGTCGCCTGCCGGACGCCCTTCGAGAAGATGCCGACGCCGAGCAGGGCGCCGATCGGCTCGGCATCCTCGTCAGCCCCGGCGGGCCGCAACGGGCCGCGCACGCCCGCGAAGACGCCCAGCACGACGAGGAAGCAGCCGACGAGGTAGAGCCCCGTCGCGGCGGAGCGGGACGCCGAGCCGCCGAAGGCGAGCCCGATGAGGGCCGATACGGCCGCGATCCCGAGAATCGCGATCCCGAACAGCAGGACGATCCGTCGCGCTGCGGCGCCCACGTCCGGGCGGGCGGGCCGCTACCCGGCCGACTCGACCGGCTGCACGGTTGCCGGCTGCTCGGCGATGCTCATCGGCCAGCGCTCGAGCGGGTAGTGGCACGCGACGAGGTGGTCGTCGGCGATCGGTGCGAGCGGCGGCGTGTCGACGTCGCATCGCCCCTGCTGGAAGCGCGGGCACCGCGGATGGAAGTTGCAGGCACTCGGCGGGTTGATCGGGTTCGGGACGTCGCCCTCGAGCACGACGCCCTTCCGCGCGCGCCCCGATGTCCGGGCTCGGGATAGGCACCGCGGAGAGGAGCGCGCCCGTGTACGGATGCTTCGGATGGATGTACAGCTCGTCGCGCTGCGCGAGCTCGACCGCCTTGCCGAGGTACATCACCATCACGCGGTCCGAGATGTGCCGCACGACGTTGAGGTCGTGCGCGATGAAGACGTAGGTGAGCCCGAACTCCTTCTGCAGGTCCTTGAGCAGGTTCAGGATCTGAGCCTGGACGGAGACGTCCAGGGCCGACACCGGCTCGTCGCAGAAGATCAGCTTCGGGTTGACGGCCAGCGCGCGCGCGACGCCGATCCGCTGCCGCTGCCCGCCCGAGAACTCGTGCGGGAAGCGGTTGTAGTGCTCGGGGTTCAGGCCGACGACCTCGAGCAGCTCCTGGACGCGGCGCTTGCGCTCGGCCGGTGTCCCGATCCCGTGGAGCTCGAGCGCCTCGCCGATGATGAAGCCGACCCGCTTGCGCGCATTGAGCGACGCATACGGATCCTGGAAGACCATCATCATGTTCCGCCGCAGCGGGCGCATGTCGCGCCGGGAGAGGCCCGTGATGTCCTGGCCCTCGAAGAGGACCTTGCCGCCCGTCGGCTCGAGCAGCTTCAGGACGCAGCGGACGAGCGTCGACTTGCCGCAGCCCGACTCGCCGACGATCCCGAGCGTCTCCCCCTCGCGCAGCGTGAACGAGACGCCGTCGACCGCCTTCACGGTCGCGATCTCCTTCTGGAACACGATCCCGCGCGTGATCGGGAAGTGCTTCTTCAGGTCCTCGACGACGAGGAGCTCGTTGCCGTTCTGCCCGGTGCTCACGAGGGCGCCCCGGCCGTGAGCGACGCCACGAGCTTCGCCGCCTCGCGTGCCTTCGTCTCCTCGTCGAGGTGGCACGCCTGCTCGTGCGACACATCCGTGCCGACGATCGCGAGCTGCGGCTCCTGCTGCCGGCAGATGGGCATCGCGAAGGCGCAGCGTGGATGGAAGCGGCAGCCGGACGGCGGGTTGAGCAGCGACGGCGGCTGGCCCGGGATCTGGTACAGGCGCTCGACGTTGACGTCGAGCCGCGGCAGCGACCCCATCAAGCCCCACGTGTACGGGTGGCGCGGCTCGTTGAAGATCGAGCGCACGGGCCCCCGCTCGACGATGTGAGCGGCGTACATCACGATCACGTCGTCGGCGGTCTCGGCGACGACGCCGAGGTCGTGGGTGATCATGATCACGGCGGACCCGTAGTCAACCTGGAGGCGCTTGAGCAGCGCGAGGATCTGCGCCTGGGTCGTCACGTCCAGCGCCGTCGTCGGCTCGTCGGCGATGATCACGTCCGGGTTGTTGATCAGCGCCATCGCGATCATCACCCGCTGGCGCATGCCGCCCGAGAACTGGTGCGGGTAGTCGTCGATCCGCCGCTCCGCGCGGGGAATGCCGACGGCCTTGAGGGAGTCGAGCGCGCGCTCGTACGCCTCCTTGCGGGAGACGTCGTTGTGCAGCACCACCGCCTCGGCGAGCTGGCGGCCGACCTTGTGCACCGGGTTCAACGACGTCATTGGATCCTGGAAGATCATCGCGATCTCGTCGCCGCGAATCGCGCGGAGGCGGCTCGCCGAGGCGTGCAGGAGATCCTCGCCGCGGAACAGCACCTCTCCGGTCGAGGTCGCGAACTTCGAGTCGTTGAGCCCCATCATCGTGAGGCAGGTGACGCTCTTGCCCGACCCGGACTCGCCGACGATGCCGAGCACCTGACCCGGCTCGACCGTGAAGCTGACCCCGTCGACGGCCTTGAGGACGCCGTCGTCCGTCCTGAACTCGGTCCGCAGGTCGCGGACGTCGAGGAGGGGCTCGCTCATCGCTCGAAGCTTACGTGAGGCGGATGCGTGGATCGATCCACGCGTAGAGGAGGTCGACGACCAGCGAGAAGATGATGATCGCGATCGCGCCGAAGATCACCACGCCCTGGAGCACGGGCAGGTCGAAGCGCCCGATCGACTCGAGCGCCGTGCCCCCGAGCCCGTTCAGGCCGAAGACCGCCTCGATGAAGATCGCGCCGCCGAGCAGGAGGCCGATGTCCATCCCGACCATCGTGACGACGGGAAGCATGGCGTTCCGCAGCACGTGCGAGCGGATCACGGTCCGCTCGGGCGCGCCCTTGGCGCGCGCAGTACGGACGAAGTCCATCGAGAGCGTGTCCATCACCTCGGCGCGCACGAAGCGGACGTAGGTCCCCGCGACGACGATCGCGAGCGTGAGGCACGGCAGGATCATGTGGTAGGCCCAGTCCCACAGGCCGCCGCACGAAGCCGCCTCCGGGACGCTGACCACCTCGCAGTAGCCGGCGATCGGGGTCCAGCCGAGCTTGTACCCGACCAGGTACGAGAGGACGAGCCCGATCCAGAACGAGGGCAGCGAGATGCCGATGAGCACGTAGATCATCGCCACCCTGTCGAGCAGCGATCGCGGGCGGAGCGCCGAGAAGATGCCGAGCGGGATCGCGAACGAGAGGACGAGGACCATCGCGCCGAAGACGAGCGAGGCCGTGATCGGCGCTGCGCGCAGGATCTCCTCGTTCACCGATCGCCGCGTCACGAACGACTGGCCGAGCGAGCCCTCGATGACGAGCCGCTTCAGGAACTTCCCGTACTGGATGTAGAACGGCTGGTCGAGCCCGAGGAACTTCTTGACCTCCTCGACGCGCTCCGGTGTCGCCGACTGGCCCGCGGCGAGCCGCGCCGGGTTGGCCGGGACGAGGAAGAAGATCGCGTAGGTGACGAACGTGACGGCGATGAAGAGGACGCACGCCCAGAGGAGCCGTCTGACCAGGTATCGCAGCACGTCGTCGGGAGGGTAATCGAATCCGGCTGGTGGTGGAAGTGGGCGGGGGAAGCGATCGCTCCCCCCGCCCGTGGTTCGGTACCGCTACTCCTGTCCTACTTGGTGCAGATCTGGGTCAGGAGCACGCCCGCCGCGCCCGTGTACTGGAAGCACCCAACCTTGGTGCTCGTCAGCCAGCGGGAGGCGGTCGAGATGTACGGCGCCACCGGAGCGGCGTTCTTCATGATGTCGCGGTCGAGGATCGCGTACGCGTTCGCGCGTGCATCGCCCGCGAGCTTGTACGCCTTGTCCATCTGCGCGTTGTACTTCGGATCGTTGAAGTACGAGGCGTTGACGTTGTTGTCGGCCTGGATGCGGCGACCGTCCAGGAGGACGTTGACGAAGTTCGCCGGATCCGGGTAGTCCGCGATCCAGCCCTCGAGGGTGAGGTCGAACGGCTCACCGCGGGTCGCCGTCTTCTCGTGCTGGACGACGCGGTCGAACAGCTTGATCTCGACGTCGATCCCGATCTGCTTCAGGTTGAACTGCACGGACTGGGCAATGGGCGGCCCGGCGGACGTGTTGTACGTGTACATCACGGCCTTGCCGTCCCGCGTGTTGCCCTGGGCGAGGGTCTTCCCCTTCGGGTAGTTCGGGCCCTTCAGCGAGTAGACGTCGAAGTTCTTGAAGCCGGGCATCCCGTTCGGGAGGAACTGGTCGGTGCGGAAGCCGCCCAGGTAGCCGTGCTGCGCCACCATGAACCGACGGTCGATCGCGTTCGACACTGCCTGCCGGAGCTTCACGTTGTTCTGGAAGATGCCGCGCGACGTGTTCATCGCGAGGTACCAGTTACCGATCTGCGGCTTCACGAAGAACTGGCTCTTGTTCAAGCCGTACTTGTCGGCGAGCTCCTTCGCCTGAGCCGGCGGGAAGCCGCACAGGTCGGCCTCGCCACGCTCACACATGAGCCGCTGCGTCGCGGGGTCCGGCCCGGCGATCCAGCGGATCTGATCGAGGTTGGCCGCGAAGCCGATCGACTTGAAGGGCTCCTGGCTGTTCTTCCAGTACGGGTTCCGCACCGCGAGAGCGGAGCTCTTCGGGTTCCACTCCTTGAGGTAGTACGGGCCCGCCGAGACGACCGGCGCCTTGATGCCCTCGGCCGTGAACGGGAGGTCGAGCGGCACCGCGGCAAAGAACATCATCGTCATCCGGGCCATGAAGTCCGGAGCGACGTCCTTCAGCTTGACGGTGAAGACCTGACCCTTCGCCGCGTAGCTCGCGACGTCGTCCATGAACGACGCCGCCGGCGACTGCATGGTCGCGTTCTTCCCGCGGTCGAACGCCCGCTTGAAGTTCGCAGCCGTGACCGGCTTCCCGTCACTGAAGCGGAAGCCCTTCTTGACGTTGAAGACGTACGTCTTCCCGTCCTTGGACACCTTCGGCATCGCGGCAGCCATTCCCGCGAGGCGGTTGTGTGCAGGCCCCTCCGTCTGGGGGTAGTAGAGCAGCGTCAGCTGCGTCGCGCCCATCATGTTCCACGAGTGGCTGAAATAGGCAAGGCCGGGATCGACGTAGTCGAAGTCGCTTCGATTCACGACTGTCAGCGAGCCGCCCTTCTTGGCCGTGGCGGTCGCCCCGGCGCCTGCCGCCGTCGATGCGAACATCGCCGCGGCAAGCAGTGAGGCCCCGATGGCGGTCATCACGACCGAGGCCAGCATGCGTCCCTTCATTTCACTCCTTTCCGAGTGCAGCCCGGCTGGGTTCCGGGCAGAGGCACCATTCGCCCATCACCTATGACGGACGGCGTCGTCGTTTGTTAGAGAGCGGAGAAGAATTTCCCTTTTGACGGATTCGGGCGCGCGGCGCGCCGAGGGCTCGATCGCTCACGGGTGGGGGTTCGGTCTAGAGCCTCGAGCGAGGGTCGAAGGCGTCGCGCAGGCCGTCGCCGAGCAGGTTGAAGGCAAGCGTCGTGAACACGACCGCGAGCCCTGGCCACAGCATCAGGAGCGGCACCGTGGTGTAGAAGTTCGGCGCGTCGGAGAGGAGGTTCCCCCAGCTCGCGGTCGGGAGCTGGATGCCGATGCCGAGGAACGAGAGCGCCGCCTCGCTCAGGATGAAGCTGGCGACGATCAGGGTCGAGTAGACGATGATCGGCGCGACGAGGTGCGGGAGGAGGTGCGAGCGGATGATCCGCGCGTCGCTCGCGCCGGTCATCAGCGCCGCCTCGATGAACTCCTTCTCGCGGAGCGAGAACACCTTCGCCCGGATGATCCTCGCCGGGTAGTACCAGCCGAAGACCGTGAAGACGAGGACGAGGGTGACGACCCCCTCCCCGACCAGGCCGCCGAACGTAATGTTGTTGAGCCGGCTGCCGGCGGTCGACGCGAGCGCGATGATGAAGAGGAGCGCCGGGAAGGCCATCGTGATCTCGGTCAGACGCGCCACGATCGTGTCGACCCAGCCGCGGTAGTAGCCCGCGACCGCGCCCATCGTGACGCCGATCATCATCACCAGGAAGGTCGAGATCAGGGCCACCTGCAGCGACACGCGGCCGCCGTAGAGCAGGCGGAGGAACTCGTCGCGGCCGAGCGAGCCGTCCGCGCCGAGGATGAGCAGGTCGGTCTTGCCGGTCTCGTAGTTCGACACGTGCGACCAGGGGCCGACCGGCAGGAAGCCGTCGTCGAGCCCGTCCGGGAAGATCTGGTTCGGCCCGTGGCCGACGAGCCTCTCCGCGACCCACGCGCCCGGATACACGGCGATGATGAGGAGGACGAGGAAGACGATGCTCGCGAGCGCGACGCGGTCGCGCCGGAAGCGTCGCCACACCTGCTCCCAATAGCCACGGGCGCGGATCTCGCCCTGAGCCGGCTCGGCGGTCTCGGGCGCGAAGTCCCCGGCACCGATCTCGCGGCCGAGGAGCTCGTCGGGTGTCTGGCTGGTGGTCGACACGTAAGCGGGTGGAGAATAGCGCAGCGGTGCACCAAAATGGGACGTCGCGGACGCGAGACGGGTTAGCCGCCGGGTCACGCGACCGACCAGGGCGCTGCGCCTGCGCCGACGCACCGGCCACGACCGCGAAGGTCTTGCGACCGCGAGAGCGGGCGCTTGCTCCTCTGTCAAGTGGTGTGGGGGGGTGTTGCTGTGGGTGTCTTGGGTGAGTGCTCGGTAGACGATGTCGGAGAGGCGGCGTTTGAGTACGCGGAGGGCTTGGCGGTTGCTGTCGCCTGTTGCTTTGCGTCGGGCGATCATGGCTTTGGCTTCGGGGTGCCATTGGGATTGGGTAAGCGCGATGCGGTAGAGGGCGGCGTTGAGTTGGCGGTTGCCGGTGCGGCTGAGGCGGTGGTGGACGCGAGCGGCCGAGGAGACGGGTAGTGGTGCGGTGCCGTTGTGGCGGGCGTAGGCGGCGGCGGAGCGGAAGCGTTCGACGCCGGCGGTTTCACCGACGATCTTGGCGGCGGTGAGCGCGCCGCAGCCGGAGATCGCAAGGAGCGAGGGTGCCAGCAGGCAGACGCGGCTGCTGATCTCGTTCTCGAGCGATTGGATCTCCGTCGTGAGTTGGCGGCAACGCTCGACAAGCTCGCGGGCGAGCCGTGCAACGAGACCGTCCCTGTCTGTGAGCCTTGTGGCAAGCCGCTCCAATGTGCGCGGCCGCTTCAACGATCCGGGTGTGGGTTCACAGGCTGGGTCGAGCTCGTGCAGATGCCAACGCAACCTGTTGATCACCCGTGTTCGCTCTGCCACCAGGTCTTCGCGGTGGTCGACGAGCAGCCGTAGCTCGCGGTCTGGGCCGTCCAGGCGAGCAACGGGGAGCGAGGGTTCTCGGAGTGCGGCGCGCGCGACCGCCAACGCGTCGATCGCGTCTGACTTGCCGTAGCTGCGCGCCCCGTCGCGGGCATGTGCCATCAGCTTCGGTGGCACGCGCACGATCCGCTCGCCGGCGCTGAGCAGGTCGCGTTCGAGCCTGCGTGAGAGGTGCCGGCAGTCCTCGACCGCCCACAGCCTGTGCTCGCCGTAGCCGGCCGCCCAGCCCACCAGCGCGAGATGGTCGCTGGAGCTGGTGCCAAGCGTGCGCTGCGCAAGCTGGCGGCCCTGCTCGTCGATCACGACAAGGGTGTGCGTCCGCTTGTGCGCATCAATCCCGATCGTCACCATGAAACGATCTCCTTTCAGGGAGGAGAGACCGGGATCGGTCGGTGGGCATAGCCCAGTGGGGCCGAAGCACGCTCCTCTCAAGCCACACCGGCCGGTCCCCTTCACACACGCGGGCCGCACAAGCGCCGCAAGCCACAAAGGCACCTTCAGGGAGAGCGAACCCGCGCACCCCACGCAGCATGACACTGGCCTTCAGGGATCTGCCCCGCCGCAGGCGGGGATCACGCGCGGCGGGATTCCGCTTCTGCGGAATCCTGCTTCGCGAGACTAGGCGAGTGCGTCGGCCCCTGCAACCACTTCGAGGATCTCCTGCGTGATCTCCGCCTGGCGGGCGCGGTTCATCTCGAGGGTCAAGCTGTCGATCAGCTCGCCGGCGTTCTTCGAGGCGTTGCGCATCGCCGTCATGCGCGCGCCCTGCTCGGATGCGGAGGATTCGAGGAGCGCGCGGTACACCTGGGTCTCGACGTACACCGGGAGCAGCCGCTCGAGGATCTCCTCCGGCTCGGGCTCGAAGATGAAGTCTCCGCGGAGCGCGTCGTCGCGGCGCTCCTCCTCGTCGGTCTCGAGGATGTCGGTCGAGATCGGGAGGATCTCGTGCTCGGTCACCGTCTGCGTGAGCGCAGAGACGAACGTGTTGTAGACGAGCACGACGCGGTCGACCTCGCCTTCGACGAAGAGCTCGGCCGCCCGGTGCGCGATCGCCTGCGCATCCGCGTAGGCGGGCGCGTCGGTGAACCCGGTGAACGTCCCGTCGAGCTCCCGGCGCCGGAAGGTGAGCGTCGAGCGGCCCTTCTTGCCGACCGCGAGCCAGCGCACGGCCTGCCCGTCCCGCTGGAGCTGGCGGTCGAGCGCGAATGCGCGCCGCATCACCTGGGCGTTGAACGCGCCGGCGAGCCCTCGGTCCCCCGAGAGCGGGACGATCAGCGTGGCCGCCGTCGTCTCGCGCTGCTGGAGGAGCGGCAGGCCGCGGACCGATCCGGCCGCGCGGCCGACGCCAGCGATCAGCTCGCGCATGGTGTCGGCGTACGGGCGCATCGCCTCGATCCGCGCCTGGGCCCGGCGGAGCTTGGCCGCGGCGACGAGCTCCATCGCACGCGTGATCTTGCGCGTGTTGCGGACCGAGCGAATTCTGCGCTTGTAGTCCTGGACGGATGCCATGAATCAGCCGACTAGCCCGCGCTCTTCCTCGACGTTGAAGCCGTCGACGAACTTCTGGAGGGCATCGTCGAGCTTCGCTGTCGTCTCGTCTGAGAGGTCGCCGCTCTCGCGGATCGCCTGGTAGATCGACCCCTCCGCGCGCAGCGTCTCGCGCAGCTCCTCCTGGAAGCGCGGCACCTGCGGGACGGGGACGCGGTCGAGCCGGCCATGGATGCCGGCGTAAATCGCCACGACCTGCTCCTCCGTCGCCCACGGCTGGTACTGCGGCTGGTTCAGGAGCGCGACCATTCGCTCGCCGCGCGCGAGCGACTGCTGCGTGGCGGCGTCGAGCTCGGAGCCGAACTGCGCGAACGCCTCGAGCTCGCGGTACTGCGCCAGGTCGAGGCGCAGACGGCCCGCGACCTTCTTCATCGCCTTCGTCTGCGCGTTGCCGCCCACGCGTGACACCGAGATGCCGACGTTGATCGCCGGCCGGATGCCCGAGTAGAAGAGGCTCGACTCGAGGAAGATCTGGCCGTCGGTGATGGAGATGACGTTCGTCGGGATGTAGGCCGCCACGTCGCCCGCCTGCGTCTCGATCACCGGCAGCGCCGTGAGCGAGCCGCCGCCGAGCTCGTCGGAGAGCTTGCACGCGCGCTCGAGCAGGCGCGAGTGGAGGTAGAAGACGTCGCCGGGGAACGCCTCGCGTCCCGGCGGCCGCCGCAGCAGGAGCGAGAGCTGCCGGTACGCGTCGGCGTGCTTGGTCAGGTCGTCGTAGATGACGAGCGCGTGCTTCCCGTTGAAGAGGAAGTGCTCGCCCATCGCCGCCCCCGCGAACGGGGCCATCCACTTGATCGGCGCCGCCTCCTGCGCCGGAGCCGAGATCACGATCGTGAAGTCCATCGCGCCCGCGTCCTGGAGCTTCTCGACCACCTGGACGACCGTCGATGCCTTCTGGCCGACCGCGACGTAGATGCAGACCACGTCGCCGCCGCGCTGGTTGATGATCGCGTCGACCCCGATCGCGGTCTTGCCGGTGCCACGGTCGCCGATGATCAGCTCGCGCTGTCCGCGGCCGATCGGGATCATCGAGTCGATCGCCTTGAGCCCGGTCTGGAGCGGCTCGTGGACGGGCTGCCGCTGGATCACGCCGGGCGCCTTGAACTCGAGCGGGCGGTTCTCGCTCGCGGCGACCGGCCCCCGGCCGTCGAGCGGGTTGCCGAGAGGGTCGACGACGCGGCCTAGGAGCCCCTCGCCGACGGGGACGCTCATCACCGCGCCGGTGCGTCGCACCGGTTCGCCCTCCTTCACGTGGTGCCACTCGCCGAAGAGAGCGACGCCGACGTTGTCCTCCTCGAGGTTGAAGGCGATGCCCACGACGCCGTGCTCGAACTCGAGCCGCTCGAGCGAGACGCAGTTCTCGAGGCCGTACACGCGGGCGATGCCGTCGCCGACCTGGAGCACGGTCCCGACCTCCGAGAGATCGGTCTCGACGTCGTACTGCTCGATCCGCTGCTTCAGGATCGAGGTGATCTCTTCGGGACGTAGCTTCAAGACGAACGCTCCTGGTTTCGGCGCAACACCGATGCAGCGCGGTTTGCGGGCGGAGCCGGGCTTGGCCCGGCGGGAGCCCAATGACGAGTCCTTCTATGCACGACGGGGAAGGAGGGGGCCGGTGGGGGAACCATGGGTTCCTCCACCTCGAAGCTCGCGACGGAGGCGGTCGAGGCGGCCGCGCACGCTTGCGTCGACGCGGAGCGAGCCGGCCTGGAGGATCATCCCGCCGATCAGGTCGGGGTCGACGGAGCGGGAGGCCTCGACGGTGCGCCCGGATGCCTCCTCGATCCTGCCGACGATTGCGCGCGCCTCGTCCTCGGAGAGCGCGTACGCGGTGGTCAGCTCAACCTTCACGCGGCCCTGCTCCCGGTCGACGATCGCCTCGAACTCCTCGGCGATCGCGCGCAACTGGCCGGCGCGTCCCTTCGAGGCGACGAGGCGGACGAAGTTCCGGACGATCGGGTCGCCCCCCTCTGTCACCTCGTCGAGGACGGCCGCCTTCGCGCCCGGGTCGAGCTGCGGGTTGACGAGGAACGCCCCGAGCTCGGGGCTCGCCTCGAGCGCGCCCGCCAGCTCCGCGAGCTGGTCGCGCGCCACGTCGACGCGGTCCTGGTCCCGCGCAGCCTCGAACAGGGCACGCGCGTACATGCGGTGCGCGACCGCCATCAGCTCTTCGAGCCCTCCAGGGCCGAGAAGTCGAGGCCCTGGACGGCCTCGTCCACGAGGCGCCGCTGGTCCTCGGCGTCGAGCACCTTGCCGACAACGCGCTCGGTCGCCTCGATCGTGAGGTCGGCCACCTCGCTCCGGATCTGTCCGATCGCGCGGACGGTCTCCGCCTCGATCTGCTTGCGGGTGTCCTCGAGGCGCCGCTGCCGCTCGGACTCGGCCTCCTGCTTCGCGCGCTCGATCTGCGCGTCCGCGACCTTGCGCGCCTCGGCGAGGATGTCGGCGGACTCCGAACGTGCCTGCCCGAGGATCGCCCGGTTCTGCTCGAGGAGCTCGCGTGCCTCGTTGCGCGCGTTGTCCGCCTCCTCCACCGCCTGGCGGATCCGGTCGCGACGGTCGTCGATCGTCTTCTGGATCGGGCCGAACGCGAACCTCTTGAGCACGAAGAACGTGATCGCGAACGCGATCAGCGTCCAGATCATGAGCCCCGGGACGACCTTGATCAGGTCGTTCGAGGACTCGGCTGCGAGCAGGTCGACCATCTCAGACGAGGACGTAGGCGAGCAGGCCGCCGATCAGGCCGTAGAAGACGACCGCCTCGGTGAGCGCGAAGCCGAGCCACTGGATGCCCTGGAGCTCGCCGCGGAGCTCGGGCTGCCGGGCGACGGCCTGGATCATCGAGCCGAAGATGTTGCCGATGCCGACGCCAGCGCCGAGCGAGCCGAGGCCGATGCCGAGCGCGAGGGCGATCGCCTTGCCGGCGTCGGCCCCGTCTTCGGCGGCAGCGAGGAACAGTGAGGACAGCATCGTTGGGGTCTCCTCCTTAGTGGTCCGGCTCGATTGCCGAGCCGATGTAGATGGCGGACAGGGCGGCGAAGATGTACGCCTGGATCGAGACGACGATCACGACCTCGAAGAGGTAGAAGATCGCCGCCGCGGGCACGGCCACGATCGCGAGCGCCAGGTTGCCGATGATGAAGATCAGGCCGAGGAACGTGAGGATCAGCATGTGGCCCGCGAGCATGTTCGCGTAGAGACGCACGGAGAGGCTGATCAGCCGCATGAACTGACCGAGGATCTCGAGCGGCACGATCAGCGGGTACATCGCCTTCGGGACGTCCGGGATCCAGCTCTTCAGGTAGTTCCACGCGCCGTTCGCGCGGACGCCCTCGACGTGCGTGAAGACGAAGGTCATCAGCGCGAGAGCGAGCGTGACGGACAGCGTCGACGTGGCCGCGAAGAGCGCGAGCGTCGGCACCTTCACCCCGGCGATGGTGACCTTCTCGTCCGAGAGCGGCAGCGGGATGAACCCGAGCATGTTGATCACCCAGATGAAGACCATCAGGCTCGCGACGTACGGGAACCAGCGACCGATCGCCTTCGTCGGGAGGCCCTGCTCGGCAACCTGCACCTGCGCCACCTCGTAGATCGTCTCGCCGAGCGCCTGTCGTCTCGTCGGCTCGGACCCCACCTTGACGCGCATGAAGACGATCCCGATCAGGCACGAGAGCAGGGCGCCGAGAAGCAGGTACGCGACGGCCTTGTTGATCGACATGTCGATCGGGCCGAGGTGGATCGGGACCCATTCGTGCAAGGTCCACTCGGACGCGGGGTTGAACTTCTCCTCCTCACCGCTCGCTTCGTCGGCCGCGAGCGCGACCGCGGGGAGCGCGAGGAGCAAGAGCCCGGTGAGCGCGGCGAGGCGCCTCATGCCCGCGCCTCCTGGCCGAAGTACTCGACGAGCGAGACCGCGAGCTCGACGGAGAAGGCGAGCGCGTAGACGACGGCCGCGGCCAGGCCCACGCGCTCGTCCGCGATCGTGACCGCGACGAGGGGGATGCCGATCAGAAGTGCTCTCGAGCTCGTACCGATCCCGCGCATGCCTGCGGCGGCGAGGTTACCCGTGCCGAGCGGGAGCCGCGCCAGCAGGAGCGCGAACAGCTCGCCCGCGATCCAGAGCGTCGCAGCCAGGAGCCACCCCCGCAGCGGCCACCCCGCGGCGAGGAACACGGGCAGCGCGAGCGCGACGACGGCCGACCCGGCGAGCGCGGGAACGAGGCGCCCGGGAACCGGGCGCGGCGTCTCGAACACGCGCGCGCTCACGACCCGGCGCGGGAGTAGACGGCGTAGACGACCCCGGTGGCGAGGGGGATGCCGACGATCGCGCCGACGAGCAGGCCGATCCCCGCCGAGCCGAGGAGCCAGCCGAGAAGCGCCCCGACCACCATCGCGAGCGCGATCGAGCCCAGCAGGAGCCCCGAGGCGGTGGCGAGCGAATGCGGCGACGAAGAGGCGGCGGCGGCCATCGGGACCGGGAGCATACCACCCTGCTTGTGACAGTCCGTTTCGGCTCTGCGAGCGGGATAGTGTCTACCTTTGTGGCAGCGGAGGAACGCATCGTCCTCGTCCACGGGAGCGTCGTCGGCGGCCGCGCGACGTGGCGCGAGCAGCGCCGTGCGGGTGTCGAGGGAGCCGAGCTCGTCGTCCTCGAGCGCCCGGGCTTCGCCCCCGGCGCCCTGGAGGACGTCGACTTCGACAACCACGCCGACTGGCTCGCCGAACGGCTCGAGCCGGGGGACCATCTCGTCGGCCACTCCTACGGCGGCGTGGTCTGCCTGCTCGCGGCCGCCCGCGGCGGCCGACGTCTTGCATCCCTCACCGTGATCGAGCCGCCCTGCACGAGCGTCGCGCTCGACGACCCCGTCGTCGCGGCGTTCGCCCGGGGCGGCGCCGAGCTCTATGCGAGCGCCCGGGGGCTCGAGCCGGAGGCGTTCTTGCGCAGGTTCCTCGAGGCGGTCGGATCGGATTGGGACCCGCCGTCGCCGCTCCCGCCCGAGCTCACCCAGGGGGTCGAGGCGCTCATGCGCGAGCGCGGGCCGTGGGAGGCCGAGATCTCCGTCGCAGATCTGGCCGCGCTCGAGCTCCCGACGCTGGTCGTCTCCGGCGCACATCACCCCGCCTACGAGGCGATCTGTGACGTCCTCGAGCGCGAGCTCCGCGCCCAGCGGGTCGTGATCCCGGGGTACGGCCACAACCCCCAGCTCTCCCCGGCATTCACGGACGCCCTGCTCGCGCTCGTCGCCCGCGCCGCGAACCGCCCCGAGCCGTAGCCGCGACGCCCGGCCGAGCGACGCGCCCGACCGCGCGCCTCCCCTTCCCGGCCGTGTCGCCCACTCGGAGGCGGCCCTCCCTGCCCCGCCCTTCGCCCTCCCCCACGTCCCGTGGCCGCCCTCCCTGCCCCGCGCCGTATCGCCCGCTCCGTGGCCGCCCACCCCGCCACATCTCATACCGCCTCCCCGCCACGCCCCTTGACCGCCTTCCCCGCCCCACCGCGTCTCGCCCGCCCCGTGGCCGCCCACCCCGCCACATCTCATACCGCCTCCCCGCCACGCCCCTTGGCCGCCTTCCCCGCCCCACCGCGTGTCGCCCGCCCCGTGGCCGCCCACCCGCCACATCTCATATCGCCTCCCCGCCACGCCCTTGGCCGCCTTCCCCGCCCCACCGCGTCTCGCCCGCCCCGTGGCCGCCCACCCCGCCCGTAGCGCCCTCCCACCACGGCCCTGGCCGCCCTCCCCACCGCTCGGAGCCCGGCGCCGCTGCCAGCGCGAGCGCCGCGCGGGGCCGGACAACGCTTGCAACAGACTGTTGCAAGCCACGTCTCCGCGGGCGCGCCTCGCCGCGCGGCGCGCGGGAACCGGCTTGCCGCCCGACGGACACCCCGGCCGGCTGACAAAGAGCGTCCTGCCGGCCGGATTCCCCCGGCGAGCCGTTGACCGGTACTCCGCCCCATCGGCGGACGCCGCTTGCAACAGACTGTTGCAAGCTCCAGGGCGTCACAGTCTCGCTCCAAAGCCGCGACACACGCGTCACAGCCTTGCGGTGACCATCGTGGCGTGACGCGCTCGTCGCCTCGCATCGCCTGGCCGCTCGTCGAGGCGATCCCCGAGCTCGACGAGCCGGGACTTCCGATCGCGGAGCTCTGGCGTCGCCTCTGCGTGCGCGCCACCGAGCTCGGTCTCGTGTCGCCGAGCTACCAACAGACCCGCGTGCTCGTGCATCGTGCGCGCGGGGTCCGGGCCATGCCCGGCGTGACGGACCTCGCCGTGGATGTGCTGTTCAGGGCGCGCTCGCCAGGAGAGGCGGGAGCGGTCGCCGAGCGCCGTCTCCAGGAGCGGCGGGCCGCCCGAACCGCCGTCGACGCCGAGCGCGCATGGCGCTCACCCGACGGCCGTCGCTGAACGTCCGGGGACGAGCTTGCAACAGTCTGTTGCAAGCTCGGATCGCCGCACGGGAAGGTGCTGCCGGGTCGAGAAACACAGGCCGGTCGAGGAAGGCACGCCGGTCGAGAAACACAGGCCCGTCGAGGTCCGCAGGCCGGTCGAGAAACACGGGCCGGTCGAGAAACCGCAGGCAGGTCGACAAACACAGGCCGGTCGAGGTCCCGGGCCGGTCGAGGAAGGCACGCCGGATCGAGAAACACGGGCCGGTCGAGGTCCGCAGGCCGGTAGAGGAAGGCACCGGTCGAGAAACACGGGCCGGTCGAGGTCCGCATGCCGGTCGAGGAAGGCACGCCGGTCGAGAACCGCAGGCAGGTCGAGAAACACGGGCCGGTCGAGGGGACGGACGCCGACCGGCGGCGCCCACCCGACCGGCGGTTGCGTCACACGACGAGCTTGATCAGCAGCACGATCACGACGATCGCGGCGACGAGCAGCACGAGGTTCGCGAGGCCGAAGAACGCGAGACGGGTCGTGCCTTTCGCGGCGTCGGCCCCGGAGCCGGCCCCGGCACCGGCCCCGACGCCGGACAGGCTCATCTCCAGGCGGCGCTCGACGTCGGCCTGGATCTTCCGGGCGAGGCGGTCGCCGAAGTCCATCGGCTCCTCCTGCGCGACTCGCAGCGGCGGGAAGCTCTCGGGGAGCCCGTCGATCACGAGCTGAGTGACGTGCTCCGGCTCGTCCATGTCCTTGAGGCGCACCTCTCCGAGGTCGCGCTTGGAGACGCCGTCCGGGAGCCCGCCCGAGACGAGTGCCGCCGTCGTCGCCGAGAGCAGCACCTGGCCACCGTGCCCCGCGGAGCAGATGCGGGCGGCGCGGTGGACGTCGATCCCGACGTAGCCCTCCTCGCCGACGACGGGCTCTCCCGTGTGGAGGCTCATGCGCACGCGGAGCGCCGTGTCGTCCGGCCACTCGTGGTCGGAGAGCGCGCGCTGGGCGGCGACCGCCGCGGCGACGGCGTCCCGGGCGCGCGCGAAGCAATAGAAGAACGCGTCGCCCTGCGTGTCGATCTCCTGGCCGTCCCGCTCCCCGAACGCGTCGCGGATCACGCGGCGGTGCTCGGCGAGCGCGTCGGCGTAGCCGTCGCCGAGCCGCTTCAAGAGCTCGGTCGAGCCTTCGATGTCGGTAAACACGAAGGTGACGGTGCCGCCGTGCAGCACCGTCACGCGCTCAGCCTCTCGTCGTCCGAGAGCTGGGCGCGGCGGCGGCGGACGCGCGGGTTCGCGAGCTTGACGATCTCGAGCAGGTAGACGACGTAGACCGAGGCCGCGAGCGCGCCCAACGCGATCGCGATGACCGCGACGGTCCCCCAGGGATGCCAGTGACCGCCCGAGCGAAACGGGATGAACCGCGTCGCGAGCGCGGCGGCGCCGAGGCTCGCGGTCCACGCCCACATCGTCACGGCGGCGCGGCGTTGCGAGAAGCCGATGTCCATGAAGCGGTGGTGCAGGTGCGACCGGTCGGGCGAGGAGATCGGCTGCCGGTACTTGAGCCGCTTCGCCACGACGAACGAGGTGTCGAGGATCGGCACCGCGAGGACGAGCAGAGGCAGCACCAGGACGACGGTCGACGCCGTCTTGAGCAGCCCGGCGATCGCCACGGTCGCAAGCGTGAACCCGAGCACGAGGGCGCCGGAGTCGCCCATGAAGATGCGCGCCGGGAAGAAGTTGTGCCGGAGGAAGCCGATGCATGCGCCGGCGACGACGGCCGACAGGAGAGCGGCGTCGATCTTGCCGAGCGAGAGCGCCAGCACGGCGAACGTGAGCCCGGCGATCCCGCACACGCCGGCCGCGAGCCCGTCCATCCCGTCGAGGAAGTTGACCATGTTCATGACGGCCACGATCCACACGATCGTCAGCGGCATCCCGACCCATGCGGGCAGGTCGACCACGCCGAGGAGCGGGAAGGTGAAGTGGTCGATCCACACGCCGAAGGCGCACGGGATGGCCGCCGCCGCCACCTGCCCGGCGAGCTTCGGAAGCGGGTCGAGCCCGCGGAAGTCGTCGACGGCGCCGACCACGCACGCGACGGCGGCCCCGAGCACGATGCCGCGCATCTCACCCGAGAGGTCGAGGAACGCGAGCGACGGGACGAGGATCCCGAGGAAGATCGCGAGCCCGCCGAGTCGCGGGATCGGCCGCTTGTTGAGCCGCCTCGCGTCGGGCTGGTCGACGACGCCGAGCAGCCGGGCCATGCCTCCCACCGCGGGCGTGAGCAGGACGACGATGCCGAATGCGATCAGCGCTCCCCAGAGGACCTCGGGGTTCGCACGCAGGTCCGAGAACATGCCCGCGCTCCTACTTCGTGCCGTACAGGCGGTCGCCTGCGTCTCCGAGCCCCGGCACGATGAAGCCGTTCTCGTTGAGCGCGCGGTCGACCGCCGCCACCACGATCGAGACGTCGGGGTAGTCGCGATGAATCCGCTCGATCCCCTCGGGCGCGGCGATGAGGGCGATCAGCCGCACCGACGTGGCGCCCGCGGCCTTCACCGTCTCGACGGCGGCTGCCGTCGAGTTGCCGGTGGCGAGCATCGGGTCGAGCAGGATCACGTCCCGGTCGGCGATGTCGTTCGGCAGCTTCACGTAGTACTCGACCGGCTCGAGCGTCTCCTCGTTGCGGTAGAGGCCGATGAACCCGACCCGCGCGCCGGGCACGAGGGAGAGCACCGCGTCGAGCATCCCGATGCCCGCGCGGAGGATCGGGCAGACCGCGACCTTCTTGCCGGAGATCCGCCGCGCCGACGTGCGCTCGAGCGGCGTCTCGATCTCGATCTCCTCGTGTGGGAGGTCCTTCGTCGCCTCGTACGTGAGCAGCAGGGTCAGCTCGTTCACGAGCTGGCGGAACATCTGCGTCGTGGTCGTAACGTCGCGCAGCAGGCCGAGCTTGTGCTGCACGAGCGGGTGCGGGACCTCGGTCAGGCGGCTCAGCGCCGGTGTCCCGATCGACGCACTCTCCGACACGGCGAGCTCAGCCTCGCTCGCCGTCGGCGAGGTAGGTCGGGTAGCCGCGGAAGCCGGAGTACAGCGGACGCCGGTCGCAGAGCGCCACGGTCCGCGCGCGGAGCGCCTCGAGGTCGGCGTCGTCCGCGAGCGCGTCGACGATGACGCTTCCCACCTCGCGGAAGTCGTCGTCGTCGAACCCGCGCATCGTCACCGCCTGCGTTCCGACGCGGACGCCGGAGGCGATCGTCGGAGGACGCTCGTCGAACGGGACGGTGTTGCGGTTGGTAGTCAGCCCGACCGCGTGGAGCCGCTCTTCCGCGTCCTTCCCCGACCACTCGGTCGCGCGCAGGTCGAGCTGGAGGAGGTGCGTGTCGGTGCCGCCTGTGAGCAGGTCGATCCCGCCCGCGAGCAGCGTCTCGGCAAGCGCGTCCGCGTTTGCGCGCACCTGCTGCTGGTAGGCGCGGAAGCCGTCGGTGGCGGCGATCCGGAAGCACGTTGCCTTGGCGGCGACGACGTGCTCGAGCGGCCCTCCCTGCATCCCCGGGAACACGGCCCGGTCGATCGCCGTCGCGTGCTCGGTGCGGCAGAGGACGAGCCCGGCCCGCGGGCCGGCCAGCGTCTTGTGCGTGGTTGAGGTGACGACGTCGCAGTCCTCCACCGGGTTCGGGTGCAGCCCGGCGGCGACCAGCCCGGCGAAATGGGCCATGTCGCACCAGAGCAAGGCGCCGACCTCGTCGGCGACTCTGCGGAACATCGCCGTGTCGACCGTGCGGGGGTACGCCGACCCGCCGCAGATGATGATCTTCGGTCGGTGCTCGCGCGCGAGCGCGCGCACCTCGTCCTCGTCGACGATGCCGGCCTCGCGGGTGACGCCGTAGTGGACGATCGTGTACAGCCGCCCGGAGAAGTTGACCTTGAGCCCGTGCGTCAGGTGGCCGCCGTGGTCGAGGCGCAGCGAGAGGACGGTGTCACCCGGCTCGAGGAGCCCGAGGTAGACGGCCATGTTGGCCTGCGCTCCCGCGTGCGGCTGGACGTTCGCGTGCTCGGCGCCGAACAGCTCCTTCGCGCGGTCGATCGCAAGTTGCTCGACCTCGTCGACGACCTCGCAGCCGCCGTAGTAGCGCCGCCCGGGGTATCCCTCCGCGTACTTGTTCGTGAGGACCGAGCCGGCCGCCTCGAGCACGGCGGGCCAGGTGAAGTTCTCGGACGCGATCAGCTCGATCTGCCCGCGCTGGCGGTCGGCCTCCCGGCCGATCAGCGCCGCGATCTCGGGGTCGTGCTCCGCGAGCCCCCCGGTCCGCAGACGCTCGAGGTGGTCGGCGGCGACTGCCACGGAGGGGATCGTACTCCACGGTCCTGCGATACCCGACCTCCCTCGTCCCGTGTCCGGCGCCTGGTGTCCGACTTGAAGTCGGACACCTGCGGCTACCCGACCCGGCGAACCGAGCGCATCACGTCGAGCCGGCGATCGGCGCGCGCACGGTCGGCGCCGTACCCGCCGAAGATCCGGTCGGCGTGCCCGTCGCGCGCTGCGACGACGTCGTTGCCGCCGCCGCCGAGGACGCGATCGCGGCCGGCGCCCGGCAGGAGGTAGTCGTTGCCCGGTCCTCCGGAGAGGACGTCGTTTCCGCCGCGTCCGACGAGCACGTCCGCCCCTCCGAGGCCGCAGATCACGTCGCGCCGCCCGGTCCCCACGAACCGGTCGGGCCCGTTCGTGCCCACGATGGTGCAGCGGAGGAGCCGGCCGTGCTCGTCGCGCGGCCGCGCCGCCGTCCCGAAGGAGGCGGAAGACCCCGCGGTCGTCCCGGCATCGTTCCGGGCCACGACGCGGAACGCGTAGCGGGCGCCGGGCGCGAGCCCCGTGACGCGGAGCGAGACGCGGCTCGTCCCGCCGGTCGGCGGGAGCACCACTGCCGCAGTGCGCGAGGTGACGAGGCCGCGCCGTCCGACCTCGACCCACACGCTCGTCCCGAGCCCGCTCGTGGCGACGTCGGCGTCGATCCG
Organism: uncultured Actinomycetes bacterium; assembly: GCA_963845965.1. Classification (GTDB taxonomy): domain Bacteria; phylum Actinomycetota; class Thermoleophilia; order Gaiellales; family Gaiellaceae; genus Gaiella. Next base: position 81,119 of record CAWJUF010000023.1, on the reverse strand, counting down.
GGCGCGCGCGAGGGAGATCGCCGACACGGTGGCACGGCCGATCACCGGGACGCCGGCCGTCCGGAAGACCGCGTCCGCGCCTCGAGTCGTCCCCGCCGAGCTGCGCGCGACGAGCCTCGCGTGGTACTCGGTCCCGGGCGTCAGCCCGGCGATCGACTCCGACACGCCGACGGCGCCGCGGCCCGACCCCGCGCTCTTGACCACGGTCGTCGTGCCGTACGACGTCGTCGGCCCGAGCTCGAACCACCAGCTCGTCGATCGGCCGACGGGGTCGACGGTGCCCGTCAACACGATGTTGACCCCTGTCGCCTGCACGGCGCCGGTGACGACGAGCGGGCCGGCGCTCGTCGTGAAGGAGCGCGTCTGCCCCACCGTCGTCCCGGCGTCGCTCCGTGCGGCGACGCGGTAGTAGTACCGCGTCCCGGGCTGGAGCCCCGTCAGCTGCGCGTCGAGCCGCGTCGACCGTGTTCCGAAGCCGGCGTCCTGGTCGCCCGTGCGGCTCCCGAGCGCCGACGTCGTCCCGTACTCGAACCATGCGACGGTGCCGCGGCCCTGCGGATTCACCGATCCGGTCGCCCGCGCCGAGGAGACGCCGACGCCGTCGACGCCGCCGGTGGACACGGACGGCGCGAGGTCCGTGCGGAACGACCGGTCGGCTCCGCGGGTCGTGCCGAGGTCGTTCGCCGCGACGAGCCGGACGTGGTACGTGACCCCGGCGCGCAACCCCGTCAGGCGGACGGAGACGCCGACGGCGCTCGACCCGGACCCGGCGGACTGCGTGTCGGTGCGCGACCCGTAGCTCGTGCTCGTCCCGTATTCCACCCACCACCCGGTCGAGCGGCCGTTCGGGTCGACGGTGCCGCCCACCGTCGCCGAGGTGGGCCCAAGCGCCCAGGCCGGGCTCGTGACGACGGTGGGCGCGGCGCGCGTCGAGAACGCCTGGTCCGCGCCGCGGCTCGTCCCGGCCGCGTTCATGGCGACGAGCCTGTAGTGATACGTGGCGCCGGTCGTGAGCCCGCGCAGCTGCTCGGACACGTCGACCGCCGCGGTGCCGTTCCCCGCGCTCCTCGCCTCCGTCCGCGAGCCGTAGCTCGCGGAGGTGCCGTACTCGACGTACCAGCTCGTCGCCTCCCCGCCGGGGTCGACCTTCCCGGTGACGGCCGCCGTGGTCACGCCGACCGACGTCGGCGCCCCCGTGACGGCGTTGGGCGCCTTCGCCGCGGCCGGCGCCACGATGACGAGGGCGAGCGATGCAAGTGCGGCGACGGCGATCGCGGACCTCATGCCGGCGAGTCTCTCCCCGTCGCGTTAGGCGCGCGTCGGCATGGGGTTAACGATCCGTAAGAGCTCGGAGGCGCCCGAGCGCGGCGGCGGAGGGAAGCGCGCCCTCGCGCAGCACGCGCGGCTCCGGGCCGGTGAGGTCGATCACCGTCGAGGGCGTGCCCGGGAGCTCGCCGCCGTCGACCAGGACGTCGACCGCCGCCACGAGCTCCGCCGGGACCTCGGCCGCGAGCCGGGGGTCGCACCCGCCCGGAAGGTTTGCGCTCGTGGCGACGACCGCACCGAGCGCGTCCAGCACCGCCCGGCCGGCGCCGGTCAGGGCGGGAACCCTCACGCCGATCGCATCCGGCCGCTCCGGGTTGAGCCAGGGATACCGGTGCCCGGGGTTGGGCAGGACGAGCGTGAGCGGCCCCGGGAGCAGGGCACGGGCGGCGTCGACGGCGCGCGCGGGAAGCTCGGGCACCCGCTCGAGCAACAGGTCGACCGACGCGAAGAGCACGGCCGTAGGCTGGATCGCGTCGCGGCCCTTCGCGGCGTAGAGCGCCCGCGCAGCAGTCTCGCTCTCGCCGTCGGCTGCGAGCCCGTAGACGGTGTCCGTGGGGAGAACGACGAGCCGCCCCGCCCGGAGCGCGGCGACCGCGGAGGCGACGGTCACGCTCGTGTGCGCCCCTCGACGACGCGATCGCGCCCGGCCAGGTCGGGGGTCACGCGAACCGCGACGTAGCCCTCCCGCTCGAGCAGGTCGGCCACGCCGGCCGCGCCGTGCTCGTGCGTCTCGAGCACGAGCGCGCCGCCCGGCCGGAGGGCTCGCTTCGCATTCCGGGCGAGCGCCTCGGTATGCCCTCGGTCGACGAGCGCGATGACGGGCTCCCAGTCGACGACCTCGGACGCGAGCGACGCGAGCTCCTCGCTGCCCACGTACGGCGGGTTCGAGACCACGAGGTCCCAGCCGTCGCCCGGCAGGTCCGCGAAGAGATCGTGGTGAACGACGTCGACCGCGAGGCCCGTGCGCTCCGCGTTCTCCCGCGCGAGCGCGAGGGCGTCCTCGGACACGTCGATCGCGGTCACGCGAGCACCGGGATGCTCGTCCGCGAGCGCGAGCGCCACGGCACCCGAACCAGTGCCGACGTCGAGGACGCGGGGCGCGTCGGCGCCGTCGAGCAGGGCGAGGCAGCGCTCGACGACCGTCTCGGTCTCCGAGCGGGGAATCAGCGCGCGCGAGTCGACGTGGAGCGTGAGACGTCGAAAGCCCCACTCGCCGAGGACGTACTGGAGCGGCTCGCCCGTCGCGCGGCGTGCGAGGAGCGCGCGCGCGTCCTCGAGCTCCGAAGGCTTGAGGGGCCGGTCGAGGTGCATGTAGAGCTCGACGCGCTCCATCCCGAGCGCGTGGGAGAGGAGCCGTTCGGCGTCGAGCCGTGGACGCTCGGCGCCCTTCGCCGCGAGGTGCTCGGTCGACCGTCGCAGCACGTCGCCGATCGTCAGTGGGCCGGCGCTCACCGCCGGCGGCGATTCGACGCGCGCGTCGTCACACCGCCGCCTCGAGGGCCCGCCGCCGCTCCTCGGCCTGGAGCGTCTCGGTGAACTCCTCGAGGTCCCCGTCCAGGACCTGGTCGAGGCGGTGCACCGTGTGCTTGACGCGGTGGTCGGTGAGGCGGTTCTCGGGGAAGTTGTAGGTACGGATCTTCTCGGCCCGCTCCCCGGTGCCGACCTGCGAGCGCCGTGCGGCGGCGACCTCGGCCTGCTGGCGCTCCCGCTCTGCCTCGTACAGCCTGGCACGGAGCACGCGCATCGCCTTCTGCTTGTTCTGGAGCTGCGACTTCTCGTCCTGCATCGAGACGACGATCCCCGTCGGCAGGTGCGTGATCCGGACCGCCGAGTCGGTCGTGTTGACCGATTGGCCGCCGGGACCGGTCGAGCGGTAGACGTCGATCTTCAGGTCCTTGTCGTCGATCTGGATCTCGACGTCCTCCGCCTCGGGCATCACCGCCACGGTGGCGGTCGACGTGTGGATCCGCCCCTGCGACTCCGTGGTCGGGACGCGCTGGACGCGATGGGTGCCTCCCTCCCACTTGAAGACCGAGAACGCGCCGTCGCCCTTCACGGCGAAGACCGTCTCCTTCATGCCGCCCCCCTCGTTCTCACTCGTGGAGAGCACCTCCGCGCGGAAGCCGCGCCGCTCCGCGTAGCGCTGGAGCATGCGCGCGACCTCGCCCGCCCAGAGCGCCGCCTCGTCGCCTCCGACGCCCTGCCGGACCTCGACGATCACGTCCTTCCCGTCGGCGGGGTCGCGCTCGACGAGCGCCGACCTGAGCTCGTTCTCGAGACGCGCCACGTCGGCTTCGAGCTCCGCGGCCATCGCGGCAAGCTCGGGGTCGTCCTTCGCCTCCGCGAGATCCGCGCTCGCCTGTCGCCAGTCGCGCGCCGCACGGACGGCGGGCTCGAGCTCCTTCAGGCGGCGCCCGAGCTCGGCCGCCTCGCGATGGTCCGCGTAGACGGACGGATCGGACATCCGCTCCTGGAGCTCCGCGTGCGAGCGCTCGAGCTCGTCCGCCAGGTGTTCCAGCGTCGCCATGGCGTCATGGTATTCGGGGACTGACCGAAGGTGCCTGTCCCCAGCGACGCTCACATCACGTGCCAACCCGAACGGGCACAGGGGTCAGGCACCGTGCCGGTGCCAGACCCCCTAGGTCGCGAGCGTGGCGTCGAGCGTGATCTCGGGAACCCCGGCGAGCGCCTTCGAGACGGGGCAGTTCGCCTTCGCGTCCTCTGCCTGCTCGACGAAGCCGTCGTGATCGACGCCGGGCACCGTCCCGACGACCACGATCGCGCCCTTCGTGATGCCCTCGCCGGGCTGGAACGTGACGGTGACGGAGGTCTCGAGCCGCTCCGGCGGTGTTCCGGCGCCCGCGAGCCCGTGGGACAACGCCATCGAGTAGCAGGACGCCCATGCGGCGGCGATCAGCTCCTCGGGGCTCGTCCGGCCCTCGGGCGACTCTGCGCGCGAGGTCCAGGTCACGTCGAGCGGGCCGAATGCGCCGCTGCCGACGCCCTCGATCCGTCCGCCGCCCTCCATCAGCGAGCCCGCCCAGGTCACCTTCGCCGTGCGATCGGTCGCCATCTCGTCGCCTCCTCGGTCAGCTCTCGAGCGTTGTCTGGATGTCGATCCCGACCCCTGCGTCGCGCAGGAGCGCCGAGAACGAGCACCCCCGGTCGGCGGCCGCGACCGCCGCCGCGAACGCGTCCTCCGCCAGGTCGGGGACGTGCGCGCGCACCTCGAGCGCCGAATGCAGGATCAGGTGCCCGCGGCCCTCGACCTCGTCCATCGTGATCCGGCAGTGCACGTCGAGACGGCCCGGGGGCGTGCCAGCGCCGGTCAGCTCCCCCGCGAGCGACATCGTGAAGCAGCCGCCGTGCGCCGCCGCGAGAAGCTCCTCGGGGCTCGTCTTGCCCTCGGGGTCGCCGACGCGCGTGGGGAGCGAGTACGAGAGACCGATGAACGCGCCGGACGTGGCGGCGGTCATCGCTCCGTGCCCGCGCGCGAGGTTCCCCTCCCAGGCGACGTCCGCGTCCCGAACGATCCTCGGCATGGGCTACGCCATCACTTCGACGCGCGCGTCCGTGGCCAGCTCGGCGGCGCTCTCGCCGGCCTCGCGGCGCCGCACCTCCTCGATCGCGCGGATCGAGACCTCGACCTGGTCGAGCGACGGCTCGCGCGTCGTCAGGCGCTGGAGCCAGAGGCCGGGCGCGAGGAGCGTCATCAGGACGCGGTTGTCCTGGTGCTTCCCGGCGTACCGGATCAGCTCGTAGGCGAGCCCGGCGATCACCGGCAGCAGGAGGATCCGGCTCGCGATCAGCCAGTACCAGACGGGACGGCCGACGAACGCGAAGACGAAGATGCCGAGCACCATGACCCAGAGCAAAAACGCCGTTCCGCAGCGTGGATGGATCAAGCTGAACTTCTGCACCTTCTCGGGGGTCAGCTCCGAGCCGCGCTCGAGGGCGTTGATCGTCTTGTGCTCCGCTCCGTGGTACTGGAACACGCGCTTCAAGTCGGGCAACAGGCCGATCAGCGCGATGTAGGCGATGAACACGCCGACTCGGATCACCCCCTCGACGATCACGAACCAGGCGGTGTCGTCGATCGGCAGCCAGTTGGTGAGGAGCGCCGGCCCCACCTTGAAGAGCATCAGCGCGAAGCCGATCGCGATCGCGAAGGAGAAGATGATCTGGCCGCGCGAGATCTCCGTGACGACATTGCCGTCGTCGTCCTCCTCGCGCGCGGCGACGTTGGCGGAGATCGCGAGCGCACGGAATCCGATCGCGAGCGACTCGCCGAGCGCGATCACCCCTCGGATCACCGGCAGCCGCCAGATGCGATGCCGCTTCATCGGCGAGCTGACGTCCCGGACGACCTCCTCGATGCCGCCCTCGGGTGTTCGGATCGCCACCGCCCAGCACGACGGGCCGCGCATCATCACGCCTTCGAGCACGGCCTGACCGCCGTAGGACACGCTCACCTCGCCACCGTACCGACCATTTTGTCGGGCTTACCGCCGTCCGCTAGGCGGACTTGGCGGCGGCGGCCTTCTCGAGGCGGCGCTGGAACCGCTCGACGCGGCCGCCCGAGTCCATCAGCTTCTGCTTGCCCGTGTAGAACGGGTGGCAAGCGGAGCACACCTCGACGTGGAGCTCCGGCTTCGTCGAACGCGTCATGAACTCGTTGCCGCAAGAGCAGGTGACGTGCGCGACGACGTACTCGGGATGGATGTCGGCCTTCATCGACCGGCCAGGATATCAGAGGCGATATCCGCCCCCACGTTGCCTCCCGAGACGACGGCGACGACCGACTGGCCCTCCACGAGACCCGAGAGGACGGCGGCGACCGCGGCCGCCCCGGCGGGCTCGCAGGCGAGCTTGGCGTCCGCGTAGAGACGCCTCATCGCAGCGGCGATGGCGTCGTCGGGCACCGTGACGACCTGCACGCCCGCGACCCGGCAGGCCGCGAGGGCATTCGGCCCGGTGTACGGCGCGTCGAGCCCGCCCGCGATCGTGTCCGGCCTGACGTGCACCGGCTCGCCCGCCGCGAGCGCGGGCAGGAGCGCCGCCGACCCCTCCGGCTCGACGCCGACGACGCGGACGCCGCGCGGCGCGACCGCAGTCGCGATCCCCGCCACGAGCCCGCCTCCCCCGACGGGGACGACGACGACGTCCGTGCCGGGCGCATCCTCCAGGATCTCGAGCCCGACCGTGCCCTGACCCGCGATCACGAGGGGGTCGTCGAACGGATGGACGAGCGTTGCGCCGGTCTCCGCGAGGTGCTCCTCGAGCCGCGCGAATGCGCCCGCGGGATCGGACGCCTCGGCGTCGATCCGCGCCCCGAGCGCCCGGGCGCGGCCGAGCTTGAACGGACTCGCCCCCGCCCACGAGCAGACGACGCACTCGAGACCCTCGCGCGCCGCGCCCCAGGCGAGCGCGATCGCGTGGTTCCCGGCCGACGCCCCCGCGACCCCGTGGCTCCGCTCCTCGGCGCTCATCGCCGCCAGGCGGTTCGTGACGCCGCGTGCCTTGAACGAGCCCGTGTGCTGGAACAGCTCGGCCTTGAGCCGCAGGCCGGGTGCGACGTCGGCACCGTCCAGAAGCGGCGTCCGCCGGACGCGACCGCGGATTGTCTCGGCGGCGCGCACGACGTCGTCGCGTGAGAGAGGCTCGCCGGTCACGGCGCGATCCTAGAGGCTCGATCGCACGCAGAATGCGCGCGTGGGCACGCCCGCCGACCACCACGGGCCGGATCGGCATCCGGACGCGACGCCGGGCGACGCGCGCGAGCGGACCGAGCACCCGATCGCCCTTCACGTCCGCGACGACCTCGGCCGGCCGCGCCTGATCGTCGCCCTCCGCCCGCTGCTCGTGGCGCCCCACCTTTGCTGGCTCGCGCTCTGGGCGGTTCCCGCGACGCTCGCTGCGGTCGGCGCCTGGACCGTGGCACTCGCGGCGGGTCGCGTGCCCGCGCCGTTGCACCGATTCCTTGCGTCGTTCGTCCGGACGGCGGCGCACGTCTCGGCGTTCCTCCACCTCGTCGGCCGCCCGTACCCGGGCTTCCTCGGGCGCGAGGGCAGCTATCCGATCGACCTGACGATCGCGCCGGCGGACCGCCAGCATCGGCTCGGCGTGCTGGGGCGGCTCGTCGTAGCGCTCCCGGCGCTCCTCCTCGCCACCGCATACGCGATCCTGACGCTCGTCGCGGCCGTGCTGGCGTGGTTCGCGGCGCTCGCGACCGGCCGGATGCCGGCCGGGCTGCGGGATCTCGGCGCGGCCGCGCTGCAGTACGAGGCGCAGACGGTCGCGTACGTCCTGCTCCTCACGGCGCGGTATCCGGACGCCTCGCCGAGGCTCGAGACGCCCCCGACGGAACGAGGCGCGTGACGCCCGCCCGGTCGAGACAGGTCGCCGTCTCCGGCGGTCTGGCCGTCGCCTGGGTCGCCGCCGCCTGGCTGCTCGCCCGAACGTCCGTCCCGGGCGACCTCGCGCTTCCGACGGTGGACGTCGACGCCGTCTTCGGCGCGGAGCTCGTCGCGCGGGCGGAGCGCTACGAGCGGTTCCTCTACGTGAACTGGGCGCTCGCCCAGACGGCGCTTCTCGTCACGCTCGCCGTCTACGCCCGGCGCGGGGCACGGTTCGCGCACGAGTCGGCCGCGGGCCCCGTTGGCACGGGGATGCTGCTCGGGATGGTCGGGCTCGGGCTCGCGTGGCTCGCTCGGCTCCCCTTCTCCGTTGCGGCGCTGTGGTGGGACCGGCGCCACGGGCTCTCGTCGGCGGGGTACGTCGACCTCGTCGTCGACGGCTGGCTCGGGCTCGCGGGGACCTTCGTGGCACTGTCGCTCGCGCTCCTCGCGGTGATGGCGCTCGCGCGACGGCTCGGAGCGTGGTGGTGGCTCCCCGGGTCGCTCGTGCTCGCGGCGATCGCTGTGACGCTCGTGTTCGTCGAGCCGTACCTGACCACCGGCCTCGAGCCGGTCGGCGACCCGCGCATCGAGCGCGCCTACGAGCGTTTCCGGCACGCCCAGGGCGTCGGAGACGTCCCGCTCCGCGTCGAGGAGGTGAGCGGCGACACGAGCCTCGCGAACGCCTACGCGTTCGGTCTCGGCCCGTCGCGGCGGGTCGTGCTCTGGGACACGCTGCTCGACGGCCGCTTCACGAGCCGGGAGGTCGACGTCGTCCTCGCGCACGAGCTCGGCCATCAGTCGAGCGACCACATCCCGAAGGCGATCGGCTGGTTCGCGCTCATCATGCTCCCCGGCGCGCTCGTGCTGATGCTCGCCACGCGGCGCCGCGGTGGGATGGGTGAGCCTGGTGCGATCCCGCTCGCGCTATTGGTCGTCGTGGTCATCCAGGTCGTCGCGGCGCCGGCCGCGAGCCTCGTCAGCCGCCGGATGGAGGCCGAGGCCGACTGGAAGGCGCTCGAGACCACCCGCGACCCGGTCGCCGCGCGCGGCCTCTTCCGCGAGCTCGCGGCGACCTCGCTCGGCGACCCGAGCCCGCCGACCTGGGCGCAGCTCCTCTTGGGCACGCACCCGACGCTCGCCGGTCGCGTGGCGATGGCCGATGCCTGGGCGGCGCGGCGCGACTAGGTCGTGCCAGGCACGTTGCCACGTTCGCTTCCGACGTGGCGTGTTGCGACAGGTGAGCGACGTCGCCGAGTACGGTTTCATGCGCTTGTGGGCCCTCCGAACGATTCGGAGCCGGCCTACGACGTGCCAGGCACGAAGCCACGTTCGAACCGGACATGGTCGTTCTGGACGCGGCTAGGTGACGGTGTACTCCGGGCCCGAGCCGCCCTCGGGCGGCGTCAGCCGGCCGCCCTTGGCGCTGATCGCGCCGCACTGGACGCAGTTCGACGGGTTGACGAGCACCTGCACGGTGCCGTCGCCGTTCTCCTCCCCCACCTCGTACACGTGAGCCGGGCACATCCAGTGCCACATCTCGGCGACGTCGCGCGGGACGCTCGTCTCCACACGGATGTGGCTCGGCTGGTCGTCGCGCGTCCTGTTCCCCGAGGCGAAGACGGAGGAGAGCTTGTCGAAGGTGTACGAGCCGTCCGGCGCGGGATACGACGACGCGCGTCCCGTCCGCAAGAGCGCGGCCTCCGCGTTCGGGTGCGTCCCGTAGTCCTTGGGCGGCAACTTCCCCTTCGTAACGGTCATCGCGCTCGCGAGCGCGCCGCCCATGTAGAAGCCCTTGTCGAAGGCCTGGCGCATGTTCCTGACCTCGGCGAGGTCCTTCCAGACGTAGCTCGAGCGGAGCGCCTCGTCGTAGCCGTCGAGCGCGCCTCTCCGTCCCGCGACCTCGCCGCGCTGCAGCGCCGCGAACGCAGCCTCGGCCGCGAGCCGCCCCGACTCGATCGCGTAGTGCACGCCCTTGAGCCGCGGCACGTTGACGAGCCCGGCCCCCTCGCCGACGAGCAGGAGGCCCGGGGCGTTGAGCTTGGACGGCATCGAATGGAGGCCGCCCTCCGTGATCGTCTTCGCGCCCCAGGCGACGCGCTCGCCGCCGTGCAGGATCTTCCGGACAAGCCGGTGCGTCTTGAACTCCTGGACGAGGTCGTGCGCGGAGAGCTCCACGTCGGCGTACTCGAGCCCGACGACGAACCCGAGCGACACGTGCTCGTCGCCCATCGGATAGATCCACGACCCGCCGAACTCGCCGTAGCGCGCCCGCTTGCGCAGCGGCCACCCCATCGTGTGGACGACCTTCCGCAGCGGCTTCGAGACCTTCCAGACCTCCTTCACGCCGAGCGCCCAGATCTGCGGATTGCGCCCGCGAAGGCCGAAGTGGTCGATCGCGGCGGTGGTGAGATGGCCGGCGGTCCCCTCGGCAAGGACGGTGATCCTCGCCGTCACGTCCGCCCCCGGCTCGAAGTTCGGCAGCGGCTCGCCGTCCCTGCCGCGCCCCTTGTCCCCGGTGCGCACGCCCGCGACGCGGCCGTGCTCGACGAGCAGCTTCTGCCCCGCGGTCTCGGGCAGGATCATCGCGCCGCCCGCCTCGGCCTGCTCGGCCAGGAAGCGCCCGAGCTCGGAGACCGAGACGACCCAGTTGCCGCGGTTCATCATCGTCGGCGGCGGCGGGATGCGGAGCGCCGCGCCCTTCGTGAGGAGATAGACCGCCTCGTGCTCGACCTGGCCGTACGTCGGCATGTCCTCGACGGCGAGCCGTCCGGAGAACAGCTTGCGGATCGCCCTCGGGTTCATCACTGCGCCGGAGAGCAGATGCGACCCCGCCTGCTTGCCCTTCTCGAGCACCGCTACGGGCACGTCGCCGAGTCGCTCCCGCACGTCCGGATGCTCCTCGAGGAGCTGGCCGAGCCTCACCGCGCACGCGAGCCCGCCCGGGCCGCCGCCGACGATCAGGATCCCGACGTCGATCCGTTCGTCGGGCGCGTCCGTCGGCGAGCCGATCGCCTCGGCGTCGCTCCACGGAGGCGGGTAGTCGGCCGGGCGGACGCCCTTCATCGTGCTAGATGGTTGATCGGTAATTGGCGTGACGTCCGGGGGTGTCCCAGACCAAGCCGGGCGTATCGGCCGAGTGCGGCTCGTACCCGAAGGTACGGGCCGTGCTCGGACAGGGTGATCCGGCGCAGCGTCTGGGGCGCCATCCGGTTCGCGCGAATTGCCGATCAACCATCTATTGGCGCGCCCGCAGGAGCTCGGTGAGCTTCGGTGCGATCTGCGTCAGGTCGCCGACGACGCCGAGGTCGGCGAAGTCGAAGATCGGCGCGTTCGGGTCCTTGTTGATCGCGACGATCGTGCCCGACCCCTGCATCCCCACCTTGTGCTGGATCGCGCCGGAGATCCCGAGTGCGACGTAGAGCTTGGGCGAGACGGTCTTTCCCGTCTGGCCGACCTGGGTCGAGTAGGGGTACCAGCCGGCGTCCACCACCGCGCGCGTCGCCGCGACGGCACCGCCGAGCGCCGACGCCAGCTCCTCGCAGATCGAGAATCCCTCGGGGCCGCCGAGCCCGCGCCCGCCCGCGACGATCACGTCCGCGTCCTCGATCGAGGGGCCGCTCGACTCCTCCTGCAGGTGCTCCACGAGGCGCGCCTGGGTCGAGAAGTCCTGGAACGTGGCCGAGACCTCGCGTACCTCTGCCGTGCCGCCCGACTCGACGGGGTCGAACGTCCCGGCGCGGACGAGGCCGATTCGCGGTGTCGACGTCCACCCGACCTCCACGAGCACCGTGTCGCCGAGCGCCGGGCGCGTGCCGACGAGCTCGCCGCCTTCGATGCGCAGGTCGATGAGATCCCAGTTGAGGCCCGCCTCGAGCCGGGCCGCGAGGCCCGAGGCGACGTCGGCGGAGAGCACCGATGCCGGGAAGAGCACGTTCTCCGCGGCGGACTCGGCCACCACAGCCTCGAGCGCGTCGACGCGGGGCTGCGGGAGCGGTGCGGCGAGGGCGTCGTCCTCGACGACGTAGACATGCGACGCGCCGTACGCGCCGGCCTTTGCGGCCGCGTCGCGGACGCCGGTCCCGAGCACGACCGCGCCGATGTCGCCGCCGTCCAGCGTGGCCGCCTTCGAGAGCAGGCCGAGCCCGCCCTTCGTCGGCTCGCCGTCGTGGGTCTCGAGAAAGACGAGCGTCGACATCAGATCAGCCTCTTGCCCGCGAGATAGTCGACGATCTTCTCGGCGCCGCTGCCGTCGTCCTCGATCTTCACCTGGTCGCTCTTCGCGGGAGGCGGCGCGACGGCGCGGACGGTCGTGCGCGACCCGGCCTCGCCCACCTGCCCGGGATCGAGGCCGACGTCGGCAAGGGAGACGACGTCCTGCGGCTTGGCCTTCGCGCCCATGATCCCCTTCAGCGACGGGTAGCGCGGCTCGTTGATCGCATCCGAGACGGCGACCACGGCGGGGAGCGGCGCCGCGATCACGTCGTACCCGAACTCCGTCTGCCGCTTGCCGGTGAGCGTGCCGCCGTCGACCTTGAGCTCCGCGACCTGCGACACCATCGGCCGGCGCAGGCGGTCCGAGACGGCCGCCCATAGCACCGCGCCGTCGCCGTCGCTCGAGGCCTGCCCGAAGAGGACGAGGTCGGCCTCCTCCCGCTCGAGCGCCTTTGCGAGCACGCGGCTCGTCGCCACGAGGTCGGAGCCGGCTGCCGCGTTGTCGGAGACGAGCACGGCGCGGTCCGCGCCCATCGCGAGCGCCTTCCGGAGGGAGTCGATCGCCTTCTCCGGCCCGAGCGAGAGGACGACGACCTCGCCCCCCGAGGCCTCCTTGAGGCGAAGCGCCTCTTCCACCGCGTTGACGTCGGTCGCGTTCAGTGCGCCCTCGCCGGAGCGGTCGAGCCGGTGCGTGGCCGGGTCGAGCCGCTTGTGGACGGTCGCGTCCGGGACCTGCTTGACGCAGACGGCGATCTTCACGCGCAGGACTCTAACGACGCTAGGCCTGCGGGGTCTGGCACCGCAGGTGCCTGACCCCAGCGACCAACGGGGAGAAGCATCCGTGTCACCCAAGCGTCGCCGGGGACAGCTGCGGGCGCCAGTCCCCGGGATGGACAGCTGCGGGTGCCAGTCCTCTTGGTCTGGTAGTGTCCCGCCCTTCGCGCGCGCACCGGAGCCATGACTCGCCACCGGACGACAGCACGAGGGGTCTCTCTCCTCATTCTCACCGCCCTTCTCGCGGCGGCCGTCGTCGCATCCCCGGGCGCCGCCTCGAAGCCCGGGCTTGTGGACGGGAGCCCGATCGTCTTCCCCCTGATCGGGAACTACCCCTACACGATGAATTTCGGCGATCCTCGTGCGCAGGGGAGCCACGAGGGGATCGACATCGAGCAGGTCCCGTGGCGCACCCCGGTCGTCGCCGCCGAAGCGGGGAAGATCAAGTGGTGGACCACGTCCGCGCGTGCGGGCTGCATGCTCTACCTGTACGGCAAGAGCGGCACGACCTACCTCTACATCCACCTCAACAACGACCTCACGGAAGCCTCGGAGGACAAGGGCGGCTGCAAGCTCGGCGTGGCCTTCGCCGTCGAGGACGGCGCGAAGGTGACCGCGGGGGAGCAGATCGCCTACGTCGGCGACTCGGGCGACGCCGAAGGCAACCACCACCTCCACTTCGAGGTGCATCCGAACGACGGAGCGGCGGTGAACCCGTTCGCGTACTTGAACGCGGCCGAGCGGCTGCTCTTCCCCGGGCGGCTCGGGACGCCGTTCTCGATCGGGCTGCGCGGGACACCGGTGGCCGCGGGCGGCGGCACGCTGGAGCTGGCCGTCACGTCGGTGCGCTGGTGGCCCGGGGGGCAGTGGACTCCCGTCGTGGGCACGCGCTCCGTGACGGTCTCGCTCGCGGCGGACGCGATGGTGGACTCCACTCTCACCGGTGCCCTGAGCCGGCCCGAGCTCCGGACGCTCCAGGCGAGATCGACTCCGCCCGCAACGGTGACCGCCTTCACGAAGCGGGCGCGCGTGACGCAAGAGGCGCTCCGCGGAGCCGCCGGCGCGCTCGTGGCCGCGCGGGTGACGCGCCCCGGCGGGACGGCGGTCGCCCTCGGCCCGGCCGACCGGGCTCCGGTGGGCGGCGAGGACGATCCGCCGCCGGACGACGACGGCTACCACCCGGGTATCTGAGGCGACGAGTGACGCGCTACGCGGTCGCGAGCGCGCCGCGGAGGAAGTCGACGATCGCGCTCGTCGGCGCCCCCGGCGTGAAGACCTCGGCGACGCCGAGTCGGCGGAGCTCCTCCGCGTCCTCGGCGGGGATCGTCCCTCCGACCACGACGAGCACGTCGTCGGCGTCGTTCGCGCGGAGTCCCTCTACGATCCGCGGCACCAGCGTCATGTGCGCCCCCGAGAGAATCGAGATCCCGACCGCGTCTGCGTCCTCCTGGATCGCCGTCTCGACGATCTGCTCGGGCGTCTGGTGGAGGCCGGTGTAGATGACCTCCATCCCCGCGTCGCGCAGCGACCGCGCGATGATCTTCGCCCCCCGGTCGTGGCCGTCGAGCCCAGGCTTCGCGATCACGACCCGAATCGTCCGCTCCACGCGGTCAGTATAGGAACGTGCGCCTCATCGTCATCGGGTCGTCTCCGGCCTGGCCGAACGCGGGAGGCGCCCACTCCGGGTACGTCGTCGAGAGCGAAGGCCGCCGTCTCCTGCTCGACTGCGGGCCCGGCGTGCTGGCGCGGCTGCGCGAGGCGGAGCCGTGGCCGGGAATCGACGCGATCGCGATCACGCACTTCCACCTCGACCACTGGGGCGACCTCGTGCCCTGGGTCTGGGGAAGCTTCTACCGGCGCGGGCACGACGACACGCGGCCGGAGCTCTGGGTCTATCGCGGCGGGCGAGCCTTCCTCGAGGAGCTCGGCTCGCGGCTCGGGTTCCCCGACATGTTCGAGCGGACATTCGTCGTCCGCGAGTACGACGCCGAGACAGGGTTCGCGACCGCGGCAGGCCTCGACGTCCTCCCGGTGCGGCTCCCCCACTACCGGCTCGAGACGTACGGCTTCCGCGTGACGAACGGCGAGGCGACCCTCGCCTATACCGGCGACACGGGCCCGAGCGACCGGATCGCCGACCTGGCCCGCGACGCCGACCTGTTCGTCTGCGAAGCGACGCTCGAGCACGGCGACGCCGACGGTGAGCCGCGCGGCCACCTGAGCGCCGAGGAAGCGCTCGAGGCCTACGCCGCTTCCGGCGCGCGCAGGCTGCTCCTCACGCACCGCCCCTCGGAGCTCACGCCCCCGGACGGGATCCAGCTCGCCTACGACGGCATGGAGCTCGAGGTGACCCCGGACAACAGTTGACTAGTGCACGATCCGTGTTAGGTTGTGTAGCGTGAGCGCCGACGTCAATCGAGTCAACGTGACGCTCGACGCCGTGCACGCGGCCAAGCTCCGTGCGCTCGCCGAGCGGACGCACCTGCACGAGGGGACGCTGGCGCGATCGCTGCTCTCCACCGCGCTCGACGAGGCCGATCCCGACGCGCGAAACGTGACAGGCCTGCTCGACGGGATTCCCGGCGCGCTGGAGCGGGCGCACCTCGGCCGCGAGCAGGCGGCCACCGGGCTCGGCGACCCGCTCGACAGCCTCTGACATGGCCCGCGTCGTGGTCACTCCCGTCGCGCGGGAGGACCTCGCGCGTCTGATCCGAACCCACAGCCTCCCGCCGGACACGACCGCCCGGGTCGTACGCACGCTGCGGCGTCTCGAGGAGTTCCCGTTTCTCGGCGCGGCGCTCGAGGGAGACTGGGAGGGATTCCGCTTCCTGCTCGGGCCGTGGCGGTGGATGATCGTCGTCTACGTCTACGACGACTCCCTCGAGCAGGTCTCGGTCGTGACGATCCAGGACGCACGCTCGTCGCGCGCCGCGACCGCCGATCGTCAAGAGAGCGACGGTCCCGTCCCGGCCACCCTGCCATGAGGCAACACAGGCCGCCCGGCCGCGAAGCGGCCGGCTTCAGGGATCTGCCCCGCCGCAGGCGGGGATCGAGCGGCGGGAATCCGCTCGGCGGATTCCCGCTCGCGGACTAGAAAACCGGTTGTTCCCGCCAGGTGCCCCAGACGGAGCGCCACGCATCGCAGATCTCGCCGAGGGTGACGCCGTCGCGAACGGCGTCGACGATCACGGGCATGAGGTTGCGGTCGCCGACGGAGGCGGCCTCCGCGAGCTCGGCGATCCGCCGCTCCACCACCGCCGAGTCGCGCCGCGCCTTGAAGGCGGCGAGCCGCTCGACCTGCTGTCGCTCGAGGTCGGGATCGATGCGAAGGATCGAGATCTCCTCCTCCGCCTCGGTCTCGTAGCGGTTGACGCCGACCACGACCCGCTCCTCCGCCTCGACCTCCTGCTGGTAGCGGTAGGCGGCGTCGGCGATCTCGCGCTGCGGCATGTTCTGCTCGATCGCGGCGACCATCCCGCCGAGCTCGTCGATCCGCCGGAACAGCTCGTACGCCTCCGCCTCGAGCCGGTTCGTCAGCGCCTCGACGTGGTACGAGCCGCCGAGCGGATCGACGGTGTTGACGACGCCGGTCTCGTGCGCGATCACCTGTTGCGTGCGCAGCGCGAGCCGCACCGCGTCCTCGGTCGGCAGGGCGAGCGCCTCGTCGTAGGAGTTCGTGTGCAGCGACTGCGTGCCGCCGAGCACGGCAGCCAGCGCCTCGATCGCCGTGCGTGCCACGTTCACGAGCGGCTGCTGCCACGTGAGCGAGACCCCGGCCGTCTGCGTGTGGAAGCGCATCAGCAGCGAGCGCTCGTCCCGCGCGCCGTACCGGTCGCGCAGCTCGCGCGCCCAGATCCGTCGGGCAGCGCGGTACTTGGCGATCTCCTCGAAGAAGTCGAGGTGCGCGTTGAAGAAGAACGACAGCCGCGGCGCGAACGAATCGATGTCCAGCCCGCGCTCGAGCGCCCACTCCACGTAGGTGAAGCCGTCCTTCAGCGTGAAGGCGAGCTCCTGTGCAGCGGTCGACCCGGCCTCGCGGATGTGGTAGCCGGAGATCGAGATCGGGTGCCACAACGGCATCTCGGCGGCGCAGAACTCGACCATGTCCGTGACGAGCCGCATCGACGGGCCGGGCGGGAAGATGAACTCCTTCTGCGCGATGTACTCCTTGAGGATGTCCGTCTGGATCGTTCCGCGCAGCCGAGCGCGCGGCACGCCCTGCTCCTCCCCCACGACGAGGTACATCGCGAGCGCGATCGCCGCCGACGAGTTGATCGTCATCGACGTCGAGACGTCGCCGAGCGGGATGCCGGAGAACAGCACCCGCATGTCCTCGAGTGACGTCATCGCGACGCCCTCGCGCCCGACCTCGCCCACCGCGCGCGGGGAGTCCGAGTCCACGCCCATGAGGGCGGGCATGTCGAAGGCACACGACAACCCGGTCTGCCCGTGGTCGAGGAGGTACCGGAATCGCTCGTTTGTCTCCGCCGCCGTCCCGAAGCCCGCGAACTGTCGCATCGTCCACAGCCGGCCGCGGTACATCGAGGGTAGACGCCCCGCGTGAACGGGAAGGCGCCGGGGTACCCCAGGTCGCGCTCGTAGTCGGTCTCGGCGTTCTCCGGGGTCGCGAGCGGCGCCACCTCGGCGCCCGAGATCGACGTGAACGCCTCGCCCTCGCGCAGCGCCGCGGCCTCGTAGCGCGCACGCCAGGCGTCGAGGCCCGTGCTCCGTCGCTCCTCGACCCGGGCCATGCGACGGATGCTACCCCCGCCTAGATGGTTGATCGGTAATTGGCGTGACGTCCGGGGACGTCCCAGACCAAGCCGGGCGCACCGGCCGGGTGCGGCTCGTACCCGAAGGTACGGGCCGTGCCCGGACGGGGTGATCCGGCGCCGCGTCTGGGGCGCCATCCGGTTCGCGCAGATTGCCGATCAACCATCTCATCCCGCGATCGCCAGATCGAGGGATGACCCCTCGTTCCGGGGACGCCGATCGAGGGATGTGTGAAGACGCTCGGCGCTCTCCTGGTGACCGTGCTGGCCACGGTCGCCGTGACGTGGACGGCGCCGTTCCAGACGAGTGCCGCGGCCGGCGCGCTCTCATGCGGCTCGGGCGCCAACGGCTCTGCCGGCTACGCGTATGCCGGCTTCCAGGCCAGCGGCGTCTCGAGCGGGGTGCGCGCGACGATCGCCGCGACCCGCGCGCCCTCCGTGCAGGCGGGCCACGCCGCGGCGTGGATCGGGGTCGGCGGCAAGAGCGCCGGCCGAAACGGGGAGACGATGTGGCTCCAGACCGGCGTCGCGGCGCTGCCGAACACGCCGCCGATGGTCTACGCCGAGATCACGCGCCCGGACCGCGATCCCGTCTTCATCCCGCTGCTCCAGAACGTCCAGGTCGGCGAGCGCCACCGCCTGGCGGTGCTCGAGATGAACCGCCGCCCGGGCGTGTGGCGCGTGTGGGTCGACGGCAAGCCGATGACCGACCCCGTCGTCCTTCCGAGCTCGCACCGGACCTGGAAGCCGATCGCGACCGCCGAGTCCTGGAACGGCGGCGTCGAGACGTGCAACGGCTTCGGCTTCCGCTTCGAGCGGACCGGGGTCGCGCAGTCGCTCGGCGGCTCGTGGCGGACGTTCGCACCAGGCTTCACGTTCGAGGACCGCGGCTACGTCGTGCGTCAGCTGCGCCCCGTCCCCGGGGGACAGCGGACGCTCGCCGCCGATCCGATCCAGGCGTACGCCTTCGACGCCGCGTCGACCGCGGCGTAGGCCTGGGGTCTGGCGCCGAAGGTGCCTGACCCCAGCGACCGACACGCCGGATTCACACGTCGGGCAACAACGCGAGCCGTCACAGGGGACAGGCACCTACGGTGCCAGTCCCCTTACGCGCCGACGATCTTGACCGGCGTGCCGACCGAGACGAGCTTGCGCAACGCGCAGGACGTCTTTGTTGCGCAGGCGGACGCAGCCGTGGGAGACCGCCTGGCCGATCAGCCACGGCATGTTCGTCCCGTGGACGCCGACTACGCCGCCGCCCGGCCAGTCCGAGAGCTTCGAGTAGCCGCTCGTCTCGAAGGCGAAGGCCCCGAGGATCGGGTACCTGCTCGGGACGAACGTCGACTGCACGTAGAAGAGCCCGATCGGCGTCTCCATGCCGTGGGCGCCGACCGCTACGGGCCCCGTCCGCCGCAGGCGGCCGTGGACGTAGAGCTCGAACTTCCGCGAGCCGCGGTAGACGACGAGCCAGCGGTCGACGGGCTTGACGCGCGCCGCCGCCGCGGGGATCCAGCCGGTGCGGCCGTTCGGCCGTCCGGGAACCGAGATCCGGTACCACGTGGGCTGCCCCACGGCGTCATGGCGCTCGTCGAGCGCCATCACCGTGCGCGGACGGAAGTCGGGGCGGAACTGCGCGAGCGTCGTGACGACCGATGCGCTCCGTCGCGGCGCGTTGCGCACCGCGACGCTCCCCCAGGCGATCGGCCCGGACCCTACGACCCGAACGCTGGCAAGCGGCGACAGCGGTGCCGCGCTCCCCGCGTCACGTGCCGCGGCGACCGGCACGGCCGTCGCGAGGAGCAGGAGGAACAACGTCGCCACGCCACCCACGCGGCGCGCGCTCGTCCCCCCGATCCTCGAGCGACGGAGCCTCGACGGCGTAGGGCGCTGTTGTCGGCCGGTGCTCCCGGGCATCCGGGAGCACCGGCCGTGTGCCTGAGAGGGAGCCAACCCTCACCCCGTGACGGGGGACCCGAACGCATGGCTGACGCCCATCCCCGCGTTGCTCGCGTTCCCGAGTCCGTCCCCCATCGTCGGCTCCCTCTCCGCTGCTCCACCCCTTTGCCGCAACCAAGCGGGTGGAGGTGTGTGGGCACTCTGATCCTTCCTACGTCTCACCGTATCCCCCCTTTGGCGGGGTGCTGCCCCTCGGTCGAGGGGTTTTCTCCCCCACCTGGGTCTAGGTCCGGCGAGCCTGCACACACACGGGCCGACGGGGCCTTGCGGCCCCGCCAACCCCCTCCCCGAGGCATCGGTGCCCCGGGCCGAGACCCGGGGCACCGACCGAGTGCCGGCTCGGGGAATCCCTAGCCCGTCACCGGCGGCTCGAAGACGCCGACCACGCCGATCCTGGCGCTGTTGCACGCCTTCACGCTCGTGATCTTCACGAGCATGACCCCCGCCTTGCTGGGGGTGATCCCGACACGGGCGACACCCTTGCCGTTCGTCTTGACGACCTTGTCGAGGCCGGTGCCGGTGAACCGCACCGCGACACCCTTCACCGGTGTCCGCGACCTGGTCACCTTGGCGGTCACGAGGTGGCTGTTCCCGTTCGCCTTCACCATGCCGGGCGTCACCTTGAGGACGCGGCAGAGCTCCGGCTTGGGCTTCGGCTGCGGCTGCGGCTGTCGGCGTCGGCTTCGGCTTCGGTTGCGGCTTCGGCGTGGGCTTCGCCGTCGGCGGCGTCACCGGCGCGGTGACGAGCGTCGTCGCGTCGTCCGTGTTGTTCGCCCCGTTCGTGTCCTTGCCGTCACCGGTGCCGGTCGCCGAGTTGACGTACGTCCCGGTCTGTGAGACCCGCGCCGAGAAGCCGATCACTCGCTCGACGCCCGGGCCGAGCGTGCCGAGCGTGCAGTCGAGCAGCGCGGTGCTGATCGTGCAGCTGCCCCCCACGGGCTGCTGCGTGACAGCGAGGAACGTGACGCCGCTCGGCGACGCGTCCTTGAGGACGACGTTGTGCGCCTGGTTCGGGCCGTTGTTCCGCACCCGCACCGTGTAGGCGATGTCCGCCTGCCCGTTGACGAGCTGCGCCTGCGCCGTGGCGTCCTTGATCACCTGGACGTCCATGTGCTCGTCGGACGGCGGAGGCGGAGGCGGAGGCGGGGTTCCGCAGTTCGTCGGGGCTGCCGCGAACGTATGCACCCACACCGACTGGCCCACCACCGTGTAGCCCTCGTCGGGCAGCGCGGTGAACGTATACGTTCCACCCGCTACAGGCTTCCCGTCAACGAGCGGTCCTTCCACATCGTAGAACCGAAGACCGGGGTTGGTCTTGACGAGCTGGAATGACGGCCCTGCCGTGCAGGTTGCCTCGGTGAACGTGACGCCTGCGGTGACCGTGTTCTCTCCGGGATGCGTGACGCAGTTGCCCTGCTCGTCCTTCACCATCCCGGCCGGGATCTCGTGCTGGTTGCCCTCGATGTTCGGGCACACGTCGTCCTCGGGAGGCGTCACGCAATTGCCGTGCTCGTCCTTCACCATCCCATCCGGAATCGAGTGCTGATCGCCCTCGAGGTTCGGACACACGTCATCCGACGGCGGCGGCGTCACGCAATTGCCGTGCTCGTCCTTCACCATCCCGTCCGGAATCGAATGCTGATCGCCCTCGAGGTTCGGGCACACGTCATCCGACGGATGCGTGACGCAGTTGCCCTGCTCGTCCTTCACCATCCCGTCCGGGATCTCCGACTGGCTGCCCTCGAGGTTCGGGCACACGTCATCGGACGGCGGCGTGATGCACGGGCCGAAGTAGTCCTGCTCGTGGCCGGCCTGCGGCGTCCCGTTCTCGTAGAAATGACCGCCGTTGCCATAGACGGCGTTGACGGAGATCGTCAGCGTGACGAACTTCGTCGTCCCGGCGAGTCCGGCCGCGTGACAGATCGTCACCTTGTCGTTCTGCATCAAGGCGACGGTCGACGCCGACCCGGGCGAGTCTGAGTCGACTCGCGCCGCAGTCGCGCTCGTGATGGCAAGCGCGACAACGGCGCAGAGGCTCAGGACGAGCCCGAGACGCCGAGACAGGCTGCTGCGTCGATTTCGCATTTTCGCTACCCCTCTCCTTATGTCCCCGCCCGCTCATGGAGTCCGCATCGAGCCGGGACGTCGTAGGCACTCGTGTACTGATCTCACGTTATCCCCCTTTCGCGGGAGCGCAGCCCCTCGAACGAGGGGTTCGATCCCCCACCAGGGTCGAGGTCCCGCAAATCGAGCGCGTCCGCATGCGACCCGCCCTCGAGGGGCGTGGTGGAGAGGCGCGCCGGCGGAGACGGCCCCGGTGGGACCACTCGCCTTCGACTCCCCTACCCCTGCTCGACGACGCCGAGGCCGGTTTGCGTCACCTGTACGCCGCCCGGCGCCGGCGCCCGCACGCGGTGGACGACCGCCGACGCGACCCAGATCGCCAGCGCCGCGGCGAGCAGCGCCAGCGCCGCGAGACCGAGCCCCATGAGCCGTACCTCATGCTCCCTCGCCTTCCCCGTCATCGCCGTTCCCCCCTCGACATGGTCACTCCGTCCTCCGACGGTAGTGACCCTTCGGAGGGAGGCAATGCCTCGCACGAGTGACTCGGACGGCACGCCTGCACCCGACCGGGGGACGGGCATGTCATGCGCGCATGCGAGACTTCCGGTGTGAAGGTGCTCCTGGCAGACGACCACCGCCTGATGCTCGACGGCATCCGCCGCGCGCTCGAGGAGGACGGCGGGTTCGAGATCGTGGGCGAGACGCAGAACGGCGCGCAGGTCCTTCCGCTCGTCGGGCAGACCGGGCCGGATCTCGTCGTGCTCGACGTGCGCATGCCCAACATGGACGGCCTGCAATGCCTCGAGGAGATCCGCCGGCGCCATCCCAAGGTCAAGGTCGTGATGCTGTCGGCCTCGACGACGCCCGATCTGATCGAAGAGGCGCTCCGCCGTGGGGCGAGTGCCTACGTCCTGAAGACGGTCGACCCGAGCGACCTGCCGTCGACGCTACGCCAGGTGATCGGCGGCACGGTCTTCTCCACGGTCGGCATGACCGAGTCGTCGACGTCGAGCGGAGCGAAGGCCGCCGGGCTCACCGACCGCGAGGTCGCGATCCTCACCGAGCTCGCGAGCGGCAAGTCGAACGACGAGATCGCGAAGGAGCTCTGGGTCACGCAGCAGACGGTGAAGTTCCACCTGACGAACGTCTACCGCAAGCTCGGCGCCAAGAATCGCGCCGACGCCGTTCGCCAGGCGTACCAGCTCGGCCTGATCCAGCGCCCTCTCGGCGACGACTGACACCTGTCCCCGGGTGTCCGACTTCCCGTCGGACACCGAGCGCCCCTCACCACCGCCGCGAAGTGCTCAGCGCTCGGCCGACGACCCGAAGTCGAAGATCTGTCCCGACCGCCAGGCGCCCTTGGCGTGCGAGACGAGGATCACCGCGCCGACGATCGTCGTCGGCACGAACCAGACGGCCTGCATGCAGATCGCGAACGCGAGCCCCGCCTCGCGGCCGATCCCGAAGAGCGCGAGCGCGGAGACGCCGAGCCACTGGTACGTGCCGACGAAGCCCGGCGAGGACGGGATCGCCACGCCGAGGTTGAGCGCCGCGGTGACGAAGATCGCGTCCACGAGGGACAGCTCGATCCCGACCGCGCGGCCGACGAGGATTGCCCCCACCGCCCACGTCGCCCAGGCCACGACGCTGATCCCGAACCACACGAGCCCGCGCTCGACCGACAGGGGGTCGGAGAGACCCTCGAGCGTGTCGCGCAGGAAGCGGCGCGCAAGCCGGCGGTGCGGCCGTCGCGACCGGGGCCGCCTGCGCGTGTACGAGCGCGCCGCGAGAATCACGACGCAGACGACGGCGAGCACGAGCAGGGAGCCGACGACGATGCGGTCGACCCAGCCGGCGTCGGTCACGAGGGGCAGGCTGAGGAGCAGGAAGGCCACGAGCGCGAGGATGTCGAACGCCCGATCGAGCATGACGGTGGCGAGCCCGCGACCGCCGGAGAACGCGCCGCGGGAGACCCAGCGCGCGCGGAGAAGATCTCCGACGCGCCCCGGGAGCACGTTGTTCACCGCCACTCCGGCGACGATCATCTCGAAGAACCGGCGCTGTCCCAGCGCGGTGTCGGCGATCCGGCGCCACCGCGCCGCCTGGAGCCAGTAGACGGCGCCCATGCAGCCGACGGCGCCAAGCAGCGGGAGCGGGCGAACGCCCTGGAGCGTGCCCCACACCGCGCCGAGGTCGGTCCCGCGGATCGCCAGGACGAGGAAGACGACCGAGACGGGGATGCCGATCGCCGCAGCGACGGCGAGCGACCGACTCCGCCCGTTCCCTGGCACGTCCGGCACGAGCGGAGACGCAGCTGCGCGCGCCATCGGCGAGTCGGGTACGACGGTCACGCTGGAAGCATCGTCAAAGGGGCTGCCAGGGGCCTCGGGCGAGGGTCGCGGGCGACCCTAGCCCATGGTCCAGACAGGGCCGCCGACGCGCGCGCGAAGATTGTCGCGTGACCTCCAACCCCAGGGGACTGGCACCGCAGGTGCCTGTCCCCAGCGACGCCAGCGCCCCAAGCGCCCACCCAAGTCCCACCTCCGCTGGGGTCAGGCACCTGGCGGTGCCAGACCCCTTCCGCGCGCTCGAGACGAGCCCGTTCCCGATCCTGCTCGTCTGCCTCGTCGGCGTCGTTCTCCTCTCTGTCTTCGCCCCGTCGATCGTCGTCGGCGACACCTGGCTCACGCTGACGGCTGGGCGTGAGGTCGTGGAGCAGGGCCTGCCCCACACCGAGCATCTCACCGTCCTCGCCGAGGGACGGACGTGGACCGACCAGCAATGGCTCGCGCAGGTGGTCTTCTACGCCGCCCATGGCCTCGCCGGGATGCGCGCGGTGATCCTCCTCGGCATCGCGCTCGTCCTGCTCGCGCTCGCCCTCGCTACGGCGACCGCCCGCAAGAGCGGGGCGTCGTCGCGCTCGACGTTCGTGATCGGCCTGCTCGCCATCCTCGCGGGGCCCTGGGGCTGGACGTTGCGCGCTCAGACAACGGCACTGCCCTGTTTCGCCGGCGTGCTCTGGCTCCTGATCGATGCGTCGCGGAACGGCGTCCGCAGGCGCACCCTGCTCGTCCTCCCGCTGCTCGTCGTGTGGGCGAACCTCCACGGCTCGGTCGTGCTCGGCGCGATCCTCACGATGCTGCTCGGAGCGGTCGAGCTCGTCCGCACACGCAAGCTCGCGTGGATCCCCGTCGCCCTGGTCGCCCTCGCGCCGCTGACGATGCTCGCCTCGCCGTACGGGACGAAGCTGATCGCGTACTACGACCTGATGCTGATCGACGCCCCGTTCGCGCCCATCCTGCGCGAATGGCAGTGGTCGAGGCCCGAGGCGACCACCGCGCTCTTCTGGCTCCTCGCGCTCGTCGCGCTCGCGCTCCTCGCCATGCGCCGCTGCCGGAGCCGCCTCACGTTCTACGAGCTCGCCGTCCTCGCCGTGACGTTCGTCGGCGCTGTCCAGGCCGTCCGCGGCGTGATCTGGTTTGCGCTCGCAGCGGCGGCGATCCTCCCGGTCGCGCTCGACGGCCTCCTCACGAAGGCGGACGTCTCGGCGCCGAAGCTCAACCGGATCATCTCGCTCGCCGCGCTGGCCGGGCTCGCCGTCGCAGCGCTCGCGTTCCTCGTCCGCCCCGCATCGTGGTACGTCTCCGAGTGGCCGGAGCCGCAGGTGCAGGCCGTCCGCGCGGCGACGCGCGACCCGAACGTCAAGCTCTGGGCGACCGACGGCACCGCCGACTGGCTCCTCTGGCGGATCCCCGACCTCCGCGGCCGCCTCGCCTACGACGTCCGCTTCGAGCTCTACGACAAGCCGACGCTCGACCGGATCGTCCAGTACGGGCGCGGGCGGGGTGACTGGAAGACTGCGCTCGACGGCTACGCGCGTGGTCGTCGACCGGCGCGCACAGCTCGATGCGCTGATGAAGGCGCCCGGGACGCGCATCGTTCATCGCGACGACGACATCGTGGTCGTCAAGCGCGTTCCGCACTGACGGAGATGAGCACGGGCGCGAGGCCGAGAGTCCCGGCCGAGTCCAGCCCTTCGGCCAGACCGGAGCCGAGACGCATGCGCCACCATGAACTGGTGCCGACGACGCGGACTCCTTTGCCCGTCGCCCGTCCCCCGTTCGGGGGATGGCCGTCGACGTGAGCGTCGTGACATCCTCACGGCTGCGCCCGCCTGCCGGCGTGTCTGTTTCCGCCGACGCGGCGTCGCGAGAGGCCACGACCCTGCAGCTCGTCACGGTCGCAGCGGGGAACGTCGCGATCGTGCTAGTGGCCGCCGTCGCATGGGCCCTGCTCTCAGCGGGCCACCGCGAGCGAATGGAGACGCCGTTCTTCGTCGCTGGCACTCGCTCTGGCGCCCCTTGCCGTCGCCCTCGCCCGCATGCAATGCGACCGGATCGGGCCGCGCAGGTTCACGTCGCTCGCGATCCTCGACGTCGCCGGGCTTTCCGCGACGATGCTCGCGGCGCGGGCCGCCGCGGGGCTGGCCGGCGCCGATGCCGTCACCGCCGGTCCTGCTCGCCGGGTCGGCGTTCCTCGGCGGCGTCGGTGTCGTCGCCCATCGACGGCCGAGTTCTGCTCCGACGCTCGCCGGACCGGCAGCGCACGGCGGCGATCCCGGGAGCGTGCGTCCTCCTCGGCGCGCCGTCCTGAGCTTCTTCCCGCAGTCGCTGTTCCGCCCGAGCGCCTCTGGCTCTGCGCGCTCG
Organism: uncultured Actinomycetes bacterium; assembly: GCA_963845965.1. GTDB lineage: Bacteria > Actinomycetota > Thermoleophilia > Gaiellales > Gaiellaceae > Gaiella. Next base: position 54,911 of record CAWJUF010000023.1, on the reverse strand, counting down.
TCGCATTGCTCGTCGCCGCGAGTGCGCAGCCTCGCGCATCTCCTGCTCCGAGCTCGGCGCCTCGCGGCGCCGGACGATCGACGCGGTCGTCCTGGTCGCGACCGCCTCCTTGTGAGCGACGTGAACGACTACTCCGAGCGCACTCCGGTACGACTACGACTTCTTCCTCGGCCCGGTCAACGCGATGCGGCACGGGCACCCGCTGCTCGTCGACACGTTCTCGCAGTACGGCGTCGGCATGTTCTACGCGCTGGCCGGCGCGTTCCACGCCGTGCCGCTCGACCTACGGCGGCCTGCAGCTCATCCTCTGCGTCGCCTACGTGGCCGAGTTCGCGCTCGTGTACGCCGTCCTGCGCCTCGCCTGCCGCTCGCAGCTGGTCGCCGTCCTCGGGCTGGCGGTGGCGATCGTCGCGAACCTCGCCGTGCCGCTCCCGTACATCGCGTATCCGAGCACCGGGCCGCTCCGCTTCGGCTTGCCGTGGGTGGTGATCCTCGCCGGGACGCTGCGAGCGCGATCGACGGAGCATCGGCGGCTCCTCGACGCGGCGATGCTGCTCACCGTCGGCGGTCGCCGCGGTCTGGAGCGCCGAGACCTTCGTCTACTCGCCTCGCGGCGTACGCGGCCATCACCGTCGTTCTCGTCGTCGACGGCGCTGAGTCGCGCGAGCGAGCGCAGCCTGCTGCGTCGCCAAGCGCATCGCCGCCGCGGTCGTCGCCGCGTTCCTGGCGGTCGGCGCGACGAGCGCGCTGTCCTGCTCGCCGTCGCCGGCGACTGGCCCCGCTGGACGGACTACCTGAGCCTCGTGGCGCTCTACGCGATGCGCGGATTCGGCTCGCTGCTGATCCCGGCGTGGTCGCCCGGCTATCTGGTCGGCGCGCTCTACGTCCTCTCGCTGACGGCCCTGCTCGCGCTCCCGCGTGCGAGTGCGACGGCGACCGATCCGACGGTCGCCGCCACGGCCGGGCGCCACCGCCTTCGGCGCCGATCGCGTTCACGTACTTCCTCGGCCGCTCGGCGCCGTCGAACCTCCATCACGTCGCCGTTCCCGCGGTCGTCGTCATCTGCGGGTGGTGGACGATCGCTGCGCCGCAGCTCCGCGCGCTCGGCCGCGCGTACGCCTGGGCGGCGGTGCTCGCCGCCTCGTGCGTCGGCGCCTCGGTGATCGCGTCGAGCTCGAACGCGACGGGCAGGTGGCTCGGCGGATACGCCGCTCGTGCAGGTCGATGCGCTCGCCCGACGCGCGACGGCCACGAGCGTCGCGCGGCTTCTGTCGACGCGGACGAGCCGGATCCTCGCGTCGTCGAGGGCGCCCGGCTCGCTCGACGCGTACTCGACCTCGGGCCGACCGCCGGTCGTCCTCATCCGCGCCGAGCCGTCTCACGGCGGTGCTCCTCGCGGCGCGCCGCGGGCAACGCGCTGCCGATCGTCAACGGCAACCAGGACGGCCTGATCGACGAGCCGGCGCTCAAGAGAGTGGCCGCTGCAACCGACAGACTTCCAGAAGGAACCATCGTCCTCACGGAGACCACGTTCATGCGCCGGCCCCCCGAATCGTTCGCCCAACTCGATCCGATCGCCAACCGCCTTCGGTTCGGCGACTACTTCGTCGCGCGGTCGTACGCAGCGCTCTGGCCGAGCGGTTCGACCTCCGGCGCTTGCGGAGCGGGCCGGTTCGGATACGTCGTGCTCGAGTCGGGAGGCACCGATGAGCGACCTCGGCTCCATCGAGCGGAAGACGCCGTCGACGCACGGCGACTCCAGGGACGTCCGCGCGTTCGCGCAGGGGATCCGCCGCATCGTCCTCGAGCAGTCCATGCGGGCGGGCGTCGGCCACATCGGCTCGGCGCTCTCCGTCGCGGACATCGTCGCGGCGCTCTACGCGGACGTCCTCGACGGCGAGCGACCCGCGCGACCCCGACCGCGACCGCTTCGTCCTCTCGAAGGGCCACGCGAGCCTCGCCCTCTACGCGGCGCTCTACCTCCGCGACTGGCTGACGCACGACGAGCTCTCGACCTACTGCGCGGACGGCACGCGGCTCGGGACGCACCCGGAGCCCGGCGTCCCGGGGATCGACTTCGCCACCGGCTCGCTCGGCCACGGCCTCTCGCTCGCCGCCGGCGCGGCGCTCGCCGGCCGCCTCCACGGCTCGGAGCGGCGCGCGTTCTGTCTGCTCAGCGACGCCGAGTGCAACGAGGGATCGGTCTGGGAGGCCGTCATGTTCGCCGCGCACCACCGCCTGTCGAATCTCGTCGCCATCGTCGACCTCAACGGCCAGCAGGCGCTCGGCTACACGAAGGACGTGCTCGACCTGTCGCCGATGGCCGAGCGCTGGCGCGCGTTCGGCTGGGACGTGCACGAGGTCGACGGCCACGACCCGGTCGCGCTCGCGGACACGATCCGCGGGCTCGACACCGAGGCCAGGCCCGCCGCACGTGCTGGTCGCGCACACGATCTTCGGCAAGGGTGTCTCCTTCATGGAGAGCAGCATCGAGTGGCACTACCTGCCGATGACCGACGGACAGTTCGAGCGGGCCATGAAGGAGGTGGCGGCGTGAGAGCGACCTTCATCCGGACGCTCGTCGAGCTCGCCGAGGAGGACGAGCGGATCGTCCTGCTCACCGGCGACCTCGGCTTCACGGTGGTCGAGCCGTTCGCCGAGCGGTTCCCGGATCGCTTCTTCAACGTCGGCGTCGCCGAGCAGAACATGGTCGGCGTCGCGACCGGCCTCGCCGAGGCGGGCTTCGTCCCGTTCGTCTACTCGATCGCGACGTTCGCGACGCTGCGGCCGTACGAGTTCATCCGCAACGGCCCGGTGCTCCACCGGCTCCCGGTGCGGATCGTCGGCGTCGGCGGCGGGCTCGAGTACGGGCTGAACGGGCTGACGCACTACGCGCTCGAGGACATCGCGGTCATGCGCGCGCAGCCCGGGATGACCGTGCTCGCGCCCGCGGACTTCGAGCAGGCCCGGACGGCGCTGCGCGAGACCAAGGCTGTCCCGGGCCCGTCTACTTCCGGCTCGGCAAGAACGAGACCGAGACGGTGCCGGGCCTCGACGGTCGCCTCCGGCTCGACGGCGTCGAGCAGATCGGCGCCGGCCGCGACGTCGCGATCGTCGCCACCGGCTCCATCGCGCACGAGGCGGCCGCGGCCGTCGAGCTCCTCGAGAGCCAGGGGTGGCGTTCGCGCCTCGTCGTCGCCGCATGCCTGAGCCCGGCGCCGACGGAGGCGCTGGTCGCCGCGCTGCGAAACGTCCCGCTCGCGGTCACGGTCGAGGCGCACTACCTGTCCGGGGGGCTCGGCTCGCTCGTCTCCGAGGTCGTCGCCGAGTCGGGCCTCGGCTGCCGCGTCGTCCGCTGCGGCGTCGCGGGCCTCCCGGACGTCGTCGGGAGCGAGGCGTTCCTCAACGACGCGCACGGCCTGTCGGCGAGCCGCGATCGCACGAACCGCCGCGGAGGCGCTCGACCAGCGCGACACGGCCGCGAACCCGGTCGCCGCCCGATGAAGAAGCTCAGCGCGGTCATCGCCTGCTACCGCGACGCGCCGGCGATCCCGGAGATGTACGAGCGCCTGACCGAGACCTTCCGCTCGATCGGCGTCGACTACGAGATCATCTTCGTCAACGACGCCAGCCCCGACGACGCGCGCGAGGTGCTCGCCGAGCTCGCCGCGTCGGACCCGCGCGTGGTCGTCGTCAACCACACGCGGAACTTCGGCTCCCAGAGCGCGTTCACGAGCGGCATGCGCATCGCGACCGGCGACGCCGCGATCCTGCTCGACGGCGACCTGCAGGATCCGCCCGAGCTGATCGCCGAGTTCCACGAGAAGTGGCGCGAGGGCTGGGACGTCGTCTACGGGGTCCGCGTGCGCCGCGTCACGACGCTGCCCGATGCGGATCGCCTACAAGGCGTTCTATCGCCTGTTCCGGGCGACGGCGTACGTCTCGGTCCCCCTCGACGCCGGCGACTTCTCCCTGCTCGACCGGCGCGTGGTCGACGCCCTGAACGAGCTGCCCGAGTCCGACCGGTTCATCCGCGGCCTGCGCGCCTGGGTCGGCTTTCGCCAGACCGGCGTCCCGTACGTCCGGCCCGAGCGACCGTACGGCACGTCGACCAACTCGCTCGTCCGGAACCTCGAGTGGGCGCGTCGCGCCGTCCTCTCGTTCTCGTACGCGCCGCTCGACCTGATCGCGTGGCTGGCGTTCGTCACGGTCGGCCTCTCGGTCGTCGCGGCATTGGCGCAGATCGTGCTTCGGTTCGTCGATCCCTCGCTCGCGCCGAAGGGCTTCACGTCGCTCCTCGTCGTGATCCTCTTCCTCGGCGGGATCCAGCTCCTCTGCCTCGCCATCATCGGCTCGTACCTCGCGCACATCTACGACGAGGTCAAGCGCCGGCCCGCCGTACATCGTCGAGAGCGTGCTCAACGCGCCGCGAGCGCCGAGACCCGACGCACGAGGTCGAGGCCGCAGTCGGCCGACGAGCCGCGACGTGCCATCCAGCGTCGGGCACGCCACGAGGCGCCGCGACGGTGTCACGGGGAGGACGGCCGTGAAGCGCGTCATCGTCACCGGCGCGGCGGGCTTCATCGGCGCGAACGTCGCGCGGCGCCTGCTCGACGACGGGTACGAGCCGACGCTCCTGACCGGGCCGGGCTCCGACTGCTGGCGGCTCGCCGAGCTCGAGGGGGCAGCGCGCCGTCGTCCAGCTCGACCTGGCCGACGGGGACGCCGTCGCGACGGTCGTCGCGGACGGCGCGCCCCGAGTGGATCCTCCACCTCGCCGCGCACGGCGCCTACTCGTGGCAGACGGATCGCGCCGCGATCCTCCGCACCAACGTCGTCGGCACGGCCAACCTGCTCGAGGCGGCGCGACGGGCCGAGCGTCGAGGCGTTCGTCAACACCGGCTCGAGCTCCGAGTACGGCCTCAAGGATCGCGCGCCGGCCGAGGACGACGCCGTCGAGCCGAACAGCGCGTACGCGGTCGCCAAGGCCTCGGCGACGATGCTGTGTCGTCACGTCGCCGCGGCGGACGGGCTCAACGTCTGCACGCTGCGGCTCTACTCGGCGTACGGCCCGTGGGAGGAGCCGAAGCGCCTGATTCCCGCCCTCGCCGTCGAAGGGCTCCACGGCCGGTTTCCGCCGCTCGTCGACCCGCAGACGGCGCGCGACTTCGTCTGGGTCGGCGACATCGTCGACGCCTACCTCCTCGCCGCCCGGGCGGTGCACGCCGAGCCCGGCGCCGTCTACAACGTCGGGACCGGCACGCAGACCACGGTCGGCGAGGCGGCCGAGATCGCCCGCGAGCGTGCTCGGCGTCGAGGCGAGCCCCGACTGGGGATCATGGCGGCTCGCTCGTGGGACACCGACTGCTGGGTCGCCGACAGCTCCAAGATCCGGCGCACGCTGAGCTGGCGCCCGACGCGCGGCTTCCGCGAGGGATTCGAGGAGCTCGCCTCATGGTTCCGCGCGAAGCCCGACGCTCCTCTCCTACTACGTCACCGCCCGGGCATGACCGTCGCGCGCGGGTGCGCATCGCCCGCGCCCGGAACGTTGATCACGTTCGAACAGGGCGGTCGCCCCTGCCCCGTCTGCGGATCGACCGACGCGCGCGTCTTCGTCGAGGCGCGCTTCGAGCAGTCCGAGCTCGACTCGATGTCGTTCTCGTCGAGGAAGGTCCCGGAGGGGCTCTACCACCGCCTGCTCGAGTGCGCGCGTGCGACCTCCTCTACGCGAGCCCCGTCCCGACCTTCGAGTCCCTGACCGACGCGTACCGCGCAGGCGGACTACGCGAGCGGCGAGGAGGCGCGGTACGCCGCGGCGACCTACGGGAAGGTCGTCGAGACGATCGCTCCGCAGCTTCCGGACCTTCGGGGCGCGGCCGACATCGGCGCGGGCGACGGCGCGTTCCTGGAGCGCCTGCGTGACGCGGGGTTCGAGGAGACGGTCGGCTTCGAGCCCTCCGAGGCGCCGCTGGCCGCGGCGCCGGCGAGCGTCCGCGACTCGATCCGCCCCGAGCCGTTCAGCGCCGGCGTCCTCCCCGACGAGTCGTTCACGCTCATCAGCTGCATGCAGACGATCGAGCACGTGCTCGACCCGCTCGAGGTCTGCCGCGACGCGGTACGCGCGCTCGCGCCGAGGGGGGCGCTGCTGATCGCATGCCACGATCGGCGGGCGTTCACCGCGCGTGTCCTCAAGCAGCGCTCGCCGATCTTCGACATCGAGCACGTCCAGCTCTTCTCGCCTCGGAGCATGCGCGCGCTGCTCCGCGCTGGCCGGGCTCGAACGAGTCGAGGTGCGGCCGTTGCGGAACCGCTATCCGCTGCGGTACTGGCTTCAGCTCGCGCCGATCCCGGAGAGCCTCAAGGCGGCGCTGCGGCGAGCGCTCGTCGGCCGGGCGGCTCGTCGACCTGCCCGTGAGCCTCGGCGTCGGGAACCTCGTCGCGGTCGGCTACAAGCCCGCGGCGTAGACGGGCTCGGCGCGTCACGCTTCCAGCGGACGTCGAACGCGCCGACTCGCTCGTGGTGCGGGTACGCGGGTCGCGGAGCGCGGCCACCGTACGCGGCCGAGCGGGTCCGAGAAGCCGGGTCGGCGTTGATCACGATCGCCGTCACGCCCGCGCGCTCGTAGCGTGCGCAGCAGGTTCTCGCCCCGCGCCGAGTTCGACGGGTCGAGGTAGTCGAACAGCGACCGCGTCGGGTTGCGGAGTCCCGTGAGCGCGTAGATCTCGGGCGTGTCCGGGCCGGCGAAGATGTAGCTCGCCGCGGGCGTGCGCAGCGAAGCAGCGCCGATCGTCTCGAGGTAGACGGCCCGGTGCGTCGGGCTGACGCGGATCCAGGCTCGACCTCGCGGTCGAGGATCACGGTCTGCGGGTTCGCCGTTCGGACGGGTCCCGTCCCGGTAGAGCACGCTGTGGTTGACCACGAACCCGAAGGCGACGATCGCCGCGAGGAGCAGCGTCGGGAAGATGCGGTGCACCGACGCGTGCAGGCCGGTGTGGCGGAACATCGCGAGCCAGGCGAGCACTGCGAGCGGCGCGACGAAGCAGAAGTAGACGGGCGCGCCGAACGGGAACTGGACGAGCGCGACGAACGCGGACAAGCGCGAGGAGGAGGAAGAGCGGCGCCCGGCCGGGCCCGGGCGCCGGCATCGGCGTCTCGCGAGCAGGCCACGACGCCGACGATCACGCCGACGGGCAGGAGCGCCGTCGTCGTGTACCACATCGTCAGGTAGCCGACGAGCGTGCGGTCGAGAGCAGCAGCAGTGCGGCCAGCGCCGCCGATGCGGCGATGTCCGTGATGCGCGCGCGCGGCTCTCGCCGTCCGAGCGCGTAGCAGGACGACGAGGTCGGGTACGCCGAAGACGAGCGCGACGGGCGCGGCGGTTCGCGTAGTACCCCGTACTCGAGGCGCCCGCGCGGCGTGACGAACAGCCCCGTGTACAGGTCGCCGAGCGGACCCGTGGCGAGGTACGGCGCGACGAGCGAGCGAGGACGGGAGTGCGGCGTCACGCCCGCGAGGAACGGCGCCGCCGAGCAGGAGCGCGAGCGCCGTCCGATCGTCGTCCGGGCTCGCCACGGAGCCCGCGCCACACCGCCAGGACGCAGACGGCCACCACCGGCAGGAGAAGTTGACGGCTCCGCCGCGCCGAGCTTCTCCGCGAGCACCGCGCCGACGAACAGGGCGGAGACCGACGCGGCACGGCCACGAAACGACCCTCCGCGAGATCGCGCCCGCCGAGCGCTCGCGCCGCGCTCCGTGGCTGCGCCTCGCGGTCCTGCGCGCGGTACACGAGATACACGGCGACCGCCAGCACGTACCAGACGCCGGTGATCTTGCAGCGATGGAGAGCCCGCCCATGACGCCCGCCGCGAACAGCCAGCCCGGCCGCCGGTCTCGTGGTGCCGGACGAGGAAGTACGCACCGATCACCGCGAGGTAGAGCGCGTACCACGAGGGCATCGCAGCCGGGTAGACCGGCGGCCCCCACGCGACGGCGAACAGCGCGGCGAGCGTCGCGACCGCGGGGGACGCGAACCGCCTCGCGATGAGGTAGACGCACGGCAGGTACGCGAGGAACAGCAGGAACATCGGCACGCGGAGCCAGAACAGGTTTCCTCCGGTCAGCCACAGCACCCCCGCGTTCAGGAACGAGAGCCCGCCGGTGTACAGCTCGGCGAAGTCGCGGTGCGGGAGCTCGCCGAGCGAGCACGCGCTGCGCGCTCTGCGCGAGCGTGCCGTCGTCCAACGGCACCCAGCCATGGTTGAGCTGCGAGGCGACGAAGACCGCGCCCGCGGCGAGACCTACGGCCGGAACCGCCCGCGACGCCGCGCTCGCCAGCTGCCCCGTACGAGTCCGCACCCTCGGCCCGGCTGGGCCGTACGGCGGGCCGGACGTCTCCCTGACGCTCGTCACGGCGCGACGGACGGCCGATGAGAACGTGCGACGGCAGTCTCGGACAACGAAAGGTCAGGACCCAGCCGTGAGTGGCCCATCGCCAGCCCGGTCGGACTGATCCCCCGTTGGACCGCAGGGAGGCGCTCGCCGAGGTCAGCCACCGTGCAACGATCGCCGATCGACGGGGCAATGTCCCGAGGCAGAGGAACAAATGCCCCTGGACGATCAGCTAGGAACGGGTCGCAGCCGCTGTCTCCCGTGACGGCGACACGAGCGGCACGGCCATCACGGCGAGCGCCAGCAGGAGGAACATCCACGCCCGCAGCACGCGGTCGTCGATCGCGAGGATCGGCCAGAGCGAATACGGGAGGAACCACGCAGCATCGACTCGAGGCCGCGCGAGCGCCAGCGGAACGAGGAGCAGTGCGAAGTAGTGCGGCCAGACCATCGGAGTCGCGAGGACGGCTACCCCGATCAGGATCGCGAAAACGCGGAGGTCGCCGTCGGGGCCCCGCCGCAGACGGACCGCGAACGCGACGAGCGCCAACGCAGCGATGCCGCACATGACCTGACGGGCGGTGTGGCCAGTGGCGACCCACGACAGCGCGGCAGGCAGGGAGTCCGTTCCCGGCCCGTACGCCGACTCGACACGGTCGACGAGTCGCGGGTAGTCGCGAAAGCCGTCGAAGCCGATCACGGCCCACGGGACGGCGATCAGCGCCGCGGCGCCGACCAGCGCGACCACGGCCGCGCGCAACCGTCGGGTGAGCACGAGCCAGAGCGCGAGCGGCAGCAAGAACGGCTTCACGGCTACGAGCGCGGCGACTGCGAGGCCGACCCGTACTGCGTGCCTCCGCCATCGCCAGGCAAGCGCAAGCGGCAACAGAAGAAGAAGGGTGATGTTCCCGAAGAAGACGCCGTACACGACGGGTGGAGAGAGCAGCGCCAGCGAGTAGCACCGCCAGTCGCGAAGCCCGACGATCCGCAGCGCCCCCGCCACAGCGCCGATCAGCACGGCCGACCACAGGAAATAGGCGACGTCGAATCCGACCCGGGCCAAGGGCACTAGCGCGAGGATCGCAAGCGGCGGATACACGCTCGGGTTGCCGGTCACGATCGTCGGGTCGTCCGGATCCGGGTACGGGCTCGCTCCGTCGAGCACCGCGCGCGCCGGCTCCCAGAGCGTGCCGCGGAAGTCGAATCCGAAGCTGTCGAATCGGCCGGACAGGTCCACCACTGGGCCGCAGCGACGACGAGTGGAAGCAGGACGAAGAGGACGAGAGGGGCTACGGCGCGCGCCGCGCGAGCCATGCCCTGGCCGCTCAACGCGTTGGACGTCGTCACTCGAACCTCGTTGGGCATTGGGGGTGCGGTCGGGTTCGAGACATGCCGAAATCAAACAGGCATGATCGGCCGGGACACGTGGTAGCAATCCGCCGGATGGAGTCGGACGCACAGGCGACCCGCGACCTGTCGACGCCGGCCGCCGGGCGCTTCGACGCCCTCCGGCAGGTGGGGGCGCTCGTGCTGTTCGCGGTGCTGCCTGCGCTGACGCTCGCAACCATGCTGGCGGTCGGGCTTTCCAACACTTCGCTGTCCGCGGACTTCCACCACGAGATCTATCCCCAAGCGAAGGAGATGCTCGAGGGGCACAACCCGTACCCTCCCCCCGACTTCGACCCGACGGTCGGCGCCAACTACATCTGGCCTCCGCTCGTCGCCTATCTCGCGGCGCCGCTAACGGTGCTGCCGCTCGGCGTCGCAGATGTCGTGATGCTCGTGCTCGGCCTCGCGTGCTTCGTCGCCTCGCTCTGGATCGTCGGATTGCGGGACTGGCGGGTGTACGGCCTCGTCGCGATGTGGCCGCAGATCGCGGGCGAGATGCGCGTCTCGCATCTGACCCCGCCCATCTGCCTGCTCCTGGCGCTTGCCTGGCGCTCGCGAGACAACGGCTCCAGCCGGGCATCCCGGTCGGATTCGCGACCGCGAGAAGTTCTTCATCTGGCCACTCGGGCTCTGGCTCGCCTCGCGGGGGCGCTACGGCGACGCGATGCTCGCGGCGGTCATCGCCGGCGCGTCCCTCCTCCTTCTCCTGCCCTACGTCGCTATCGACGACTATGCGCGGTCGCTGCTCAGCTCGGCCGCGGGTTCGACCAGGACTCTTACACGCTCTTCGGGCTGATCGTGCAGACTGGCGGGTCGGAGACGGCCGGCCGGATCGCGATGTGGGCCTGCGGCCCCCTCCTGCTCGCGGCGACGTGGCGCTACCGAAGCTTCACCCTCGCGATCGCCGCGGCGCTGACGATCTCGCCGATCGTCTGGCTGGACTACTTCGCGCTCGCCGCGTTGCCGCTCGCGATCGCGCGCCCGCGGCTCTCATGGATCTGGTTCCTGCCCCTCGCGACCTGGGGTCTCCGCGGCGCCGGGCCCACATCGGCGACCCCTGGGACATCGCCCGGTGCTCCTTGTGTTCTCCGTCGTCTTCGCCGTCGCGTTTCGCGACGAGCCGGAGCGGGCGCAACGAGCTCCGCGAGACGCCCTCACGGCGGCCCGGCTCCCCACCTAGGCGTCCGTCTCAGGCCGCGAGGTACTCGAACCGCGGCGCGGGCCGGAACTGCTTCGTGAGGCGCGCCGGGTCCTCGCCCCGCTGCTCGATCAGCTCGGAGCGCGCCTGACCGAGGAAGCGGCCGGCCTCCATCAGGTACTCGACCTTTTCCGGGTCCATCCCCATCAGGCGGGCGCCGGTCACGTCTGCGGCCACGAGGTCACGCGAGACGACGACCACGCCCGACGGAACAGGATCGCCCATGATCGGACCGTCGCCCTGCATGCCGACGATCCCGTCGACGATCGCGAGGGACGGCCGCACGGCTGCGGCGATGTCGAGGATCGACTCCGGGATCCCGCGGACGTGGAAGACGTCCTTCGGCCACCCGTAGACGCGCCCCGGCATGCAGCCGAAGCAGTTCTTGAGCGACATCGTGACGCCGACCCAGTGGTGCGTCTTGAGCTTCGGCATCGACACGACGACCTCCGTCTCGCGCAGCACCTTCGGCACCCAGAGCGCGTCGAGCCCCGTGTAGCTCGTCCGGAGCGGCGTCCGCACGAGCGGCGCGTCGTTGAGGTCGACGAACCGGAGCCGGCGTCGTCGAGCGCGTCGCGCAGGCCCGAGGCGTAACGCGATCGCCTCGGTGTCGCGCCGGTGCCCCGGCCCCTCGGCAACGACGACCGAGGACGGCTCCGAGCCGCCGCAGCGCGTTCGCCGCCGCCACCACCATCCGCGGGTCGGTATTGATCGAAGCGCCCTTCACGAATTCGACGAAGTTCGGCTTGAGCAGGACGCTCTTGCGACGCACGTCGGCGCCGACCAGCCGGAGCCCGTCGAGCACGACCCCCTCGAGGTCGCCCTCGTACCTCTCCGCGCGGAGCACCGCCACGGCGGAGCGGCCGGGCTCGGGGAAGTCCGAGCGGTCGAATCGGGGAGCGGGGTCGAACGCGCCCATCCGGTCCGCGACGAACGCAGCGCCGGCGCTCGACCCAGAGCGCAGCGGCACCGCCGCGGACGAGGAGCTGACGACGGGTCATGCTCATGCACGCGACCTCAGCGTGTCCAGCAAGGCGTCCGGTCCGGTAGCGAGAGTCGCCCAGGCGACGGCGAGTGGCCGTTCGGAGAACGAGGGGCGCCGGGAGATCTTCTCGAGCTCGGCGAGGAGCGCGGGCACCTCGTCGCGCCGTCCGTGGAGTCGGTACGCCACCAGCGCCTGTGCGACGCTCAGCCCGCCCGGCTCGAGGCGCCAATTGCCGCGTAGGAAGCCGAACGCACGCGCGACGACCGCTGGACGCCCGTTCTGGAGCGCGATGAGCCCCATCGCCGTGGTCTGCGCGTACCCGCGCAGGTCGACGTCGTACACGGACGCGTTCCCGAAGTTCCAGCCGCCGTCCGCGCATTGGCGGGCGAGCAGCAGGCCCTCCGCCTCGCGCCGGGTCGCCGCGTCATCGGGCGTCAGGACATTCACAGCGAGCAGGACGCGGGCCGTCGGCTCGGTCAACGAGCGCGCGTCGCTCGTCCAGCCCCAAGCAGTGCGCTTCTCGGGGTCGGCCGCATTGGGGAGCGGCAGGCCACGGTGGGCGATCGCATACGCGAGCGCACGGCGCGCCAGCACGACGGTCGGCGAGCGCAAGGGCACCGAGCGCCGAGCTCGTCGGGCCGTCGTGACGTCCGTCCTTCTCGTCGAAGGCCCCATTCGGCTGCAGGCGCGCTGCCAGCCATGCCCGTGCGCGGCGGTCGTTCAGCGCCAGCGCCGCAACCGCGGTCGGCTCTACCTCCGAGGCGCCGTCGACGCTCACCGGCAGCCCGCCGTCGGGTCGGCGCAGCGTGTCGAGTGTCCCGACGAGCGAATCGTGGAGGCGCGGTGCGCTCATGTAGTTCCATGGTGCCCGGACTGGCGCTCTCGAACGGCCAGAACGAGGTCGCGCGCGGTCTGTCGAAGGTCGGGCATGGGACCAGACCTTCGGCTAAGCAAACCGGTTCTGCTGGCGCCGACCATCTCCGTTGACTCCCCGGAAACCGGGGAGGAAGCGAGGACCGCGCCTGAGGGGGCGCTTCCTCACCCGATCTCCCCAAGGAGGGACCAGCATGGCGGCAATGGTTGTCTATCTCCAGACTCTCGTCGCGAGGCTTCGCGAGCGGCAGGAGGGCCAGACGATGGCGGAGTACGCGCTCATCCTCGGCGGCATCGCCGTCGTCGTGATCGCCGGCATCCTGATCCTCGGCCCGGCCATCAAGGATCTCTTCATCTCGACCGGCAGCTCGGTCCAGAACTTCCCGAGCTCCTAGCGCAGGGGGATCGGCCTTCGGGGGCCGTCGATCGCGCCCCGGCAGGGTGGCGTCGGCGGCCCCGCCCTTTGTGTTCTGCGGCATTGCGCGTCGACCGGTTCCGGCGGGGCGAAGGCGACGCCGGGCGGGCTCGCTGACCCCACCGTGGTTCGGTCCCGAGGTCTAGCGAGGACTAGACCCACAGGGGGCGCCAGCGCCTCGTACCGCGAGCACCATCCGGGAGCCTCCCACGGGGGGAACGTGAAAGGCACCACGCCCGGGGGGGCGTTCCCCCTAAGCAGCGAAGGAGGAACACCAGCAATGACTGCACTGGTCGTCTATCTGCAGAACACCCTGGCGCAGCTTCGCGAGCGCCAGGAGGGCCAGACGATGGCCGAGTACGCGCTCATCCTCGGCGGCATCGCCGTCGTCGTGATCGCCGGCATCCTGATCCTCGGCCCGGCCATCAAGGATCTCTTCATCTCGACCGGCAGCTCGGTCAAGACCTTCCCGAGCTCGTAGGGACGCTGGAGTCACGGCGGTCGGCCCGACCGGGCTCTCGCCCGGTCGGGCCGCCGCTCCACGTTTACGGGGACGCAACGGATCCGGACTTGAGCGCAGTGAGGGAGGTGCCGATGATGAGATTCGCGGCACCAACACAATCCGGCCTTGCGGCATCATGTGGCGATACCTCAGGAGGGGGCACGGCGGTGAGACGAATCGATCTGAGACGTGAGGACGGCGTAGCGATGACCGAGTTCGCGCTCGTCCTGCCCGTCTTCGTGCTCATCATCGTCGGGCTGCTCGCCTTCGGGCGCGTCTTCTTCTACTGGATCGAGGCGAACCACCTCGCGAGCGAGACCGCGCGCTGGGCCGTCGTCGACCGTAACCCGTACGCGCCCGGCGCAGACGCTGCAGCAGCACGCGGCGCAGGACTCCACGACCGAGTTCGCGAGCGACGTGCAACGTCTGCATCGACTTCCCGGCCGGCGTCGTCGTCGCTCGGCGACCCCGTTGCGGGTACGGGTCCAGAAGCCGTTCACACTTCCTCCCGATCCTCGGCATCGGGCACGATCACGATCCGTGGCTCCTCGACGATGCGCATCGAGAACTTCGGCACGCGCCGACGCGACGGCGACCCGCTCAACTACAGACGGCGCCGTCACCGGCGGCACGTCGGGACGTGCACATGAGACGCGCTGCGCGACGAGCGCGGCGGCGTGCTCGTCATGGCAGCCGTGATGATCCCCGTCTTCCTGCTGCTGACGGCGCTCGTCGTCGACGTCGGCAACTGGTACACGCACAAGCGGCAGCTCCAGAACCGCGCCGACGCGGCCGCGTTCGCCGCGGGCGTCGAGTACGCGAAGAACTGGAAGGCGTGCGTCCAGAACGGAAACCCGCTGTTGAAGGCGTCCACCGCGAGTGAGATCGCCGACGCTGCTCGCCAGTACGCAGGCGACCCCGAGGCGTCGGACTACAGCACCGGCAGCCTCCCGTCACCGCTCCGCAACACCGAGATCGCGAACCAGGGGAACCTCGACGTCGTCGTCAACTCGAACAACCCGGACTACAACGACGACACCGACTACGACGACGGCGGGGGCACGTACCCGAACGGGCTCGGCAACCCCTGCTACCTGCACACGACCGGCGACGACATCTCGGCGGCCGGGGCACTGGACGGACGTGCGGGTGAAGGAGCGCGACCTCCCGTCGCTCTTCGGTGCTGTCGGGCTTCCGTTGTCGAGAAATGGCGCGCGTGCCCGAATCGAAGTCAGGCCGGCGATCAGCGGACACCGCTTCCTGCCCCTCGCCGTTCCCGACAACGTCATCACGAAGGTCCAGGTCCGCTACTACGACGGGTGCAGCGGGGCGCACTCGCAGAAAGCGGATCTCGCTCCGCTCCGACGACGACGAGTACGACGGATACAAGAGCTCTGGCGGAGGCGAGCTGTGGGCCGTCCGGAGCGCGGGCGATCCGAAGGTTGGGGACAAAGACGTGTCGGTGAGCCTCCCGATCACTGCTTATGACCCCGTCGACTGCGGAAGCCTTCGGTATCGGCCGATCGAGGAGGAGGTTCGCCTGGCCAGCAGCCCGGACGTGAACCTCGACACGCTGACCTGCGCCCAGCTCAAGGATCGCGACTTCGCGGACTGCTTCAGGCGGCCGTCGCAGATCCGAGTGTGGGACGACGGCAACCCGAGCGCCGACGAGGCGCTCCTCAAGGACGTCCGTGTCAGCGGGGGCTGTGCGGGGCCCCGGCGACGGATACTTCGGTGTCCTCCCGTTCGGTGCCACGAATTGCAGATTCGACGTCTCGGTGGACGTGGACTGGGGCTCCCGTGACGACGGGCCGCTGGAACCCACGCCGGCAAACTTCACGGTGACGGCGAACGGCGTCACGCTCCTGCCGGCCGGCGGTTCGGGCAGCACCAGGACGTATGCAAGCACCGGCGGCGCGCTTACCGCGCCCGCCGGGCCCACCGACATCCGCGTCAGCCTGGGATGGCTCGACACTGGGCGGGCCTCCCAATAATCACAGCTGGGACGGCCAGCCGTGTATCGATCCACCGGTCCAACGACGAGCCCGTGCAAGTACGGGCCGGCGGCCGAGGACGCGCATCGAACCTTCGTCGGCGTGGACTCGTCGGCGACGCAGAGCGACCCCACGGCAACGGGCGCGGTCGAATCGGTTCACACGTCGCTCGCTGCCGTGAACGTGGCCGGGAACGTCGGAGGGTCGTTCGACAACTGGTCTCCCAGCAGCGCGGGCGGCACGCCGTGCGTCTCCCCATGCGCCATCTATCCGACCATCGGAATTCGTGGAGGCATCACAAGCGGCGCCTTGACGGTGCTACGCACCGGGGCATCACAGGGCAGCCAGCTCGTTCACTGCGATCCGAACGTGACCGGCCAGGTGCTTCACCCTCTTCAGGGACGGGTGCCAGCCGTGGTTCGGCGCCGAACTCGTTCACCGACCCGAACTGGTGGACGACGGCCGGGACCTGCCCGCCCAAGAACGCGTGGTACTCCTCCTCGGCACCGATGCCGTACACCAACTCAGCCAGTAACCCCTGGCGTTGCGTCCTGAACGACGGAGGCAGCTCGGTCGGGCAGGCGGGCGACTGGATGGCTGTCGCGACCGACAACTGCACCCAGATCAACGGCGGCGGAACCCAGTGCCAGAACTTCAAGAGCGCGACCGATCTCGACGTCCGTTGCGGCAACTACGACGGCAAGCCCGCACAGGGTAGCCGGCCGGCCGATCCGAACGGCTGGGTCCAACTGGGAGGCGACTCGGAGGATCCGCGTCGTGGTCGAGCCTCTTCGTCGTTCCCTACCAGGCTCTCAAGAACGTCCGGGGCCAGGGCAATCCCGACAACGCCCTCATCCCCGTGCTTCGCTTCGCGTCCTTCTACGTCATGAACTGGCGTGGAAACAATGCGAGCGATAGCGATCCGTGTCCGGATCCCGACTTCGGGGGTCCCGCCAACCTGCCGTCGGGACATCAGGGCGACGGCACGATTCTCGGGGTCTTCGATACGGCCGTGCTCTACGAGCCAGGCCCCGTCGATGCGAACGCCATCTGCCGCGAGGACGACCCCATGCCGTGCCGGGTCACGCTTGTCCGCTGATCTGCCGATAAGAAGCTCGAAGAGGAACCCAGGAGGAACTCACCCCGTGTCCAACACTTCACTCACAACCAAGGTCTCGCAGTCGCGAGGCTGGACGCTCGCTCTCGGCATCGGCGCGGCGGCACTGGCGGCGATCCTGCTGATCGCGTACCTCGTCCAGTACCGCTCGAGCGTCAACGACTCGACCGCGCCGACGCCCGTGCTCGTCGCGAAGAACCTGATCCCGAAGGGCACCTCGGGCACCGTCATCGCCGAGAAGCAGCTCTTCCAGGCCGCGACGCTCGCGAAGGACGACCTCAAGGTCGGCGCGATCTCCGATCCCGCCTACCTCAACGGCCGCGTCGCGGTGGCCGACATCTTCCCCGGCCAGCAGATCACGACCGCCGACCTCAGCGCCGGCCTGACGGACGCGATCCCGACGCAGCTCACGGGCAAGCAGCGGGCCGTCGCGATCCCGGTCGCGGCGCCCGCGGCCTCGTCGGCTACGTCGCCAGCGGCGACCGCGTCGACATCTACTACGAGACCGGCGCGACGGCGGCACCGTGCTCGGGCTCCTCGCGCCGAACGTCGCTGATCATGCGCGCGCCGGCGGCCGAGGGCCAGCCGGCGATCCTCCGCGCCGACGCAGGGCTCGCGCAGAAGCTCGCGCTCGCCGCCGACACCGGCACGCTCTGGTTCCTCCTCCGGCCCGCGGGCGACGCCAAGAACGCGCCCGAAGAAGTCCATCACGAGCACCGCAGCTCCTGGCAGCAGATCAACGGGCAGCAGGTAGGAGTAGCGCGTGGAGCGCACGATCAGCGCACTCGTCGCCGTCGAGGGCCTCGACGCCGTTCGACGTCCAGCGCACCCTGCCCGACGACCCGAGCTTCCAGCTGCTCGGGATGACCGACGGCGTCGACGAGACCGTCCGCACGCTGCAGGCGCGTGACGCCGACGTCCTCGTCGTCGCCTGCCAGGGCCGCGAGGACGACCGGTCGCTCCAGATCATCGACAGCGCGCACCGCGACCGCTCCGGCCGTGCCGATCATCGTCCTCTCGGCCGCCTCGCCGAACGGGTTCCTCCGGCGGGCGTTCGAGGCCGGCGCCGCCGACATGGCGCTGTTCCCGCAGTCGAAGGACCAGCTGCGGTTCGCGATGAGCAAGGCGATCGCCCGCCGACCGCGCACGAGCGACGATGACGGCGAGCGGGGCGAGGGCAGGCTGATCTGCGTGCTCGGCCCGAAGGGCGGCACCGGGCAAGACGCTCACGTCGTCCAACCTCGCCGTCGCGCTCGCGCTCGCCGGCCAGAAGGTGCTGGTCATCGACCTCGACCTGCAGTTCGGCGACGTCGCGCTCTGCCTCGGCGCTCCCGCCCGAGAAGACGATGTACGACCTCGCGATCTCCGGGCGGCTCGCTCGACGCAGGACAAGCTCGCCGACTACGTCATGACGCACGAGACGGGCGTCGACGTCCTCCTCGCGCCCGCCCGGCCCGACCAGGCGAGCGCGATCACGATCGAGCTCCTGCGCGACGTCCTCGTCATCGCGCGCGCGCACTACGACCTCGTGATCGCCGACACGCCGCCGGGCTTCACCGCGGAGGTGATCGCGACGATCGACGCGAGCTCCGACCTCGTGATGGTCGGGACGCTCGACTCGCTGTCGCTCAAGAACACGAAGCTCGGCCTCGAGACGCTGCAGCCTCATGGACTACGACGACGACGAAGATCCAGCTGGTGCTCAACCGCGCCGACACGCGCGTCGGGATCAGCCAGCACGACGTCGTCGCCGTCCTCGGGCGCGAGCCCGACATCTACATCCCCTCCGATCGCGAGATCCCGCGCGCGGTCAACGAGGGCGTCCCGATCACGCTCTCGCGGCCGCAGTCGTACGCCGCGTCCGCGTTCCACGACCTCGCAGGCGCTGTTCACCGCCGGCAGCGAGCACGGCCGCCGAGCCGGTGCGCCGTCGCGGCAGCGTCGCAGCGGCGGCGGTCGTCCCTCGTCGTTCCGCCTCAAGAGGAAGTGAGCTATGGAGCTCCACGAGCGACTCGTCACCACCAAGCCGGCGGCCGCCGCGCCGCCGACCAAGCGAACCGTTCGCCGACCTGAAGAACTCGATCCACATGCTCGTGATCTGCGAGCTCGGCCCGCAGCTCACGGGCCAGATCATCGACCCGGTCGGCATTCGCGACCGCGTCCTCGCGGACATCCGGCGGCACCTCGCCAAGCGAGACCGGCATCTCCCGCGACGACCGCGAGCGCCTCACCACCGAGATCGCGGACGACATCCTCGGCTACGGGCCGCTCGAGCGCCTCCTCGCCGACGACTCCATCACGGAGATCATGGTCAACGGCCCGAGCGAGATCTGGATCGAGCGCCAGGGCCGCCTGTACGAGACGACGGTGCGCTTCACGGACGACTCGCACCTGCGCCGCATCATCAACCGGATGGTCGCCCAGATCGGCCGGCGGATCGACGAGTCGTCGCCGATGGTCGACGCGCGCCTGCCGGACGGCTCGCGCGTCAACGCGATCATCCATCCGCTCTCGCTCTCGGGCCCGCTGCTGACGATCCGGAAGTTCGCGCGCAAGCGCCTCGGGCTGCAGGACATGATCAACCTCGGCTCGATGAACGAGGAGTCGGTCGACTTCCTCAAGCGCTGCATCCAGGCGCAGCTCAACGTGCTCATCTCCGGCGGTACCGGCTCGGGGAAGACGACGCTGCTGAACGCGCTGTCGTCGGCGATCCCCGACAACGAGCGGATCGTGACGATCGAGGACGCGGCCGAGCTCCAGCTCAACCAGCGCCACGTGCTCCGGCTCGAGGCGCGCCCGCCGAACATCGAGGGCGAGGGTGCCATCCCGATCCGCGACCTCGTCCGCAACTCGCTGCGCATGCGGCCCGACCGGATCATCGTCGGCGAGGTCCGCGGCCCGGAGGCGCTCGACATGCTCCAGGCGATGAACACGGGCCACGACGGCTCGCTCTCCACGGTGCACGCCAACGCCCCGCGCGACGCGCTCGCCCGCGTCGAGACGATGGTGCTGATGGCGGGCTACGACCTCCCCGTCCGGGCGATCCGGCAGCAGGTCTCCTCGGCGCTCGACATGATCTGCCACATCGAGCGGATGGAGGACGGCTCGCGGCGCTGCACGGCGATCACCGAGGTCCAGCGCATGGAGTCCGACGTGATCACGCTGCAGGACATCTTCGAGTTCAAGATCGAGTCGTTCGCCCCTGACGGCACGATCAACGGCCGCCTCAACGCGACCGGTCTGCGCCCGATCTTCCTGCGACAAGTTCGAGAAGCGCGGCGATCGACCTGCCTGCCGGGCATCTTCGCGCATCGGCCGACCGCGGCGAACGTGGCGGACCTGCGTCGATGAGAGCGCCTCGCTGGATCCTCCCGCGCGCTCGTCGCCGCGGTCGCGGCGCTCGCCGCGTCGCCGGTCCTCGCGGCCGACGACGGCGGAGCGCCGGCGTCGAGGTCGTCGAGGCCGGCTCGGCGCTCTTCCCCGACCGCGCGTACGTGCTCACGTTCCCGGAGCCGCGCGGCGTCGCTGACCACCAGCGACGTGAAGGTCACCGAGGACGGCAAGCCCGTCAAGGACCTGGCCGTCCAGTCCGCGGCGGCGGCGAACGGGCATCGGCACGGTGCTGCTGATCGACACCTCGAACAGCATGAAGGAGCTCGATCGACGTCGGCGATGGCCGCGGCGCGCGCGTTCACGGCGCGCAACCCGGGTCAGCCGCTCTCGATCGTCTTCTTCAACGCGAAGCCGACCGTCGCGCTGCCGCTCACGACCGACCCCGACCAAGGTGCAAGGCAGTGCTCGCGAAGCCGCCGAAGCTCGCCGAGGGGACGCACATCTACGACGCGCTCGCCGCGGCGGTCGCCCAGGTCCGGGGCTCGGCGCTCGGCGCCGCGCGCGTCGTGCTGCTGTCCGACGGCGACGACGTCGGCAGCGCCACGACGCTCGACTCCGCCCTCCAGCAGCTCGAGGACCAGAACATCCGCGTCTACTCGGTCGGCATCGAGTCGCCGCGACTTCACGCCGGACGACCTCGAGAAGATCGCCGACGAGACGGGCGGCGAGTACGCGGCCGCCAGCTCGCCCGAGGAGCTCACGCAGGTCTACGACGAGCTCGGCTTCCGGCTCGGGAACGAGTACCTCCTCCGCTACCGCTCGCCGGCGAGCCCGGACCAGAACGTCGACGTCAGCATCGCCGTCGACGGCGTCGCCGAGCCGGTCTCGTTCTCCTACACGAGCCCGAGCACGGGGACGGCGGCGCCGTATCCAGCCGGCGTTCCGCGACCAGCTGATGCAGTCGTGGGTCCTGCTCCCGCTCGCTCGTGCTGCTCGTCGATCGGGCTCGTGTTCCTCGCGATCCGGTTCTTCTGGAACCTCCGCAGAACAAGGCGCTGGTCGCGCGCCTCGGCGAGTTCGTCACGCTCCCGGCCGAGGAGCGTGCCGCCGAGCGGCGCAAGGAGGTCGACCACGCTCCTCGCCGCCGCCGGCGCGGCAGAAGCAGCGCAAGCGGAGCTTCCGCTGGATCGAGGGCTTCGCCGAGGACGTCGACGTCGGCGCAGATCAAGCACGACCCGCCGCAGCATGATCTTGGCCGTCGTGCTCGCCGGCCTCGTCGCTCGGGCTCGTCTCGGCGTGCTCGTCGGGCCGATCTGGTTCTTCGTCGCCGCATCGGCCGCCGGTCGCGCTCAACATGTACGTGCGGAACAAGGCGCGGAAGGTGCGCAAGGAGTTCGGCGAGCAGCTTCCCGAGAACCTCGACGTGCTCGCCTCGGCGCTCCGCGCCGGCCACAGCCTCGCGAGCGCGATGGGCGTCGTCGCCGACGAGGCGCCGGAGCCCTCGGCGCGCGAGTTCACGCGCGTCGTCACCGACGAGCAGCTCGGCATCCCGCTCGACGAGGCGCTCGAGGTCACGGCGAAGCGGATGCAGAACCCCGACATCGACCAGGTCGCCGTCCTCGCGCTCGTGCAGCGCGAGGCGGGCGGCAACACGGCCGAGGTGCTCGACCAGGTGATCGCGAACATCCGCGCGCGGATGGACCTCCGCCGGATGGTCGACGTTCTGACGGCTCAGGGCAAGTTCTCGAGCTGGATCATCGCGGCCGTGCCGGTCGGGCATCTTCATCTTCATCGCGCTCATCAACCCCAGTCACCTCGACCCGCTGTTCCACGAGCCGATCGGCCAGGTCTTCGCGGCTCTCGCCGATCGTGATGGTGCTGACTCGGGTTCCTCATCATCCGCAAAATCGTCACGATCGAGCTCTAGACCATGCTGATCATTTCGTTCTCATCATCGGCCTCTTCTTCCTCGCCGTCGCGGTGACCATGGTCGTGCGCGCGGTCGGGACCCCGGGCGGGCGCTCGCACCGAGACGCTCGAGCAGATCGACGCGTACGGCTTCGCCGGCAGCCTCCCGCCTCGGAGCTCCGAGCACGACGGTCGGCTTCAAGGACCGGATGGACGTCGCTCACCGGCGCGCTCGGCCGCTGGGCCGCCTGCCGCTTCAGCCGCTTCCAGCTGCCCGACTACCGCTCGCGGCTCATCGCCGCCGGGCATGTACAACGCGATCGCCCGAGCGGCTGCTCGGGATGCAGTTCCTCGGTGCGGTCGGCTGCGCGTTCGTCTGGCTCGCGCTCGGGCTCGCCGGCGACATGCCGGCCTGGTTCGTCCTCTTCGGCGACGGTCGCGCGCCGGGGTCTTCGGCTGGTTCATCCCCTCGGTTCGTCGTCGACCGCAAGGATCCGCAAGCGCCGCGAGCAGATCGAGAAGGACCTGCCCGACCTGATCGACCTCGTCGTCGTGACGCTCGAGGCGGGCCTCAGCTTCCCGCAGTCGCTGCGGCTCGCGGCGACGAAGATCAAGGAGCCGCTCGCCGGCGAGGTCCGGCTGACGCTGCAGGAGCAGAACATGGGCCTGACGCTCGTCGAGGCGCTCGAGAACTTCCTCGCCCGCATCGACACCGCCGGCGTGCGCATGTTCGCCCGCTCGATCGCCCAGGGCGAGACGCATGGGCGTCTCGACCGGCCAGATCATGCGGAACCTCGCGATCGAGCTCCGGAAGCGGCGCCGCGCCGACGCCGAGGAGCAGGCGCAGAAGGCGCCGGTGAAGATGCTCTTCCCGATCGCTCTTCCTGATCATGCCGGCGCTCTTCGTCGTGCTGCTCGTGCCGATGATCATCCTCATCATGGACGTCCTCTAGACGGGCCGACTTGTGCGCCCCGTCCCGAACCTGACGCTGCGCCGCGAAGACGGCCGCGTCGTCGCCGAGTCCGTCATCGTCGCGGACTCGACGATGCGGCGTCTTCGCGGCCTGCTCGGCAAGCGCGACCTGCCGTCGGGCTACGGCATCCTCCTCCGCCCCGCGTGGTCGATCCACACGGCGTTCATGCGGTTCCCGATCGACGTCGTGTTCCTCGACGCCGACCAGGTCGTGATCAAGATCGTCCCGAACCTGACCGCCGTTCAAGACGGCGTCCTGCCGCGGCGCGCGCGAGGTCGTCGAGCTGCGCGCGGGCGAGTGCGAGCGGCGCGGGCTCGCGCTCGGCGACCGCGTCGCCTGGGCGGCGCG
The DNA here is from genome assembly GCA_963845965.1 of uncultured Actinomycetes bacterium. Classification (GTDB taxonomy): domain Bacteria; phylum Actinomycetota; class Thermoleophilia; order Gaiellales; family Gaiellaceae; genus Gaiella. Next base: position 31,486 of record CAWJUF010000023.1, on the reverse strand, counting down.
GGCGGCCGACGAGGAGCTCCAGCGGGCCGTCGGGGCCTCCGACGTCGAGCCGGAGCGGCGGGCGCGGTCGTGCTCGCGAGCAGCGACCAGCGCTACCTCAAGCTCGTGCGCTTCCTGCTCGACGGCAAGGGCATCGAGGTCGTCGCGAGCGTGCCGCTCTACGGCGTCGCCGACGCGGCCGGCGGCGAGGACGCGGACGTCGTCGTGATCGACACGGACGACGCTGGGCGAAGGCCTGCGCCTCGCCAACGTCACGCGCGCGCGGCGGCCGGAGACGCGGTCGTGCTCGTCGGCGAGCAACCCGCCCGAGCACCCGCCGGACGGGCATGCGGATCTACCGAGAAGTGGGACGACACCGAAGGCGTCGTCGCCGCGATCGAGGACGCGCTCGCGCGAAAGGATCGGCTAAGGAGCACGTACCGGACGCAGGGATCGTGACGAAGAGGGGGAATCGAGGGACGTCGCGGCGGCAGGGCTGTGGCTCCTGCATGATGAGAGGCCTCATGACGACGACCGGACGATCCAGGGCTGATGCCGTCCCTCGTCAGGACCGAGGACGAGGCGGCGCGGACGACGTCGACCGACCGTTCGGCGCTCTCGGCACCGTCGAGCGGCGCCGCGCGGCTCGAGACCGCGCACCACGCTGCTGCTGAGCCGAGGCGCGAGCCGCGCGTCCACCTGTTCCTGCAGTACCGCCCACCGCGTGGGCGCACGTCGCGTTCGAGGGCGCCGGCAAGACCGACGCGGCCGACCGGCTCGCGGCCGGCACCTACGTCGGGAGCGTCATCGTCTCGCTCGCCGCCGAGGGCGAGCTCGACACCGCGGACGTCAAGGTCGCGGTCGAGACGCTCGCGGAGGCCCGCGGCGAGCCCCTCGACGCCGCGCGGTTCGACCTCTACCGCACGATCTGCTCCAGCCCGGTCCTGCACGAGCTGCCGCCGCTCGTCGCGTGCGAGATCCAGCTCCGGCTCCTGCTCCAGCTCGGGATCGCCAGCGAGGCCTCCCTCTGGCGGCAGGACGACGGCAACGTCGAGCCGCTCCTGACGCTCGGGGAACGGCGCGGAGCAGCCGGCGCGCGCGCGCGACCGCGAAGGCGGCGCTCCGGCGCGGCTCGACCCTGAGCCTGCTCGGGCCGCCGGACGCTCCGCGCCGGGCTCGTCCGCCGCTTCCGGACGCCCGTGCGCCGCGGTCGTCGCCCGCGTCCTCGAGCCCGTCGGCGCGGGCCGACGCCTACCTCGCCGCGACCGGCGCCGCGCTCTCGACGATCTTCGAGCGCGAGCTCCTGCTCGAGCGCTCCGCGGAGCGCGAGCAGATGCTCGTCCGCTCGAGCGAGCAGCGCCTCATGCGGGTCGGCTTCGACCTCCACGACGGCCCCATCCAGGACGTCCTCGCGCTCGGCGCGGAGATCACGCTCCTGCGCGACCAGGTGTACCCCTTCATCCTCGACAGCCACCGCGAGCGCGCCGCCGGCCGCTTCGACGACATGCTCGCGCGCGTCACGGAGCTCGACCGGCACCTCCGCGAGCTCTCCCGCTCGCTCGAGTCGCGCAGCATCGTCACGCGCCCGCTCGGCGAGATCCTCCACCGCGAGGTCGGACGCGTTCGCCGAGCGCACGGGCATCGACGACGCGCCTCGAGATCCGCGGCGACCCGGAGGCGATCACGTCCGCGCAGCGGATCGCCGTCTACCGCGCGATCCAGGAGTCGCTCTCGAACATCCGCGAGCACTCGGGCGCCTCCAACGTCGACATCCGGATCCGGATGCGCCGCTCCGCGATCGAGGTCCGCGTCACGGACGACGGCCACGGCTTCGAGGTCGGGCGGGCGCTCGCGCGGGCCGCGCAGCGCGGCCGGCTCGGCATCGTCGGGATCGGCGAGCGCGTGCGCATGCTCGGCGGCACGTTCGAGATCGACAGCGCGCCCGGCGGCCCGACGATCCTCACCTTCGCCCTCCCGCGCGTCGCGCCGGACGAGCGCCTCTCCTTCCTCTAGAGCGCCACGCGGCACGCCCAGTCGCGCGCGCCCGAGGACGGCCGTGGGCGCCCGCTCCTGGCGAATCCGCAACATCCCGCCCTTGGCGAATGAGGGAGTTGCGACCGCGACAGCGGGCGCCTTCAGGGGTGTGCCCCGCCCGCAGGGCGAGGATCAAGCCGTGGGATTCCGCTCCTGCGGAATCCCACTTGGCGAAAATGAGAAGAGGGAGCCGCCCGCCAGCGACTCCCTCCTCGATCCGCTCCCCCACCCCCCACTGTGGGGTGAGCGCATCCGTGCAGGACCCCTACGGCCGGATCGGCCGTCCCCCGTCCGACACGCATCGTCCGACGCTCGAGTAGGCGGAGCCTCGCGCGTGCGAGATCCGCCTTGCACCGGGAGGACGTAGAGGTCTCGCCGGCGGCTGCCGCCTTGGCCGCCGCGAGCTTCTGTCGCGGTCAGGGAGACGCACCTGCCGAAGAGGTTCTTCTTGGCGAGCCCGTTGCCCCGCTTCTGCTCGAACGTCTTGGCATAGCCGAGGCCGCCGGGATAGAGCATCGCGAACTGGCCGAGCTCCGTCCCCGTTCTTCCACGCCGTGCACCACTGAGCTGCGTTCTTCGGGGTCGCCGACTCGGCCGCATGAGCCGTCGGTACGGCGAGAAGAACGAGCAGCAGGGTGATGGCGAGCGGGAGTCCATTCCGTCGGGGTCCTCGATGAAAGGACGCGTCGGCGAGCCCGAAACTTGCGCGCTCGTCTGTAAGGAAACTGTTAGGGGGGTGCGGGCGCAGCGAGAATCGACGATCGTAGGAAGCACGAGATGGCGGTGACCGAACAGAGCACGCGCGCCAAGGCCGCGCTGGACGACCTGTACCGCCGACACGTCGGCGACGTCTACCGCTACACCTACGCGGTCCTCGGCAACCACGCCGACGCCGAGGACGTCACGCAGACGACCTTCGTGAACGCGCTGCGGGCGCTCGAGCGCGGGGAGCACCCGCGGAACCCGTCGAGCTGGCTCCTCGCGATCGCCCACAACCTCGTCCGCCAGCGGTGGCGCCAGGCGGCCGCCCGCCCGACCGAGATCGAGCTCGTCGGCGACGTCCCGGCCGAGGTGCCGGACGAGGAGATCGAGCTCGACGGCCTCGTCAAGGCGCTGCAGAAGATCCCGCCCGCGCAGCGCGAGGCGCTCGTGATGCGCGAGCTCGAGGGCCGCTCGTACCAGGAGATCGCGGAGCTGCTCGGGATCACGACGTCGGCGCTCGAGACGCTGCTCTTCCGCGCCCGGCGCTCGCTCGCCGACGAGCTCGAGAACCTCGTCACGTGCCAGAGCGCCGAGCTCGCGATGTCGCAGCAGCTCGACGGCCGCCTCTCGCGGAAGGACCGCCGGCGCCTCAAGGAGCATCTCGACGAGTGCGCCGCCTGCGCGCGCCTCGCGGAGACGCAGGGCAAGCAGCGGCGGGCGTTCAAGGGCCTCGCCGCTCCTCCCCGTCCCCATCGGTCTCACGCTCTTCAAGGGCGCGCCCGCGGCGAGCGCGGCGATCGGCCTCCCCTCGATCGGCGTCCCGTCGATCGGGGTCGGCGCGACCGGGCTCGGCGGCGCAGGAGCCGGCGCGCAGGCACCGCGACGACCGCGGCCGGGACGGCGCGCAGCCGTCGGCGCCGGCGGCGGCGGCGGCGCGGGCACGACGGGCGTGACGACCGCCGGCGGCGCCGCAGGCGCGGGCGGCGCAGCCGTCGGGGGCTCGCTCGTCGGCGGCGCCGCCGCCAAGATCGCAGCGTCGTCGTCGCGGCGACGGTCGCCACCGGCGCCGGCTACGAGGGCATCAAGGCGGTCACGCACTCGCATTCTCAGGCAGCACGCCCACCGCAAGCCCGACGGGCCGAGGGCAGCGCCGCCACGTCTCGCGACGGCGTGGCCGCCCGGCGCGCGTCCGAGCGGCCGCCGGCAGGACGAGCGCGAAGCGGACGCACAGCCGACCGCCTCCGGTCGTCGCAGGCGGCGTCGAGGGCGCACCGGGCCAGACCGCACAGGACGGTCTTCCCGGCGAGCGCACCGGGCTGGACGGACGAGCACGTCGACAACGGCGTCCGCGGCGAGCCGGAGAGCCAGCCCGGGCACGGGGGCTCGGGCGGCGACGGGAACCGGGAACGCCGACACGGGGAACGGGACCGGCGCGCCGGCGGCCGACAAGCCCGTCAAGGACGAGCCGCAGGGTCGGCCAGTCGACGACGGGCACGACCGCGACGAGACCGCCAAGCAGGGCGCGGCGGAGCGGACCACAGGCCCGAGGCCACGCGACTACGAGACCGGGAAGCCGCGCGCACCGCCCCCGGACAGGCCACGAGCCCCCAGACGAGCGGGAACGGCGTGAGCGGGGTCAGCCGCGGACGGCAGGCGGCCAGGCGCGGCCGGCAACCCGCAGCCCGACGGCGGGAGCACGACGGATCCGAAGGGGCAGGGCGGCGCAGACGGGACGACAGGCCCGTCGCTCGCTCGAGCCGGGCCCGTCCACGCCGCCGCAGGCCGGCCAGGGCAAGGGCGGCAAGGACACCGAGACCGGGTAGCGCCGGCGCCGCAGTCGTTCCCCCGTTCGAGGGGCTGCGACATTCGTCCGAAGAGGTCGATATGGTGCGGAATGCTCCGCGCTCGTACGACCGCCGTCGTCCTGACGCTCGCCCTGGCGCTCGCCGCCGTGGGCTCGTTGCGCCGCCGGCGCAGGCGCTCGCACGAACGGCGCCGCGACGCGCGTCCTCCCGCTCGAGGATCTCCTGCTCCAGCAGGTGAACGCCGTGCGCACCGCGAACGGCGTCGGCTCGCTCTCGCGCTCGAGCGCCCTCACGCGCGCCGCGGCGTTCCACTCGCTGTCGATGGCGACGCTCGGCTTCTTCACGCACGAGTCGCGAAACGGCAGCTCGTTCGCGCACGCGGGTCGAGCGGTACTACCGCCCGCGCCCGCGCGCGGCTTCCAGCTGGGCGAGAACCTCGCGATGTTCGGCGGCGGCGCACCGACCGCGGAGGCGATCGTCGCCGCCTGGATGGCCTCACCGGGCCACCGGGCGATCCTCCTGCGCGCGGGGTTCCGCGACGCGGGCATCGGGATCGTCCATCACCCGCAGGCAGGCGGCGTCTTCGGCGGCGCGCCGACCTGGGTGATCACGCTCGACGTCGGCCGGCGCTAGCCGCACGCCGCCACCGCCCGAGCGCACTTCGCGCTTGCGCGCGCCGTGCCCGCCCGCTGTGCAGGCGCGAGGAGTCGCGCCGTCGCCGGACGAACGTGTGTCGACGCGGGCATGCCCGCGTCGACGTCGCAGGGAGGTCGCTCGAGCCGTTCAGGCGGGCAGAGCGCGGAAGGTCGTGACGCGGGGGTCGATCGCGCGGCAGAAGCCGCGCTCCCACTCCACGTCGACCTCGCCACCCGGGCTGATCCCGCGAACGACGCCGCGATCTCCGGGCTCCAGCTCGGCGTCCGAGTCGGAAACGAGCTCGATCACGCTTCCGATCCGCACGCCGGCCGCGATCCTTGCTGCGAGTAGCCGGGCACCGAATGCATCCATACCCAAGTCATAGGCAAAACGGCCGTTCTGGTCCTCCCCCTTCCGGTGGAGCTTGTCCTATCCCTCGGGGCAGGAACCGCCTGCAAACCCGCGAAATAGCGTCAACGCGCCGGCGGCCGTTCCGAATTCGACGGCTGAGGAGGGCCGCCGGCGCAATGCACCACGGGAGGATGGGGATGCAGCGAGCAGGCACGCACGGAGCGGGAATGGGGCCAGTGGCCGGGACGGCGGCCCGCCGACCAGGGGGCCGCGACCGCCTGAAGGCGCTCTTCACTCCGTCGGGCGGCACCGAGGATCCCCCGCCGTCCACCGGCGACGACGGGGACTACGCGGCGCTGAGCCGGGCCTACGTCGAGCTGCGACGACCGCGAGCGCCGCGTCCGCGCGCTCCAGGACGAGCTCCACGCGCTCCTGCGCGAGGACGCCGCCGAGCTCGACCGCCGCCAGGCGGAGCTCGACGGCCGCGCCGCCGAGCTCGAGATCGCCGTCGGGCGACCGAGACCGCCGAGGCGACCCTCGCCGACCGCCGCCGCGAGCTCGGCGCCGTGGAGCTGCGCCGGGCCGCGGTCGAGCGGCGCGAGGAGGTCGCGCGGACGCGCGAGATCGCGCTGGAGCAGCGCGCGGAGGAGCTCGCCGCGCTCGCGCGCAGGCTCACCGACCTCGGCGGCTCGCTGGTCGGCGTGCCCGAGGGGCAGCAGGAGGCTCCCGAGCACGAGCACGTCGTGCTCGAGGCCGGGGACGGCTACCGGCTCCACGTCCGCTCCGGCCCACACCCGCGCATCGGCGCGATCGTCGAGCTCGACGACGGCGCGCGGCTCTGCACCGCCGTCACACGATCGCCGTTCCCGCTGGATGCCCGCCGGTGCGCGGTCGTGGAGCGCGTCGCCGGCCGGCGACTCAGCCGAGCCAGGCGTCCAGCAGCGCCTCGCCGAAGAACAGCGCGATCACCGCCCCGGCGGCGAGCGCGGGAACGTAGGGCAGGGTCGCCTTGCGGCCCTCTGCGCCCTGGCGGGCGAGGATGACGAGCGCGTAGAGCGCCCCGAGCAGCGATCCGACGAAGAGCGCCACGGCGACGTCCACGCCGAGCCACGCTCCGAGGAACGCGGCGAGCTTCACGTCGCCCATCCCGAGGCCGGCGGGATAGACGAGCGCCAGCAGCAGGAAGAACCCGCCCGCCGCGAGCGCCGAGAGCAGCCACTCGAAGCCCGGGTCGCGGATCGTCTGCACGACGAGCGCGACGACGAGCGCCGGCACGACGATCCGGTTCGGGATGATGCGCCGCTCGATGTCCGTCACGGTGACGGCGACGACGCACCGCGCAGCCCAGCGGCGTCGACGACGCGCCTCGACCGTCAAGCCGAAGACGACGAGGCAGGCGACCGCGAGTCCGACCCAGGTCAGGGCTGCCGCGAGTCGGAGACGCACGCGGCGGGATTCACCGCGATGGGGGCGGATCCTCTCCCCCGAACGGGGGAGGGGGATTCCCCCATCGTGGGTGGGGCCGCCGACGGGCTTCTCCGCGACGATCAGTGAACTGCGGAGCCGCGCCCGCTCCTGGCGTCGGGGCGCACCACGACATGCGCGATCCCATTACCTCACACGCGGTCCGCCGCTGGTCCATCTGGCCGACGGCGGCCGCGCTCGTCGTCGCCCTCGGCGCGCTGCTGGGCGTGCATCTCGCCGAGGACGGCCGACCGCTCGCCGCCGCGATGATCGTCGCCGCGTTCGCCTTCCTCGGCGCCACCGTCGCGAACCTCCTCGTCTCACGACTGGTGACCGCCCAGCGGCTCGCCCTCCGAGACGCGCTCACCGGGCTGCCGAACCGCGCGCTGCTCGACGACCGGATCGAGCAGGCGCTCGCGCGCTCGCAGCGGACGGCCGAGCCGTTCGCGCTGCTCGTCGTCGACCTCGACGGGTTCAAGGGCGTCAACGACGTGCGCGGCCACGAGGCGGGCAACACCGTCCTGCGCATGATCGCGAAGCGGCTCGCAGTCCGTCGTGCGGGCCACGGACACGGTCGCGCGCGTCGGCGGTGACGAGTTCGTCGTGCTCTCGCTCGGCACGGCGAGCGACGAGGAGGCCGCCGCGCTCGTCGGCCGCCTGCGCACGCCCTGCGGCGGCCGTACCGCGTCGACGGCGGCCACGTCGAGATCGACGCGTCGATCGGCTGGGCGCTCTTCCCGCAGGACGGGCTCGAGCCCGGCGAGCTCCTGGCCCGCGCCGACGGCCAGATGTACGCGACGAAGCGCGACACGAGCGACGAGGACGTCCTCCGCCCGCCGCTCGACGGCGGCGTCGTGCGCGACCTCGAGAGCGCGCTCGAGCAGGACGAGATCGTCGTCCACTACCAGCCGATCGTCCGGATGCACACCGGAGAGATCCGGGCCGTCGAGGCACTCGTCCGGCGGGTGCAGAGCGACCGGCTCGTCGGCCCGTCGGAGTTCGTCCCCCATCTCGAGCGCACGCCGCTCGTCCGCACGCTGACGCATCGCCGTCGCCGAGGACGCGCTCGCGCGGCTCGAGGAGTGGGACCGCGACGGCCACCGGCTCGACGTCGCGGTCAACGTCCCCTACCGGCTGATCGACGACCCCGACCTCGTCGCCGGGCTCGGCCGGCTCCTCAGCGACTCGCCGATCGAGCCCGCGCCGGCTGACGCTCGAGATCGTCCCGTCCGGCCCGGGCGCGGGCTCGGAGCTCGACGAGGCCGTCGTCGTCCACGGCTCCGCGCCCTCGGCGTCCGGCTCTCGCTCGACGACCTCGGCCGTGCGTCGTCGGTCGCCGCGATCCGCATGCTGCCGCTCGACCAGGTGAAGATCGACGCGATGTTCCTCCACGACGTGGGTCGCGGCGGCCGCGCGGACGCGATCGTCCGCTCGCTCGTGGAGCTCGCCCACGGGCTCGGCCTCGAGACGGTCGCGGAGGGCGTCGAGAGCCGGATCGCGTGGGAGGCGGCGGCCGCGCTCGGCTGCGACCTCGCGCAGGGCTTCTACCTCGGCCATCCGATGCCGGCCGCCGAAGCTCGCCGAGTGGCTCGCCGGCAGCTGGCCCGCCGTCGCGCTGACCACCTGAGCCCGCGCTAGAGCAGGAGCGCGCCGGGCGCGGCGGCGAGCGGGACGACCGCCCAGATCGGCAGGAGCCGCAGCAGGACGAGGAGCCCGAGCGCGAAGGCGGCGTCGCCGACGCCGTCGATCGAGGCGGTGAGGACCGGATCCCAGAACGCGGCGGCGAGGAGCCCGACGACCGCGGCGCCCACGCCGACGAGCGCCGCCTGGACGACGGGGCCGTGCGGACGAGCGACCACCACGGCAGAAGACCGGCGAGCAGGAGGAACGACGGCAGGAAGATCGCGACGAGCGCGAGCGAGGCGCCGGCGACCCCGTTCGGCGCGGGGCCCTCGATCGCCCCGAGGTAGGCCGAGAACGTGAACAGCGGCCCGGGCATCGCCTGCGCGAGCCCGTAGCCGGCGAGGAACTCCTGCTGCGCGACCCAACCGGGCTCGACGACGCGCCTGGTCGAGGAGCGGCAGCACGACGTGGCCGCCGCCGAACACGAGCGATCCCGACCGGACCATCGCGTCGACGAGCGCCACTGCCTGCGAGCCCGTCGCGTCGCGCAGCGCCGGCAGCCCGAGCAGCAGCGCGCCGAGCGTCCCGAGGCACGCGAGCGCGACGCACGCCGCGCCGTCCGGGCCGGGCAGCCCCAGCCCGGCTCCCGACGGGCGCCGTGAAGGCAAGCGACCCCCACGATCGCGCCCGAGCGCGAGCGCCACGGCCTGGCCGGCGAAGCCGCCGACGCCGAGCGCGACGAGCGCCGCGACGCCGCGAGCGCGAGCCGCCCGACGTCGGGTGCGAGCGTGCGGCGCATCGCGAGCACGGCGAGCAGCGACGACCGGAACGGCGACGAGCTCGAGGCCGTCGACCCAGCCCGCGCCGGCGACGTCCGCCGCGCCGACGACGAGCGCGAGCGCCGTCATCGCGAGCGCGGACGGCAGCGTGAAGCCGAGCCACGCCGCGAGCCCGCCGAGGCGGCCCGCGCGCCGTGCGCGCCGATCGCGATCCCGAGCTGGCTCGACGACGGCCCCGGCAGCAGGTTCGTCACCGCGACGAGCTCGGAGAACTCCTCGCTCGTCGAGCCAGCTCGCGGCGCTCGACGTACTCCGTCCGGAAGTAGCCGACGTGCGCGACGGGCCCGCCGAACGACGTGAGCCCGAGGCGCAACGCCACCCCGAGACCTCGAGGGCCGACCCCGGCGGCCCGGTCGGGCTAGCGGCGTGTCGCGCCGGGCTTCCAGAGCGGCTCGTCGCGGTCCGCGAGCGTGTTCGCCGCGCGCGACAGGATGAAGAGGAGGTCGGAGAGCCGGTTCAGGTAGACGGCGACGAGCGGGCCGAGCCCGTGGTCCTGCGGCGGCAGGATCGCCTCACGCTCGGCGCGGCGGCAGATCGTCCGGGCGACGTGGAGCGCCGGCGCGGCCGGCGTGCCACCCGGGAGGACGAAGCTCTTGAGCTCCGGCAGGTCGGCGTTGAACCGGTCGCAGTCCTCCTCGAGCCGGTCGACGAGCGGCTGCTCGACCCGCAGCCGGCCCTCGACCTCGCGCGGGACGGAGAGGTCGGCGCCGAGGTCGAACAGCTCGTTCTGGACCCGCTCGAGCGCCGGCCGGATCTCGTCCGGGGCCTCGCCCGGCGAGGACGACCCCGAGCGCCGCGTTGAGCTCGTCCACGGTGCCGTACGCGACGATCCGCCGATCGAGCTTCGAGACGCGCGACCCGTCGCCGAGCGACGTCTCCCCCGCGTCGCCGCCGCGCGTGTAGATCCGCGTGAGGCGCACCGGCTCGTCCTTCGCGCGCGGCCATGCGCTGAGCCTACCCGGCCCCTTCGCCGGCGTCAGCCGATCTGGCCAGAGGCGGCGGCGCCGACAGCGAGCCGTCGTCGTGCGCCCGCGGAGGAGCTCGCGCGCGATCACGATCCGCTGGATCTCGCTCGTCCCCTCGTAGATCTCGGTGATCTTGGCGTCGCGGTAGTAGCGCTCGGCCGGGAACTCGCGCGTGTACCCGTAGCCGCCGAGCACCTGGATCGCGTCCTGGCTCGCCTTGCACCGCGACCCGGGAGGCGAAGAGCTTCGCCATCGCGCCCTCGGCGCCGTGCGGCTGGCCCGCCTGCTTGAGCCACGCGGCGCGCAGCGTCAGCTGGCGCGCGGCGGCGATCTCGGTCGCCATGTCGGCGAGCGTGAACTGGATCGCCTGGAAGTCGGCGATCCGGTGGCCGAACTGCTCGCGCTCGAGCGCGTAGGCGCGCGCCGTGTCGAGCGCGGCCTGCGCGATGCCGACCGCCTGTGCGGCGATCCCGATCCGTCCGCCGTCGAGCGTCGCCATCGCGACGGCGAACCCCTTCCGCTCCTCGTGGAGGAGCCGGTCGCCGCCGACGCGCACGTCGTCGAGGCGGAGGTCGGCCGTCGACGACGAGTGGAGGCCGAGCTTCTCCTCCTCGCGGGTCACCTCGACGTGCTCGGCGTCGAGCAGGAACGCGGAGACGCCGCGCGCGCCGTCCGTCGCCGGGTCGGTGCGGGCGAAGAGCGAGGAACGTCGAGGCGTAGCTGCCGTTCGTGCACCACTGCTTCGTCCCCGTTGATCCGCCAGCCGTCGCCGTCGGGCACCGCCGTCGTGCGGAGCGAGCCCGCGTCCGAGCCCGCAGCCCGGCTCGGTCAGCGCGAACGCGCCGAGCGCCTCGCCGCGGGCGAGCGGCGGGACGAACCGCGCGCTTCTGCTCGTCGGTCCCGAACGTGACGATCGGCAGCGTCGCCGCGCTCGTGTGGACCGCGACCGTGACGCCGACGCCCGCGTCGGCGCGGGACAGCTCCTCGAGGACGAGCACGTAGGACGACGAAGTCCGCGCCCGCGCCGCCGAGCTCCTCGGGCACGCAGACGCCCATCAGGCCGAGCGCGCCGAGCTTCGCGAAGACCTCGCGCCGGGAATCGGTGCTCGCGATCCCAGTCCGCGGCGTGCGGCGCGATCTCGGTGTCCGCGACCTCCCGGGCGAGCGCCTGGATCTCCCGCTGCTCGTCGGTGAGGGCGAAGTCCACGGCTGCAGTCTAGGAGCGGTGGCGGAGCGGCGGAGGCCGGCGCTTCGAGCGTCCGGCGCATGCCGTCCGGGGTCGCGAGGCGCCGCAGCCGGCCGGCGAGAGCTCGGTGCAGAGGACGGCCGAGGCGGCCGGCCCGCGGTCCCCGTAGCCGACGCCGGACGGCCGAAAGCCGGGCGCGGCGCGCCAGCCTTCCTCACCGAGCTCGTACGCCTCCTGCTCCTCGACGAACAGGCCCGGCCCGGCGAAGAGCGCGGTTCCAGCCGTCGACGTCGTCGAGGCGGAACCAGCCGTGGTCGCCCGGCTCGCCGAGCGGGACGGTCACGAGCAGCCGGCCGCCGCGAGCCGACGACGCGGCCGAGCTCGCGGAGCGCGTCGACGCGCGAGCGCCGGGTCGTCCTCGGCCGCGAGCCCGTAGGCCGTGTTGTCCGCGCCGACGTGCTCGAGGGTCGAGACGAGGAGCACCTGGTCGACGCGTCCGTCCGTCGAGCGGCAGCGACGCGGACGTCGGCCGATGAGGCGCTCCATCCCGTCGCACGTCGCGCTCGGCGAGGTCGACGCCCGACGAGGTCGACGCCCGCGCGCAGCAGGCCCGCCGAGGTACGCGGCCTCGGCGTAGGCGTAGCCGACCTCGAGCACGCGGCCCGCCGACGACGAGCCGCGACAGCACCCACGGGCATCTCGATCACGCGCTCGTCCGTGCCGGCCGGGGCCTGGAGCCACGTCAGCGCGCTCGCCGCGCGCCCGCGCGCCGAGCCCGAGCGCGACGGCGTCGTCGAGCTCGCGGACGCGTGCCGCTTCCGCGGCCGTGACGAGCTCGTGGACGAAGCGTCGCGCGCGACAGCGTCCCCTCCGCGAGCTTCGCGACGCGCGCGCTCGCGCGCCTCGTCGTCGGGCGGCCGCCGCAGCACGCTCGCGGAAGGCGCGGTCGACGAATGCGTCGTCGGCCTCGCGCTGCGCGTCGAGCTCGGCGTCGACGAGCGGGTCCACCGCGCTCAGGCGTACTCGTAGAAGCCGCGGCCGGACTTCCGGCCGAGCCGTCCGGCGGCGACGTAGCGGCGGAGCAGCGGGCAGGGCGCGTACTTCGGGTCGCCGAGCCCGTCGTGCAGCACCTCCATGATCGCCACGCACGTGTCGAGCCCGATCAGGTCGGCGAGCGCGAGCGGCCCCATCGGGTGCGCGAAGCCGAGCTTGGCGACGGTGTCGATCGCCTCGGCCTCGGCGACGCCCTCCATCAGCGCGTACGCGGCCTCGTTGATGAACGGCATCAGGATCCGGTTCGAGACGAAGCCCGGGAAGTCGTTCGCCTCGGCCGGCGTCTTCCCGAGGTCCCGGGCGAGGGCGACGATCGCCGCCGGCGGTCTCGTCCGAGGTCTGCTCCGCGCGGATCACCTCGACGAGCGCGAGCACGGGCACGGGGTTGAAGAAGTGCATGCCGATCACGCGCTCCGGGCCGCGACGTGGCCGCGGCGAGCTCGGTGATCGGGATCGACGACGTGTTCGAGGCGAGGATCGGCGTGCGCGGGCAGCGCCTCGTCGGCGGCGCGGAAGAGCTGCCTTCTTCGCCTCGGCGTTCTCGACGATCGCCTCGATCAGCAGGTCCGCCTCGGCGAGCTCGTCGACGGGCGTCACGCGCGCCGAGCACCTCGCCCGGCTCGGCGCCGCCCTTCTCGTGCAGCTTGCTCGAGGCTGCGCCGCGATCGCCCTCGAGGCCGCGCTCGACGGCCCCGGGCTGCCTGTCGTGGAGCGAGACGCTGCGTCCCGGAGGCCGCCACGACCTGCGCGATGCCGGCGCCCATCTGGCCGGCGCCGACGACGAGGACGCGCTCGAAGCTCACCGGTCGAGGCTACTCGCGCGCCGCGAGCTCGCCGCTGGCGCAGCCGCAGGCGGCGGATCGAGAACGCGAGCACGAGCGCGAGGATCACGAGCCCGATCACGATCTTGATCCAGTCGCCCCGCGCCTCGTCGCTGACGGAGAGCAGCGCGCCCGGGATCGGTCAGCAGGCACGACTCGGTCGTGAGCGTGCGCCCTCGAGCAGCGCCGATCACGCCGAGCGCCTCGTCGAGGACGATCGGCTCGTCGGCCGCGTCGACGAGCGGCCGCGGCGACGTGACCTCCACCTCGCGGCCCACCGGCCCCTTGACCCGCTGGTCGACGACGAACCGGTAGACGACGCCGGCGATCGGTCGCGCGGCCGCTCGCCGTGACACGGCCGACGAACGCCGCGTCGGCGGCCGCGAGCCGCTCCTCGAGCGGGATGTTCGGGCAGTCGAGCGCGCTGCGCCGGCGGGCGCGAGCACGAGCGCCGCGACGACGCGCGGCGAGCAGGCGCCGCGCAGGCGTCAGACCTCGACGAGGACCGCGTCGCCCTGGCCGCCGCCGGAGCAGATCGCGGCGAGGCCGAGCCCGCCGCCGTTGCGCCGCAGCTCGTGGACGAGCGTCGCCGACGATGCGCCCGCCCGACGCGCCGATCGGGTGACCGAGCGCGACGGCGCCGCCGTTGACGTTGACGAGCTCCTCGTCGGCGCCGAGCATGCGCGTCGAGTTCCTCGCGACCGACGCGAACGCCTCGTTGATCTCGACCCGCGCGACGTCGCCGATCGTGCGGCCCGCGGCGCGCGAGCGCGCTGTCCGCGGCGGCCGCGCGGGCGTGCGCGCGAGGTACGCGAAGTCGTCGGCGACGTAGGCGTGGCCGAGGATGCGTGCGAGCGGCTCGATCCCGCGCTCCGTCGCCCACTCCTCCGAGCACACGACGACGCAGGACGCGCCGTCGTTCACGCCGGGCGCGTTCCCCGCGGTCGTCGTCCCTTCGGGGTCGAACACGGGCTTCGAGCGACGCGAGCTTCTCGAGCGTCGTGTCGCGTCGGACGCTCTCGTCGGCGGTCGACGTCGCCGACCGGGACGATCTCGTCGTCGAAGCGGCCGGCGTCCTGCGCGGCCGCGGCGCGCTCGTGGGAGCGGACGCGCCCACGCGTCCTGCTCCTCCCGGGAGATGCCGAGCTCGCGCGACGACGGCGGACGCCTGCTGGACCATGTGGAGCCCGTCGAACGTCGAGGTGAGGCCGTCGAAGACCATGTGGTCGAGCACCTCGCCGTTGCCCAGGCGGTAGCCGAAGCGCGCCTTCGGCAGCAGGTAGGGCGCCTGCGACATCGACTCCATCCCACCGGTCACGACGACGTCGTGCCGGCCCGCGCGCGATCATCAGCTCGGCGAGCTCGACTGCGCGGATCGACGACGCGCACACCTTGTTGATCGTGTCGGCCGGAACCTCCTTCGGGATCCCCGCTGCGATCGCCGCCTGCCGGGCCGGGGCCTGGCCGACACCCGCCTGGAGCACCTGACCCATCGACGACGTAGCCGACGTCCTCGCGGCGCGACGCCCGGCGCGCTCGAGCGCCGCGCGGATCGCGATCGCCTCCGAGCTCGGTCGCGGAGCGGTCGGCGAGCCCGCCGCCGAGCCGGCCGAACGGCGTGCGGACCGCGGAGACGATGACTGCCGCCGGCACGGCGCCAGCGTAGCCGCGGCGGCGTCGGTCGGCCGCCCGCCTCCCTCGAGCCGCCACCGTCGATTGCGCGAGCGTCGTGGCGCCGCTAGGCTCGACGCGATGCCGTCACGCGCACCCGGCACCTGGTCGTGGCGCACTGGGCGAGGCGGGAGCGTGCGCTAGCAGCGACGACACCCCGTTTCGCCCGAGGCCTCCGCAGGAGGTCTCTTTCGTCTCGGATGACATACCCGACAGCGACCATCACCACCGACCTCCTCACCCCGCTCGGGGCGTACCTCCGCCTGCGCGGCGATGGGGCGCGCGAGCTTCCTGCTCGAGTCGGTCGAGCGCGGCCGGCTCGGCCGGAGCTCGTGGATGGGCGCGGGCTCGCGGCTCGTCGACGTTCGACGAGGCCGAGGACGCTCGGGCTGCCGGTGGTCGGCTACGTCGCGCTACGACGACGATCGCCACGCTCGAGCCGACCGTGCCGCTCCCGGCCGGACGGCCACGGCTTCCCGGAGAGCCGCCTCGTCGTCGCCGAGACGCTCGTCCGCTTCGACCACGGCGCCGGCACGGCCGACGTGCTCGCCGGCGACCCGGAGGAGATCGCCGGGCGCCTCGAGGCCGGCATCCCGTGGCAGCGCGAGCCGCGAGGCGCGCGCGGGCCCCTCCGGCGCGTTCCCCGACCGGCAGCGCTACGAGGAGATGGTGCGGACGGTGCAAGGAGCACATCGTCGCGGGCGACGTCTTCCAGTGCGTCCCGTCGCAGCGCGCCGAGCGGCCGACGTCCGCCACGCCGCTCGACGTCTACCGCGCCCTGCGCCGCGTCAACCCCTCCCCGTACCTCTTCCTCCTCGATCTCGACGGGCTCGCGCTGGTCGGCTCCTCCCCCGAGCGCCTCGTCGCCTGCGAGGACGGCCGCGCGCAGCCTCGTGCCCGATCGCGGGCACCACGGAGCCGACCGAGGGCGACGTCGAGCGCCTGCTCTCGTCGGAGAAGGACCGCGCCGAGCACGTGATGCTCGTCGACCTCGGCCGGAACGACCTCTCGCGCGTCTGCCGCGCGGGCACCGTCCACGTCGCGCGCAGCATGGAGGTCGAGCGCTTCTCGCACGTCTCGCACCTCGTCTCCGAGGTCGTCGGCGAGCTGCGGGACGGCGTGACGCCGTTCGACGTGCTGCGCGCCTGCTTCCCGGCGGGCACGGTGAGCGGCGCGCCGAAGATCCGCGCGATGCAGCTCATCTCCGAGCTCGAGGGCTTCCGGCGCGGGCCGTACGGCGGCGCCGTCCTCTATGCCCTTCCCGGACGGCACGATGGACGCATGCATCGCGCTCCGGACGATGGTGATGCGCGACGGCGTCGCCTACCTCCAGGCGGGCGCCGGGATCGTCGCCGACTCCGACCCTGCGGCGGAGCACGAGGAGTGCCTGCGCAAGCTCGCCGCGCTCGAGGCGGCGATCGACCTGGCCGAGCGGAGGCATCCGCGTAGCGATGAAGGTCCTGATGATCGACAACTACGACTCGTTCACCTACAACCTCGTCCACCTGTTCGAGGAGCTCGGGGCCGAGGTCGTGACCGTCCGGAACGACGCGATCACGCGCCGACGAGGCCGCCGCGCTCGCGCCCCGACCGGCTCGTCGTCTCCCCCGGCCCGGGACGGCCGGCGGACGCCGGGCGTCTCCATCGAGCTGATCCGGCGGCTCGGCGCGACGACGCCGACGCTCGGCGTCTGCCTCGGCCACCAGGCGATCGTCGAGGCATTCGGCGGCGAGGTCGGCCAGGCGCGGGCGCTGCTGCACGGCAAGGCGAGCGTCGTCACGCACGACGGCCGCGGCGTCTACGACGGGCCTGCCGGACGAGATCGAGGTCGGCCGCTACCACTCGCTCGCGGCGACGACCGTGCCCGGACGAGCTGACGGTGACCGCGCGCACGGCCGACGGCGAGGTGATGGGCGTCCGTCACGCCGAGCTCCCGATCGAGGGCGTCCAGTTCCACCCGGAGAGCGTGCTCACGCCGCTCGGCCCCGAGCATCGCGAGGAACTTCCTCGCGGTGATCACGGACGCGATCGCGCGCGATCGCCGACGGCCGCGACCTGACGCGCGACGAGGCGCGCGCGGTGATGGACGAGGTCATGCGCGGCGAGGCGACGCCGGCGCAGATCGGCGGGCTGCTGGTCGGCCTCCGCGCCAAGGGCGAGACCGTCGACGAGATCACCGGCTTCGCCGAGGCGATGCGCGAGCACGTCGTCCCGGTCCGCCCGACGCGGTCGCCGCTCGTCGACGTCGTCGGGACGGGCGGCGACGGCGCGCGGCACGTTCAACATCTCCACCGCCGCGGCGATCGTCGCGGCCGCGGCCGGCGCCGCGCGTCGCCAAGCACGGCAACCGCGCGGCGAGCTCGGCCGTGCGGCTCGGCCGACGTGCTCGAGGCGCTCGGTCTCGTCGCTCGAGCTAGCCGCCGGAGCGGATCGCCGCGTCGATCGACGAGCTCGGCTTCGGCTTCATGTTCGCCCGCGCGCATCACCCCGCGATGCGCCACGCGGCGCCCGTCCGGCAGGAGCTCGGCACGCGCACGGTGTTCAACGTCCTCGGCCCGCTCGCGAACCCCGCCGGCGCGCGCGACGGCGTCTTCGGCGTCTACTCGGCCGGCTCTCGCGCGCACGTACGCCGAGTCGCTCGCCGGGCTCGGCGCGCGGCGCGCGTTCGTCGTCCACGGCGACGGGGCTCGACGAGCTCTCCCCGTCGGGGCCGAACCTCGTCGTCGAGGTGCGTCGACGGCGACATCGCGCGAGTGGGAGCTCGACCCGCGCACGCTCGGGCTCGTACCCGGCCGACCCGGCGGAGCTGCGCGGCGGCGGCGCCGGCGGAGAACGCGGCCGCCATCCGCGCGCGTGCTCGCCGGCGAGCGCGGCGTCCGGCGCGACGCGGTCGCTCCTGAACGCCGCCGGCGGCGCTCGTCGCCGCCGGGCTCGCCGAGGACCTCGCGCGACGGCATCGGGCTCGCGCGCGGAGGCGATCGACTACGGCGCCGCGGGCGCGACGCTCGTGCAGCTGGTCGAGTTCTCGAAGAGGTGCCCGCCTGATGGGCCGTTCGAGGCCGCACTGCGCGCGCCCGGGTCTCGGCGCGATCGCCGAGATCAAGCGCCGCTCGCCGTCCGCCGGCGACCTGCGCCCGGACGCCGACCCCGCCCGCGATCGCCCCCGCGTACGCGGCGGCGGGCGCCGCCGCGATCTCCGTGCTCGTCGACGAGCGCTTCGCCGGCACCTGGGACGACCTCCGCGCCGCGCGCGCCGCGACCGACGCCCCGCTCCTCGCCAAGGGCTTCTTCTCGACGGCCGACGACCTCCGCACCGGCGAAGGAGGCCGGCGCCGACGCCGCGCTGCTCCTCCTGCGCGACCTCGACGACGACCAGCGTCGCGGACGCTGCTCGCCGAGGCCGGCCGGCTCGGGCTCGACACGCTCGTCGAGGCGCACGACGCCGGCGAGTCGACGCGCGCCGTCGCGCTCGAGGCGCCGGTGATCGGCATCAACGCGCGCGACCTGTCGACTTTCGCGATCGACCGCGGGCGCAGCTCGCAGCTCGCTCGCGCGCGCATCCCGTCGACCGCATCGTCGATCGCCGAGTCGGGCATCGACTCGCGCGCGCAGGGCGCCGCAGCCGAGCTTGCCGGCGCCGACGCGATCCTCGTCGGCTCGGCGCTGATGCGCGCGCCCGATCCGGCCGCCAAGCTCGCCGAGCTCGTCTCGCGGCCGCTCGTCAAGGTCTGCGGGCTGACGCGCGACGAGGACGTCGCCGGCGGCGGCCGAGGCGGGCGCCGACCTGCTCGGCTTCGTGCTCGAGCCCGCGAGCCCGCGCGCGGCGCCGGGCGTCCTCCCCGTCCCCGAGACGGCGCTCACGGTCGCCGTCTGGGTCGGCGAGCGCCGGCGACGAGCGACGCCGATCTCGACCAGGTGCACGACCGTCGAGGAGGGCAAGGTGCGCGGCCGCGACGCGACGCTCCTTCGCGGCGGCGAGCCGGTCGCCCGCGTGCTCGACCTGCCCTGGGGCGAGGACGACCCCGGCCACTGGGAGCGCGCCGCGGACGGCCGAGCGGCCGGATCGTCCTCGCCGGCGGGCTCGGTCCGGAGAACGTCGCCGACGCGATCGCCGCCGTCCGGCCCTGGGCGGTCGACGCGTCGCTCGTCGCTCGAGCGCTCGCCCGGGATCAAGGACCACGCCCGCGTCCGCGCCTACGTCGAGGCGGCCCGGGCATGACGGCGATCGCAGGAGACCTTCGGCCCGTACGGCGGCCGCTACGTCCCGGAGACGCTGATCCCGGCGCTCGACGAGCTCGACGGCGGCCTGGGAGGAGGCGAAGCGACGACCCGGCGTTCCGCGACGGAGCTCGACGAGCTCGGGCGGACCTACGTCGGGCCGCCCCTCGCCGCATCACGCGCGCCGACCGCTTCGCGCCGGGCAAGCGCCTCTACCTCAAGCGCGAGGATCTGAACCACACCGGCGCGCACAAGATCAACAACGCGCTCGGCCAGGTCGTCCTGGCGCGGCGGCTCGGCAAGCCGCGGATCATCGCCGAGACCGGCGCCGGCCAGCACGGCGTCGCGACGGCGACGGCCTGCGCCCGGTTCGGGCTCGAGTGCGTCGTCTACATGGGCTCGGAGGACATGCGCCGCCAGGCGCCGAACGTCGAGCGGATGCAGCCTGCTCGGCGCGACGCGTCGAGCCCGTCGAGTTCGGCACGCGGACGCTGAAGGAGGCGACGAGCGCGGCGATCCGCGACTGGATCACGAACGTCGAGACGACGCACTACGTGATCGGCTCGTGCGTCGGCCCGGCCCCCTACCCCGAGCTCGTGCGCGAGCTCCAGTCCGTGATCGGGCGCGAGGCGCGCGCGCAGCTGCTCGAGGCGGAGGGCCGCCTGCCGGAAGCCGTCGTCGCGTGCGTCGGCGGCGGCTCGAACGCGATCGGCATGTTCGCCGGCTTCGTCGACGACGACGGCGTGCGGCTCGTCGGCGTCGAGGCGGCCGGCGCGGCGTCGCTCGGCACCGGGCGCGCCGGCGTCCTGCACGGCTCGCGCTCGTCGATCCTCGCCGGACGAGGACGGGCAGATCGCCGACGCGCACTCGATCTCCGCCGGGCTCGACTACCCGGGCGTCGGGCCGGAGCACGCCTGGCTCCGGGACACCGGTCGCGCCGAGTACCTCCCCTGCACCGACGACGAGGCGCTGGAGGCCTTCGTGCGGCTCTACCCGCACCGAGGGCATCATCCCCGCGCTCGAGTCCGGCGCACGCGCTCGCGCGCGTCGAGCGCCTCGGCGCGGAGCTACGTCGCTCGTGTGCCTCTCCGGTCGCGGCGACAAGGACCTCGCGGAGGCGCTGCGCCGTGGCGACTCATTGATGCCGGCGTCGGGAGGGCCGGACGCGGTGACGCGAAGGCGCTCGTCGTCTACCTCGATCTCGGGCGCCGAGACACCCGAGCTGGCCGAGGCCGCGGTCGAGGGCGGGCGCGGACATCGTCGAGCTCGGCTTCCCGTTCTCCGACCCGCTCGCCGACGGCCCGGTGATCCGCGCGCGGCCGAACGCGCGCTGGCCGCGCGGCATGCGCACCGCCGCGTGCCTCGACTGCCTCGCCGAGACGCGCGACGCGCGTCGGCGACACGCCGCTCGTCCCGATGACGTACAGCTCGCTGCTCGAGGCGTACGGCTGGGAGAGATTCGCAGCGGACGCCGCGCGCCGCGGGGCGACGGGCCTGATCGTCGCCGACCTGCCGGCCGGCCGCGATGCCGGAGCTGCGGCGGATCCAGCTCGTCGCGCCGACCTCGACCGACCAGCGTCTGCGCCTCGCCGCCGACCAGACCGACGGCTGGCTCTACCTCGTCACGCTGACCGGGACGACGGGCGCGCGCACCGAGCTCTCCGACTCGCTCGAGCGGCCTCGCGCAGCGCGCGCGGGCCGTGACGGACCTGCCGCTCTACGCCGGCTTCGGCATCTCGACGCCCGAGCACGCGGCCGCGGCGGCAGCGCTCACCGACGGCATCGTCGTCGGCTCGCGCGCCGTGCAGGTCGCCGAGGACGGGCCCGGCCGCGCTGCGCGACGTACGTCGCCTCGCCTCCGTCAGGCGCTCGACGCGCAGGCTCGACCAGGTGATCAGGCGCCTGCCGTCCACTACGGCTGGGTCGTCCTCGGCGTCGACGCTCGTGACGCTCGTGACGATGGCGGGCTTCCGCTCGACGGTCGGGGTGCTCGTCGACCCGCTGCACGAGGAGTTCGGCTGGACGACGGCCTCGATCTCGCTCGCCGCGGGTCTCAACCTGATGCTGTACGGCTTCGGCGGGCCGTTCGCTGCGGCGCTCTACGACCGCTTCGGGCTGCGGCGATGCGTCTCGTCCGCGTGGCGATGGTGGCGCTCGGCTCGCTCGCGACGCTGCGCGATGACCGAGGACCTGGCAGTTCGCGCTCCTCTGGGGCGTCGTCAACGGGATCGCCACCGGCGCCGTCTCGGTGACGCTCGCGGCCGTCGTCGCGAACCGCTGGTTCGTCGCCCGCCGCGGCCTCGCGACGGGAATCCTACCGCGGCGAACGCGACCGGGCAACTCGTGTTCCTGCCGGCTGCTCGCCTGGGCTCGCCGTCGCTCACGGCTGGCGCTGGTCGGTCGGCGCGGTTGCGCCGGTCGCGCTCGTGATCGTGCTCCCCGTCGCGCTCCTGCTTCTCCGCGACCGGCCCGTCCGACATGGGGCTGCGGCCGTACGGCGCCGTCGAGGACGACCCGCCCCGCCACCCGCCACCGGCAACCCGTTCCTCGCCGCGTTCGGCGACGGGCTCCTCCGCGCGTCGTCGCTCGCGGACCTTCTGGCTGCTCAGCGGGAGCTTCTTCATCTGCGGCGCGACCACGAACGGGCTCGATCGGCACGCACCTGATCCCCGCCGCGATGGATCACGGGATGGGCGAGGTCGGCGCGGCCGGCCTCCTGGCCACGATCGGCGTCTTCGACCTGTCGGCACGCTCTGCCTCCGGGCTGGCTCACCGACCGGTACGACCCGCGCATGCTGCTCTTCCTGGTACTACGGCCTGCGCGGGCTCTCGCTGCTCGCGCTGCCCGTCGTGATCGAGTCCCAGGGTGCCGGCCTGATCGCGTTCGTGGTCTTCTACGGGCTCGACTGGGTCGCGACCGTGCCGCCGACGGTGGCGCTCACCGCCGACACCTTCGGCCGGGCGCGCGTCGGTGTCGTCTTCGGCTGGATCTTCGCCTCGCACCAGCTGGGCGCGGGCATCGCGGCCCTCGCCGCGGGCGCGACCGAGACGCTGTCTCGACACGTACGTGCCCGCGTTCGTCGGCGCGGCGATGCTGTCGCTCGTCGCCGCGTTCCTCTCGACGCGGATCAGCCGGCCGGGCGTGCCTGGCGCTGGCGCCCGCCTGACGAGCGTCGCCGCGCCTCAGCCGCACGCGCTTGCCGCAGCGCGAGCATGCGAGCGCGTACGCTGCGCCGTCAGGAAGAACGGCGGCTCTCTGGCGGCCGGATGCCCGCTGGGCGGAATCCTGCTCCGACCGGGCCGACGCGGACGAGCATCTTGCCGATGTTCGCGCCGCCGAGCAGGCCGATGAACGCCTCCGGCGCCCGCTCGATCCCCTCGACGACCGTCTCGCGGTACCGGATCGCGCCGTCGGCGACCCAGCGGCGCGACCTCGTCGAGGAACTCGCCGGTAGCCGCTCGTCGTGGTCGAAGACGATGAACCCCTGGACGCGCAGCCGCTTCGTCGACGACCATGAACAGGTTGCGCGGGCCCGGGCTGCGGCCTCGGTCGCGTTGTAGCGCGAGATCGCGCCGCACGCGACGACCCGGCCGTGCAGGCGCAGCGCGCCGATCGCCGCCTCGAGCGTGCTCGCCGCCGACGTTGTCGAAGTACACGTCGATCCCGTCCGGCGCGTGCTCGCGCAGCGCCGTCGACGGTCGAGCCCTCGCGTGTAGTCGAAGACGCCCGTCGAACCCGAGCTCGCTCGAGCCAGGCGACCTTCTCCGGCCGTGCCCGCGCTGCCGACCACGCGGCGCCCGAGCAGCTGCGCGATCTGGCCGGCGACGCTGCCGACCGCGCCGGCCGCGCCGGAGACGAACACCGTCTCGCCCGTCGCGCCACCTCGCCGATGTCGACGATCCCGACGTACGCGGTGAGCCCCGGCATGCCGAGCACGCCGAGCGCGGTCGACACCGGCGCGACTGCCGCGGATCGACCGCGGCGCAGCGCCGCGACCTCGACGAGCGCCAGCTCGCGCCAGCCCAGGTCGTGGACGACCCAGTCGCCCTCCGGCCAGCCGCTCGTCGCCGCGACGCGACGACCTGGCCGACGGCGCCGCCCGTGAGCGGCTCGCCGAGCGCGAACGGCGGCACGTAGGAGCTTGACGTCGTTCATCCGGCCGCGCATGTACGGATCGACCGAGACGAAGGCGTTGCGGACGAGGACCTCGCCCTCGCCCGGGTCAGGCACGCTCGACCTCGGCGAGCTCGAAGTCGGACGGCGCCGGCGCGCCCTCGGGCCGCGCCGCGAGGCGGATCTCCCGGGAGCGTGCCACGGGCCGCATCGTACGCCGACTCCGACCGCTACCCTGCACGGCTGCGGCCGTGCGCGGCCCTTACGGAATCTTTCAACACACGTTGTTACCGTGCCGCGCGGCTCGTCGTCGTGTGGGCACCGGCGAGCAACTCAGAACCAACAAAGAGGACGCTCGCCGTCGTCGCCGAAGGGAGCTTAATGCGCCGTATCTCGACGATTCTGACAGTTGTCGCCCTCCTCTCCGTCGCGGGCCTCATCCATCGCGACGGGCGCGGCAGCGGGCGACTTCGCCGAAGCGGCCGATGTAAGCGGCGAACCGACCAAGCTCTGCCCGGCCGCGACCGCCGGCGCAGTCCTACTCCGCTGACAGTTCACGCTCAAGGAGCCGGGAGACGCGGCCCGAGCTTCGGCGTGAGCTCGGGCGCGCTTCCTCCCGGGCTTTCGCTTGCGTCCGACGAGGGTGTCGTCGCGCGGCACTCCGACCAGGCCGGGAGCTACGACTTCTTCATCACGGTGTCGTACAGCTGCGGACTGCGGCAAGAGCGCCTCCGACCAGCAGTTCACATCAACGTGAGCCCGCAGGTCGCTCCGGCGCCTTCGTGGCGACGAGCTCGCTGCCCGACGCGAACATCGGCCAGGCCTACACGGCACCGGCGCTGACGGCCCGAACGCGACCTCCGTCAGCTCGTGGACGCTCGCCGGCGGCACGCTGCCGCCGGGCCTGACCCTCAACCCGAACGGCGAGATCTCGGGCACGCCGACGGCCAGCGGCCAGTTCGGCTTCACGGTGCAGGCGAACGCGTCGCCGAACAACGACACGAAGTCGCTCTCGATCTTCGTGCTCGCGCCGCTCGAGCTCCAGGCGCTCGACGGCAAGAAGGCGCCGACGACGGGCTTCGCCGCCAAGAGCCTGCTCAACGCCCCGCTCACGACCGGCGTCAAGGCGGTCGGGCGGCCGCGGCGGCGTACACGTTCGCGGAGCGCAGGCGCGCTGCCGCCGGGCGTGACGCTCAACCCGCCGACGGGCGCGATCACCGGCGCCGGGACGACGGCCGGGCACGTTCGCGTCGACGATCACGGTCACCGACCAGGACGGGCGCGAAGCATCTCGCTCCCGTTCCGGATCACGATCCTGCCGCTGCTCGACTTCGTCGACGGGCAAGACGCTGCCGGTCGGGCGCGTCGACCGCGTTCTACTCGGCGAAGCTCCCCGTCAAGGGCAAGGACTCCGACCAAGGCGTTCTTCGCCGTCTGCCGGCAAGATCCCGCCGGGGCTCGAGTACAACGAGCTGACGCGCCGCCTCGAGGGGACGCTGCTGAAGGCCGGGCACCTACCGCCTGCGCGTCTACGCGTTCTCGGCCAACGGCGCGCCGATCAGCAAGCTCTTCACGATCAAGGTTGCGTCCGTAGCACCGCGCGTCTCGCCCGCCCGGGGTCGCCCCGGGCGGGCGAGAATGCGCTCGTGGACTCGCTGCGCGGCCATCTCCTCGTCGCCGGCCCGTCGCTCGACGACCCGAACTTCCGGCACACGGTCGTGCTCGTCGGCGACCACGGCGACGACGGCGCGATGGGCGTCGTCCTCAACCGCAGCTCCCCGGTGCCCGTCGCGTGACGCCGTGCCGCCGATGGCGCCGCTCGTCGATCCGGGCGACGACCGTCTACCTCGGCGGCCCCGTGCAGCCGCAGGCCGTCGTCGTGCTCGCCGACTTCGTCGAGCCCGAGCGGCGCCGGGGCGCTCGTGCTCGAGACCGTCGGGCTTCCTCCCGGGCGAGGTCGAGGACCCGGACGAGCTGGGCGGGCTGCAGCGCGCGTCCGGGTCTTCGCGGGCTACGCCGGGTGGGCCCCGGGACAGCTCGAGGACGAGCTCGAGGAAGGCTCGTGGCTCGTCTTCCCCGCGCGCGCGGCGGACGTCTTCTCGACGCCGCCCCGAGGAGCTCTGGGCGCGACGTCCTGCGGCGCGAGGGCGGCAAGTACGCCGTGCTCGCGCTGCTCCCGGACGATCCGCGGCGTCAACTAGGCCCCAGGCGTAGCACTCCGAAACGTAAACAATTCGTTTGGAGTGCGCCCTCTGGGAATGACACGGGCCGCCGGCCGTTCACACTCTGTACGAGGCGCGCGCCGACGGCGCAACTCGCTGCGTGGCGCCGGACCTCAGGACACACCACACACCGCGCGGGCACGTCTGTGCCGCGCCGCCGAAAGCGAAACGAGGAAACGTTGGAGACCAGCATCATCGAAATTCCTGCACTGGACGCGTTCGCCGCAGAGGCGGAGGAGCGCGGCAAGGTCGAGGCCGCCGAGCTCGATCAGCTCGTGCTCGAGCACGACCTCGACGAGGAGGCCGTCGACGGCCTTCAAGACGCTCCTCGCGGAGCGCGGCGTCGAGCTGCCCGCGGCCGAGGAGGAGGACGACTTCGAGCTCGACCTCACCCCCGGCTCCGGCCCCGTCGACCACCGACTCGCTCGGCATGTTCCTCTCCGAGATCGGTCGCTACCAGCTCCTCACCGCCGCCGACGAGATCGCGCTCGCCAAGCGCGTCGAGCGCGGCGACCTCGCCGCCAAGGAGCGGATGATCAACTCGAACCTGCGGCTCGTCGTCTCGATCGCGAAGCGCTACCGCGGTCACGGCGTGCCGTTCCTCGACCTGATCCAGGACGGCGTGATCGGCCTCAACCGCGCGGTCGAGAAGTTCGACTACCGCAAGGGGTTCAAGTTCTCGACGTACGCCACGTGGTGGATCCGCCAGGCCTGCCAGCGGTCGGTCGCGAACCAGTCCGCCACGATCCGCGTGCCGGTGCACGTGCAGGAGCGGCAGCAGAAGCTCAACCGGGCGCGCCAGCGCCTCGAGGTGAGCCTCGGCCGCCAGCCGACCGTGGAGGAGCTCGCCAAGGCGACGGGCCTCAAGCTGCACCACGTCGTCGAGGCGCTCGACGCCGTCGAGGCGTCGGTCTCGCTCAACCAGGCGGTCGGCTCGGACGGCGACGGCGAGCTCGGCGACCTGTTCGCCGACCGCACGGCCGTCGACCCGGTCGACGAGGCGGACGAGTCGTTCCAGCGCGAGCGCGTTCGCTCGGCGCTCTCGGGCCTGCCCGAGCGCGAGCGCCGCGTCCTCGAGCTCCGGTTCGGCTTCGCCGGCCAGGAGAGCCTCACGCTGGAGGAGATCGGCCGCGAGCTCGAGCTCACCCGCGAGCGGGTGCGCCAGCTCGAGAAGTCGGCGCTGACCCGCCTTCAGCACGCGCTCGACCACGACGCCCGGCCGCTCCGCAGCCGGCGCGACCTGGCCGAGTCGGCGTAGCCACCGAAGGGCGGCCCGGACCTGCCGCGCCCGTCGGTCCGGGCGCGTCGTGATCTCGGGCCTCTCGGCAAACGCCAGCGGATTCTCTTCTCGAATCTCGTTCAGGACGTCGAATCAGTGCTACGGTGCCGACGTTCAACCAGAACGTGGTATCGGTCGTGCGGTTTCTGCACCTTCCTGCCCGTTCGTGAATCAAGGCAAGGAGGTGTTTCAGCGACATGGCAACCGGAACCGTGAAGTGGTTCGACGACGCCAAGGGGTACGGCTTCATCACCCCTGACGACGGCGGCAAGGACCTCTTCGTCCATTTCAGTGGGATCACGGGCGACGGCTTCAAGTCCCTCCCCGAGGGCGCGAAGGTCGAGTTCGTGGCCGAGCAGGGCCAGAAGGGCCCGCAGGCGACGAACGTCACCCTCGCCGGCTGAGGCGCTGAACTGCCGGGCGCGCCCTCGCGGGCGCGCCCTGCATCTCTCTCGAAAGGACGACGGGTTGGCAGACGACGGCAAGGTCGAGTTGCAGGGCGAGGTGATCGAGGCGTTCCGCGGCGGGATGTACCGCATCGCCCTCGACAACGACCACGAGACGCTCGGCTACGTCTCCGGCAAGATGCGGCGCTACCGGATCCGCATCAACCCGGGCGACCGCGTGACGGTCGAGCTGTCGCCGTACGACCTCTCGCGCGGCCGGATCACCTACCGGCAGCGCTGAATCTGCTTTCCGCCGGGCAGGATTCCGCAGGAGCCGAATCCTGCGGCTCGATCCCCGCCTTCGGCGGGGCACACCCCTGAAGGCGCCCGCTTCGCGGTCGCAACTGCCTCGATGCCCCTGTCGACGCGTGCATAGGCTCTCGCCGTGAGCGGCGACGCCACCGGTCCTCTGGGCTCCCGACGAGGCGCGCATCGAGCGCGCCGCGATCACGCGCTACGCGCGCTGGCTCGCCGACCGCCACGGCGTCGAGACGGCCGGGCTACCACGACCTCTGGCGCTGGTCGGTGACGCGAGCTCGAGGCCTTCTGGGGCTCGATCTGGGAGTTCTTCGACGTGCGGTCGTCGGCAGCCGTACGAGCGCGTGCTCGGCGCGCACGCGATGCCCGGCGCGCGAGTGGTTCCCCGGCGCGCGGCTCAACTACGCCGAGCACGTCTTCCGCGACCGGGAGCCCGAGACGCGTCGCGATCCGTCACGCGTCCGAGCTGCGGCCCGCTGCGCGAGACGACGTGGGGCGAGCTCGAGAAGCGACGCGCCGCTTCGCCGTCCGCGCTCTCGCGCGCGCGGGGATCGGCCCGGGCGACCGCGTCGTCGCGTACCTCCCCAACGTCCTCGAGGCCGCCGTCGCCTTCCACGCGTGCGCGAGCCTCGGCGCGGTCTGGTCGAGCTGCTCCCCCGACTTCGGCGCGCGCAGCGTCGTCGACCGCTTCGCGCAGATCGAGCCGCGCCTCCTGCTCGCCGTCGACGGCTACCGCTACGGCGGGCGCGACCACGACCGGCTCGATGTCGTCCGGACGCTCCAGGACGCGATGCCGAGCCTCGAGCGGACGATCGTCCTGCCCTACCTCGACGCGGATCCCGCGCTCGGGCGCGCTCCGGGCGGCGACGGCCTGGGAGGAGTTCGTCGCCGAGGGCGACGACGAGGCGCTCCCGTTCGCACAGGTCGCCTTCGACCATCCGCTCTGGGTGCTCTACAGCTCCGGGACGACCGGGCTCCCGAAGGCGATCGTCCACGGGCACGGCGGCATCCTCCTCGAGCTGCTGAAGAAGCTGCACCTCCACGTCGACCTGCAGGAGGACGACCGCCTCTTCTGGTTCACGACGACCGGCTGGATGATGTGGAACTTCGTGATGGGCGGGCTGCTGACGCGCGCGTCGGTCGTCCTCTACGACGGCAACCCCGGGCATCCCGACCTCGGCACGCTCTGGGACCTCGCCGAGTCGGCGGGGATCACGTGCTTCGGCACGTCGGCGAGCTACGTCGCGGCGTGCGTCAAGGCCGGCGTCGAGCCCGCGGCAGGCCGCGACCTCTCGCGCCTCGCGCGGTCGGCTCGACCGGGTCGCCGCTCGTCGCCCGAGGGCTTCGACTGGGTCTACGAGCACCTCGGCCCCGACCTGTGGCTCTTCTCGACCTCGGGCGGCACCGACGTCTGCACCGCGTTCGTCGGCGGCGTGCCGACGCTCCCCGTCTACCGCGGCGAGCTCCAGGCACGCGCGCTCGGCGCCAAGGTCGAGGCGTGGTCGCCGGAGGGCACGCCGCTCGTCGGCGAGGTCGGCGAGCTGGTGATCACCGAGCCGATGCCGTCCATGCCGCTCCGCTTCTGGGGCGACGAGGACGGCGAGCGCTACCGCGCGAGCTACTTCGACGTCTTCCCCGGCGTCTGGCGCCACGGGGACTGGATCGAGCTCACCGAGCGCGGCACGGCGATCATCACCGGGCGCTCGGACGCGACGATCAACCGCGGCGGGATCCGCATGGGGACGGCGGAGATCTACCGGGCGGTGCTCTCGCTCGACGAGGTCGTCGACGCCCTCGTCGTCGACCTGCCGCGCGAGGGCACGCAGGGCTGGATGCCGCTCTTCGTCGTGCTCCGCGACGGCGCGACGCTCGACGATGCGCTCGTCGGCCGGCTCCGGGACGTCATCCGCCGCGACTGCTCGCCGCGCCACGTGCCCGACGAGGTCCTCGCGGTCCCGGCCGTGCCGCGGACGCTCTCCGGCAAGGTCCTCGAGGTGCCGGTCAAGCGCATCCTCTCCGGCGAGCCCGCCGACACGGCGCTGAGCCGCGACTCGCTCGCCGACCCGGCGGCGCTCCGGCCGTTCGAGGAGCTCGCCGCGACCTCACCGAGCCGACAGGAGGACGGGATGACCTACGTCGCCGACGACGACCGCTACGGGCGGATGCCCTACCGTCGCACCGGGCGCAGCGGCCTGAAGCTCCCGGCGATCTCGCTCGGGCTCTGGAACAACTTCGGCGCCGACCGGCCGCTCGAGACGAGCCGGGCGATCGTCCGCCGCGCGTTCGACCTCGGCGTCACGCACTTCGACCTCGCGAACAACTACGGGCCGCCCTACGGCTCGGCCGAGGAGACGTTCGGCCGGCTTCTGGCGACCGACCTCGCGCCGTACCGCGACGAGCTCCTCGTCTCGACGAAGGCCGGCTACGACATGTGGCCCGGGCCCGTACGGCGAGTGGGGCTCGCGGAAGTACCTCCTCGCGAGCCTCGACCAGAGCCTCCGCCGCCTGGGCCTCGACTACGTCGACATCTTCTACTCGCACCGGTTCGACCCCGAGACGCCGCTCGAGGAGACGATGGGCGCGCTCGACACGGCCGTCCGCCAGGGCAAGGCGCTCTACGCCGGGATCTCGTCGTACCCGCCCGAGCAGCACGCGCGAGGCGGCCGAGATCCTCGACCGGCTCGGCACGCCGCTCCTGATCCACCAGCCGTCGTACTCGCTGCTCAACCGGTGGATCGAGGGCGGCCTGCTCGACACGCTCGGCGAGCTCGGCGTCGGCTGCATCGGCTTCTCGCCGCTCGCCCAGGGGCTCCTCACCGACCGCTATGCGAACGGCATCCCCGAGGACTCGCGGATCGCGCGGGACCTCTCCCTCTACGCGAGGACCAGCTGACCGACCAGACGCGGGCGAAGGTCCGCGGCCTCGCCGAGATCGCCGCGGCGCGCGGTCAGTCGCTCGCGGCGATGGCGCTCGCGTGGACGCTGCGCGACCCGCGCATGACCTCGACGCTCGTCGGCGCGATCGAGCGTCGAGCAGCTCGAGGCGAACCTGCGCGCGCTCGACCGGCTCGACTTCTCCGACGACGAGCTGGCGGAGATCGACCGCTACGCGACGGAGAGCGACATCAACA
The DNA here is from genome assembly GCA_963845965.1 of uncultured Actinomycetes bacterium. Taxonomy (GTDB): domain Bacteria; phylum Actinomycetota; class Thermoleophilia; order Gaiellales; family Gaiellaceae; genus Gaiella. The sequence continues at coordinate 689 of CAWJUF010000023.1, read as the reverse complement.
TCTGGTCGACGTCGAGCGAGGGCTGAGGCCGGCGGGGCTCACGCCCCAACCGAGGTCGCGCCCGAGCAGCGCCTCGAGCCGCCGTTCGGCTCCGCGAAGCGCGCGGCGAGCGCCAGCCGGGTCTCCGGCGCGCATGTCGGCGTACTCGCGGCCGAAGATCGCGCGGGTACTCGTGGAGCGCGTGCGGGCGGCGCCGAGGAACGCGAGGATCTCGGCGTACGTCTCGGCCGGCCGCTCGCCGAGGTCCTCGCTGCGGACGACGAGCAGCTGCTCGCGCGGGAACACCGCAAGCCAGCGCTCGAGCTGCTCGGCGTAGAGCCCGCGCGCGACGTAGGTGTGATCCCACCAGCGCGGCTGAAGGCGCGAGGGTCGGCGACGAGCCGCGCCTCCTCCCCCTCGTCCGCTCGCCCTCGGCGGCGAGCGCGTCCTCGAACGAGAGCGGCTCGCGGCCGAGCGCGACCTCGTGCTGGTAGTGCGAGTACGCACGTGCGACGGGATCGCGCACGAGGGCGACGAGTCGCGCGTCGGGGACGAGCGAGCTGGACGCGCTCCGGTGCGAGCGGGTGGAAGAGGTAGCTCGGGCTCGCCTCCCGACGAGCCTCGCCCGCCGCGGAGCGGGAACTGCCCGCGGTACCACGCCGGCCCGCGCCACCAGTGCCGGTCGAAGAAGCTCACCTCCTTCCAGGACG
>CAWJUF010000022.1:0-11954 GCA_963845965.1 uncultured Actinomycetes bacterium | reverse complement strand
CGAGACGCTCGCCTGCGACGCCGGCTGGCGGCCGTGGCTCTTCGTCAAGGCGACGACCGACGACGGGCTCGTCGGCTGGTCGGAGGTGACCGACTCGCACGGCTCGCCGACCGGCCTCGCCGGCGTCGTCGCAGGATCTCGCGCCGCTCGTCGTCGGCCGCGACCCGCGTCGCGGTCGAGGCGATCCACTGGGACCTCTACCGGCGGACGCGCCAGAGCCCCGGCTCGATCGTGCAGAAGGCGATCGGCGGGATCGAGAACGCGCTCCTCGACCTCAAGGGCAAGGCGCTCGGCGTCTCGGTCGCCGAGCTCTTCGGCGGCCCGACGCGCGAGACGATCCCGCTCTACTGGTCGCACTGCGGCACGACGCGCGCCCGCGCCTGGGAGGTGACGGGCACGCCGAAGCTCGACTCGTACGACGCCGTCGCCGCGCTCGGGCGCGAGGTCGTCGAGCGCGGCTACCGCGCCTTCAAGACGAACATCGTCGTCCCCGGCGACGAGCCGCAGGTGCTCATGCCCGGGCTTCGGCCGCGGCGGCGGCATCGACCGCAACCCGACGCCGGAGCTGCTCGACGCGCTGACGCGGCTCCTCGAGGCGTTCCGCGAGGGCACGGGGGGCGGGCGCAGCCGATCGTCGACCTCAACTTCAACCTCACGACCGAGGGGATCGTGCGCGTCGCGCGCGCGCTCGAGCCGTTCGACCTCGCCTGGCTCGAGGTCGACTCCTACGACGCGGCCGCGCTCGCGCACGCCCGGCGCCGGTCGCCGATCCCGCTCTGCTCGGGCGAGAACCTCTACACCCTCCGCGGGTTCCGGCCGTACCTCGAGGCGGGCGCGATGGACGTCGCCTCGGTCGACGTGATCTGGAACGGCTTCGCGCAGTCGCTGAAGATCGCCGCGCTCGCCGAGACGCACGAGCTCGCCTGCGCGCCGCACAACTACTACAGCCACCTCGCGACGTTCATCGCCGCGCAGTGGTGCGCGGCGATCCCGAACGTGCGGCTCCTCGAGATCGACGTCGACGACGTGCCCTGGCGCGAGGAGCTGACGACCGCGCGTGCCCGAGATCCGCGACGGCGAGCTCGTCGTGCCCGTCGGGCCCGGGCTGGGGCTGCGACGTCCGCGAGGACGTGCTCGCGCGCCCACCCGGTGGGCTAGCGGGGGGGCCCTCGGTAGCGGCGAGTACGAGCTCAGCCGCCGACGAGCGGCGCGGGAGCCGCTGGTGGCGGAGCCCCAGCTGGAGGCCGGCGAACTTGCCGAGCTCGTACACGGCCGTGTACGGGATCCAGCGCCGCTGCCCGGTCCGCCAGAGCCAGGCGAGCTCCTCGCGCGCGTAGCGGCCCCGCGCGGCGGAGCGCGGCGCGCGAGGCGTCGCCCTCGACGTAGGCGTGCTCGGCGGACACGCCCGAGTCGAAGAACCGCCGGAACGCGGAGGCGATCGTGTACGCGTGCGAGTGCCGCACCGCCGCGAGCGGCTCGTAGACGAGCGAGTAGCCGGCCCGGAGGACGCGGCGCGACCACTCCTGGTCCTCGCTCATCGTCAGGTCGTCGCGGAACGGGTACCGCTCGAGACGCCCACGGTGCATCGCGGCGTTGACGTTCGAGAAGAGCGTCGCCTCGAACGTCAGCTCGTCGCCGGGCTCGAGGCGCTGGACGCGCGGCTCGGGGCCGTAGAGGAAGTCGAGGAAGAACCGCTCGGGCGGCCGGGCGTCGGCGTGGGGGAGCTGGCGGCCGTACGCGCCGGCGACGTCGTCGGTCCCGAGCGCGCGGCCGCCGCGAGCCGTCGCGAGCCAGTCGCTCGTCGTCCGCGACGGCGTCCTGCGAGGTGAAGACGACGAGGTCCCCCGATGAGAGCCCGACGCCGAGGTTCCGCGTGCGCCCGTGGCCGAACTCCTCGGGCGGGATCTCGTGGACGACGCGCGCCGGCGCACGCGGCGCGCTCGGCGCTGCCGTCGCGTCGAGCCCGAGTCGACGACCACGACCTCGACCGGCTCGTCGACCTCCTGGCGCGGCGATCCCGTCGAGGCAGCGGCCGAGATCGGCGCCGCCGTCCTTGACGGGGATGACGACCGAGATCACCGCGGCGTCGCGGCGAGGACGAACTGGTACGCGAAGCAGCGAGGGCCGCACCCGTGCGATCGCGTGCGCGCGCGCGCTCGACGGCGGGCGTCCCGAAGCGCGGCACGGGCGCCGTGTGGTCGAGCTCGACGACGCGATAGCCGGCGCGCTCGACCGTCTCCGCGAGCGTCTTCCGCGTGAAGAGGTGCGTGTGCGTCCGGTCGAGGATCCCCCTGTCGGTGTACCGCCACCGGCCGGCGAGCAGCGAGAGCCGCATCGCCCAGTTGGCGACGTTGGGCGTCGAGAGGACGAGCCGCCCGTCCGGCCGGAGCAGCGGGCGCAGGCGCTCGAGGGTCGTCCTCGGGTCGCGGAGGTGCTCGACGAGGTCGCCGCACACGATCGCGTCGAACGACGCGGGCTCGAGCGGCAGCTCCATGGCCTCGACGTCCCCGACGAGCACGTCGGCGCAGAACGCCCGTGCGGCCTCGGCCGCGCCAGGATCGAGCTCGAGGCCGACGACCCGCGCCCCCGCCGCGGCGAGGGGCGCCGCGAGGTAGCCGGACGAGCAGCCGACGTCCAGCACGTCGCGCGGGCCGCCGGCGAGCGTCAGGGAGAGGAGCCGCGCATGACCGCCCTGGGGCCGCTCGTTGAGCGGCACGTACCCGCTCATCCGACCGGGACGCGTTCGACGATCGTCGCTTGCGAGGGATCGGTCGTGCGCATCGTGAGAAGGCTGAGGAAGAACGACCCGAGGATCACCTGGACGCCGAGCGCGACGAGCGTGAACCCGATCGCCGTGGCGTACTCGTGGGAGAGCGCGCCGAAGCCGCCGACCGCCCAGCTGACGAAGATCGCGAGCAGCGTCACGATGCCCGCGAGGAGCAGGATCCCGCCGCCGGCGAGACCGTGCTCGAGGCGGAGCCGCTCGTGGGTACGTTCGATCAGGCCGTCCGTCTCGCCGAGATGGGCGGCAGCGAAGGCGCGCGCGAAGATCCCGAGCTGCACGACCTGCATCCCCAGCAGGATCGCGAACATGGAGAGGAAGAGCGAGTGGATCTGCCAGGTGCGGCCGAGGACCGTCACGGGGCCTGCTGCGAGCGCGAGAGCGCCGATCACCCCGAGCAGGAGGAGCGTCAGGCCGGGCACGAAGTACAGCCAGCTCGGGCTGTACAGGAGCATGAACTTCACGTGTCGCCAGGCGTCGCCGAAGCGGTTGAGCTTCGACTCGCCGACCCGCGGGTAGTAGTCGATCGGGATCTCGCTGACGCGGAGCTTGCGGCGGTATGCCTTGAAGACCATCTCCGACGCGAACTCCATCCCTGTCGAGTGGAGGTCGAGCGTCGCGAGCGCGTCGCGGCGCACCGCGCGCATCCCGCAATGCGCGTCCGAGATCTTCACGCCGAAGAGGACGTTCAGGAGACCGGTCAGGATCGGGTTGCCGACGTGGCGGTTGAGCCAGGGCATCGCCTCGCCGTGGATCGTGCCCTCGAACCGCGACCCCATCACGAGGTCGTCGCCGTCGGCGAGGCGCTCGACGAACGGCGCGAGCTCGGCCATCGGGTAGGTCTCGTCGGCGTCGCCCATCACGATGAAGTCGCCCTGTGTCACCGCGAGGCCGGCGAGGTAGGCACTGCCGTAGCCGGGACGCTCCTCGCGCACGACGACCGCCCCATGGTCCGCCGCGACCTCGGCGGAACGGTCTGTCGAGGCGTTGTCGACGACGATCACCTCTCCCGTGCGGCCCGAGCGCCGGATCCCCTCGAGCGCCTGGTCGACGACCCCTCCCACCGCCTCTTCCTCGTTCAGGCAGGGGATGACGACGGAGATCTCGGGTGCTGCGATGGACATCGCGTACGGCGCCCGACCGTAGCAGGCTGCGTGGCGGGTTAGCCTGGGCAGGTGGGGACGCTGATCCTGGCCTGCGCGTTCGCACTCGTCGTCGCGACCGCAGCGCTCGCATCGAGTTGCCTGCGCATCCCCTCGGCGGTCGGGTATCTCCTGGCCGTCTACGTCGTCGCCACGGCGGAGATCGTTGCCGTCTCGCTCGTGCTCTCACCCGCTCGTGCGCTGACGCGGCCGGCCGTGGTCGCGGCGATCGGCGTCGCGTTCGTCAGCGTCCTCGCGGTGTGGCTTCGGCGCGGGCGTCCGCGACCCCCTCTTGCCTCCATCGGCAGCGCTCTGCGCGAGGCTCTCGCCGACCGGGCCGTCGCCGCGCTCGCGGCTCTCGCGGTCGCCGTGCATCTCTACCTGCTCGTCGTCAGCCTCACGTTCCCGCAGAGCTTGCCGGACACGTTGCTCTATCACCTCCCGCGGGCGGCGCTCTGGAAGCAGCAGCACGCCGTCGCGTACGTGCTCGACGCTCCGGACGACCGGATCAACGCCTTCCCTCCGATCGCCGAGATCGAGGCGACGGCGTCGATGGTTCTGAGCGAGGGCGACCGCTACGTAGGGCTCGTCCAGCTCCTCGCCCTCGCCGCCGCGTGTAGTGCGATTGTCGGCATCGCGCGCCGTTTGGGTCTGAGCCGGAGCGCGGCGCTGTTCGGAGCTCTGGCATTCGCGACGTTCACCGTCGTCGCCCTTCAGGCGCCGACCGCTCTCAACGACCTCGTCGTCGCGTCGCTGCTCATCGTCTGCGCCTACTTCGCGCTGGGGTCGTCACCCGCCGAGCTATGCCTGTGCGCGATCGCCCTCGCGCTCGGCATGGGCACGAAGGGGACGGTCGTCTTCGCGCTGCCGGTTCTCGTCGCGTTCGTGCTCGCGAGCCAGCCCCGATCGCGCTGGCGGTCTCTCGCGGCGGCCGGAGCGTCGGGTCTCGCTGCCGGGTCGTTTTGGTTCGCGCTCAACCTCGCCGAGACCGGTGATCCACGCGGGGGCACTCTGTTCGATCGGGGTCTCGACCCCTTGCGCGACCGCGTCTGGCTGTCGTTCATGGACCTCTTCGAGCTGTCGGACGCCGAGGGGACCGGCTTCCTCGCCTCTCCGCTCTGGGGGCTCGGTGCGTTCACCGTCGCGGCCGCCGTGGGAGCCGTCCTCGTCGTGCGGCGGCGACTACGAGCCGGCGGCGTCGTGGTCCTCGTCGGTGTCCTCGCGTTCTTCGCTGCTCCGCTGTTCGTGACCTGGGCTCGCGTGGCCGATCGAGTGCTCGCGCATGCGCGCTCAGCAGTCGGGCTCGCGAGCGCGGGACCCGAGACTCGGCTGCCTGACGGGTTTCTCGAGTCTCCGATGCACTCGTCGTACGGGCTGGCTTTCGTCGTGTTGTTCGTCGGCGCCGGTGTGCTCGTCGTCGACGACGTGAGGCGTCGGCGACTGCCCGTTGTGGCACTCGTCGCACTCGTGGGAGTGCCGTCCGCGGTACTCCTGACCGCGATTGCGCTGGCGTACGACCCCCAGCGCATGCGCTATGTCGTCTTCTCCGTCGCGCTCGCGGTGACGGTGCTCGGGACGGCGCTTCGCGTGAGACCCCTGGCATGGACGTCGGTCGCCCTCACGGGAGCGACGCTCGCGGTCTCGGTTGCGTACTTCGTTCCCCGCCCCGCTGGTCTCGCACTCCTCTCGGGGAATCGCAAGCCCGAGAGGACGGCTCGCTGGTTCGTCCAGGCAGAGAGTGGGAACGGGGACCTCGAGGCGTTCCGCTTTCTCGCGGACCGGATCCCCCCGAAAGCGACGATCGCCCTCGACGTCGCACCCAACACGTATCTCTACCCTGCCTGGGACGCGGAGTTGCGACGCACCGTGCTGTTCGTTCCCGATGGGGACCGGTACCCGCCGAGGCTCGGTGGCTCGTGGTCGGGCCGTCTCAGCCGGCTGACGAGCGTCGCCTCGCAGCGTCGGGGTGGGCGCTCGAGCTTTCGTCCCCGGGCGGCTGGCGAATCTTCGGTCGTTCGTGATGTTGCCGCTCAGCGTGCTCCCTTCGTCCCGAGGCTCGGGGCAACCGTGCGCGTCCCGACCAGGCCGGCCGCACCGAGCACGATGAGGGCCGGCGCGACCGGGACCGCGAACTCGATGATCGTGTAGATCGCGAGCGCCTGAAAGCCGACGACGAGCACCGCGGCCCCTGCCAGCGCCAGCGCGAGACCCGACCGCTTCGGCCGCCGGACGACCAGACCGACAAGTCCCGCGACCAGCCAGAGGATCGGCGGCGGAAAGAGCTTCGACGATCGGCTGAACTGGAGGGTGACCCACTCGTTTCCACCGTAGGGAGGCACATCGGCCATCAAAGCGCCGGCATCGCGGCCCGTCTTGTCGTAGCGCCGCTGCATCTCCTGCGTCGCGAAGACGAGCACATGATCCACGGGCGATGTCCACCGTTCTCGGATGTGCCCGTCCGGTGTGGTCGAAAAGAACCCCTGATGGGCGGCGGGAATCACCTCCCCATCCGACGGAACCGGAAGCCCGGGTCTCGTCGCCGGCTTCGACGTGTCGTTGGGCTGCGAGGTTGCGCTCGGCGCTTCGGCGTCGTCGTTCGGGAGAGCGACGAAGAGCGGCTTCCAGAGCTCCTCGAAGGTCGTCTTCCCCACGCCGGAGACGTACCGGAGCGGATGCGCCCTCGACCGCCTCGATGCCGACGGCACGCATGTGCGCATAGTCCGAGCTCCATCCCCAGAGTCGATCGGTGATTCCGACCACGTCCTCGAACTCACGCGGGCCGCCGCGCTCGAAGAACTCGTCGAGGGTGATCCCGTACGAGCGGTAGGGCTCCTCGGGCAGCAACTCCCGTCTCACCGCCTCAGCGAGCTCTCGCGAGGCCGGTCCGTTGCCCGGGCGGACGATGTGGTCGGTCGTGAAGGCGCGGTAGAACGGGAAGAACGCCCCGGTGCCGCGCGCGACGGTGTAGTCGTCGTAACGGAGCCCGTTTGCGACCGTCCACGAGCCCAGGAGCGCGAGCGCGATGCCGGCACAGGCGGTGGCGCACACGAGCCGCGTGCGCCAGGGCAGGCGAAAGGAAGAACGGCAGCGCCGAGACGAGCACGAGCAGCTGGAATGCGGGGCGAGCGAGGGCGGCCGCCGCAGTCGCAGCGCCGACGACGGCGAACCGTCCGATAGCTCGGCGCGACCCACGCACGCGTGACTGCGAGCGCCCATGCGGCGAACGCGGCAGCGGCGACGGGCTCGCTCGCCGGCGTGTGGAACAGGATCCCGTAGCCCGGGTACACGAGCAGCGCGACCGCGGTGACGAGGGCCGCGCGCGGACCGAACGCGAGAGCTGTCCTCGTCCATGCGACCACCGACGCGGCGAACAGCAGCGCCATCACCACCTCGAGGCCCCAGCCTCCAACGAGGTCGAGCGTCCCTCCGATCACGAGGGGCGCCAGAGGTGTCCGGTAGAGCATGGACATCGGGACGACTGAGTGCCAGTCCCACATCTCGGCGTAGTAGCCGATGTAGGTCCCGAAGTCGCGGCCCGGGATGACCGGCAGCGCGATGCTCCGGATACCGAACACCGCGATCGCGAGCGCGAAGACGGTCGCCCCGCCCCGGAGCGTTCCCACCCTGGACTTCCAGCCAGTCGATCGCGTCGCGCAGGCTACGCGCCATCTCGACGTGGGAGCGAGACCGCGCCGGGTGCGTGAGTCCGTGACCCTTCCCCAGTCCGAGTGCGCGTCGTCGGTCGTCTCGAGGAAGATCCATCGGCGCAGACCGGCGCCGCAGAACGCGTCTCGATCCTCACGGGCCGCCAGCATACGCCAGCACGCCGTCGGCCTCCGGCGAGACGGATCTCCGACTCCGCAAGCTCCTGCGGCCATTGGAATCCGACCACGGGAGCGGGCAGGCTCGTTGGCCGTCGCCGCGCCCGAGCGTCGCGAATGCGTCGGCTACGGTCTCGGTCGGACATGCCGGATCTGCGCCTCGTCCCCAAGACCGAGCTCGATCGCCTCCGCGACGCCGACGTCGACGCAGACGCGAGGCTGGCGCTGCTCGCGGACGCGTGCCGGCTGAACGCGCTCGTGGCCGTGAAACGCGCCGGCTCGGGTCATCTCGGCTCCACGTTCAGCGCGCTCGACCTCGTCGTGCACCTCCTGCTCGACGAGCTGGACGTCGCCGAGCGCGGGTTCGACGACCCCGACCGCGACGTCTTCTTCTCCTCCAAGGGACACGACGTGCCGGGCTTGTACGCGGCGCTCTTCGCGCTCGGCGTCGTCCCGCGCGAGCGCCTGCTCCGCCTCCGCCGCCTCGGCGGGCTCGACGGGCACCCGGACGTCGGCGTGCCCGGGATCGAGGCCAGCTCGGGCTCGCTCGGCATGGGCATCTCGAAGGGCCGCGGGATCGCGCTCGCCAAGCGTCGGCTCGGCCGCGACGGGCGGGTCGTCGTCATGACCGGCGACGGGGAGCTCCAGGAGGGCCAGAACTGGGAGGCGCTCCAGTCCGCCGCCCACGAGCGACTCGGCAGGCTCTGGGTCGTCGTCGACCGCAACGAGGTCCAGTCCGACAAGCGAACGGAGGAGATCGTCGCGCTCGGCGACCTCGAGGCGAAGCTCCGCGCGTTCGGCTGGCAGGTCGAGACGGTCGACGGGCACGACCACGGGGCGTTGCGAGCCGCCTTCGCGAGCTTCCGTGACGGGGCGACGCCCCGAAGGCGCTCGTCGCGCAGACGGTGAAAGGCAAGGGCGTCTCCTTCATGGAGCATCCGGTCGCGCTCGCCGACGGCGGCGGCACCTACCGCTGGCACGCGGGCGCGCCCGGCGACGAGCCGTTCGCACGCGCCGTCGCCGAGCTCGAGGCGCGCCTCGCCGAGCGCTGCGCTGCGGTCGGCCTCGACCCGCCTGCGCTCGAGCCCGTCGAGCCCGAGGCGCCGGTCGGCGGGCTCGAGGGCGAGCCCGAGTCGGGTGCCGGCGCGCGCGCGACGCCGAGGGTGACCGAGGAGTACGTCGTCGAGGCGTACGGCGAGGCGCTCCTCGAGCTGGGGGCCGAGCGCGGCGACCTCGTCGTCCTCGACGCCGACCTCGCTTCGGACTGCCGCACACGCGCCTTCGAGCTCGCCTACCCGGATCGCTTCGTCCAGTGCGGAATCGCCGAGCAGGACATGGTCTCCACCGCTGCCGGCATGGCGCGCCACGGGCTGCTGCCGGTCGTCAACTCGTTCGCCTCGTTTCTCGCCTCCCGCGCGAACGAGCAGATCTACAACCAGGCGAGCGAGGGCTCGAAGGTGGTCTACGCGCTCCACTACGCCGGGCTCATCCCGGCGGGCCCGGGCAAGTCGCACCAGAGCGTGCGCGACATCTCGCTGCTCGCCGCGCTCCCGAACGTCACGATCGTCCAGCCGGGCTCGTGGGACGAGACCCGCGGGCTCCTTCGCTGGGCGGTGGAGGACGCCGACGAGAGCGTCGCGCTGCGGCTCGCGATCGGCCCCTCGCCGCGCCGGCTCGAGCTTCCCGCGCGAGGCGTCGGCGATCGGGCGGGGCAGCGTGCTGCGCGACGGAGGCGACGCCGTGCTGCTCTCGTACGGGCCGGTGATGCTCCACGAGGCGCTCCTGGCCGCCGAGGGGCTGGCGGAGAGCGGGGAGCTGTCGGTTCGTGTCGTGGCGATGCCGTGGCTCAACCGCTTCGACGCGGACTGGCTCAGCGCCGAGGTCGCCCCCTTCGACCACGTCTTCGTCCTCGAGGACCACGCGCCGGTGGGCGGCCTCGGCGACGGCCTCCGGGCCGCGCTCCCGGGCCGTGCCGTGACGGTCTTCGGCGTCGAAGGCTGGCCCGCGTGCGGCACGCCCGACGAGGCGCTCCGGTTCCACGGCCTCGATGGCGCGTCGCTCGCAGCGCGGATCGGCGCGCGCGTCGGCCGCCGAGCCGGCAGAGCCAGCTCGCCCGCCGCTCGATGACGAAGCGCACCTGGGTCGTCCTCCCCGATCAGCTCTCGATCCGCGTCTTCTTCGACACGGGGATCGTGGGCGGGCTCCGCGAGCGCCTCGACGGGCACCTCGCAGCCGTCTTCCTCGTACCGCGCGAGGCGGCGGCGGAATGGGTCGACCGGGTACCGGGCCTCCCGGTGCTGGACGGCGACGCGCTCACGGCGGCGGACGGGCTTCCCGACCGTGCCCTCGCGCGCGTCGACGCGTCGCTCGACCGCCGGCTCGGCTACCACCCGCTCGCGATCCGCCTGAACGACCGGCATGGCTTCCATGCGGAGCGGATGCAGGCGGGCCACCCGAACTGGATGCTCGACACCGACCGCGACGGCCCGCTCCCGCACTGGCCGGCGATCGACCGGGCATGGAGCGATGGTTCTTCAGCCCGCGACGGCACGTCCCGCGCCGGCTTCTCGAGACGATGCGGCGCGAGTGCTCCGGCCTCGTGCTCTCGAACGTGCAGCCCGCGAGCGCGGTGCCGTTCCTCACGGCGGCGCGTCGGCTGCGGCTGCCGGTGGTCGCGCACGTCGCCAGCTGGGACCACACGGTCGGGAAGGGCGTCATCTCGCCGCACTGCGACCTCTACGTCGTGCAGAACCGCGTGATGGAGGACGACCTGCGCCGCTACCACGGGATCGAGCCCGAGCGCGTGCGCGTCACCGGGTGGCCGCAGACCGACCTCTTCCACCGCTAGCGGCCGCGCGCCGAGTACGAGCGGCTCCTGCGCCGCTACGGGCTCGACCCGGCGCGCCCGCTCGTGCTCGTCGCCGGGAACACGCCGAGCAACGCGCCGTACGAGGGGCGTTTCGTCGAGCGGCTCGTCGGGTGGTGGGAGCAGGCGGCCGGGGATCGCCTGCAGCTCCTCTTTCGGCCGCACCCGCGTGACAGCAGCTGGCGGGAGCGCTTCGCGGCGGCGTCGGGCGGGACGGGGTCGTCGTGCAGGAGGCGAGCTACTCGGACCTCGACGACCTCGCCACGCTGCTCCAGCACGCGGACGTCGTCGTCTGCAACGCGGGCACGATCCTGCTCGACGCGCTGGTGGGCGACCGCCCGGCCGTCTGCGTGCTCTACGACGAGGGGGCGCCCCCCGGCGAGTCGTGGGCGGCGAAGAACGTCGTCGGCGAGCACTACCAGGAGCTCGCGGCCTCCGGCGCGTTCTATCGCGCCGAGGCTTCGAGGAGGTCGTCGCCGGCATCGAGCGCGCGCTCGAGCGGCCGGACGAGCTCGCCGCGGAACGGCGCCGGGCGGTCGAGCAGGTCGTCGGCGAGGTCGACGGCCGGGCGGCCGAGCGGGTGGTGGACGCGGTGACGCGCATGATCGGGGACGACGCACGGTGAAGGTCGTCATGACGCTCCTCGCGCGGAACGAGGCCGACGTCGTCGACGCGCAGATCGCGTTCCACCTGCACGCCGGTGTCGACTTCGTGATCGCGACCGACAATGCCTCGACCGACGACACGGCGGATCTTCGAGCGGTACGAGCGCGCGGGACGCCTGAGGCTCCTCCGCGAGCCGGGTGACGACATGCGGCAGGCCGAGTGGGTCACGCGCATGGCGCGCCTCGCGGCCACCGAACACGACGCCGACTGGGTGATCCACTCCGACGCGGACGAGTTCTGGTGGCCCCGCGACGGGACGCTCGAGGACTTCCTGGCGACCGTACCGGCGCGCTACGGCGTCGTTCGCGGTTGCTGGCGACACTTCCTCCCCCGGCCGGACGACGGCTCGTTCTTCGCCGAGCGGATGACCGTGCGCTCGCGCGCCCGCCCATCCGGGCGCGAAGGAGACCATCTTCCACGCCCATCAGAAGATCGCGCACCGCGCACATCCCGCAGTCGAGATCGAAGCGGGGAACCACGATGCCGGGCGCCGGGCCTCCTTCCCCTGCGCGCCTGGCATCCCCTCGAGGTGCTGCACTTCTCGTTCCGCTCGATCGCCCAGGTCGAGCGCAAGGGCCTCCACGGCGGATGGCTCCGCAACCCGGACTCCCGGTACGAGCCGACCCTGCACCAGATCCTGCTCGCGGAGGCGCAGCGCGACGGCCGGATCCGTGCCT
>CAWJUF010000021.1:0-44446 GCA_963845965.1 uncultured Actinomycetes bacterium | reverse complement strand
GGGCGCGCCCCAACCCGTCTTCGAGGGTGACGCACTGGACAACTCGAGGACGGAGGCGCCGCGTCGACTCGTCTTCGAGCTTTCTCGCCACCGTTGGCTCGACCGTCGAGAAGAACGCGTCTTCACCCTCGCCCTCGAAGAGAACGATCTCCCCCTCTCGTGTCTGATCGCGAGAGCGAGATTGACGTCCCGGGGCCGGTCGGAATTAGCTGCGTCCACCACGCGACGCTCGGCTCGACGTTGATCCCCGACCAACCGCGCTCGCAGAAGAGCTTCGTCACGGACAGAAGCGACGGATCTCCGGCACCGATGTCGATGTAGGTGCCGCGGTCGGGGAGGGCACGGGCGAGGCGAAGTCCTCGCCGTGCTGCGCATAGGAGACGAGCTGCCGTCCTCCGCGTTCATCTCGCCCAAGGCGCCGCAGTGCCCGTCGGACGTTCATGTTTCGCGAACGGTATACGCTGAGCGAAGGCACGCTGCGACGAGCGGACGGGGCCGACGCGTAGGCTCGGGCAGCGTGGAACGCTCGCCCATAGAGGCGTTCGATCAGGTCGCCTGGTACGCGGACCGCGCGGTGCTTGGTGACCAGGTCTTCCGTCTGCAGCACGTCAAGAACGACGACACGTGGGATCTCGGGGACGACCACTTCGTCTTCTTCAAGCTCCAGGATCTGGTCAACCAGTACCGGGCGTTCTTCGCACGCCGGCCGGCGTTCCGGCCCAGGAACGTCCTCGAGCTAGGCATCTGGGACGGCGGCAGCACTGTCTTCTGGTTCGAGATCTTCCGTCCGGACAAGCACGTCGCGATCGACATCGATCGGCGCGGTGACAGCGAGCAGTTTACGCGGTACGTGCGGGAGCGAAATCTCGCAGACCGGCTCGGGACGCGGTGGTCGATCGATCAGTCCGACCGTGAGGCACTGACGGCGCTGGTGCGACAGGAGTTCGTCGGGCCGCTCGATCTCGTTGTCGACGACGCGTCGCACTTCCTCGAGCCGACGAGAGCGTCCTTCAACGCGCTCTTCCCCCCGCCTCTCCGAGGGGGGAATCTACGTGATCGAGGACTGGGCGTGGGGCCACTGGCGCGAGTTCCACCCGCCCAACCCGATGTCGGAGGACGAGCCCCTGACGCGATTCGTATTGGATCTCGTACAGGCAGCAGGGACATCGGCGGGCGTCGTCCGGAGCGTCGACCTTTGCAGCGGCTTCGTTGCTGTGGAGCGCGGCTCGGAGGCGGTGGATGCCGACGATTTCGCGCTAGAGAACTACATCTGCTCACTCCCGTCGAGGTGGAGGTTCGCCGCCACCGGAGCCCGAGGGAAACGGACGTCGCTCTGGTCACGAGGTCGATCGTTGTTCGGGAACGCCGCTGAGTGACGCTCCGTCTGGCCTAGCTGAGTGCCAACCGGGTGGGCGCGTCGAGCGCGTCGGCGAACGGGTAGCTGCGCACGTGGAGCTCGTAGGTCGCGCGGATCCTCGGGTGGCCGGGCCGGGAGTCGCCTACCTTACCGGCGGCAACCGGTGACCTCCGTCTTCTATCTCTTCCGTGACGCACCCTCGAGACGCGCGGCGCTCGAGCTCCCGGCGGGATCCGCGGCCCGCTACGCGCTCTCCGGGATGGACCAGCTCGCCGAGCGGGGGTATGCGGTGCACCACAACCTCGAGGGCACCGGTCCGCCGCGCTGGGCGCGGATCGCGGGAGGAGCGTGGAAGCGCGCGCTCGAGGCGGCCGGGGGCTACGGCGGCGACTTCGCGACCGTCCTCTCGTCGCGGGCCGCGATGCACAGGGCGGACGTGATCCTCTCCACGGTCGACACGGTCGGCATCCCGCTCATGATCCTGGCGCGGTCCCGGCTCGTCCGAACCCCGTTCGTGTATGTCGCGATCGGCCTGCCCGAGCGTCTGGTACAGCTGCGTTCGTCGCGCGTTAGGCGGTGCTACGCGCGCGCTCTCGGGGAAGCCGCCACGATCGTCGCGTACAGCGAGTACGAGGCGGACGTCATCGGGAGCTGGCTCCGCGAGCGCGGTGTCCACGTCCCGGTCGAGTTCGTGCCGTTCGGGGTCGACGTCGAGGTGTTCCGGCCGACGAGCACTTCCCCTGAGCTCGACGTGGTGTCCGTCGGAGCGGATCCGCACCGCGATTTCGACCTGCTCCTCGCTGTCGCGCAGACGCTGCCCGAGACGCGCTTCCTGGTCGTCACGACGCGTGATCGCGCCCGGTCGCTCGGGAGTCGCCCAGGCAACGTCACGGTCGAGACCGACCTGCCGTTCGACGAGATGCGAAGCAGGCTCGAGCGAGCGCGTGTCGTCGCGCTCCCCGTGCGCGACAACAGCTACTCGGGGGCGACGACGGTGCTCCTCCAGGCGATGTCGCTCGCCAAGCCGGTCGTCGTCACCCGGACGGCGGCGATCGAGACCGGCTACGGGCTCGAGGACGGCGACAACGTGCGGCTCGTCGCTCCGGGGGACGGCGGCTCCTTCGGCCGCGCGCTGGCCGAGCTGCTCGGCGACCGCGTGCAGGCACGGGCGCTCGGCGTGCGCGCACGCGCGACCGTCGAGGGGGCGCTGACGTGGGAGCAGTACGTGGGGCGGATCGACGCGCTCCTCGGTTCGAACGCCGCGCCCGCGCCGCCTCGTAGGCGCCGGACCGCAGGCTATCGTCCCCTGTCGTGAGCGCCCGGTCGGTCGGTGTCGCGAGCGCGGTCGGGGTGCTCGCGCTCGGCCTCGGGCTCCTGCTCGTCCTGCTGAGGGGAGATCCGTTCGTTGCAAGCGACCAAGGTGTCTTCCTCAGCGTGGCTGGGAGGATGCTCGACGGCGACAGGCTGTATTCGGACGTCTTCGACAACAAGGATCCGCTCTTCTTCTACACGTACGCTGGCGCCCTCTGGGTAGGCGCGTGGCGTGGTCCGTTCCTGCTCGATGCGGTCTGGCTCGGACTCGCAGGAGTCGCCATTGCGCTACTCGTTCGCGCGCTCGGAGCGCCGCGTTCAGCAGTGGTCGCGAGCTTCTTCGTATACCCCCTGGCACTCGCGGCAGGTTGGTACCTCGTGGGCATGTCGATGCTCGCCGCGCTTGCGTTCATCCCGGTCGCGCCATGGTTCTGGCTTCGCAGGCGATTCGCCTGGAGTGGTGTTGCCGTCGTTGTGGTGATGCTCCTCAAGCTCAACCTGGTACCCCTTGCCGTGGTGCCGATCGGGACGCTGCTCGTGCTCGGGGCGCCGAAAAATCCTCGACTGCGCGCGCTTGCACGCGGGGCCGTTGGGCTGGGCGGAGCGCTCGCGGCCGCGTCTGCGATCCTCGGCGTTCGCGGCGAGCTTCGAGCGTATCTCGGGGTGATCGCGTACAACGTCCACTACTCGAGCGCGCGCACGGCCGCGGACGGGACGGTCGGTCGCGCGCGGGAGCACCTTGCAGTCGCGTGGGAATACTTCTACCGCGCCGGCCGCTGGCAACTGCCGCTCGCTGTTCTCGTTCTCATCGCATTCGGCGTAGCCGTCGTTCTCGCGTGGGCTCGAGGGACGCGGACGGAGCGTCTGCTCGGCGCCGTCGCGGCCGCAACACTCGCAAGTGCGTTCCTCGTACTCGCCCTGACCGCGTACTCCCCGGAGCACCTCCAGCTGCTCGCGTATCCCGCGACCCTTGTCGCGGCTTTGCTGATCTGGAGCGCCGACGCGTCCTTCGGCCGGGCACCGGGGGCGTTGGCGGCGACCGTCGTCATGTTGTTTGCTATTTGGACAACATTCAAGGCGGACAACAGCAAGGACTTTTCGCCCCTCTGGTCACCCCGTCCGATCAGCCCGGGCGCAATCGCGCTCGAGCGCGCCCGCGAGCGCTTCGAGCCGGACGCTCCGCGCGTCACGTACATGGTGCTCGGGTCGAACAGCGAAGGCGGCCACGCCGCGTTCATCGGTCGCGAATTCGATCTCGCCTGCCGATACTTCCAGCTCTACTCTTTCAGCACGAGCGAGCAGTTCGACGAAACGTCGGCGTGTGCCGCCCGCAAGAGGCCAACGTTCGTCCTCGTGACGCTCGGCTTCTTCGAGCCGGTCGAGAATGCCCCGAAGTGGTACGCATTTGTCCGCCGCTCCAGGCGCCTGCTGGAAGCCGACTACACGCTCGTCGAGAGAGAGCATCCGGGCGTGCAGGTGTGGAAGCGCCGGTCGCCATGAACCGTCACGTGTCGACAGCCGGGCTACGCGCCTCAGGTCGAGTCGCGCGGCGGTCGGCGCGCGCCACGGCGCGTCGTCTCGCGACCGAGCTCGACGTGCTGCGCACGCGTCACCGGCGCGCCGACCTCGCGATCTTCCACGAGCTCGCGCCGTCGCCCTCGGGCGGCGGGCACCAGTTCGTCCGCGCGCTTGTCCGCGAGCTCGACGGCCGCGGTCTCGCGGTCGAGCTCGACCGCCTCTCCGGCTATACGCCCGCATGCCTCTTCAACTCGTTCAACTTCGACCTCGCACGGCTGCGGCGGTTCGCGGGGCGGGGAGCGCGCATGGTGCACCGCGTCGACGGCCCGATCGGCGTGTATCGCGGGTTCGACGACGGGACGGACGTGTGGATCGCGAACGTGAACGCCGAACTCGCGTCCGCGACGATTTTCCAGTCGCGGTTCTCGCTCGAGAAGCATCGCGAGCTCGGGCTCGAGCTGCGCGATCCGGTCGTGATCCCGAACGCCGTCGACCCGGCGATCTTCCATCCTCCCGCGAGCCGCGAGCCGCTCGAGGGACGAAAGGCCAGGCTGGTCGCGACGAGCTGGTCGGACAACCCGCGCAAGGGCGGAGACACACTCGCCTGGCTCGACCGCAATCTCGACCACACCCGCTACGAGCTGACGTTCGCGGGGCGCGCGCCGACGACATTCGAGCGCATCCGCGTCCTCGGCCCGCTCGGCTCGGACGCGCTCGCAGCGCTCTTGCGCAGCCAGGACCTCTACCTGGCCTCGAGTCACGACGATCCCTGCTCCAACGCGCTCCTCGAGGCTCTCGCGTGCGGTCTGCCCGCGGCCTATCGCTGGAGCGGCGGTCATCCCGAGCTCGTCGGCGAGGGGGGGCTGCCCTTTCGGGAGGACGAAGAGCTCGGCGACGTCCTCGACCGGCTCGTCGGAGAGCTCGACCAGCGCCGGGCGTCGATCTCGACCCATCCGATCGCGTGGGTCGCCGACCGCTACCTGGAGGTCCTCGGCCTGCGCGGCGCCGCCTAGAATCCCGCGACCGTGCAGAAGCGCTTGCCCCGAGGGATCCGCGGACTCGCCTTTCGCATCGGCAAGCGGCTCGACCGCGCCGCCGTCTCGCGCGCGAATGACGTGCTCTACCTGTCGGACGCGTGGACCGACACGACGTGGCTCGGCGCGCAGGCGCTCAAGAACCCCCTCGACCTCTGGGTCTACCAGGAGATCATGGTCGAGACGCAACCCGAGCTCGTCGTCGAGACCGGCACGTACCGCGGCGGGAGCGCGTTCTTCCTCGCCTCGATCTGCGACCTGCTCGGGGCCGGGGAGGTCGTCTCTCTCGACATCGAGCCGCTACGTGAGGACTACCCGGAGCATCCGCGGATCACCTACCTCGGCGGACGCTCGTCGACCGACCCCGACGTCGCCGCCGACGTCCGCTCGCGCGCCGAGGGGAAACGCACGCTCGTGATTCTCGACTCGGACCATTCGCAGGCGCACGTCGAGGCCGAGCTCGCGGAGTACGCACGGCTCGTGCCGGTCGGCGGCTACGTGATCGTCGAGGACTCGAACATCGGGCAGATCCGCAAGGACCTGCTCCCCGGCCCGCTCCAGGCGATCGAGACATTTCTCGCGCGGAACGGACGAGTTCGAGATCGATCGCGCGCGCGAGAAGTTCCTCATCACGCAGAACCCGAGCGGCTACCTCAGGCGCGTGCGTTAGGGGCAGGCCTTCTGCCGCAGCTGCTCGTTGGACGCCGCGCCGACGACCCGCACGGGGCCGCCGACGTGCCAGAGCACGAGGCGGGCAGCCGTCCCCTCCGCGACACGGCGACCGGCGAGTCGGATGCCCGGCTGAGTGAACACGTAGTCCGCGCCCAGCGGGTGACCCGGCGAGGTCTCGAGCACACCCGACGAGGTCACGTCGACGCGCTCGATCGGAAGGCCGTCCGGGATAGAGCCCCTCACGTATGCGGCGCGATCGACGGTCGAGTTGAAGAACTCGGTCAGGTAGATCGCATGCCGCTCGAGGGCGGACCCGCAGGCGGTGTCCGTGTAGAGCTTCGTCACCGTGGCGTCCGTCGCGACCCGATCGTCGATCCAGGCGCGTTCGAATCCGCCCGCGAAGACGAGGTCCTCCGGCGCCCCGACCATTCGCTCCCACGCGAAGTACGACATGGCGGCGAAGGTGGCGGTCACCGCCACGGGCAGAGCGATCCGGGCGATCGCCCGCGGCAGGAGGACGGTTGCAGCGACGAGCCCGAGGACGAAGACGCCGAGGGCGAGGCGGCCCGACGCCGGCCCCGGTCCTGCGAGCTCCGCCGCGACGCGCTCCCACAGCGCGCCCGGGACGGTGTCGATACCCGCCTCGTTCGCAAGCTGGCCGAAGGGCAGGGTCAACGGGAGCAACAGCGCCGCGACGACTCCGATCGCGGTCGCGAGGAGCGGGCGCGGCAGGCCGGAGTCGAGCCAGACGACGAGCCCGATGAGCCACAACGGGAGGAGATAGAACCCGTAGCGGTCGTGGAGCCGGTCGAAGCCCCACGGGCTGCTCGCGAACGCGGCGACGACGAGGAGCCCGGAGACGTTGGCGGCTGCGAACAGCGCCACGAATGCGGCCGCCGGAGGGGATCCCGCTCTCCCGGCCCGCGCGAGGGTCCAGAGCACGATCGGCGCGACCGCGACCGGGACGACAGCGAGGTAGACGGCGAAGTCCCCGAGGTGATAGACGAACCACTTGCCGACGTCGAGAGGGTCGTAGCCGCGCCAGAGCACCGCATACGCGCCGAACGAGCCCGATGCGGTCCCGCCCGAAACGAGCCTCGCGCCGAAGGCGATCATGCCGAGCACGAGCGGCAACGCCGTCGGCCAGAAGCGGAGGAGGTCAGCCCACGTCCGAGGCCTCGCCCATGGTGCGATCAGCCAGATGGCGCCGAGCGCCACGAGCCACGTTGCGTACAGGACCCCGAACTGCGGCCGCGCGAAGAAAGCGGCGGCGACCCCCGCGAGGACTGCGAGCTGGCGGAAGACGCTCGGCCGCTCCAATGCAACCGCCATCGCGTACAAGGCCCAGACGGCGGCGAGGTACGAGAGGGATTCGGTCATCACGGTCCCGATCGAGATGGACGAGGGGATCGTGATGGACAGGCCGGCCGCGAGCACGGCCCACCAGGCCGAGACGAGGCGCCGCGCCAAGAGGTACACCGGTACGGCCGTCAGCGCGAAGCACAACGCGTTCGCGACCTTGAACCAGTCGTAGGCCGCGTCGACGCTACCCGCGAGGCGAATGATCGCCGCGAGCATCACCGGGAAAAGGGGGCCAAAGCCGAAGTGCTGACCGCGGAGCGTGAGGCCGTCGCCTGCGGCAAGCGAGGACGCTCCCATCGTGTAGAGCTCTTCGTCAGGGTGGACACGCGGCCCGTCGACACCCGTCGTCAGCAGCGTGTAGAGGAGAAACGCAGCTACGATGATCATGCCGAGGACGACCACCGCTGCGCGTCCCTGGGCCGGCGCGTGCGGGATGCTCCGCTCGGCCCGAGCCGTGTCGAAGGGCGCCGTCTCGAGCTCCGTTGCCACGCTCGGGCGATGGTAGATGGTGGATCGGCAATCGGACACGCGCGGACCGGCTCCGAGAACGCTCCGCATCATGCTGATCGGGCACGCCGTCACGAAACCGCGGCGGGCCGCCGATCGACATCGATCCGCGACAGCCGCGGGACGCCGTCCGCTCCGGCCCCGCTATTCTCGCGACCCGTGTCGATGAACGTCACGGGGCACGCACGGCGCCTCGCCGCGCCGGTCGGCAAATCCTCTCCGGCGCGCCGCGGTCGGGTTGCGGACGCGGGACTGGGCGCCCCATTCGCGCCTGTTCGTCGAGCAGGAGGCCGCCGAGTGGGTGCTCTCCTACGAGGCGCGGCAGCTCGCCCGGACTGCCGCGGCGCTCGGCGTCGAGCTCGGGCCGCGGAGCTGGGCGCGCGGCGTCTCGAACCAGGCGATCTTCCACCTGAGCCAGTTCACGCTCCTGCTGCACGACTTCTAGCGTTCCGGGAACAACCTCGGCCTCGCCTACTTCCACGGCCGCCCGGGGACGCCGGGCATGCCGGAGTTCGACGCGTGCTTCGACGTCCTCCGCACACGCCATGCGGAGCTCGACCGAATCCAGGTGACGAACCGGGAGATGGAGGCGCTCGTGCTGTCGACCGGGATCGCCGCGGAGAAGGTGCACTGCATTCCGATCGGGATCGACGTCGAGGTGTTCCGGCCGCGGGACGACGCCTCGCGCGTCGCGTCCCGGGAGCGGCTCGGACTGCCGGGCTCGGCGTTCGTCCTCGGCTCGTTCCAGAAGGACGGCGTCGGCTGGGGCGAGGG
The DNA here is from genome assembly GCA_963845965.1 of uncultured Actinomycetes bacterium. Taxonomy (GTDB): domain Bacteria; phylum Actinomycetota; class Thermoleophilia; order Gaiellales; family Gaiellaceae; genus Gaiella. The sequence continues at coordinate 35,911 of CAWJUF010000021.1, read as the reverse complement.
GCGCGAACCGAAGCTCATCAAGGGACCGGACGTCCTGCTCGCGGCGGCCGAGCGCCTCGCCGAGCAGGTTCCCGAGCTCCATGTGCTGCTCACCGGCCCGGCGCGCGGCTACGTGCGGGCCGGGCTCGAGCGGCTCGGGATCCCCTATCGCCACCTGCTCCTGCCGGACGTCGACGCGGTTGCGCAGGTGTATCCCGCGATCGACGTCTGCCTCGTCGCCTCGCGCGACGAGGGAGGACCGCGGGCGGTGCTCGAATCGATGGCGACACGCGTCCCGCTCGTGACGACGAGGGTCGGGCAGGCGGCCGATCTCGTGCGTCATGGCGAGACCGGCTGGATGGTCGAGCCCGAGGACGTCGAGGGGCTCGTTGCCTGGACGCTGCACGTCGCGGGTGCGAGCGCGACCGAGCTCGAGCCGGTCTTCGACGCGGGACAGCGGGTTGCGGAGGCGTGCTCGTACGATGCCTTGCGGCCGCGCTGGCGGGCTCTGCTCGACGGCTTCGTCGCCCTGCCGGGGCCGTGATGGACGCGAGCCCGGCGCGGGTTGGCAGGTACAGCCGTGCCGCCGTCCGCTGGGCGCGGCTGGCCGTCGGAGGGAAGCCAGGCCCGGGCGTCCGGGTCTTCTACGGCCACGATCGGGTCCCCGCGCCGGGGGAGCGTGCGGCGGGGGGCACGGTCAAGATGCAGAAGCTCGCGGCGCGCTTCCCGAACACTCCTGTCGGCTTTTCGCTGCTCTACCTCGGGACGACCTGGCTCCCGCGGGACCTCGGCCCCCTCCTCGCACTCGCGCGGCGTCGCCGGATCCCGCTCGTCGTGAACCAGGACGGTGTCGGCTACCCGGGATGGGCGGGGTCGCGGACCGAGGAGGTCAACCGGCCACTTCGGCGGGCGGTGCTCGGGGCCGACCACGTGCTCTACCAGAGCGAGTTCTCCAAGCTCTCGGCCGACGTGTTCCTCGGAGAGCCGGGCGGGGAGTGGGAGATCCTCCCGAACGCGGTCGACGTCGAGCGCTTCGTTCCCGCTCCGCAGCCGCCCGCGGACGGGCCGGTGCTGCTCCTCGGCGGCGACCAGACGCAGGCCTACCGCCTCGAGCTCGCGTTGCGGACGCTGCTCGCGCTCCACGCGACGCATCCCGGCGCTCGGCTCGTCGTCACGGGTCGGTTCGTCGTCGACCCGGCGCCGCTCGTCGCCGAGCTCGGCCTGCGGGCGCACGTCGAGCTCCTCGGCGAGTACGACCAGCGGGACGCGCCCGCCGTCATGCGGCGGGCGCACGTGCTCCTGCACACGAAGATGCAGGACCCGTGCCCGACGCTCGTCCTCGAGGCGATGGCGTGCGGGCTACCCGTCGTGTATGCGGCAAGCGGCGGCACGGTCGAGCTGGTCGGGGACACGGCCGGGGTGGGGGTGCCGCACCTGGCGACCTGGGAGCGCGAGGTGCCTCCCCCGCCCGAGGAGATGGCCGAGGCGGTCGATCGGGTGCTCGCGGACCTGCCCGCGTACGCCGCCGCGGCGCGGGCCCGCGTCGTCGAGCGCTTTTCGCTCACCGACTGGCTCGAGCGCCACGCGGCCCTCTTCGCCGAGCTCGTCTCTCAGGACGACGGAGCGCCGAGGTAGCCCCTCACGCGGCCGGCCAGTGTCGCCGCGTGAAAGGACGCGCGCGCCACGTCTCCGCGGGCGAGCGCGGCACCGGCGCCACCGACAGGGCGCAGCAGCATCCGCGCCGTCGCGCCTGTTCCGTAGCCGTGGCGTCGCAGGATCCAGCCGACGCTCGCCCCGTCCCGGAGCCCCACCGCCCGCAGCCCTCCCGACGAGTACACCTTCCGCGCGTGGGTCACCGTGAGGCTCGGGTCGTACTCCATGCGGGCTGCTGTCCGGATCGCGCGCAGGACGTACTCGACCTCCTCGCCCGACGACCAGAGCGTGTCCGAGCCGAGCCCGAGCCGCTCGTCGAAGGCGCCGACCCGCTCGACCAGGCCGCGCCGGAGGAAGATCGCGAACGAGATCACGCGGTTCCACAGATTGTGCGGGTCGAGCACGGCCGCGTGCGTCTCCCAGGACGGGCCCGATGCGCCGTCGTCGTCAACGGCGCGGCCGGTGAGGCCGTCGAGCGTCGGGTCGCCCGCGAGCCGACGCGCGACCCGTTCGAGGAGGTCGGGCGCATAGCGGCAGTCGTCGTCCGGAAACGCGACGACATCGGCGGTGAGCGCCGGCAGCGCCGCGTTGCGTGCGCGAGAGAGCCCGCGGCCCGAGCGGAGATGCAGCACGTCGAGACCGCCGTGGGAGGCGAGGAGCTCCGCCACGCGGTCGTCGGCGTTCTGGTCGACGACGATGAGCCGGAAGCGCCGGTGGGTCTGCGTTTCGAGCGAGTGGAGGAGCGTCTCGAGCTCGGCGGCGCGGTCGACCGTCGCGACGACCAGGTCGAAGCGGAGGTCTGGAGCGGCTTCCGCCACCGGCGCAGGCTACCCTCAGCCGGCCGTGGCCACCCCGCTCGTTTCCGTCGTCCTCGCGGCCCGCGACGCCGAGGCGACGGTCGGAGAGGCGGTGCGGGCGGTGCTCGCCAGACGTTCAGGAACCTGGAGCTCGTCGTCGTCGACGATGGCTCGGCCGACGGCACCGGTGCCGTGCTCGCCGGCGTCGCCGACCCGAGGCTCAGGCTCGTCCGCAACGAGACGCGCTCGGCCTCGCAGGCGCGCTCAACGTCGGGCTCGAGTCGGCCCAGCGGCAGGTACGTCGCGCGGATGGACGCTGACGACGTCGCGCTCCCCGGCTGGATCGACCATATCCTCGGCGCGCATCCGCTCGGACGCCGGCCTGGCGGTCGTGGGCACCGGGATGATCGACCTCCACGGCGACGGGACGCTCGGACGGTGCACCGGATGCCGGGCGGCGCCCGCGCGGTCCGCTGGGCGGCGCTCTTCTCCTCGCCCTTCTTCCACTCGACCGTGATCATCGACCGCGGCGTCCTCGATCGCGACGGGCTGCGCTACGACACCTCGTTTGGCGAGAGCGAGGATTACGACCTCTGGGCGCGCCTGCTGGCGGTGGCGGACGGCGACAACGTCCCGGAGGCGCTCGTGCTTATCGCAAGTCACGGCGGCCAGGCGTCGGCGCGCCGCGCGGCGCTCCAGCTGGAGTGTCGCCGCCGCGTCGCGCTGCGCCAGATCGACGCGCTCGTGCCGCACCTCGGGGTCGAGCGGGCGGATCTCGCGTGGCGTGCAGGCGGCGCTTGCCGCTCCCGCGGGGGCTGCATCGGAGGCCTGCCGGGCGCTCCGCGAGCTTGTCGAGGCGTTCGAGGCTCGGTTTGGTGGGCGGGAGGCGCGCCGCGGCGCCGCCTGGGCGCTCGCCCGCCGCCCGGACGTAGCGGCGGACGGCGGTGCACTGGCTCGCGCGGCTCTCTCGCTCGACCCGACGCTCCCCATGGGTCGTCTCCCGTCTGTCGCGTCGGGGCGTGCCGCGCGTCGGAGCGAGTCGAGGCCGAGCGGGCCGCCTGCGAGCCGGCGAGGGGCCGGTCCGCCTGACGGTCGTCCTCCCGGAGCCCACGCCGTATCGCACGGGGATGCTCGACCTCCTCGCCGAGCGGCCGCGATCTCGACCTCACGGTCCTCTATGCGGCCCGCGCGATCCAGCGGCGGGCGTGGGACGTCGATCTCCGCCACCGCGCCGTGCTCGTCGGCGGAAGTTCGCGTGCCGGGCGCCTCGCGCGTGCTCCGACACGACTACCCGCTCTCGCTCGGGATCTTCCGGGCCCTGCGCGGACGCGGACCCACACGTGGTCGTCGTGTCGGGCTGGAGCACGTTCGCCTCGCAGGCCGCGCTGGCCTGGAGCAGGCGCACACGAGTGCCCTACGTCCTGCTCGTCGAGAGCAACGAGCGCGACGCGCGCCCGGGCTGGCGGAGGGCCGTCAAGGGCGCCGTCGTCCCGTCGATCGTCGGCGCCGCCGCGGAGGTGCTCGTCGTCGGCACGCTGGCGCGAGAGTCGATGCTCGCGCGCGGCGTCGATCCGGAGCGGGTGTCCGTCGTCGCGAACACGATCGACGTCCGGCGCTTCGGCCGCGAGACGGACGAGACCGCGGGGCGGCGCGACGCGCTGCGCGCGGAGGTTGGTGTCGCGGCGGACGACGTCGCCGTGCTCTCCGTCGCGCGGCTCGCGCCGGAGAAGGGTCTCGACACGCTCGTGCGCGCCGTCTCCTCCGCGGGCGACCCGAGGCTCGTGCTCCTCCTGGCCGGGTCAGGACCGGAGCAGGAGCACGTTGCATCGCTCGCAGCCGAGCTCGGTGTCCGGCTCGTGCTCCTGCCGGACACCCCATGGGAGCGGATCGTCGAGCGATACGCCGTCGCCGACGTGTTCGCGCTCCTCTCGCGCCACGAGCCGTGGGGCGTCGTCGTCAACGAGGCCGCGGCGTGCGGGCTGCCGCTCGTGCTGTCGGACCGCGTGGGCGCTGCGTTCGACCTGCTCGAGGACGGCAGGAACGGCGTGCTCGTACCGGTGGACGACGCGGCGGCGGCGGGGGAGGCACTCCGCGGGCTCGCGGCGGACCCCGAGCTGCGTCGCGCGATGGGCGCGGCCTCGCGCGAGATCGTCTCCGACTGGGGCTACGAGCCGAGCATCGCGAGGCTGCTGGAGGTCGTGCGGCGCGTCGCCGGCCGCGCCTGAGGAGCGTCGGGGCGTGGCTTCAGCCTCGCCCCTCTTCCTCCCGGTCCAGCGCCTCCTCGTAGAGCGCGAGCTGCTCGTCGACGACGGCGTCCCAGGCCGACCGCTTCGCGGCGCGGAGCGCTCCCTCTTCGAGCTGCCGCCGGAGCACGTCGTCTCCGAGGATGCGCGCTATCGCCTCGACGGTCGCCTCGGGCCGGTACGGGACGACGAGGGCCTCACCGTCGGCGAACGACGACGCGATGCCCGTCCGGTCGGACACGATCACCGCCGTCCCGACAGACGCCGCTTCGGCGGCCACGAGCCCGAAGTTTTCCCCGCCCGAGGCCAGGACGAACACGTCCGCCCGCCGGTAGAGGTCGAACGGCGGGCCGGGCGTGGCCGGCAGCAGGTGCACGCGGCCGGCCGTGCGGGGGTCGGCACGTGCTGCGTCGACGAGCGCCAGCGTGCCGTGCCGGTCGTCCGGGCCGGCGAGGACGACGTGGACCTCCGGCAGCCTGCGCGCCGCCTCCACGAGGTGCTCGATGCCCTTCTCCGCGGCGATGCGGCCCACGTAGAGGACGACCTGCGCACTCTCGGGCACGACACCGGCGAGCGGGTCGACGTCCAGCGGAGGCGGCGGCTCCGGGAACGCGTTCGTGCGAATGCGAACGCGCCGCGGATCGGCGCCTGCCGCGACGACGTCGTCGCGCTCCTTCGGCGACGACACGACCAGGAGCCGCGCCCCGGACGCGACCCCGCGGGTCACGGTGGAGTCGAAGACGCGCTTCAATGCCAGCTTCCGAAGCCTGGGCGCGAACATCCCGACGGGCTCGAAGACATACGGGACGCGTCGCATGCGGCACCACGCGGCGACACCTGTGGTGACCGGGTCGCGGAATCCCATCACGTGGGTCACGTCGGGTCGTGCGAGGCGGCGCAGCTCGAGCGGCAGCGTGGGCGTGATGCCCATCCACCGATACCGGAACGGCGTCGCGAGGTACGTCACGCGTGCGCCGTCGACCGTCTCGACCCTCGTGCGGCGTCCAGGGCGCCGACCGACGTCGGTGAGCGTCGTCGTCACGACGTCCACGTCGTGACCGCGGGCGGCGAGGCGCGAGACGAGCTCGCGCGCGACGACGACCGGCCCTCCGAACGCGTGGGCGGGCCAGTACGCCGGGCTCGCGAGCAGGATGCGCATCCGCGCTGACCCTACGCGGGGCGTGCGTTAGCGTGAGCGGTCGATGAGCTCCCGGCCGCGAATCCTCGTCCTGAACCAGTACTACTGGCCCGGCGTCGAAGCGACGGCGCAACTGCTCGCCCAGCTCTGCGAGGCGCTCGCGCGCGACTATGACGTGACGGTCGTCACGGGCCACCTGCGCGGGCACGACCTTCCGCCCGAGGAGCTGCGAAACGGTGTTCGGATCGTCCGGACGCGCTCGACGGCGTACGACCGCACGCAGCTCCACCGCCGCGCGGTCAACTACGCGAGCTACCTCGGCGACTCCGCGCTGACCGCTCTGCGCGGCGAGCGTCCCGACCTCGTGCTCTGCATGACCGACCCACCTGTCGTCGGTGACCTCGGCCTCGCCGTCGCGCGCCGCTTCGGCGTGCCGCTGCTCGTCATCAGCCAGGACGTGTTTCCCGAGATCGCCGAGCGGATCAAGCGCATGGAGCAGCCCGCGGTGCTCGGGATGCTGCGCGCCCTCGTCGCCCTCTACCTCCGCCGGGCCGACCGTGTCGTGGCGATCGGCGAGACCATGAAGCTGCGTCTCGAGGAGAAGGGCGCACCTCCCGAGCGGGTCGTCGTGATCCCGAACTGGGTGGACACGACCGAGTTGACGCCGCAACCGCGCTCGAACGAGTGGTCGGAGGCGCACGGGCTCGAGGGGCGGTTCGTCGTCATGCACTCGGGCAACATCGGTCACGCGCAGGACCTCGACACGCTCGTCCGAGCCGCGACGTTCCTGCGGGACCTCGAGGGCCTGCAGATCGTCGTGATCGGCTTCGGCGCACGGCACGGCGAGGTGACGCGGCTCGCGCAGCAGCTCGAGGTGACGAGCACGGTGAGGTTCTTCGGGTACCAGCCGCGCGAGCTGTTGCCTCTCTCGCTCGCGTCGGGCGACCTCCACTACGTCGGCCTCGCGCGCGGCCTCGCGGGGTACGTCGTGCCGAGCCGCGTGTACGGCATCCTGGCCGGCGGCCGGCCCGTCCTCGTGTCCGCGGACCGGGAGAGCGAGACCGTCCGGCTCGTCGAGGAGGCGGGCTGCGGGCTCGTCCTGCCTCCCGGGCGCCCCGAGCTCGTGGCCGGCGTGATCCGTGACGTCGTCGAGGGCCGCGTGTCGCTCGACGGCATGGGGGAGCGGGGTCGCGCCTGGGTCGAACGCGAGGCGGACCGCTCGGTCGCGTTCGATCGCTACCGCGAGCTCGTCGCGGAGCTCGCCTCGCCGAGCAGCTCGCGGTAGAGGCCGTCGACGTCGTCGAGGAGCCGGGCGACCGCATAGCGGCCGAGCACGCGGTCGCGGCCCAGCCGGCCCATCTCGGCACGCCGCTCCGGGTCGCGGGCGAGGATCTCGAGGCGCTCCGCCATGGCGTGCGTGTCCGCGGAACGGACGAGGAACCCCGTCTCGCCGTCGTCGACGACGTCGGGGACCCCCCCGACCCGGGTCGCGACCACCGGCCGTCCGGCCGCCAGTGCCTCGATGAGGGTGACCGGCGTTCCCTCGTTCGCGGAGGTGAGGATGACCGCGTCGCAGATTGCGAACCACGGCGCGACGCTCTCCTGGTAGCCGAGGAAGAGGCACGATCTCGCGATGCCCAGGTCGTGCGCGCGCTGCTCGAGGAGCCGGCGGTCGTCGCCGTCCCCCACGAGGACGAGCATCGCGTCGATGCCGCGCTCCCTCGTCCCGGTGAGCATGGTGAGGAGGTCCTCCGTGCGCTTGACGGCGGTCATGCGGCCGAACCACCCCACGACGAACTTCTCGGCGGGGATCCCGTGCCTGCGCCTCACCTCGGCGGGGTCGCCCTCGAAGCGGACGCGCTGCTCGAGCTCGATTCCGAGGCGGATCACCGAGAACTTGCCCTTGGGCGCGACCCGCAGGCGCACGAGCTCGTCCCGAACCTCCGGGCTGACGGCGATCAGGCGGTCCGAGATGCCCGCGAGCGTCGTTTCGATCACTCGGAAGACCAGCGTCCCACCGAGGCCGAAGTACCCGCGCAGCACGTGGCCGTGAAAGGTGTGGACGATCACGGGGCGCGTGCCCGAGAGCAGCGCGCCGAGCCGGCCGACAGCGCCCGCCTTCGCGGTGTGGGTGTGCACCACGTCCGGCCGCACTCTGCGGATGATCCGCGCGAGGCGCCAGGCCGCCGCCGCGTCACGGAACGGCGAGAGCGCGCGAGACAGCCCGGGGAGGCGCACGACGTCGACGCCCTCGCTCTCGGCCACGAACGCCATGGACTCCTCGCCGCGCCCGACGTCCCCGGCGACGAGCGTCGTCTCGTAGCCGCGCTCGGCGAGCCCGCGGGCGAGGTACGTGACGTGCAGCGAAGGGCCTCCGACGTTGAGGCGCGCGATCACCCGGAGAACGCGGATGGGACGGCCGTGGGCGCGGTCGCTCATCGCGGGCGAGACTAGCTGCGCGGGCGGAACTACACTCGCGCGGATGCCCGTGCTGAGGACGGTGTTCTGGGGCTCCGCAGCCGCGCTCGCGTGGACACACGTCGGCTACCCGCTGGCTGCGGGAGCCCTCGCCCGCGTGCGGGAGCGGCGGGTGGCGAAGGACCCGGCGGCCGAGCCGTCGGTGACGGTGATCGTCGCCGCCTACAACGAGGAGGCGGTGATCGAGCGCCGGCTCGACAACCTCCTCGCGCTCGACTACCCGGCCGACCGGCTCGAGATCGTCGTCGCCTCGGACGCGTCGAACGACCGGACGAACGAGCTCGTCCTGGCCGTCGCCGCGCGGGAGCCGCGCGTTCGCCTGCTCGACTGCCCTCGCGGCGGCAAGGTCGCTGCACAGGACCGGGCGGTCCGGGAAACGGCGAGCGACGTCGTCGCGTTCTCCGACGCGAATGCGACGTGGGCCCCCGATGCGCTCGCGCGGCTCGTCGCGAACCTCGCCGACCCCGAGGTCGCCTACGTCTGCGGTCGGCTGCGGCTCGAAAATGCGGCCGGCTCCAACCGCGAGGGTCTCTACTGGCGCTACGAGCTCTGGCTGCGCGAGCAGGAGTCGCGCCTCGGCTCCGTGACGGGCGGCAACGGCTCGATCTACGCGCTCGGTCGCGGCGACTACGTCGAGATCGATCCGCGCTGGGGCCACGACCTCGCCTTCCCCTACCGGATGGTGCAAGCCGGCCGCCGCGCCGTCTACGAGCCGGCCGCGCTCGCGTTCGAGAAGCCGACCCCGACGAACGAGGCCGAGTACGCGCGCAAGGTGCGGATGTTCGAGCACTGCTGGGAGATCACGCTGCGCGGCTCGATGTTCCGGCGGCTGCCGCCGGTCTACCTCGTCTCCGTCGTCTCGCATCGCCTGCTGCGCTACGGCAGCGGGGTGCTCCACCTCGCCCTGCTCGGCACCAGCGTCCTCCTCGCCCCGGCCGGCTGGCCCTACGGGCTGGCGCTCCTCGGACAGCTCGCCGTGCTCGCCGCATTCGGAGCCGGAGTCCCGGTCGCGCGGTACTACGTCTACGTCACGTGGGCGACCGCGCAGGCGCTCTGGAACTACCTGCGCCGCGGCGTCCCTGCGACGTGGGAGGCCGCGGAGGGGACGCGCTGAGACATGTCCCGAAGCGCGGATATCCGCCGACCTCCCTACTCGATATCCTAAGGCTGTGAAGACGAGCATCGATATCGATCGCGAACTGTCGGACGAGGTTGCCGAATTGCTTGGCACCGAGACGCTCAGGGAGACGGTTCATCAGGCGCTTCTCGAGGCCCGAGGAGTCGTCTTGCGGCGCCGGCTGGCACAAAGGGTCCTCGACGGAACGCTTCCAGTTCCGACGCAGGAGGAGTATGAGGAGCTTCGGCGTCCCAGGCTCCCTGTGGATGACCTGGCTACGCCTCCGAGGAAGCGCCGCCCGACGGCGTGAGCGACGTACTCGCGGACACGAGCGTCTGGATGCGACGCGATAACGACGATGTCGCCCTCGCGCTTGCCACGGCGCTGGAGTCGGACCGGGTCGTGATGACGACGGTCATCGAACTGGAGTTGTTGCGGGCCGCAAGGAGCGCAGATGCGCTCGGCGGGCTTGCTCGGGAGTACGGCATCCTGCGGCGCATCTCTGTCTCGACCGCGATCGAGGCGCGCGCTCTGGAGGTACTCGGGAAGCTCGCGTGGCGCGGCTACCACCGTGGCCCGTCGCCCGTCGACCTGATGGCCGCTGCCGCCGCGGAGGACGCGGGCGCGGAGCTCTGGCACTGCGACCGCCACTTCGAGCTGATCGGGGAGGTCACGGGTCAGCCCATGCGACGAGTCGGCGAGTGAACCGCGTCGCGGACGTCGCGCTCGCTGGCCTCGGGCTCGTCGTCGCGAGCCCGTTCCTCGCTGCGGCAGCGCTCGCGGTGAAGCTCGAGGATCGCGGCCCGGTGCTCTTCCGGCAGACGCGGGTGGGAAAGGACGGGGAGGATTTCGAGCTGCTCAAGCTCCGTTCGATGGTCGTCGACGCCGAGCGGCAGGGCGCCGGGGTCGCCGTCGACCGCGGGGACGCGCGGATCACGCGCGTCGGCCGCATCCTGCGGCGCACGTCGATCGACGAGCTGCCGCAGCTCTGGAACGTCGTCCGCGGCGAGATGTCCGTGATCGGCCCGCGGCCGACGCTCCGCTACCAGGTCGAGCGCTACACCGAGCGCCAGCGCCGCCGCCTCGAGGTCAGGCCGGGCCTCACGGGCTGGGCGCAGATCCACGGGCGCGCGACCCTTCCCTGGGCCGACCGGATCGAGCTCGACGTCTGGTACGTCGAGCACCGATCCGCGCGCGTCGACCTGACAATCCTCCTGCGGACGCCGCTCGCGCTGTTCGGCGGCACGTACAAGGGCGCGAGCGGCGGCTGGCGCGCGGAGGAATGAGCGAGCGGCGGGCGGCGCGGATCGGGCTCGTCGCTGCGCTCGTCGTGGTCCTTGCCCAGCTGGCCGTCGCATCGGCATGGTCGCTGACCCACGACGACCCGACTCTCCTCGACCTGACTCGCCGCTGCCTCGAGCGCGAGAAGGGGCTTGCGGTCGAGCCGACGACCGCCGATCCGGTGGCGTCGACCGCGCACGGCGGCACGCTGCGGACGACGGTCGAGGGCGGGCTCGTGACGCTCAGCGTGGCCACGAGCGAGGCCGAGGTCGAGCGGCTGCGGGCCGGCTACGCCGCGCTCGGCGACCCGGGCACCCGGCTCGACGTGCGCGGCCGCTACGTCGCGCTCTGGCTGCGCGAGCCGTCTCCCACCCAGCGGCAGGTGACGTACGACTGCGCGTACTGAGTCGGCGTCGCGTCGCTACTGGGGTGCCGCCGCGGCGGTGCTCGTCGCAGAGGCGGCGCTGCTCGCCTGGAACGCGTGGCACTACGACTGGCTGCGCGGGTACGACGCGTTCGCGAACGAGCGCTATGCCGAGGTCGTCTCGAGGGAGTATCGGCTGCCGTCCGAGGCGGAGTCGGGTGTCTGGCACACGCCGCCGCTCTGGTTCGGCCTGGCCGGTGCGCTCGGCCGGCTGACGACCGCGCTCGGCCTGGGCCACGCGCAGCGTCCGGGACAGCTTCTCGCCGCCGCGGCCGGCCTCGCGATCTGCCTGCTGGCCTTCCTCCTCGCGCGCGTCCTCTGGCCCGAGCGGCGGGCGCTCCACCTCGTCGCGCTCGTCCTCGCCGCGGCGTCGCCGGCGCTCGTCCGCGCATCTGCCATGTACCACCCGGAGACCCTGGCCGTGGCCCTCGCGACCGGCGGCGTGCTCGTCGCCGCGCGTGCGTTCCGGGCCAGGTGGACGCTCGGGTCGGCCGCGGCCGCCGGCGCGCTCCTCGGCCTCGCCTGCCTGACGCGCGCCTGGGCGCTCCCGGTCCTCGTGGCGGTGCTCGTCGCTGCCGCTCTCGACGCCTGGGGTACGCGGCGCTGGGCGCCTCTCGCGGTGTGCTCGGCGGTCGCGCTCGTCCTCCTCGGGCCGTGGCTCGCGAACGAGCAGGTCGCGCACGGCAGCGCCTTCGCGTTCAACCGTCCGCCGCCGTCCGAGTCGATCTTCCATCGGCGGCCGGCGAGCTTCTACGTCGGCCTCCACACGCTCCGGTCCTTCGAGCACCCGATCACGCCGCTCTTCCGGAACGAGCTCGTCCCCCACCTCTACGCGGACTGGTGGGGAGACTGGGCGCTGACCTGGGACAGCCCGCCGCCGCCGGCTCCGGCGGAGCTCCTCCCGGCGAGCGTCGTGTCGGACCGGGCGCGCCAGATGCTCGTCGGCGTCATCCCGTCCCTGCTCGCGCTCGCGGGGCTGATCACCCTCGGTCTGGTGGCGAGCGCGCGGCGCTCGGCGTCCCTGGCGGTCCTTCCGCTCTCGGCCGCCGGGGTCGCGGCCGCGTACCTTGTGTTCGCGGTGCGCTACCCGTCGACGGACGGCGACACGATCAAGGGGACATATCTGCTCATGGCGCTCCCCGCCGCGGCGGTCGGTGCGGCGTTCGTGATCGACGTGCTGCGCCCCCGAAGCCACCGGTGGGCGGTGGCCGGAGTGATCGCGCTCGGCGCGCTCGTCGCGGTTCAGCTGCCGTTCCTGGTCCTCTGACCCCGCTACCCTCCGACGTCGAGATGACGGCGGTCCTCTTCACCTGTGCCGGCCAGCGTGTCGACATCGTCAGCGCGTTCGCGCGCGCGGGCGCGACGACGGTCGCCGCCGACCTCGACCCGCTCGCGCCCGCGCTGTACCACGCCGACCACCGAGCGCTCGTCCCGCGCGTCGACGACCCGGGCTACGTCCAGGCGCTCGCCGACCTCATTGCCGAGCACGACGTGCGGCTCGTCGTCCCGCTCACGGACCTCGACCAGGAGATCGTGTCGACCGCCCGCGCGGAGCTGACGCCGGCGCTCGTCCTCGCCCCTTCGCCCGAGGTGTGCCGGACGATGGGGGACAAGTACCTCGCACACGCCTTCTTCCAGGCGAACGGGATCCCGAGCCCGCGCACCTGGCTCCCCGGCGAGGTGCCCGACGACGCCCGCTATCCGTTGCTCGTCAAGGTGCGCGAGGGCTTCGGCTCGCGGCACATCTATCGGGCTGACGACTCCGAGCAGCTCGACTTCCACCTCCGCACGACGCCGGTCGAGTCAATGGTGCAGGAGTGCTGCCGGGGCGTGGAGTTCTCGATCGACGTCTTCTCCGACACGGACGGGCGCTGCCTGAACGCGATCCCGCGCTCGATGATCCAGTCGAAGGGCGGCGAGTCGATCAAGGGCGAGTCGCTCCAGGACCGCGAGCTGATCGAGCACGGTGCGCGAGTCGCCGAGGTCATCGGGGTCGTCGGGCCGGCCAACATCCAGTGTTTCCGCGAGCCTGACGGCTCGTTGCCGGTGACGGACGTGAACCCGCGCTTCGGCGGCGCGTTCCCGCTGCCGCTTGCCGCGGGAAGCCGCTACCCCGAGCTTGCGCTCGCGCTCGCCCGCGGCGAGGGCCCCGAGCCGCGGCTCGGCGAGTTCCGCGCCGGGGTCGTGATGACGCGGTTCTTCTCGGACCTCTGTCTCGTCACCGACGGCGACGGCGAGCTCGTCCCCTTCGCCGAGGAGCTGCCGCACCCCCTCGCCGCCGAGCCGGGACAGGCCTGATGCGGTACCTGGTCACCGGCGCCGCCGGGTTCATCGGGTCGCACCTCGCCGAGGCTCTCGCGGCGCAGGGCCACGACGTGGTCGGGCTCGACTCCTTCAACGACTACTACGACCCGGTGCGCAAGCGGGAGAACGCCGCCGGCCGCGGCATCGTGGAGTCGGACCTGCTCGACGCCGATCTCGACGCGCTCCTGGGCGAGGTCGATGCCGTCTTCCACCTCGCGGGCCAGCCCGGCGTCCGGGCGAGCTTCGGGCCGGGGTTCGAGCATTACGTCGAACGGAACGTCCATGCGAGCGGGCGTCTCTTCGAGGCGGCGGCGCGGCGCGGCGCGCGCGTCGTGTACGCGTCCTCCTCCTCGGTCTACGGCGACGCCGAGACGTACCCGACGACCGAGGAGGTCGTACCGCGCCCGATCGCGCCCTACGGCGTGACGAAGCTGTGCGTCGAGCACCTCGCCTTCGCACACTCGCGCACGACCGGGCTCGACGCGGTCGGGCTTCGGTACTTCACCGTCTACGGCCCGCGTCAGCGGCCTGACATGGCGTTCACGCCGATGCTCGAGGCCCTCGCGGCCGGGACGTCGTTCCGGCTCTTCGGCGACGGGTCGGTGTCGCGCAGCTTCACCTACGTCGCCGACGCCGTCGCGGGAACGGTCGCCGCGATGCAGCGAGGGCGGGCTGGCGAGATCTACAACGTCGGCGGCGGCGAGGAGGCCTCGATGAGCGAGGCGATCGCGCTCGCAGAGCGCGTCGCCGGGCGCGAGCTCGCGATCGAGCGCCACGGTGCCGCGGTCGGCGACGTTCGCCGCACGCGCGCCGACGTGACGAAAGCGGGCGTCGATCTCGGGTGGGAGCCGACCACCGGCCTCTCCGACGGGCTTCGCGCCCAGTGGGAATGGGTCGCTGCTAGGGTCGCGGCGCCGTGAGCGAGGTGCGGACGAAGGAAAGCGGTGTGGACCCGAACGCGGAGCGCGAGGTCGACCTGCGCTCGGGCTGGGAGCGGATCACAGCGCGCTGGTGGCTGCCCGTCGGCGGCCTCGTCCTCGGCGCGATCCTCGGCGTGCTCGTCTCGATCGGCAGCGGCGACGTCTACAAGGCGGAGGCGCTCCTCTATCTCGGCCAGCCGTTCACCCCCGGGGGTGGCAGTCAGATCCAGAGCCTCCAGACGAACCCGAAGACCGTGAGCGAGATCATCCGTAGCGAGGCCGCAACCAGAGCGGCGGCGAACGCGGCCGGCATGAGTCCCGGCGGGCTGCGGGGGAACGTGACGTCGACCCCCGTCGTCCAGGCCGGACAGGTGTCGCGCACCCTGTCTCCTCTCGTCCAGATCGCGGTCCGCGCGCCGACCCGGGCGAAGGCGGAGAAGGCGACCGACTCGTACGCGAACACCGTGGTCTCGGAGGTCGTGCCGTACGTCGACCGGAAGATACGGCTCCTGAAGCGGCAGATCGCGAACAACGAGAGCCAGCTCGAGGACATCGGCGCGCGGATCGACTCCGCGCTCGCACAGCAGCAGGCCGCGAACGCCGATCCGACCCTCTCGCTCGCGGAGAAGCTGCTCGTCTCGACGAACTCGAACGCAACGGTGAACGCGGCGGAGTCGCGCCGCGGGTCGACGGTGGCCGACCTGAACTCTGGCCGCCAGCAGCTCGCTCTCGCCGAGAACGTCGAGCTCTCCCGGGTCGTCCAGCCGGCCGTCGCCGTCCGCGCGTCCGCCACCAGCAGGCGCAACGCCGCTGCGATCGGCGCGCTCGCGGGGCTCCTGCTCGGCGCGCTCGCGGCGCTCATCGCCGACCCGTGGCTGCGGCGCAGGAGCTCGGCCGCCGCGTAGAGGTCCGCCGTGGTCGAGGGCAAGCGCGTCGCCGTCGTCGTCCCCGCGTTCCAGGAGGAGCTTCTCGTCGCGGACACGATTCGCGGCATCCCGGACTTCGTCGACGCGATCGTCGTCGTGGACGACCGGTCGGGCGACGCGACCGTCGAGCGCGCACGCGCGACGGGCGACCCGCGGCTCGAGGTGTTGGTGCACGACGAGAATCGCGGCGTCGGCGCGGCGATCGCGACCGGCTACGAGCGCTCGCGCGACCTCGGCATCGACGTGACCTGCGTGATGGCCGCCGACAACCAGATGGACCCCGCCGAGCTGGAAGCCCTCGTCGCTCCGGTGGCACGGGGCGAGGTCGAGTACGCGAAGGCGAACCGGCTCGTGAGCGGTGAGGCCTGGAAGCTCATTCCCCATGTTCGCTATCTAGGCAACGCGATGCTCTCCCTCCTGACGAAGATCGCCTCCGGGTACTGGCACGTCGCGGACTCCCAGGCGGGCTACACGGCGCTCTCCCTCGACGCCCTGCGCCGGCTCGACCTCGACCGGCTCTACCGCCGCTACGGGTTCCCGAACGACATGCTCGTCCACCTGAACGTGCAGAACGCACGCGTCCGGGACGTCCCGTCGCGGCCGATCTACGGAGTCGGGGAGCGTTCCGGGATCCGCGTCCGGAGCGTCGCGCCGCGGATCGCGTGGCTTTTGTTCAAGGGCTTCTGGTGGCGGATGAAGGAGAAGTACGTGATCCGGGACTTCCACCCGCTCGTCTTCTTCTACGTGCTCGGGATCCTGATGACCGTCGTCGGCTTCCTCCTCGGCCTCGTCGTCGCCGCGTCACGAATCTTCTGGGGAAACGAGATCACCACCGCCACGATCGTCCTCGTCGCCCTGCTCCTCGTCTCGGGCACGCAGTTCACGCTCTTCGCCATGTGGTTCGACCAGGAGGCGAACAAGGAGCTGCGCTGAGTGCCGCTGCCCGCGATCGCCCAGCCCGATCTGTTATCACCTGCGCATGCCTTGGCTGCGTGGGCTGCTCGCCGCGGTCGTTACGACGTCCGCGCTCGCCGTCGCGGCGACCGGTGCCGCTGCGCCCGGATGTACCCCGACGGTGCCTGATGCTTTTGGCCCGTTCGGACGCGGGATGCCGCCCGTCCGCGCGAGCATCGGCGAGGGGCATGTCCTGACCGGCGTCGTCGTGTCCTCGCTCAACTGCAAGCCGATCCGTGGTGCGCGGGTCGAGCTCTGGCAGGCGAACGCAAAGGGCGTCTACGCTCGCGCCCTCAGTGGAACCGTGATCACCGACCGCAATGGCCGCTTCCGGTTCCAGGGGCCGTATCCCGCTCAGTACGAGGGGACGCCGCCGCACATCCACCTGCGCGTAATCGCGCCCGCGCACGAGGTGTTGCTGTCGCGCTTCATCCCCGCGCCACGTGCGCGCCGGGGATCGATCACGCTCGTCCTCGTGCCGCAGGCGGTCTAGGAGGGCTTGGCGAACGGTCTCCGTTCCTGGGTGCCGCCACTGCCCTGGCGACATGGCGGCTGTTTCGCCCTCCTAGCCGCCGCTGATCGCAGCGATCACGTCGACCCGCGAGCCGGGCTCGAGGGCGGCGTCGAGCCCGGCTCGCTCGCGGTCGACGTAGACGTTGATGTGCGTGCGGAGCGCGGGCCCGGGCTCGCAGAGCCGGTCGCGGAGGCCGGGCCAGCGCTCGTCGAGTCGGTCGATCACGTCGTTCACGGTCGCCGCGTCGATCTCGAGCCGTCGCGGGAGGTCGGCGTAGAGCGACGGGAGCGTGGGAGGCAGGCGGACGTCGGCCATCTACGCGGCCACCGCCACCTCGACGGACGCGATCGCCGGCAGGTAACTCGCGATCTCCGTCCAGGTCTCGCCCTCGTCGGCGCTCGCGAACACCTGGCCGGTGCTCGTGCCGAAATAGACGCCGGGGACGTCGAGCGCATCGATGGCCATGCCCTCGCGGAGCACGCCTAGGTGGGCGTCCTCCTGCGGGAGGCCGCGGTCGAGCCGCTGCCACGTCGATCCGGCGTCCGGCGTGCGCCACACGGCCGCCTTGCCGTCCGGCATGCAGCGCCCGTGCCCCGGGTCGAGCGGAATCACGTAGAACGTGTCGCGGTCGTGCGGGTGCGCGGCCGCCGCAAACCCGAACTCGGTCGGCAGGCCCTCGGTGATCTCGACCCACGACTGACCCGCGTCATCGCTGCGGTGCATGCCGACGTGGTTCTGCTGGTAGAGGCGGTCGGCGTCCACGGGGGACATCACGAGCTTGTGGACGCAGTAGCCAACCTCCGGGTTCTCGAGTGGCCAGTCGGCGCGGAGGCCCTTGTTGCGAGGCGTCCACGACGCGCCGTCGTCGGTGGTCTCGAAGATCCCGAAGCCCTGGACGATCGCCCAGAAGCGCGAGGCCTCTTCGGGGTGCGGAAGGATCGCGGGAAGGCCGAGGTGACCCGGCGGCTGGTTCGTCGGAATGTTCCACTCGTCTCGGCCCGGCTGCCCGTCAAGCGTGGTCTTGAGCGACCAGGTGGCGCCGCCGTCGCGGCTCTCGAACACGCCCGCCGACTCGCCGCCTGCGAGGAGGCGCCCGTGCGCGGCGGTCAGCCCGGAGACCTTCGACAGCTTGAGGTCGCCGTCCTCGACGTACGAGAGACCCTCGCTCGAGAGCTCCCAGTTCTTGCCGAAATCGGAACTCCGCCAGACGCCCGCACCGTGCCACTCGCTCGCGCACGCGGCGAAGAGCGTGCCGGTCGCGGGGTCGTGGATCGCGTGGTAGACGGGCCAGCCGTCGCAGAACGGGCCCCGCACCTCCCAGTCGCGCCGGTCGCCGTCTGACTCCAGCAGGAAGCACCCCTTGCGGGTGCCCACGATGACGGTCACGGACGTTGGCATCGGACCTCCTCGGTGTCGGTTCGCACGGCCTGTGCACCCCTACGACGAAACAGCCGCTGGATTCTCATCGGTCGGCGGTCAGCGGTGTGCCGCGCTCGGCCGAGACTGGGAGCCGCCCGATGTCACTTGCCGCCCATGACAACGCCGCGGTTATGGATCCAGGAGGCGAACAAGGAGTTGCGCTGAGGCCCTGCTGGGCGCGGTGTGGCGGCACGCCCGGCCGAGCCCGGGTCGAACGTGGCTCTATGGTCCAGCCATGATCCCTCGCGTACGACACGCAGCGATCTTCGCGACGCTCGCGCTCGTATGGCTGGCGGCGCCGGTTGGCGCCACGCCGACCGCGTCGGCGACGGTCGGAGCGCGCGCGGCGAACGGCGGGGCCGAGCCGACGGTGCCGCTGCCGCGGCTCCCGGCCGCCGGCGAGCTCGTCGAGACGGTCGTCGTGCGCGCGGCTCCCCGACGATCGGCGCCCGTCGTCCGGACGCTCCATCGCTTCCGGCCGGACCACCAGTTCCAGATCGTGCTCGCGGTCGCGCGGCGGCGTGCGGCGGACGGAGAGTGGTGGTACCGCCTCAGCCTTCCCGGGCGGCCGAACGGTGCACGCGGCTGGATCCCCGCGCCCGTCGTCGAGCTGCGACCTGTCGTGAACCGGATCGTCGTGAGGCTCGGCTCGCGTCGTCTCGAGGTGCGCCGCGTTCGGGACGGGAGGCTCCTCCTCCGCACCACTGTGGCGGTTGGCGCCACCGGCTCGGCGACCCCTCAGGGCCGCGACTTCTACGTCCAGTCCGCGTTCGTCCCGACGGATCCGTTCTTCGGGACATTCGCGCTCGAGACGACCGCCTTCGCCCGCGTGACCGACTGGCCGACGAACGTCGTCGGGATCCACGGCACGAGCCGGCCGGAGCTCCTCGGGCGGGCCGTGTCGCACGGATGCATCCGCGTCGCCAACGACACCGTCACCCGGCTGGGCCGGCTCGCGTCCCTCGGGACGCCGGTCGACATCGTCCCGTAGCTCTACCCGGTGACGATGGTGTCCTGCGCACCCAGGACGCCGAGAAGCGTCCGGCAGGACGGGCCTCTGGCCGACAGCACGCGGCCGCTAGAGGAGAACACGACGAGCCCGAGGCGCGACGGTGCCATCGTGAAGCGCGCGACGCCCTGGCGGTTTGTACGTGCCCTGACGTTGACCCCTGCGCCACGAGCGTGCACGAGGTAGCTGCGGAGCGGCTTGCCCAGCCGGTTGCGCGCCGTGACGAGCACCACCGACGAGCGTCCGCTCTGGAGCAGCCTCGGCTCCGCCGCCAGCGTCCGGCAGATGTCGAGGCCGACAGGAGGCGTGAGCGGCCCGATCACGCGGGCGAGCGCTGCGGCGACGTTGTTCCGGTAGTTCGCCTCGATCTCCTCGGAGCCGACGCGGACGATGTCGACGACCACGCCGACCCGCGTCGCCACGGTGACCGCGGTCACCGTGGCCGAGGCGCCGGGCGCGAGCCGCCCGAGGTTGCAGGTGTAGGGCCTGCACGTCCCCTGCGACGCCCGTAGCGAGATGAGGCGCGTCCTGAACGAGCGCGGGTCGTCGAGCTTGAGGCCGTTGACGTCGGCTGCCGCGACCGCCGAGCGGTTCGTCACGGTCATGGTCCAGGTCAGGCGGCCGCCGACGACGACAGTGGTCGGCTCGACGGTCTTGGTGACGACGAGGTCGAGGAGCGGCGCTGGGCCGGGTGGCGGCGGCGGCGCGCGGCGGCGGGGTCGGTGGTGTGGGTGGTGTGGGTGGTGTCGGTGGTGTGGGTGGTGTCGGTGGTGTGGGCGGGGTCGGCGGCTCCGGCGGCTCCGGCGGCGTCCCCTTCCGCGTGTTCGTGAACGTGCAGACGACCGCGTCGCCCTCGCGCGACTTTGCCGTCGACCTTCGTTCCGGGCACCGACACCTCGACGGTGCCGTTGCGTGTGCACTCGACCTTCGAGTCGTAGTTCGCGAGGCTTGTTCCGGCACCGGCCGTCTCGCTCGACGCTGCCCTCGCCGATCCCCGTTCGGAGCGGACCACTCGTGGTTCCGTTGCCGCCCGTGGCGACCACGTTGTTGTTGATACGCAACTGGAACACGCCCGGGTCGTCCGCCGGCACCGTGATTTTCCGAAGCTCGACCGTGGGGTTGCAGGCCTCCGACTCGGACGACGCGGTCGCCGTCTTCCCGGACAGCGTCCAGACGAGGTTGCCGCTCGAGGCGTCGAACGGCGTCTGGAAGACACCGACCTTGCGGCCCTGCTCGAACGTCTCGGTGCTGGTTCTGCCGGCTGGGGGCGGCGTGAACTTGTTCTGGTCGCCGATCGGGATCTGTCACGGCGTGGTCGTTCGTGTTGCTGTAGCCCCAGTACGCGACGTCCTGCTCCCCGTCGTCGAAGAGGACGCATTCGAGCACCGGAGAGACCTGCTTCGGCTTCTGCTTGGCCTGTTCGTGATCGTGCACACGAGGGCGCGCCCCGTCCACGGTGACCGGAGATCGGTCCTGCCCGCCTCGTCTCCCCCCGCGCAGCTGATCGAGATCGTGTAGTCCTCCAGCGTCGTCCCGGCCGCCCCGGACTCGCCCACCGTATGCGACCCCGTATCGACGGCGACGGTGCCTGTCGTGCCGGCGTCGCCGACGGCGGAGCCCGTCCCCGCGACCTTCCCGTCGATCTCGAGGTCGAACCGCCCCGGATCGTTCTCGGGGACGAGTCGCTTGACGATCGTGATCGAGCCCCGACAGCGCGTCGAGTTGTCGTTCGCCGGCGCAGTCTTCCCGGTCAGATGCCACGTCACGCTGCCACCGCTGAGCTCCGCCTGGACGGCGTCCTCGTGTCGGCCCGGCCGGAAAGACGCCGGCTGGCCGCGACCGGGCGGATCGGGAGAGAAGAAGTTCTCGCTCGGAGGCGGCTCGACCGCCGCCCCGTTCGGGTTGTCGTAACCGAAGTGCGCGAGGAGACTGCCGCCCGCGGTCGACTCGACGCACTGGAGGAACGGCGTGATCGGATCCGGGGACGGCGGCGGCAGCGGCTTGCAGTCGTTCTTCCAGATCGCCTGGTGCTCGGGCGTCCAGTTCTTGCCGGGGTACACCTGTGTCTCCCCTTCATTGTCGACGTACGTGTACGGCGGAATGATGTCGTCGCCATGGTCGAGGTGGCCGCCGTGGAGGTCGCCGTTGTTCGCGATCGCCGGAGAGTTTGCGAGTACGGGTTGTTCTCCGAGCTCGTCGCGTGGCAGATGTCGACCTTCTTCTCATTGTCGGTCGCCATCGCGCGGGCGCCGATCGTCACCGCGGGAAAGGCTGCGAGCACACAGACGAGAACAGCGGCAGCGAAGAGGCCGGCGCGCCGTGGGCGACCCCTACGCGGGGACGGCGTGACCACGCGGCCACGCTACAGCAACGACAGTCAGGCGGCTATCCCTCGCTCGGAGCGGCAATCGGCACCGGGCGGCGCCACGCCTGCCGGCGGTTGCGTGAGGACTTCGTAAGCACACGCTCACCCGTCGTGGGCGCCGGGTAGCATCGCCCGCGATGCCGACCTCGCTCGTCACCGGCGGCGCCGGCTTCCTCGGCTCGCATCTCTGCGAGTCGCTCCTCGCGAAGGACCACCGGGTGATCTGCCTCGACAACCTCGAGACGGGGTCGCTCGCGAACATCGAGCACTCTGCGCGACGACGCGCTCTCGTTTCTCCACCACGACGTCAGCGTGCCCATCGCGTCGACGAGCCGCTCGACTTCGTCTACCACCTCGCCGCGCTTGCGAGCCCGATCGACTACATGCGGCTCCCGCTGCACTCGCTGAAGACGGGCTCGTACGGCACGCACCATGCGCTGGGCGTCGCGAAGTGGAAGCGGGCGCGGTTCCTCCTCGCCTCGACCAGCGAGGTGTACGGCGACCCGGAGATGCACCCGCAACCGGAGACCTACTGGGGCAACGTCAACCCGATCGGCCCGCGCGGCGTGTACGACGAGGCGAAGCGCTACGCCGAGGCGCTGACGATGGCGTACCACCGCCAGCAGGGCGTCGACACCGCGATCGTGCGGATCTTCAACACGTACGGCCCCCGGATGCGACCGAACGACGGGCGCGCGATCCCGAACTTCCTCAGCCAGGCGCTCGCCGAGAAGCCGCTGACGGTCTACGGGGACGGGTCGCAGACGCGCAGCTTCTGCTACGTCGACGACCTGATCCGGGGCCTGATCCTGCTCGTCGAGTCGGGCGAGCACCTCCCGGTCAACATCGGCAACCCCGGCGAGTACACGATCCTCCAGCTCGCCGAGGCCGTGCTCGCGGCGACGGGATCGACGAGTCAGATTCTCTTCGAGGCGCTGCCGGTCGATGACCCGCAGGTCCGCCAGCCCGACATCACGCGTGCCCGCCAGATCCTCGGCTGGGCAGCCCGAGGTCGCAGCTCGACGAGGGGCTCCGCCGCACGCTTGCGTCGCTCGGTAGGGACACGGCGCGTGCGTAGGACGGGCGCGGCGCTCGCCGCACTCGCCGTCGTCGCCGCTTGCATCCTCGCCCCGACCGCCTCCGCGTCGCCCTCGCTCCGCATCGGGATCTTCGACGACGGCGTCGTGCTCTACGGCGAGCCCGACCTCGTCTTCCCGCAGCTCCAGAAGACCGGAACACAGCTTCTGCGTGTCAACCTCTGGTGGTCGGGACCAGGGATCAGCGTGACGACCCGGAAGCCGAAACGGCCCGCAGACCCGAACGATCCGGCATACAACTGGGACACCTACGACCGCACGGTGCGGTTCTCGATCGTCAGCGGGATGCAGCCGGTCTTCTCGATCATCGGGACGCCGCCCTGGGCGAACGCGGCGAAGGGCTGGAACGTCGCTCCGACGAACGCGCGCGATCTCCGGAACTTCGCGGCCGCGGCCCAGAGGCGCTACAGCGGCACGTTCGTCAACGCGGACGGCGTCACGCTTCCGCGCGTGAGCCTCTGGATGGCCTGGAACGAGCCGAACAACCCCGTCTTCCTCAAGCCCCAGTACCGACGGACGGGCAAGTCCTGGACGATCCAGTCGGGCCGGGACTACGCGAAGCTGTGCAACGCGATCGTCCAGGGGATCAAGTCCGTGCAGCGCTCGTCGAAGGTCGCGTGCGGCGCGACCAGCCCACGCGGGAACAACAACCCGAACTCGAGCCGCCCGTCGGTCTCGCCGATCCCGTTTCTGCGCGCGATGAAGGCGGGCGGCGCGAAGGGATTCGACGCCTACGCACATCACCCGTACTACGGCTCCCCTGCCGAGACGCCGTCCACCAGGCCGCCGCCCGGGCTGCGCGGGCGGCCGCCGACGGCCGTCACGCTGGGCAACATCGACGTGTTGATCGCCGAGCTCGATCGTCTCTACGGAAAGAAGACGCGCGTCTGGGTCACGGAGTACGGCTACCAGACCAACCCTCCCGACACGATCTTCGGCGTCACGCGGTCGAGGCAGGCGGCGTACCTCACGCAGGCGGTCAAGATCGTTCGCGCCAACCCGCGAATCGACATGTTCCTGTGGTTTCTCCTCCGCGACGAGCAGCGCGTCTCGGGCTGGCAGTCCGGGCTCGTGACGTTCGACGGCAAGCGGAAGCCGAGCTTCGACGCATTCCGGCGGGCCGCAGCGTCGCTCACTGCGCCCTAGACTCCACGGCGTGGGGAAAGGGTACGCGGAAGGGCCCGCGGCCGAGGAGGCCGAGCGCCGGCGAGAAGAGCTCGCCGCCGGCGGCGACGTCGTCCCGGCGGAGAGTCGCCTCGCCGTCGAGGGTGCGACGCCGGACGATCCCGAGCGCCACTTCCTCGGCTGGGCGGACGAGGTCGACGCGGACGCGCTGTTCGCCTCCGGCGCGGCCTGGGGCATCCGCCTCGTGCGACGCTCCTCGTGAGGCGGACATCGGTGTCTGACACCGCGCTGCGCCGACCCCGGCGATCGTGCCTCCCGCTAGGCTGAACGGGGTGAGCACGAAGAAGGTCGAGCCCCTCGAAGGCGTGATCATCCGCTTCGCGGGCGACTCGGGTGACGGCATGCAGCTCACCGGCGACCGGTTCACGAGCGAGACCGCGATGCTCGGCAACGACCTCGCCACGTTTCCCGACTTCCCGGCGGAGATCCGCGCTCCCGCCGGCTCGCTCCCGGGCGTCTCCGGATTCCAGGTCCACTTCGCCGACCACGACATCCTCACCGCCGGCGATCGTCCGGACGTCCTCGTCGCGATGAATCCCGCGGCGCTCAAGGCCAACCTGCGCGACGTGCCGAAGGGCGGGACGATCATCGTCGACACCGACTCCTTCAACGACCGCACGCTGCAGAAGGCGGGGTACGGCGCGAACCCGCTCGAGGACGACTCGCTCGCCGACTACCACCTTCACGGGGTCGCGCTCACGTCGATGACCGTCGGCGCCCTCAAGGGCATCGAGGGCGTCACGCCGCGCGAGGCGGAGCGCTCGAAGAACTTCTTCGCGCTCGGGCTGATGTCGTGGCTCTACCACCGGCCGACGGACGGGACGATCGACTTCATCTCGAAGAAGTTCACCAGGCGGCCGGAGATCGTCGAAGCGAACACGCGCGCCTTCCGCGCGGGTTGGAACTACGGCGAGACGTCGGAGGACTTCGCGATCTCGTACGAGGTCGCCCCTGCACCGCTCGCGCCCGGGACGTACCGCCAGATCACGGGCAATACGGCCCTCTCGTACGGGCTGATCGCCGCGTCGAAGCTCGCGGGCCTGCCGCTCTTCCTCGGCGCCTATCCGATCACTCCCGCATCGTCGATCCTCGAGGAGCTGGCGGGCAGGAAGGAGTTCGGCGTCGTCACCTTCCAGGCCGAGGACGAGATCGCCGCGGTCGGTGCCGCGGTCGGCGCGTCCTTCGGCGGCGCGCTCGGGGTCACGGCCTCGGCCGGGCCGGGCGTCGTTCTCAAGGCGGAGACCGTCGGCCTCGCGATCGCGCTCGAGCTCCCGCTCGTGATCCTCGACATCCAGCGCGCCGGGCCCTCGACGGGGATGCCCACGAAGCCCGAGCAGGCCGATCTGCTGATGGTGCTCTTCGGCCGCAACGGCGAGAGCCCCGTGCCGGTCGTCGCAGCGTCGACGCCCTCGCAGTGCTTCGACGCCGCGATCGAGGCGGCGCGCATCGCGCTCAAGTACCGCACGCCGGTGTACCTCCTCTCCGACGCCTACCTCGCGAACGGCTCGGAGCCCTGGCTGATCCCCGACGTCGCCGAGCTCCCGGACATCTCGACGAGCTTCGCCGAGGCGAACGGCGGGACGTTCGAGCCATACCGGCGCGACCCCGAGACGCTCGCGCGGCCGTGGGCGGTTCCCGGCACCGCCGGCCTCGAGCACAGGATCGGCGGGCTCGAGAAGGCCGACGTCACCGGCGCGATCTCGTACGACGCCGACAACCACGACCTGATGGTGCGGCTGCGCGCGCAGAAGGTCGCCGGGATCGCCCCCGACATCCCGGAGCTCGCCGTTGACGACCCGGATGGGGACGCCGACCTGCTCGTGCTCGGCTGGGGGTCGACCTTCGGGCCGATCGGGGCCGCGACGCGGAGAGTGCGCAAGCGCGGGATCAAGGTCGCGCAGGCACATCTCCACTACCTGAACCCCCTGCCGCGCAACACGGGCGACGTCCTGCGGCGCTACCCGAAGGTGCTGGTGCCGGAGATGAACCTGGGTCAGCTCGCGATGCTCGTGCGCGCGGAGTTCCTCGTCGACGCCGTCTCGTACTCGAAGGTCCGGGGACGCCCCCTGAGCGCCGCCGAGCTCGAGGAGGCCATCCTGGCCATGGCGGAGGCGGCATGAACGAGTTCCCGCACCGTGACCGACCTCAGTCGGACAGCTTCGTCCACGACCAGCGTTTGGCAGGTGTCCGACTGAAGTCGGACACCGATCGGGGGAACGAGCGATGACGGGAGGCAACGGCCTCGTGCAGCTCACGACGAAGGACTTCAAGTCGGACCAGGAGGTGCGCTGGTGCCCCGGCTGCGGCGACTACGCGATCCTCGCCGGCGTCCAGTCGTTCCTGCCGGAGCTCGGGATCCCGCGCGAGAACCTCGTGTTCGTGTCCGGGATCGGCTGCGCCGCGCGCTTCCCGTACTACGTCGAGACCTTCGGGATGCACTCGATCCACGGGCGCGCGCCGGCGATCGCGACCGGCCTCGCGACCTCCCGCCGCGACCTCTCCGTCTGGGTCGTGACCGGGCGACGGCGACGCCCTCTCGATCGGCGGCAACCACCTGATCCACGCGCTGCGCCGCAACGTCGACATCACGATCCTCCTCTTCAACAACCGCATCTACGGGCTCACGAAGGGCCAGTACTCGCCCACGTCCGAGCTCGGCAAGGTGACGAAGTCGACGCCGCTCGGCTCGGTCGACCAGCCCTTCAACCCCCTGTCGGTGGCGATCGGCGCGGAGGCGACGTTCGTCGCGCGCGCGATCGACACGGACAAGCAGGGCACCGCCGAGGTGCTGCGCGCCGCCGCCGCCCACCGCGGCGCGGCCTTCGTCGAGATCCTCCAGAACTGCAACATCTACAACGACGGCGCCTTCGACGTCGTCCGTGACCACAAGGAGAACCGCCTCTACCTGAGCGCGGGCGACGAGGTTCGCTGGGGAGAGAAGGGCGTGCGCATGCGGCCCGACGGGACGCTCGAGATCGTCGACGCCTCGGTCGGCGGCCTGCTCCGCCACGATCCGCTGCGCGACGACCCGGGCCTCGCGTTCGCGCTCGCGCGGCTGGCGTGGGAGACCGCCAGTGCCGTACCGCTCGGTGTGTTCCGATCGGTCGCGCGGCCGGTCTACGAGGATCTCGTGCACGAGCAGGTGCAGGCGAGCGTGGAGCAGAAGGGCGAGGGCGACCTCGCGGCCCTGCTCCATGGGGCCGACACCTGGACGATCGGCTGACCCCGGTCAGCGACGGTCGAGAAGCACCCGCAGCTCGACCAGCGCCGCGGTGACGCGGCTCGCTCTCTGCAGGGCCGAGGTCACGAAGCGCGCGCTCGGCGAGGCGCGTCAGGCGCCGGCGCTGCCGCCGGACCTCGTCCCTGCCCGCCGGCCGTCGGCTCGACGACCACGCCACGGCCGTCGCCGGTGTCGGGACGGCGTGTCGCGAAGCCGTGCAGCTCGAGGACGTCGACGGTGCGCGACGCAGTCGCGTCCGTCGTCCCGAGCGCGTCCGCGAGCGAGCCGAGGCGCAACGCGCCGAGGTCGACGATCGACGCGAGCGCGAGCGACTGGAAGGTCGAGAGCTCGCCCGGCTCCGGGTCGCGCGCGGAGCGCCGCTGATGCACGAGCGCGGCGACGAGTCCCTCGACCGCCTCGGCGACGAGGCGCGCGTCGGAGGTCGCCACGCTCATGCCGGCTCGACCGCCAGCTTCGCGCGCCGTCCGGCGCCGCGGCGGCGTGACGAACACGGCGATCACGCCGGCGCAGGCGGCGGCCACCGCCGAGAGCAGGAACGCGCCGACGTAGGCGCCCTCGGTCGGGACGGCCGTGCCCGGGAGCGTCGTCGCGGTGAGGATCGCTGCGCCGACCTGGGCGCCGACCACGGCGCCGACCGTGCGCATGACGGTGTTGATGCCCGTCGCGATGCCCGTCTCGGTCGGGTCGACCGCCTCGGTGATGAGCGCCGCCATCGCGGCGAACGCGAAGCCCACCCCGACGCTGAGCCCGGCCATCGAGACGACGATCTCCCACGGCTCGGAGTGGAGCGCGGCGAGCCCGAAGGTCGACACGGCGATCAGCACCATGCCGAGTCGCGAGCGGCCACTTCGAGCCGAACCGGCGACCGAGCAGCCCCGCCGCGGGACCCGCGCCGAGCATGAGGAGCGAGCCCGGCAGCAGGTAGAGCCCCGTCATCGTCGCCGTTGCGCCGAAGCCGTAGCCGAGCCGGTCGCCGATCGCGTCGGGCAGGCCGCCCGGCGCCTCGACGAACCGGGGCACGAGGATGAACGACCCGAACATGGCGAAACCCGAGATGAGCGCGGTGATGTTGGTCAGGAGCACCGGCCGCTCCGAGAGCACGCGGATGTCGATCAGCGGCTCGTCGACGTTGAGCTCGAGCACCACCCAGAGCACGGCGCAGACGGCCGAGAGCGCGAACAGCCCGAGGGTCGCCGCGGATGTCCATCCCCAGCTCGCCCCCTGGGACAGCGCGAGCAGGAAGCGTCACGAGGACGACGGACATCAGCGCCGCGCCCGGGCACGTCGATGCGCGAGGTCGAACGGACGGGCGACTCGGGGATGAACCGGTAAACGAGCACGATCGCCACCGCGACACCGGCGGCGCCGACGACGAACAGCCAGCGCCAGCTCGCGTTGTCGACGATCAGCCCGGAGATGACGAGCCCGAGCCCTCCGCCGACCCCGAACACCGCCGAGAGGAGCCCGATCCCGACCTTCATCCGCTCGGGCGGGAACTCGTCGCGGATGATGCCGAAGCTGAGCGGGAAGACCGCGCCTGCGGCGCCGGAGACGATGCGGAACAGGATCAGCGTCCAGATGTCCGGAGCCGCCGCGCAGCCGATGCAGCCGATCAGGAACGCCACGAGCGACAGGACGAGCAGCCGCTCCTTGCCGTAGCGGTCGCCGAGCTTGCCGAGGATCGGCGTGAGCACGGCCGCCGACAGGAGAAAGCCCGTCATCACCCACGTGACCCACGTCGTCGACGCGCCGAGCTCGCGCTGGAGCTCCGGCAGCGCCGGGACGACCATCGTTTGCTGGAGCGCATACGCGGTCGCCGCCATCGTCAGGATCGCGAGGGTGAGGCCGTAGTGCTGGCGTGTCTCGCGTCATGTCGTTGCGCAGCGTAACGATCGCGGCTCGAGCTCCCGAGGGAGAACCGCGTAGGATCGCTGCCGATGCGCGCCGTGATCTACTCGATGATCTCCCGCGGCGATCCTGGGGCTGGCCGAGGCGGCGCGCGCGTCCGGGCTCGAGCCCGTCGCGGTGCTCACGCCGCGCGACGTTCGCAGCGAGGAGGACGCCGGCCGGCGCGCGTCGATCGTGTCCGAGACCCCCGCCGACATCGACGTCTGCCTCGTGGCCGACAAGGCCGACCTCGTCCGCCTCACGGCGGCGTACGAGCCGGCGATCGGCCTCTGCGCCGGCTACCGCTGGCTCCTCCCGCCCGAGGTGCTCGCGATCCCGACGCTGGGCGTCGTCAACAGCCATCCCGCGCTTCTCCCACGGCATCGCGGCCCCTACCCGTTCGCCTGGGCGATCCGGGAGGACGACGCTGAGCTGGGTCTCACGCTCCACCTGATGGACGAGACGTTCGACACCGGCCCGGTGCTCGCCCAGGGCTCGCGTCCGATGCCGGCCGACCAGAGGATCGGCAGCCTCGTGACCGTGCTGCAGGAGCTCGCCCGCGAGCTCTACCCGGCTGCGCTCCGGCGCGTCCTCGCGGGGGAGCGGGGCGATCCGCAGCGCTCGGAAGGCGTGACGTGGGCGGGGCCCTTCGGCGACGACTACGTGGAGCTTGACCACGGCAAGACGCGCGCCGAGCTCCTTCGCCAGGTTCGCGCCTGGCAGGTGATGCTCGACCCGTCCGTCGTCGGCCCGGTGGCGACGATCGAGGGCCGGCGCCTGCACGTGAAGGACGCGTCGCTCGACGAGCCGGACGATCCGGACACGCTTCGTCTCGAAGCGGCCGACGGCCCGCTCTGGCTGACGTCGGTCGACCAGCTGTAGGGCGGCAGAGTTTCGGCATCGCACGTCCGGGATGCCGCGGCGGCGGCGGGGTCACGTCCGTGCGATGCCGACAGGAACCGTAACGCAGCGGTGCTGTCCCGTCACGCCTCGACCCGGGCGGGCCGCAGAGGCTCCGAGAACAGGGAGTAGGCCGCCCATGCGATGGCAAGGAGGCCGGCGACGCCCGCGAGGCCGAACGCGAGCTCCGTTCCGCCCTGCTCGGCGAGGAAGCCCGCGACGAGGCCGCCGATCGGGGCGAGCCCGGCAAAGGCGAACAGGTAGAGGCTCATCACGCGCCCGCGCAGATGCGGCGGCGAGGCGAGCTGGACGAGCGCGTTGGCGCTCGAGGTGAAGAAGGAGAACGACATGCCGAGCAGCAGGAGGAGCACGAGCGCGACGTCGACCGAGTGGACGAACGCGAGCCCGAGCATGGCGAGGCTGAAGCCGACCGCGCCGCCGACGAAGACCCGCGGACTCGCCTCGCGCATGCTGGCCGTGCGCGAGCGCGCCGCCGAGCGCGCCGAGACCGAAGGCCGCCGAGAGCAGGCCGAACGTGCCCGCGCCGACGTCGAGCGTCTGCGAGGCGAGCAGCGGGACGAGCACGTTGAAGTTGAAGCCGACGAGGCTGACGACCGTCACCACGCAGAGCACGATTCGCGCGAGCGGCGTGTGCGCCGCCCAGGCCAGGCCCTCGCGAATGCCGGCGACGACCTTCGTCCCGGGCCGCTTCTCGACGGGGTACAGCTCGTCCTCGCGAATCAGGTAGAGGGCGACGAGCACCGCCAGGAAGCTGATCGCGTTGACGACGAAGCACAGGCCGGTCCCCACCACCGCGATCAGGAGCCCGGCGAGCGCGGGGCCGATCACGCGAGAGGCGTTGAAGAGGCCGGAGTTGAGCGCGACGGCGTTCTGCAGCTCCGACTCGCCGACCATCTGGAACGTCAGCGTCTGCCGTCCCGGCGCGTCGAACACGAGCACGAGCCCGCCGATCGCCGCCAGGGCGTAGACGACCGGCAGTGTCGCCCAGCCGGAGAGGGTCACGACCGCGAGCGCGATCGACACGACCATCGCGGCGGCCTGCGTCGCGAGCAGGAGCCGGCGCGTGTCGAGCCGGTCGATGACGACGCCGGCGACGAGGCCGAAGAGGAAGAACGGCACGAAGCGGCAGAACGCGAGCGCGCCGACGGCGAGCGGGGAGGTCGACAGCTCGATCACGAGCCACGCGAGCGCGATGTTCTGCATCCACGTGCCGGCGACCGAGACGACCTGGCCCGCGAAGAAGAGCCGGTAGTTGCGGTGGCGGCGGAGCGAGCGGAAGGTGCGCCTGCGGAGCGTGATCGAGAGGAGCCTCACGGGCGCGGCTCCAGCATCCGACGCAACGCCGGGAGCGCCGCCTCGACGCGCTCGCGGTCCTCGTCGGACAGGTGGGCGAGCCGATCGGCGAGCCAGGTCGTACGGCGGGCGCGGACCCGCCTGAGGATCGCACGACCGTCGGGCGTCAGCTCGAGCCCGACCCGCCGGCGGTCGTCCTCGGACCGCACGCGGCGCAGCAGCCCCGCCGTCTCGAGCCGGTCGACGTGTCCGGAGAGTGACGGCGCGGAGATGCCCTCCGCATCGGCGAGCTCCCGCAGCGAGAGCCCCGGCTGGGCGTCCACGAGCGCGAGCAGCGTCGCCTGGTGCGAGGTGACGCCGAGCGCATCGGTCTCGCGACGCAGGTTTCGAGCGAGGCGGAGGAGCGCCGGACGAAGCTCTCCGGCGATTTCGAGCGGTGAACGCGTAGCCTCACGAATCATTCGTGAAGCTAAGTATATCTGAACAATCCGGTATCCCAGATCGGGATTGCTGCGGAGACGTGCCGTATGGCCGAAGGCCGGCTTCGCCCGCCGTGAGGCCAGGTGCGCTGTCGGCGGATCGCGACACCGAAGGAGGGGGCTCGCGGGGGAACCATGGGGTTCCCCCGCGCTACTTCGGCTCGGCCTCGAGCTTGTAGCCGACGCCGTAGCGCGTCTGGAGAAACGTGTGCCGTGATGCGCGGCCGTCGATCTTCTCGCGGAGCTTGCGGACGAAGACGTCGACCGTTCGGTCTCGGTGGGACGCGCGGCGGCCCCAGACGCGCTGCAGCAGCTCGTCGCGCGTCAGGACCCGACCGGTCTCCAGGGCGAGCGCGTAGGCGAGGCGAAACTCGGTGGGCGTCAGGTCGGCGCTCTCGCCGTCGACGTAGGCCTGCACGTTCCTCGGGTCGAGACGCAGCTCCTCGATCACGATCTCCTCGCCGCGCCGCGGGTCCTGCGCGCGCGTTCCGCGCCGTGCGGCGGCCCCGACGCGCGCGACGAGCTCCTTCATCGAGAAGGGCTTGACGAGGTAGTCGTCGGCGCCGATCTCGAGCGCGTGGACGCGGTCGTGCTCGGTGCCGCGTGCCGAGACGACGACGATCGGCGTGCCGATGCCCTCGCCGCGCGCCTGCTCGATCACCTTCCAGCCGTCGACGCCGGGGAGCATGAGGTCGAGCACGCAGACGTCCGGCCGGTCGTAGCGCAGCCGCGCGAGGCCCGTCTCGCCGTTTGCGACACCGACCGCGTCGAACCCCGCGGCCTGGAGGTGGCGGGCCATCCCCTGCGCGATCACCTCGTCGTCCTCGATGATCAGGATGTTCGCCATTTCCGCCGCAAATGATGGTGATCCGCCGCAGGAACGGGGGCGACGGATGGTGAAGGGATGGTAACCGGGTGGTGAACGAGCGCAGAAGGGCGGGGCCGAGGCCCCGCCCCCCGCCTTCAGTCCGCGTCGGCGTCGCGGTCGCCCTCCGCGGCCGCGTCGTCCGCGCTCGGCGTCGACCACGACCATGACGGTCTCGCAGCCGCGGAACGTCGTGGTCGGACGCTCGGACGCGAGCACCCACGCCCGGTCGCGACCCGGGCCGCAGTCGAGCGTGTCCGCCGCGCCGTCGGCCGCCAGCGCGTGCAGCGCGTCGTCGCCGGCGCCGCCGTGGACGACGTCGTGTCCCGGGCCGGCCCAGAGACGATCGTCGCCGGGTCCGCCGCGGACCGTGTCGTCCCCCGTGCCGGCGTGGAGCTCGTCCGGTCCCTCGCCGCCGTAGACGGCATCGTCGCCCGAGCCTGCCCACACGACGTCGTCGGCGCCGCCCGCGTCGAGCCGGTCGGAGCCCGTCCCGCCGAAGACGATGTCGCTGCCGCGGTCGCCCTGGACGACGTCCGCGCCGCCGCCGGCCCGGACGAGGTCGTTGCCCGCCCGCGCGTTCACGAAGTCGTCGCCGGCGAACGCGCGGATCACGTCCGCCTGCATGGTGCCGCGCAGGCGGTCGTTGCCCGATGTCCCGTCGACCATCGCCGCGAGCGCGCCCGAGGCGAACGCCAGGGCGCCGATCGCCACGAGTACCGTCACCTTTCCCTTCATCGTCGGTCCTTCCGTCGTTTGACGACCTCCATTCACCGCCTCTGGGTTGAACTGCCGATGAGCCGGACGCAAGCTCTGCGTCAGGCGTCTGTTAGAACGCCGTGAGGATGGACGCCGACGCCGCGCGGGCCAGGGTGCTGCTCGAGGAGAGCCGCGAGTCGGTGGTCGTCCTGGACAGCGACGACCGGGTGCTTGCGGCCAGCCGTCGCGCCCGCCAGTCGATCCAGGGGCTCGACGAGGGTGGGAAGCTGCCGGACGGCCTCCTCTCCGGCGAGGCGGGAATCATTCCGCTCGTCGTGCCGTACGACGTGGACGGACGCCGCGAGCGGCTCGTCTACCTGTCGCGCGGCGGCGACCTGACCGCGTACGAGGAGCTCCGCGCGGGCTTCACGGCCGCCGTCTCCCACGAGCTGCGGACGCCGCTGGCGCGATTGCTGTCGCTCCTCGAGACGGCGACGCTGCCCGGCGAGAACGTCGGAGACCTCGTCGAGCGCGCGCGGGCGGAGGTCGACCAGATACGCGAGCTGATCGACGAGGTCCTGTTCCTCAGCGAGCTCGAGTCCGGCACCCGTGTCGTCTCGCTCGGCTCGGTCGCCGTGCGCCCCGAGCTCGACACGGTCGCCGCCGAGCTCGAGGAGCGCGCGAGCCGGGCGGGGGTCGCGATCGCGGTCGAGGGCGACCCGGGCATCGAGCTCGCGATCCGGCCCCGGATGATCCGCGTCGTCGCCCAGAACCTCGCCGAGAACGCGATCCGCTACGCGGGGCCCGGCGCGACGTTCACGCTTGCGATCGAGCGTGTCGGCGATGCGGTCGTCCTGCGCGGTACGGACGACGGCGTCGGCGTCGAGGAGGCGCAGCTCGGGCGGCTCTTCGAGCGCTTCTTCCGCGCCGACCGAGCGCGGGCCTCCCGCGGGACGGGGCTCGGGCTCGCGATCGTGAAGCACGTCGTCACGCAGGCCGGCGGCACGGTCGAGGCGCTCGGCGGGCTGGGAGCGGGCCTCGAGATCCGCTGCACGTTTTCTTCCGCAACACGGGATTCCGCATAGTCGGAATCCCGTGGCGGGGATCACCCGCCTGCGGCGGGGGCAAGTCCCTGAAGGCGGCCGCTGGCGAGGCGGCAGGTCCCATGACTCCCGTGGCCGCGTAGGGCTCGCGTTCACCGGTCTCTCACCAGATTTTCACCCGACAGCGCCCCATGCGCGCGCCCGGCGGGCCGACACTGGCGCCGATGTCGCAGACGACGACCGAGGTTCCCGTGCCCGCCGGAATCGACCCGTCCAAGATCGGCCAGCTCGCGCGTCAGCTCGACTCCGACCATCGCGGCCGCGAGGTCGTCTTCGACGTCGAGGGCCTCTCGGTCTCCTACGGCGGGGCCCTGGCGCTCGACGGCGTCTCGCTCCAGATCCGGAAGGGCTTCGTCACGGCGTTCATCGGCCCTTCGGGCTGCGGCAAGTCCACCTTCATCCGGTGCTTCAACCGCATGAACGACCTCATCCCGGGCGCGGTCGTCGCGGGCCGGGTCCTCTACCACGGCAGAGATCTCTACGGCTCGAACGTCGATCCGGTGGAGGTGCGCCGGCGGATCGGGATGGTCTTCCAGAAGCCGAACCCGTTTCCGAAGTCGATCTACGACAACATCGCGTTCGGCCCCCGGGTGCTGAAGCTGACGAAGGACCTCGACGAGCGGGTCGAGCGCACACTCCGCCATGCCGCGCTCTGGGACGAGGTGAAGGACCGCCTCTCCGAGAACGCGCTCGGTCTCTCCGGCGGTCAGCAGCAGCGCCTCTGCATCGCGCGGGCGCTCGCGGTCGAGCCGGACGTGATCCTCATGGACGAGCCCGCGTCGGCGCTCGACCCCATCTCGACGTCGCGCATCGAGGACCTGATCCACGAGCTCAAGCGCGAGTACACGATCGTGATCGTCACCCACAACATGCAGCAGGCGGCCCGCGTCGCCGACATGACGGCGTTCTTCAGCGTCGAGGTGCGCGAGGACGGGACGGGCCGCCACGGCACGCTCGTCGAGTACGACCAGACGACGAAGATCTTCACGAACCCGTCCGACCGACGGACGGAGGACTACGTCACCGGGCGGTTCGGGTAGACGTGGCGCGCGTCGAGTACCAGCAGAGCCTCGAGGCGCTCGAGGCGGATCTCCAGGAGCAGGGCGAGGTCGTCCTTCGCGCGGTGGCCGGAGCGATCAACGCGCTCGAGTCGCAGGACGTCGAGCTCTGCGACGAGGTGATCGCGTTCGACGACGAGATCGACGACCGCTACCACCGGCTCGAGCGGTCGATCGGAGAGCTCCTCGCGCAGCAGGCACCCGTGGCGACCGACCTCCGCCTCGTGCTGGCGGTGCTCCACAGCTCGATCCACCTCGAGCGGATCGGCGACCAGAGCGTCACCGTCGCGAAGCTGACGAAGCTCTCCTCTGCACTCGAGCGGCACACCGAGCTCGTGGAGGGGCTCTGCGAGATGGGGGCCCGCGCGGCGGAGATGGTGCGCCGCGCACTCGACGCGTTCGCGGCCCGCGACGTCGACGGGGCACGCGGGCTCGTCGACCTCGACGAGCTCATCGACCGGACGAACCGGGCCGTCGTCGACAAGGTCCTCGCGATGTCCGCGACCCCGGGAATGCAGGAGTGGGGGATGCGGATGATCGTCGTCGCGCGCTGCATCGAGCG
>CAWJUF010000020.1:0-54257 GCA_963845965.1 uncultured Actinomycetes bacterium | reverse complement strand
GACGCATAGAGGCAGTGCAATGCCGACTGGAGCGTGCGCGGTGCGGAGTCCCTCACGCCGCCGCAGGACCGCGGCGCAGAGATCCGTTGCTACGTCCGCGATCCGGACGGGCATCTGATCGAGGTCGGACAGACGAACCGCGCGTTTCTCCACTAGCTGGCGGGTGAGCTCAGAGGCTGTCGAAATGGGCAGCGACGATGGCGGTAGCGAAGGTCACGGGTAAGGGCTTTGCGGGTGTCGGCG
This sequence comes from uncultured Actinomycetes bacterium, assembly GCA_963845965.1. Classification (GTDB taxonomy): domain Bacteria; phylum Actinomycetota; class Thermoleophilia; order Gaiellales; family Gaiellaceae; genus Gaiella. The sequence continues at coordinate 54,014 of CAWJUF010000020.1, read as the reverse complement.
TTCATCGTGATGTGGGCCGCTGCAATTGAAGCGGCGGATGCAGCCGAGGGCCGGCGGCTCCCAAGCCTCCACCGGACGAACGGTGTTAGATGCGGCTATGGCGCAGCCGCCGGCGGCTTCAGAGCACACCGACGCCGCAGACGAACCGCGTCCAGTTCTGACGTCGCCGTCCGATCTCGACCAGGAGCGGCGTACGTCGATGGCTGCGGAGCGCACCTGGCTGGCGTGGTGGCGCACCGCGCTGGGCGCCAGCGCCGGGGCGCTCGCTGTGGGCCGGTTCGCCCCGGAACTGCTCGGCGTCGCCGCATGGCCGTACATTCTGCTCGGCTGCGGCTACGCGTCTCTCGCGGTCGGGCTGTTGATCGTCGGCGCACAACGCCAGCGCGAGTTGGAGCATGCGCTGCGAACCGGCGGCCACCGACCGCTCCGATTCCGCACCGTCGGGCTGTTCACCGTCGGCGGCGTCGCGCTCGCCGTCATGACCGTCGTGCTCGTGATCGCGCAGACCTGACGGCTGACCCCCTCGCGACCTAGGTCGATCGGCGGGCGCTCGACCGACGCAGCATGACGGAGTCCGGCGCCGACCTGATCAGCGCTCCGGATCGCTCTCTCGGCGTACGACAGCGGGCGCGACGATGTCCATGTGCTGCAGGATGAAGACTGTGCCGATGCGGAGGTGCGGATGGCATGTCCGATTGGCTCGCGCACGTCTCCCCCGGTGGATGGCGCTCTGCCTCATCGGTCTCGCGCTGGTCAGCGGATGCGGGCCGTCGGCGCCGGCGCTCGGGGAAGCCGATGTGTCCATCACGCAAGACTTGCTCCGCGGTGTCAGAGAGATTCGTGGGACGCACGATCGAAAGAAGCTCCACGCAAAGCTGGTTCAGCTTCTCGCGCATCTTCGCCGCACGCACGGGACGACGGCGAGCGCACGGCGGGGGAGAGAGCTCGCTCTTCGGGGGTTCGAGGCGACGTTGAAGGGAACCAGAAGTCAGCTCGACTTCAGCGAGAACGACAGCGGGGAGGTCGCCGCCGCCACGAGGGACGCGAAACGAGCTGACCGCTACCTGAGGCGCGGCGCGTATTGGTTACGCGCGGCCGGACAGGCGTTCGGTCTGCGGATTGGCGAGCTCAACGGATACTGAACGCTCTGCCTACAGACCCATTCACCCTGAGCAACGGCCTCGAGGGACATTTGTTTGCGCTCGCCCAGGGGCGTGGTCGCTCGAGGGTCTATGCTCCCGACATGCTCGGCATCACGACGCGGGTCAAGGCGGTCAAGCATCGCGCGCAGACCCTCGTGCAGCTGAACCTCGAGCTGGCGAAGCTCGAGGGGAAGCAGAAGGCGACCGCGGTCGGGATCGCAGGGGCCCTCGGGGCCCTCGCTGTCGTCCTCGTCGTCTACGCGATCGGCTTTGCCTTTGCCGCCATCGCGGCGGCGATCAACGAAGCCCTTGCGCTCTGGCTGTCGCTCCTCATCGTGGCGGGGATCCTCGTCCTCGTCGCCGCGATCGCCGGGCTCCTGGCAAAGCGCTTCGCCAGCAAGGCATCGCCTCCGATGCCGTCGCAGGCGATCGAGGAGGCAACGCGCACGGTCGAGAGCCTGCAGAGCCATGTCTGAGACGCGCGGCGTTCAGGAGATCCGCAGAGAGATCGCCGCGGAGCGCGACGGCCTCAACGCCGATCTCAACGCGCTGAAGTCGGAGCTTCGCTCGCTCGTGCCGGTCGTCGTAGCCGGTCTCGCCGTGGTGGCGCTCGTGACGTTTCGCAAGAAGACGGGAGCCGGCGTCCGGATGCTCTGGAGGCTCATGTAGCGCTTCCGATCTGCGCACGGCGTCGGAGCCGTGCGACAGGGCGCGCTGCACGAAGGAGGACGGATGCCCGTCGGGGAAGCAAGCTCGGACGAGACGCCGTACGGCCGCTACATCGGGTCGGATGGCTGGTTCGTCCTCAATCTCGGCGACGCGCTCGCGGTGCGAAACGAGGAGAAGGGCGGCGCGACGTATCCGCTCGAGTCGCGCGAGCACCCGTTCAGCGACGTCGGCGTCAGAGTCTGCGTCCTCTGGCCGGGTGACCCGAACGCGCTCTACCACTCGGAGGACGCCCAGGAGGGATTCCTCGTGCTCTCCGGCGAATGCGTGCTGATCGTCGAGGACGAGGAGCGGCAGCTCCGGCAGTGGGACTACTTCCATTGCCCTGCCGGCACGGCCCATGTGATGGTCGGCGCGGGACAGGGGCCTTGCGCGATCCTCATGCTCGGAGCGCGGCCCGAGGTCGAGACGCTGCGCTACCCGGTGAGCGAGGTTGCGGCCAGGCACGGCGCGTCGGTCGCGAAGGAGACCGGCGTTCCGGACGAGGCGTATGCCGACTGGCCGGGCGACTACGCGCCCGTGCGGCTGTCCTGGCCCCCCGCCTGACGAGCGCCGCAGCGAGGGTAGTAGCTTTGGCCGCCCGCGACGTCGGGGCCGGCCGGGAGGGAGGTTCTGGATGCAGGAGGGCGCGGAGCGCGGGCGGGTCGAGAGCCTCGGCCGGCTCGAGAACGGTCTGCGGCAGGCGGGCGACTGGTATCTGTGGGGCCCCTACGTCAGCGAGCGCCAGTGGGGGACGGTGCGCGAGGACTACAGCGCCCACGGCACCGCGTGGGAGTACCTCCCGCACGACCATGCCCGCTCGCGGGCGTACCGGTGGGGCGAGGACGGGCTCGCCGGCTTCTGCGACGTCGAGCAGCGCCTCTGTCTCGGGCTCGCGCTCTGGAACGGCCGCGACCCGATCCTGAAGGAGCGGATCTTCGGCCTCACCGGCAACCAGGGGAACCACGGAGAGGACGCCAAGGAGTACTGGTGGTACCTCGACGCGACGCCGAGTCACTCGTGGAACCGGTGGCGCTACCACTACCCGCAGGCGGAGTTCCCCTACGCGTGGCTCGTGGAGGAGAACGCGGGCCGGACGAAGCTCGACCCTGAGTTCGAGCTGATGGACACGGGGATCTTCGACGACGACCGCTACTGGATCGTCGAGGCGCACTACGCGAAGGCCGACCCGTTCGACGTCCTCCTGACCGTCCAGGTGACGAACGCAGGCCCGGACGAGGACACGCTCCATGTGCTCCCGACCGCCTGGTACCGCAACACGTGGGCCTGGGAGGTCGACGCGCACTCACCCGAGCTGCGGGCGGCCGGAGACGTCGCGCGCGTCGAGACCGAGCACCCGTTCCTCGGGCCGCTCGAGCTCGTCGCCGACGCGGCACCGGACGGCTCGGCTCCCGACCTGCTGTTCTGCGACAACGAGACGAATGCCGAGCGGCTGTTCGACACCGCCGGTGCGACGGCGTACCCGAAGGACGGGATCAACGACCACGTCGTGTCGGGCGCCGCGACCGTCAACCCCGAGCGCAGGGGCACGAAGGCGGCGTTCCACTACCGCCTCACCGTCGCCTCGGGCGAGACGGTCGAGCTCCGCGTACGGCTCCGTCCGCGAGGGGCGGGCGCGCCCTGGGCGGACTTCGCCGACGTCGTCGACGCGCGTCGTCGCGAGGCCGACGAGTTCTACGCGGAGCTGACGCCGCCCGCCTGCTCCGACGACGAGGCGAACGTGATGCGGCAGGCGCTCGCCGGGATGCTGTGGGGCAAGCAGCTCTACTACTACGACGTCCAGCGCTGGCTCAACGGCGATCCCACGCAGCCGGCACCGCCGGAGGCGCCGGCACGGCGCCCGAAACGCCCACTGGCTCAACTTCGAGGCGTTCGACATCATGTCGATGCCCGACCCGTGGGAGTACCCCTGGTTCGCCGCCTGGGACACGGCGTTCCACTGCGTCGCGCTCGCGCACGTCGATCCCGCCTTCGCCAAGTACCAGCTGACGCTCCTCTGCCGCGAGTGGTTCCAGCATCCGAACGGCGCGCTCCCCGCCTACGAGTGGGCGTTCGACGACGTCAACCCGCCCGTGCAGGCGTGGGCGGCGCTCCAGGTCTTCGTGATCGACGGCGGGACGGACATCGCCTTCCTGAGCCGGGTCTTCGACAAGCTGCTCGTCAACTTCACGTGGTGGGTGAACCGCCTCGACGCAGACGGCTCGAACCTGTTCGAGGGCGGCTTCCTCGGGCTGGACAACATCGGGCCGATCGACCGATCGCACCTGCCGAGCGGATACGTGCTCGAGCAAGCGGACGCCACGGGCTGGATGGCGGCGTACGCGTTGACCATGGCCGCGATCGCGGCGGTGCTCAACCGCACGAGCCGGCCCGCGACCGACCTGATCGTGAAATTCCTCGAGCACTTCTCGCTCATCTCGGAGGCGATGGCGGAGAAAGGCCTGTGGGACGACGAGGACGGCTTCTACTACGACCAGCTCCGACGGCCGGACGGGTCGGTCGTGCCGATCAAGGTCCGATCGATGGTCGGCGTGCTGCCGGTCATGGCGTTCGCGGTCGTGGACGAGGACGTCGTCGACCGCGCACGGACGCTCGGCAAGCACTTCGCGCGGCTCGTCGACCGGCACGACGAGCTCCGACGCCGGCCCGGCGCGACCGTGATCCGCAGCGGGCGCACGCTCGTCGGGGTGGTCGGGGTGGACCATGTCCGGCGGATCTTCAGCAGGCTCCTCGACGAGGACGCGTTTCTCTCGCCGTACGGCCTCCGCGCGGTCTCGCGATGGCACCTCGAGCACCCGTTCCACCTCGACATGGGTGGGCACGAGACGTCGATCGACTACGAGCCGGCCGAGTCCACGACCTCGATGTTCGGCGGCAACTCGAACTGGCGCGGTCCGATCTGGTTCCCCGTCAACTACCTCGTGGTCGACGCGGTCCTTCGCTACGCGCGCTACTTCGGCGACGACCTGACGCTCGAGTACCCGACCGGCTCCGGGGTGCAGCGCACGTTCGAGGAGATCGGGGAGGACCTCCGCGCGCGGCTGATCTCGCTCTTCCTCGTCGGGCAGGACGGGCGCAGGCCGTGCCACGGCTGGGTCGACAAGCTCCAGACCGATCCCGCCTGGAAGGACAACATCTTCTTCAACGAATACTTCCACGGCGACAACGGTGCCGGCCTCGGCGCGAGTCACCAGACCGGCTGGACGGGCATCGTCGCGGACCTGATCCGACGGCATCGCGGCGCGCCGATCCCCACGCTCGGCGAGCTCCTCGACGCGCTGGACGAGCCCGTGACGGAGTGATCGTCCTCGGGCCACAGGCGTGCGGGGGGCTCGACGAGGCGGCAGGCAGGGAGTGGCTCGTCACCGACGGCCTCGGCGGATACGCGATGGGAACGGTGGCGGGGCTCCGAACGCGTCGCTACCACGGGCTCCTCGTCGCTGCCGCGGACGGGCCGTCAGCGCGGATGCTCGGTCTCGCCGCGCTCGATCCGGTGCTCGTCGTCGGCGACGCCCGTTACCGGCTCGGCACCCACGAGTGGGCGTCGGGGGCGGTGGACCCGCGCGGTCACGAGCTCCTCGTGTCCTTCACCCTCGACCGGGGCGTGCCCCGATGGCGCTGGCAGGTCGGAGGCATCGTGGTCGAGCGCGAGGTGGCGATGGCGCACGGACGCTGCGCCGTCGGCGTCGTGCACCGTCTCGTCCGGTCCGACCGGCCGGTGATCCTCGAGCTGACGCCGCTCTGCACGTGGCGGAGCGTCCACGGCGAGCGGTTCGCGGCCGGTGACCCTGTGGTCGAAGCGACGGTGGACGGCTTCGCCTTCGAGGGCGCCTACCGCGTCGCGGGCGCCGGCTGGCGGCCGGGCGGCGCGTGGTATCGCGGCGTGCGGGCGCGCGAGGAGGCCGCCCGGGGACTGAACGACCACGAGGACCTGTGGGCGGCCGGAACCTTCGCGATCGAGCTCGTCGCCGGAGAGGCACACGAGGTGACCGTCGCCGCGGCGCCGTTCGGCGGCGAGCTTCCCGGCGCGGCGGCCATCGTCTCGGCCGCCCGCGAGCGAGCGGCGCTGCTCACGAGGCAAGCGGGCGTCTCCGGTGCGCTCGACGAGTCGCTCGTCCACGCGGCCGACCAGTTCGTCATCGACCACGAGGGGCCGACGGCCGTCGCCGGCTATCCCTGGTTCGGCGAGTGGTCGCGCGACCTGATGACCTCGTACGAGGGGCTCTTCCTCTCAACGGGTCGGGCCGAGGAGGGCCGCGAGACGCTACGGCGCGCGGCGGCGACGCTCTCCGAGGGGATGCTCGCGAACACCGCCGACACGGGCACGCTGGAGTACAACACGGCCGACGGGACGCTCTGGTTCGTCCACGCGCTCGGGCGTCATCTCGCCGTGACGGGCGACGAGGACCTCGGTGCCGAGCTCGCGCCGGCGGTGGAGGAGATCATCGCCCACCACCTCGTCGGCGCGCGGTTCGGGATCTGTGCCGACGCCGACGGGCTCCTCCGTCAAGGGCAGGAGGGCCTGGCGCTGACGTGGATGGACGCGCGGATCGACGGCGTCCCGGTGACGCCGCGAATCGGCAAGCCGGTCGAGGTGAACGCACTCTGGATCCAGGCGTTCGGGATCGCGGGGCGCCTCGCACGCACTGACCGCTGGCAGGCGACGCACGAGGCAGCACGGGCCTCGTTCCTCGAGCGCTTCGTCCGGCCGGACGGCCGCGGGCTGCTCGACGTCGTCGACGGGCCGGGCGGCGACGACGCGGCGCTGCGCCCGAATCAGCTGCTCGCGGTGTCCCTGCCCGGTGGCCCGCTCGCGCGTGTCGCCGCGACGGACACCCGTGTCGACGTCGCGGCGCAGTCCGCGGTCGAAGCGTGCCGGACGCTCCTGACGCCGCTCGGACTGCGGTCGCTCTCCCCGGACGATCCGGCGTACCGTCCGTACCACCGGGGCACGCCTGCCGAGCGCGACGCCGCGTATCACCAAGGCACGGCGTGGCCCTGGCTGATCGGGCCGTACGTCGACGCCGCGCGCCGCGTGGGCGTGCCGAGCGACGAGCTGCTCGACGGTCTCGGCTGCCACCTCAGCGAGTGGGGCCTGGGCTCCGTCTCCGAGACCGCGGACGGCGGTCCGCCGCACGCCGCGACCGGCTGCCCCTTCCAGGCCTGGTCGGTGGCCGAGCTCCTCCGCATCCACCGAAGCGCGTAGGTGCGTTACGGTCGAGAGGACGACGGCCCGGGACGTCGAACGGTCGTCGTCGAGCGGTCATGTTCACACCTCCTCGAAAGGGGTAGCGATGGCAGACGAGACGCACGACCGGCCCTTCGCGATCGTCGGGAGGGGGTCGCTCTTCGACGGCGCCGCCTACTGGGCGACGCTGCTCGGCATCTACCTCATGGTCGGCGGGCTGATGTTCTACTCCGGCAAGGGGAAGCTCTTCGACGACGACGGCAACGCGCCCCAGGGGATCAAGGACCAGTTCAAGGGGACGTTCATCGACACGTTCCCGGGCACGGACGCCGCCTGGGTGATCCTCGGCCTCCTGGAGTTCGGCGTCTTCCTGCTGCTCCTCGCGAGCCTGTGCTTCCTCGAGTTCCTGCCGCATCGTCCCAAGCTATTCCTGCAGCTCGGGCTCGCGGTGGCGCTCCTCACGTTTGCGTGCATGGCGTTCGGCCAGACCGCGACGAGCCAGCACGAGGGCACCGCGTCGCTCTACACGTACTTCGGGTCGACCGTGGTGATCCTGATCCTCGTCAGCCTCATGCCGCCGAACCGGCCCGACCGCTGGCTCGGCGGGCTTGGCGCCACCCGCGGCTCGTAGAACGGTGACATCTGCGGCCGGGCGCGCCCGAGAACGGCGCGCGCCCGGCCGCAGTCCTCGACGCGCGGGCGCCGCTCCACACGAGTAGCGTGTCGCCGATGCGGCTCTGGGAGCGTCTCGCATGGTGACCGCGGACGAGATCGCGAGGGTCGGGATCTTTGCCGGCCTCGATCCCGCCGACCGGGAGCGCCTGGCGCGCGCGGCGGCCGACATCACCCTCCGAACCGGCGAATACGCCGCGAATCCCGGTGACGAGCGCGCGCTCTTCGCGCTGCTCGAGGGCCGCATCGAGGCCGTCAAGATGGAAGACGGGATCGAGACGCCGGTCGGGGAGCGAAACCCCGGCGACGTCTTCGGCGAGGTCCCGATCACCCTCGGCACCGTGTTCCCCGTCGGGTTCCGGGCGGCGGAGGAGTCACGGGTGATGCGGCTCGAGCCGCGGGACTACCATGCGGTGGCCTCGGTTGCGCCGGACGTGGCGCTCGAGGTCGGACGCCTCGCCGCATTCCGGATGAGCGGTCCCGCCGGCCTCCAGGGTCTCGCGGCGAAGCCGCCGCGGCCGCGCGCGATCGTCATCGGCCACCGCTGGGACGCCGCCTGCACCGAGCTGCGCAGGTTCCTCGACCGCAACCAGATCGTCCACCGGTGGCTCCAGCCGGACATTCCCGAGGATGCGGAGCAGTGGTGGGGAGCCCTTCCGGCCGAGGGCGACTACCCCGCGCTGCGGGTCGTCGACGGCAAGACCGTGATCAGGCCGCAGCCCCGGAGGATCGCCGAGCTCCTCGACCTCGCGACCGAGGCGGAGTACGCCGAGTACGACGTCGTCATCGTCGGGGCCGGCCCGGCCGGGCTCGCCGCGGCCGTCTACGGCGCGTCGGAGGGACTTCGGGTCATCGCCGTCGAGCGCGAGGCGCCCGGCGGCCAGGCGGGCACCTCGTCTCGCATCGAGAACTACCTCGGCTTCCCGTCCGGGGTCTCGGGCGACGACCTCTCGAGCAAGGCGCTGAACCAGGCGAGGCGATTGGGGGCCGAGATCCTCGTCACCCGTGCGATCCACCGGATCGACGCCGAGGCACGCCACGTGCACCTCGACGGAGGGGACGTGCTCCGCGCCCGCACGATCATCGTCGCGTGCGGTGTCACCTGGCGGCAGCTCGAGCTTCCCGGCTTCGACCGTCTCTCGGGAAAGGGCATCTTCTACGGCGCCTCCCGGAGCGAGGCACCGACCACGCACGGCCTCGACGTCCACATCGTCGGAGCCGGGAACTCAGCCGGTCAGGCGGCGATGTACTTCTCGACGCATGCCCGCAGCGTCACGGTCCTGTGCCGTGGCGACGGGCTCGAGAAGAGCATGTCCCGGTATCTCGTCGACCAGATCGCCACCCGGCCGAACATCGCGGTGCGCACGCGGACCGAGCTCGCCGGCGCGCACGGCGAGGCGTCGCTCGAGGCGCTCGACCTGCGCGATAGCGACACGGGGGAGTCGACGCGCGTCGAGTCGGGCGGGCTCTACATCTTCATCGGCGCGGACGCCGAGACCGGATGGCTGCCGCCCGAGATCGCGCTCGACGCCCGCGGTTACGTCCTCACGGGGACGGACGTGCGCGCAGCAGGGCGGTGGACGCTGGAACGCGACCCGTACCTGCTCGAGACGAGCGTCCCGGGCATCTTCGCCTGCGGCGACGTGCGGTTCGCGCCGGTGAAGCGCGTCGCCGCCGCGGTCGGCGAGGGGAGCATGGCGATCGCCTTCGTCCACCAGTACCTGAAGGACGCGGACGCCGGCACCCCCCGATAGATCCGTGACGGCATTTCGCCATTCGGGCCGCCGACACCGGCTCTATCCCTCGGATGGGGGACGCCCGGCTTCTCCGGCGCGGACACGATCAGAGCGATCTTGGGGGAGAGGGCACGACGTCTCGACACGGCTGCGGAGCGCGGTGAGCTCCGCGGCGGTCGCGCGCGGCTCGGAGTCGCTACCGCCATTCTGAGCCTGTCCGCGCTCGAGGCGCGCCTCGACGCACAGCCCGGGCCATGCGGGGTCGTGTTCGTCGACCTCGACGACATGAAGGAGGTCAACGACCGGCACGGTCACGAGGCCGGCGATCGGCTCCTGCGCAGCGCGGCCGGGCGCCTGTCCCACGTCGTCTCCGCGGGGTTCGCCGCCCCCATCGGGAGCGACGAGTTCGTGCTCCTCGTGCCCGGCCTCGACGACGCGGTCGCGCTCGAATGGATCGTGAGCCGCGTCGGCGAGACACTTGCCGTCCCGTTCGACATCGGCCTCGCCGAGCCCGTCGAGGTGAGCGCGACCGCGGCCGGGGCCGTGTGGCGTCCCGGCGACGACCCGCGCTCGGTATTCGGCACGGTCGACGAGAGAGTGATGGTCGGCAAGGTGTACCGGCGCGAGGACGGCTTCGGCAAGCTCGCGGACCTCGTCGCGGGCGTGCTCGACCGCGCGCCGGAGGTCGAGCTGCTCGACGCCGCGGCCGGAGCGATGCTGCACCTCGCCGGTGCGGACCTCGGTCTCGTCCTCGTGGCGGGCGAGGTGGCCTTCGCCCCCGACCTCGCGGCCGCGGCCGCGGTCGAGATCGCCTCCCGTGCCGCCGCCGAGGCCGCGGATACGGGACGGTTCGTCGACACGCGGGACCAGGAGTGGGAGGTGGTGGCCGCGCCGCTCGGAGGACCTGACACGGCTGCCGGCGCGGTCGCCGTGCTTCGGCGCGGCTGGCGCTTCGGCCGCCGCGAGCGCGTCCTCGTCGCACAGGCCGGCCGGCTCCTCGGTCCGAGCATCGCGGCCCGACGGACGCTCGAGGACGCCCTCGGCCAGATCGCGCGGCTGTCGGAGCAGGCGCTGCGCGACGAGACGACCGGGCTTCCCAACCGGCGTGCCCTGCTCGGCGGGCTCGCGGAGATTCCGGACGAGATGTCGCTCTCGGTGCTCCTGATCGACTTCGACGGCCTGCGCGCGGTGAACAACATCCTGGGCCACCATAAGGGCGACGAGCTGATCCGCCGGGTCGCGGCGGCGATCCAGGAGTCGCTCGAGCGCGGCGAGATCGTCGCGCGCCTCCACGGGTCGGGCGGCGACGAGTTCGTCGTCTGCTGCCCGGGTCTCGACGAGGACGCCGCGCTCGCGCGCGCCGAGGACCTCGAGCAGCACCTGATGGACATACGGCTGCCCGCGTCGCTCCGGCACCTCTACCGCGGCGCCTCGGTCGGCACGAGCACGCGGACGAGGGGCGAGAGCCCGGTCGCGTTCCTCGAGCGGGCCGCGGCGTCGATGCGCGGCCGCAAGGTCATGCGGAAGTCGCTCGAGCCCTAGCTGAGCCTCCTCGAACCGACCTATACCGCGACCACGCTGAACGGCGTGTCGACCGCGTCCTGGCGTCCGGGCACCCAGAGGCTGACCCGGAAGACGCCGTTGCCGACGTAGCCGATCGTGGTCTCCGCGGCACCCGAGCTCACCATCGCGATCTGGCTCGTGCTCCCGGGGAAACGGACCTCGAAGACGCCGGCGTTCACGCGCCGGGCCTGTGGGGCGCCGCCGGAGCAGTTGAACCGCGCGCCGATCAGCGGCTTCGCGCTCGTGAACTGGTCGGGGAAGTTGGCCATCCCCTTCGCAGGATCGCCGTCCACGGCAGCGTAGGCCCGGACGGCGCCGGGCAGGCAGCGTGCCTGCGGCCTGATGGCTTCGTTGACCGCGATCGCCGAGCCGCCGAGGGCGAAGAAGAGCGCTGCGCCGGCGAGGACGGTGGACGGGCTGACACGCATCGGGAACCTCCCTGTGGCGGGCGACGACGGGCGTATCCTCGTGCGCGCGTCGGACGGCAGTCAGTCGGCGCCGTCGACGATCACATGGGCGCAGGCGATGGGATCGTCGCGCGCCACGTAGCGGTCCTCCATGGGCATCCAGCGCTCGACCCAGGTCGCCCGCGCCGCCTCGCCGTCCCGTGCGATCCCTCTCGCCAGCCGTGTCTCGTACGGCGCGTCGACCCACACGCGGACGTCGTAGGCCTCCCGGAACATGCGATGGAGCGCGCACACACCCTCCACGACCACGACGCCCTGCGGCTCGACCGTCCGCTCGCCGCCCGGGCGCCGTGCGTCCCAGTCCCATGCTGCGTAACGTGCCGCGCGATCGGCGAGCAGCGGCTCGAACACCTCGGAGTGCAGACGGGGCAGCTCGAAGCGGTCCCCGTCCCAGAACTCGTCGGTGCCGACCACCTGCGCGCCGGAGATCAGCGTCGCCAGCGTCGATTTCCCCGAGCCGCCTCGACCCCCGACCCCCACGAAGGTGAAGGAGCGCGCACGCGTCACCGCGGCGATCAGTTCGAGCACCGGGCGGACGTCCACCGGGCCACGCTAGCGGCGGGCTGCGGCTACATGCGGAACACGCCGAACGTCGTCTCCGGCACCGGTGCGTTCGTTGCCGCGGCGAGTCCGAGCGCGAGGACCCGGCGTGTGTCGCGCGGGTCGATGATCCCGTCGTCCCAGAGGCGCGCGGTCGAGTGGTACGGGGAGCCTTCGCGCTCGTACGTCGCGCGGATCTCGTCGGGGTCGGCGTCGCCGACCATCGTCAGCACCGTCGCCGCCTGCTCGCCGCCCATCACGGAGATCCGTGCGTTCGGCCACATCCACAGCTGCCGCGGGCCGTACGCCCGCCCGCACATCGCGTAGTTCCCGGCGCCGAACGACCCACCGGTGACGACGGTGAACTTCGGCACGTCCGCACAGGCGACCGCCATCACGAGCTTCGCGCCGTCGCGGGCGATCCCGCCCTCCTCGTACTCGCGCCCGACCATGAAGCCGGTGATGTTCTGGAGGAAGACCAGCGGGATGCGTCGCTTGCACGCGAGCTCGACGAAGTGCGCGCCCTTCTGCGAGGACTCGGCGAAGAGGATCCCGCGGTTCGCGAGGATCCCGACCGGGAAGCCCTCGATGCGCGCGAACCCGCAAACCAGCGTGTCGCCGTAGAGCGCTTTGAACTCGTGGAAGCGGCTGCCGTCGACGATGCGCGCCACGAGCTCGAGCGGGTCGAGCTCGTGGCGGAAGTCCTCGGGGACGAGGCCGTAGAGGTCCGCCGGGTCGACGACCGGTAGCTCAGGCGCGGCGAGCTTCCACGGGCACGGCGGCGGGTCGCCGAGGTGCCGGACGATCTGCCGCGCGAGCGCGAGGGCGTGCTCGTCGGACGACGCGTAGTGGTCGGCGACCCCGGAGCGGCGTGTGTGGACATCCGCGCCGCCGAGCTCCTCGGCGGTGACCTCCTCGCCCGTCGCCGCCTTGACGAGCGGCGGGCCGCCGATGAAGATCGTCCCGGTGCCGCGGACGATGATCGTCTCGTCCGACATCGCCGGCACGTACGCGCCGCCTGCCGTGCACGAGCCCATCACGACCGCGATCTGCGGGATTCCCTTCGCGGACATGCGGGCCTGGTTGTAGAAGATCCGCCCGAAGTGGTCGCGGTCGGGGAAGACCTCGTCCTGGAGCGGGAGAAAGGCGCCGCCGGAGTCGACGAGGTAGATGCACGGGAGGTGGTTCTGCTCGGCGACCTCCTGCGCGCGGAGGTGCTTCTTCACCGTGAGCGGGAAGTACGTGCCGCCCTTCACCGTCGCGTCGTTCGCGACGATCACGCAGGCGCGTCCTTCGACGATCCCGATGCCCGTGACGATCCCCGCCGACGGCGCCTGGCTCTCGTAGACGTCCCAGGCGGCCAGCGCGTTCAGCTCGAGGAAGGCCGAGCCGGGATCGACGAGCCGGTCGACGCGCTCGCGCGCGGGGAAGCTTGCCGCGCGAGCGGTGCCGCGCGAGGGACGTCTCGCCGCCGCCTGCCGCGACGAGCGCCGTTCGACTACGGAGCTCCTCGACGAGCGCGGCCATGCGCGCTTCGCGGCTCGCGAACACGGCGTCGCGAACGACGTGGGTCGCGAGGACCGTCACGCCGTCTCCAGCCGGACGAGGACGGTCCCCGTCGTCACCTGCTCGCCGGGAGTCACCTCGACCGACCCGACCGTGGCGTCGTACGGCGCGCTCACGACCTGCTCCATCTTCATCGCCTCCAGCACGACGAGCGGCTGGTGCGACTCGACGCGGGCACCGATGTCGACCCTGATGTCGATCACCTTGCCGGGCATGGGCGCGGTCACGCGCCCGTCGCCGCCGGCCACGCCTGCCGTGCGCGCCGCGGCTTCGACCTCGAGCGGGGCGAGCGCCGGAGCGGGCGAGAGGTTCAGGCGCCAGCCACCGTCCCACGGGCCGGGCGGCGAGGGAAGCGGCGGTGCCGAGAGCGGAGCGAACCGCGTCAGGAAGTCGGTCGAGAGGTCGGCGTCACGAAACGCAGGGTGGGCGACGAGCCAGCGCAGGAACGGGAGGTTCGTCGTCACGCCCTCGACGACCGTCTCGTGGAGCGCGGCCGCGAGGCGGTCGAGCGCGTCGTCGCGGTCGGCGCCGTGCGCGACGAGCTTCGCGATCATCGGGTCGTAGCTCGCGCCGACCTCGTCGCCCTCCTCGACCCCGGCGTCGACGCGGATCGCCGCCGGCAGGAGGAGCCGACCGACGACGCCCGGCTGCGGGAGGAACGTGCGAGGGTCCTCGGCGTAGAGCCGTGCCTCGACCGCGTGGCCCGCCGTCTCCGGGCTCAGGCCGGCGACGAATCCACCGTCGGCGACGCGGAGCTGGAGCTCGACGAGGTCGAGCCCCGTCACGGCCTCGGTGACCGGATGCTCCACCTGGATGCGGCCGTTGAGCTCGAGGAAGAACGCCTCGTCGCCCTCGACGAGGAACTCGGCCGTGCCCGCGCTCTCGTAGCCGATCGCCGTGCCGAACGCGACGGCGTACCCGGCCAGGCGCGCCGGCATGCCCGATGGAAGGCCGGGCGGGGGAGACTCCTCGACGACCTTCTGGTGGCGGCGCTGGACGGAGCAGTCGCGCTCGCCGAGCGCGACGACGTTCCCGTGGCGGTCGCCCAGGAGCTGCACCTCGACGTGCCGGGGACGAGCCAGGTACCGCTCGCAGTAGACCGTGCCGTCCCCGAACGCCGCCTCGGCCTCGCGCGAGGCCGCCTCGAGCGCGTCCGCGAGGTCGTCCTCCCGCTCGACGATCCGCATCCCCCGGCCTCCGCCGCCGCCGGCCGCCTTGACGAGGAGCGGGAAGCCGAGCTCCGCCGGCTCTCCGGACTCGAGCGTCGGCACGCCGGCGGCAGCGGCGATCCGCTTCGCCTCCAGCTTGTCGCCGCCACGGCGCAGCGCATCCGGCGGCGGCCCGATCCATGTCAGGGCGGAGCCGAGCACGGCCTCGGCGAAGGCGGCGCTCTCGGCGAGGAAGCCGTATCCCGGATGAACGAGCTCCGCGCCGCTCTCGCGCGCGGCGCGGACGAGGGCGTCGGCGTCGAGGTACGACCCGATCGGAACGACGGTGTCCGCCAAGCGCGTGTGCAGCGCACCCTCGTCGCCGGGGCCCGCGACCGCGACCGTGCCGATCCCCAGGCGCCTGCAGGTGGCGAAGATGCGAACGGCGATCTCGCCGCGGTTCGCGACCAGCAGTGCTCTCGCGTCGGCCATCGCCGGCCGAGCCTACCGCGCCGCGTGAGGCGCGAGCCCGCGGGACCGCGGGACGGCTTCCTCTACTCTTCGCCCTCCCAGTAGTCCACCTGGCTCTCGATGCGGAAGAGGCGGCCGGGGTCGACGTCTTGGTTGCCCGACCAGACGCCGACCTTTCCGCTGTCGGGGTAGATCGCCAGATCGGGGCTCACCTTCGTCGAGAGGATGAGCACGCGGACCGGCTCGTCGCTGTCGTTTCGCACCTGATGGGCGCCGTCGGGACCCTCGCGGAAGCAGACGACGTCGCCCGGCCGGAGCGCGTGCTCACCCTCGGGGTCGCGGAGCGTCGGGGCGCCCGAGACGACCATGAGCCATTCCTCGTTGCCGTACTCGTAATGGTAGGGGAACGACCGCTCGCCGGGCTCGAGCTCGTACAGGCTGGCGCCCAGCTTCTCGGCGCCGATCTCCCTGCCGACCGCCGCGCGCCGCCAGGAGAACCCCGGCCGGTCGCGGGTGTCGGGAAGCTCGCTGTCGAACAGGTTGAATGCGCGCACGCTGCCTCCTTCCGAGGGACCGGTGGCCCGGACACTACGCACGGCCGCCCGGCCGGCGGAGGCGGCTACGGTGCGGCGGTGCGGGGCTTCGTCGACATCCACGCCCACGTCGTCCCGTCGGGCGACGACGGCGCCGCGACCGTCGAGGAGGGCATCGAGCTCTGCCGGATCGCCTTCGAGGCCGGGACGCGGGTGCTGTTCGCGACGCCGCACGCGCACGCCGCCTGGGATCAGTTCCCCCGCACGGCCGACCGGAGCGACCTCTACGAGCGGTCCTTTCCGCTCGTGCGGGACGCCGTCCGTGGGTGGGGCCTCGACCTTCGCCGCGGCTGGGAGCTCTATCCGACGGTCGTGACCGACGGCGTCGAGCTCGAGGCGTATCGCCTGGAGGGGACGCGCGGGGTGCTCGTCGAGTTCCCGGGGTGGTGGCTCGACGTCGACGGTGCCGTGGAGGTCGTCGCCGAGGCCGCGCGCGTCGTCGAGCGAGCGGGCCTCGTGCCTCTGCTGGCGCACCCCGAGCGATGCCCGGCGGTGGCCGCGAATCCGGCGGCGGTACGACCCCTGGCGGAGGCCGGCTGGCCGCTCTGCCTCAACGGCCCCTCGCTGACGGGCGACCATGGGACAACGGCCGAGCGGGCGGCCTGGCGGCTGCTCGAGGACGGCGTCGTGTCGATCGTGGCCTCGGACGCGCACGGGCTCTCGCGCCCGCCGCGCGTCGATGCGGCCTACGCGGCCGTCGAGGGGAAGATCGGCCGCGACGCCGCGCTGCCGCTCTTCGACGGCAGCGCAATCCCGTGGGCGGCCTGATCAGGTATCGGGCTCGTCGCGCGGGGCGCGGCGGTCGCCGCCCGGCTCGTCGAGCTCGAGCATGCGTCGCGGGTCGATCTCGCCGACCGCGCTCTTGATCTCCCGCATCCCCGTCCCGAGCCGCTTCGCGGCATCCGGGACGCCCTTCGCGCCGAAGAGCAGCACGAGCACGCCGAGCAGGATGACGAGCTCCCAGGGGCCGACGTCGAAGGGCACTCGGTCAGTGTACGCCCGGCGGCGCGCCCCGCCGCAGTGCCGCTACGCCTGATCGGACGGCGGCTTCGGTGCGGGCTTTTCGGGAGTGGAGCCGGTCTCGAGCATCCGTCGCGGATCGACCTCGCCGACGGCCTCCTTCACCTCGCGGACGCCGGTTCCGAGGCGCCGCGCCACCTCGGGCACGCCCTTCGCGCCGAAGAGCAGCGCCAGCACGACCAGGAGGATCACGATCTCCCAGACACCCAGGCCGAACGGCATGGGCGGATCCTACGGGAACCGCGCGCCGACCCGGGACGCCGTTTCACCCGGAAGGGGCATTGCACACCTACCCGGAGTCGGCCGACGCTCCGCAAGGCCGATGCGGATCCTCAAGCGCACCACTCGAGCGCCACTCGTCGACGAGTACCTGTCGTACTTCACGATCGTCGAGGCGTGGGAGTTCAGACGGCTCGTCGAGGCGTCGTTCGCGCAGGCCGGGCACGACGTGACGGTCCACGTCGACCACGTGGAGAACCGGCGGGGGACGACCTTCGGCCTGTGGAACATCGGTGCGTTCTGCCGGGGAGCCGACCCGAGCCAGTGGGCCGATCTCGTCGACGAGCACGTGCAGCGCGTCACCACGCCGCCTCGCAGCCTGAGCGCGCTCTCTCCGAAGGAGCTGGAAGCCGCGCTCTACCTCCGTCTCGTCGATGCCGGCTCGGTGCCGGATGTCGACCACCTCGGATACGCGCGCCAGGTGGTGCCGGGGCTGCTCGAGGTGCTCGCCGTCGACCTCCCGGACTCGGTCGTGCCGCTGCGACGAGACGATTTCACCGGGCTCGGCACGTTGCGGGAGCTGCTCGAGCGGGGACGCGAGAGCCTCCGCGCCACGCTCGTGGACGACGGTGTCGCGGCGCGGATCGTCAACGAGGCCGGCAGCCCGTTCACGGTGGTCACGAGCCCGTCGTACTTCACGGCCAGCCTGGCACTGATCCTGCCGGACGCCGTGGAGCGGTTCACAAATGAGGTCGACCGGGGAGACGGCGTCCTCGTCGCCGTTCCCGACCGCCACCAGCTCCTGTACCGGGTGATCGACGACCCGAGCGCGGCCGGGGCGCTCGCCGACATGTTCGAGCTGGCCCGGTGGGCTTTCGACCACTCGTCCGGGCCGCTGAGCCCGAACGTCTACTGGGTGCGCGCCCTCCGCTGGGCGCAGGTCACGTCCGTCGACGAGGGCAAGCCGCGCATCTGGCTTCGCGGCGAGCTCGAGAGCGTGATCGAGCAGTCCGCCTGACCGACCGCGCACGGCCCGGTCTCACGCGAGCGCCCAGTCGACAGGTTCGTTTCCGCCGGCGTCGAGAAACGCGTTCGCGCGCGAGAAGTGACGGCAGCCGAAGAACCCGCTCGCGGCGCTGTAGGGGGAGGGGTGCGCCGCGGTGAGGACGTGGTGGCGGGACGCGTCGACGACGGCGCCCTTCTGCTGGGCGTAGCGCCCCCAGAGGAGGAACACGACGCCGTCGCGGCGCTCCGAAAGCTCGCGGATCGCACGATCGGTGAAGCGCTCCCAGCCCTTCCCCGCGTGCGACGCGGGCTTCCCCGGCGAGACCGTCAGCACGGCGTTGAGCAGCAGGACGCCGCGCTCTGCCCACGGCGTGAGGTCGCCGGTCGTCGGCCGCCCGAGCCCCAGATCCGCCTCGAGCTCGGCGTGGATGTTCTGGAGCGACGGCGGCGGGCGCACGCCGGCCGGGACCGAGAAGCAGAGCCCCATCGCCTGGCCCGCGCCGTGGTAGGGGTCCTGGCCGAGGATCACGACGCGCACGTCGTCGAACGGCGTCAGCGCCAGCGCGTTGAAGACGCGGTCGGCCGGAGGGTAGAAGCGCCGCCCGGCCTCGACCTCCGCGAGGAGGAACGACCGGAGCTCCGTCATGTACGTCTGATCGAGCTCGTCGCCGAGCACCGCGAGCCAGCTCTCGTGCATGCGCGGCCGCACCGTGCGAGCCTACGTCGTGGGAACGACGTGAGGAGAGCCATGACGGAGTGCATCGAGGTGCGGTGGGAGCGGCTCGACGAGCGATTCGCCGCGGTCGGCGGCGACCGGCGCCTCGAGCGGATCTTCGGCGACGGCCGCTGGGTCGAAGGGCCGGCCTACTCCCCCGCGTGGAAGTGCCTGCTCTTCAGCGACATCCCGAACGACCGCACGCTCCGCTGGGACGAGACCTCGGGGGTCGTGAGCGTCTTCGCGCAGCCGGCCGGGTACGCCAACGGCCGCACGATCGACCGGCGGGGCCGCGTCGTCACGTGCGAGCACGGCAACCGCCGGGTCACGCGGCTCGAGCACGACGGCTCGACGACCGTCCTCGCCGACCGCTTCGAGGGCAAGCGGCTCAACAGCCCGAACGACGTCGTCGAGCGCGCGGACGGCACGGTGTGGTTCACCGACCCGAGCTACGGGATCGACACGGACTACGAGGGTAACCGGGCGGACGGCGAGCTCGGCGGCTGCCACGTCTACCGGATCGACCCCGATGGCGCCGTCGTGCTCGTGGCCGACGACTTCGTGCGGCCGAACGGGCTTGCCTTCTCGGCCGACGAGTCGCAGCTCTACGTCGCCGACACCCGCGCCCGCCACATCCGGCGCTTCGACGTGTCGGCCGACGGCGAGCTGACCGGTGGGGACGTGTTCGCCGACGCCCCCGGGTCGGCGTACGACGGCATCCGCCTCGACGAGGAGGGGCGCCTGTGGGCGGCCGCCGACGACGGCGTGCACTGCTTCCATCCCGACGGGACGCTCGTCGGGAAGCTGCTCCTCCCCGAGACCGCATCGAACCTGACCTTCGGCGGCGCCAAGGGAAACGTCCTCTTCGTCACCGCGACGTGGGCCGTGTACCTGATGCGCCTCGACGTCTGCGGCGTCCGTTACCCGGCGTAGCGCTCGACCTTGGCCACGACCTCGCGGCACCACGCCGCGTGACGGGAGCGGTCGTCGAGGAACTGCGACGGCTTGATGCAGATCGACGTGAAGCCCCGCTCGACCTGCGCGGGGATCGCGGCGAGCGCCTCGTCGAGGTCGGCGACGGAGTCGGCGTCGGGGAAGCGGCCGCGCGTGCCGCCGACGAGCTCGAAGTCGGCGAGGCCCCGTCCGGCATCCGCGAGCGCATTCCGCAGCAGTTCGACGTCCTCGTCGCTCGGTCGGCCGAGCGGGTTCCAGCCGTGGCCGTACTGCACCATGCGCCGCAGCAGCCGCTCGTGCAGCGTGCTCGACCCGAACCACAGCCGCGGCCCGTCGGCGCGCCACGGCTTCGGCTCGACCCAGACGTCTTCGAACCCGTAGAAGCGGCCCGCGAACGACGCCGGCGACGGCCCCCAGGCCGCCTGCCACGCAGCGAGGTGCTCGTCGAGGAGCGCGCCGCGGTCGGCGAAGGGCACGCCGAGCGCGCGGTACTCGGGCTCGTGCCAGCTGACCGTGGGGAGGACGACGAGGCGGCCCTCCGAGAGCAGGTCGAGCGTCGCCAGGTCCTTCGCGAGCAGCAGCGGATGGCGGAGCGGCGCGATGATCGCGGCCGCGGCCAGCCGGAGCGTCGTCGTCGCGGCCGCGATCGCCGAGAGGAGGACGAGCGAGCCCGGCCACGGCATCGCCGGCTCCTGGTTGCCGGGGAGCGCGTAGTCCCGCGGGTTCGGCATGAGGCCGTCGGCATCGGCGCCCCGACCGAGGACGACGTGCTCGCTGACCATCACGGCGTCGAAGCCGGCGTCCTCGGCCTCCTGCGCCATCCGGACGAGGGCGCGGAGGTCGCGCGGGTCGGTGAGCGTCCAGTTCTCGGACAGGACGTGGACCAGCCGGACCCTGCTCATCGTCCGTCCGCCAGGTCGGTCGCCGCGGGCGAGGGGCGCCGCGCCCAGTGGCGCCACGCGCTCTCGACATGCGCGCGCATCAGTGATTCCGCGAGCGCGCCGTCGCATGCCTCGATCGCGATGCGGAGCGTCTCGTGCTCTGCGACGTCCGCGTCCTGCCAGTCGGGCTGCGAGCGGCGGCTCGCAAGAAGCCGGCGACCCACGTCGGCGATCCAGAGCGAGTCGAAGATCCGCGTCATCGCCTCGTTGTGCGTCGCGGCGACGACCGCAGCGTGGAACGCCCGGCTCGCGTCGTGCGCCGCCGCCGCGGTGCGAGCCGATCGCTCGGCGGCGACGGCACGGCGAAGTGCGTCGAGATCATCCTCGTCGCGGCGCTCGGCCGCAAGGCGGGCGATGCCCGGCTCGAGAAGCAGCCGCGCCTCCAGACGTTCCAGCACACGCTCGGGGCCGACGTCCGCCACGAAGAAGCCGCGGTTGACCTCGAACACCACGAGACCGTCGCCGGCCAGGCGGCGCAGCGCCTCACGCACCGAGCCGCGCGAGATCCCGAGCGCGTCGGCGAGCTCGCCCTGACCGACCCGCGCGCCGGGCGGCAGGCGCCCGTCGACGATCCGCGCGCGCAGCTCGTCGTAGGCGAGCTCGACGACGGAGCGAAAGAGAAGCGGGGCGGGCGCCGCGTCGCTCACTTGTCTACCACCGACATGGCGCCTCCGGACGTGGCAACGTGCCTGGCACGAAAGCGTGTCACTTTCGGACGACTTGACACGTCTGCATCCCGTCTCGCCGGGACATGGCACGTTCGAACGTGGCTAGGTGCCTGGCACGAGTCGGCCCCACGGAGGCGCGAGCAGTCATGTAGAAAGTTGACATTCGATGTTCGAACCTTGTATACCGCGCTGGTCCCCGGCGCAAGGGGCGCCGGGCAGCTGGAGGAGGAACGGATGAGTCAGGCGGACTCGACGGCCCCGGGCACGACCCTCGGCGAGAAGAACCTCTCGACGATCCATGCCGTGGCGCAGTCGCTGGCGATCGGCCCGATGTTCTCGGTCGCGCTGATCCTCGGCGGGATCTCCCGCCCCGACATCGGCGCGGGATGGAACGCAGCCCTGGCCGTCCTCATCGCGACGCTGGGCGTGCTCGCAATCGGCTACGTCGTCGCGCTCTACGCGCGCCGCTTCGCCGGCGCCGGCGCCGTCTACGAGTACCTCACCCACGGCGCGCACCCCTGGCTCGGCGTCCTCACGGCCGGGTTCTTCTTCGTGGGGGTGCTGTTCCTCGGCGGCGGGGGGATCTATCTCGGGCTCGGCATCCTGATCGACGGGTTCTGGACGGCACACATTTCCGACTCCGGTCCGGACTGGTGGATCTGGGCGCTCCTCACGCTGGCGGTCGTCCTCGCGCTGAACTACCGCGGCGTCCGCATCGCCGTCGGGGCGATGCTGACCTTCGCTCTCCTCTCGTTCGTCCCGATGGTGATCCTCGGCCTCGTGATCGTCGCGAAGGGCGGTGAGGACGGGATCACCTTCTCGATGTTCAACCCGAACGAGACGTCATGGCTCGGGGTCACCGGCGGCGGCGTGCTCGGCGGCGTGCTCCTCGGGATCCTCCTGTTCGTCGGTTTCGAGGCTGCGGCCTCGCTCGGCGAGGAGTCCTCCGATCCGCATCGCTCGATCCCGCGGGCCGTTCTCTGGACGATCGGCGCCGCCGGCGCGTTCTTCGTCTTCATGGCCTTCGCGTTCTCGATCGGCTATGGCAAGGCCGCGGTCTCGGAGGGCGCCTGGGCGTTCTCGCCCGGCCCCGTCAGCGAGATGGCAACGAAGTACATCGGCTCCTGGTACGCGACGCTCCTGGAGCTCGTGATCATCCTCGACGCGATGGCGCTGGCGCTCGCGATCTGCGTTCTCATCGGGCGGGGCTTCTTCGCGCTCGGACGGGACGGGCTCCTGCCGAGTGTCTTTGCGAAGACGTCGCGCCACGACACCCCGTGGGTCGGGAACCTCATGGTCGCGGTCGGCTGCATCGGCCTGATCGTGCTCGTCCAGGCAACGGACTACGCGACGTCGTTCGGGTTCACCGGCGAGGACGGGAAGTTCGTGCCGTTCTTCCCGAACGACCAGTTCGCGACCTTCATCCTCTCGGCGACGATCGGGTCGTTCGCAGTCGAGCTCGTCTATCTCATCCTCGCGGTCGCCGCGTTCCGGCTCGCGCAGCAGTGGTGGCAGTACCTGATCGTCGCGGTCGCGGTCGCGACGCCGATCCTCGGCTTCTACGGGGCGCTCAACCCGGAGCCCCACGATGGCTCCAACTACAACTGGGTCGCGATGTACTGGACGCTCGGGCTCATCGCCGTCGCGCTCGTGTGGTTCGTGATCCTCCTCGTGACCCGGAGGAGCCGGGTCGACAATGCCGCCGCGCATGCGGCCGAGCACCACGGGGTGCCGCCGCTCGACGAGACGCTCGACTACCGTCCAGCGCAGTAGTGGAATCGGAGGCATGGCACGACGTCGGTCGGGCCGGCGACGCGCCGGAGGGTCACCTCCGGCGCGTCGAGGCCGGCGGGCGCGCGGTCTGCCTCGGCCGGACGCCTTCGGGCTGGGTGGCGTTCGACGACACGTG
The DNA here is from genome assembly GCA_963845965.1 of uncultured Actinomycetes bacterium. Classification (GTDB taxonomy): domain Bacteria; phylum Actinomycetota; class Thermoleophilia; order Gaiellales; family Gaiellaceae; genus Gaiella. The sequence goes on along the minus strand of CAWJUF010000020.1, from coordinate 30,771 downwards.
CACGCACGAGGAGTGCTCGCTCGCGGACGGTGAGCTCGACGCCGGCGTGATCGTCTGCCCGTGTCACGGCTCGGAGTTCGACGTGCGCACGGGCGACGTCCTCTCGCCGCCTGCGCTCGACCCGCTTCCGATCTACGAGGCGCGCGACGAGGGAGGCGCGCTGCTCGTCCGTCTCGCGCCGCCGCCGCTCGCCGAGGCCGCGCTCCACGCCCGCGAGGACCACGTCCCGGAGGCCGTCGTCCGCGAGGCGACGGTTCCCGGCCCGTCGCTCGACGACCTCGTCCTCGACGACGTCGACCTCACGGACCTCGACGTCTGGGAGGAGCGCGTGCCGTACGACTGGCTCGCGCTCCTGCGCCGCGACGCGCCGCTCCACTGGCAGCCGGAGGAGGACGGCCGCGGGTTCTGGGTGCTCACCCGTTACGACGACGTCCTCGCGGTGTCGAAGGACTGGCAGACCTTCTCGTCCGAGCTCGGCGGCACGTCCCTGCAGGACCTGACTCCGGAGGAGCTCGAGGCGCGCCGCTCGATGATCGACATGGACCCGCCTCCGCACACACGCCTGCGCGCGCTCGTCAACAAGGGGTTCACGCCGCGCGTCGTCAACACGTACGAGGAGCGGATCCGCGGGCTCGCGCGGGGTATCCTCGCCGCCGCGTTCGAGGAGGACGAGTTCGACTGGGTCGGCTCGGTCGCCGAGGAGATCCCGATGTGGGTCTTCTCCGAGATCATGGGCCTGCCGGTCGAGGACCGGAAGCTGATCATCGACCTCGGCGACAAGATCCTCGGCAACACCGACCCCGAGGTGGTCGGCGCGGAGAACGTCGCCGAGGTCGCGCTCAAGGACCCCGAGCTGCGCAAGCTGCCGTTCTCGAGCCCGTTCTCGCTGGACCTGATCGAGTACGGGCGGCACCTCGGAGAGATGCGCCGGAATGACCCGCGCGACGACATCACGACGAAGCTCGTCGAGTCGGAGCTCGACGGGTCGAGGCTGTCGGAGCAGGAGTTCGGCGTGATGTTCATCTTGCTCACGACCGCAGGCAACGAGACGACGCGGCACACCATCTCGCTCGGCCTCCACGACCTGCTGACGCACCCGGACGACATGCAGCGGCTGATCGGCGACCCGTCGCTTGCCTCGACCGCCGCGGACGAGCTCCTGCGGCGGGCGCATCCGGTGCACCATTTCCGCCGCACCGCGACGAGGGACGTGGTCATGCACGGGCGGCGCGTCAAGCAGGGCGACAAGGTGACGATCTGGTACGCGGGCGCGAACTACGACGACGCCAAGTTCGCCGACCCGTACCGGCTGGACGTGGGGCGGACGCCGAACAGGCACCTCACCTTCGGCCTCGGCGGCCCGCATTTCTGCCTCGGCATGCACCTCGCGAAGCTCGAGATCAAGGTCTGGCTCGAGGAGATGATCCCGTACCTCCGCCGGCTCGAGCCGGCCGGTGACCCCGTGCGGCTCCGCTCGTGCTTCTTCAACGGCATCAAGCGCATGCCCGTGCGGGTGCGTGGCTAGATGGTCGACCGGCAAGGAGGCGATCACGGCATGACCCACGGTCACGACCCAGAGGCAGCCATCGCGTCGTTGCGCGGCCAGGGGGTCAAGGCGATTCGGCTGCTCTACACCGATCTCCACGGCATCGCGCGCGGCAAGGACATCCCGATCGGCCACTTCGTCGGCATGCTCGAGGAGGGGGTTGCATTCTGCGCCGTGATCATGGGCACCGACCTGCGCCACACGCCGGTCGTCGGCGGTGAGCAGGGGTACGTCGACTTCGCGATCCGCCCCGACCCCGAGACGCTACGGGTCGTCCCTTGGCAGCCCGAGGTGGCCTGGTGCCTCGGCGAGGCGTGGACGCTCGACGGCTCCGACCACTGGCCCTCGTGCCCGCGCGCGCTCCTCGCCCGGGTCGTCGCCCGCTACGGCGCGCACGGTCTCCTCCCGATCGTGGGGCCCGAGCTCGAGTGGTTCCTCTGCACGCGCGACCCGACGGCGCCGAACGGCCTCGGCCGCTACGTCGACGAGCTCTCGCGCGTCTACACCGTCGGCGCGATCTCCGATCCGCGGCAGATCAACCTGAAGACGCTGCTCTGGGCGGACGAGCTCGGCCTCGAGGCGTACGCCGCAAACCACGAGTTCATGAGCTCGCAGTACGAGATCAACATCAAGCACTCGCCAGCGCTCGACGCGGCTGACCGGGCGTTCATGCTCAAGGCGGCCGTCAAGGAGGTCGCCGCAACCGAAGGCCTGCTCGCGACGTTCATGGGCCGCCCGTTCACCGACCAGGGCGGGTCGGGCTTCCACGTCCACCTGTCGCTGGCGGACGACGACGGCAGGAACGCATTCGCGTCCGACGAGTCGCAGCTGAGCTCGCTCGGCCTGGGGTTCGTCGCGGGCGCGCTCGAGCACGCGCAGGGGCTGCAGGCGTTGCTCGGCCCGACGGTGAACGCTTACAAGCGGATCCTCCCCGACAGCCTTGCGCCGACGCACGCGAACTGGGGCCACGACAACCGCACCGCGTTCTGCCGCGTGCCGAACGAGCGGGGCTCGCGGACACGCGTCGAGATCCGCACCGGCGACGGCTCCGCCTGCCCGCACCTGATCGTGGCCGCGCTCCTGCTCGCGGGGCTCGACGGGCTCGAGCGGGAGCTCGACCCGCCGGAGCCCGTCGTCGGCGACGCCTACCGGATGGACGACGCGCACGCCGGGACGAGGCTGCCGGGCGATCTCGGCGCCGCGCTCGACGCGCTCGAGGCGGACACGTGGCTGGTCGGACAGCTCGGCCAGGAGCTCGTCTCGACCTTCCTCGCGATGAAGCGGTTCGAGGTGGAGCGGTTCGCGGAGGCGGTCGGGACGTTCGACCCCGAGGTCGTCACCGAGTGGGAGGTGCGCGAGTATGCCGCCCATCTCTGAGCTCGTCGTGAACCAGCGGCGCGTCCGCGTCGAGGTCGACGGCGTGCCGCGGTGGGGGCTCCGCGACGGCGAGACGATCGTCCTCGACGACGGCGCCGAGCTCGCGGAGGCCGACGCGCTCTACCTCGCGCCGGTCGAGCCGACGAAGATCTTCGCCGTCCACCTGACGTACCGGTCACGCGTCGAGGAGTACGGCGCGCGGACGCCGCCCGAGCCGTCCTACTTCGTCAAGCCGCCGACGACACTGAACGGCCACCGGCGGCCGGTCCCGATGGCGAAAGGCGCGCGGTTCCTGAACTACGAGGGCGAGCTCGCGGTCGTCGTCGGCAGGCGGATGAAGGGTGTTCCGATCGACGACACACTCTCGTACGTCGCGGGCTACGCGTGCGCGAACGACGTGGGGATGCACGACTTCCGCCACGCCGACCGCGGGGCGATGCTGCGGGTCAAGGGCCAGGACGGGTTCCTGCCCCTCGGGCCAGAGCTCGTTCCCGCCTCGGAGTTCGACCCGACCGACTACACGCTGCGCACGTACCTGAACGGCCACGTCGTCCAGGAGGCGAGCGCCGGCGACCTGCTGTTCGGCGTCGCGTACCAGCTCGCCGACCTCTGCCGGGTGATCACGCTCGAGCCGGGGACGTGATCCTCACCGGGACGCCTGCGAACTCGCGGCCGATGAAGCCGGGCGACCTCGTCGAGGTCGAGATCACCGGGCTCGGTCGCCTGACGAACACGATCGAGGAGTGGGACGTCGACCTCGCGGGACCGGGCGAGCAGCTCCAGATCTCGGCGCAGACGCTGCACGTCGCCCTCGCGATGCCCGAGGACGAGGCGGAGCGGATGGTCGCGGAAGGCCGCGCCGGCGTGATCCGCCTCGGCCGGATCGACCACGTCGGCCTCTCGAATCCTGTGAGCGTTCTGCGCGAGACGGGAGGAGAAGAGGCGGGAACAGGGAGGCGCGAGCAGCCTTGCAACAGTCTGTTGCAAGGCTGTTCGCGGGCCGTCTCGCGCCCACTGGGTCGGCGGGCATCTCCTGCGTCGGCGGTTGGGGCGTGACTCGGCGGGTCGGGGCATGACCCGGTGGGTGGGGGCGTGATCCGCCTCGGCCGGATCGACCACGTCGGGCTGCGCGTCGCAGACCTCGACGAGGCGGCCGCGCGGTGGTGCATCCAGCTCGGGCTCGTCGAGCGGCCGCGTGGGGAAGGGCGCGCCTACCTCGCCTGCAACGACGAGCCGTACTGCCTCGAGCTCGTCAGTCGGGGAGGAGCCGGGGCACGACCACACCGCGTTCGAGCTCCACACGACCTGCTCGCCGGACGACGCGCGCGTCGCACCTCGAGTCGGCCGGCGTCCGCTTCGAGGAGCGCGAGGGGTCGATCTGGCTCGCAGACCCGGACGGGCGCGGGATCCAGCTGCTCCCGCACCGCGCGCCCGCGACGGAGGTCGACCGCTGGCCCCAGCATGCGCGACCCTCCTCGACGGTGCACGTCGGCGGCCCGAGGCGGCTCGGCCACGTCAACTGCCTCACGGGTGACATCCACGCGAACGCGGCGTTCTACACCGATGTGCTCGGCATGCGGCTCTCCGACTGGCTCGGCGACGGCGGGCGTCTGGTTCCACGTCGACTCCGAGCACCATGTGATGGCGCTCGTCGACCTCGGCTACGCGCACTTCCACCACCTCGCCTTCGACGTCGTCGACATCGGGAAGATGCGCGACCTGCTCGACCACCTTGCGCGGCACGGGCGCTGGGTGTCGTGGGGGCCGGCCCGGCACGGGATCGCCGGGAACATCGCGACATACGTCCGCATCGTCGAGGAGCCGTGCCACGTCGAGCTCTACTGCGACATGGAGCGCCTCGCCGACGACCACGTGCCGCGCACTACCCGGACGACCGCTACTCGTCGAACACCTGGGGCCCGCTGCCGCCGCGGTCGTACTTCCGCTTCGACCCGGTCGCGATCGAGTGGGAGAGCGAGAGCTGGGAGACGCGCGGGCGGCCGCTGCCTCCGGCGGAGGTCGAGGCGTGACGCTCAAGGGCTACACCGTCCCGCGCACGCCCGAGGGGCGCTCCTCGCTCGTCCCCTACCCGCCGTGGCACTACGTCGGCGCGTTCCTCGTGATCGACTACTGGGCCGACCCCGACAAGGCGGTCGCCTTTCTCCCCGAGGGGATCGACCCGCATCCCGACCCCGGCCGCTGCGCGTTCGTCGCGGCCGACTGGCAGTCGTGCTCGGAGGGCGGCGACGAGCTCGTCGACCCGTCGCGCTCGCAGTACAAGGAGGTGTTCGTCGTCTGCAGCGGCCTGCTCGACGGCGAGGAGGTCACGGTGTGCTCGTACATCTGGGTCGACCGCGACTTCGCGCTCACGCGCGGCTGGATCCAGGGCTTCCCGAAGAAGCTCGGCTCGATCTGGATCACCCGCAGCTTCGGGCTCGGCGGGCCGGCCGATCCCGGGATGGAGCCGGGCGCGCGCTTCGGCGCGACGTGCGCCGCCTACGAGCGCCGCGTCGCGCAGGCAACGGTCACGCTCGAGCACCCGTCGGAGGGCGGGCCGTTCCACAACGCGCCGCCGATCGTCAACGTCCGCCACTTCCCGCGGCTCGCCGCGGGACAGCACGACGCACCCGGCGGTACACGAGCTCGTTCGCGCCTTGTCGCGCGACCGGTCGGCCTCGGAGGTGTGGGAGGGGAGCGCGACGCTCGAGCTCTTCGGCGCGCCGCACGAGGAGGTCGACGCGCTCGCCCCGGTGCGGATCGGCCGCGGGCTACCGCTTCACGTTCGCCTACACCGTCGACGACCTCGAGACTGTGCGGGAGCTGGGCGCGTGACCGTGTCGAAGGTCGCGCTCGTCACGGGCGGGGGGACGGGGATCGGAGCCGCGATCGCACGCAGGCTCGCGGCCGACGGGTATGCGGTCGCGGTCACGGGACGTCGCGCCGCGCCGATCGAGGAGGTCGCGGCCGAGGTCGACGGCCTCGCGGTCGTCGCCGACACCGGCATCGCCGACGACGCCGAGCGCGCCGTGCGCGAGACCGTCGAGCAATTCGGCGGGCTCGACGCGCTCGTCTGCAACGCCGGCGATCGGCGGCGAGGGATCGCTGCGCGACCTCGACCCGGCGCCTGGGACGACGTCCTCCGCACGAACCTCACGGGCGCCTTCCTGATGGCACGCGCCGCGATCGACCACCTCGTCGAGCGCCGCGGCGCGATCGTCGCGGTCTCGTCCGCCGCAGGGCTCCGCGCGAGCCCCGAGTCGCTCGCGTACTGCTCGTCCAAGGCGGGGCTGCAGATGCTGACCCAGTGCATCGCGGTCGACCACGGCCCGGAGGGCGTCCGCGCGAACTGCGTCGCGCCGGGCTGGATCCGGACGCCGATGGCGGACGGGAGATGGAGGCGCTAGGCGAGCGGCTCGGCATCGGTCGCGACGGCGCCTACGAAGCGTGCACGGCCGACATCCCGCTCCGCCGCGCGGCGTCTGCGGACGAGGTCGCCGCGACGGTCGCGTGGCTCCTCTCCGACGAGGCGTCCTACGTCAACGGCGCAGTGCTCCCGGTCGACGGCGGGCACACGCCGGTCGACGTCGCGACCGTCACCTTCGGGAGGGTGTCCGCATGAGCCGCGTCGAGGTCGCCGGCGTCGAGGTCTCGACCGAGCACTTCATCGGCGGCGAGCGCGTCGGCAGCGACGCGACGTTCACGGACATCTCCCCGATCGACGCGCAGCCGATTGCGGAGGTCGCGCGCGGCGGCGAGCGCGAGGCCGACCTCGCGGTCGCCGCGGCGCAGGAGGCGTTCCCGGGCTGGGCGGCGCTCGGCGCGACCGGCCGCGCCGAGGTCATGCACCGGCTCGCCGACCTGATCGACGCGAACGTCGAGCGGCTCGCCGCAGTCGAGTGCGCCGACATGGCGATGCTGCTCGCGCTCGCTCCGGGCCCGCGTCATCTCGCGCGGCGCGCGGAACTTCCGCGCGTACGCCGATCTCGCGGTCGCCTACGAGGAGCGCGTCTGGGACTCGAACGGCACGCGGAACCGCGTCATGCGGATGCCGAGCGGGCCGGCGGTCGTGATCACCCCGTGGAACGCCCCGTTCATGCTCTCGACCTGGAAGACGGCCCCGGCGCTCGCCGCGGGCTGCACGGTGATCCTCAAGCCCGCGGAGTGGTCGCCGCTCTCCTGCTCGCTGCTCTGCGACCTCGTCGCAGAGGCGGGCTTCCCGCCCGGCGTCTTCAACGTCGTGCAGGGCATCGGCGAGGAGGTCGGCGCGGCGTTGACCCGTCATCCCGGCGTCCGTCGCATCTCCTTCACGGGCTCGCCGGAGACGGCCGTCCACATCGGCACCGCGGCGGCGCGGAACATCGTTCCGTTCACCGGCGAGCTCGGCGGGAAGGGGCCGCTGCTCGTCTTCGCCGACGCCGACCTCGAGGCCGCGGCCCGCAAGGCGGCGGGGCAGTACGACGACGCCGGTCAGGTCTGCCTCGCAGGGACGCGTCTCCTCGTCGAGGAATCGGTCGCGGACGCGTTCCTCGGAGCTCTTCCACCGCTTCGCCGACGAGCACGTGCTCGGCGACCCGCGCGACGACACGACGACGATCTCGCCGCTGATCCACCCCGACCATCTCGCGCGCGTCGAGGGCTTCGTCGAGCGCGCCCGCGCGACCGGCGACGAGATCGTGCGCGGCGGCCGGCCGCGCGACGACGTCGGCCCGCTGTTCTACGACCCGACGCTCGTCGTGCCGCGCTCGAACGACTCGGAGATCGTCCAGCGCGAGGTCTTCGGCCCCGTGCTCACCTTCCAGACGTTCGCCGACGAGGACGAGGCCGTGGCGCTCGCGAACTCCACGCGCTACGGGCTCTCCGGGATCGTCTACACCGGCTCGGAGGAGCGCGCCGAGCGGGTCGGGCGCGGCGTGCGGGCCGGGACGCTGTGGGTCAACACCTTCCTCGTGCGCGACCTGACGGCACCGTTCGGCGGCGATCGGCATCTCGGGGATCGGCCGAGAGGGCGGCGACTACGCGCTCGACTTCTACTCCGACCTGAAGACGCTGCAGATCCTGGACGGGACGACGGCGTGAGCGCGATCGAGGCGTACGCCTCGTCGGTCACCGTCGAGGACGCTCGACCGCGACCCGTATCCGGTCTACGCGCGGCTGCGCGCCGAGGCGCCTGTCTGCCTCGTGCCCGCGGTCGGGCTCTGGTTCGTGACGCGATGGGAGGACGTCGAGGCGGCTGCGACGCGCCCGGACGTGTTCTCCGCGCGTGTCGATCCCTCGCCGCTCGAGCGGACGATGGGCGGCGAGAGCATCCTCCTCCTCGACGGCGAGCCGCAGAAGCGGCTGCGCGCGATGCTCGATCCGTCCCTGCGGCCGCGGGTCGTGGAAGCGACGACGCCCGACCTGGTCGAGCCGCTCGCCGCCGAGCTCCTCGACGGCCTCGAGGGGCGAGGCGAGGCGGAGCTCATGAGCGAGTACTTCGAGCCGATCTCGGTGCTCGGGCTCGGCCGCGTGCTCGGGCTCGGCCACCTCGACGGCGACACCCTGCGCCGCTGGTTCCACGGCCTCGCGGAGGGCGCGACCAACTTCGAGGACGACCCGGCGAAGTGGGAGGTCGCCGACGCGACGGCCGCCGAGATCGACGTCGAGCTCGCGCCGGTGTTCGAGCGCCTCTACGCCGACCCGGACGGCTCGACGATCGCGACGATGCTCGCGCTCGCCGAGGGGACGCTCGAGGAGCGCGTCGCGACGATCCTGCCCGACGCTCAAGGTGATCCTCCTCGGCGGGATGCAGGAGCCCGGCCACGCGGCGGGCTCGACGCTCGTCGGGCTGCTCGAGTCGCGGCAGGTGCGCGCGGTGCTCGACGACCTGACGCTCGTTCGCGATGCGGTCGAGGAGGGCCTGCGCTGGGTCTCGCCGATCGGCACGCAGACTCGTCGCGCGCTCGTCGACGCCGAGCTCGGCGGGTCGACCGTGCCCGCGGGCGCGAACCTCGGACTGCTCGTGTCGTCGGCGAACCGCGACGAGGCGTGTGGGGGCCGACCGCCGACGAGTTCAACCTCTTCCGGCCGAAGCGCACGCACGCCGCCTTCGGCTTCGGGACGCACTACTGCTCGGGTCACCACTTCTCGCGCGTGCAGATGCGGATCGCGCTCACCCGGCTGCTCGAGCGGCTGCCCGGGCTGCGGCTCGACCCCGCCCGGCCGTCGCTCTTCACCGGCTGGGAGTTCCGCGCGCCACGGCACCTGCACGTCCTCTGGGACGCATGACCTGGGTCGACGCGGCGGAGGCCGCGCTTCCCGACGAGAGCGTCGTCGCGGTCGACGCCGGCGGGACGGCGATCGCCCTCGCGCGAGTCGACGGCGCCTGGCATGCCGTCGAGACCTGGTGCACCCACGCGGAGTGCCCGCTTTCGGACGGATGGGTGGAGGGCGCCGCGCTCCGCTGCCCCTGCCACGGCTCGCTGTTCGACCTCGCGACCGGCGACGTGCTCGAGGGGCCGGCCGAGCAAGCCGTCCGGGTCTTCCCGACCCGCGTCGCGGGCGGCCGCGTCGAGATCGAGCTGCCGTGAACGCCGAGGTCGCGATCGTCGGAAACGGCGTCGCCGGCTACGCGTGCGCCGTCGCGGCTCGCGAGGCACGGGATCCGGCCGCTCCTCATCGGGCCGGGCCTGCCGGTCGACCGGCCGCCGCTGACGAAGCAGGCGCTCGCGACCGGCATCGCGACGCTCCTCTCCGACGAGCAGCGCCTGGCCGAGCGGGGGATCGAGCGGCGCGACGGCACGGTCGTGGACGCCGACCTCGCGGAGCGCCGGCTGCGGATGCACGACGGCGGCGAGATCGAGGCCGACTGCATCGTCCTCGCAACCGGCCTGCGGTACCCGCCGCCGCCCGTCCCGGGCATCGAGGCGGCGCACGTCAACGCCGACCCCGCCTCCCTGGCGGACATCGCCGAGGCGCTCGCCGTGCCCGGCCGGAGGGTCGTCGTGATCGGCGCGGGCCTGATCGGGACGGAGAGCGCGGCGACCCTCGCCGCGGCCGGCCACGAGGTCACCGTCCTCGACGTTCTCGAGCGGCCGCTCGACCGGCTCCACGACCCGCTTCCCTCCCTCGGCGCCGCGGCACTCGCCGCGACTGGCGCCCGCTTCCTCGGCGGCGTCGAGATCACCGGCCTCGCGGCGGGCGAGCGGAGCCCAAGCAACAGTCTGTTACAAGGGTGGTTCGCTCGCGGCCGACCTCGTGCTCGCGGCCACCGGCGGACGGCCGCGCCTCCCGCCCGGGCTCGACGTCGCCGAGGCGGCCCTGCCGCTGGAGGTGGACGAAGCGCTGCGCGTGCCGGGGCTGGAGAGGGTGTACGCCGTCGGCGACCTCGTCGTCGTGCTCGCACGCGCGGTTCGGGCCGATCCGGTTTCCGCACTGGGACATGGCGATCGGCACAGGCGAGCACGCCGCCGACGCGATCGCGGGCGTCGCCGGAGCGCTCGAACGGCTTCCGTACTGGTGGACGGACATCGGGCCGCGGACGTTCGCGGAGGTCGGCTGGGCCGAGGCCGCGGTGGAGTGGGCAGACGAGGACGGGATCCAAGTCGGCCGCGACGACACGGGAGCGCCCGTCGCGGCGCTCGTCGTCGACGAGCCGCGACGGCTGCGTGAGGCCCGGAAGTCTGCTCGGGTACTAATTCGCGCCGATGAGTGCCGCTTCCGAGCTCCCGTCGCTCCGCCTCGACGCGACGCGCGAGCAGGCGCTCGAGCGCGCCGCCGCGATCGTGGCCCGCGCCTGGCAGAGCTTCGACCGCGCGCGGTCCGGCCAGCCGGACGTCGACGAGCGGCTCCACGAGCTGCTCCGCGCGGCGCTTCCCGGAGAACGGGTCGAGCGCGCTCGCCGCGCTCGACGACGCGGCGCAGCTGCTCGACATGTCGATCGCCCAGCCGCGCCCGCGCTTCTTCGCCTTCGTCGGCTCGTCGGGGCTCGAGATCGGGGTGCTCGGAGACCTGCTCGCGTCGTGCTTCGACGTCAACCTCGCCGTGTGGGCCGGTGCCGCGTCCCAGGTCGAGGACCAGGCCGTCCGATGGGTGAGCGAGTTCGTCGGCTTCCCGGCCGCCGCGGGCGCGTTCACGAGCGGCGGCACGATCTCGAACGTCACCGCGCTCGCCGCCGCGCGGGAGCGCGCGCTTCCGGGCACGCGGTGCGACGGCATGACGGGCACCCGTGCGGCGCTGCTACTGCTCCCGGGAGGCGCACTACTCCGTCGTTCGCTCGGCAGAGCTGCTCGGGATCGGCTCCGACCACGTGCGCTCGCTCGAGTTGGACGAGCGGCGCCGGCTCCGTCCGGAGGCGGTCGCCGACGCGATCGACGCCGACCGCGCGGCCGGCATCACGCCCGTCGCCGTCGTCGCGACCGCGGGGACGACGCTCACCGGCGCGGTCGACCCGATCGACGCCCTCGCCGACGTCTGCGCGTCGCGCGACGTCTGGCTCCACGTCGACGGCGCCTACGGCGTCGCGGCCGCGTCGACGCCCTCGGCGGGGCACCTGTTCGCCGGGCTCGACCGGGCCGACTCGGTCACGCTCGACGCGCACAAGTGGCTCTTCCTGCCAAAGGCCTGCGGCGTGGTGCTGGTGCGGCGCCACGAGGACCTGCACGGCGCGCTCGCGCACGAGGAGGACTACATCCCGCACGAGCGCCCCGACCACCACATGGTCGACATCACGCTCGAGTACTCGCGGCCGTTTCGCGCGCTCAAGCTGTGGCTCGCGTTCCGCGCGCACGGGGCGGAGGCGATCCGTGCCGCGATCGAGCGGAACCTCGGGCAGGCCCGCCTCCTGTACGAGGAGGTCTCCCGCCGCGACGAGCTCGAGCACCTCTGCGGCGAGCCGCAGCTCTCGATCGTCCCATTCCGGCACGTCCCGCGCGGTGTCCCCGCCGCCGGTCTCGACGAGCACAATGCGCTCCTCGTCGAGGCGCTCCAGCAGCAGGGCGACGTGTGGGTCGCGCCGGCGCGCGTCGACGGGAAGGTCTGCCTGCGCCCGTGCGTCGTCAACTACCGCACGACGGACGACGACGTGCGAGCGTTCGTCGAGACCGTGCTCGAGGTCGGCGCGGCGCTCGCCCGGTAGGCGGCGCGCCTAGCGCTTCTTCTTCGCGCCCTTGCCGGTCTTGCGGCCGGACGCGCCGGGACGGTCGGAGGCCTGCTTCGTGCGCACGGGCATCCCCGCGCCGCCGTACTCCATGCGTCGGCGGAGCTGGCGGTTCGACGCCTCCGGGGTCTCGGCCTCCTGGCCGACCGCGGCCATGTACGCGCGGCGCTCGCCGGGCGTCAGCAGGTTGAGCATGCGCTGAGCCTGCTCGGGGCTCTTCGGCTCGCCGAACGCGTTCATCTTCTTCATCGCCGCCGCGAGCTCGGGGTTCTCGCGCTCGAGCGCCGCGATCGACGCCTTCTGGAACCACTTCTTGAAGAGCGGCACCTTCGAGAGGAACGCGACGACCGGCCGCAGGTACTTGCCGCCCTTGATCCGCCCGAGCAGCACGAAGACGCCCAGGAGCAGCGCGAGGACAGCAGCACGAACAGCGGGATCCAGGCCCAGAACGGCATCGCGCGATCGTAGCCTGGCGTCCCGGGCGCCTCGCACGGGGCGACCCCCAGGTGCGAGGCTTAGAGTTGCCCGCGTGAGCGTGCGGACGCGGAGGGCCCTCGTGGGCCTCGGGATCGGTCTCGCGCTCGCGGACTCGTCGGTCGTCACGCTCGCGCTGCCGGACATCCTGCGGGAGTTCGACGTCGAGATCCCGACGGTCGCGTGGGTGCTGACGTCGTACAACCTCTGGCTCGCGCTCGCCGCCGTGCCCGCCGCCTACGCGGCCCGCCGCCGGCCGCGCGTCGCGTTCACCGCCGGGACGCTCGTGTTCGCTGCGGCGTCCCTCGCGTGCGCGCTCGCGCCGTCGTTCGGCGTGCTCGTCGGCGCCCGCTGCGTGCAGGCGGTCGGCGGCGCGCTCCTCGTCTGCGCCGCGCTCGACCTGCTGACGGAGATCGAGGGCTCCGACGGCAGCGCCGTGCGCACCTGGGCGACGGCGGGGATCCTCGGCGCCGCGCTCGGGCCGGCCCTCGGCGGAATCCTCACCGAGACGCTCGGGTGGGAGTCGATCTTCCTCGCCCAGGCGCCGCTCGCGCTCCTGACGCTCGTGGGGGTCGTCCGCCTCCGCGTGCGCCCGCTCGTCCAGCCCGCGGGTCGGCCGAACGTCCCCGCGAACCTCGCGCTCCTGCTCCTCTCGGGGGCGCTCACGGCAGCGCTGTTCCTCCTCGTCCTCCTCCTCGTCGACGGCTGGCGGATGGATCCCGCAGCCGCTGGCGTCGTCGTGACGGTGCTGCCGGTTGCCGCGATCGCAACGGGGAGGATCGCCCCCCGCGTCGGGAACACCGCCACCCGCGCGACGGCGGGCGCCGTCCTCGTCACAGGCGGGCTCGCCGCCCTCGGTGTGCTTCCCGGCTCGGCGTGGTGGTGGACGCGTGCTGCCGCAGATCCTGGTCGGCGCGGGCCTCGGTCTGGCGTTGTCCGCGCTCACCGAGCGCGCGCTCCACGGCCGCTCCCCGCAGGCGGTGCACGGTGGCTGGACGATCGCCGCGCGTCACGCGGGCGTCGTTCTCGGGCTCCTGCTCCTGACGCCGGTGTTCACGACGGCGCTCGACCGCAACGAGGAGCGGGCGCTCCGCGCGGGGCAGCCGCGGTGCTGGACAGCCGGATCCCGCCGCTCGAGAAGCTCGCGGTCGCTCAGGACGTGCTCGCGATCGTCCGCGCCTCCAGCCGGGAGGTGCCGGACGTCCGCGGCGCCTTCGCCGACCGCTCCGACACGCCCGAGTACCGCGGGCTCGAGGAGGAGCTCGTCTCGCAGCTCGACCGGGCGGTGACGGCCGCGTTCTCGCGCCCGTTCCTGCTCGCCGCGCTGCTCGCGCTCGCCGCCCTCGTGCCGATCGTCCTCTCCCGCAAGGCGGTGAGCGTATGAGGGCGCTGCCGATCCTGCTCGCTGCCGTCGCTGGCCTGCTCGCTCGTGGGAGCCGTACGTCGCGCTCGGGGGGACGTCGTACGAGCCGAGCCCCGTCGCGGACCCGTGCGCGCCGCGCCCCGCGCGGGAGACGCAGGGCACGGGGGAGCGGATCGAGGTCGTCCTGCTCGCCGCCGCGGACGGGACGGCCTGCCGGCTCGGTGTCTCGCGCGAGGAGCTCGTCCTCGCGCTGCGGAGCGTCGACGAGCTCGACGCGCTCGCACGAAAGGAAGGGAAGTCACGAGACGACCTCGAGGAGGCGTTGCGGGCGGGCCTCGTCCGTGCGGTCGACGAAGGGGAGAGCCAGGGGCTGATCGGCGGCACGACGGCCACGGGCCTCACGTTCGCCGCGGAGCATCTGCCGCTCGGGCTCCTGCTCTCGCTCCTGCGCGGGGCGTCGTCTCTCCTCGGGTGACGATCCCGCCGAGTAGGGTGCGCCCGGTGAAGGGACGGTGGAAGCAGATCGTCCTCGGGGCGCTCGGCCTCGCCGTCGTCGTCGTCACGTTTGCGGTCGTCCTCCCCGGATCGCCAGCTACGCGGACGTCTGGGACGTCGTGAAGCAGCTCGATACGACGTGGCTGCTCGCGCTCGGCGCCGCGGTCGTCGTCAACGTCGTCACGTACGCGCCGCCGTGGATGGTCGCCCTGCCCGGGCTCCGCTTCCGGCAGGCACTGCCCTTCACACAGGCGTCGACGGCGCTGACCTACGTCGCACCGGGCGGCGGGCTCGTGGGGATGGCGGGCTCGTACGGCCTGCTGCGCATCTGGGGCTTCGGCTCGACCGACGTCGCGCGCGCCGTGACACTAACCGGGATCTGGAACCAGCTCGCGAACCTCCTGCTCCCCGTCATCGCGGTCGTGCTCCTCTCGATGGACGAGCAGCGGAGCGCCTTGTTGACGACGGTTGCGGTCGTCGGTGCGAGCGTGTTCGCCGTCGCGGTCGTCCTGCTCGCGCTGGTCTTCTGGAGCGACGCGCTTGCGCGCGGCATCGGCGAGGTGTGCCAGCGCGGGCTCAACCGCGTGCTGCGCGCCCTCCGCCGCCGTACGATGGTCGGGGGGTGGGACGAGCGCCTCGTGCACTTCCGCCGGGCAACGGTCGACCTGATTCGGCGCCGGTGGCCGTGGCTGACGCTTGCCGCGATCGTGGGGAACGTCGCCGTGTTCGCAGTGCTGCTCGTCTCGCTGCGTGCGGTCGGGATCGACGCGGGCGAGATCACGTGGGTCGAGGCCTTCGCCGGCTGGTCGCTCGCCCGCGCGCTCCAGCTGATCCCGCTGACGCCCGGCGGCGTCGGCCCGGTCGAGCTCGGCATGACCGGGATCCTCGTCGGCTTCGGCGGCGCGAACGCCGAGGTCGTCGCGGCCGTGCTGATCTACCGCGCGTTCACCGTGGTGCCGACGCTGCTCCTCGGGCTCGCGACGATGGCGGCGTGGCGGTGGCTCGGCCCTGACCGTCCCGAGGAAGGAGTCGGCGAGGCCGCGGGGAATCAGCCCGGCGGGTGAAGGATCAGAGCCACAAGGACGAGATGTCCGCGGCGATCCGCGGTGACTTCCAACGGCTCCGCGATCGTGGCGTCGCGGCGACGCTCGCGCCGAACGACGACGACCCGTCCGATACCGTTCGTGAGGAGCCGGCGGACGTGTCGGCGGCCCCGCTCGCGGCGCAGGAGACCCTCCCCGAGCACTCCGAAGCCGTCGTCGCGTTCGAGGCCGAGCCGGTCGTTGGCGTCAGCGCGACCCCCGCCGAGTCGGCGTCTGAGCCGCCCGGGGACGCCGGCGACGAGCCCCGCGACGAGGAACAGCCCGGCTTCTTCGCGCGCCTTCTCGGCCGCTAGCACGGGTACGGGAAGCCGCACCCCGCGGCGCGGCGAGGCGGATAGCGTTTCTGCGTCGTGCGCGCCGTCCGCCACGTGATCCGCCTCGTCTGGGGCGACGACCTCGACGACGCCCTGCGCCCGGTGCTCGGAGTAACCGTGATCGGCACCGCCGCAGGCTCGGCAATGTGGACGTTCATGTCGATCTGGGCGGTCGACCAGCTGGGCGCGAAGGCGGCGCTGCCGTTCGCGCTGCTCGCCGGCGCCGCGCTCTCCGCCCTGAGCGGCTTCGCCGGCGGCTACCTCTCCGACCGGATCGGCCGGCGCCGGGTGATCCTGATCGGGAACGGGGTGATGGTCGGGTATCCGCTGCTCCTGTTCGCGCTGTCGGACGCGAAGTGGGCCGGGCTGGCCGCGCTCGCGCTCACGGGCGCGTTTGGCGCGCTCGGCAGCTCGGTGGCGCAGGCGATGGTTGCCGATCTCGTCGCGCCGGAACGCCGCCAGGCGGCCTATGCGTCCGTCCGCGTCGCCGCGAACATGGGCGTGGTCGTGGGGCCGCCGATCGGCGGCCTCCTGCTCGTGCTCGGGTCGTGGTCGGCGTTGTTCCCGTGCGTCGCGGTCATGTCGGCGACCGCATGGCTGGTGGCCTACCGGTACCTGCCGCACCGTGGCGCCTTCTCGCCCGACGGCCTGCCCGAGCGCGGCTCGCTCTCCGTGATCCTCGGCGACAGGCGGTTCCTGCTCTTCCTCGGCTCGGCCGTGTTCGCGTGGCTGACCTACGTCGCGTACGAGATCGTGCTTCCCGTCTCCCTCGTGGACGGCTACGGGTACCAGCCTGCGGCGTGGGGCTTCCTCGTCTGGGTCAACCCGCTGCTCGTCGCCCTGTTCCAGGTGCGGCTCACGCGCCTGGCGACACCGCTTCCGGCCGCGCCGAAGCTCATGCTCGCGCTCCTCGTGATGGGCCTTCCGTTCCTGCTCCTGGTCTGGACGCACAGCCTCGCGGCGATCCTGTTCGTGATCGTCGTGTTCGTGATCGGTGAGATGCTCTGGGTGCCGACCTCCCAGGCGGTCGTGGCCGAGCTCGCCCCGGCGGACATCCGCGGGGCGTACATGGGGGCGTTCGGCAGCGCGCCCGCGATCGGGTTCGCGCTCGCGCCGCTGATCGGGCTCCAGATGCGCAACAGCTTCGGCGACGAGCCGACGTGGGCGATGTTCGCCGTCATCGGCGTCGTAGCCGCGGTGCTCGGGGGGCTTGCGCTCGCCGGCCTCGACCGGCGGGCGCGGAGCGAGCCGTCTGCTGTACTGGAGGGGTGAGGCCGGAAGACCGGGAGGCGATCCTGCGTGAGGACGCACCGCGGGTGCAGACCGCGCGTGAGCGTCGCCAGCTCAGCGAGCTCGAGGAGGATCTTCGCTCGAGCCCGCTCCGCGCGAAGCCCCTGCCGCTCCGCCTGCGGAACTTCCGCCCTTCGGCCGAGAGCTATCTCGCGTCGCTCGGCGGACCGCTGCCGTACATGACGCGCCTGCGGGAGATCGAGGCCATGACCGCCGCGCACGAGCAGGCGCTCGAAGAGGAACGCAGGCGTCTCGCGGCGGAGGTGCCGCCGGAGCGTTTCGCGCGGGAATGGCGCGCGCTCGTCGACAGGTGGAGCTTCGACGAGATCAACGACCTCATCGCGCGACACAATCGCTGGTTCCCCGTCGAGTCGCGCCTGCCGATGGACCCGAAGCGGCGCGACTACGTGCTCGTCAACGGCCGCGACTACCGGCTCCGGCCGCTTGACTCCCGCTGGGCGCTCGAGCGCTTCCCCGCGGCAGCCTGACTCAGGTCGGCCGCGGCATCGTCGTCCGTCGCTGCGCGGCGACGAGGGTGAGCGTGCAGAGGCCCGCGCACAGGAGGTAGGGAACCGGGTCTCCGAACACTTCGGCCAGCGCACCGCCGAGCGCGGGGCCGACGAGGGCGCCGACGGCCCACGCGGTGTTCGTCACCCCGAAGCCGATTCCCTGAGAGAGGCCCGCCCGCTCGGCGCGGTCCGCGACGAGCGCCATCCCCGGCGTGTAGAACCCGCCGAACGTGATCGACGCGGCGACGACCAGCACCGCGACGACGGGCGGCTCCGTCGCGACCGCGAAGGCGACGGCGACCCCGATCGACGCCGCGAGGGCTACGCGAACGGGAAGGAGGCGGCCGCGCCGGTCCGAGATCCGGCCGACGACCGGGTTCACGACCACCTCCACGGCGCCCGCGGTGACGAACACGCCGGCGATCGCGAGCGCGCCGTAGCCGGCGGCGTCGAACAGGAGCGGGACGAGCACGTCGAGCGTACCGAAGAAGAGCGCGGGCAGCGTGTTGAGCCAGAGGCCGCCGACGAACGCCGGGTCGCGCAGAGCGCGCCGCGCCGCGCCGGGTCGGGCCGCCTCGCGCGGAGGTGCGGCCACGGCAGCGAGAACGGCCGCGAGCCCCGCCGCGACGAACGCCACGCCGATGAACGACGCGCGAATGCCGACGAGATCGGCGACGCCGCCGAGCATCGGTCCGCAGATAAACCCGAGGACGGCAAGGCCGAACACCGTGCCGAGCGCCTGACCGCGCCGCTCCCGCTCGACGCTGACGGCGACCCAGGCGAGCGCGCCCGCCCATGTCGTCGCGCTGGAGAGGCCCTGGACGAACCGCGCGATCCCGAGCGCGAGCGGGCCGCCCGCGAGCGCGAAGCCGAGGCTCGCGAGCGAGAGCACGGCGAGGCCCGCGAGGACGCCGCGCTTCGGGCCGATGCGGCCGACCAGGTGGCCGCCCGGGATGCCGCCGACGAGCGCGCCGGCGCCGTAGGCGCCGAGCAGCAGCCCCGCCTCCAGCTTCGTCAGGTCGTAGCGGTCGGCGAAGTGGGGGAGGAGCGGGATGATCGCCCCGAAGAGCATGGCGTCGAGGAAGACGATCGTCCCCGAGATCGCGACGATCCGGCGCATCGGGCGAGGATAGGGGTCCGCTGCGGGGCGAGGCGGGGCGGGGCGTGGGGGCGTGGCTTCAGCCTCGCCCCTCTTGCGCGTGCCAAGAAAGACGGGCGAGGCTGAAGCCACGCCCGATACCTCGCGGCAGTTGCGACCGCGAAGCCGACGCTTGCTCCTCTGTCAAGCTGCGTCTGGTAGCTGTTGTTTCGGCGTCTGCGAGGAGCGCGCGGTAGACGACGTCTGAGAGTCGGCGTTTGAGTACGCGGAGCGCTTCGCGTTGCTGTTGCCGTTGGCTTGTCTGCGGGCGATCAGTGGCTCGCGCGGGCGGGTGTCGTTGGGATTGGGTGAGCGCGATGCGGTGGAGCGCGGCGTTGAGTTGTCGGTTGCCGGTGCGGCTGAGACGGTGCCGGTCGCGGTCGGCGGAGGAGACCGGTAGCGGTGCGGTGCCGTTGTGGCGGGCGTACGCGTCGGGGGAGTGGAAGCGCTCGACGCCGGCGGTCTCGCCGACGATCTTGGCGGCGGTGAGCGCGCCGCAGCCGCAGATCGCAAGCAACGAGGGTGCGAGCACGAAGACGCGCTCGGCGATCTCGTGTTGGAGCGTCTTGATCTCCAGTCTGAGCTCGCGGCAGCGCGTGACGAGCTCGCGGGCGAGCCGAGCAACGATCCCTGCGTGACCCTCGAGCGAGGCGGCCAGCTGCTCGAGTGAGCGGTCGGAGAGCGCTCCCGGTCGCGGGTTCGAGCGCAGGATCGAGCTCGTGCAGGTGCCAGCGCAGACGGTTGATCGCGCGTGTTCGCTCGGCGACGAGGTCTTCGCGGTGGTCGACGAGCAGCCGCAGCTCACGCTCGGGCCCGTCGAGGCGGGCCTGCGGCGGGTTCGGCTCGCGCAGCGCCGCGCGTGCGACCGCGAGCGCGTCGATCGCGTCCGACTTGCCCCAGGAGCGGGCACTGTCGCGCGCGTGCGCCATCAGCTTCGGCGGCACCCGCACGATCCGCTCGCCGGCCGCGATCAGGTCGCGTTCAAGACGACGCGAGAGATGCCGGCAGTCCTCGACCGCCCACCTGCGTTTCGTGCCGTGGGCGCGAGCCCAGCCAAGCAGCTCGAAGTGGTCGCGAGAGCTCGTGCCGACAGTCCTCCGCGCGAGCTCACGGCCCTGCTGGTCGCAGATCACCGCGGTATGGGTGCGCTTGTGCGCGTCGATCCCGATGATCACCATAGAAAGGTCTCCTTCGATCGAGGGGACAGGCTCGGGATCGGTCGGTGGGCATAGCCCAGTCGAGGCTGCGCCAGGCTCCTCTAAAGCCACGCCGGCCGGTCCCGTTGACGTGCGCGGGCCGCACAAGCGAACCGCAAGCCACAAGGGCACCTTCAGGGAGAGCGAACCCGCGCACCGTTCAACGATGACACTGGCCTTCAGGGATGTGCCCCGCCGCAGGCGGGGATCCGGCTTGCGAACAAAAAATGCACCGAGTCGGTGTCGCCGTCGTCCAGTTCACCCGATCGACCTCCGCCGAAGCGACTGCCGGGCGGGAGAGCCTTCAACCTTCGGCGCTCCGTGCTCGGTGCACTCGGAAAGGTAGTGGCTCATTCCGCGTGTGTCAAGCACACTTCAGGCGGAATTATCGCAAATACCGACAATCGCCTATCGCTTATGATTTGTACCGGCCGATGCGTAGCGCAGTCGGCATCCACGCAGAAATGCACCGAGACCGGCGCTCCTTCGTCCGGCTTCCCGACTGACCTCCGCCGAAGCGACTGCCTGTCGGAGAGCCATCAACCTCCGGCGCCTCCGTCCTCGGTGCAATCAGGACACTACGGGCTCGAGGTGCCGGCGTCAAGTGACCTCGAATCGCGATTTTCGCACTTTGCGGTATTTTCTTTACAAACCGAACATACTTGCGTCGAGCCTCATGTGCTCTACATAAACGGGACCAAGGATTCGCCGAGCCGGGTGTGCTTTCGTCCACTTCCCCGGCTGACCTTCCGCTTCCGCGTACGGCCCTCCGGGAGAGCTTCGTCCTACTCGCGTCCCGTGCTCGGCGCAGCGGCAATCTACGCTCTGGAGCGCACCCACGCAAGGGGATCCGTCGACAGAAAGGCCGCAAATTGCGAACGAGCGGGGATTGGCTCAACGGAAAGCACGTCGTCGTCACGGGGGCCGGCACGGGCATCGGCCGCGCGATCGCTCTCCGGCTCGCACGCGAGGGCGCCGCGCTGACGCTATCCGCGCGCGGGCGGGAACGGCTCGAGGAGACCGCCGCGGCGATCGGCGGGCCCGTGCGCGTGGAGCCGTGCGACATCCGGCAGCGCCGGCGCGTCGAGCGGGCGATGGGACGCGCTGCGGAGGCGCTCGGGCCGATCCACGCACTGGTCGCCGCGAGCGGGGTCGGCGGGCCGAACGGCGACGACGACGCGGACGGCGACCGCTTCGACGACATCGTCCGGACGAACGTCAACGGGACGTACTACTGCGTCCGCGCGGCCCTCCAGCACCTCGCGCCGGGGCCTGACACGCGACACGTCGTGGTGCTCTCCTCGATCCTTGCGCGGATCGCCGTCCCGCAGTACACCGGCTACAGCGCCTCGAAGGCGGGGCTGCTCGGCCTCGTGCGCTCGCTCGCGGCCGAGCTGGCGCCGCGCGGCGTCCAGGTGAACGCCATCTGCCCCGGGTGGGTCGACACGGACATGGCATGGCAGGGGCTCGACGCGGCGGCCGAGGCGAGCGGCGGGACGCGCGAGGAGGCCTACCGGGACGCGATGACGCACGTCCCGCTCGGGCGCATGTCCCAGCCGGAAGACGTAGCCGGCACCGTCTCGTGGCTCCTCTCGCCCGATGCCCGCGGCGTCACCGGCCAGGCGATAGACCAAAACGGCGGCGCCTGGATGGGGTGAAAGGGGTCTGGCACCCAGAGGGTGCCTGACCCCAGCGACGCTTTCGCCCGCGAAGCGAGCCCGCGACCCAGAGCGCCACCGGGGTCAGGCACCTGCGGTGCCAGACCCCATCGGGTAGGCGGGGCATCGAGCCCGCCTACCCGATCCAGGCCTGGTTGTTCCAGTACGCCTGGACGTGGCCCCGGCGATCGAGCTCGAGATGGAGCTCGGCCGGAAGGACGAGCCCGGGCGCTGCGTGCACCTGGAACCCGTCGGCCGCGTGCACGAGCTCGAAGGCGCGCGCCGGAGGCTCGAGCGAGGCTTCGAGCACGAATTGCCGGCCGGCGCAGCAGCGATACGCGCGCGGCCAGACGTAGATGGAGCCTCGCTCGCGAAGCGTCTCGAGCGCATCGGGTCGTGCGACGACCCTCATGCGGAAAGTCTAGGTTGCCCCGGGACGCCAGGACGGAGACGGAGGAGGCGCGTGCGCGATAGGGCCCGGGCGGTCGTGATCGGCGGAGGGGTCGGCGGCTGCTCGATCCTCTACTGGCTGACCCGCCTCGGCTGGGACGACGTCGTCCTCGTCGAGCGCGCCGACCTGACGAGCGGGTCGACCTTTCATTCGGCCGGCCTCGTCGGCCAGCTCCGCTCGTCGCTCTCGCTGACGAGGATGATGATGGAGAGCGTCGACCTGTACCGGACGCTCGGAGCGGAGGTCGGTCTCGAGACGGGCTGGCGCGAGGTGGGCTCCTTGCGGCTTGCCTCGTCGGAAGAGCGGATGGAGGAGATCGCCCGCCAGGCCGGCTGGGCGAAGACGTTCGGCCTCCCGCTCGAGCTGATGTCGCCGGCGGAGGCGCAAGCGCTCTTTCCGCCGATGTCGACCGACGGCGTGCTCGGTGCGGCGTACCTGCCGACGGACGGCTACATCGACCCGAGTCAGCTGACCTTCGCCCTCGCAGAGGGCGCGCGGCAGCGCGGCGCCGAGGTGACCACGAGCACAAGGGTCACGGCGATCCGCGCCGAGCGCGGCCGCGTCACCGGGGTCGAGACCGACCGCGGCGCGATCGAGACGGAGATCGTCGTGAACGCGGGCGGCATGTTCGCGGGCGAGCTGGGCGCCCTTGCCGGCGTCACGGTGCCGGTCGTCCCGATGGCCCACGAGTACCTGGTGCTGAAGCCCTCCGGGCTCCCGCTCGACATGCCGACGATGCGCGACCCGTCCCTCCTCGTCTACTTGCGGCCCGAGTCGGGCGGGCTGATCATGGGCGGCTACGAGCGCCACTGTGCGCCCTGGTCGCTCGACGGGATCTCGGCGGACTTCAACGGCAAGCTGCTCGAGGAGGACTGGCCGCGCTTCGAGGAGTTGATGCGAAACGCGATCGTGCGCGTCCCGTCGCTCGAGGAGATGGAGGTCGTCAGGCTCATCAACGGACCAGAAGCGTTCACGCCGGACGGGGAGTTCATCCTCGGCCCGAGCGACGTTCGCGGGTTCTGGGTCGCAGCGGGCTTCTGCGCCCATGGGCTCGCGGGAGCGGGCGGCATGGGGAAGCTCGTCGCCGAGTGGATCGTCGAGGGCACGCCGTCGCTCGACGTCTGGCACATGGACTCGCGCCGCTTCGGCGCGGCGTACCGCTCACGGGAGTACACGGTGGCGCGCACGAGGGAGATCTACGAGACGTACTACGACGTCAGGTACCCGGGCCACGAGCGCGAGGCGGGGCGTCCCCTGCGCGTGTCGGCCGCCAACGCGCGACTGCGCGAGCTCGGGGCCGTGTTCGGGGAGAAGTCGGGCTGGGAGCGTGCCAACTGGTTCGAGCCGAATGCGGTCTACGGCGACGAGTCGCTTCGGCCCCGCGGCTGGGCCGGGAAGCTCTGGTCGCCCGCGATCGGCGTCGAGCACCGCGCGTGCCGCGAATCGGCTGCGCTCTTCGACGAGTCGTCGTTCGCGAAGCTCGAGGTCGTCGGCCGGGGCGCGGCCGACTTCCTCGAGAGCATCTGCGCGAACAACGTCGCCCGCGAGACGGGCCGCGTGACCTACACGCAGATGCTCAACCCGCGCGGCGGGATCGAGTGCGACTTCACCGTGACCCGCCTCGCCGCCGAGCGCTTTCGCATCGTCACCGGCACGGCCTTCGGCCAGCACGACGCGGCATGGATCCGCCAGCATGCCCCCGAGGACGGCTCGGTGCAGGTGCTCGACGTGACGTCCGCGTACGCCTGCCTCGGGCTCTGGGGGCCGGCGAGCCGGGAAATCCTCGAGCCGCTCACGGTCACGGACGTGTCGAACGGGGCGTTCCCCTACATGACGGCGCAGGAGCTGGCGGTCGGTTCCGTACCGTGTCTCGCCGTACGCGTGACGTACGTCGGCGAGCTCGGCTGGGAGCTCTACTGCCCGACCGAGTTCGGCGCGCGGCTCTGGGACGAGCTCTGGGCCACCGGACGCGACCACGGTCTCGTGGGCGGCGGCTACAAGGCGATCGACTCGCTCCGCCTCGAGAAGGGGTATCGCGTGTGGGGGGCGGACATCTCCCCGGAAGACACGCCGTACGAGGCCGGGCTCCGCTTCGCCGTGAAGCTCGACAAGGGCGGCGACTTCGTCGGCCGCGAAGCGCTGGCGGTCGCGCGCGCGCCGGATCGCCACCTGCGCTGCCTCACGCTCGCCGACCCGCGTGCCGTTGCTCTCGGCTCCGAGCCCGTGCGCGTCGGCGACGACACTGTCGGCCGTGTCACGAGCGGCGGCTACGGCTACACCGTCGGCGCGTCGATCGCGTACGCGTACCTCCCCGCCGAGCACGACGTCGGTACCGAGGTCGCGGTCGAGATCTTCGGCGAGTGGGTCACCGGCGTCGTCGCCGAGGAGCCGTTGTACGACCCGCAGGGAGAACGGGTCCGGGCATGAGGCCGCGCCGCCCCTCTGCACAAGCAACAGACTGTTACAAGCGTTCTCCTGGCGCGAGGTGGACCGCGCCGTGAGCGGGAGCGAGGAGCCCAAGCTGGAGGCCGCAGTCGCCAGGGTCTGGCCGGACGGACGGTCGACGTGGGAGGTGCTCGGCGGCGGGATCACGAACCACAACCTCAAGGTGACGCGCCCGGACGGGGTGGTCGTACTGCGTGTCGCCGGGAAGGACACCGACCTGCTCGGCATCGACCGGACGGTCGAGCTGGCGGCAACGCGTGTCGCCGCCGAGGCGGGCGTCGGCCCCGAGGTGGTCGACTTCGTCGAGCCCGAAGGCTGGCTCGTCACCCGCTTCCTCGACGGTTCGATCCCTCCGCCGGAGACGCTGCGCGAGCCTGCCCAGCTCACCCGGGTCGCCGCGGCGCTGCGTGCGTTCCACCACGGGCCGCCGATCCCGGGGCGCTTCGACGCGTTCGAGGTGGTCGAGGCCTACCGCGACATCACACTCGAGCGCGGAGCGGCGCTCCCGGATGCCTTCACGGGCGCGCACGATCTCGCGCGGCGGATCGCGGCGTTGCGCGCCGACCAGCCGCCCCGGCCGTGCCACAACGACCTGCTCAACGCGAACTTCATCGACGACGGCGAGCGCCTCGTGATCGTCGACTGGGAGTACGCGGGGATGGGCGACCCGTTCTTCGACCTTGCGAACTTCTCGATCAACCACGGGCTCGACGCGGACGGACGGGCCGTGCTCCTCGCGGCGTACACGGGCGACGCGCACGCCGAGGGGCTCGCGACGATCGACCTCCAGCGCTTCATGTCCGACTTCCGCGAGGCGATGTGGGGCGTCGTGCAGGGGGTCGTCTCGGAGCTCGACTTCGACTTCGGCGCCTACGCCGCCGAGCACTTCGAGCGCATGGAGCGCACGGCGGCCGAGCCCGCCTTTCGGCGCGCGCTCGGCTCCTGAGACGCGGAGGGGCGCCCGCACGGGGCGCCCCTCCAGATGCGGCTGGGCCGGCCGCTACGAGGAGTAGCCGGTGTCCGCAGGAGTCTCGAACGCCGCGGCGGTCCGCTCCTCCAGCTGCTCGAGCTCCTCCTCGGTGCCCATCCGCACCGGGCCCTTGAACCAGTTCTTCGCGGAGATGAGCCACCAGCCGCCGAAGAGGATGAGCGCTCCGCCGACGGTCAGCGGCGCGTAGTTCGCGACGTCCCAGTTGAACCCGTCCTTCCACGGGATCCCCGTCGGCGCGATCGGGCCGAGGAAGAGGATCGTGATGATCGCCACCCAGGCGATCGAGACGAGATCGATCCACTTGTAGTGCTTGCCCAGGCTCCAGGCCCCGTGCTCGAAGCGGTCGCCCTGCCGGAAGCGGAGGATCACCGGGAGGATGAACGCGATGTAGAGCCCGATCACGGCGATCGAGGTTCCGACGAGGTATCCCGTGGCCGCGTTCCAGTACGTCGGGATCATCAGCGCCCAGGCGAGGAAGCCGATGGCCCAGACGGCCGCGACCGGCACCCTGTTGGCGGCGACCTTCCGCCAGAGCTGATGGCCGGGGACGGCACGGTCCCGCGAGAAGGCGAACATCATCCGCGACGCAGACGTGACGGACGCCGTGAGGCAGAACATCTGCGCGACGCAGCAGATGAAGAGCAGGATCTCCGCCCAGGTCTCGCTCATCGACGTCGTCCAGATGTAGGTCACGGCGCCGCCGACCGCGTCGAGGACGCCCTGGGTGTCGGGCACGGCGAACGTGACGGCGAGGAGGAGGATCCAGCCGAACACGACCGAGGCGACGACCGACGTGTACATGCCGACCGCGGCCATCCGGGAGGCCTGGTGCGTCTCCTCGGCCATGTGGGCCGACGCGTCGAAGCCTGTGATCGTGTACTGCGACATCAGGAGCCCGAGGCCGAACACGTACCAGAAGACGATGCTGCCGAAGTTCGTGCCCGAGAAGCCCGAGTTGTTGATCGTCTCGGTGAACACGTAGCTCACCGACTGGTGGTTGTCGGGCACGATGATCAGCACGAGGACGATGAAGGCGACACCCGCCATGTGCCAGTAGGCGGAGATCGTGTTGAGCATCGCCGTGAGGCTGACCTTCATCATGTTCAGCAGGACAGCGATCAGCATCACGACGGAGTAGGTGAGGAGCGTCCACTCCTTCGTGTTCGGATAGTCGAACCACAGGTTGATGAGCGACGTCGCGAAGATCGCGAGGCCGTAGCCGATCGCGGCGGTGACGGCGATCTGGCCGACGAGGTTGAACCAGCCCGTGAACCAGCCCCATGCCGGGCTACCGAGCTTCGACGACCAGTAGTAGAGGCCGCCGGCCGTCGGAAACGCAGAGGCGATCTCGGCCATCGCGAGCGAGATGAGCGTCGACATCAGACCGACCCACAGCCAGCCCCAGGAGATCGCGATCGGGCCGCCGTTGTTGAACGCGATGTAGTACGACGTGAGACAGCCGGCGAGGATCGAGATGATCGTGAAGCTGATGGCGAAGTTCTGGAAGCCGCCCATCGCACGGAACAGCTCCTGCGCGTAGCCCATCCTGTGGAGGATCTGCTCGTCCTCCGACGTGTGGTACCCGCCGCCTGCGGGCCCTGTGGTCATTGCCTGCCTCCTTGTGGGGATCGCATCCGAGGAGTGGTATTCACCTACGCGGCGCACCGCATGTCAAGACATGTCAGCGATGGACGATGTCTCCCGGACCGGACGGAGGCGCAGCGAATAGGATCGCCGCCATGCTGACCTTCGCGGACCTCGAGGAACTCGTCGCCTCGGGGGAGATCGACACGGTCGTCGTCGCGTTCACCGACATGCAGGGCCGCCTGCTCGGCAAGCGGCTCCACGGCGAGTTCTTCGTCGAGGAGATGGAGGCCGAGCATCCCGTCGAGGGCTGTAACTACCTCCTTGCGCTCGAGATGGAGATGGACCCCGTCCCCGGGTACGAGATCGCGAGCTGGGAGCAGGGCTACGGCGACTTCGCGATCACGCCGGACATGTCGACGTTGCGCCGGATCCCGTGGCTCGAGGCGACCGCGCTCGTGCTCGGGGACGTCGGCTGGCACGACGGGTCGCCGGTGCGGCCGTCGCCGCGCCAGGTGCTGCGGGCGCAGGTGGAGCGGGCCGCGGCGCTCGGCTTCACGCCGATGGTCGGTTCCGAGCTCGAGTTCTATCTCCTCAAGGAGACCTACGCCGAGGCGCATGCGCGGGGCTACACCGGCCTGACGCCTTCCGTGCCGTACATCCTCGACTACCACATCCTCGCAACCACGTACGACGAGCCGCTCCTGCGTGCGATCCGCAACGGGATGCAGGCGGCGGGCATGCGCGTCGAGACGTCGAAGGGCGAGGCGTGGCCGGGCCAGCAGGAGGTCAACTTCCGCTTCTCCGACGCGCTGACGATGGCCGACAACCACGCGATCTACAAGAACGGCGCGAAGGAGATCGCGTACCTCCACGGGTGCTCGATCAGCTTCATGGCGAAGCCGTTCGAGGACTGGATCGGGAACTCGTGCCACATTCATTCGTCGCTCTTCCGCGGCGACGAGGCCGCCTTCGCGGACGACGACGCGTTGTTCGGGCAGTGGCTCGCGGGGCAGATCGCCTGCGCAAAGGAGCTCGCGCTGTTCTTCGCGCCGACCGTGAACTCGTACAAGCGCTACGCAGCGGGAAGCTGGGCGCCGACGACGCTCGCATGGGGGCACGACAACCGCACCTGTGGGTTCCGCGTCGTCGGGCACGGCAAGGCTCGCCGGGTCGAGACGCGCATCCCGGGCGGGGACGTCAACCCGTATCTCGCCTTCGCCGCGATGATCGCGTCGGGCCTCCACGGGATCGAGAAGGCGCTCGAGGCGCCGCCGCCGCTCCAGGGCAACGCGTACGAGTCCGACGCGGAGCGGTTCCCGTCCACGTTGCGCGAGGCCATCGCGGCCCTCGAGGGCGGCGCGACGGCCCGCGCCGCGTTCGGCGACCAGGTCGTCGACCACTACCTCAACTACGCGCATACCGAGCAAGGGCTCTTTGATCGCTTCGTCACCGACTGGGAACGGAAGCGCTACTTCGAGCGGATCTGAGCGCGGCCGGGCCCTCCGGGCCAAGCGCACGCTCGACGTCGCCGTTTCCGGCTCGCTCCTCGTCGCGCTGACCCCGATCTGGGCGCTCGTGCTCGCAGCGGTCGGCGTCGACATGCTCCGCTGCCCTCGCGACCGGGGGCGCGTGCTCTACCGCGAGCGCCGCGTCTCGGCCGGGCGCGCTTTCGAGCTGCTGAAGCTCCGGACGCTGCGCGAGGACGTGCTGGTCGTCGCGGCGGGCCACGTGCGGCCGCACGAGGCCGACGTCGACAACCTCACGTGGGCGGGGCGGCGGGTGCTGAAGCCGATGTACCTCGACGAGCTGCCGCAGCTCTGGAACGTCCTGCGCGGCGACATGAGCATGGTCGGCCCCCGGCCGTGGCCGGACGAGCTGGTCGAGCGTCAGGTCGGACGCGGCGTCGACTACAGGCTCCGCGTCCCCGCGGGCTGGACCGGCGCGGCGCAGGTCTCGAAGGGCCTCGACGTGCACTTCGAGCAGCTCGATCTCGACTACGTCGCGTTGCTCGAGTCGGGCTCCGCCTGGGAGATCGTCCGTTGCGATCTCGGCATCATGAGGCGCACCATGCGCACGATGCTGCGCGGCGAGGGCCTCGCGAACTGATCCCGTGACGAGCGAGAAGGTCATCGAGATCCGCTGGCGCGACGTCGACGCTCTCGGCCACGTCAACAACTCCGTCTACTCGACCTACCTCGAGGAGGCCCGAGACGAGTGGCTCGTCCGCGCCCTCGGTCCCGACGGCAGCGTTCTGGGACTACGTGCTCGCCCGTGTCGCGATCGACTTCCGGCGCGAGCTGACCCAGGACGACGACGCCGTGGTCGTACGGACCCGGCTCGCTCGGATCGGCACGTCGAGCCTGACGCTGCACGAGGAGATCATGGCGCGCGCCGGCTGGGTCGCCGCCGAGGCGGAGTCCGTGATCGTCGCCCGCGACCGGGAGACCGGGCGCTCGAGGCCGCTGACGGACGGAGAACGGGCGGCGCTCACCGCCGTGCTCGCGCCCGACTGAACGGCCTGCACACGCCCCTTCGCTACGTTCTCCGTGTGGGCGCGCGGCCGGTCATCGGGATCACCTCGTACGCGCAACCCGCGCGCTGGGGCGCGTGGGAGCTCCCCGCCGCGCTCGTGCCCTACCACTACGTCGAGTCCGTGGAGCGCGCGGGCGGGCGCGCCCTCGTGGTCCCCCCGAGCGTCGACGGCGTGGACGAGACGCTGGACGTCCTCGACGGCGTCGTCTTCTCCGGCGGGATCGACATCGACCCGGGCGCGTACGGCGCCGACCGGCACGAGAAGACCGATCCCGCGCAGGCGCATCGCGACGCAGGCGAGATGGCGCTCCTCCAGCGTGCCCTCGAGCGTGACGTGCCGACGCTCGCGATCTGTCGCGGCTTCCAGCTGATGAACGTGATCCGCGGCGGCGACCTCGTCCAGCACCTGCCGGAGACGGTCGGTCACGAGCGCCACCGCGAGGTGCTCGGGACGTTCTCCGAGCACCCAGTCGAGGTGAAGGACGGAACACGGCTCGCAGAGATCATCGGCGCGCGCCACGAGGGCGTGCAGTCGAGCCACCACCAGGGCGTCGGGCGCGTGGGGGAGGGGCTCGTCGAGACGGCGTGGGCCGACGACGGGTCGCTCGAGGGGCTCGAGGACCCGGACAAACGCTTCGCGGTCGCCGTCCTGTGGCATCCCGAGATGGAAAAGGACAAGCGCCTCTTCGAGGCGCTCGTCGACGAGGCACCGGCGCTGACCGCGAGACCTTAGCGACAGAAGGTGCCGGACTGAAGTCCGACACCGGGCCTTCTTCGTGCATTCGTTCAGGGCCCACTTTTGCCTGTCAAGATCGCATTCGGCGACGGCGTCATCGCCGAGCTGCCGGACGCGCTCTCCGCGCTCGGCGCCACGAGCGCGCTCGTCGTCGTCGAGGAGCCGGTCGCCGAGCATCCCGGCGTGGCCGCCGCGCTCTCCGCGGCCGAGCGCGCGGGCGTCCGTCTCGAGCGGGTCGTCAAAGGACCGGGCGAGCCGACCTTCGCGCTCGCCGACGAGCTCGCGGCGCGGGCTCGCGACGGTTGCCTGGGGGTCGTCGCCGGGATCGGCGGCGGGTCGGCGCTCGACGTCGCGAAGGCTGCACGAATCGTCGCCGACCAGGGCGGCGCCGCGGGCGACTACGCGCGAGGGGCTCGCATCCCGGAGCCGCCGT
>CAWJUF010000019.1:0-152661 GCA_963845965.1 uncultured Actinomycetes bacterium | reverse complement strand
AGGCAAAAACTAGCAGCGGAGCGTGACATGGCCAGGATCTCGTCCAGGCTCGCCGGCGTCGCCGTCGTGGCCCTCCTCGTGCCGGCCTCGCGGCGGGCTGCGGCGGCGACGACGCGCCGGATCCGACGACCGAGACGACGGCGCCGCCGCCCGCGTCAAGGTCGGGCTCGATCACCGACCCGGGCCAGCTGAACGACAACGGCTTCAACGAGCTCGCCTACAACGGGCTCAAGCGCGCCGAGCGCGAGCTCGGGATCACGGGCCGAGTCGTCGAGGCGAAGTCCGCCGCCGACTACGTCCCGAACATGTCGACGCTCGCGCGGCAGGGCTACGACCTGATCATCGGCGTCGGCTTCGCGCAGGGCGACGCCATCGCGCGACGGCGAAGAAGTTCCCGAACACGAACTTCGCGATCGTCGACGTCGACCAGACGATCCTCAAGGGGAAGCCGGCGAACGTCCGCGGGCTCCTCTTCAGCGAGCAGGAGGTCGGCTACCTCGTCGGCTACCTCGGGCGCTCGAGGCGAAGCGCGCCGGCGGCCGAGTCGGATCAGCGCCGTCGGGGGCTTCAAGGAGCCGCCCGTCGACCGCTACATCGCCGGCTACAAGGCGGGCGCCCAGGCGGCCGTGCCCGGCACGAAGGTCCAGCTGGGGCTACTCGCAGGACTGGGACGACCAGACGAAGTGCAAGGAGCTCGCGCCTGAACCAGATCGCCGCCGGCTCGAAGGTCGTCTTCCAGGTCGCGGGCGGCTGCGGGCTCGGCGCGCTCCCCGCGGCGAAGCAGCAGAAGGTCTGGGGTATCGGCGTCGACGGCGACCAGTCCTTCCTCGGCCCGCACGTGCTGACGAGCGCGCTCAAGGGCGTCGACAGCGCCGTCTTCCTCACCGCAAGGCGGTGCAGGACGGCACGTTCCAGGGCGGCAGGAACGCCGACTTCGGCCTCGACCAGGACGGCGTCGGGCTCGGCAAGTTCAGCCCGAACGCGAGCAAGAGGACATCGCCGCGACGAAGAAGGTCGAGCAGGAGATCGCCGACGGGCAGATCTCCGGCATCCCGACGACCGTCGACTAGCAGCCACGGGAAGGGGTGACGCGCGGAGCGCCGCACCGCGCGCTTCCTCCTCTAGGCCGTCCGCACGGAGTGGACGGGCGGCAGGTGATCTCCGCGATCTGCGTCCAGTTCGCGCCCGCGTCGCCCGAGCCGAACACCTCGCCCGAGGTGGCGCCGAAGTAGAGCTCGAGCCCGCGCCCTCGCCGGCCGAGTCGAACGCCTCGCGCAGCATGGTCAGGTACGCGTCCTCCTGCGGCAGCCCGTCGCTCGCGCGGCATCCAGGTCGCGCCCGCATCGCGCGTCTCCCACACGCGCACGGCCCCGCCGGGGGTCGTGCGGTCCTCGGCGCCGATGAGCGGGATCACGTAGGCGCTGTCGGGATCGGCCGGGTCGACCACGATCGGGAAGCCGAAGTCGGAGGGCAGGTCGGTGCCGTCACCGACGTCGATCCAGCTCGCCCCCGCATCGTCGGAGCGGTACACGCCGCCGTGGAACTGCATGAAGAGCCGCTCGGGCCGGGCGGGCGAGCGCCGGACGTTGTGGACGCAGTGCTGGAGCGCGTCCTGCGCGTCCTCGGGCAGGTACTCGGGGACGATGCCGTTGTTCGAGTAGCGCCACGTCTCGCCGCGGTCGTCGGAGAGCCAGACGCCGACCGCCGAGATCGCGACCATCAGCCGGTCGGGATCGCCGGGCCACGGCGCGATCGTGTGCAGGCAGAGCCCGCCGGCGCCGGGGCTCCACTCGGGCCGCGTGGGGTGGTCCCAGAGGCCTCGGTTGAGCGCCCACGTGAGGCCGCCGTCGTGGCTCTCGAACAGGCAGCCGGGATCGCCGCCGGCGTAGAGATCGCCGTCCGCCTCGCCCGTCACGATCACCCAGATCCGCGCGAGCGCGGCTGCGTCACCTTCCTCGGGCAGGGCGTTCCCTCCGCCTCCTGCCACTCGCCGGCCGGGTCGTCGGTGACCCAGATGCGCCCGCCGTAGAACCACGACGTCACCGACGCGAGATAGCGGCCCTTGCGAGGGTCGCGCATCGCATACTCGACCGCCTGCCCCGCGAACGCGCGCGCTTTGACCTCGAACCCGCTCGCGACGTCGCCTTCGAGCACGAACAGTCCCTTCTTCGTCCCGACCAGCACCTCCGTCATCCCTCACCTCCCGTGATCGCCGGCAGGACGTGGATCCGGTCGCCGGCGCCCCGACGGCCGTCTCCTCCCGCGCGATGCCGTTGACGTAGACGTTGACGTGCTCGCGGATCGGCCGCCGCTCGTCGAGCACCCAGCCCGAGATCGGGGGGCGCCTGCTCGAGCGCGACGAGCGCCTCCTTCACGGTCCCTCCCTCGACCGTGCTCGCGCCCGCCGCAGAGATCGGAGAGCGGCGCGCGCAGCATCACCTGCGCCATGCGGCCATCCTAGAACGCGAACGTCCCATCTCGAGACCAACGGGACCGGCGAATCTCGCGTCGAAATTCGCGCACGTCCAGCGGTCAGGCCGCCTCGATCGGACGACCGACCGGAGCGTCGCGAAGCTCCGGCGAGGCTCCTGACGTCTGGGCGGGTCGGGTCGTGCCTGGCCCTAGCGGCGGCTGAGCAGGTTCAGCACGATCGTCCCGACGATCGAGACGACGATCATCAGGCCGACCGGCACGCCGACGGTGACGTTCGTCGGACGACTTCCAGCGGATCGTGCCCGGCAGCCGGTCGACCCCGAGGCGGGCGAGCACGAGCGCGCCGAGCCCGAGGACGACGAGCACGCCCGCCGCGACGAGCAGGACCTTCCCGCGGTCTCCATGCCCTCAGGGTAGGCGGCGGTCGGGATCCGCGCGATCCTCGGCCCGGACGATCGTCTAGGTCGCGGTCCGTCCTTTCGACCCGACGGAGGAGCCCATGAGCGTTGCGGTGACCCAGCAGAAGATGTTCGTCGACGGCGAGTTCGTCGACGCGTCTCGGGCGAGACGATGGAGGTGCTCAACCCGGCCACCGGCGAGGTGATCGCCGAGGTGCCGCAGGCCGGCGAGGAGGACGTCGATCGCGCGGTCGCCGCCGCCGAGCAGGCGTGGGACGAGTGGCGCTACAAGAC
The DNA here is from genome assembly GCA_963845965.1 of uncultured Actinomycetes bacterium. Classification (GTDB taxonomy): domain Bacteria; phylum Actinomycetota; class Thermoleophilia; order Gaiellales; family Gaiellaceae; genus Gaiella. The sequence continues at coordinate 149,536 of CAWJUF010000019.1, read as the reverse complement.
GCCCGAAGGACCGGATGGAGCTGCTCCTGAAGCTCGCCGACGTGATCGACGAGAACGCCGAGGAGCTCGCGCGCCTCGAGTCGCGCAACGTCGGCAAGCCGTGGTGGGTCGCCGTCGACGAGCCGCGGCGTCATGTCGGACAACCTCCGCTTCTTCGCGGGCGCGGCGCGCAACCTCGAGGGCAAGGCCGCGGCCGAGTACGTCGAGGGCTACACGTCGATGATCCGGCGCGAGCCGCTCGGCGTCGTCGCCGGGATCGCGCCCTGGAACTACCCGCTCTTCATGGTGATCTGGAAGCTGGGCCCGGCGCTCGCCGCCGGGAACGTCCAGATCATCAAGCCCGCCGAGCAGACGCCGCTCACCGTCCTCCGCTTCGTCGAGCTCGCGCAGGAGGTCCTCCCGCCGGGCGTCCTCCAGGTCGTGACCGGGGACGGCGTCCCGGCCGGCGACCGGCTCGTCCGCCACCCGTCGGTGCGCCTCGTCTCGCTGACCGGCGACACCGCGACGGGGAAGCTGATCGCGAAGAACGCGGCCGACACGGTCAAGCGCGTCCACCTCGAGCTCGGCGGCAAGGCGCCGATGGTCGTGCTCGACGACGCCGACCCGGCGACTGTCGCCGAGGCGATCAAGATCGGCGGGTACTTCAACTCGGGCCAGGACTGCACGGCCTCCTCGCGGATCCTCGTCTCGGAGCGCGATCTACGACGACGTCCTCTCCTCGACCGTCACCGCGGTCGAGGGCATGACCGTCGGCGACCCCGGGCACGACGACGAGATCGGCATGGGCCCGGTCATCTCCGCCGAGCAGCAGCAGCGCGTCCTCGGCTTCCTCGAGCGGGCGCGTCGACGCGAAGGCAACCGTCGTCACCGGCGGCGAGCGCCGTCGGCGACCGCGGCTTCTTCGTCGCGCCGACGCTCGTGACCGAGGTCGCGCAGGACGAGCGAGATCGTGCAGAACGAGGTCTTCGGCCCGGTCGTCACCGTGCAGCGGTTCGCGTCGGACGAGGAGGCCGTCGCGATGGCGAACGACGTCCGCTACGGGCTCGCCGCGTCGGTGTTCTCGGAGAACGTCGGGCGCGCGCTGAAGGCCGCGGGCCGGCTCGACTTCGGCACCGTCTGGGTGAACGAGCACCTCTTCCCGCTGACCCCGGAGATGCCGCACGGCGGCTTCAAGGAGTCGGGGTACGGCAAGGACATGTCGCTCTACTCGATGGAGGAGTACACGCGCGTCAAGCACGTCTGCGTGAAGCTCGCGTAACCGCCGGGCCGCGCAGAGTAAGAGTCAGACCGCCTTGCCGATCTCGTGGTGCCAGGGGCGCCACCAGCGCGTGAGCCCCGAGTGGTCGCTGCCGCCCTCGCGGGCCTGACGAGGATGTCCCTGTGGGTCGGCTGCCCGAGCCGCTCGTGCGTCCACACGATCACCGCATCGTTCCCGTCGAAGTAGCAGAAGACCCGCCCTCCGGGCTTGTCGGGGCCGTGCAGCCAGGGCCGCTCCCCACCCCACGAGAACGCGTTGCACTTGCCCTTGCCGCGCGGGACCTCCTCGCGGCGGCGTAGCTCGGACGCATACGTGCGGCCTTGAGCGAGTCCGCATCGGGGTACATGGAGATCTCCCACCGATCGGGCATCCCGCTCGCGGGCAGGCACACCGCCGTCTCGACGGCCGACGGCTCGGCGATGCTCTGCACCCGGCAGTCCTTCCAGAGGGCCGGTGGGACGATCGCGTCGAGCCCGGCGTTCGCGGCCAGCGTCTGGGTTCCGCCCGACGCGGCCGAGGCGGCACCCGGAACAGTTGCTGCCTTCGGTGTCGTCCCCCGCGGTCAGATACACCACGCCGGCAGCGGTGAGCGCCGCGAGGCCGACGACGCCTACGGCGAGCCTCAAGCCGAGTTGCCGATCGGCCCTCCCGAAGAACGTCGGCACCCAGCGATTCGCGGCCGGGGCGTCCTGCTCGGAGTAGGCCTGCAGGATGTGGATCGGGTCCGTGATGTTCTTGAGGTGCACCCGTCCGCGATCGCTGAACGTGAGCCCCTCCATCCGCCCGGCAAGGCGGTACGTCGCCTCGGTGAGGATCACGTCGCCCCCGTGCGCGCGCCCGCAGAGGCGGGCGGCGACGTTCAACGCGGCGCCGCGGAAGCTCCCGTCCTCGAGCGCCACCGACTCGCCCGAGTCGATGCCGATCCCGACCCGGAGCGGAAGGTCGTGGTCGAGATCCGCCTCCTCGTCGAACCGGGCCTGCAGGTCGACGGCGCACCGGATCGCCTGGCGCGCGGACGTGAAGACGGCGAGTGCCTCGTCGCCGCGGATCTCGACGACCTTGCCGCCGTGCATCTCCACGTTCTCGGTCACGACCTGGACGAACTGGGTGGTCAGACCCGCAGCGGCTTCGGCCCCGAACTCGTCGGTGTACCGCGAGTAGCCCCTGATGTCCGCGATGAGGAACGTGAAGACGCCCGGCTGGCCGGTGTTCATGGCTTCCAGTATGGACCCCTTCCCCGAGCGGATCCGTACGGATGACCGAACCGCCGCTCCGCGCGGCCGCCGTGCGTGCCGAGACCCGATGCGGCGTACGGCCCGCGCGGAGTGCGCTGAGCCGTCGCGTCGTTGCAACGGCGCGCCGGCCACCGGTTTTCATCATGCACGAGTAGGGTTTCCCACACTGACCGGGGGGGCTGGCGTGGTCAGGCTGCACCTGTGTCCGTCGAGACCGAGGAGAGGCCCATGAGCACTGAGAACGGCACCGTCGTCGTCGCGCGCGACGTGACGCGACGCTACGGCGAGGGGGAGACCGCGGTCGACGCGCTGCGCGGCGTCTCCGTCGACGTCCTCCGCGGGCGGCTGACCGCGGTGATGGGGCCGTCCGGGTCGGGCAAGTCGACCCTGATGCACATCCTCGCGGGGCTCGACCACCCCACGTCCGGGTCGGTCGCGATCGCCGGCACGGAGATCACGACGCTGAAGGACTCCGACCTGACGAAGCTCCGACGGAGCCACATCGGCTTCGTCTTCCAGTTCTTCAACCTCCTGCCGATGCTGACGGCGGAGGAGAACATCACGCTCCCGCTCTCGATCGCCGGGGAGAAGCCCGAGCGCGTGTTCTTCGACGAGCTCATCGCCTCGGTGGGGCTCGCAGACCGCCTCTCGCACCGCCCTGCGGAGCTCTCGGGCGGGCAACAGCAGCGCGTCGCGATCGCGCGGGCGCTCGTCTCGCGGCCCGATGTGGTCTTCGCGGACGAGCCGACCGGCAACCTCGACTCGAAGACGGGCGCCGAGATCCTCGAGCTGCTCCGGCACACGGTCGAGGAGCTCGGCCAGACGATCGTGATGGTCACCCACGAGGCGCGGGCCGCTGCGATCGCCGACCGCGTGCTCTACCTGGCGGACGGGCAGATCGTCCGTGAGCTGCGGGGCGCGAGCCAGAACGAGATCTCCGAGACGATGGACGAGATCGCCCGCACGTGACGCGCTTCGCCCTGAGAAGCATGCTCGGCCGCAAGGCCAGGACGGTCCTGACCGCGCTCGCGATCGTCCTCGGCGTCGGTGATCGTCGGGCTGTTCGCCGCGATCACGCCCGCCCGCAGGGCCGCGAAGCTCAACCCCCTCGAGGCGCTGCACTACGAGTGACCGGGTCCGCTACCACTGAATCGTGATCCGCTTCGCGCTCAAGGGACTGCTGACGCGCAAGCTGCGCACCGCGCTGACCGCGCTGGCGATCGTGCTGGGCGTCGCGATGATCAGCGGCACCTACGTCCTCACCGATTCGATCGACAGCGCGTTCGACAAGATCTTCACTGACGTGCGCCAGGGCTCGGACGTCGTCGTCACCGGCAAGGCCGCGTTCGACCTCTCCGACGGCAGCGGCGTCAACGAGCCGACGCTGCCCGAGTCGCTCCTCGGCGAGGTGCGCGGGCTCGACGGCGTCGGCACGGCGGAGGGGAGCGTCGACAGCGACTCGACCTCGCTGATCGGCAAGGACGGCAAGGCGATCGTCTTCGGCGGCGCGCCGAACCTCGGCTTCTCGATCGCCGACGGCGACTCGCCGTTCAACCCGCTGCGGCTCGTCGAGGGGAAGTGGCCGGGGCCCGACCAGGTCGTGATCGACTCGGGCGTCGCGAAGAAGAAGGACTTCGCGATCGGCGACGAGATCGGCGTCCAGGTCGAGGGGCCGGTCGAGACGCTGCGCATCTCCGGGATCGTCGAGTTCGGCTCGAACCTCTCGATCGGCGGCGCGACGCTCGCCGGCTTCGACCTGCCGACCGCGCAGCGGCTCTTCGAGAAGGATGGGACGGCTCGACGAGATCGCCGTCGCGGCGAAGCCCGGGGTCACGTCACAGCAGCTCCTCGAGGAGATCCGCCCGATCCTCCCGTCGAACGCACAGGCGGTGACCGGTCTCCAGCAGGCGGAGGAGGACGCCTCCGACACCAACGAGTTCATCAGCTTCCTGCAGGGCTTCCTGCTCGCCTTCGGCGGCATCGCGCTCTTCGTCGGCTCGTTCGTGATCGCGAACTCGCTCTCGATCACGATCGCGCAGCGGATCCGCGAGTTCGCGACGCTGCGGACGATCGGCGCCTCGCGCCGCCAGATCCTGACGTCCGTGATCCTCGAGTCGTTCGTCGTCGGCGTCGTCGCCTCGGTGATCGGGCTCTTCCTCGGCCTGCTCCTCGCGAAGGGGCTCTTTGCGCTCTTCGACGCCGTCGGCTTCACGCTGCCGAACGTCGGTCTCCTCTTCGAGACCCGGACGATCGTCGTGGCGCTGCTCGCGGGGATCCTCGTGACGGTGCTCGCGAGCCTCCGCCCGGCGATCCGCGCGACGCGCGTGCCGCCGATCGCGGCGGTGCGCGAGGGCGCGACGCTGCCCGAGTCCCGCCACAAGCGGCTTCGCACGGCCGGCGCCGTCCTGACGATCGTCGCGGGCTTCGCGGCGCTCCTCTACGGGCTCTTCGGGCCCGACCTCGGCACGACGCAGATCCTGATCTGGATGGGGCTCGGCGCGCTGCTCGTCTTCCTCGGCGTCGCGCTGTTCTCCTCGCGGCTCGTGCGGCCGCTCTCCCGCCTTCTCGGCTGGCCGGCGACGAAGCTCGGCGGCACCGCAGGGACCCTCGCGCGCGACAACGCACAGCGCAACCCGCAGCGCACCGCCTCGACGGCGTCCGCGCTGATGATCGGCCTCGCGCTCGTCACCCTCGTCGCGACGCTCGCCGCCGGCATCGTCAACTCGTTCGAGGGCGCGGTCAACGACCTGTTCACCGGCGACTATCGCGATCACAGCGCAGAACAACTTCTCGCCGATCCCGATCGCCGCGTCCGAGGCGGTCGCGGACGTGCCGGGCGTGACCGCGGTCGGCAATGTGCGCACCGGCGAGGCGCGCATCTTCGGCGACACGGAGTTCGCGACGGCGGTCGACCCGGGCATGCGCGACGTGATCTCGATGGACTGGGTCGAAGGCTCGCAGGACACGCTCGCGGACCTCGGCGCCGACGGGGCGTTCACCGACGACGGCTACGCGAAGGACCACGACCTCACGGTCGGCTCGCCGGTGCGGGTCACCTTCCCGAGCGGCGCCACGAAGACGTTCACGGTAAGGGCATCTTCGACCCGCCGAGCGGCGGCTCGCCGTTCGGGGTCGTCACGATCTCCGCCGACACCTGGGACCAGGAGGTCGATCGGCCGAAGAACCTCTACTCGTTCGTGAAGATGACCGGCGGCGAGACCGAGTCCAACCAGGCGGCGCTCGACAACGCCCTCGCAGACTTCCCGAACGCGAAGGCGCAGGACCGGCAGAGCTTCATCGACAACCAGATCTCGGCACTCAGCTCGATCCTCAACATCCTCTACGTCCTGCTCGCCCTCTCGATCCTCGTGAGCCTCTTCGGGATCGTGAACACGCTCGTGCTGACCGTGTTCGAGCGCACGCGCGAGATCGGGATGCTCCGCGCGATCGGGATGACGCGACGCCAGGTGCGGCGGATGATCCGCCACGAGAGCGTGATCACGTCGCTGATCGGCGCCGCGATCGGGATCATCGCTCGGGCTCGTCCTCGCCGGGCTGCTGATCGCGCGCGTCGACTTCATCGAGTTCACGTTCCCGACCACCCAGGTGATCGTCTTCGCGATCGCGGCGATCCTCGTCGGGGTGCTCGCGGCGATCTTCCCCGCCCGTCGCGCGGCGAAGCTCAACCCGCTGGAAGCCCTGCATTACGAGTGAAAGCGTGGGGGAAACCACGTTTCCCCCACGAGCCCCCTTCTCGGACGTGACATCGCCACCGGTCGTTGGCCTCCCGGCCGGCAGAGCCGGCCTCCGGCCGCCACCGCTGGCGAACACACACTCGCCTACCCCCAAGCCGGGGGTCGACCTTCCCGGCTACGAATGAGGCGGGGGCTGGCCGTGGGGCCGGCGCGCGACTCCGTCCTCCTGCGCCGCGCGGGCGACTGCCGCTGCGACCGCGGGCGCGACGTCGCGATTGAAGACGCTCGGGATCGACGTACTCGGCCCCGAGCTCGTCGGGCGGGATCACCGCGGCGAGCGCGTGGGCGGCGGCGACCTTCATCCCCTCGGTGATCCGCGAGGCGCGCACGTCGAGCGCGCCGCGGAAGACGCCGGGAAAGGCGAGCACGTTGTTGATCTGGTTCGGGTAGTCGGAGCGCCCCGTCGCGACCACCGCGACGCGCCCGGGCGGCAGGTCGCCCGGCGCGATCTCCGGGCGTCGGGTTGGCCATCGCGAAGACGATCGCGTCGTCCGCCATCGTCTCGACCCCGGCCGCGCTGACCGCGCCGGGCAGGGAGAGACCGAGGTAGACGTCGGCGCCGCGCAGGACCTCGTCCGCGTCGCCCGCCTCGCCGCTCGGGATTGGTGCGCTCCGCGAAGGCGGCCTTCACCGGGTTGAGGTCCGCCCGACCGGCGTGGATCGCGCCGACGCGGTCGCAGCCGACGATCGTCCGGGCGCCCGCCGCGAGCAGGATGTCGGCCACGGCGATCCCGGCCGCCCCGACGCCGGTCAGCACGATGCGCACGTCCTCGAGCCGCTTGCCGACGACGCCGAGCGCGTTGAGCAGCGCGGCGAGCACGACGATCGCCGTCCCGTGCTGGTCGTCGTGGAAGACGGGGATGTCGAGCTCCTCCTGGAGGCGCCTCTCGATCTCGAAGCAGCGCGGCGAGGAGATGTCCTCGAGGTTGATGCCGCCGAACCCGGGCGCGAGCGCGGCGACCGCGGCGACGATCTGGTCGACGTCCTTCGTCGAGAGGCAGATCGGCCAGGCGTCGACGCCGCCGAACTCCTTGAAGAGCGCCGCCTTGCCCTCCATCACCGGCATCGCGGCCTCCGGCCCGATGTCGCCGAGCCCGAGCACGGCGGTGCCGTCGCTGACGACGGCGACCGAGTTCCGCTTCACCGTGAGGTTCCAGGCGGCGTCGCGGTCCTCGGCGATCGCCGTGCAGATCCGGGCGACGCCCGGCGTGTACGCCATCGAGAGGTCGTCGCGCGTGCGGATCGGCGTCTTGCTCCGCATCTCGAGCTTCCCGCCGAGGTGGAGGAGGAACGTGCGGTCGGAGACGTGCTCGACCTCGACCCCCTCGACCGCCCGGACGGCCGCGACGATCCGCTCGAGATGGTCGGCGTCGGACGCCTCGACGGTCACGTCGCGCACCTTCGTGCCGCCGTCGGCGCGGACGAGGTCGATGGCGCCGAGCGAGCCTCCGGCGTCGCCGATCGCCTGCGCGACGCGCGCGAACGAGCCCGGATCGTCCGCGAGGCTGACCCGGATCGTGGCGCTGAACGAGGCTGAGAGGTGGCTCATAGGCGGACGATCCCGTCCTCGGCGAGCGTAGCGATCTCGTCCTCGCCGTAGCCCGCCTCGCGGAGGATCTCCGCCGAGTGCTGCCCGACGTCGGGCGGCGCGCTCGCGTGGAGCGCTCGCTCGCCGTCGAACGAGAGGGGGAGGGCGGGGAGGGTGAGGCCGTCGATGCGCGGGTGGTCGAGCCGCTGGAGGATCCCGAGCGCCGCCGTCTGCGGCGACTCGGCGACGTCGCGGACGTCGGCGACGGGCGCGACGGGGACGCCCGCGGCCGAGAGGCGCTCCTGCCACGTCGCGGTGTCCTCCGTCCGCAGCCGCTCCTCGAGCAGCGCCGCGAGCGCGTCGCGGTTCCGCACGCGCTCGCCGTTCGTCGCGAAGCGCGGGTCGTCGAGGAGTTCCGGGCAGCCCGAGGACGCTCGCAGATCGCGCGGAAGAGGCGGTCGTTCCCGCCCCCGATCATCAGCTCGCCGTCCCGCGTCGCGAACACCTGGTACGGCGCGACCATCGGGAAGCGCGTGCCGTCGCCGGTCGGGATCGTGCCGTCGGCCAGGTACCCGGCGATGTGGTAGCCGATGTACCCGATCGCCGTCTCGAAGAGCGAGACGTCGACGACCGCGCCGTCGCCCGTGCGCTCGCGCTCGAGGAGCGCGGCGAGGACGCCGAGCGCCGCCCACGTGCCCGTCCCCTGGTCGACGAGCGACGAGCCGACGCGGACGCCGGGCCGGCCCGGCTCGCCCGTGATCGAGATCAGCCCGCCCGCCGCCTGCATCAGCGCGTCGTAGCCCGGCTCGCGCGCGAGCGGGCCCGTCGCGGCCGTACGCGCCGAGCGCGCAGTAGACGAGGCGCGGGTTGCGTCCGCGCAGCGTCTCGGCGCCGAGGCCGAGCTCCTCGGCGAGCCCGGGCCGGAGGCTCTGCAGGAAGACGTCCGCGCCGTCGGCGAGGCGGAGCAGCGCGTCGCGCCCGCGCGGGTCGCGGAGCGAGAGCGCGAGCGAGCGCTTGCCCGCGTTCGCCGAGAGGAACATCGTCCCCTCGCCGTCCCAGAACGGCGGCCCCCACGCGCGTCCGTCGTCGCCCGTGTCCGGGCGCTCGACCTTGACGACGTCCGCGCCGAGCGCCGCCAGGATCTGCGCGCAGTACGGCCCCGCGATCGACGTCGTCACGTCGAGCACGCGCATGCCTGCGAGCGGGTGGTGCGCCATGGCGCCCATCATCGCGTTCGGCCGAGGGCCGAGAGCCGGTCCTGCGACGATGCAGCCCGATGTTCGATCAGTTCGTCGACTGGGTGTCGGGCTCGTCGTGGAGCTACGTCGCGATCTTCGTCGTGTCGATGCTCGACGCGTTCTTCCCGATCGTCCCGAGCGAGACCGCGGTGATCACGGGTGGCGTCGTCGCGAGCGCAGGCGACCTCTCGCTCCTGCTCGTGATCGTGTGCGCGAGCGCGGGCGCGTTCGTCGGCGACAACATCTCGTACGGCCTCGGGACGCTGCTCGGCGAGCGGACGGTCAAGAAGGTGTTCCGCGGCGAGAAGTCGCGGAAGGCGTTCCAGTGGGCCGAGGAGCAGATCGAGGAGCGCGGCTTCTACCTGATCATCATCGCGCGGTTCATCCCGGGCGGCCGCACGGCCGTGACGTTCTCCTCCGGCTACACGCACGGGATCAGCTACCGGCGTTTCGTCGTCGCCGACGCGATCGCCGCGGTCATCTGGGGCAGCTACGCGGCGCTGCTCGGCTACATCGGCGGCACGCAGTTCGAGGACGACCCGTGGAAGGGCCTGATCTTCGCCTTCGTCGTGGCCGTCTCGGTGGCGGGCGTCGTCGAGCTCGTGCGCCACCTGCGGGAGAAGCGGCGGGCGCGCGCCGAGAGCGCGCCCGCCGACGCCGATTCCGGCTAGGTCGTCGCTGCTCCGGCGCCGAGGACGCCGAGCCGGCGCCGCGACTGGTCGAAGACCCACGCGCCGATGAGGATGATCACGAGCGCGAGGAAGCCGTGCAGGCCGTTGACCCAGCCGCCCGGCTCCTCGGTGTCGCCGAGGAAGGCGAGCTGCGCGACGCAGAGGACGAGGAAGCCGATCGCCGCCGCGACCCAGCCCCAGTTCCCCCAGAACGCCCAGATCCCGCCGATCACGATCAGCAGCTGCCCGACGTGGACGACGGTCGAGAACCCGCCGTGCGCGTCGAGCGCGCCCTCACCGGCACCGCGGACGTAGGCCGCGATCGTGAAGGCCTGGATGAGCACGCCGATCACGGTGATCGCGCCGCCCGCAAGTAGGAGCCACCACGCTGTTCGTCTCATGCGCGCGACCATACGACACCGCTCGGCCGACGAGAAGACCCGGCTAGCGTAGGACGATGAACCGGCTCGCCGGGGCCTCGAGCCCGTACCTCCTGCAGCACGCGGGCAACCCGGTCGACTGGCAGCCGTGGGACGAGGCGGCGTTCGCCGCCGCCCGCGAGCGCAACCGCCCGCTGCTCGTCTCGGTGGGCTACAGCTCGTGCCACTGGTGCCACGTGATGGAGCACGAGTCGTTCTCCGACGCGGCGACCGCCGCGGTGATGAACGAGCTCTTCGTCAACGTCAAGGTCGACCGCGAGGAGCGGCCCGACGTCGACGCGATGACGATGGACGCGTGCGTGACGATGACCGGGCAGGGCGGCTGGCCCACGACGGTCTTCCTGACGCCGGCGGGACGGCCGTTCTACGCGGGCACGTACTTCCCGCCCGAGCCGCGCCACGGCCTGCCGAGCTTCCGCCAGCTGCTGCACGCGATCGCCGAGGCGTGGGACGAGCGGCGGGGCGACCTCGAGGAGCAGGCCGAGCGGCTCGTCGCGGCGCTCGGCGGCAGCGGACGCCTCGAGCCGGGCACCGCCGATCCCGGCGCGGCCCTCCTCGAGACCGCCGAGCAGGGGCTCGCGCGCGACTACGAGCCCGCCTTCGGCGGCTTCGGCCGCGCGCCGAAGTTCCCGCCGGCGTCGGCGCTCGAGCTGCTGCTCCGGCGCGGCGGCCCCGAGGCGCGAGACGATGGTGCGCGGCACGCTCGACGGGATGGCGGCCGGCGGGCTCTACGACGTCGTCGGCGGCGGGTTCCACCGCTACTCGGTCGACGCGCGGTGGCTCGTGCCGCACTTCGAGAAGATGCTCTACGACAACGCGCTGCTCGTCCCGGCGTATCTCCACGCCTGGCTCGTGACCGGCGAGGAGCGCGACCGGCGCGTCGTCGAGGAGACGGTCACGTACCTCCTGCGCGAGATGCGCCTCCCGCACGGCGGCTTCGCCTCGGCGCAGGACGCCGACACGGACGGCGTCGAGGGGCTGACCTACACGTGGACGACGGAGGAGTGGGAGGGGCTCGGGCTCGACCCGTCGCTCCTCCAGCCCTTCGAGCACGGGCGCTCGATCGTCCGCGGCGAGCTCGACGCCGAGACGAAGGCGCGGCTCCTCGCGATCCGCGACGAGCGGCCGCAGCCCTTCCGCGACGACAAGGCGATCGCCTCCTGGAACGGCCTCGCGCTCGCGGCGCTCGCCGAGGCGGCCCGGAGGCTCGAGCGCGACGACTGGCTCGAGGCGGCGGTCGCGCTCGGCGAGTTCCTGCTCCGCGACCTGCGAGGCGGCGACGGTCGCGTGCTCCGGAGCATCCGGGACGGCCGCGTCAGCGGGCCCGGGTTCCTCGACGACCACGCGAACGTCGCGCACGGGCTGCTCGAGCTGCACGTCGCGACCGGCGACCCGCGCTGGCTGCTGGAGGCGCGCCGCATCGCCGACCTCGCGGTCGAGCTCTTCGCGGACGAGGAGCGCGGCGGCTTCTTCCTCGCGCCGCACGACGGCGAGCCCCTCGCGACGCGCCCGAAGGACCTCGACGACGACCCGACCCCCTCGGGCAACTCGATGCTGGCCTCCGTCCTGATCCGGCTCGGACGGATCTGGGGCGACGAGGCGCTCGTCGAGCGGGGCGCCGCCGTCCTCCGGCTCCTCGCGCCGGCGATGGAGCGGATCCCGCGGCCGTTCGCCTGGGCGCTCTGCGCCCTCGACCTGCACCTCGCCCCGCCGCGCGAGCTGGCGATCGTCGGGGACGTCCGTTCCGAGGTGGCGCGCGCCGCGCTCGCCGGCTTCCAGCCGCGCACCGTCGTCGCCGTCGGCCCGTCCGAGGAGGTGCCGCTCCTGGCCGGCAAGGGCCTCGTCGACGGCGCGCCGGCGGTCTACGTCTGCGAGCGCTTCGCCTGCCGCGCGCCCGTGACGCGGGCGGCAGAGCTCGGTCGCTAGGCTGCCGCGCATGGCGACCACGCTGGTGACGGGGGCAGAGGAGGTCGGCTGGGATCTCGCCGACCTGTACGCGGGTGTCGACGACGCGCGGATCGACGCCGACGTCGCGCAGGCCGAGGCGGACGCGGCGGCATTCCGCGACCAGTACTACGGCAACGTCGGCGGGCTCGACGCGGCGGGTCTCGCCGCCGCGGTCGACCGAGCACGAGCGGATCGAGGCCGTCATGGTGCGCGCGCTCACCTACGCGCACCTGCACTTCGCGACGAACATGGCCGACGCCGGCCCGCGGCGCGCTCGTCGCCCGGCTGGGCGAGAAGGCGGCCACGCTCGAGACGCAGCTGCTCTTCTTCGCGCTCGAGTGGGCCGGCGCTCGAGGACGACGCCGCCGAGGCGCTCCTCGCCGACGCCGCGCTCGACCACTGGCGCCACCACCTGCGCGGCGCAGCGCAAGTTCCGCCCGTACCTCCTCTCGGAGCCCGAGGAGAAGATCGTCACCGAGAAGACCGTCTCGGGCGTCGCGGCCTGGTCGCGCCTCTACGAGGAGCAGCTCGGCGCGCTGCGGGTGCCGCTCGACGGCGAGGACCAGTCGCTCGAGACGGCGATGGCGCGGCTCTACGAGCACGACCGCGACACGCGGCGTGGGGCCGCCGAGGCGATCACCGAGGCGCTCGGCCCCGGCCTGCGGACGCGCACCTACGTCTTCAACACGATCCTCCAGGACAAGTCGATCGACGACCGGCTCCGCGGCTACCCGACGTGGATCTCGTCGCGGAACCTCTCGAACGAGACGACCGACGAGGCCGTCGAGGCGCTGATCGCGGCGACGACGTCGCGCTACGACGTCGCGCAGCGCTACTACCGCCTCAAGGCGAAGCTGCTCGGGATCGACCGGCTCGCGCACTACGACCGCTTCGCCCCCGTCTCGGAGGACGCCGAGAAGACGCCGTGGGACGAGGCCCAGCGCCTCGTCGTCGAGGCGTACGGCGACTTCTCGGACGAGGCGGGCTCGATCGTCTCGCGCTTCTTCGACGACTCGTGGATCGACGCGCCGGTCCGGCGCGACAAGCGCACGGGCGCGTTCTGCGCGACGACCGTGCCCGGCGTCCACCCGTACATCCTCATGAACTACACGGGCGACCGCCGCTCGATCCTGACGCTGGCGCACGAGCTCGGGCACGGGCTGCACGGCGTGCTCTCGCAGCCGCTCGGCCTCTTCAACTCGTCGACGCCGCTGACGACGGCCGAGACCGCGTCGGTCTTCGGCGAGGCGCTCACGTTCGAGCGGCTGCTCGCCGGCGAGGAGGACCCGCGCCGCAGGCTCGACCTCCTGACCGGGCGGATCGAGGACGCGATCGCGACCACGTTCCGCCAGATCGCGATGAACCGCTTCGAGCACGCGACGCACACCGAGCGCCGCGAGCAGGGCGAGCTCGCCTCCGAGCGGATCGCGCGAGCTCTGGCTCGAGGCGCAGCGGCGACCTCTTCGGCGACTCCGTCGACGTCGAGGGCTACGAGCCCTGGTGGAGCTACATCCCGCACTTCACGGGCTCGCCCGGCTACGTCTACGCCTACGCCTACGGCTACCTCTTCTCGCTCGCGATCTACCGCAAGTACGTGCAGGAGGGCGACGCGATGGTCGAGCCGTACCTCGACCTGCTCGCGCTCCGGCGGCTCGCGCTCGCCCGAGGAGCTGGCCGTGCTCGTGGGGCTCGATCTCACCGATCCGGCCATCTGGTCGAGCGGCATCGACGCCCTCGCGGAGGAGCTCGACGAGGCCGAGCGGCTCGCCGCCGAGATCGGGCTCGGCGCCGACTAACCGAGCGCCCGCCGACGCCGTCTGAGCGTTTGGCAAACAACCGGTGACGAAGTAGATTCGCCCGGTCCATCGGATCTCCAGAAGGAGCTCGCATGAGGAAGGTCGTGGTCTTGGCGGCGGCCGTCGTGGCGGCACTCGGTGTCACGGCGTCCAGTGCCACGTCCGCTGCGTCGGAGACGGGGGTCACCGCGCGGACGATCGTGATCGGGGGAACCTTCCCGCTCACCGGCCCCGCATCGCTCTACGCGCCGATCCCGGCGTCGATGAAGGCGTACTTCTCCTACATCAACTCGCGGAAGGGCCCGGACGGCAAGCGCGGCGTCTACGGCCGCCAGATCGTCTTCAAGTACTACGACGACGGCTACAACCCGGCGAACTCGGTGCAGCTCACGAGGAAGCTCGTCGAGGAGGACAAGGTCTTCGCGCTCGTCGGCACGCTCGGGACGGCGGTGAACGAGGCGATCCGGCCGTACACGAACGCCAACAAGGTGCCGCAGATGCTGGTCTCGACAGGCGCATCGGTCTTCGGCGAGGCGAAGCAGTTCCCGTGGACCGGCGGCTGGCAGCCCGTGTACGACTTCGAGGCCCGCGTCTACGGCAAGGCGATCGCGCACAACAGCCCGAACGCGAAGATCGCGGTGCTCTACCAGAACGACGACTTCGGCAAGGAGCTCCTCGACGGGCTCAAGGCGGGGCTCGGGGCCAAGGCGTCGAACATCGTCGCGTCCGAGTCGCACGAGGTGACGGCCGCCGACGTCCGCACGCAGATCGCGAGGCTCCGCGGATCGGGCGCATCGATCCTCGTGATCTTCACGACGCCGAGGTTCACGATCCAGTCCTACGCGATCGCAAACGCGCTGCGATGGTCGCCGGCCGTCATCTACACGACCTCAGGTCTCCGCCACGGACACGTTCCTGACGCTGGCGAAGAACTCGGGCGGCGGCGACCTGCCCGACAGGACGTACACCGTCCAGTACGCGAAGGACCCGGCGAACACGTCGTGGGACAACGACGCGGCCATGAAGCTCTACAAGCAGGTCATGGCGAAGTACAACCCGAGCGGCTCGGGTCGACCGACGGGCTCAACTTCTACGGCGTCGCGACGGCGCACGCGTTCGTCCAGCTGCTCTACTCGGCCGGCAAGAACCCGACGCGCGCGTCGCTCATGCAAGGCGTACCGCGACTGGAACCAGGCCAACCCGTTCCTCCTGCCGGGCAACCGGCAGAAGACGAGTGGCGGCGACCAGCTGCCGATCCAGTGCGAGAAGATCGTCAAGTTCACGAACGGCGCGTTCCAGCCCGTGTCGAAGCTCAAGTGCGCACGGCGCGGCGACCTAGCTCGCCGGACGGTCTAGGCGGTGTCGGGCGGCCCCTCCTCGGGGGCCGCCCGGTACTGCGCCCAGTACTGCTCCATCGTCGTCTGGCGCGTCGACCGGTGCGCGAGGTCGCTCGCCGCGACGTTGACCGCGCGGACGATCCAGTCCGGCTCGCCCCCATGGGTGACGTCGAGCACGTTGACGCAGCACGGCGCCTGCTCGAAGCGGCCGAGGAAGCTCCGCTCGCCCGTCAGCGCCCACGAGAGGATCGCCCGGTTGACGGCGCCGTGGGCGACGACGAGCGCCGTGTGCCAGCCGTCCTCGGCGAGGAAGCGCTCGACCGCGGGCACGACCCGGTCGACGAGCTCGCCGATCGTCTCGCCGCCGAGGAACCGCCGGTCGTTCGGGACGACGCCGCGGAAGGCGTGGACGAACGCCTCCTCCCGCTCGTCGAGCGGGATCTCGGAGAGCTTGCCGCCCTTCAGCTCGCGCAGCTCCGGCCAGACCTCGGCCTCGTGGCCGGGCGCGACGAGCGCGGCGGTCTCCTGCGTGCGCGGGAGCGGCGAGGCGACGACGCGGTCGAGCTCGACGCCCTCGAAGAGCTCGCGCGTCGCGAGCGCCTGCGCGCGGCCCTCGGCCGTCAGCGGGACGGAGTCCTCCGGCACCGGGCGGCCGTCCTCGTCGAAGTACGAGACGGCGCCGTGGCGCATCAGGTAGATCCGCCGGCGCTCGCTCACACGAGCTCGGCAAGCAGTCGGACCGCCTCGGGCTGGCGCGCCTGCAGCACGAGCGTCGTGACGCCGCGCGTCGCGGAAGGCGGCGACGCGCTCGGCGATGCGCGCGCGGTCGCCGACGAGCGCGACCTCGTCGACGAGCGCGTCGGGCACGGCCGCGGCCGCCTCGCCCTTCCTGCCGTCGAGGTACAGGTCCTGGATCGTCGCCGCCGCCTCCTCGTAGCCGTAGCGCTGCGCGAGGCGGTTGTAGAAGTTCTGGCCCCGCGCGCCCATGCCGCCGACGTAGAGCGCGAGCAGCGGCTTGAGGAAGTCCGCGGGCGGCCTGGACGTCGTCGGCGACGACGACGGGCACGTGGGCCGCGAGGTCCCAGCCCTCGGGGCGGCCGCCGCGCCGCGCGAACCCCTCCTCGAGCATCGGCACGTGCGTCGTCCGCGAACCGCTCGGGCGAGAAGAAGATCGGCAGCCAGCCGTCGGCGATCTCGGCCGCGAGCGCGACGTTCTTCGGCCCGATCGCCGCGAGGTAGATCGGGACGTCGGCGCGCGGCGGGTGGACGATCAGCTTGAGCGGCTTGCCGAGCCCGGTCGCGTCCGCGCCCGAGTACGGGATGTCGTAGTGGACGCCGTGGTGCTCGAGCGGCGCCTCGCGCGCGAGGATCGCGCGGACGATCGAGACGTACTCGCGCGTGCGGGTCAGCGGCTTGCCCCACGCCTCGCCGTGCCACCCCTCCGCGACCTGCGGGCCCGACGTGCCGAGACCGAGCAGGACGCGGCCGCCGGAGAGCAGGTCGAGCGTCGCCACCGTCGCCGCCGTCGTCGCGGGCGTCCGCGCCGGCATCTGCATGATCGCGGTGCCGAGCTTGACGTTCGTCGTCCGGCCGCCGACCCACGCGAGCGGCGAGACGGCGTCGGACCCGTACGCCTCCGACGTCCACACGGAGTGGAAGCCGCACCGGTCCGCCTCCTCGGCGAGCCCGACCCAGAAGGCCGGGTCGTCGTACCCGAGTTGCAGGCCGAGGCGCACCTGGGCGATCCTAGTACCGGTGGCGCGAGCCCTCTTCCCGGCCGAGTACGTCGAGGCCCGCGGGCGCTACCGGGCGTTCATGGACGAGCACGTCTACCCGAACGAGGCGGCGATCGAGCGCGAGGACGACGACGCGCTCGCGCTCCTCGAGGAGCTGCGCGACAAGGCCCGCGCCGCGGGTCTCTGGGCGCCGCACGTGCCGCCGGAGGCGGGCGGCACCGGGCTCGGGTTCCTCTACTACGCCTGCCTCAACGAGGAGATCGGCCGCTCGCTCGTACGCGCAGCTCGTGTTCGGCTGCCAGGCGCCCGACGCGGGCAACGCGGAGATCCTCCACCTGTTCGGCACCGACGAGCAGAAGGAGCGGTTCCTCCGGCCGCTCGTCGCGGGCGAGAGCGCGCTCGTTCTTCGCGATGACCGAGCCCGAGGTCGCCGGCTCCGACCCGACGCTCCTGCGCACGCGGGCCGTGCGCGACGGAGACGAGTGGGTGATCGACGGGCACAAGTGGTTCTCGAGCGGCGCCGACGGAGCCGACTTCGCGATCGTCTTCGCGATCACCGACCCGGACGCGGAGCCGCACCGGCGCGGGACGATGATCCTCGTCCCGGCCGAGACCGCCGGGGTCGAGATCGTCCGGCCCGTCCCGGTGATGGGCCACGCCGGGCCGCGGCTGGAACACGCACTGCGAGGTGCGCTTCACCGGCGTCCGCGTCCCCGTCGCGAACACGCTCGGCGGCGAGGGGGAGGCGTTCCGGCTCGCGCAGAAGCGCCTCGGCCCCGGTCGCATCCACCACGTCATGCGGTGGCTCGGTCAGATGCAGCGCGCGTTCGAGCTCATGTGCCGCTACGCGAACGAGCGCGAGGCGTTCGGCGGCCCGCTCGCGCGAGAAGCAGACGGTGCAGAACTGGGTCGCCGACTCCGCGGCCGAGATCCAGGCGTGCCGGCTCCTGACGATGGACGCGGCGCGGAAGATCGACGAGGGCTCCGAGGCGCGGGTCGAGGTGTCGCTCCTCAAGTTCTACGCGGCGCAACGTCGCTCGTCGAGGTGATCGATCGCGCGATCCAGGTGCACGGCGCCCGCGGGCTGACCGACGAGACGCCCCTCGCGCAGATGGCGCTGCACGCCCGCGCCGCGCGGATCTACGACGGGCCCGACGAGGTGCACCGGATGGTCGTCGCGCGCCAGATCCTGCGCGTCGTTCCGCGACGGGCGACGGCTGGTCGTTCTCCTAGGCCGCTCAGGGCGTGAGGACGACGGCGGCGGCCGACCGCTCGTCGTCCCCGGTGCGCGGGCCCGGCACGCGCGGGAAGCGGAACGTCGATCGGCGGCCGGCCCGGCTGGACGACCCAGGCGTGGCCCGTCTCGCCCGACGTCAGCGCCACCCACGCCGCCTCCGCGACGTCGGCCGGCGGTGAGCAGCGGGAAGCTCGCCGCCGCGAGGCGCTCGCGCGCGTCCCCGGCGACAGCATCGGCGTGTCGGCGATCCCGGGGCAGATCGCGTTGATCGCGATCCCGCGCTCGGCGAGCGTCGGCGCGACGCTGCGGACGAACCCGACCACGGCGTGCTTCGTCGCGCGCGTACACCGGGTCGTCCGAGATCCCCATCAGCCCGGCGAGCGACGCCGTGCACGACGATCCGCCCGCCGACGGCATCACGCTCGCGAGCCGGCGCACGCCGAGCACGACGCCGTCGACGTTGACCGCGATCGCACGGCGGTAGCCGTCGAGCGTCGATCTCGGCCGGGTCGGCGGGCCCGCCGAGCACGCCCGCGTTGAGGCACGCCACGTCGACCGGCCCGACGGCGTCCCAGTGCGCGGGTCGGCGACGTCGAACCCGTCGTCAGGTCGAGCGACTCGACCTCGAACCCCTCGGCCTCGGAGCCGCGTCGACGAGCGCGGCGCCGATCCCCGACGCGCCGCCGGTGACGAGCGCCGTCCGGCTCACGGCACGAGCACGACCTTGCCGGTCGAGCGGCGCTCGGCGACCGAGCGCAGCGCGGCGTCGGCCTCGGCGAGCGGGAACGTCGCGCCGACGACCGGCGCGATCGCGCCCTCCGCACCACTGCTCGAGCAGCTCGAGCGCCGCCGCGCGCACGACGTCCGGGCGCAGCTTCATGAAGCGGCCGAGGTAGAACCCCGACGACCGATGACGTTCCGGCCCGACGAGCGAGCGCGGGGTCGACCGGCGGCCACGCGCCGCCGGCGAACCCGATCCCGACGATCGTGCCGAGCGGCCGCAGCTGCCTGAGCGCCGTCGCGAAGAGCTCGCCGCCGACCTGGTCGAGGACGACGTCGAACGGCTCGAGCTCGCCGATCTCGCTCGTAGGTCACGGCCGTCGGCGCCGAGCGCCGCGGACGTGCTCGAGCTTCTCCTCCGAGCCGACGGCGCCGACGACCTCGGCGCCGAGCGCCCGCGCGACCTGGACGCCGGCGCTGCCGACGCCGCCCGCCGCCGCGGTGACGAGCACGCGCGTGCCCTTCCCGACGCGCACCTGGCGCGTGAGCGGAATCCACGCCGTCAGGAACGCGAGCAGGAACGCCGCGCCCTGCTCGAACGTCGCGCGCTCCGGCAGGTCGAACACCCAGTCGTCGTCGGCGACGCGCCCGCTCGGCGTACCCGCCGCCCTCCGCGCGGACGAAGCGCGATCACGCGTCGGCCGTCGGCCGTCTCGCCCGCGATCTCCGAGCCGGGCACGAACGGGAGCGGCGGCGCCTGCGGGTAGCGGCCCTCGCTGATCAGGACGTCCGCGTAGTTGACGCCCGCCGCGCGCACGTCGACGACGACCTGCCCGTCGGCCGCCTCGGGCTCGGGCACGCTCGCGCAGCTCGAGCCGGCGCTCCTCGTCGAGGACGACCGCCTTCATCCGTCAGCGCCCGGTGAACGACGGCGCGCGCTTCTCGATGAACGCGGCGACGCCCTCGGCGCCGTCCTCGGAGCGGAGGCAGCGGACGAAGCCGTCGGCCTCGCGGCGCAGCCCCTCCTCGAGCGGCAGGTCGCGCGTCGTCCGGGCGAGCTCGCGCAGCACGGCGACCGCGTGCGGCGACTGCGCCGCGATCTGGCCGGCGACCGCGAGCGCCGCCGTCCTCGAGCTCGGCGACGGGCACGACCTTCTCGACGAGCCCCCAGGCGTAGGCCGTCTCGGCGTCGACGAACTCGCCGGTCAGGTTGAGGAGCATCGCGCGGCCCGGGCCGACGAGGCGCGGCAGCCGCTGTGTGCCGCCGCCGCCCGGGATCAGCCCGAGCTTGATCTCGGGCTGGCCGAGCGTCGCGTCGTCGGCGCAGATGCGGACGTCGCAGCACATCGCGAGCTCGAGCCCGCCGCCGAGGCAGAAGCCGCGGATCGCGGCGACGAACGGCGTCCGCGCCGCGTCCATCCGGTGGCCGAGCTGCTGGATCCCGCGCGCCGAGCCGCCCTCGGCGTGCCGCCGCCCACGCCTCTCGCGCAGCGCCGGGAACTCCTTGATGTCCGCGCCGGCGACGAACGCCCGCTCGCCCGCGCCGCGCAGCACGATCGCGCGGACGCCGTCGTCGGCGTCGAGCGCGTCGATCTCCGCCTCGAGCTCCTCGAGGAGCGCGCGTCGAGAGCGCGTTCATCGGCGGGTTGTCGATCGTGACGAGCGCGACCGCGTCGCGCCGCTCGGTGCGAGATGAAGGTCCCCATCGCGGCCGCTCTCCGCCGCGACGTGGTGCGCGAACTGCTCGCGCAGCGCGGTCTTGCGGAACTTGCCGACCGCGGTCTTCGGGATCTCCTCGACGAACTCGAAGCGGTCGGGCAGCCAGAACTTGGCGAAGCTCGGCGCGAGGTGCTCGCGGAGCTCGTCGCCGCTCGCCGTCGCGCCCTCGCGGAGCACGACGACGGCGAGCGGCCGCTCCGACCACTTCTCGTCGGGCACCGCGATCACCGCCGCCTCGGCGACCGCCGGGTGGCCCATCAGCGCGTTCTCGAGCGCGACGGTCGAGATCCACTCGCCGCCCGACTTGACGAGGTCCTTGGCGCGATCCTGCACCTCGACGTACCCGTCGGGCCCGATCGTGACGATGTCGCCCGTCTTGAACCAGCCGTCGTCGGTCCAGCGGTCGGCGGCCTCCGGCGCCTCGTAGTAGGCGGAGCAGATCGACGGCCCGCGCACCTCGAGCTCGCCCATGCTCTCGCCGTCCCACGGCACGAGGCCCTCCTCGCCGCGCGCGCGGATCTCGACGAAGGGGATCGGCGGCCCCTGCTGGGCGCGCTTGTCGTACGCGGCGGCGCCCTCGAGCCCGCGCTCCTGGCCGGGCGCGCCCGAGATCGTCCCGATCGGGCACATCTCGGTCATGCCCCAGCCGTGGGTGATGTGGAGGCCGTGGCGCTCGCCGAACGCCTCGATCATCGCGCGCGGCGGCGCCGAGCCGCCGACGGTCATCGTGCGCATGCGCGACAGGTCCCAGCCCGTCGGGTTCGCGTCGAGCGCCTGGAGGATCCCCATCCAGATCGTCGGCACGCCGGCGCTGACCGTCACCTCCTCCTCGACGAACGCGTCGAGGAGGCTCTCCGGGTCGAGGTGCGGCCCGGGGAAGACCTGCTTCGCGCCGACGAGCGTGCAGCTGAACGGGAAGCACCAGGCGTTCGCGTGGAACATCGGCACGACCGGGAGGACGGTGTCGCCCTCGTGTGATGCCGAGCAGGCCGACCGCCGTCAGCGCGTGGATCGCGATCGCGCGGTGCGAGTAGACGACGCCCTTCGGCAGGCCGGTCGTCCCGCTCGTGAAGCACATCGCGGCGGCCGTCGCGCTCGTCGATGTCGCGGTACGCGAACGCGCTCTCGTCCGCCGAGGCGAGCGAGCTCCTCGTAGTCGATCGCGCCGTCCGGCGACGTCGCCGGCGCCGACCGCGATCACGTGCTCGAAGCCGACGCGGTCGACGAACTGCGCCGCGAGCGGCCAGAGCACCTTGTCGACGACGAGCACCCGGTCGCCCGCGTGGCGTCGCGATGTACGTGTTGTCGTCGGGGTGGAGCCGGAGGTTCAGCGTGTGCGTGACGAAGCCGCCGACGGGCGCGCCGATGTACGTCTCGAGGTGCTCGTGGTGGTTCCACATGAGCGTCGCGACCCGGTCGCCGTCCTCGAGCCCGAGCCCGCGCAGCGCGACCGCGAGCCGCTTCGCGCGCGACGTGAAGTCGGCGTAGCGTGTACCGGTGCCAGCTCTTGTCCGGCAGCCGCGAGACGATCTCCCGGTCGCCGTACAGCTCGTCCGCGCGCGCGGAGGATCGCGGGGACGTTGAGCTGGTAGTCCATCATCAGGCCTCACAGATCTCCTCCGCGAAGCGAGATCCGCGGAGCGGATCTCGCCGCTTGACTCGCCTTCGGCGAGGCGTGGCGGAGGCCCCTGAAGCGCCCGCTTCGCGGTCCGATGCTCATGCCGTCGAGCAGGTGACTCGCGACCTCGGCGCGGAGCTGCGCCGGTGACGCCTCCCAGGACTGGATCCCGAGCGCGCGCTTGTAGAGCCGGTGCAGCACGTGCTCCCAGGTGAAGCCGATCCCGCCGTGCGCCTGGATCGCGCGCTCGCAGGCCGCGACGGCCGCCTCGGCGGCCTCCGCCTTCGCCGACGGCGGCCGCGACCGGCGCTCTCGGCGTCGTCCTCGGCGACGCACCACGCCGCCCACCAGGCGAGCGACCGCGCGAGCTCGAGCTCGCGCGTGCGAGCTCGCGAGCGGGTGCGAGACGGCCTGGTAGGTGCCGATGCGGCGGCCGAACTGCTCGCGCGTCGGCGACGTACGCGACCGCGAGCTCGAGCGCCTTCGACCCGACGCCGACGGCCTCGAGCGCGAGGATCGCGAGCGACCGGGTGCGGAGCGCGGGGAGGACCTCCGACGAGCAGAGCTCGCGGCCCGCCTCGCCGCCGGAGACGACGCCGAGCGGGCGCGACTCGTCGTTCGTCGCGAGCACCTCGCGCTCGCCGCCGTCGAGCTCCCAGATCGTGTCGCCGCCGACGATCGCGACGCTCGTCGCCGTGTCGAGGTCGGGGACGAGCGGGCCGAGCGCGAGCGTCCAGCTCGCCTCGCCGGCCGCGACGGCGGCCTGGTCGGGGCCGGGCAGGAACGGCAGCAGGCACGACGTCGACCAGAGCGGGGCGTGGAGCAGCGCGCGCCCGCGCCTCCTCGTGCAGCACGGCCTCCTCGAGGAAGCCGAGGCCCGCGCCGCCGTGCTCCTCGGCGACGAGGCCGCCCGTCCAGCCGAGCTCGGCCAGCTGCGCCCCAGGTCGGCTCGGCGTGTCGACCTCGAGGAACGAGCGCGCCTGCGCGCGGAGCTCGTCCTGCGAGCGGCGGTGAAGGCAGACTGGTCGGCGAGGCGCACTACCGCGACCTCGGCAGGCCGAGCACGCGCTCGGCGACGATGTTGCGGAGGATCTCCGACGTCCCCGCCTCGATCGTGTTGCCGCGGCTGCGGAGCTGCTGCACCGGCCAGTAGCCGCCGTAGGGCGCGTTCGGCGCGAGGAGCTGCGCGTCCGGGCCGAGCAGGTCGAGCGCGAGCTCGTGACGCGCTGGTTCGCCTCGGACCACTGGAGCTTGAGGATCGACCCCTCCGGCCCGGGGATCCCGGTGCGCTCGAGCGCGCGAGAGCGAGCGGTACGCCGTGACCGCGGAGCGCCTGGAGCTCGATCCACTCCCGCGCGATCGCGTCGCGCTGCACCGGCGTCGCGCCGCGGTCGCGCGCGAGCTCGAGCAGCTTCCCGACCTGCACCTCGAGCCGCGCGACGAGCGCGAACCCGAGCGTGCCGCGCTCGTGGAGGAGCGTCGTCATCGCCACGTCCCAGCCGCCGCCGATCTCGCCGATGACGTTCTCGAGCGGCACCTCGACGCCGCTCAGGAAGATCTCGTTGAACTCGGCGTCGCCGGTGATCTGGGTCAGCGGCCGCACCTCGACGCCCGGGCGCGTGCATGTCGACGATCAGGTACGTGAGGCCGGCGTGGCGCTCGCGAGCCGGGGTCGGAGCGCGCGAGCAGGATGCAGTAGTCCGCGATGTGGGCGTACGACGACCAGACCTTCTGGCCGTCGAGCACGAAGCGGTCGCCGTCGAGGCGCGCGGAGGTGCGGACGCCGGCGAGGTCGGAGCCGGCGCCGGGCTCGGAGAACCCCTGGCACCAGATCTCGTCGGCCGCGAGGAGCGGCGTCGAGGTACCGCGCCTTCTGCTCCTCGGTGCCGCGGCGAGATGATCGTCGGCCCGGCCATCCCGAGCCCGATCACGCCGACGTGCGGCGGCGCCTCCGCGCGCGCCTCCTCCTCGAGGTAGATCGCCTGGAACCGCGGGGCCAGCCCCCGGCCGCCGAACTCCTCCGGCCAGGCGATCCCGACCCAGCCGCCGTCGTAGAGCGCGCGGCTCCACGCGCGGACCTCCGGGCCGTCGAAGCGCGCCGCGCCGCCCCGGTGTCCCTTCAGCTCGTCCGGCAGGCTCTCGTCGAGCCAGGCGCGCACGCTCCTCGCGGAACTGCGCCTCGCTCCGGCGTGTCGCGGAAGTCCACGCGGCGACATGCTTGAGCACGATTCCGCAGCCGGAATCCGCGGCTGATCCACGCCTCCGGCGTGCGCACGCTGAAGGCGCGCTCGGATCGCAGGTGTCAGAACCACGCCGCAACAGCGCTCGTCATGGCTTCCATCTACCATCGGCGACGGGCGCGCCGCGCGCGGCCGCTCGGCGACCGTCGTCGAAGCGAGGAGTGTGCACATGTCCGCACCGGAGAGCGAGCCCATCGCCGCCGCCCCCGACCAGCCCCTGCCGCGTCGAGGCGCGAGGGCAGAACGAGGCGCGCGCGCTGCCTCGAGGAGGCGCTCGTCGAGATCAAGCGCGTCATCGCCGGCCAGGACGAGATGCTCGAGCGCGTGCTCGTCTGCCTCGTCGCCGGCGGCCACCTGCTGATCGAGGGCGTGCCGGGCCTCGCGAAGACGCTGACGATCAAGACGACGGCCGCGGTGCTCGGCGGCTCGTTCCAGCGGATCCAGTTCACGCCGGACCTCGTCCCGTCCGACCTCGTCGGGACGCGCATCTACCGGCCCGACCACGGGCGGCTTCGACACCGAGCTCGGCCCGGTGTTCTGCAACTTCCTCCTCGCCGACGAGATCAACCGCGCGCCCGCGAAGGTGCAGTCCGCGCTCCTCGAGGTGATGCAGGAGCGCCAGGTGACGATCGGCCACGACACGCACGCCGTGCCGCGAGCCGTTCCTCGTGATGGCGACGCAGAACCCGATCGAGTCGGAGGGCACGTACCCGCTCCCCGAGGCGCAGGTCGACCGCTTCATGCTCAAGATCCTCGTCGGCTACCCGAGCGCGACGAGGAGCTGACCGTCGTCAACGCGCTCGCTCGAGGACCCGGTCGACGTGCGGCAGGTCCTCCCGCTCGCGCGAGCTCGCCGAGCTGCAGGCGCGCGGTCAAGGGCGTCTACGTCGACCCGGGCCTCGTCAGCTACGCCGTGAGCCTCGCGACGGCGACCCGCGAGCCCGAGGCGTTCGGGCTCGCGCGAGGTCGCGCGAGCTCGTCGCGTACGGCGCGAGCCCGCGCGGGCCGATCGCGCTCGTCCAGAGCGCGCGCGCCCTCGCGCTCATCCACGGCCGCGACTACGTGATCCCCGGCCGACATCCGGGCGCTCGTCAAGGACGCGTTCCGCCACCGGCTCGTGCTGACGTACCAGGCGCTCGCCGAGGAGCGCTCGGCCGACGACGTGCTCGACGCGGTGATCGCGGCCGTGCCGCAGCCGCGCCTCGAGCTCGGGAGGCCCGCGGCCGCGTGCCAGTGAGCGACCGCATCACCTCGCGCGCACTCGGCGCCGAGCCGACCCCACGCCGCCGCCCGGCCCGGGGCCCGTCCCCGAGCGCTGCTCAAGGCGCTCGAGCTGACGATCGCCCGTCGCGTCGACGGGCTGCTCGCGGGCGACCACCGCTCCGCGCTGCTCGGACGCGGCACCGAGCTCGCGCAGGTGCGGCCGTACGTCCCGGGCGACGACGTGCGGCTGATCGACTGGAACGTCACCGCGCGGACGACGGAGCCGCACGTCCGCGTCCACCTCGCCGAGCGGGTGCTCGTCACGTGGATCGTGCTCGACACCTCGCCGTCGATGGCGTTCGGCACCGCGGAGCGGCGCAAGGCGGACGTCGCGCTCGGCGTCACGCTCGCGATCGGCCACGCGGCGACGCTGCGCGGCAACCGCGTCGGGCCTCGTCGGCTTCGGCGGCGAGCGCCGAGCGCGTGCTCCAGCCGACCCAGGGGCGCGCGGGCCTCGTCGGCCTGCTGCTCGGCCTGCGCGAGGACGACGACCGGAACGGCGGCCGGCCCCGGCTCATCGCGCTCGCGACGGCGCTCAACCGGCTCGCCGGCGCGGCCCGGCAGCGGGCGCTCGTGGTCGTCATCGTCTCCGACTTCCGCGGCCCGCGCGACTGGCGGCCGCCCGCTGCTCCAGCTCGCCGGACGGCACGAGGTCGTCGCCGTCGAGGTGCGCGATCCGCGCGAGCAGGAGCTCGAGCCCGTCGGGACGCTCTGGCTCGTCGACCCCGAGTGCGGCGACGAGCTCCAGGTCGACACGAACGACGGGAAGCTCCGCGAGCGGTTCGCGGCCGCGGCCGCAGGCGGAGCGCGCGGAGGTGGCGCGCGAGCTCGCGAGCGCGGGCGTCGCCCACGTCGACGCTCTCGACCGACCGCGACTGGCTCCGCGACCTGGCCATCTTCGTCCGAGCGGAGGCGCCGATGACGCTTCTCGTGGCCCACCGCGCTCGCTCCGGCTCCTCGCGATCCCGCTCCTCGTCGGCGCTCTACGTCCTCGCGGCGCGACGGCGCCGCCGCAGCAGGCCGCCCGGTTCGCGAACCCGGCGCTCGTCCCGAACCTCGTCCCCGCACTCGCCGGGCTGCCGCCGGCACGTGCCGATCCGCGCTCGTGCTCGTCGCGCTCGCGCTGCTCTTCGTCGGCGTCGCGCGCCCGCACGTCGTGCGGGACGTGACGCGGGACGAGGCGACGATCGTCCTCGCGATCGACACGTCGCGCTCGATGGCCGCGACCGACGTCGAGCCGAACCGCTTCGAGGCGGCGAAGCGCGCCGCGCGAGGCCTTCCTCGAAGAGGTGCCGGACGAGTACGCCGTCGGCATCGTCTCGTTCTCGACGTCCGCAGACCCGGTGCTCCCGCCGACGACTCGATCGCGAGGCCGCGCGCGTCGCGCTCCGCGAGCTCCGGCTCGGATCGGGCACGGCGCTCGGCACCGGCGATCGTCCGCTCCGTCGACTCGCGCGTCGGACGGCGCGAGGACGGAGACGCCGCCGACGCGGCCAGGGCGAGCGGTCGCCCGGCGCGGTGCTCGCTCCTCTCGGACGGCGCGCAGACGTCCGGCGAGGTGCGGTGCCGCTTCCGCCGCCCAGCGCGCGCGACGAGCTCGGCGTCCCGGTCTCGACGATCGCGGCTCGGCATCGGGCGACGCGGTCGTCGAGGTGCCGCGGCCCGGCGGCCTGAAGCAGCGGGTCGTCGTCGCGCCCGAGCCGCCCGACGCTGCGCGCAGATCGCGCAGACGACCGGCGGCAGGTTCTTCGAGGCGCCCGAGCGCCGCCCGCTCGAGGAGCGTCTACGCGGAGCTCGGCACGCGCCTCGCGACGACCGCAAGCGGGTCGAGGTGACGTCCGCCTTCGCCGCCGGCGGCGCCGTCCTGCTCCTCCTCGGCGGCGCGCTCTCGTCGTACTGGTTCCGGAGGGCGCTGTGAAGCGTCGTGCGTCGCGCTCGCCGCGCTCGCCGTCGCGCTCGGGCTCGGCGTCGGGGGAGGCCCGCGCCGCGGACGAGTGCCGCGGCCTCCAGGTCTGCCTCCCCGTGCCAGGGCCCGTGGGTCGCGATCCCGGCCCCGCAGCGACGGCGGGAGCGCGACCGCCGTCTGGGAGATGCGCTGCCCCCTGCGCGGGTACATCGTCGCGGGCATCGACGCGCGCGTCTCCGACCGCGCGATCGACGTCAGCGTCCGCGGCGAGAACGGCGCGCCCGTCTCGCCGGGCGTCACGACCGGGCGCCGCGGTGCTCTTCACCGCCGTCTACACCGGCGGCGCGCCGAAGCGCGACGGCGTTCCGGCCCTTCATCGGCTGCATCCCGACCTCGGGCGGCGGCGGGCGCGGCGAGACCGCCGTCCGACAGGCCGACCGCGTTCGTCCCGGCGAAGCCGCTCGACCGCCGCGTCGTCGAGCGCGGGCTCGTCTCGGGGGCACCGGTGCGCGTCGTGAGCCGCTGCCCGGCGGGGACGCGCCTGCTCGGCGCGGACGCCTCGTTCGCCTTCCGCATCGACGGGAGCCGGGCACGACGCTCCTGAACGCGGTGCGCGTCCGCCGCATCGTCGCCGGGCGCACCGTCACGGCGGTCGCGACGGTCGCCCCCTCCGTGCCGCAGCGGCTCCCGGTCGGCTCCAGGTGCACGCGCTCTGCACACGGGTGACGCGATGAGCTTCGAGGCCCCATGGCTCCTCGTCGGGCTGCTGCTCGTCCCGCTCGCGGCGGTCGGCTACTGGCTCCTGCATGCGCCGGCACACGCGCTACGCGGTGCGCTTCACGAACCTCGAGGTGCTCGCGGCGGTCGCCGGCCAGCGCGCGGTCGTGGCACCGCCACGTCCCCGCCGCCCTGTGCTCCTGGCCTCGCTCGCCGCCCTGTGCGTCGCGTTCGCGCGGCCCACCGTCACGACGAAGACGCCGAACGAGCGGGCGAGCGTCGTCCTCGTCGTCGACGTCTCCGGCTCGATGCGCGCCAACGACGTGAAGCCGTCGCGGCTCGCGGCGGCGAAGCAGGCGATGCGCTCGTTCCTCGACCGGGCGCCCGACAGCCTGCGCGTCGGCGATCGTCGCCTTCTCGGACGAGCCGCACGTCGCCGTCTCGCCGACCGTCGACCGCGACGCCCTCGTCGCAGGGGATCGACCTGCTCGGGCCGGGCTTCGGCACCGCGATCGGCGATGCGCTCGGCCGCGCCGTCGAGCTCGCCCGGACGGCGACCGCCGAGACCGGCGAGGTCGGCCAGGCGCCCGCGCCGGCCCTGAAGGACGAGAACGGCCGCTCGCTCGCGTCGATCCTGCTCCTCTCGGACGGCGCCCAGACGCGCGGCATCCTCAGCCCCGGCCAGGGCGCCGAGCGGGCGCAGATCGCCGGCATCCCCGTCTACACGATCGCGCTCGGCACCGACGACGGGCACGATCATGGCCGGCCCGCCGGGGCAGGAGCAGGTGATCCCGGTGCCGCCCGACCGCGAGACGCTCGCGGCGATCGCGGAGTACACCGGCGGCGAGACGTACGACGCCGAGAGCGCCGAGGCGCTCGAGAAGGTCTACGCGGGCCTCGGGTCGCGCGTCGGGCGCATCGACCGGCCGCGCGAGGTGACGGCGATGTTCGTCGCCGCGGGCGCGCTGCTGCTGACCGGCGCCGTCGGCGCCGCGCTGCTCGGCGCCCCGCGCCTGCCGTAGCCGACAGCCCGCCGCGAACTCGCCGCCATCGTGGCATCGAGGTCGTTTGCGGCGGCGAAGCCGACCCTTCAGGGGTGTGCCCCGCCCGCAGGCGCGGGATCCAGCGGCAGCGATTCCGCACCTGCGGAATCGCTGCTTCGCGAACAACGCTAGGATCTCGCCGCGATGCTGCTCTCGGTTCGCGACGTCACGCTCCGGTTCGGCGGCATCGTCGCTCTCGACGGCGTCTCCTTCGACGTCGCCACGGGCACGATCTCCGGCCTGATCGGGCCGAACGGCGCCGGCAAGACGACCGCGTTCAACGTCATCACGCGGCTCTACGACCCGGACGAGGGCGAGGTGGAGCTCGACGGGCAGTCGCTGCTGCGCACGCCGCCGCACGGGGTCGTCCGGCGCGGGATCGCGCGGACGTTCCAGAACATCAACCTCTTCCGGACGATGACCGTGCTCGAGAACGTCCTCGTCGGCGGTCACGCGCTCGGGCGGCGGGGCGCGAGAGCGCGAGGCGCTCGAGGCGCTCGACGTCGTCGGGCTCGCCGACCGCGCGGCCCTGCCGGCGGCGGCGCTCCCGTACGGGACGCAGAAGCGCGTCGAGATCGCGCGCGCGCTGATGGCGGAGCCGACGCTGCTCCTGCTCGACGAGCCCGCCGGCGGGCTCAACCACGAGGAGGTCGAGGAGCTCGGCGACTTCATCGTGCGCCTCCGCGACGAGCGCGACCTGACGGTCCTCCTCGTCGAGCACCACATGAGCCTCGTGATGCGGGTCTCCGACCACGTCAACGTCCTCAGCTTCGGCCGCAAGATCGCCGCCGGCCCGCCCGCGCAGGTGCAGGCCGACCCCGCGGTGATCGAGGCGTACCTCGGGGTGCGACGGAGTGACGGCAGCTCTGCTCGAGCTCGAGGGCGTCGAGGCCCGGTACGGGCCCGTCCAGGCGCTGCACGGGATCTCGCTCGAGGTGCCCGAGGGGCAGATCGTCGCCGTGCTCGGCGCGAACGGCGCGGGGAAGACGACGACGCTGCGCGCGATCTCCGGCACCGTGCGGCGCTCCGGCGCGATCACGTTCGCGGGCAAGCCGCTCCGCGGCGGCCCGGAGGCGGTCGCCCGCGCGGGCATCGCGCACGTGCCCGAGGGACGCGGGCACGTTCACGGAGCTGACGCGTGGTCGAGAACCTCAAGCTCGGCGGCTACGTCCGCCGCGACCGCGAGCTCCGCGCCGACATCGACCGCATCGCGGAGTGGTTCCCGTGGATCCCGCAGCGCGCGCAACCAGCCGGCGGGGACGCTCTCCGGCGGCGAGCAGCAGATGCTCGCGGTCGCCCGCGCGCTGATGGCCCGGCCCACGGCTCCTGATGCTCGACGAGCCGTCGCTCGGCCTCGCGCCGATGATCGTGCGCGAGATCTTCCGCATCGTCCGCGAGCTGAACGAGCACGACGGGCTGACGGTGCTCGTCGTCGAGCAGGACGCGCGGATCGCGCTCGACACCGCGTCGTCGCGCCTACGTGCTCGAGGTCGGCCGGGTCGCGGTCGCCGGGTCGAGCGCCGAGCTGCGCGAGAACGAGTCCGTCCGGCGGAGCTACCTCGGGTACTGCGGAGGCTCGTTGGCCGACTTCATGCAGCAGGTCGTGGCGGGTCTCGCGTCCGGGTCGATCTACGCCTCGCTCGCGCTCGCGCTCGTGCTCATCCACCGCGCGACCGGCGTCATCAACTTCGCGCAGGGCGAGATGGCGACGTTCTCGACCTACATCGCGTGGGCGCTGACGACGAACCACGGCTGGACGTACTGGCCCGCGTTCGCCGTCACGCTCGTCGTCTCGTTCCTCGGCGGCGTCGGCATCCACCAGGGCGTGATCCGGCCGAACGAGAAGGGCTCCGTGCTGCGCGTCGTGATCGTCACGATCGGCCTGCTGCTCTTCATCAACGGGCTGATCATGATGATCTGGTCGGGCGAGGTGCGCGCGGTGGAGAGCCCGTTCCCGACGCGGACGATCGAGATCGGCGGCGTCGCGATCTCGATCCAGGACATCGGGACGATCGGCGTCGTCCTCGCGACGGTCGTCGCGCTCTGGCTCCTCTTCCAGTACACGAAGCTCGGGCTCGCGATGCGGGCCGCCGCGGTCAACCCGGCCGAGGCGCGGCTCGTCGGCGTGCGCGTGCACCTGGATGCTCTCGCTCGGCTGGGGCCTCGCCGCCGTGCTCGGCGCGATCTCCGGGATGCTCGCGGCGCCGAGCCTCTTCCTCGACCCGAACCTGATGGCCGCGCTGCTCATCTACGCCTTCGCGGCCGCGGTGCTCGGCGGGATCGACTCGCCGGTCGGCGCGGTCGTCGGCGGGCTGATCCTCGGCGTCGGGCTCAACCTGCTCGGCACGTACGTCGACTTCGTCGGCGCCGACCTGCGGCTGCCGGGCGCGCTGCTCGTGATCCTCGTCGTGCTGCTCGTGAAGCCCTCCGGCCTCTTCGGCCGCCGGGAGGTGAAGCGCGTATGAGCAGCTCCCGGCGGCTGCGTCCCGCTCGCGGCGTTCGCTGGCGCTCGCCGTCGTCGTCTTCGTGCTGCCCTCGTTCGTCTCGGCGTTCCGCGCGCAGCAGTTCGCCTACGTCGCGATCTACCTGGTCGCGATCATCGGCCTCAACATCCTCACGGGCTACACGGGCCAGATCTCGCTCGGCCACGGCGCCTTCATGGCGATCGGCGGCTACACGACCGCGATCCTGATGGTCGACCACGGCGTCAAGGACATCTGGACGATCCCGATCGCGGCGCTCGTCACCGGCGTCGTCGGCTTCCTCTTCGGGATCCCCGCGCTCCGCCTCTCGGGCCTCTACCTCGCGCTCGCGACGTTCGCGATCGCGGTCTCGATGCCCGCGGTGATCAAGCGGTTCGAGGGCTTCACCGGCGGCGGCGGCGGGATCAACCTCTTCGGGCTGCCCGAGCTGACCGCGTCGCTGACGCCGGTCGAGGTCCTCGGGCAGGAGCTCGTCTTCAACGACTGGCTCTACTACCTCTGCTGGACGATCGCGCTCGTCGGCTACGTGATCGCGTGGCTCTTCCTGCGCGGGCGGACGGGCCTCGCGCTCCGCGCGGTGCGCGACAGCGAGACCGCGGCCCAGTCCTCGGGCGTCAGCCTGCCGCGCTACAAGACGCTCGCCTTCGGCGTCAGCGCCGCCTACGCGGGCGTCGCCGGGTCGCTGTTCGCGATCGCGACGACGTTCGTCAACCCGGACACCTTCCCGGTCGCGCTCTCGATCCTGCTGCTCGTCGGCGTCGTCGTCGGCGGGCTCGGGTCGCTCGTCGGGCTGGTCGCCGGCGCGATCTTCATCCAGTTCCTCCCGATCTGGTCGCAGGAGGTCTCGAAGTCGCCGGGAGCGCCGAGCGTCGTCTCGGGGCTCATCCTGATCGCGCTGATGTTCGTGCTCCCGATGGGGTTCGCGGGGCTGATCGCCCGGTTGCGAACGCTCACAAAGCGCTGACAACGGGCGGCTACGATCGCCGCACGCTCCTCCGCGAGCGACTCGTTCCCTGCCAAAGGAGCTCATCACCGATGATCAGGAAGCTCGCGCTCGCCCTGCCGGTGCTCGCGCTCGTCCTCGCGCTCGGCGCGGGCGCCGCGCTGGCCGGCTCGGCCCGCAGCCAGGCCGACCCGGGCGTGACGGACGACCTCGATCCTGCTCGGCACGACCTCGCCGCTCTCCGGCTCGGCGTCCGCCTACGCCTCGGTCGCGCGCGGCGCGAACGCCTACTTCGAGTACGTCAACTCGAAGGGCGGCGTCCTCGGCCGCAAGATCACGAACACGATCGTCGACGACGGCTACAACCCGGCGCCAGACGGTCCAGCAGACGCGGAAGCTCGTCGAGCAGGACAAGGTGTTCGCGATCTTCAACGCGCTCGGCACCGAGCACAACGAGGCGACCCGCGACTACCTGAACGCGCAGAAGGTGCCGCAGCTCTTCGCCGCCTCCGGCGCGACGAAGTTCGGGCAGCGAGGCGGCCAAGTACCCGTACACGATCGGGTTCCAGCCCAGCTACCAGGCCGAGGGCTGGGTGCTCGGCAAGTACCTCGCCCGCACGCAGGGCGCCGCCAAGGTCGCCGTCATCTTCCAGAACGACGACTACGGCAAGGACCTGCTGAACGGCCTGAAGAAGGGCATCCAGCGCTCGAAGGTCAAGGTCGTCGCGGCCGAGCCGTACGAGGTGACCGCCGCCGGACGTGCAGGCGCAGGTCGCGAAGCTGAAGGCGTCGGGCGCCAACACGTTCGCCGATCTTCGCGACGCCGAAGTTCGCGATCCAGTCCTACGTCTACGCCGCGCGGCTCAACTGGAAGCCGAAGCTGACCCTCGCGAACGCCGTCTCGTCGGCGTCGAACATCATGCAGCTCGCCTCCGAGGGCGGCCAGAACAAGGTCGTCAACGGCTCGGTCTCGATCGTCTTCCTCAAGGATCCGACCGACCCGAAGTGGGCGAACGACGCGGCGATGAAGCTCTACCGCCAGATCATGAAGCAGTACGCGCCGGGCGCGAACGCCGAACGACGTGTACCACGTCTACGGGATGGCGGTCGCCTGGACGGCCGTCGAGGCCCTGAAGAAGGCCGGCAAGAACCTGACCCGCGCCGGGCTCGTCAAGGTCGTCGCGGCGATGAACTTCGTCGTCGAACCCGTTCCTGCTGCCCGGGATCGCCCTCAAGACCGGGCCGTCCGACCACTTCCCGATCGAGCAGATGCTGCTCCAGCGCTGGCAGAAGGGCGCCTGGAAGAGCTTCGGCGGGCTCTGGGGCTACCGCAGCGCGTAGCCGCCGGCCCGCCGGCTCCGACTCACTGTGAGGGCCCGCGCGAGCGGGCCCTCACTCGTTCCCGAGCCTCGGCGGCGACGGCGGGGGCGGGGACGAGGGCGCGCGCGAGCTGCCCGAGCAGCTCGGCATCCGGCCGGCGAGCTCGACGACCGTCCCGTCGCGCTCGAGCCGGACGTGGTGGCGCGGCTCGACGTGCGCGCCCGCGTCGGCGCGCTCGAGCCCGTCGTCGCCGCGTCCACGTGAGCCACTCGTCCTGCTCCGCGCCGCCCGCCGTGCGCTCGCGCACCGTGACGACGTACCCGCCGTCCCGCGAGCCGTAGACGAGGCTGACCGAGGCCTCCACCGGCGGATGCTCGTTGGCCGGGACGAGCAGGCTCTCCTGCAGCCGCCAGCCGTCAGGGAGCTCCACGGGGACGAAGACGGAGAACGGCGCCTGGGCCGGGAGCTCGTGCAGCTC
Source organism: uncultured Actinomycetes bacterium (assembly GCA_963845965.1). Lineage (GTDB taxonomy): Bacteria > Actinomycetota > Thermoleophilia > Gaiellales > Gaiellaceae > Gaiella. The sequence goes on along the minus strand of CAWJUF010000019.1, from coordinate 114,908 downwards.
GAGTCGGAGCGGCCGGAACCAGCCCGCCGTGGCCTCGACGCCGTCCGGGAGCGAGAGGTCGAGCGTCCCGGGCGCGAGCGGGCCGAAGTCGATCGCCGTCACCTCGAGCCGGTGGAAGGGCCCGCCGTCGATCATCGCCTCGGCGCGCAGGAGCGCGCCGCGCTCGGCGTCGACTGCGAGCTCGATCGCGTCCGCCCCCGCGCCGCCCACGCGGAAGAGCGCGGCGAGCCCGCTCCCGTCGTCCGGTCGCGGCGTGGCGGTGACGCGCACGGCGGGACGCCCCGCGACCTCGGTCGGATCGCCGGGCGCGAAGCGGAGGACGGCGGCGAGCGGGCTCGGGTCGAGAAGGAACCCGTAGCTCGAGGATCGCGCTCCCTCCTCCTCCGCCGACTCGCTCGTGACCGCTCCCCAGTCCTCGTCCCACGACGCCCAGCGCTCGCCGTCCCGCACGAGGAACCGCGTGCCGGCCTGGACGCCGGCGGCCTCCTCGCGGAAGCGGGTCGGGGTCTCGAAGGCGAGCCGCGTCGACCACGAGGACTCCTCGTTCCCCGTGCCGCGACCCGGGACGCCGTGCACGAGCGCGCCGGAGCGCGCCGCCATGAAGCGCCGGAACGCCTCCTCGCTCCGCGACGCGTGGCGCCAGTCGACGACGGTCAGCGTCGCGGGCCGCGCGCGCTCGGACGCGTCGTGGAGGAGCACCAGGAGCTCGCCGAGCGAGGCCATGGCCGCAGTGTGCATCGCCGCGACACGACCCGACCCGGAACCCCTCACGTATGCTCGGAGCTCCGGCGCGAGGAGACCGCCCGGCGACAACCCAGACGCCGATGGCACACCTCGCTCGCGAGCTCCTCACGACGTCCGCTCGACGACCTCATGGCCGAGGCCAGGCGCGCTGCGTCCGGGCACGCTCGTCACCTACTCGCCGAAGGTCTTCATCCCGCTGACGACGCTCTGCCGCGACGTCTGCGGCTACTGCACGTTCGCCCGCCCACCCCGGCGCGGCGAGCGGGCGTACCTCTCGGAGGACGAGGTGCTCGCGATCGCGCGGGCCGGCGCGGAGGCCGGGTGCACCGAGGCGCTCTTCACGCTCGGCGACCGGCCGGAGGCCCGCTACGCGTCGCGCGCGCGGAGCTCGAGGCGCTCGGCTGCGCGACGACGCTCGAGTACCTCGCCCGCTGCGCGGGCCGCGTGCTCGAGGAGACGGGGCTCCTGCCGCACCTCAACCCGGGCGTCATGTCCCGCGACGAGCTCGCCGCGCTGCGGCCCGTCGCCGCCTCGATGGGGATCATGCTCGAGACGACCGCGAGCGGCTCGCCGCCCGCGGCGGGCCGCACTGGGCCTCACCGGACAAGGATCCCGGCGCGGCGGCTCGAGACGATGCGGCTCGCCGGCGAGCTCGGGATCCCCTTCACGAGCGGCATCCTCGTCGGGATCGGCGAGACGCGCGAGGAGCGGATCGACGCGCTGCTCGAGCTCGGGCGCGCTGGCGCACGAGCACGGCCATCTGCGCGAGGTGATCGTCCAGAACTTCCGCGCGAAGCCGGACACGCGGATGGCGGAGCACCCCGACGCGTCGCTCGAGGAGCACCTCTGGTCGGTCGCGGTCGCGCGGATCGTGCTCGGCCCCGACGTGCACGTCCAGGCGCCGCCGAACCTCGCCTACGACGACTTTCCCGCTGCTGCTCGACGCGGGGATCGACGACTGGGGCGGCGTCTCGCCCGTCACCGTCGACCACGTCAACCCCGAGGCGCCGTGGCCCGAGGTCGAGCGGCTCCGCGCCGCGTGCGCGAGCCGCGGGCTCGAGCTGGCCCCGCGCCTGCCGCTCTACCCGGAGCACGTCGCCGACCTCGACCGGTGGGCCGACCCGGCCGTCGCCCCGGCGATCCGGCGCGCCGCCGACGCGCACGGCCTCGCGCGCGAGGACCGCTGGGCTCCCGGCGAGCCGGGCACGGTGCCCTTCGTCGTCGCGCGCGACCCCGCGCCGCTCGAGCTCGCCGGCGAGGAGCTCGGCGAGGCGGAGCTCGTGCGGCTCTTCGCGGTCGCGGGGAACCGAGCGCGAGCGGGTCCTCGCGGCGGCCGACGCGCTGCGGCGCGAGGTCTGCGGGGACGAGGTGACGTACGTCGTCACGCGGAACATCCAGTACACGAACGTCTGCTACTTCCGTTGCGGGTTCTGCGCCTTCTCGAAGGGCAAGCTCGCGAAGAACCTCCGCGGGCCGGCGTACCTCGTGCCCGACGACGAGATCGCGCGGCGCGTGCGCGAGGCCTGGGAGCGCGGCGCCACGGAGGTCTGCCTCCAGGGCGGGATCCATCCGTCGTTCACCGGCGACTACTACGCGGGCGTGATCGAGACCGATCAAGCGCGGCCGCGCCCGAGATCCACGTGCACGCCTTCTCCGCGCTCGAGATCTGGCAGGGCGCCGCGACGCTCGGGCTCGACCTCGAGCACGTACCTCGAGCGGCTCCGCGACCTCGGGCTCGGCTCGCTCCCGGGCACGGCCGCCGAGATGCTCGACGACGAGGTGCGCGCGATCATCTGCCCCGACAAGGTGACGACCGAGCAGTGGCTCGCGGTGCACGACGCGGCGCACCGCGCCGGTCTCCGCTCGAACGTGACGCTCATGTTCGGCCACGTCGAGCGGCCGGTGCACTGGGCCCGGCACCTCCTCCGCGCGCGGGAGCAGCAGCTGCGCTCGGGCGGGTTCACGGAGTTCGTCCCGCTGCCGTTCGTCCCGATGGAGGCGCCCATCTACCTCGCGGGCCGCGCGCGGCGCGGGCCGACGTTCGGGGAGGCGCTCCTGATCCACGCCGTCGCCCGCCTCGCGCTGCATCCCGTCGTCACGAACATCCAGGCGAGCTGGGTCAAGCTCGGGCCGGACGGCGTCCGGCAGGCGCTCGCGGCCGGCGTCAACGACCTCGGCGGCACGCTGATGAACGAGTCGATCTCGCGCTCGGCGGGGTCGGAGTGGGGCCAGGAGCTGCCGCCGGAGGCGATGGAGGAGCTGATCCGCAGCGCCGGCCGGACGCCGCGCCAGCGGACGACGACGTACGGCACGCCGCCCGAGGCGCAGGTGCGGCGCTCGTTCGGCGCGGAGCCGCTCGCCGAGACGGTCAACCCCGCCGTGCGCGAGGCGGGGCTGCAGCGGCCCGCGAAGCTCCTCCGCCCGGCCGCGCTCTCGCCGGCGCGCTGATGGCCGACTGGGTCGGCTGGCACGCGCGCTACGACGATCCCGGACTCCACCCAGTCCCGTCGGCTCGTCGTCGTCCGCCGGCGGGTGCGGCGAGGCGCTCGACCGCCTCGGGACGCCGGCCCGTCGTGTGCTGAGCCTCTGCGCGGGCGACGGACGAGACCTGCTCCCCGAGCTCGCGGCCCGGCCCCGGCTCGCGCCCGACGTGCTCCTCGTCGAGCAGGACGAGGCGCTCGCCGAGCAGGCGCGGTCGGCCGCGGCCGGTCTCGGCGTCGACCGGGTCGTCGTCCGCGCCGCCGACGCCGCGCGCCGCGCGGCTTCGCCGACGTGCTGCCCGTCGACCTGCTGCTCCTCTGCGGGATCTTCGGCAACGTCCCCGACGAGGACCTCCGGCGCACGGTCTGCCGCCGTCCCGCTCCTCCTGGCGCCCGGCGGTCACCGTGATCTGGACGCGCGGCCGGCTGCGACGGCCCCGACCTCCGTCCCGCCGGTGCGCGCCTGGTTCCGGCAGGCGGGCCTGACGGAGATCGCCTACGACGAGGAGGCCGGAGGGCTACGGCGTCGGCGTCGCGCAGCGCCGGGGACGAGGCGCCGAGCGCGGCGGCGATCCCCGATCCGCTCTTCACCTTCGTGCGCTGAGTCTGCAGACGCCGTCGCGCGACGCGCGTCGAGCGCGAGTGCCGGGAGCCGCAGCGCGAGGCGGGGGAGCCCGTGCGTGAGCGCGCGAGCGCCTCGCGGAGCCCGGCGTCGGCGTCGGCGCCGTGGAGCCCCTCGCCGTGGCCGACGAGCAGGTGCTCGGGCTCGAAGCGCGCGAGCACGTCGCGCGGCGGCGTGAGCCGCAGCAGGAGGTGGACGCCCGCCCGCTCGTCTCCCGCCCGGAAGAACCGGTTCGCGCCCACCGCCTCCGCGACGACGAGCGTCCGCTGCTCCTCCCACCAGAGCGCCCGCTCGCGCCAGCGCGCGCGACTCGCGGACCGTGACCGCCTCGAACGGCGTCCCCGGGAGCGCGTCCGGCGTGACGACGTGCGGCACCCCCAGCTCGCCGGCGAGCGCGGCGCAGTCGCGGTTGTGGCGGTCGAGGAGCTGGAGGACGGCGACCGGGTCGCCGAGCTCGCGTGCGCGCGCGAGAGCGCGGGCTCGTGCCGGACGGGGTCGACGAGCCAGACGCGGCCGTCGGCCGCGAGCGCGTGCGACGTGCGCGTCATCGGCTCCTCCACGATCCACGAGAAGCCGTGCGCGCCGCGGTCGTCGCAGAAGCGGATCGTCATCGAGCGAGGGTATGCGCCGCGGGGACGAGGTCGCTGAGTCGGGCTCTTCCGGTCCGAGCCCCGGCGTGCGCGTGAGCTCGTGGCGCGCTGGCTCCCACCGGGCGGCCGCCTGCTCGCCGTGCTCGACCCTCCGGCCCGTGACCCTCCCGCGCTCACCCGGCGACGGCCGCGAGCGCCTCGGGCAGCGTGAACCGTCCCGCGAGCAGGGCGCTGCCGGCGATCGCGCCCTCGCAGCCGAGGTCGCGGACGGCGACGAGGTCGTCGAGCGACGCGATGCCGCCCGCCGCGATCACCGGGAGCCCGACCGCCACGACGGAGCCGAGGAGCTCGAGGTCGGGCCCCGCGAGCGAGCCGTCGCGGTGCGTGCTCGTGACGAGGAGCCGCGCGACGCCCGCCGCGGCGCAGCGCGCCGCATGCTCCGCGGCGGGCGTGGCGGAGGTCTCCGTCCAGCCGCTCGCCGCGACCATCCCGTCGCGGACGTCCACGGCGACGACGAGCGCGTCGCCGAACCGCGCGACCGCCCGGTCGAGGAAGCCGCGGTCGAGCGCCGCGGTGCCGACCATCACGCGGTCGGCGCCGGCTCCGAGCGCCGTCTCGATCGCCGCGAGCGTCCGGTAGCCGCCGCCGACCTGGATCGGGAGGCTCGTCGCCGCCGCGAGGCGCTCGAGGAGCGCGGGCGTGGGGGCGCCGTCGAACGCGCCGTCGAGGTCGACGACGTGGAGCCGCGCCGCGCCCTCGTCGCGGTACCGTCGGGCGAGCGCCTCGGGATCGCCGCCCTCGAGCGTGACGGCCTCGCGCCGCCCCTCGGAGAGCCGCACGACGCGGCCTGCGAGCACGTCGATCGCCGGCAGCACTTCGAAGCTACGTGTTAGCACGCTATCATGCTAACATAGACGCATGGCACCACGATCGACCACCTCCGGGCAGGCCCGGCAGCCCGTCGAGCCCGTCCCCGGGCTGGACGCGCTGGCCGACGCCGTCCTGCTTCTGCGCACGCGCGACGAGGCGCGGCGGTTCCTCCGCGACCTCTGCACGCTGCCCGAGCTCGAGGCGCTGACGCACCGGTGGCAGACCGCCCTCCTCCTCGAGCAGGGGATGCCCTACCTCGAGATCGCCGAGCGTGTGCCGACCTCGACGGCGACGGTGACCCGCGTCGCCCAGTGGCTCCGGCACGGAGCGGGCGGCTACCGCCTCGTCCTCGACCGCCTCGGGAAGGGCGCGCGATGACGGCCGCGTTCTCGCGCGCCGGCGCGGACGGCAGGCTCAAGCTCGCCGTCCCCGCCAAGGGCCGGATGTCGGAGCCCGCCGTCCGCCTCTGCGCCGACGCCGGGCTCTCGTTCGAGCTGACCGAGCGCTCGCTGGTCGTCCCGTGCGCGAACGCGCCCGTCGACCTGCTGCTCGTCCGCCCGAGCGACATCCCGGAGTACGCGCAGGACGGCGTCGTGGACGTCGGGATCACCGGCGCGAACCTCGTCGCCGAGGCCGAGGCGGAGGTCGTCACGCTCGCGGAGCTCGGCTTCGCCCGCTGCTCGCTCGACGCGGCCGTGCCCGTCGACGCCGCGCAGCAGTCCGTCGCCGACCTCGCCGGGCTGCGCGTCGCGACGGCCTACCCCGTCTCGACGAAGCGCCTCCTGGCCGAGGTGGGGGTCGAGTGCTCGCTCGTCCCGGTCTCGGGCTCCGTCGAGGCGACGCCGCGGCTGGGCCTGGCCGACGCGATCGTCGACCTCGTCTCGACCGGCTCGACGATGAGCGCGAACGGCCTGCGGCCGGTCGGCACGCTCCTCTCGTCCCAGGCCGTGCTCGTCGGCGGCCGTGCGGCCGTCGAGGAGCGCGCGGAGCTCGTCGGCCGGCTGGAGCTGATGCTCTCCGGCGTCGTCGCCGCCCGCCGCCGGCGCTACGTGATGCTGAACGCGCACCGCGACGACCTGCCCGCGATCCGCGCCCTGCTCCCGGGCATGGGCGCGCCGTCCGTCCTGCAGCTCGCCGACGAGGGCGAGATCGCGGTGCACGCGGCGGTCGAGGCGGACGACGTCTGGACGCTCCTGCCCGCCCTCAAGGACGCGGGCGCGACGTCGATCCTCGTGCTCCCGGTCGAGCGGCTCGTCCCGTGAGGGCGTCGCTCGACGAGGCGCTCGGCGTCGCGGCGCCGATCGTCGCGGACGTCCGCGAGCGCGGCGACGCGGCGCTGCTCGAGTGGACGGAGCGGCTCGACGGGCCGCGCCCCGACGGCCTCCGCGTCCCGAGCGGGCGCATCGCGGAGGCGACCGTCGACGACGACGTGCTCGAGGCCATCCGGGCGATGATCCTCGCCGTCACGCGGTTCAGCGAGGCGCAGCGTCCGGCCGACACGTCGGTCGAGGCGGCGCCCGGGATCGTCTCGGAGCGTCGGTGGCTGCCGCTCGCGAGCGTCGGGCTCTACGTGCCGGGCGGGCGGACGCCGCTCCCGTCCTCGCTCGTGATGACCGCCGTCCCGGCGCGCGTCGCCGGCGTCCGGCGCATCGCCGTCGTGACCCCCGACCCCGCGGACGCGACGCTGGTCGTCGCCCGCGAGCTCGGGATCGACGAGATCTACGCCGTCGGCGGCGCGCAGGCGGTCGCGGCGCTCGCCTACGGCACGGAGACGATCCCGGCGGTCGACGCGATCGTCGGGCCCGGCAACGCGTACGTGACCGCGGCGAAGCTGCTCGTCTCGAGTCGGGTGCGGATCGACCTCCCCGCCGGGCCGAGCGAGGTCGTCGTGATCGCCGACGGCTCCGCGGATCCGACGCGGGTCGCGTCCGACCTGCTCGCGCAGGCCGAGCACGGGCCCGACAGCGAGGCGATCCTCCTCACGGCCGACGACGCGCTCGCCGCCGCCGTCGAGACCGCCGTCGGCGGTCACGCGAACGTCCGCGTCGAGCGGGTCGGGTCGCTCGACGAGGCGCTCGAGCGCTCGGAGGCGTACGCGCCCGAGCACCTCGAGCTGCACGTCGCGGACGCCGTCGCGCTCGCCACGCGCGTCCGGAACGCGGGCTCCGTCTTCGTCGGCTGCTCGTCCGTGGTCGGCGACTACGCCGCCGGCGCGACGCACGTCCTGCCGACCGGCGGGCTCGCGCGCTCGACCGGCGGGCTCGGCATCGAGGCGTTCCTCAAGCCGCTCCAGGTCGTCACGGCCACGACGAGGGCGCCGCCGCGCGCGCCGCCGCGGTCGTCGGCCCGCTGGCGCGGGTCGAAGGGCTCCCGCTGCACGCGGCGGCGGTGCCCGCATGAGCGTCGCGCGCGCCCGGGCCAACGCGGTCGCCGACGGCTACGCGCCGTACCTGTGGGCGGCCGCGGTCGACGAGGTCGCCGAGCGGCACGGCGTCCCGCGCGAGGCCGTCCTGAAGTTCGACCAGAACACGCCCGCCGCTCCCGGGCGTGCCGCAGGTGGCGCTCGGCGCAGAGCATGGCGCGCCTCAACGAGTACCCGGACGGGACGTACCGCGAGCTCCGCGAGGCGGCTGGCGGCGTACGTGGGCCTCGACGCCGAGCACGTCGTCGTCGGCGCCGGCGCGGACGACCTGATCCTGCTGCTCGCGCAGGTCTTCCTCGGGCCGGGACGACGCGCCGCGATCGACCCGCCGACGTACGCGCTGTACCGGATCGCGACGACGCTGCGCGGCGCGGAGGTCGGTCGGGCCGGACGACGAGGCCGACCTCCACTGGGTCTGCAACCCGAACAACCCGACCGGGACGTGGGTCGAGCCCGAGGAGATCGTCGAGCGCGCGCGCGCGCCGGCCCGAGACGATCGTCGTCGTCGACGAGGCGTACGTCGAGTACGGCGCGCGCTCGTGCGCGCCGTGGGTCGACGAGCTGCCCAACCTCGTCGTCCTGCGCACGATGTCGAAGGCGTTCGGCTTCGCCTCGCTCCGCGTCGGCTACGCGCTCGCGCACCCCGAGACGGCGGCGCTGCTCACCGAGCGCCGCGCCCCCGCGCCGATCGCCGGGCCCGGCGGCGGCGATCGCGGCCGCCGCGCTGCGCGACCCGCGCCTCGGCGACGTCGAGGCGACGATCGCCGAGCGCGAGCGCGTGCGGGAGGCGCTCTCGGCGGCGGGCTACGACTGCCGAGCCGACCGCGACGAACTTCGTCTTCCTCCAGCACCGACGAGCCGCTCGCGGAGCGCCTCGAGGCGCAGGGCATCGTCGTGCGCGCGTTCCCGGACGGGATCCGGGTCACCGTCCGCCGGCCGTCGCGAGAACGACGTGCTCCTCCGCGCGCTCGGCGCGGAGCCCGGGGAGCGCCGGCGGCCGCGAGGCGACCGTGCTCCGGACGACGACCGAGACCGCGCTGCGGCTGACGCTCTCGCTCGACGGGACGGGGCGGAACGCGCGTCGAGACGTGGCTCGGCTTCCTCGACCACCTGCTGACGCTGCTCGCCTTCCACGCGGGGTTCGACCTCGAGCTCGCCGCGGCGGGCGACCTCGACGTCGACGAGCACCACACGGTCGAGGACGTCCACGCGGCGCTCGGCGTCGGCGCTCGCCGAGGCGCTCGGCGCGCGCGAGGGCGTCGCGCGCTACGGATCGGCGGTCGTGCCGATGGACGAGGCGCGCGCGACCGCCGCCGTCGACCTCGTGCGGCGGCCGCACGCCGAGGTCGCGCTGGCGTTCGGCGGCGACCGCGTCGGCGCGCTCGCGGTCTCGCTCCTCGCGCACGCGCTCGAGCGGTTCGCGATCGAGGCGGGCTGCACCGTGCACGTCGAGTCCGCGGGCAGCGACGACCACCACGTCGCGGAGGCCGCGTACAAGGCGCTCGGCCAGGCGCTGCGGCAGGCGGTCGCGCCCGGCGACGCGGGGCATCCGCTCGACGAAGGGCGCGGCGTGAAGGTCGCGATCGCCGACTACGGCGCCGGCAACCTCCGCTCGCTCTCGTCGGCGCTCGCGCGCGCCGGCGTGGAGCCGGTCGTCACGACCGACGCCGCGACTCGTGCGCGACGCGCCGCTCGCGCTGATCGCGGGCGTCGGGCACGTCGAGAGCGCAGCCGCCGGGCTCGCGCGCAACGGCCTCGACGACGCGCTGCGCGCGCGCGTCGAGGCCGGGCGGCCGGTCGCGGGGATCTGCGTCGGGCATGCAGCTCCTCTTCGAGCGCGAGCGAGGAGGGCGGCGAAGGGCTCGGCCTGCTCGCAGGCCCGGTCAGGCGGCTCCGCGCCCGCCGCGTCCCGCACATGGGCTGGAACACGCTCGCGGCGACGCGCGCCAGCGCGCTCCTCGACGGGCTCGACGGCGCCGACGTCTACTTCGCGCACAGCTTCGCCGCCGACGCCGTCCGACGACGCGCGTCGCGACCGCGACCGTCGACCACGACGGCACGGTCGTCGCGGCCGTCGAGTCCGGCCCGCGTCGCCGGCGTCCAGTTCCACCCGGAGCGGAGCGCCGCGGCCGGCGCCCGCGTCCTCGAGAACCTCGTGCGATGGTCAAGAAGCGCGTGATCCCCTGCCTCGACGTCGCCGACGGCCGCGTCGTGAAGGGCGTCAACTTCGAGAACCTCCGCGAGATGGGCGAGCCGGTCGAGCTCGCGCGCCGCTACTCGGAGCTCGGCGCGGACGAGCTCGTCTTCCTCGACATCACCGCGACCCTCGAGGGGCGCGGCCCGATCCTCGACGTGATCGGCCGCGCCGCCGACGAGCTGACGATCCCGTTCACGGCGGGCGGCGGCGTCACCGGCGTCGACGACGCGCGCGGCCTCCTCCTCGCCGGTGCGGACAAGGTCGCGATCAACCGCGCCGCGTTCGACGAGCCGGGGATCCTGACGGCGCTCGCGGCGGAGTTCGGGTCGCAGGCGGTCGTCTGCGCGATCGACGCGCGCGGCGGCGAGGTCGTCACGCACGCGGGCCGCGAGCCGCGCGGCCGCGACGCCGTCGACTGGGCGCGCGAGGCGGTCGACCGGGGCGCGGGCGAGATCCTCCTCACGTCGATCGACGCGGACGGCACGCGCGCGGGCTACGACCTCGCGCTGACCCGTGCGGTCGCCGACGCGGTCGAGGTGCCCGTGATCGCCTCGGGCGGCGCGGGCGAGGCGCGCCACCTCGCCGACGCGTTCGAGGCCGGCGCCGAGGCGGCGCTCGTCGCGTCGATCGTCCACGAGCGGCCCGAGCGGCTCGGCGAGCTGAAGGCGCGAGCTGAAGGAGGCGGGATGGCCGATCCGGCTGACCGACCTGACGCCGGTGATCGTCCAGGACGTCGAGACACGGCCGCGTCCTGATGCTCGCCTACGCCGACGACGAGGCGCTCCGCCGGACGCGCGAGACGGGCGAGGCGTGGTTCTGGAGCCGCTCGCGCGAACGAGCTCTGGCACAAGGGCGCGACCTCGGGGAACACGATGGCGGTCGAGGAGATCGCGGACGACTGCGACGGCGACGCGCTGCTCTACCGCGTCCGGCCGAACGGGCCGGCGTGCCACACGGGCGCGGAGTCGTGCTTCGCGCCGTGGCTCTGGCGCATCGTCGCCGAGCGGGCGGCGACGCGCCCCGACGGGCTCCTACGTCGCCGAGCCTCCTCGAGGGCGGCCCGGCGGCCGCCGCCCGGAAGGTCGGCGAGGAGGGCGTCGAGGCCGCGCTCGCCGGCGTCGCGGAGACGCGACGAGCGGCTCGTCGAGGAGCTCGCCGACCTCTGGTTCCACACGCTACGTCCTCCTCGCCGCGCGCGGGCTGCAGCCGTCGGCGGTCGAGGACGAGCTCCGTCGGCGTCACGCGACGCGGACGGGCGACGGATAGGCGTGTCCAAGACGATCGTCGTCACCGGCGGGAGCCGGGGGATCGGCCGCGCCGACGGCGCTCGCCGCGCGCGGCGCATCGGGCTGGTCGGTCGGCGTCGGCTACCGCGCGGACGATCGCGCCGCCGCGCAAGAGGTCGTCGACGCGCGATCGAGGACGGCCGGCGGGCGCGCCGTCGCCGTCCGCGGGCGACGTCTCGGTCGAGGCGGACGTGCTCGCGCTCTCGACGCGGCGGCGAGGAGGCGCTCGGGCCGCTCGACGGCGCCGTCGTCAACGCCGGGATCGCGGCAGCCCGGCGCGACTTCGTCGAGTGCGGAGGCGGCGCCGATGCGCCGGATCCGTCGACGTCAACGTCATCGGCGCGCTCCTCTGCGCGCGCGAGGCGGCCCGGCGCCTCGCCCGAGTCGCGCGGTGGGCGCGGCGGGTCGATCGTCCTCGTCTCGTCGGCCGCCGCGCGGCTCGGCTCGCCCGCACGAGTACGTCGACTACGCCGCCTCGAAGGGGGCGGTCGAGCGCTCGCGCTCGGTCTCGCGAGGGAGCTCGCGGCACGACGGCGTGCGCGTCAACGTCGTGCGCCCGGGCGTCATCGAGACCGACATCCATGCGCGCGGCGGCGACCCCGACCGCGCGTCGCGGCTCGCGCCGTCATCCCGCTGCGCCGGCCCGGGACGGCCGACGAGGTCGCGCCGCGATCCTGTGGCTGCTGGGCGACGCCGTCCTCGTACACGACGGGCTCGGTGCTCGAGGTCACGGGCGGCCGCTAGCGACGACGGCCCACGCCGGCGGGTAGCCTCCCGCCGTGCACCGCTTCCGATCCTGGTCCGCCACCGTTCTGCGTCAGAACGGCTGAGTCGCCGCTTCCCGCTCACGCGTCGAGGGAAGCGGCGGGAGACGGACGCGCGACCCGGCCTCACGGCCGCGCCGCGCGCGTGCTCCTTCCCGCCCGATCGGAAGGAGGACGCGATGCCGATGCCGCATCGCACGTTCGCAGAGGTGGCGAAGCGCCGCCTCGTCGGGAAGGAGGGGAGCGAGCGGTCGCGACGATCCGTGCGCTCCTGGAGGAGCTGCCGGGCTACCGGAACGGGCCCGTACGCCGACCTGCGCAAGTGGCTGGAGGGCGAGCTCGACCGCACGCGCGTCCGCGGGAAGGTCCTGCACCGCGACTCGCTCCAGGTGCGGCGCGAGGGGGCGGCGCAGATCGCGCTCGTCGGCCCGCCGAACGCCGGCAAGTCGTCGCTCCTGCAGGCGCTCTCCGACATCCAGATCAAGACGGGCGACTACGCGTTCACGACGCTGCGGCCCGTCCCCGCGCTGACGCGGATCGGCGGGGTGCTCGTCCAGCTCGTCGAGATCCCGGGCCTGATCGAGGGGGCGCACGAAGACCGCGGCGGCGGCCGCACGCTGCTCGGCGTGCTCCGCAACGCCGACGCGATCGTCTGGTGCCGTGCCGCCGACGACCGCTCGCCGGCGCTCGACGTCGTCCGCGCCGAGGTGGCGGCCGCGGGGATCGAGAAGCCCGCGATCCTCGCTCTCACGAAGGCCGACGAGCTCGAGGGAGACGCGTGCTCGCGGACGTCGAGCTCGGCCGTCGCCGTCTCGGTGCTGGACGACGCGAGCCTCGACCGGCTCCGCGAGGCGATCTGGGCGCTCACCGGGCTGATCCGGGTCTTCCCGCGCGGCGGGGGCGCGACCGACGACGAGCCGTTCGCGCTCGAGCGTCGGCGCGACGGTCGCCGACCTCGCCGACCGCGTCCACCACGAGCTCGGCGACCACTGCGCCGGCGCGCGCGTCTGGGGCGCCTCGGCCCGCTTCGAGGGGCAGCGCGTCGGCCGCGCGCACGTGCTCGCGGACGGCGACGTGGTCGAGGTGCTGGCCCGTTAGGTTGGTCTCCGTGGCGGATGCAGCCGCGATCGCGACGCACGGGCTGACGAAGCGGTATCGCGCGGACGTGGCCGCGCTCGACGGGCTCGAGCTCGAGGTCGGTCGCGGCGAGGTCTTCGGGTTCCTCGGCCCGAACGGCGCCGGCAAGAGCACGACGATCCGGCTCCTGCTCGACCTGATCCGCCCGACCGCGGGGACGGCGTCCCTGCTCGGGCTGGACACGCGCCGCGATGGCGTCCAGGCGCGGCGGCGGGTCGGCTACCTCCCGGGCGACCTGCGCCTGGCCGACCGGCTGACCGGCCGGGAGCAGCTCGACTCGCTCGCGCGGCTGCGCGGCACGACGCACCCCGAGCTCCGCGACACGCTCGTCGAGCGGTTCGGCGTGACCCTCGACCGGCCCATCCGCGAGCTCTCAAAGGGAAACCGCCAGAAGCTCGGGGTCGTGCAGGCGTTCATGCACCGCCCCGAGCTCCTGATCCTCGACGAGCCCACGAGCGGGCTCGACCCGCTCCTGCAGGAGGAGTTCCGGCTGCTCCTGCGGGAGACCGCTGCGGACGGGAGGACGGTGTTCCTCTCCTCCCACTCGCTCGACGAGGTGCAGCACGCCGCCGACCGCCTCGCGCTGATCCGCGACGGACGGCTCCTCCGCGTCGACACCGTCGCGGCTTTGCGCGCGCACGCCGTCCGGCACGTGACGGTCACGTTCGCAGAGGCCGCCGATCCCGCCGGCTTCACCCGGATCGAGGGTGTGCGCGTCGAGTCGGCGGACGACCGGGTCGTGCGGCTCGCGCTCCCCGCGGGCGCGATGGACGCCGTCGTGAAGGTTGCCGCGCGCCAGCGGATCGTCGACCTGGTCTCCGCGCCGGCGCAGCTCGAGGAGATCTTCCTCGACCTTTACCGAGCCTCGCCCGATGACCGCTGAGCTCTTCCGGCGAGGGCTCCGCGACCACGGCCGCGCGCTGCTCGGATGGTGCGCGGGCGCGGCGGCCTACGTGCTCTTCCTCTGCGCGATCTACCCGTCGATCGGGGGCTCCGCCGACATCGAAGAGGTCATCCAGAATCTGCCCGATGCGGTGAAGGGGTTCTTCGGCCTCGGGGCCGTCGACCTGACGAGCGGCAGCGGGTTCGTCGACACCGAGCTCTTCAGCATCGTGCTGCCGCTCCTCGCAATCGCGCTCGGCATCGGCGCGGGGGCCCGCATCCTCGCGGGCGAGGAGGAGTCGGGCCGGCTCGAGCTGCTCCTCGCCTACCCGTTGCGACGCCGGAGCGCAACCCTGGCGAAGGGCGCGGCGGTCGGCGTCGAGCTACTCCTGCTCTCGCTCGTCATGCTCGTGGCACTGGAGGTGGCAGGGCTCGTCTTCGGGCTCGACCTCCCCTTCGGGCACCTCGTCGGCGGTGTCGTCGGCGTCGGGCTGCTCGGCCTGCTGCACGGCTGGCTCGCGCTCGCGCTTGGCGCCGCGGTGCCGAACCGCGGGCTCGCGATCGGCGCCGCCGCCGCGTTCGCCGGGGTCGGCTACCTGATCGGCGGGCTCTTCTCGCTCGCCTCCTGGCTCGAGCCGTTCCGGTTCCTCTCGAGCTTCTGGTGGGTCGACCAGTCGCCGCTCTCGAGCGGAGTCGCCTGGTGGCACCTCGCCGTCGTCGCGGGCACCGCGCTTGCCCTGCTCCTCGCCGCGTCGGTCCTCTTCGAGCGGCGCGACGTCGAGACGCCGTAGGCGGGAAAGCTCGAGGCGAGGAACGCCGGCGACATGGTCGGTCACGGGAGTCCCTCGCTCGCGACGGCACGGCCGGCTCTCCGCCCGCCCGAGACGGAGAGCCCTGACCGTGGAAGTGCCTACGACGCTGCGGCCGGGTCGCGCCTGTTGAACACGGCGAGCGCGAGAATCACGAGCCCGATCCCGGTGAGCACGAGCGCGATCCCGACGACGATGCCGAACAGCGAGATCTGCTCAGCCATGTAGGACATGTTGAGCGCGGTGGACAGCGCGGTCTCGGTCACCCACGTGTTCCGAGCTGCGTTCGCGACCGGCTTGCCGTCCTCGTCTTTCAGCGCCGCAGCTTCGTCGCTCGTCCCTGCGGGATCGCTCGGGTCGTCCGCGGACACGAAACGTCCCATCTCGGCGTACGTCAGGCCACCGGACGACTCGAGTGCATGGATCCGCATGTACTGCGCGAAGCAGCGGGCCTCCTCACCCGTGTCGATCTCCTCCTCCGCGACATCGCAGTCCGGGATCTCGACGTCCTCGAGCCCTGCCTCCTGCACGCCTGGCGCGATCCCCTCGGGGCTCATGTCCGGCGAGCCGACGATCTTCTCCGCCGAGAGCTCGTCCTGCACGGTCATCCGCGAATCGATGCTCAGCCAGAGCGACCCGATGCCGAAGAGGATCAGGACGATGCCCGCCGCAAGACCGCCGAACCTGAGAAGCCGGCCACGCTCCATCTCGCACCCCTTTCGTCGATTGGCCGCGCGAGCCTACTAAGCACCAGCTGTCGATGACGAGCCGGCCGGGCGACAGGCGGTTGTCGCCGCGATACGTACTTTCAGGCAGCCATACCGGTCTCGTCGCGGATGCCTGCTGGTCGTGGGCCTGCCAGCCTCGATGCAGAAAGGAGGTGTGCCATGTCGAGCCTTACACCACCGGTCGAGTCGACGCGTGAGCACAGCTGGTTCGAGCTGCTCCGCGTCCGCGAGATGTGGGCCTCGCTGGCGATCGCGGCGATGTGGATCGCCGTCAGCTGCAGCGCGGTCTGGGGGCCGGACTTCGTCTCGACGACCGGTAGCGGCACGAACACGACGACCATTCCTTCGGGGATCGCCGTCGCGCTGTTCGCCTCGATCGGAACCTGGGCTGTCGCGAAGTACGGCCTTGGTTCTCAGAGGTAGAACGGCGACCGATAGGAGTCGATGTTGCCAGGCAGCCAGTTAATGCTCCAGGCCGCCGCCTCAACACCGGGCTCCGCGCCCTCGTCTCCGAGGGGGTGGGGTCCTCTCGGTCCGCGAGCGACGCGCCAGTGGGGCGTCGAGGAGACCGATTCGATCACGGTTTGGTGTCGTCGCCATCTGGCTCATCGTCCGCCCCGCTCGAAGATCACGAGCACGCTCAACTGCTCGTAACCGACGAACTCGTGCTTGGCACCAGCGGGAACGAAGACTGCGTGGCCTTCACGCAGATCGACCCGCACGCCTTCGACGTCAAGCGTTCCTCGGCCCTCGAGGACGACGTAGACCTCATCGTCGACGTGCGGTTGCTGATGATCGGGCTCGGGGGCGACGAGCACGTAGACGCCGATCTCGAGGCCGGCTGACTCGTGAATGATCTCGTAGCCGCCGTCTGCTGCAAGACGCGTCTTCGCGGCTTCGATGTCGAAAGCGTGTGCGACGGAGAGCGCCGCTCCGTTCAGGCGTTGGCCGGGCGCCGTCATCGTCGTCTCCTCTCGCTTGATCTGTGGCATCGGTCATACCCTCCCACGGACAAGGGAGGCTGGCGGCGCGCCCCTGCCTTTGGTTCACGGTGTTGCGCTCCGGCGCTCGAGTGCAAAGGCGCCGCAGCGCCTTTCGCCGTACTACGGACGGAAGACGACGCGAGCTGCGACGCGGCCGGCCTCGACGTCGGCGATCGCCTCGTTGACCTCATCGAGCGGACGCGTCTCACGCGTGACCTCGGTCTTCCCGGCCGTGTGCAGCTCGAACACCTCACGCAGGTCGGTCCGCGTTCCGACGATCGAGCCAACAACGGTGATGGCGTTGAGAACTGTCTCGAAGATCGGCAGCGTCACATGGTTCTCCGCCGGAAGCGCGACGAAGACGAGCGTGCCACCTCGGCGCAGCGAGCCGTACGCTTGCTCGAACGACTTCGGTGACACCGCCAGAGCAATCGCCTGGTCAGCTCCGCCGAGCTTCTGGACCGCAGCAACCGGATCTTCCGTCGTCGCATTCACCGTGAACTCGGCACCCAGCGTCCGAGCGAGATCGAGCTTCTCGTCGTGAAGGTCGACGGCGATCACCCTTCCCCCGGCGATGCGGGCGTACTGAATCGCCATGTGCCCGAGGCCCCCGACCCCGAACACGGCGACGAGATCCGAAGAGCGAGTCCCGGCGACCTTGATCGCCTTGTACGTGGTGACACCCGCGCAGGTCAGCGGAGCCGCGTCGAACGGATCGACTCCGTCGGGAACCCTGACGACGTACCGCGCGTATGCGGTCGCGTACTCCCCGAACCCGCCATCGATCGAGTAGCCCATGTTCTTCTGCTCGAGACAGAGCGTCTCCCAGCCCGACACGCAATAGTCGCAGGCCCCGCATGCATAGCCGAGCCAGGGCAACGCGACGCGCTCGCCGAGTCCGACCTCGACCACGCCCGGACCCAACTCGTCCACGATCCCCACACCCTCGTGCCCCGGGACGAACGGCGGCGACGGCTTCACCGGCCAGTCGCCGTGAGCGGCATGGATGTCCGTGTGGCACAAGCCCGAAGCCTCGATCCGCACCCGAATCTGACCAGCAGCCAGCGGACGCCGCGCGACCTGCTCGATGCGAAGCGGCTCCGAGAAGTCGTGTACGACCGCGGCACGATACGAACCGGTCGCCGCCTCCGTGCTCGAGTGCTGCACCTCTGTCCCCGACATGGCAAACCTCCCTTGACGGCACGACCAGGCTCCCTCCGGGAGCCGCACCGCATCCTAGGCACCCTCAGAGGGCCGCGCGGTGGTTCGCCACAGCTCTGGGTAGCGGTCGAGCCTCTGGATTCGACGCGCTGATCGGGTCGTGGCGGCTGGTGTTCGAGGCCGCTCGGCTGGCGCTGCAGGCAGCGCGGTTCGACCTTCCCCCGGCCGAGCGCGGCACGCGCGCCCGTCAGCTGGCTGAGGCGGGTGGCGACCGCACGGTTGCTGGAGTCCTTCGCGCAGAAGCGCCAGATTAAGCGGTTTTGGTCCGCCTCCTCGTCTCGTCGCCGGGGAGGCGAAGGGCATGCTGCCTCCCGGCGGACACGGTCGCGTGCGTGTTCAACGTGGACGGCAACCTCGTTCCGAGCGCCGCCATCCACGCCGACGCGTGGAAGACGACGTTCGGGCTCGCCAACCGCAGGCACCGCTCGGAGCCCGACCGGCCCTAAGCCTCAGGGCGCGATGGGCCGAGGAGTGGTTCCGCAACGTAATGTCGCCGGAATGAGCCATCAGACCCCGGGAGGCCGAACATGACTCGGCCCGCGAGCGGACGGGCAGCTCGTGCTCGCGACGCGCGGCGGCCTCTTGCTCCTCCGGCCGGGCAGATCCGCCACTGAATTCGCGCGTGGGTCGGGAGGGATCGATCTCGACCTCCTCGTAACCGACGGCGAGAACCGTCCCGGTCACCGCCGAGCGACCACGAGGAGCAAGCGCCCGCGGAAGCTCGTCGGCTGCATTCGACCCGGCTTGGTGCCGTAGTGGCGCACGCGGAGCACACCAGCTATTTCAGCGCGAGCTCTGCGCTGTCGACGCGCTGTAGGCGCGTCTGGCTCGATCGGGGCGTTCGCCGGGGGCGACCGGCAAGTCACGATGCGCCTCGGACCCCCCGCTCGTCAGGAGTCGACGAGACCGGCACGCGCCAGCAGCGCCGGTGGGGCGACGCATGCATAGGCGTCCTCGACCAGGCCCGCCAGCTCTCCGGCCGCGAGGTCGCGGTCGAGCCGAACGCCGAGCCAGCCGCGATGGCCGACGTATCGCGGCACGAAATAGGTCTCCGGGCTCGCCTCGACGAGCATCGCCTGGAGACCCTCCGGCGCAGCGCACCAGATCGCGAGCCGGCCGTCGCCGTGGTGGTCGTCGTGGAGCGTGAGAAACGAGCGCTTGCCCCGGACGA
This sequence comes from uncultured Actinomycetes bacterium, assembly GCA_963845965.1. GTDB lineage: Bacteria > Actinomycetota > Thermoleophilia > Gaiellales > Gaiellaceae > Gaiella. The sequence goes on along the minus strand of CAWJUF010000019.1, from coordinate 96,002 downwards.
AGAACGTCGGCGCGCCGTGGCTCTGCCGCTCGCTCACCTCCGAGAACGCGCCGCACAGCGCTTGAACGGCGGCGAGCGCCTCGTCGTACGTCACGTCCGGACGAGCACGCTGTTGCCGGACGGATCGGCTGCCGCGGCGCCGCTGTCGATTCGATCGACGGAAGCAACGCGAGCCAGGCGCTCCGCGGCCTCCTCGACGCCGGCTTCGTCCGGCAGCACGACCTCGAACCGGACGAGACCTCGCGCTCCCGCCGGCGGGGACGGCGCGCCCACGCCCGCCCAGGTGTTCAGTCCGACGTGGTGGTGATAGCCGCCTGCCGAGGTGAACAGCGCGCCCGGATAGCCGCGCACCGTGACGTCGAGGCCGAGCGCGTCGACCCAGAACGCCTCGGCGGCGACGAGGTCGGCAACCTGTAGATGGACGTGGCCGAGCGTCGTGTCCTCGGGCATCGAGGTGGCGGCCGTCTCGCCTCCGGGCTCTGCGAGCACGCCCTCGAGATCGAGCGGCAGGGTCGCCATCTCGATCGATCCGTCGGCCAGGGGCCACTCGTCGCGCGGAAGGTCGCGGTAGAGCTCGATGCCGTTCCCCTCTGGATCCGAGAGGTAGAGCGCCTCCGAGACGAGATGGTCGGACGCACCCGAGAGGGGCCAACCCGAGCCGGCTACCCGGCGCAGCGTGCGCGCGAGGTCTGCCCGGGTCGGGACGAGCAGGGCGAGGTGAAAGAGCCCCGTCGACCGCGCCGGACGCGAAGGAGCCTCCGGATCCGAGATGAGCTCGACGACGGGCCTCCCCTCGACGCCGAGCGAGACAAGGCCGTTCTCGCCGTCGAACGGCTGGAGGCCGACGGTCGTCTCGTAGAAGTCCCGCAGTCGCCCGACGTCGCCGGCCCGGAGCCGGATGGCGCCGAGCCGTGCGTCAGCCGGTAGCCGGCCCATCTCCGGGCGCGTCGAGGTCGAGCGCGCACGAGTTGATGCAGAAGCGCTTGCCGGTGGGTTGCGGTCCGTCGTCGAAGACGTGTCCGAGGTGTCCGCCGCAGGTCGCGCAGACGACCTCCTCGCGCACCATCCCGGGACCCGTGTCGAGCCGCGTCTCGACGGCGTCGAGCTCGGCAGGCTCGACGAAGCTCGGCCAGCCCGACCCGGAGTCGAACTTCGCGTCGGAGCGAAACAGCTCCGCTCCACACCCGGCGCACCGGTACACGCCGGGCTCCTTCGTGTCGCAGTACGCACCGGTGAACGCCCGCTCGGTCGCCTGTCGCCGGAGCACGGCGTACTGCTCGGGGCTCAAGCGCTCGCGCCATTCGGCGTCGGTCAGCTCGACCCTACGCGCCACCGTCACATCACCACGAGCGAGACGGCGACGAACTGCGTCACGGCCGCGGCCGCCACGACGAGCAGGTGGAAGATCTCGTGGAAGCCGAGCGTGCGCGGGAACGGGTTCGGCCACTTGATCGCGTAGATCAGCGCCCCGAGCGTGTACAGCCCGCCACCGACGATCATCAGCACAGCGCCGGCGATCCCGATCCCCGAGAACATCTGCGGGATCGCGAGGACGCCGACCCAGCCGACGGCGAGGTACGCGATCGCGCTCAACCAGCGCGGCGAGTCGATCCAGACGAGCTCGAGCGACGAGTCCGAAGACGCGCCCCGCCCCACACCATGACGAGCACGAGCCACTTGGTCGTGCCTTCGAACCAGAGGAGCGCGAACGGCGTGTACGTGCCGGCGATGAAGATGAAGATCATCGAGTGGTCGAGTCGGCGCGCCCACAGGCGACGCGCCGCGCTCTTCCACGGGAACCGGTGGTAGAGCGCGCTGCACCCGAACATCGCGGCGAGCGCGGCCGCATAGACCCACGACGAGAACTTCTCGAGCCGGGCCGTCCGCGAGCACGACGAGCACGACCCCGGCGGCGACCGCGGCCACGAACGCCCACTGGTGGAAGACGCCCCGCAACCGGGGTCTCAGTTCGGCCTCGATCACGCCCGCATTGTCGCATGCGCGCGCCCCCGCACGCGCCGGGCCCGATCCGCTTGCAACAGTCTGTTGCAAGCACCCTTGTTGCCGCTTCCGTAGGATCGGCGGCGTGTTCGACCACGCGGAGCGGCGGCGGCGCCTCTCGGCGGAATGCGCGCCGAGGCGTCGACCTGCTCTTCCTCGGGCTCTCGTCCGACCTCGAGTACCTCTCCGGCGTCGAGCGCGGGATCCCGTTCTTCGGGCAGAGCTCGTACCCGCACGGCTGGGTCGCGGGCGGCTTCTTCCGGCCCGACGCCGACCCGGTCTTCGTGCTGCCGCGCATGGTCGTCGTGTTCGACCTGCCGGTGCGGCCCGACGGGCGAGATCGTCGTCGTGGACGAGACCGACGACGGGCGCGCGGTCTTCGAGCGCGTCGCTAGAGGCCTCGGCCGGCCGGCGTCCGTCGCGGTCGGCGACCGTGTCTGGGCCGAGACGACGATCGAGCTCGGCCGCATCTTCGGTCTCGAGCGGCTCGCGCACGGGCTCAGCGCTCGTCAATCGGCTCCGGCGCGTCAAGACGGCCGAGGAGCTCGACGCGATGGGCCGCGCGTGCCGGACGGTCGAAGCAGCGATGACGGCCGTCGACGCCGCGCGTCGAGCCGGGCGTGACGATGGCCGAGCTCCGCGAGGAGGTCGAGGCGCAGCTCCGGCGGCCGGGCTCGCTGACGCCGTCCTTCGCGACCCACGTCTTCACCGGGATGGATTCGCGACAGCCTCGACACCGGGACCGCCAACGCGCGCGACGCCGCTCGCGGACGGGACCGCCGTCCTCTTCGACTTCGGCGGCGTCGTCGACGGCTACTGCTCGGACTTCGGGCGCACCGTCGTCGCCGGCGAGCCGCCGCCCGGCTTCCGTCGAGGCCTACGACGTGATGCTCGCCGCGTATGAAGCCGGGCGCGCCGCGTGCCGCCCGGGCGCGCTCGCGCGCGACGTGAACGCGGCCTGCCGCGCCCCCGATCGAGGAGGCGGGCCTCGGCGAGCACTTCCGCCACCGCATGGGCCACGGCATCGGGCTCGACGTCCACGAGCGGCCCTTTCTCTCGCCCGAGGACGAGACGCCGCTCGAGGCGGGCATGACGTTCACCGACGAGCCGTCGATCATCGTCTCCGGCTCGTTCGGCATGCGGATCGAGAACGTCGTCGTCTGCGCCGAGGGCGGCGCCCGCGTCCTGAACGACTACCCGAACGCCCTCGTCGTCAACGGCTGACCCGAGCGGCGCGACGGCCTGTGGATGGTCATTGCCGCACGAGGAGATCTACCTGGGGCTGCTCCCTCGGGGAGTCGGAGCTCCACGAGTTGCGACAAGATGGCGTCGTATGACCGTCACCATCTGCGACGTCGGGCCGAGGGACGGGCTCCAGAACCAGTCGGTTACGCTCGCGCCGGAGGTGCGCGCGGAGCTGGTCGACAGGCTCACCGCCGCAGGCGTGCCCCGCATCGAGGCCGTCAGCTTCGTCAGCCCGAAGCACGTGCCGCAGATGGCCGGGGCGGAGGAGGTCGTCGCGGCGATCGAGCGGCGCAAGGGCGTGGTGTATGCGGGCCTCGCGGTGAACGAGCGCGGCTACGACAGGCTGCGCGAGAGCGGGCTAGACGAGGTGCATTTCGCCTTCGCGGCGACCGAGGGGTTCAACCGCCGCAATGCGGGCGCGTCCGTGGACGAGGGTGCCGTCGGAGCAGAGCGGATCGTCGAGCGCGCGACGGCCGACGGCATCCGGTCGACCGTGACGATAAGCGTCGCCTTCGGCTGCCCGTTCGAGGGCGCCGTCGACCCCGGCCGCGTCGCGGAGCTCGCCGCGCGGGTCGCGGGCGCCGGGGCGGACGAGATCGCGGTCGCAGACACGATCGGCGTCGGCGTGCCGCGTCAGGTACGCGATCTGGTGGGCAGGATCGCACCTCTCGGCGTCCCGGTCGGAATCCACCTCCACAACACGCGGAACAGCGGTTTCGCGAACGCGTACGCCGCACTGGAGGCAGGGGTCTCGGTGTTCGACGCCTCCGTCGGCGGGATCGGCGGCTGCCCGTTCGCACCGCGGGCGACGGGGAACATCGCAACCGAGGACCTCGTCTACCTCCTCCACGGCGAAGGCGTCGAGACGGGCATCGACCTCGACGCGTTGATCGACGTGGCGCAGTGGCTCGAATCATGCCTCGGGCGCGAGCTCGAGGGTCAGGTCTACAAAGCCGGCACGTTTGCTCCGGTCGCCGGCTAGGAGGCAGCCGTGGACGCGGCCGGGGGAGTCACGCTACTCCAGCCTGAAGATCTCCTCGAGGCCCGGAGCGCCCTCGTTCGGCACGCGGTCCTGGAGGAGCTCGGCCATTGCGTCCTGCCAACGCGCCGAGACGTCCTGCTCGGCCATGAACCGCGCCGCGGCCTCGAGATCGTCGGATTCGAAGTACCCGAACATCTCGTTGCCGTTCCGGAAGATGGTGTAGTTCCGGATTCCTGCGCCGGCCGCAGCGCATCGAGCATCTCCGGCCAGACTGCTCGATGCGCCTCGATGTACTCCTCGATGCGTTCAGGGCGAACCTCGAGGACGAATGCACTGCGCTGGGTCATGGCGCCTCCCTCGCCACGGCGATCTCGCATGGCGACGATGAGCGCCTCAGCCGCGCTCGTATGCGCTCTCGACCGACGAGACGCCGCGGTCGCGACGCGCGAGGCGGCGTGATCGCCGGCGCGGAACGCGGCGACGGGGTCGGCGTCCACGCCGGCGTCGGCGCGGAGACGGGCGAGGATCGGCCGGACGTCTGTCTCGAATGCGTCGAGCAGGATGCGGTGCGCGCCGAGCACGTCCCCCTCCGCCTGCGCCGCGGCCGAGCGCGTCCTCGTCGACGAGCAGGGCCTTTGCGTACGCGGTCTGGATGTTCATGACCGACTGAATCATCGCGTCGATCTTTCCCTCGACGTTGTGCGACTGGTCGATCATGAACGCGACGTCCTCGGTGTCAGCGCCCCGGGCGATCTCGCGCATGATCCGGAAGAGCTCGAACGGGTCGATCGAGCCGACGATCAGATCGTCGTCGGCGTACTTTCGGTTGTTGAAGTGGAATCCGCCGAGAAGCCCTTCCGCGAGCAGCAGCGCGACGATCTGCTCGACGTTCGTCCCCAGCGGGTGATGGCCCGTGTCGACCAGCACCTGCGCACGGGTAGCCGAGACGTCGACAGACGAGCGCGGCTGTCCCCCAGTCCGGAAGATCGGTGCTGTAGAAGCCAGGCTCGAAGAACTTGTACTCGACGAGAAGACTCATCCCGTCGGGGAGCTCGGCGTAGAGCTGCTCCAGGCCTTCGACGAGTCGCGCGAACCTCGACCCGAGATCGTCCTGACCAGGGTAGTTGGTGCCGTCGGCGAGCCAGAGGCTCAGGCTCGTCGAGCCGACCTCCTGCGCGATCGCCACGCACTCGCGGCAGTGCTCGAGCGCGCGCGCGCGAACCCCGGCGTCCGGGCTGCAGAGGCTCCCCAGCCGGTACTCGTCCGGCCCGAACAGGTTCGGGTTGATCGCGCCCAGTCTGACGCCCTCCTCTTCGCGCGTAGCGTCGCGAGCGCCGTGTAGTCGTCGACCGCGTCCCAGGGGATGTGGAGTGCGACCGACGGGCAACAGCCCGTCAGCCGGTGTACGAGCGCAGCATCTGCGATCCGCTCGTACACCGTCCTCGCGGCGCCCGGCCACGGGTAGACGTGAAATCGCGTCCCCGAGTTGCCGTACCCCCACGAGGGCGTCTCGATCTCGAGCGCGGCGAGTCGTGTGAGTAGCTCGTGTTCGTCCATGGCGCGAGTTTGACCGATCCTTCGAGCAATTACGAGTCTGCTTTCGTTCTCTAGCGCTTCGAAAGAAAGACGAGGGTATTGACTTCCGCGATGCACCGGGCTTACTGTCGCTCGATCAGCAGCGTTAGCGACCTCACCAACCTTCTCGCAGTCGGAGCGCATGCAGCACGTGCTGCGTCTGCTCGAGACGCGCGATTACGTCCAGGTTGCGGAACTTTCGCAAACCTTTGCCGTTTCCGAGGTCACCGTTAGTAGCGACCTCGGCCAGCTGGCACGTCAGGGGCTGGTGGCTCGGATCCGAGGCGGCGCACGCGCGCTGCAGCACGGCCAGTCGGAGGTCGGCTTCGACCTGCGGATGCGCCTCGAGGTCGAGGCCAAGCGCGCGATCGCACGGGCGGCGGCCGAGATGGTGAACGAGGGCGAGGCGGTCGCGCTGGACGCCAGCACGACCGCGTACTACCTCGCCCTCGAGCTGTGCTCCAAGCGGGAGCTCGTGGTGGTCACCAACGGCCTCCTGGTTGCGACGGCGCTCGCCGACGCTCCGGGGATCACCGTCCTGCTCACGGGCGGCGTGCTGCGCCTGTCGGCGATGTCGCTCGTAGGCGACCTCGGCACCGACGTCCTCCGCACGACTCGCATCAACAAGGGCTTCCTCGGCGCGCGCGGCCTCAGCCTGCCGCGCGGCCTGATGGACCTGAACCCGGACGAGGTCCGCATCAAGCAGGAGATGGCCGACGCGTGCGACCAGGTGTACGGGATCTTCGACGGGACGAAGTGGCACCGAAGCGCCCTCCTTGCCTTCGTACCCGCCGACGACCTCGCCGGGATCATCACCGATTCGAGCGCGCCCGCTCGCGGAGGTCGACGCGTGGCGCGCCGCAGGAGTCGACGTGATGACGGTCGACCCAGGCCCGCGAGAGGCACCGCCGGTGCGACCGCGCGACCTTCGCCGCGTGACGCCGGTCGACGAGGAGGTCGCGTGATGGCGACCGCCACACCGCTCAGCGGCGTTGCCGCGCCGGCGGACCTCTGGGACGCGGCGGCCGCGGACGATCTCGACACCCTGGACGCACTGGTCTACCGCTCGAACCTCTTGGGCGGCGATCGCTCCGTGGCCAACCAGGGCGGCGGGAACACGTCCGCGAAGGGCGTCGTGCTCGACCATGCCGGCACGGAGCGGCGCGTCCTGTGGGTCAAGGGCTCGGGCACCGACCTCGCGACGATCACGCGCCGCGGGTTCGCCGCGCTGCGGCTCGACGAGGTCGAGCCGCTCCGATCGCGGGAGACGATGGACGACGCGACGATGGTCGACTACCTGCTGCGCTGCGCGCTCGATCCCGACCAGCCGCGCGCCTTCCATCGAGACGCTCCTCCATGCGTTCGTGGGCGCGGACCACGTGGATCACACGCACCCCGACGCGGTCATCGCGTTGACCTCGTCACCGGACGGCAGTTCGCTCGCCGATGAAGCGTTCGGGGACGAGGCCGTCTGGCTCGACTACGAACGACCCGGCTTCGCCATGTCGAAGCGGATCGCGGAGCTCCTCGACGCGAATCCCGCCGCCCGCGCCGTGCTGCTCGAGCGCCACGGGCTCGTCACCTGGGGGTCGACGTCCGAAGCGGCCTACAGGAGCACCATCGAGTTCGTCGCGAGAGCTGCCGAGATCGTCGGCAAGACCGGTGCCGGCAGGTTCGGTCTCGGCGGTGCGGCGAGCGCGGAGCTCGGGGAGAGCGAGTGCCTGGCCCTCCTGGCGCAGACGCTCCCCGCGCTCCGCGGCTCGCTCCTCGCAGACGCGGACGGCGTCGTGCTGGAGGTCGACCGGAGCCCCGCGGCCGTGGCCTTCGCCTCGTCCGCGCGCGCTCCCGTCGTCAGCCAGGTCGGCGCTCCCTGTCCCGATCACCTGATCTCGACGAAGCACAAGCCCCTCGTCGCCGCGTTCGATCCCGCCACCGAGGGCGCGGCCGAGCTCGCCGCGTCGCTTCCGGCGCGGTGTCGCGGAGTACGGCGCCTGGTACCGCGCGTACTACGCGCGGTCACGTCGACGACGAGACCCGTCGGTTCCCGATCGACCCGGTCGGCCCGCGCGTCACGCTCGTCCCGGGAGTGGGGATCGTGACGAGCGGGCTCGACGCGACGAGGGCCAGGACCGCGCGGGACCTCTACCATCGCGCGATCGTCGTCCAGGACGCCGCCGACGCGATCGGCGGCTTCCGCTCGCTGAGCGAGGAAGAGGCGTTCGCGATCGAGTACTGGCCGCTCGAGCGCTACAAGCTCGCACAGGCGCCGCCGCGTGGGGAGCTGTCCGGCCGCATCGCGGTGATCACGGGCGGAGCCAGCGGGATCGGGCGCGCCGCCGCGCGCCTGGTCGCCTCGCGTGGAGCCCATGTCGTCGTCGCAGACATGAACGGCGACGGCGCCCGCGACGTGGCCGGAGAGCTCGAGGCCGCATACGGCATGCGGCGAGCCCTCCCGGTCGAGGTCGACGTCACGCGGGAGAAGGACGTCGCCGAGATGGTCCGTCGGACGGTTCTCGAGTACGGCGGCCTCGACTTCCTCGTGGCGTCGGCGGGGCTCGCGACGAGCGCGTCGGTGACCGAGACGACGCTCGACGACTGGGAGCGGAGCTACGCCGTGCTCGCCCGCGGCTACTTCCTGGCCGCGCGAGAGGCGTTCCGCGTCCTCGTCGAGCAGGGCCGGGGCGGCTCGATCGTCTTCGTCGGCTCCAAGAATGCGCTGGTCGCCGGGTCGAATGCCGCCGCGTACTCCTCGGCGAAAGCCGCGGCCCTCCACCTCGGTCGGTGCCTGGCCGAGGAAGGCGGCGCGCACGGGATCCGCGTCAACACGGTCAATCCCGATGCCGTGATCCAGGGGTCGAGCATCTGGTCGACCGACTGGAAGGCAGAGCGTGCGAGCACGTACGGCGTCAGCGAGGACGAGCTCCAGACCTACTACCAGAGCCGCACGAAGCTCGGCGTCGCGGTGCTGCCGGAGGACGTCGCAGAGGCGATCGCCTTCCTCGCCGGCCCGCGTTCGAGCAAGTCGACCGGAAATGTCGTCAACGTCGACGGCGGGGTCACCGCCGCATATCCCCGGTAGTGCGTAGGAGGCGCACCATCCGCCGGTTCGTTCCCCTTCACTCCGATGCGAAAGGAACCATCCATGCACAAGCACAGGTGGGCGGTGTTCGCCGCAGCGTTCCTCGTCGCAGGCGTGGCCATCACGGCCGCGCTCGCCACCCCGAGCCGCTCGACCAAGGGCAAGACGTTCTACTTCATCCCGAAGGACACGCTCAACCCGTACGAGGTGATCGCCGACCGCGGCGGCAAGATCGCGCTGACCGAGCTGGGCGACAAGCAGGTGGTCCAGTCGGGCACCGAGGACACCGCCGCGGCGCAGCAGCCGGCGGTGCAGGCGGCCATCCAGGCGCGCGCGGCGGGCATCGTGATCGCGGGCAACGATCCGGACGCGCTCTGCCCGGCGCTCAAGCAGGCTCAGGCGGCCGGGACGCACGTGATCGCGTTCGACTCGGACGTGAGCTGCCGCGAGCTGTTCATCAACCAGGCCGACACCGAGACGATCGGCCGGAGTCAGATCGCCCTGCTCGGGAAGCTGATGGGCTACAAGGGCGAGTTCGCCATCCTGTCCGCGGCTTCGACCGCCACGAACCAGAACGCGTGGATCAAGTACATGAAGCTGGAGATGAAGAAGCCGCGCTACAAGGACATGAAGCTCGTGAAGATCTACTACGGCAACGACAACCCGGCGCAGTCGAGGCAGGCGACGGTCGCGATGCTGCAGGCGTACCCGAACCTGAAGGGGATCGAGTCGCCGACGACGGTCGGGATCTCGTCGGCCGCCCAGTACCTGTCCACGTCCAAGAAGTACAAGAACAAGATCGTGCTGACGGGCCTCGGCCTGCCCAGCCAGATGAAGAAGTACGTCCACGACGGCACCGTGAAGGCGTTCGCCCTCTGGAACCCCGAGGATCTCGGGTACCTGGCGGGCTACGCGGTCTCGGCGTTCGCGGAGGGGAAGATCACCGGCAAGGTCGGCCAGACCTTCAAGGCCGGCAAGCTCGGGACCTACAAGATCATCCTCGGCCCCGACAAGCGGCCCCAGGTGATCCTCGGCCCGCCGTACGTGTTCACCATCAAGAACGTCGACAAGTTCAAGTTCTAGGCCGACGTCGAGGGGCGCCGCGGCAACGCGGCGCCCCATCCTCTGCGAACGTGACGACGTGACGACACCACATCCCGCGCCCGTCATCTCCCTCGAGCACGCCCGGAAGAGCTTCGGTGCCGTCCGCGCGCTCGAGGACGGAGACATCGAGCTGCACGGCGGCGAGGTGCACGGCCTCGTGGGCGAGAACGGCGCCGGCAAGTCCACTCTCGTCAAGATCCTCGCGGGCGTTCACCGGCCCGATGCCGGCCGGCTCGTGCTCGACGGCGAGGAGGCGATCTTCGACAACGCGAAGCAGTCGCAGGCCGCCGGCATCGCGATCATCTTCCAGGAGCCGACGCTCTTCCCCGATCTGAGCGTTGCCGAGAACATCTTCGTCGGCGTGCAGCCGCTCAAGCGGTTCCGCCGCATCGACGCGAAGCGGATGCGACGTGAGGCCGCCGCCCTGTTCGAGCAGCTCGGCGTCAGGCTCGAACCGGACCGGCAGGCTCGCGGCCTCTCGATTGCCGACCAGCAGCTCGTCGAGATCGCCAAGGCCCTGACGACGAACGCGCGGGTGATCGTGATGGACGAGCCCACCGCGGCGTTGGCGACGACCGAGGTCGAGCAGCTGTTCCGCATCGTCGAGACGCTGCGCGCGCGTGGCAACGCGCTGCTCTTCGTCTCCCATCGGCTCGAGGAGATCTTCGACATCTGCCAGCGCGTTACCGTGATGCGGGACGGCCGACACGTGTGGACGAAGCCGATTGGCGAGTTGACGGTCCCGGCCGTCATCCGCGCGATGGTCGGACGCGACATGGACGCCCTGTTTCCCAAAGTCCCGTCCGAGCCCGGTCGCGTCGTCCTGAAGGTCGACCGCCTCACACGCGAGGGCGACTTCACGGACGTATCCTTCGTGGTGCGCAGCGGCGAGATCGTCGCACTCGCCGGCCTGGTCGGCGCAGGTCGGACGGAGGTCGCCCGTGCGATCTTCGGCATCGACCGCTGGGACGCCGGCTCGGTCGAGATCGACGGCAGGCGCTTGCCGCCGGGCTCGCCGTCCACCGCCATGGCTGCCGGCATCGGGCTCGTCCCCGAGGACCGGCGCCAGCAGGGCCTCGTCATGGACTTCTCGATCGAGCGCAACATCGCGCTCGCCTCGCTCGACACTGTGCAGCGGGGAGGCCTGATCCTGCGGGGCTCCGAGCGCAGCTTCGCGAGGGACTGGGCGCTCCGGCTGCGGCTGAAGTACGCGAGGCTGACCAACCCGGTCTGGACCCTCTCGGGCGGCAATCAGCAGAAGACCGTCCTGGCGAAATGGCTCGGCCGCAAGCCGACGCTCTTGATCGTCGACGAGCCGACGCGCGGCATCGACGTGGGAACCAAGGCGGAGGTGCACCGCCTGCTCTCGGAGCTCGCCGCCCAGGGCGTCGCGGTCCTGATGATCTCGTCCGAGCTGCCGGAGGTGCTCGGGATGGCCGACCGCATCGTCGTGCTCTTCGAGGGCCGCGTCATGCGCGAGTTCGCGCGGGCGGACGCGAACGAGGACGCGATCATGCACGCCGCGACGGGTCAGGTCGAGGAGGCCGCATGACCTCGATCGCCGACGAGCAGGCTGTCGTCGAGCGGCGACCGAGCTCGCACGCGGTCGCAGAGCTCCTCGCCCGCTTCCGGGAGCTTGGGATCCTGCTCGCGCTCGTAATCGTCGTCGGGGCGACGACGATCGACAACCATCTGTTCCTCAGCGCCACGAGCATCCAGCAGATCCTGGCCGGCTCGGCGATCATCGCCCTGCTCGCGATCGGCGAGACGATCGTCATCATCACCCGGAACGTCGACCTCTCGATCGGGTCGATCCTCGGGGTCTCCGCATACGCGACCGGCGTGCTGTACGTCCACCACCCGCACGTCGCGCTGCCCGTCGTCTTCCTCCTCGCGCTGGCGATCGGTGCGGCTTGCGGCGTCGTGAACGGCCTGATCGTCACGGTCGCCCGCGTGCCCAGCCTCGTCGTGACGCTCGGAACCCTGTACATCATCCGCGGCATCGACGGCGCCTGGGCGGGCGGGAACCAGGTGAACGCCTCGATGCTGCCCGAGGGCTTCAACAAGATCGGCTATGCCACCGTGCTGGGGATCCCCTACCTCGGCTGGATCGCGATCATCGCGGTGGCGGTCGCGACCTACTGGATGCGCAGCTTCCGCACGGCGCGCGACTTCTACGCGATCGGCTCCGACCCGGCCGCGGCGCGCCTCGCCGGCATTCCCGTCGGATCCCGCGTGTTTCTCGCCTTCGTCCTGAGCGGCGCGATCGCAGGGGTGACCGGGGCGCTGTGGCTGTCGTTGTACGCCTCGGTCGACGCGATCGCGGGCGTCGGCTACGAGTTCCAGGTGATCGCAGCCGTCGTCGTCGGCGGAGTGGCGATCTTCGGGGGAAGCGGGACCGTGCTCGGCGCCGCGCTGGGCGCGGTCCTCCTGTACACGATCAACAGCGCGCTCGTCGTCGTGAACGTCTCCTCGTTCTGGAGCACCGCGCTTGCGGGAGCCTTGCTGCTCGCTGCGATCGCGTTCGACCGACTGATCGCGCTGCGTGTCGCTCCCGCCATGCGAACACGACGGGGGGCTCGTGTCTGAGGTCGACGCTCAGGCCCGACGACGCGACCGGCGGCACGGCGCACTGGCGTCAGGGCCTGCGCCGCCTCGTCCGCTGGGAGACCCTGCTCGTCTTCCTCCTGCTCGGCACCATCGCCTACGGCGCGAGCGTTTCCCCCTACTTCCTGGAGTCGACCAACCTCTTCTTCATCGGTCTGAACGTGGGCGAGATCGCGATCATTGCGCTCCCGCTCACCTTCATCATCGTCACCGGGGAGATCGACCTCTCGGTGGCGTCGATGCTGGGCCTCACCGGGCTCTGCGATGGCCGAGCTCTTCAAGCACGGCTGGCCGATCTGGCCTGCGATGATCGCGGCCGTCGTTCTCGGGGCGCTCCTCGGCGCCTTCAACGGCTTCCTGATCACACGCCTCGGGTTGCCGTCGCTCGCCGTCACGATCGGGACGCTGACGCTCTATCGCGGCATCGCGCAGGGGATCCTGCCGTCCGACACGATCAGCGGGTTCCCGCAGGGCCTCGCGAGCATCGGCGTCATCCCGATCCCGCACACGCACATCTCGTACTCGGTCCTGTTCTTTCTGGTGCTCGCCGTCGTCTTCGGGATCGTCCTGCATGCAACGCCGCTCGGGCGGGCGATCTTCGCCATCGGCGCGAATCAGGAAGCGGCCTTCTACTCCGGCATCCGCGTCAAGCGGATCAAGTTCTGGCTCTTCGTCCTCTCGGGCGATGTCTGCGGCTTCGCGGGCGTGCTCTGGTCGCTTCGGTTTGCCTCGGCACGCTACGACTCCGGCATCGGGATCGAGCTCTTCGTCGTCACGGTCGTCCTGCTCGGCGGGGTCTCGATCTTCGGCGGTCGCGGCACGATCGTCGGCGTGGTCCTGGCCGTTGCCGTGCTCGGCACCCTCCAGACGGCGATGACGGCCGACGTGATCCCCGCGCAGGATCAGAACATCGTCGTCGGCGGACTCCTCCTCGCCAGCGTCATCGTGCCGAACCTCGGTGACATGTACGCGGCGTGCCCGCGACGCGGCTACGGAGCGCCGAAGCCCGGCGACAGGCGGCCATCGCCACACAGGAGGAGGGATCAGTGAGCGCGACGCCCCCACGGGTCGCGGTCTTCGGCATCGGTCTCGCCGCGTACTGGCCACAGTTCGACGGTCTACGCGAGCGGCTCGAGGGCTACCAGCGGGGGATCGAGAGTCGGCTCGAGGGGATGGGCGCAGAGGTCGTGTCGGCAGGTCTCGTCGACACCCCTCAGGCGGCTCGCGCGGCGGGCGAGAGCCTTGGCCGCGCGACGACCTCAGCTCCTGCTGGTCTACACGGCGACGTACGCGACCTCGTCCCAGGTCCTGCCCGTCGTGCAGGCGGTCGACGCGCCGGTCGTGGTGCTCAACCTCCAACCGACCCGCACCGTCGACTACGAGGCGATGACGACGGGCGAGTGGCTCGCCAACTGCTCGGCCTGCTGCGTCCCGGAGATCGCGGGTGCTCTCACACGAGCGCGGATTCCCTACAGGACGCTCACGGGAACGCTGCTCGAGGGCGACCCGGCCTGGGCGTCCTCGAGCGAATGGCTCGACGCGACCCGAGCGCGTGCACGACCTGCGAACCGCGCGCATCGGCTTCCTCGGTCACACGTACCCCGGGATGCTCGACATGTACTCCGACTTCACGCAGGTGCACGCCCAGACCGGCGCGCACGTCGAGGTGCTCGAGATCGACGACCTCGTCGCCCGGGTCGAGTCGGCCGACGCCGCGGCGATCGAGCGAAAGAGCGACGAGATCCGAGAGGTCTTCGAGCTGGCAGCCGCCGGATCCGACCCGATCGCCGCCGAGATCACCCCCGAGATCTTCGAGTGGTCGGCGCGGGTCGCGGTCGGCCTCGATCGGCTCGTCGCGGACTTCGAGCTGAACGGGCTCACCTACTACTACCGCGGCCTCGGCGACAACATCGCGGAGCGAGTCGGCGCCGGCCTGATCGTCGGCAACTCCCTCCTCACCGCACGCGGCGTTCCGGCCGCCGGCGAAGGCGATCTCAAGACGAACGTGGCGATGCTCCTGCTCGACCGGCTCGGCGCCGGCGGCTCGTACACCGAGTTTTACGGCCTCGACTTCGACGAGCAGTTCATCCTGATGGGCCACGACGGCCCGGGCCACCTCGCGATCGCCGACGGACGACCCGTCGCCCGGGCGCTCGGGCTCTACCACGGCAAGGCGGGCGCGGGGCTCTCGATCGAGATGAACGTCCGACTCGGGCCCGTCACCATCCTCGGCCTGACGCAGACGGCCGACGGGCGGCTGAAGCTCCTCGCCGCCGAGGGCGAGTCCGTCGCGGGACCGACGTTCCGGATCGGGAACACGAACTCGCGCATCAGGTTCTCGCGCGACCCGGCCGCGTTCTTCGACGACTGGTGCGCCCAGGGCCCCACGCACCACGTGGCGCTCGGGATCGGCCACCACGCGGAGCGGGTGCGCAAGGTCGCCACGCTGCTCGACCTCGAGCTCGCCGTCGTCGCATGAACGCCAAAGCGGTCGCCGAGTGACCTGATGCGGGTGGCGTCGGTCGACATGGGCGCGACGTCCGTGCGCGTTGCAGTCGTCGACCTAGACGCCGCGCAACCCGAGGTCGTCGTCGTCCACCGCTGGTTCCACGGCCCGCACGCGCGACCGGACGGCTCGCTCCGATGGCGGTGGAGCGAGCTGCTCGAGAACGTGCGGATCGGTCTCGACCGCGCCCGCGAGACCGGCCCGCTGGCGTCGATCGGGGTCGACGGCTGGGCCGTCGACTACGGGCTCCTGGGCGAGGACGGCGAGCTGCTCTCGGATCCGCACAGCTACCGCAGCCCGCGCACGGAGGGCTGGCGCGACGTCACCCGCAGGCTCGGTGAGGTCGAGCTCTACCGCCGGACGGGGATCCAGCTCCTCCCGATTAACACGATCTTCCAGCTCGCGTCGCACGACCCGGAGGAGCTCGCCCGCGCGAGCCGTCTCGTCATGCTCCCCGAGCTGGTGGCCTACGAGCTGGCGGGCGCCGTCGCGAGCGAGCGCTCGAACGCAGGCACGACGGGCCTACTCGACGTGGCGACCGGCGAGTGGGCGACCGATCTCGTCGAGGCGATCGGCGTCGATCCACAGATCCTGCCGAGGCCCGAGTCGGCCGGTCGCAGGCTTGGCGAGCACCACGGCACGCCGGTGCATCTCGTCGCGGCACACGACACCGCATGTGCCTTCGCGGCGAGCCCGTTGGGCACCGACGCCCGAGCCTTCGTGTCGGCGGGAACGTGGTTCGTCGTCGGCGTGGAGCGCGACGCGCCGGACACCTCCGAGGCAGCGCGCCTCGCGAACTTCTCCAACGAGATCGGTGCGGTCGGCGGCTTCCGCTACCTCAAGAACGTCACGGGCTTCTGGCTGCTCGAGCAGTGCTGCGCGCTCTGGGGCGAGACTGCGCGCGAGCTACTCGTCCTCGCTGCCGAGGCGCCCGCGGCGCCCGTGTTCGACGTCCGGGACGAGCGGTTCCTCGCGCCTGCCCGGATGGACGACGAGGTGCGCGCAGCCGCGGGACTCGGAGCCCACGTCCCCCACGCCGTCGTCGCGCGGTCGATCGTCGAGTCGGTGGCGGCGGCCGTCGCCGCCGTCGTCGGCGAGCTCGGGTCGCGCGAGCGCGTCGGGGAGCTCGTGGTCGTCGGCGGCGGCGCCGCGTCGAGCTTCGTCCGCGAGCGACTCGCAGCGCACGCCGGCGTGCCGGTCGTGGCCGGAGCTTCTGAGGCGACGGCTCTCGGAAACGCGCTCCTCCAGGGGATCTCGCTGGGCCGCTTCGCCGACCTCGCGGACGGGCGCGCATGGACCCGCGGCCAAGCCGGCTAGAGGCGCTTGGGAACGCTCAGTACCAGCGACCCCGTGCGAATCCGCCGAACGCGACGAGCCCGACCACAGCAAGCAGGATGCCGAGCCACAGGCTCCAAACGAGAGCCACGACGATCCCGACGATCACGAGGATCCCGCCCAGCCCGATCCCTGCACCGCTCCCACTTCTCCCGTCAGCCATCGCGCATCCCTCCTGTTTGGTTGCACTGTGTCGTCACGGCTTCGCCGCCCCTGTCTCGATCGACACGCTCTCCTCGAGTGTCAGGCGGCCTGCTTGACGCTCTCGTTGCTGATGCGGGTGGCGATCCGCTCCACGTCACGGAGCGCGTCCTTCTCCTGCTTGAGATTGGTGTCCAGAAGCTCGACGGCCTTTTCCTCGCCGAGCGCCTTCGCCATGCGGCGCAGCCCCTCGTACGCGGCGATCTCGTAGTTCTCCGTCCGCGCGGCGGCGCCAAGGTCGACCGAGTCGATCAGGTCGGGCGAGGACTCCTCGACCATTTTCTCGTGCTCCGCCGTCAGACCCTCGAAGCCGAGACACTTCTCCGCGGACACTTCTTCTCCGAGCAACTCGAACACCCGCTCGACGTTCTTCGCGTGCTCGCGCGTCTGCTCTAGATGCGCCTCGAGGGCACCCTTGAACTCCTCGTCCCGCACCTCCGAGATCAACTTCGGCAACGCTTCGCTCACGAGCTGCCGCTCGACGAACAAGATGTCACCGAGCTCATGGACGAACAGCTCGCGGGGGGTCGTGATCTCCGACACGGATTCGCTCCTTTTCTAGGGGGCGGTAGGTTCCGGACTTCTTACCCTGTCCCGGCGCTTGCGTAACCCCTGAACGACGCCGAGACGCGATCACGCCTTCGCCGGAGCCTGCAGCTCGACCTCGGCGGGCTCGCCGTGTCGCAGCTCTCGACTGCGCTCGGCTTCCGCGTTGATCTCGGCGCCGAAGAGCAGAGCGACCGCGCTGAGCCAGAACCAGGTCAAGAGCAGGACGACCGCCGAGAGGCTGCCCCAGGTCTTGTTGTAGGAGCCGAACCGGCTCGCGTAGAAGGCGAACGCGCCGGAGGCGAGGAGCCAGACGACGAGCGTCACGAGCGCCCCGAACGAGAGGAACCTCCAGCGCGGGTGCTCGACGTTCGGGCCCAGGTAGAGGATGCCGGCGTAGGCGACCAGCAACCCGCCGACGAGGAACGGCCACTGTGCGCCCCACCAGACAATCGACACCGTCCCTTCGGCATCGAGCGCGCGACCGATCCAGGTCGCAAAGTGGTGGCCGAGCACGAGCAGCCCGAACGCGAGCGTGATGCCTAGAAATGCGAACAGCGCCATCGCCCAGGCGGTCGAGCGGCGACGAACGAAGCCGCGCGTCTCGTCGCGCTCGTAGACGACGTTGAGCGCCCACATCAGGTTCTCCATCGCACCGCCGATCGACCAGACCGCGAGCAGCGCACCCACGCCGATCAGCGCGACCCCCGTCCCGCCTTGCTCGGTCATCTGCGTCAGGCTGTCCTGGACGAGACGGGTCGCGTCGGGCGGGGCGACCTTGCCCAGCTCGTCGACGAGGGAGCTGACGGTGCCCGGATCGGCGACGAGGCTGAAGATGCCGACGGCGAGCAGCAGCGCGGACGGGATCGAGAGGAACGCGTAGTACGCGAGCGCGGCGGCGATCGCGGTGACGCGGTCCTCGCCGGCCTCGCTGACCGCACGGCGGACGATCGCGACGTAGTCCGCCCGCGAGAGGTCGGAGAGCGTCGGGTCGGGCAGGACGGGCTCCGCCCGCTCCGGCTGCGGCGCGGGCGCGCCGGCAGGCAAGGGCTCCACCTGTTGCTCACGGCGGTGCCTGCGCAGGCGGTCGAGGAAGCCCATCCTGTCCCGTTCTTCCCACGGATCCGCACCGCGAACCGTGCTCGAGCCGCACATGGAGTGCGCGTTTCTCCGCCCCGCCGAGCGGGAACAAGGGCCCGCGGGCCCGCGCGGCGGGCCGGAGAAGACGACACGAAGGAGACACGTGGAGCTGGGATACGCGATCTCGTCCGAAGAGCACGAGCCGCTCGACCTCGTGCGGAGCGCGGCACGTGCGGAGGAGGCGGGCTTCACCTTCGCGCTCGTCTCCGACCACTTCCACCCCTGGATCGACCGCCAGGGGCAGAGCCCGTTCGTGTGGAGCGTGCTCGGCGGGATCGCGCTCGCGACGGAGAAGCTCGTCGTGGGCACCGGTGTGACGTGCCCGACGATCCGGATCCATCCGGCGATCGTCGCGCAGGCAGCAGCGACGTCCGCGGCGATGTTGCCGGGCCGGTTCTTCCTGGGCGTGGGCACGGGCGAGAACCTCAACGAGCACGTGCTCGGAAACCGTTGGCCCGCCACCGCGGTTCGCCGCGAGATGCTCGAGGAGGCGATCGAGGTGATGCGGCTGATGTGGGGCGGCGGGCTCGTGAGCCACACCGGCACGCACTACACGGTGGAGAACGCACGTCTCTACACCCTGCCGGAGGAGGAGATCGAGGTGATGGTCGCCGCCGGCGGGCCTGAGGCCGCGGAGCTCGCGGGGCGCATTGGCGACGGTCTGGTCGGGACCGCGCCCGACGCCGAGCTGCTGCGCGCGTTCGACGACGCGGGCGGCGCGTCGAAGCCACGCTACGGGCAGCTCACCGTCTGCTTCGCGGAGCGCGAAGAGGATGCGCGAAGGACGGCTCACGAGTGGTGGCCGAACGCGGCGCTCCGCGGCACGCTCGGCCAGGAGCTGCCCCTGCCGTCCCACTTCGAGGAGGCCGCCGCGATGGTCGACGAGGACGACGTCGCCGACGCCGTCGTGTGCGGGCCGGATCCCGAGCGGCACGCGGCGGCGATCGACGAGTTCGTCGACGCGGGCTACACGCACGTCTACGTCCACCAGGTCGGCTCCGACCAAGACGGCTTCATCGCCTTCTACGAGGAGCAGCTCCTACCGCGCTATGTGCCCTCGGCGGTCGCCAAGCGGTAGGCCATCCATGACGACGGGCGGGGGATCGGCTTGACGGCAGCTCCCCGCCCCGTGCGTCTCGTCGCATCGGCGCTCGCGATCGTCGTGGCCTCGTTCGTTGCCGGGTGCAACGGCGGCCCGGTCGACAGACACGCGCTGACCAACGACGGGGCGACCCTCGACTCGATCGCCTGTGAAGGCGCCCTGCTCGCCCGGTTGGTCACGTCCGGCCGCACCGTGCACCTGTTCACGCGCGTCCAAGCCGACGAGCTGCGGCTCCAGGTGTCGAATCTCGCCGACGCGCTCTCACAACGCGACACCGTCGATGGCATCGAGCCGCGCGTTCGAGCCGAGGGCCGCCGCGCGTCGAGGGTCGCCCACGAGCTCGAGCTCCTGCACCGCAGCCCGGAAGAGCCCGGCGTGTCGTCGGCGGTCGCCCGCCGGCTCAGGGCGATCGGGCGCTGCCTGTGAACCGCCTGTTCGGCCTGGCGCTGGGAATCCTCTCGGCGATCGGTGGGTTCGTCGACATCGGCGACCTGGTGTTCAACGTCTCCGCCGGCGCGACCTTCGGCTACCGACTGATGTGGGTGATACCGATCGGAGTCGTCGGCATCGTGATCTATTCCGAGATGTGCGGGCGGGTCGCGGCGGTCTCGGGAAAGGCAGTGTTCGATGCCATCCGCGAGCGGCTCGGCTTCAAGGCGGGGCTGGGGGCGCTGGTCGCGTCCCAGCTCGGGAACCTGCTCACGCTGACAGCGGAGCTCGGCGGGGTCGCCATCGCGCTGCAGCTGCTGTCCGGGCTTCCCTACCGCGCGCTGCTCGTCGCCGCCGCCGTCGGGCTCGCCGTGATCATCTGGTCGACCTCGTTCGATTGGATCGAGCGGTCGTTCGGTTACGGCGGCCTGTGCATGCTCGTGTTCGCGGTCGCCGCGGTGAAGCTCGGGCCGGACTGGGGCGAGGTGGCGAAGGGATTCGTGCCATCCCTGCCTGCCAACGACCCGCTCGTCTATGCGTACTTCGTCGTCGGCCTGCTCGGTGCGGCGATGACGCCCTACGAGGTCTACTTCTACTCCTCCGGCGGGATCGAAGAGCAATGGTCGACCAAGGACATCGGGCTCAACCGCGCGAACGCGATCATCGGCTACGGGCTCGGGGGATTCCTCTCCATCTCGCTGATGATCGTCGGAGCAGCGTTCTTTCTGCCCATGGGCATCGCTCCCGAGCATCTCGGCACGATCGCGCTCGGCTCGGCGGAGCCGTTGGGCCAGCCCGGCCTCCTCCTCGCGCTGGTCGCGATCCTCTTCGCCGTCGGCGGCGCCTCGATCGACACCGTCTTCTCCGGCGCCTACAACCTCGCGCAGTTCTGCGGCTGGGAATGGGGCCGTTACCGGCACCCGCGCGGAGCACCCCGCTTCGCGCTCACGTGGATCGTGTTCCTCGCGCTCGGCATGCTGATCGCGATGAGCGGAGTCGATGCAGTGGCGCTGACCGAATACGCCGTGATCTTCTCGGTCGTCGCGCTTCCTCTCACGTACATCCCCATCCTGCTGGTCGCAAACGACAGCTCCTACATGGGGCAGCACGCGAACGGAAAGCTGGCCAACGCGCTTGGCGTTCTCTATCTCGTCGTGATCGGGCTCGTCTCCATCGCCGCTCTTCCCCTCCTCATCCTCACGAACGCGGGACAGGGATGAGCTCCGAGATCGACATCGCGCTGCGCGTGCTCGACCGTCAGCTGCTCGATGCCGACGGGCGCCGCTGCGGAAAGGTCGACGACCTCGCGATCGAAGGCGCGCCGGGCGAGGTTCCGCACGTCGTCGCACTTCTCGTTGGCCCCGGATACTGGTCGCAGCGCGCAGGCTGGATCGGCTCCGTGGCCGGCTTCTTCGGTCGGAACCGCAAGGTCCGCGTCGCGTGGAAGGACGTCGCGTCCCTCGACTCCGCGGTCCGGCTCGAGAAGACCGCTCCCGAGCTCGCTCTCGGGCGCGGAGACGACCGGCTCGGCCGCTACCTCGCGAAGCTCCCCGGAGCGGACCGGTGAGAACCCTCTCCTCCTACCTCAGGCGCGACGTCGTCACGCAATCGGGCGCAAGCCTCGGACGCTGCCGCGACCTCCGCGGCGAGCTGACATCGACAACCCTCCGGGTCACGGGCGTCTACGTCGGTCGCTACGGCGTGCTCCAGCGCCTCGGCATCCCGTCCCGCCGCCGAGTCACCTTCATCCCTTGGCACGCGGTGACGGCGATCGAGGGGAAACGCATCATCGTGCGGGACGACGCTGTCGGAGGCTCCGCAGACACACGCGACTGAGCTCGAGCGTCGCCAGCCGCTGCGGCGAGAGTCTCACGCCCGGCCGCAGTCGGTTTGCCGCCGGCGAGCGGAGGGAAGACACGCATGGGATGGATCTGCGGCACGGCTCCCAAGGACAGACTACGCCGGAATACGGCCTCGTCATGGCGGGCCTCGCCGTCGTCTGTCTTGTCATGCTGGTCTTCCTCGGCTTCGGCATTCGCGAGTCCTTGAGGTCGACCGGCGAATCATCGAGCTTGGCCGCGTCCCCATCTCCGCGCCCCCTCACCCCGCCCGTCACCCCGTCGTACCCGGAAACGTTGGCAGACTGCGAGGACGGCCAGTGGCGCGCGTACGCGCAGTTCCAGAACGAGCGCGAGTGCAAGGACTACGTCCGCGACAAGACGTCCTGAACGCTTCTCGCAAGTCTGGATGCTTCGAGAAGGTTTACCGGCTGACCACCGCGGTAGGCGTGAGCTACCCGAGCGAAGGGAGTCACAATGCGCACGGATGTTGATGTCTGGACGTATCGCAGCGGTATCGATGCGGCCGTGTCCGGGGCAAGTGTCGTCGGCTACGGGGTCGAGGCGCTCGACGGCTCGATCGGCAAGGTCGACGATGCGACAAACGAGGTCAGTGGATCGTTCATCGTCGTCGACACGGGGCCGTGGATCTTCGGCAAGAAGGTCATGCTGCCGGCCGGCGTGATCCGTGACGTCGATAAGAACGATGACAAGATCTTCGTGAATCGGACGAAGGAGCAGATCAAGAATGCCCCGGAGTTCGACGACACGCTGATCCGTGACGACGAGTACCGCGGCCGCCTCGGCTCGTACTACGGGCCGGAGGGGGCCGGGTATCGCGACTGGGACGACCAGTAAGCGCCCGTCCAGCGAGACGGCGTAGACAGCGAGCGGGTGGGGTCAATCTGGCCCCACCCGCCGTGATGGCCGTTCACCCGGGTCATGGGCCGTGCTGGGATCGAACCAGCGACCTTGGGATTAAAAGTCCCCTGCTCTACCAACTGAGCTAACGGCCCTCGGCCGGAGTGTAGGGCGGGTCGACCGGCGCCGAGGACGCCGACGCTCAGTGAAGAGCGAGCATCACCGGCGCGGTGACCAGCTCCTCGACGTAGGCGCAAAGGCGATCGTCGGCCGGGATCGGCGAGCTGCCAATGCGGAGGACGAGGCGCTCGCCGACCTCCGGGACGTCGATCGTCTCGCCCGGATCCGGAAGCGCGTCGAGCGCGACGAGGCGGTATCCCTCTGTCGTCGGCGCGAACGCGAGGCAGGCTGGGACCGGCGCAGTCTCGGATACGGGCTCACCGGCGTACACGAACTCTGCGGCAAGCGCCTCGTGGAGGTCGGTCAGAAGCACCTCGGCCGGCTGAGGCTCACCCACCTCCTCCAGGGGTGCCTCGACCGTCTCGACCGGTGTGGAGGCGCCAGCGGCGACGTCGTCCTTGGTAGGAGCGAGCTCGACGACCTTGGTCGCCGGCGCGGCTTCCTCCGCGTCGTCGTCGCGCGTGTGCAGCTGATGCACGGTGGCCTCCGCCTGCTCACTCGGCGCGGAAGTCTCGGCGGCGGGATCGCCGAGCACCGCCATCTGCTCCGCAAGGGCGCCTGCGAGCTCGAACTTGCTGATCACGCCCTGGGCCACGAGCGCCTCGCCGAGCCGTTCGCCGGTCTGACGCTGGCGCGTGAGCGCCTGATCGAGCTCCTCCTGGCTGACGAACCCGCGTTCGACGAAGATCTCCCCGAGACGACGCCAGCTGGCGCTGTCCTCCGGCCCGGATGACCCACCGAGCTTTGCCCATTGCTCCGCGACCACGCTCGCGAGCTCCTTGCGCGAGACGCCGAATCGCTCGACGAGGATCTGGCCGAGCTGCTGTTCCGTCTCCCGTTGGATCTCGAGCGCGACGCGGATCTGACTCTCCGAGACGAGCCCGCGCTCGACGAAGAGCGCGCCGATCAGGCGGGACGGAAGCGTCTGCGGAGCTGACATGCCCCATCTATCGGCAGTCCCTCGAACGAGCTATAGCCCTTCTGCACCGGGTCGTCAGACGCCCGCGTCGCCTGCCTGCACGATGCCGTGTTCGTAGGCGAACACCACCGCCTGGACGCGGTCGCGCACACGCAGCTTCATCAGGATCCGCGCGACGTGCGTCTTCACGGTCGTTTCGCTCACGAACGCCTCGGCCGCGATCTCCGCGTTCGACAGGCCGCGCGCGATCAGCCGCAGGATCTCGAGCTCCCGCGCGGTGAGCTCGTCGAGGCCGGGAGCAGGCGGTCGCGCAGCGGCCGGGGGCCTCCGCACGAACTCGGCGATCACGCGCCGCGTGACGACGGGCGACAGCAGCGCGTCGCCACCCGCGACGACGCGGATCGCCTCGACGAGCTGCTCCGGCGGCGTGTCCTTGAGCAGGAAACCGCTCGCGCCGGCGCGCAGGGCCTCGTACACGTACTCGTCGAGGTCGAACGTCGTGAGGATCAGGATGCGCGGGCCGTGCTCTTTGCCCTCGAGCAGGCGGCGCGTGGCCTCGAGCCCGTCGACGTTGGGCATGCGGACGTCCATCAGGATCACGTCGGGCTCGGTCTCGCGTGCGGCGAGGACGGCGGTGAGCCCGTCGGCTGCCTCGCCGACGACCTCGATCTCGGGCTCCGACTCGAGGATCATCCGGAAGCCGGCCCGGACGAGTGACTGGTCGTCGACGATCAGGACTTTCGTGATCACGCGCGGCCTCCGTGCGGGAGACGGGCGGTCACCACGAATCCGCCTCCGGCCCGGGGGCCGGAGTCGATCGAGCCTCCGACGAGCGCGACGCGCTCGCGAAGCCCGACCAGCCCGTGGCCGCTGCCGTCGCCGCCAGCCTCGGAGCGGCCGTCGTTGGCGATCTCGAGCTCGAGCTCCCCCTCGCGCCAGCGGACGGTGACCCACGCGCGCGCCTGGCCGGCGTACTTGAGCGCATTCGTGAGCGCCTCCTGGATCACGCGGTACGCAGCGAGGTCGACGCCCGGCGCGAGCTCCGTCGGCTCGCCCTCGACGGCGAGGTCGACGGGAAGACCGGCTTCGCGGATCGTGCCGACGAGGACGTCGACGGCACGCATCGACGGCTGCGGCGAGAACTCGGGGGTCGCCCCCTGGCGGCGCAGGAGCCCGACCAGGCGCCGCATCTCGGTCAGCGCCTCGCGGCCGGTCGACTCGATGGCCTCCAGCGCAAGCCGCTCGCGCTCCTGCTCGGGTTGCAGCAGCCGGCGGACAGCCCCGGCCTGCACCGTCATCACCGAGACGGAATGGGCGATCACGTCGTGGAGCTCCCGCGCGATGCGCGCCCGCTCTTCCGCCACGGCGCGCTCGGCGGCTGCGGTTCGGGCGGCCTCGAGCTTGACCTGCAGCTCGTCGCGACCGCGCTGCTGCGTGCTGCCGCCGTCGCTCGGCACAAGCGGTCGACCTCCTCCCATCCGAGGGACGGTAGCCCACCCGAACCGCGTGGGCGTCGTCCTCGAGGACGATCCGCCCGGCGCTCAGGCGGCGCCCGCGTAGGCCGCGAGCGCGTCGAGAACGGATCGCAGACGGCGGCCGTCGTCGGTCAGCCGGTACTCGACACGCGGCGGCCGGGCATCGATCACGCGACGTTCGAGCAAGCCGGCCGACTCGAGCTCGACGAGACGCAGCGCGAGCGTGCGGGGCGGGATCTCCCCGACCGCCTGCTTGAGCTCGTTGAAGCGGCTCGCACCTGCCGCCGAGGCCCACAGGATCGACACAGTCCAGCGTCCCTCGAGGAGGACCGCCGCGCGGCGGACCTCCTCGGGCACGGGGCTGCACTGGCGACAGCGCGTCATGCCGCCACGTGAGGGCGCGAGGACACCGTCGGGTCGAGCGCGATGCCGAGGACCTCGTCGAGCGACATCACGGGGTGGAACGTGAGCTCCTCGCGGACGCGCTCGGGCACGTCCTGGAGGTCGGCACGGTTGCGCTCGGGGATGACGACGTCGGTGAGCCCGGCGGCGTGCGCCGCGAGCACCTTCTGCTTGAGGCCGCCGATCGGGAGGACGCGGCCCTGCAACGTGAGCTCGCCGGTCATCCCGACCGTGTGCTTCACGGGCCGCCCCGTGAGGAGCGACGCGAGAGCGGTCGCCATCGTGATGCCGGCGCTCGGGCCGTCCTTCGGGATCGCGCCCGCCGGGACGTGGACATGGAACTTGCGCTCGAACGGCTCCTGCTCGATTCCGAGCCTCTCTGCCTGGGAGCGCACGGCGGTGAGGGCGATCTGCGCGGACTCCTTCATGACGTCGCCGAGCTGCCCGGTCAGGACGAGGCCCTCGCCCGGGACAGCCGTCGCCTCGACGAACAGCACGTCACCGCCCGTCGCGTTGACCGCAAGGCCGGTCGCAACCCCGGGCACGGCCGTCCGCTCCGCGGCCTCGCGGAAGAACTTCTGGCGCCCGAGCGCATCGCGCGCGCCGTCGATGTCGAGCTCCACGGGGGACTCCGCCTCCTTGGTGACGATCCTCGTCGCCGTCTTGCGCAGGATCGACCCGAGCTCGCGCTCCAGCTGGCGGACGCCCGCCTCGCGCGTGTACTCGGAGATCACGGTCTCGAGCGCGTCGTCCGAGATCGAGACCTCGTCTTCGTGGAGTCCCGCCCGCTCGCGCTGCCGCGGCCAGAGGTAGCCGCGGGCGATCGCGACCTTCTCGTCAGAGGTGTAGCCGTCGAAGCGGATCACCTCCATCCGGTCGAGCAGCGGCCCCGGGATGGTCTCGGCCATGTTCGCGGTAGCGATGAAGAAGACCTGGGAGAGGTCGACCTCGACGTCCAGGTAGTGGTCGCGGAACGTCGAGTTCTGAGCCGGATCGAGCACCTCGAGCAGCGCCGCCGACGGGTCGCCGCGCCAGTCGGCGCCGACCTTGTCGACCTCGTCGAGGAGGATCACCGGGTTCATGGTCTTCGCGTCGCGCAGCGCCCGGACGAGCCGCCCTGGGAGCGCGCCGATGTACGTGCGCCGGTGGCCGCGAATCTCGGCCTCGTCGCGGACGCCTCCGAGCGACATGCGCACGAACTCGCGGTTCAGCGCCTTCGCGATCGACTCGCCGATCGACGTCTTGCCCGTGCCCGGGGGCCCGATCAGCGTGAGGATCGCGCCCGCGCGCTTGTCCGGCTCGATGCCGCGCTCCTTGCGGAGCTTCGCGACCGCGATGTACTCGACGATGCGGTCCTTGACGTCGACAAGGCCGGCGTGGTCGGCGTCGAGGATCTCGCGCGTGCGCTCGGGGTCGAGCACCTCGTCGGAGCGGACGCCCCACGGGACGGCGAGCAGCCAGTCGAGATAGCTGCGGATCATCTGCGACTCGGGCGAGCTCTCGCCCATCCGCTCGAACCGGGCGAGCTCCTTGTCGGCCTGCTCGCGCACGTCGTCGGGCATGCCCGCGGCCTCGATCTTCTGCCGGTACTCGTCGACGACCGAGGCGTCGTCCTCGCCGAGCTCCTTGCGGATCGAGTCCATCTGCTTGCGGAGCAGGTACTCGCGCTGTTGCTTCTCCATCCCGGCGTTGACGTCCTCGCGGATCCGCTGACGAATCTGCATGGTCGAGAGCCGCTCGCGCTGGAACGACAGGGCCAGCTCGAGCCGCTCCGTGACGTCAACGGCCTCGAGGAGCTGGACCTTCTGCGCGAAGCTGAGGTCGGGCGAGTAGCCCGACGTGTCGGCGAGGGGGCCCGGGTCGCTGATCGAGCGGACGAACGACTGGATGCGCCCGTCGTCGCCGCGTAACTCGAGGATCTCCTCGACGACCGCGCGATACTCGGTCTCGAGCTCGCGGGTGCGCTCGTCGGTCGGGACGCCGTCCTGCCGCTCCTCGACCTCGACGAGGAGGCGACCCTGCGCGTCGGTCTCCGCCGCGCCTGCAACGCCGCGGTGAAGGCCCTCGATCGCGGCCGCGACGGCGCCGCCCGGCAGCCGGACGTGGTCGGTCACGCGCGCGACCGTGCCGACCGCGGCGTACTCCCCCTCGTGCTTGGGCACGAGCAGGACGCGGTCCTCGTCGCCGACGTCGACCGTCAGCGTGACGTTCATGTGAGGGAAGACGACGATGTCCTCGAGCGGGACGAGCAACAGCTTGGTCACGGTTCGGTTCACCCTCCTCGGCAGTAGTAGATACAAAGAATATACCTACTATCCCTAGGTGGCCGAATCCTGATCCGCCTCGTACCGAAACCTCACAAACCCTTCGCAAGCAGCCGCTCGAATACGAGGGAGGCAGTCCGTGATCCCGATCCGCCTCCCGAGGGATCCCCGGACGGGACGGAAGCGCACTCCGAGGGCGCACACCGACCCGATGCGAGGGCGCCGACCGGCGCCCTCGCGCCTCGTCGCGCTGCGCACGGCGTCGAACCGTGTCAGACACCGATTCCCGTCAAGGGGGATCAGCGCCAGGTTTGTGCCGGTTCGTCCACAGGCCCGAACGCGCGGCCGATGCGGAGAGTGGCCCAGTCGAAGCCACGAGCGCCCGGCCGCGGCCGGCGGCCGACGACCCCGATCCGCATGCGCACTGGCCTCGCGGCGTGTGGAGCGATTGGTGCGAAGTCGACACCGCTTTCGGGTTGACAGAGAACGGTGTCTGACACCGTCTCGCGTCAGCCGCTGAATCGCCGGAGGGCTGCCTCGGCGACCCGGCCCGCAAGGACGTCCGATCGGGTGCCGGCGCCGGCGCCGTCGTAGGTCATCACCGCGGCGACGAAGATGCCGCCCCGCCAGACGACGAGCCCCGCATCGTGGCGCGCCGGGTCGATCCAGCCGGCCTTGTGGAGGACGACGGATCCGGGTCTCCGCTCGACGAACCGGTCGAGCTTGCCCCGGTCCTCCACGTGGGCGAGGACATACAGGAGGTAGCGGGCCTCGGCAGGGCTGATGCCCGAGCGGCTCCGCCCGAGAGGGCCGAGCCCGCCGCCCGCGAGCCAGATCGAGCGATGGAGCAGGGCGAGGTCTGCCGCCGTCGTCGCCTTGCCGATGCCCCACGCCGGCTGCTCGACGACGCTCATCGGGACGCCGCGGGAGGCGATCTCCCGCGGCGGGTCGAGCGACGTCCCGAGGATATATCCGCCGTACATGACCGTTCGCTCCAGACCGATCGAGCGCATCAGTCCGTCGACGACATGCCCGCCGCCGCTCGTCGACCCTCCGAGCGAGACCAGCAGCCGGTTGGCCGACTCGTTGTCGGAGGCGTCGAGCATCCTGCGAACGAGGCCGTCCACGAAGCTTCCAGGGCGCGGCGGGCCATCGATGCGCGAGAGCACGGTGACCGAGATCGCGAGCTTGAGGGTCGACGCGGCGGGGAACGTCGCGCGCGAGTTCCACGCCGCCGCCGCGCCGGTGCCGAGATCCTCGACGTAGACCGCGGCTGCGCCCGGGAAGCCACGGGCGAGGCGCCGGACGTCCGTCTGGAGCCCCGCATCGAGTCGCAGGAGCCGAACGCGGGGCCGGGCGGCACGCGGCAGCCCGAAGACGTTCGCCACGGTCCGTCCTGCGCGGCGGCCCTGTGCATCGACCGTCTCGACGCGGACCCTGACCTCCCGCGGCGGGAGATCGACCTCCAACCGGAACGCTCTGCCTGTCATGCGCAGGCTGCGGGCGACCTTGCCGTCGATCCGGACGACTACGCGCCGGGCACCGGGCGCAGCGCGACCCTCGACGACGCCGTACGAGACCTGGTAGGCGGCCGGCCGCTCGACCACCGGTGGGGCGGGTGCCCGAGGAGGGGCGTCGATCACGGTCGAACCGTAGCCTTGAGCGGGCCGTGCCGATACTCGCCCACCTGGATCTCGACGCGTTCTTCGCCGCCGTCGAGGAGCTCGAAAACCCGTCGCTGCGCTCGAGGCCGCTCGTCGTCGGCGGCGATCCGCGAGGTCGCGGGGTGGTCGCGACCGCGAACTACGTCGCGCGACGGTTCGGCATCCGCTCCGCGATGAGCTCCGCCGAGGCGCTTCGCCGCTGCCCGGAGGTCGTCTTCGTGCGTCCGCGCCACGCGCTCTACCGGCAGTACTCGCGGGCCGTCTGGGCATGTGTGGAGGAGGTCGTGCCCCGCGTCGAGCGGACCGGGATCGACGAGGGATACCTCGACCTCGGCAGCGTGCTCGACTCGTTCGCGGGCGCGCGGCGCCTTGCCGGGGTCGTGCAGGTCGCCGTACGAGGCTCGACATCGCTCTCGTGCTCGCTCGGCGTCTCGACCTCGAAGGTGGTTTGCAAGGTCGCGTCCGACCGCCGCAAGCCGGGCGGCATCACCGTCGTCCCGCCCGGCCGCGAGGCCGCATTTCTCGCATCGCTCGCGACCCGGATCCTCCCGGGCGTGGGGCCGCGCTCGGAGGAGCGCCTGGCCGCGGCAGGCGTCGCAACGATCGGCGGGCTCGCCTCCCTGTCGGACGCGGAGCTCCGCGTCGTGCTCCCCGGCCAGGTCGGGAGGCTGCTCCGCGACCGCGCGCGCGGCATCGACCCGCGTGACCTCGAGCTCGATGCGGAGCGGGTCTCGATCTCGACGGAGGAGACGTTCGAGCGCGACGTGGCCGAACGGTTTGCGCTCCACGCCGAGCTGCGGCGGATGGCCGAGGACGTGGCGGCTCATCTGCAACACGACGGGCTTTCCGCGAAAACGATCACGACGAAGCTCCGCTACAGCGACTTCTCGATCCGCTCCCGCTCGACGACGCTCCCGACGCCGATCGACGAGCCGGAGCGAATCGGCGACCTGGCGTGCCGCCTTCTCGACCGCGGGCTCCGCGACCGCCCGGGCGCGCTGCGACTCGTCGGGGTCGGCGTCTCCGGCCTGACGGGCGCGCGGCAGCTGACCTTCGACGAGCTCTAGTGTCGGCGCTACGAGCCGTCAGCGGAGCCACGCCCTCTTGGGGGCGTGCCAGGCACGTTGCCACGTCCGAACGAGACATGGCCGTTGCGCACATCGACCGACGACGCGATCGAGGACTCATGCGGCCCGACCGTCGGGCACCGCTGTCCTGGCACGAGAATCGGTGCCAGGCACGTTGCCACGTCCAAACCGGACAGGTGCGCGACCGGCGCGGCCCAAGCGCCACACGAGCCGACCCCGGCTCAGACCCGCAGCAACGGCCGGGTGAGGCAGGTCGGCCCGCCGTCGCCTTTGCGGGAAATCTCGTCGCCGCGATAGGTGACGACGTCGACGCCGGCGCGTTCGAGGCGACGACGGGTCTCGTCGTTGCCTTCCAGCGCGAGCGCTCTGCGCGGCCCGAGCGCGAGGACGTTCGGCCCCTGGGACTCGAACTCCTCGTCGGGCACCTCGACCACGGCGATCCCACGCTCGGCGAGCAGCCACAAGAGCCGGGTCGGCGCGATGCGCGGGTAGACGAGCGCGAGGTCGCGGTCGAGCGGCGAGATGAACGACATCAGATGCATCACCTCGCCCGCCCCGTTCCAGTGAGGGAGGTCGAACGAGATCACCTCGACGCCGGCGAACGCTGCGCGAAGGCCCTCGCTCGCGGCCGGATTCGTCCGGTACCCGATCCCGACGAGCAGCGTCTCGTCGTCCAGCCAGACCGTGTCGCCTCCCTCGACCGTCGCGGGCAGCTCGATCCTTCCGGTGACGGGGACCCCGGCCAGCTCGAGCGCTGCGACCGTGGCCTCGGGCTCGCGGCGCCTCCCCTCTTTGCCGGGCAGCAGCAGCACGGCGCCGTCGCGCCCCACGAGCGTCGCGTCGTAGGTGTAGATCGCGTCGGGGTTGCCGGGGTCGTGCTCCGACACGACGACCTCGGCGCCAGCCTCCTCGAGGAGCGAGCAGAACGCCTCGTGCTCGGCCTGCGCGGCGGCGACGTCCGGGGCGGCGCGCCAGCCGTATGCCCGCCACGCCGAAGCGTCCTCGGCGAGCGGCCGCCGCACCAGCACGCGCCGGAGCGCACCCCACATCGACGTGCTGCCGAAGGCGGCCATGGCGGGGCAGCTAGCCGACCGTGTTCGCCGGCCTGCGCCCCTCGAGCAGCACGGCGCGGAGCGCCTCGACGCAGAGCATCCCCATCGCGACGCGCGTCTCGCGCGTGGCGCTGCCGAGATGCGGTGTGAGGACGACGTTCTCGAGGGCGAGCAGGCCCTCCTCCACGTCCGGCTCACGCTCGAACACGTCGAGCGCGGCGCCGGCGATCGTCCCCGAGCGGAGCGCGTCGACCAGCGCCCGCTCGTCGACGACCGGCCCGCGCGCGACGTTGACGAGCACCGCCGACGGCCGCATCGACTCGAGCGCCCGCGCGTCGATGAGGTGGCGGGTGGCGTCGGTGAGCGGAACGTGAAGACTCACGACGTCGGCCCGGCCGAGCAACTCGGGCAGGTCGGCGTCGCGGCCGGCGAACGTCGCGCGGGCGCCGAACGCTTCCGCCAGACGTGCCGTCTCGCGTCCGATCCGCCCGGGCCCGACGACCAGCAGGTCTCTCCCGTCGAGGCTCGAGCCGAGCATGAACTCGAGCGAGAACTCCCACTCCGAGCGGCGCCGGACGAACCGGTCGCCTTCGGCGATCCGGCGCAGCAGCGCGATCATGAGGCCGACCGCGAGCTCCGCCGTCGCGCGCGTGAGCACGTCCGGGGTGTTCGTCACGACGACGCCGCGCGCGGCTGCGGCGACGAGATCGATGTTGTTGACGCCGACCGCGTAGTTCGCGACGACGCGGAGCTGCGGGCCGGCACGCTCGAGGTAGGCGTCGTCGATGCGCGCGGTGAGCGCGACGAGGATCCCGTCGGCTTCCTCGGGCCTGTCGACGAGCTCGAAGTCGCGGACGAGCGCTGCCTCGACCTCGGCCGGGACCGGCGCGGTGAGGTGGACAGTTGGTCGTGCCATCTGGCCGGCGAGCCCGCCCTCGCCTACGCGGAGAGGACACGCGGCCGGTGTGCGGCCGAATACACGTCCTTGCGCAGGATGAGCCCGTTCTCGAACGGGAACACGTCGATGCCGTCCCACTCGAGCCGCCGTCCCTCGCCGTCGGTGGCGGTCGCAGTCCACTCGCTCACGACGATCCCGTCGCGCGCGTACAGGCGCCGTCCGCGGAACGCCAGATCGGGCCAGTTGGCGAAGATGCGGCCGATGTGGTCGCGCACTGCGTCGCCCTCGACGCGCTCCCCGGCCGTGTGGTTCTCGAAGACCATCGAGGGCGCGTGGCACGCGACGATCGCATCGAGGTCGTGCGCGTTCCAGGCGTCGTTGTAGCGGTCGATGGTGCGCTCGAGCTCGGCGGCCGAATCCGGGTCTGTCATCGCTCGAGTATGTCAGCCTCACGCTCGCCGAGCCGCTGGACGAGCACGCCTCCGGCGAGAAGCAGCCCGCCCACCGCGACGAACGAGGCTGCGCGCGCGACCGAGCTCAGCTCGGCGAGGTCGAAGAGGAAGATCTTGCCGAGCGTGACCCCGAACAGGGCGAGGCCGACGTACCGGAGCTCGGTCGATCGGCGTGCGAGGCCGACGACGAGCACGGTGAGGCCCGTCAGTCCCCAGACGGCGCTCACCGCCGTGTGGCCGCGCTCGAAGTCCGTCTCGAGCGACGCGCCCGAGACCCGCACCGCGGTCTCGAGCACGATCAGCGAGACCGCGTAGAGCGCGAGGCCGGCAGCGCCTGCGAGGAGCCAGCGCCGGCGACTCGGGGCGGTGAGCGCGAGCGCAACCGTCGCTGCGGCAACGGCGACGAGCGCGACGAGGCCCGACGCCGGAGACGGGTTCGCAGTCAGGAGCTGATCCGGCGGCGTCAGCCACGCGAGGACCGCGAAACCGTCGGCCACGAGGAGGGCCGCGGCGGCGCTCCAGAGGCGCGGCTCGCGCAGTCTGTTTCCCACGGCCGCCGTCGCCGCGGCGGTCGCTGCGACCGCGATCGCGAAGGCCAGCCCGTCCGCCGTGAGCGCGAGCTCCGTGACGAGGACGGCCACGAGCCCGAACGCCCAGAGCGTCGTGGAGAGATTGCGCAGCCGTGCCCGCCGGAGCGCCCATCCGGCCGGGGCGAGATAGACGACGGCGACCACGGACGCTCCACCGGCCGTCCAGAGCCTCTCGGCGAGCTCCGGTTCGTCGGGCACGAGCACCTCCAGAGCGCCGAACGCGGCGACAAACGCGACGGTCGCGGCAGCGACCGATGCCAGCCCGAGCGGTTTCCTCGTCTGCCATCCCGCCCGCAACAGCACACCCGATGCGAGAAGCCCGGCCGCGGCGAGCAGCAATGCCGTTCCCGCCCACCCCGCGTCGAGCTCCTGGACGTCGTACCAGCCGGCCTCCACGACCACGACGAACGACGCCGTCAACGCGGCGGCGGCGAGTCCCCGAGCTTGCCGTCTCGACGCGACGACGGTGCCCACCACGGCGACGAGGGCCGCCACGCCGCTCAGCGCCGCGTGCCCGGCACCGGCATGGAGCGAGACGACGACGATGCCGAACGTGATCACGCCGAGCGCCGCCGCGACAGCGAGGAGGGTCTCGACGATGCGATCGCGGCGCGCGAGCAGCTCGGTCCGAACGGACGCGAGGAAGGTGAGCACGCCGACCTCGCCGGTGGTGCGATACGCGTGCGGTGCGAGCATGCCGGCGGCGGTCGCCGCCGCCGCCGCGGCGAGCGTCGGGATCGCCGTCGACGCATCGCCGTCGCTGCGGAACAGCTCGGCGAGCGGCGCCGTGACTGCGAGCAGGTGACCGGTCGCGAGACCGAGGTAGCCGATTGCGGCGAGCTGCAGCCGCGCGTCGCGGAAACGGTAGGCCAGCACCGAGAGCACCGTCGACTCCGCTGCCCAGGCCAGCGTGAGCCCGTCGCCGGAGACGAGATTCGCAAGTGCGACCGCGCCCAGCGCGAGCGAGCCCGCGGCGAGGACGAGCCCGAGATCCGGCTGCACGCGACGTAGAACGAGCCAGCCGAGCGCGAAGACGCACGCTGCGATCGCGAGCCCGGCCCCGCGATCGACGCCGGTGCCGACGAGCGCCTGGCTCGAGAGCAGGACGAAGCCGAGATCCGCGAGCACGATCGGCCCGGCGAGCCGCGACACCGCGCGGTCGCGCCCGGTCACCTGCCACGCGGATGCGACGACGAGCGCCACGACGGCGAGGGCGGCGACGACGCCGAGTGTCGCGTTGCTCGCGGTCCCGGCCTGCACCGCAACGAGCCACGCGGCCTGGACGCCGACGACGGCGAGCACGACGGCGAGCAGGAGCTCCCAGCGACGGGCGACTGCAACCAGGCCGGTCGCTGCCAGGACGACCACACCGAACGCCACCCCGATCGCGCCGATCTCGGTGTCGATCGCCTGGAGCGCCGGAGCGAGCGCTGCGCCGACGAGTCCGAGCGCCGCGACGAGCTCCGAGCCCCAGGCGAGCGAGACGGCGACCGCAGCCCCCGCGATCCCGGCGGCGATCGCGAGCGCGGCGGCGTCGGGCACGAGGTGGTAGAGCGCCGTGGCGGCCGCGAGCGTCGCGTAGCCACCTGCGATGCCCGCGCCCACGGCGGCGAGCCCCGCGGCGATCTGCCCGTACCGGCGGTGGAGGACGATCCCCGCACCGAAGACCAGCGCAGACACGAGAGCGCCTGCGGCGACGCGCTCGAGCGGGCCGATCCAGCCCTGCTCCGCTGCGAGCACGAAGAGGAGTGTGATCCCGAGCGCGGTGACCGCACCTCCGGCGATCGCGAGGCCGCGGGCGCCGAGCAGATCGAAACGAACGAGGAGGGCGCCGAGATCGACGCTGGGCCGGGGGCGTCGCGCCGGCGCCGGGCTCGACCGAGGAATGGCCGGCGCGGGCGGCGTACGGACAGGGGGAGGTGGAGCCGATGCCTCGGAGACGCCCGAGACGTCCGCCCCGGCTGTCGCTGCCGAGGCCGCCTCACGGCGGAGCGACGCGAGCTCGCGCTCGACGCGGCGGAGATCCAGCTCGAGCAGGTCGATCCGCTCCGAGAGCGACGACATCGCTCAGCTCTCCCTCGTGGTGCGGGGACGAAGCTCGACGCGCAGCTCGCAGTCGAGCGCCGAGGCGATGCGGAGCAGCGTGTCGATCCGTGGCGGGCGCCCTCCGCTCTCGAGCCGCGCGATCGCCGACTGCGTCGTCTCACAGAGGGCGGCGAGCTCGGCCTGCGAGAGCCGAAGCTCCCGGCGTCGCTCGGCGACCTGGGACGCGATCGAGGCGAAGAGCCATCCTTCGTCCGCGCCCGCGAGCCGTCGGCGAAGTCGTTCGACCGGCGTCCCCACCTGCCGCGTGGATCTCATGTTTGCTATATAGCGAGTTTGCGATTGCTCGTCAAGAGCAGTCCGCAAGATGATCGGCGAACCGGTGGCGCAAGACCAGGAGTCAGGCGAGCAGCGAGCGGTGGCGGGTCAGCGCCTCGAGCAGCCGATCGACGTCGTCCTCGACGTTGTAGAGGTGGAGCGCGACGCGGAGCTTGTCCTCACGCGACGAGACGACGATGCGCGCCGACGCAAGCGCGTCCACGAGCGCGACGACGTCGGTCGAGCGGATGCACACGAGCGGGCCACGACGGGCCGGGTCGCGGGGGCTGGCCACCGTGGCGTCGAGCGTTTCGAGCCCGTCGAGCAGGCGATCGACGAGCCCGGCGACGTGCTCCTCGATCGTCCGTACGCCGGCCTCCTCGACCAGCGAGACGCCTGCGACCCCCGCGTAGAGCGCCGGCACCGGCGGCGTCCCTGCATCGAAACGCCGCGCGCTCCCGTGAGGGGAGTAGTCGGCGATCGACATCGCGAAGATGTCCTCGTCGGCAAACCAGCCCGTCTGGGTCGGGACGAGCGCCTCCAGCACCTCTGGCCTCACCCACATAAAGCCGAGGCCGGCGGTGCCCAGCAGGTACTTGACCGTACCCCCGGTCACGACGTCGGCGCCGAGCGAGCGGACGTCGAGCTCGATCGCGCCGCAGGCCTGGTAGCTGTCGGCCAGCACGATCGCGCCGGCGGCATGCGCTGCCTCGGCGATCGCGGCCACGTCGTGCCGGTGGCCGGAGCGGTAGGAGAGCGTCGTGCAGCAGACGAGCGCCGTCCGCTCGTCGATCGACTCGGCGAAGCGCTCCGGAGGGATCGAGCCGTCGGCATCGGGCCGGACGTGCACGACCTCCGCGCCGCGCAGCTCCTGCGCGTGCGCGATCTGACCGACCGTGGGGAACTCGTACTCCGAGATCACGATCCGGTTTCGCTCCCCGCCGAGGTCGAGCGCGGACACGAGCCCGCTGACGCCCTGGGAGACCGACGTCGTCACCGCGACGTCGTCGGCGCCCGCATGGAGAAGGCCCGCGATCGCCGTGCGGAACGCCTCGTTCCGCTCGACCCAGTAGTCCCATTCGGCGCCGTTCGCGTCCCACCCCGCGAGCCAGCCCTCGACGGCGTCGCGCACGCGGTGCGAGAGCGCGCCCTGCGAGCAGGAGTTGAGGTACGTCGCCGTCTCGAAGATCGGGAACTCGGCGCGGACGTCCGCGCCGACGCGCGTCGACGGCGGCGCCTGGCTCACGCCGCGATCCTACCTCGGGGACTCGCGGGCGGGCCCGGTGTCCCCCGGGCGCGCAGGCATCAGCGCCGGAGCAACGGGAGGACGCGGTCGCAGATCAGCGCGACTCCAGCCGGTGTCGTTCTGCCCTGCGGCGTGCCGAGCTCGACGCGATCCGCACCCGCCTGCCAGAGCTCCTCGACCTGCGCCGCGACCTCCTCCGGCGTCCCGGCGATGGAGAAGCGGTCGAGCGGGAGCGGGGCCGACGCGTCGACCGTCGGGTCGAGCCGCGCGACCACGTCGACGTACGGCGCAACCGCGGCCCGCGCGCGCTCGCGCGCCCAGTCGCCGTCCTCGTCGACGACGGAGACGCAGCCCATCACGATGCCAACCCGAGGGTTGCCGAGCCACTCGCGGACGACCGGGGCGAGCTCCGGGTTGGCGCTGCCGCCGATCTTGACCTCGTCGGCGGTGGTGCCCGCCCATGCAGCCGTCGCCCGGCCCCACGTCCCGACGAGGAGCGGCACGGCTTCCCGGAAGCGCGCGTAGGCGAGCGTCGTCCCGGGCGACAGGCTGAACCGCTCACCGGCTACGCCGGAGTCGTCCCCCGCGAGGAGTGCCCGGACGATCGCCACGGCCTCGCGGAGCGCAGCGAGCGGGCGCGGCTCGTCGATGCCGAGACGATCGAGCCACGCGCCTTTCGCCAGCCCGAGGTAAGCGCGGCCGCGCGACAGCGTGTCGAGCATCGCGATCTGGCCCGCGATCTCGTAGGGATGCAGGGTGAACGGGTTGAGGGCGGCCGGCCCGAGCCGCACCCGCTCGGTCACGCGGGCCATGAGCAAGAGCGGACCGATCGCCGGCTGGTAGAGCAGGTCGTGGTAGACGGAGAGGACGTCGATCCCCGCCACGTCGACGCGTCGGGCGATCGCCTCGTACGCCTGCGGCTCCTGGTCGGTCAGAAGGCCGATCCCGAGCTCGCGCGCTACGTCAGCTCCTCGGTGACCAGCGAGCGCTCCGCGAGCCGCTCGATCCTCATCACGACCCGCTCGTCGGGATCGGGGCAGCAGACGAGATTGTCCTGCTCGAGCCAGTCGGCGTCGGGAAGGCGCCGCATCTTTGCGGGCAGCAGCGGGATCACCGACTGGAGTGCGTAGAGGCAGAAGTGGCGTCCCTCCGGGATGCGGACGCGGTTCGACTCGGTGACCTCGAACCAGTCGCCGACCTGGAGGCCGCACACCGAGCGCCCCTCGATCCGCTCGACGGTCACGCGGAGGTCGAAGAGGCGCATCTCGGTCACCGGCCAAGCATAGAGTGCGCTTCCCGGGGGGCCGGCACCGCGACGAGGACGCCGGCGCACGAGGAGAGACGCTTGAGCGACGAGCGCACGACCTACAGCGACGGCACCGTGTTCGAG
Source organism: uncultured Actinomycetes bacterium (assembly GCA_963845965.1). Classification (GTDB taxonomy): domain Bacteria; phylum Actinomycetota; class Thermoleophilia; order Gaiellales; family Gaiellaceae; genus Gaiella. The sequence goes on along the minus strand of CAWJUF010000019.1, from coordinate 57,470 downwards.
GAGCGCGCCTCGTACTCACGCGCGGTGCGGGTGGGGCCACACGTCGCCGTCAGCGGCACGGCCCCCATTGGGCCCGACGGCGTTCTGCACGCAGGCGACACCTATCGGCAGACCGTCGCGGCGATCGAGAAGGCGCTCGCCGCAGCCACGGCCCTCGGCGCAGGGCCGCGCGACGTCATCCGGACGCGCATGCTGCTCGCGCCGGGCGCGGCGTGGGAGGACGCGGTGCAGGCCCACGGCGAGGCGTTCGCCGGAATCGCGCCCGCGAACACGACCTACGTCGTCGCGGGCTTCATTCCGGACGTTCTCGTCGAGGTCGAGCTCGACGCGATCGTGCCCGACGCGACGTAGAGCGAGCGGCGATCACGCGGGGAGGCGAGGGAAAACCCCCCGCCTCCCGCGCGGGCGACGGCTACGAGCCGCGGAACGTAATCGTCTTCAGGGTGACGATCTTCCCGGTGCCCTGGTACTCCCAGATCTCGTACAACGCTGACCCGATGTCGCCCTTCAGGTCGAAGTCGACGGGGCTGAACGCACCTTCGTAGTTGATGTCCTTCCCGGCCGCCGCGGCCTTCACCCCTGCCGCGAGGTTCTGGAAGGTGACCTTCAGGCCCGGAGGGCCCGAGATCGCGCGCATGGACGTCTTGATCTTCGCCGGCGAGGCCGAGCATCGGCGCACCGACGCGAGGAACGCCGTCATCGCCGCGTCGAACGCGGTGCCCTCGAACCCCGTGTACGGCTTCGCGCCCTTGACGAACTGCTTCCAGTACGCCGCGAACGCCTTTCCGGCAGGACCGCCCGCCGCGCTTCCAGCCGAGCCGCTCAAGCCCTTCACCGGGTCTCCGATCTTGTCGAGCGTCTCCGCGTTGCGGAGCGCCTCGATCCCGAGGGTCTTGGACGCGCTCCACTTCCCGCTGCGGACGAGCGACGGGGTGAACTTCTCGAACGTGTCGGGGAAGTCGATGATGACCCACCCCGCCGGGCTTCCGTCGACGAGCTTCGCGGCGTCCGTGTCGAAGTTCGCCTGGTCCGGGTTCCACGCCACCGAGGCGCCGATGCTGCCGCCGAGCCGCTTCCACTCGGACACGAACAGCGCTTGCAGGGCCGTCCCGAAGGCATCGTTCCGTGCACCGACGTTGAGCTTCGCGCCCTTGCCGAACTTCGTCAGCGCGGCGCCGGCGAGCACCTTGCTCTGGAGCGCGTCCGACGGGTACGCCCGGAACACGAGCCCCTTGTCCTTGAGGTCGCTGATCTGCGGCGCGCTCGACGTGGGCGAGACGAGGACGACGTTGTTCGGGATGGTCACGGACTGCGCCATCGGGATCGTCGCCCCGGAGGCCATCTCTCCGATGATCACGTTGGCCTTGTTCGCCTTGATCAGCTTCGTCGCCGCCTCCACCGACGCGGACGCCTGCGTCTGACCGTCTTCCGAGCCGACGAGCCGGACCGACGCCCGGGTGAGCCCCGCCTTCTTGAGAGCCGCGTTCTGGAGGACGACCGCCTGCTTCACGGCCCGGTCGAGGTTGGCGCCGTAGGCGGCGAGGTCACCGGTGAAGGGCAACACGTCTCCGATGCGCAGCTCGAACGCGCAGTTCCGCGGGGCGGCGGATCGCGAGGCGGTGGCGCCGGTGGCGCTGGCCGCGATCGCCGCGAGGACGACCGCCGCCGCAACGGCGAGGTACATGGGCCTCGTGAGCTTCGTCATGCACTCCTCCTTCGGATCAGGGCACGCGGGCACGACGGACGCCGCGCATCATCCCGATCCGGCGCCGTGTTTCTAGGATGCTATCGCGATGGCCGCGATCAGCTCCTCGGCCGACGTCCTTGTCATCGGTGCCGGCGTGGTCGGGTTGTCGATCGCCCTCGCGCTCCGGACGCGCGGCGCGGATGTGGTGGTCCTCGAGCGCGCAGGCGTCGCCGAGGGACAGTCCGGGATCCAGCCGGGCGGCATCCGCCTCCAGTGGGGCACGACCGTCAACTGTCGGCTCGCCCTCGAGTCGCGCGCCTGGTGGACGACCGCCGAGGAGCGGCTCGGCGGGCCCGTCCCGCTCGCGTTCGCCTCCTGCGGGTACCTCTTCGTGGCGCACAGCGAGCTGGTGCTCGAGGGGCTGGCGGCGGCGGTTCGCGTCCAGAACGCCGCGGACGTGCCGTCGCGGGTGGTCTCACCCGCGGAGGCGGGGGAGCTGGTGCCGGGACTCCGCACCACCTCCATCGTGGGTGGGTCGTTCTGCGCGGAGGACGGGTACATGGGCGAGCCCCAAGCTGCGATCGCCGCGATCGCGCGGCGCCTCGACGTCCGCCTTGCGACGGTCGAGGCGGTTGTCGACGCGGGTACGACCTGGGCGCTCGACACGACGGCGGGGCGCTTCACCGCGCCGTCCGTCGTCGTCGCGGCCGGAGCGGACACGCGTGCGCTCGTCGGGCCGCTCGGCGTCGACCTGCCGATCGAGCTCGAGCCTCGACATCTGTTCCTCAGCACGCCGATCCACGAGCGTCTGCTCGAGCCGCTCGTGATCTCGCCAGAGCGGCGGTTCGCGGCGAAACAACTCCACAGCGGACGGGTGCTCGCGAGCGACCTCGGCGCGACGGGCGATCCGGAGACCGGGGCGCCGGCGTGGCGCCGGAACGTGCGCGCCGCCATCTCCGACCTGCTTCCGATCCTCGAGTACGTCGGGCTCGACATGCTGGTGAGTGGGGCGTACGACGTCACACCCGACCGGCAGCCGATCCTCGGCCCGCTTCCCGGTCACGACGGCCTCCACGTCGCCGCCGGGTTCAGCGGTCACGGCTTCATGATCGCCCCGGCCGTCGGCCGAATCGTCGCAGGCGGAGTCGCCGGCGAGCGCGATACGGTGCTCGACATCCTCGACAGTCGACGTTTCCAGGAAGGGCGCACGGTGCCGGAGCCTCAGGTGATCTGAGCGTGTTCGTGCAGCTGCTCGTGAACGGCCTCGTCACCGGGTCCGTGTACGCGATCGCCGCCGTCGGCATCTCCCTGGTCTACGGGATCCTCCGGCTCGTCAACTTCGCCTACGGCGACATGATGACCTTCGGCGCGTTCGCCGGGTACTTCGCGAACGCGAGCCTCGGCCTGCCCATGGTCGTGTCAACCGCGTTTGCGATGGTCGCAGGGGCGGCGCTCTCGGTCGCGCTCGACGTCGTGCTCTGGCGCCCCCTCCGCCTGCGCCGGGCGGGGTTCATGGGCCTGTTCCTCGCGTCGATCGGCGTCGCGCTCGTCCTGCGGCAGGCGATCCTCCTCGTCTGGGGGCCGCAGCCCCGCGCGTACCACGTCGACCCGTTCAAGGTGTACGTCATCGGCGATGTCCGACTGTCGCTCGCCCAGGCCGCGACGATCGTCTCCGCGGCGGTGGCGATCGTCGCGATCGGGCTGTTCCTCGCCCGCAGCCGCACCGGGAGGGTCATGCGCGCGATGTCCGACGACCGCGCCCTCGCGCAGGTCTCGGGGATCGACGTCGACCGTGTCGTGGTCGTGACCTGGATCATCTCGGGCTTCGCCGCGGGCCTCGCCGGGGTGCTCGCTGCGCTCGTGCAGAGCTCGTTCGACCCGAACTTCGGGTTCCAGCTGCTGCTGCCCGTGTTCGCGGCCGTCGTGCTCGGCGGGATCGGGAGCGCGTACGGCGCGCTCGCCGGCGGGCTCGTGCTCGGCATCGCGACGGAGCTCTCGACCTGGGAGGGCTTCGGCGGCGGCGTCGACCCGGTCTACAAGCCCGTCGTCGCGTTCGTCGTCCTGATCGTGGCGCTCCTCCTCCGGCCACAGGGCTTGTTCGGGCACGCGAGGGCCGTATGAGCGTGCTGACGAGCGGTGAGTTTTGGGCGTTCGTCGGCGTGATGGCGGGCATCTACACGCTTTTCGCGCTCGGCCTGCAGGTGCAGTTCGGCCTGGCGGGCCTGCTCAACTTCGGTCAGGTCGGATTCATGGCGATCGGCGCGTACACGATGGCGATCCTCGTGGCGAAGGAGGGGTGGAGCATGTGGGTCGCCACGCCTCTCGCGATCGCCGCCGCGGCGCTCGCCGGCGTCCTCGTCGGCCTGCCGACGCTTCGCCTCCGCGGCGACTACTTCGCGATCGTCACCATCGCCTTCAGCGAGATCGTGCGCTGGGTGGCGACGAACGAAGACGACCTGACGGGCGGCGCGCAGGGAACGATCAACCTCGCGGGCCAGGGAACGGCCGCCGAGTACAACGGGCAGTGGGAGCGGTTCCAGCGCTGGGTCGGCGCCCAGCTCCACATCGGCGACAAGGACGTGGTCATGCTTCTGCTCGTCTGGGCCGCGGCGCTCCTCCTCGTCTGGCTCACGGCACGGCTCGCGCGCACTCCGTGGGGCCGGGTGCTCCGCGCGATCCGCGAGGACGAGGACGCGACCTCGTCGCTCGGCAAGCACGTCTTCGCCTACCGCCTGCAGGCCCTGGCTCTCGGCGCCGCGCTGGCCGGCCTCGCCGGGTGCGTCTACGCGTGGCAGTTCTCCTTCTTCAGCCCCGACGACTTCCAGCCGCTGATCACGTTCTTCGGCTGGATGATCCTCATCCTCGGCGGGGTGGGCCGCGTCTGGGCGGTCCCGGTCGGAGCGCTCGTGTTCGGGTTCCTCTTCGCCGCGACGCGCTTCTTCGACTTCGCGCCCTTCTCGTACCTGGACTCCGCCGACCGCGCGTACGTCCGCCTGATGGTGATCGGGCTGGCGATCATCCTGCTCGTCGTCTTCCGCCCGCAGGGCCTCCTTGGTCGACGGGACGAGATGATCCTCGAATGAGCGCGCTGCTCGAAGCCCGCGGCGTGAGCAAGGCCTTCGCGGGCGTGCGGGCCGTCGACGACGCCTCCCTGGTCGTCGACGCAGGCTCGATCACGGCGCTGATCGGGCCGAACGGCGCCGGGAAGTCGACGCTCTTCAACTGCATCTCCGGCTTCGCGCGAGCCGACGCGGGCCGGATCGAGCTCGACGGCCACCGCATCGACCGGCGGCCACCACACCGGATCGTCCGGGCGGGCCTCGGCCGGACGTTCCAGACCGCGCGGGCGCTGACGCGGATGACCGTGCTCGACAACGTTCGACTCGCGGCCCCGGAGCATCCCGGCGAGCACCTCTGGGGCGTCGTCGCACGCCGCGCCGCGGCCCGACGGCGCGAGCTCGAGGTGACCGAGCAGGCGCACGAGCTGCTTCGACTGGTCCGGCTCGATGGGCACGCCCACGCCCTCTCGGGGACGCTCTCGGGCGGCCAGCGGAAGCTGCTCGACCTGGCGCGGATCCTGATGGCGGCGCCGCGCCTGATCCTCCTCGACGAGCCGATGGCCGGTGTCGCCCCGGCCCTCAGGGAGGAGCTGCTCTCGCACGTGCTCGCGCTGCGCGCCGACCGCGGGCTGTCGTTCCTCGTCGTCGAGCACGACCTGGCGTTCGTGATGCAGGCGAGCGACCGGGTCGTCGTCATGAACGAGGGCCGCGTGCTGATGGACGGCACCCCCGACGAGGTGCGTAACGACGAGCGCGTGATCGACGCCTACCTGGGGACACACGGGTGAGCGACGCCGCGCTCCTCGTCCGCGACCTGCACGCGGGGTACGAGGACGTGCCCGTGCTGCGGGGCGTGTCGCTGCACGCGGGCGGCGACGAGATCGTCGCCGTGATCGGGCCGAACGGGGCCGGGAAGTCGACGTTCCTCAAGGCGGTGGCGGGGATCGTCCGACCGACGAGCGGCTCCGTCGTGTTCGGCGGCGAGAACGTCACGGGGTCGCGTCCCGACCGCCTCACGAGGCGCGGGCTCGGCTTCGTCCCGCAGCTCGACAACGTCTTCCCCACGCTGACGGTCTCGGAGAACCTCGACGTCGGCGCTCAGGCGCTGGCGCGCGGGGAGCGCCGCGACGCCGTTGCCGCGGTCGTCGAGCAATTCCCGCTTCTGCGCGACCGCCGCCGCCAGCGCGCGGGCACGCTCTCCGGCGGCCAGCGCAAGCTCGTCGCGCTCGGGCGCGCGCTCGTCGGCCGACCTTCCCTGCTCCTCCTGGACGAGCCCTCCGCGGGCCTCTCCCCCGAGGCCACCGACATGGTCTTCGCGGAGCTCGAGGGCATCCGCGACCGTGCCATCGGGATCGTCATCGTAGAGCAGAACGCGCGCCGCGCTCTCGCGCTCGCCGACCGCGGATACGTGCTCGACATGGGACGGAACGCGCACGAGGGCACGGGAGCCGACCTGCTCGTCGACCCGCGCGTCGCCGAGCTCTATCTCGGGTCGATGACGGCCGCTCCGCGCCCGAACGGCGACGGGTGACGGCCAGATCTAACGGCCCAGGTAGGCCTTGCGGAGCTCCTCGTTCTCGAGCAGGTCGGCCGCGTTGCCCTCGAGGACGATCCGGCCGGTCGAGAGGACGTAGCCGCGGTCGGCGATCGAGAGCGAGACGTTTGCGTTCTGCTCGACGACAAGCATCGCGACGCCCGCCTCGTGGACCTGCTGGATGATCTCGAAGCTCCGCTCGACGAGGAGTGGCGCGAGCCCCATCGACGGCTCGTCCATCAGCAAGAGCTTCGGCTTCGACATCAGCGCACGGGCCATCGCGACCATCTGCTGCTCACCGCCCGAGAGCGTCCCGGCGAGCTGCGCTCTCCGCTCGTACAGCAGCGGGAACAGCGTGTAGACGCGCTCGAGTCCTCCGTCTGCCTCTCGCGGAGATACGCACCCATCTGGAGGTTCTCGAGGACGCTCATGGGCGCGAAGAGGCGCCGGTTCTCGGGCACGATCGCGATCCCGCGCGAGATGCGGGAGCTCGTCTTCGTCCGCGTGATGTCGTCACCCTCGAAGAGCACGCGGCCGGCTTCGGCCTGACGATGCCGAGGCTCGTCTTCAGCGTGGTCGACTTGCCCGACGCGTTGCCGCCGAGCAGGCAGACGAGCTCACCAGGGTGCACCTCGACGCAGACGTCGTCGAGGATGTGGATCTGCCCGTAGTACGTGTGGACGTGGTCGAACTCGAGCAGCGGCGGCGTCACTGCGGGTGCCGCGGTGGCCTCGGCCTCCACTACGACGCGGCCTATCTGCGCCGGCGCGAAGGCCGAGATACGCCTCGATGACCTTCGGGCTCGTTGCGACCTCGTCGAACTCCCTCCTCGATCTTGACCCCGTGATCGAGCGCGACGACACGGTCCGAGATGCCCTCGACGAGATGCATGTCGTGCTCGATGACGAGGATCGTGAGCCCGAGCTCGTCCCGGAGTTTCGCGATCTGCTCGGTGACCTCGTGCGTCTCCACCGGGTTCATGCCGGCGGCAGGCTCGTCCAGGAGGAGGAGTCGTGCGTTCGTCGCGAGAGCGCGAGCTATCTCGAGCCGCCGCCGGTTGGCGTACGAGAGAGAGTAGGCGGGCTGGTCCCAGCGGTAGCCGACCAGGCGCTGGCCGAAGAGCGAGAGCTTCTCCTCCGCCAGGGCGCTGATCTCACGCTCCTCACGTCGCATACCGGGCGTCCGAAGAATCGATCGCACGACGCCTGCCCGGGTGTGCCCGTACTCGGCGGCCATCACGTTCTCCTTCACGGTCATGTTCAAGAAGAGCCTGAGGGTCTGGAAGGTCCGGGCGATCCCGCGCTGGGTGATCTTGTAGGGAGGAAGCCCGACGATCGACTCGCCCTCGAAGAGCACGTCGCCGTGGTCCGGCTGGTAGACGCCGGTGACGACGTTGAAGAGCGTCGTCTTGCCCGCCCCGTTCGGGCCGATCACGCTCACGATCTCGTGCTCGTCGACGTGGAGATCGAGCCCGGAGATCACGTTGAGCCCGCCGAACGCCTTGGAGACGTTCTTCAACTCCAGCACCGGCGCCATCAGACGATCTCCACCTTGGCCTGGCCGAACAGCCCCTGCGGACGAATGGTCATCACTGCGATCAGCATGAGACCCAGAAGCACCTGCCGCGTGACGGAGGGCTGCTGGATCATCAGGTTCTCCCACACGAACGCGGTGAGGTACAGCGTCGGCACGAGCACGACGATCCGCCACCAGCCTTTGAGCTGCACGAGCACGGTCACGGAGACGATCAGCATCAGATAGCCATAGACGGCGAGCCGGCCCGGGTCCTCGGGGATCAGGACCCAGCTCTTGATCACGCCCCCGAGGAAGCCGCCCGACGTGACCTCGCCGCTCGTACCGCTCGACCACACGCTGCCGACGATCGCATGGACGAGCAGGCCGAAGACAGCGGTTCCCGCGAGGGCCGCGATCCGCTTCGGCCAGGTCTTCAGCGTGAAGCAGACCGCCGCGATGATCGCACCGTAGAACAGGATCCGGGGAAGGTTCGCGGGCGACGTCGGGTCGAGCGCCTGATTCGCGGCGACGATCACGATCGAGCCGACGAGCATCCCGGTGAGGCTGCCCGCGCCCCCGAGGATGACCACTGCGTAGATGAGGATCAGCACGGCAGTGCCGAAGTTCTGCGGGAACGCCCCCGTCTGGACGGCGGCGAAGATGCTCCCCGCCAGGCCGGCGATCGCGGCGCCGAAGCTGAAGGCCATGATCTTCAGCCGGTTGACGGGCGTCCCCATCAGCTCCGCAGACAGCGGATCCTCGCGTGACGCCTTCCAGGCACGGCCTGTGCGGGACTCGCTCAGGCAGTAGAGCACGACGAGGACCAGCGCCACGACGCCCAGGAGGAACCAGAAGTAGCCGCGCGTCGTGTCGATCACGATCCGGCCGCCGAAGAAGGTCAGCGGGTCGACGTTGGCGAGGCCGTTCGAGCCGTTGGTGATCCCCGCCGGGTTGGCCGTGTTCGTGAACACGACGAACGCCTGGCCGAAGAAGAGGGTCACGATCGCGAGGTAGTCGCCGAGCAGCCTTCGCGAGGACGTCCCCAGGAAGAGGCCGAGCAACGCACACAGGATCACGACGGAGGGGATCGACACTTCGGCGCCCCAGTGATGGCTGTAGACGTGACCGCCCGCCTCGTGCGTGCTCGAGAGGAATGCGTAGAGGTACGCACCGAATCCGAAGAACGCGACGTAGCCGAGATCCAGCAAGCCGGCGAACCCCACGACCACGTTCAACCCGAGAGCGAGCAGCGCGTAGATGAGGATGAAGAGGCCGTAGTTGTAGAGGTTCCCGTTGCTGATCGGAAGGAACGGAACGAGGATCGCCGGGGTGAGCAGCGCGAGCTTTCCCGCCGGCGGGAGCCTGCGCCAGCTGCGCTGGATCAGGCCGCGGAGACCGGCAAGCTCCGTTCTCCGCTCGTCGGACTGAGAGACCCACTGGTCGACGCCGATCCCGAGCTCGGTGCCCTCGTCCGGCTCGGCGCCCCGCGCGCGGTATTCGTCCAATGCGTCCCTACACCTTCTGCAGCGCGGGCGTGCCGAGCAGACCGGTCGGCCGCACCAGCATCACCGCGATCAGGATTCCGAAGACGACGAGCGGCGACCAGTTGCCGCTCAGATAGCCGTTCGACCACGACTCCACCAAGCCGACGAGCAGGCCGCCGAGCATCGCGCCGGGGAGACTGCCGATCCCACCGACAACGGCGGCCGTGAACCCCTTGAGACCCGCGAGGAAGCCCATCAGATGGTAGATCTGGCTGAAGAGCAGGCCGAACATCACGCCCGCTGCACCCGCAAGCGCCGATCCGATGAAAAACGTGCCGGCGATCACGCGATCGGTGTCGATGCCCATCATCGCGGCGGCCTCGCGATCGAACGAGACGGCTCGGATCGCCCTTCCGAGGCGCGTCCGTCGGACGAGGACGACCAGCGCGAGCATGAGCGCGATTGCGGTCGCGAGGACGAACAGACCGAGGTACTGGACGAACACGCCGCTGTCGCCGCCGATATGGATGCCGTCGTAGCTGATCAGCTCGAACCCGTCGTAGTTGCGGAACTGCGAACCGAACAGCAGGAGCGCGGAGTTCTCGAGGAAGAACGCGACGCCGAGCGCCGAGATCAGCGGCGCGATCCGGGGGGCGTCGCGCAACGGCCGGTATGCGAACCGCTCGATCGCGAGGCCTAGCAGGCCCGAGCCGAGCATCGCCACCGCGAACATGCATACGACGAGCAGCACAACCGGGATCGCAGGATTGAGCGGCCCGCCGAGCAGGGTGAGCACTCCGAAGCCGATGAACGAGCCGATCATGTAGACGTCGCCGTGCGCGAAGTTCAGGAGCTTCAGGATCCCGTAGACCATCGAGTAGCCGAGGGCGATCAACGCGTACAGGCTGCCGAGGATGATCCCGTTGACGGTGAGCTGGAAGAAGAAGACCCACGGCGACGTGCCGGCGGGGGTCGGGCCGAAGTAGACCGCATACAACATGAACGCGACCAGGACGACGCCCAGGCCGGTGAGGTTCTGGAGCTGGGTCCGGAGGTTCGTGCTCACGGTCTGGGTCGCAAGACTCTCAAACTCTCGGTGTGTCTTCCACGGTCATGCGGCCTCTGTCGTGTGACCGAGGCGTTCCGTTAGACGTGCGGCCCACCGAGGGTGGGCCGCACGTCCGTGCATCCGATACGGGCCTGGTGCTAGCCGACCGGCTTGAATTTGCCGTCCGACTGGATCTGGTAGATGCCGAAGCCGCCGTAGCGCATGTCGCCTCTCTTCAGAAACACGATCCTCGTGCCGAGGAGCGAGGCCTTCTGACCGATCGTGATCGTGGGGATGAACTTGCGCACCTCCGCGCGCGTGGCCTTGCCGTCCGCGCACGCCTTGGTGATCGCCAACGTCGCCACCTGGGCCGCGACGTAGCTCGGGGCCCCGAAGAACTCGCCGTCACCGTTGTGCGCCTTCTCGAAAGCCGCGACGACGGCGCTGGAAGCGTCGACCGGGAAGAACGAGTCGTACGAGCCGGCGATCGTCCAGTCCGGCGAGAAGAGGCCGTCGGAGCCGAACAGCGTCATGTTGCCCTTCCCCGCGGCCTTGAGCTGCTGGCCGAAGGCCTGGGCCTGCGGAGCCAGCTGCCACGGGATGTAGATGACCTGGGTGTTGCCCGGGATCTTCGCGATGTTCGACGAGAAGTCCGAGGCCTGCTGGCTGATGGAGTCGCGGGTGACGCTGACGTTCCGCTTCTTCAGGATCGCCTCCACGCCGTCGGCGAGCCCCTGCGAGTAGATCTCCTGGTCGTCGATGAGGTAGGCGCGGGTGGCCTTCAGCTTGCCCGTGATGTAGTTCGCCACCGTCGGTGCCTGCACGGCGTCGTTCGGCACCGTCCGGTAGAAGAACCCGACGCGGTCGCCGTCGGTCTTGCCGTCGGTCAGCGATGTGCGCGACGCCGAGCCGGAGATGAACCCCAGGCCACCGTTCTTGTAGGCCGAGGTCGAGGCGACGACCTCCTGGCTGCCCGCCGGGCCGACGACCGCGAGCACCTGCGAGTTCGATGCGAACGCCTGGGCCGTCGACACCGCGAACGACGTGTTCACGCCGAGCTGGGTGTCGCCCTGGACGATCTTGATCTTGCGGTTCTTGTTCGCCGCGAGCTTGTTCCAGTTGCTAACGAAGAACTGAGCCCAGTGCAGCTGCTGCACGCCGATCGACGCGGCGGGTCCGGTGAGCGGCGCGGCAACCGCGATTGTACGCGTGCTGCCGCAGGTGATCGCTGCCGCCTTCGGCGCGGTCTTGGCAGTGGAACCGGATGTCTGCGCAAACGCGGCGGCCGCGAAGACGAGTGCCAGGATCGGCACCCCGACAAGCATGAACTTCGACCTCATCCTTACCCTCCTATCGAGTTGGTTCCCGGCTCCGGCGCTGCCGGCGTGAATCGGGATGGCGTGATCGCCGGTCCGGACCCAGTCGCTGCTGGCGCGCGCGAGCGCTCACACCCCGTCGTCCGGACGCTCCTTCTAGCTGGTGGTCTCTGCAAGCTCTGACGTCGGAAGTCGGAATCCGTTTGCCGGTCATCAACGGCCTCGCCGCAGCGGGGTCTCCGACGCCCACCCGCAGAGGCAACTTTTGCACCCCAGGTAGTGACATGTCAACGGTTGCACGGTGTGGATTACCGCCCCCCGCCCGCTCCCACGCCCCGGTAGCGTGCCCCAGCCGTGCCGCCCGTCGTCGAAGCGATCGACCTCCACCGCACCTACCGGACGACCACGGGCACGTTCCGCCGCCGCTCGCTCGAGGTCGAGGCGGTGCGCGGCGTCAGCTTCGCGATCGAGGAGGGTGAGTTGTTCGGCCTCCTCGGCCCGAATGGCGCTGGCAAGACGACGACGATCAAGATGCTCATCACGCTCCTCATCCCGACCTCGGGGCAGGCGCGCGTGCTCGGCCACGACGTCGTCGAGGACGCTCGCTGGGTGCGGGAGCGGATCGGCTACGTGTTCGGCGGCGACCGCGGCCTCTACGAGAGGCTGTCCGCGCTCGACAACCTCCGCTACTTCGCCGAGCTCTACGGCGTCGAACCGAGCCGCCAGCGGCCGCGGATCCAGGAGCTGCTCGACCTCGTCGGGCTCGCCGGCCGCGAGAAGGAGCGCGTCGAGGGCTACTCGCGCGGCATGCGCCAGCGGCTGCACATCGCACGCGGGCTCCTCCACGACCCGCCGGTGATCTTCCTCGACGAGCCGACCATCGGCGTCGATCCCGTCGGCGCGCGCGAGCTGCGGCAGACGATCTTCGGCCTCAAGGCGGCCGGCAAGACGGTGCTTCTGACGACGCACTACATGTTCGAGGCGGATGCGCTCTGCGACCGGATTGCGGTCGTCGCGCGCGGGAAGATCGTCGCGGAGGGGACGCCGCGGGACCTGAAGGAGCAGGTCTCGGACGGCGTCGTCGTCGAGATCGAGGTGTACGGGATCGAGAACGGCCGGGTCGAGTCGCTTCGCGGCATCGCCGGCGTCACCTCGGTCGCCGTCGAGGACCGCGACCAGGCGCAGGTCGTCGTCGTGCAGGCAGAGGCCGGCCAGGAGCCCACCCACGACGTCCTCGCTCGCCTCGACGGCGTCTCGCTCGGCCGCGTCACCACGCGCGAGCCGACGCTCGAGGACGCGTACGTCGCGCTCGTGACCGAGGAGCCGCTCGCGGCGGATGGCTGAGGACGAGCGAGCGACAGAGAGGGCATCGTCGGCGTTCCGTTTCGCGCGCCTCCTCGGCGTCGGCTTGGCGCTCCACCTGAAGATGATGATGCGCTCGTCGTTCGACGGGCTGCTCGGCGTGCTGTGGCCGCTCTTCTTCGCGACGATCGCGTTCCTCATGTTTCGCGCGGGGGCCGGCGGCGAGTCGCTCGTCTTCGCCTCGTTCGGCGCCGCCGTGATGGGGATCTGGTCGTCGACGAGCACTTCGGCGGGCTCGGCGATGCAGCGCGAACGCTGGCACGGGACGCTCGAGCTGCTCGTCACGGCCCCGGTCCACTTCGCCACCGTTCTCCTTCCCGTGACGGTCGCGATGTCCGCCATGGGGCTCTACTCGATGGTCGCGACGCTCCTCCTGAGCCGCTTCGTGTTCGGCGTCGACCTTCCGTTCGAGCACCCGGTCTCGTTCGCGTTCGCCGTCGTCGCGACCGTCGTTTCGATCGGCGCGATGGGGTTCCTGCTCGCGGTGTCGTTCGTCCGCTACCGCACCGCGTGGGCGCTCGGGAACCTGCTCGAGTACCCCGTCTGGCTGATCGCCGGCTTCCTCGTCCCGCTGGCCCTGCTGCCGGGCTGGGTGCGGCCGATCTCGTGGGTGCTCGCGCCGACGTGGGGTGTCGACGCCATCCGCGAGGCGGCCTCTGGAGGCGGCGCGTGGCCCGAGATCGGGCTGGCGCTCGCGCTCGGCGCCGTCTACCTCGCGGTGGGGATCGCCGTGCTCGAGTCGGTGCTCACGAGCGCGCGCCGCGCGGGGAGCCTGGCTCTCGCATGACGTCGCTGCGGATCTTCTTCGTGGGCGGCCTGATCAGCTTCCGCGCGCTCTTCTCGTTCCTCCGGCCCGAGGTCTATATCCCGTCGATGCTCATCGCGCCGATCTTCCAGATCCTGCTGTTCGTCTACATCGGGCGCTCCGCAGGCCTCGAGTCGGACGAGTTCTTCGTGATCGGCAACGCCGTCCAGTACGCCGCGATCCCGTGCCTCTTCGCGATGATCTTCACGATCAGCGGTGAGCGCTACCAGCACACGCTCGGGTACATCCTCGTCACTCCCGCGCCACGGCTGCCGCTCTTCCTCGGCCGGGCGCTGCCCGTCGTCGTCAACGGCTTCTTCGTCGCCGCGTTCTCGCTCGTCGTCGGCGGCCTGATCGTCGGGATCCACATGGATGCGTCGTCCGTAGCTCCACTTGCGCTCGCAACCCTGATCTGCGCGTTCTCCTGCACCGGCCTCGGCCTCGCGGGCGCCGGCGTCGGGCTCCTGCTGCGCGAGACGGCGGTGCTCGCGAACATCATGTTCGGCGTGCTGCTGATCTTCACGGGCGCGAATGTGCCGGTGAACCAGCTGCCGGGATGGATGCAGTCGATCTCGAACGTACTCCCGTTCACGCACGGGATCGACGCCGCCCGGCGGGTTGCCGACGGCGCATCCCTCTCGGACGTCGCGGGTCTGCTCGCCACGGAGGCCGGGCTCGGCCTCGCCTACGGCGCGGTCGGGTACCTCTTCATCCGCAACGCCGAGCGGCTCAGCCTCAGGTACGCGACGCTCGATCGCGCGTAGGGGTGCCTCGTCGCAGGCTTACACAGAGCTTACGCTCGTCCACCGGTTCGCTAACGCGGGCCTGTGACGATTCGACCGTGAAGGCGCTACTCGTGCTGGTCGCCGTGTGTGCGGCGCTCGTGGCCGCGGCGCCGTCCGCCGCCGCGGGTCGTGTGGTCGAGCGCGGGATCGTGCAGTCGGTCGGCCCGGCGGAGGTCGTGTTGCGCGCGCTCGACGGAACGGAGGTGTCGGTCCCCATCGGTCCGGCGACGCGCATCCGGCTGAACGGCCGCCCGGCCAGGCTCGCCGAGGTCCGGCTCGGCCTGGTCGCCGAGGCGGTCACCGTGGGCGACGGACCGGCGGTCGTGATCCGCGCCTTCGGCCGTGTCGCGCAGGAGGCCGTCGTCGGCGAGCTCGTGCGGATCCGGCCTCACGCCCTCGTTGTCCTCGGCGACACCGGTGGGCGGCTGCGGATCGCGGTCACGCGCTCGACGCGGGCCCGGCAGGGCACCGCGCGCGTGGCGCTCCGCGCGCTCCGCCCCGGGATGCGGGTCCAGGTCGTCCGCGCGCCGAACGGCTCGGCGCGCGTCGTCCGCGTCCTCGGCGGGGTCGGCCCGACGTGACGAGGGGCGGCACGATCCTGGTGATCGAGGACGAGGAGGACATCGCCTCGATCGTCCGCGCGTACCTCGAGCGGGACGGCTTCCGCGTCGTCTGGGCGGCGCGCGGCACCGAGGGGCTCTCCGAGCTCGAGCGACACGACGTCCGGCTCGCGATCCTCGATCTCCAGCTGCCCGACACGGACGGCTTCGACGTGTGCCGCGCGATCCGCGCCTGCTCGAGGCTCCCGGTCCTGATGCTGACGGCGCGGGACGAGGAGGTCGACCGCGTCACCGGGCTCGAGCTGGGCGCCGACGACTATGTCACGAAGCCCTTCTCGCCGCGCGAGCTCGTCGCGCGTGTCCACGCCGTGCTGCGTCGCGCGGAGCCCGAGACCGAGGACGACATCCTCGAGGCCGGCGACGTCCTCCTCGACCGTCGTTCGCGGACGGCCACGGTGGCGGGCTCGGTCGTCGAGCTCACGTCGCGCGAGTTCGACCTTCTCTGGCATCTCGCCGAGCGGCCCGGCATCGTCGTCGGGCGCGAGCGCATCCTCGAGCGCGTGTGGGGGCTCGCCTTCCCCGGCGGCACGCGCACGGTCGACGTCCACGTCGGCCAGCTCCGCCGCAAGCTCGAGCGGCCGGCACTGATCCGCACCGTACGCGGCGCGGGGTACAAGCTCGTCCCGTGAGCCTTCGCTCGCGCCTCTTCCTCGGGATCTCCGCGACGGTGCTGGTGTCGCTCGTCGTCACCGTCGTCGCGGGCGCCCTCCTCACGCGGCGGTCGCTCGAGGATGCGGGCATCCAGGCGCTCGAGCGCCAGGTGGAGCTGATCGCCGCGCAGCGCCGCGAGAACCCCGCCCGCAGCACACAGCAGGAGCTGGGCCAGTTCCTTGCCACCGACGAGCAGCGGCTCGCGATCCTCACTCCCGCACAGGCCGAGCTCCTGCTCCCCGAGTCCGGAGCCGGCCGGCTCCGGAGCGGCGCGGTGGAGAGCGGCAGCGTCGAAGTGCGCGGCACCCGCTTCCTCTACGCGGCGAAGCGGAACGGCGACGAGGCGATCGTCCTCCTCCGCCCCGCCTCGCGCGCCGCTGCCGACTGGACGCCGTTCGCGCTCGGGCTCGCCGTCGCGGGCCTCGTCGGGGCGGCGCTCGCGGCGATCGTCGCGCTGCTCCTCTCGCGCGCAGTGGCGAGACCGATCGCGCGGGTGTCCGACGCGAGCCGTGCGCTCGCCGGCGGCGGTCGTCCGGAGCCGCTGCGCGCATCAGGCCCGCGCGAGGTCGCAACGCTGGCAACGTCCTTCAACCATCTCTCGGCGGAGCTCGCTCGCACGCAGGAGGCCGAGCAGGCGTTCCTCCTCTCCGTCAGCCATGAGCTGAAGACGCCGCTCGCGGCGATCCGCGGCCATGCCGAAGCCCTGCAGGACGGCGTGCTCGAGCCGGCGGGCGCGGGCACCGTGATCGAGCGCGAGGCACGGCGCCTCGAGCGGCTCGTAGGCGACCTGCTCGACCTCGCCCGTCTGCGGCGCCGCTCGTTCTCGATCGAGTCGGAGCGGCTGGAGCTCGGCGACGTCGCGGTCGCCGCGTTCGAGCGGCACGAGGCAGCCGCCCGCTCGTTCGGCGTCGGCCTGCACGCGATGGCCGAGCCCGACGCCGTCGCGACGGGCGACGCCGACCGGGTGCTCCAGGCCCTCTCGAACCTCGTCGAGAACGCGCTCCGCTCGACGCCGGTGGGAGGGACCGTGCGGATCCTCGCCGCACCCGGCCGCCTCGAGGTCGTGGACGACGGGCCGGGGATCGGCGAGGACGACCTGCCACGCGCGTTCGACCGCTTCTACCTGTACGACCGGCTGCGCGCGGAGCGCCGGGTCGGCACGGGCCTCGGGCTCGCGATCGTCCGAGAGCTCACCGAGGCGATGGGCGGCTCGGCCGGCGTGCGGAGCGAGCGCGGTGTCGGCTCGACGTTCACCATCAGCCTGCCGGTCCCGGCGGGGACGCCCGCTCCTGCCGAGGGAGCACGGCCCGCCTTCGTCCTGATCTCCAGGACGTAGCCCGACAGCCCCGCATCGCCCAGGCTCAGCTGGACGTGCGGGCTGCCCCACCCTCGCGCCCGCGCCAGGAGGCTACGGTGGTGGCGTGAGCGCACGCCTCTTCGGGATCGGCTGGCTCTTCCACCTGAAGGGGCTCACGAACTCGTTGTTCTTCGTCCTCGTCTCGATCCTCCAGCCCGTGATCTTCGCGTCGATCGCGTTCTTCATGTTCGAGTCGGGCAACCAGGCGGGGACGCTCCTCTACGTCGCGCTCGGCGCCGGCCTGATGGGCATCTGGTCGGCGACGCTGTTCGGCTCGGGCGGCGCGATCCAGTGGCAGCGCTGGCAGGGCACGCTCGAGCTGCTGGTCGGCGCGCCGCCGCCGTTCGTCGCCGTGCTCCTCCCGCTGACGGTCGCCACCTCGACAATCGGGATCTACTCGGTCGCCACGACGCTCGCCTGGGGCCGGATCTTCTTCGGCGTCCCGCTCGACTTCGCGCATCCGCTCCAGCTCGCCGTCGCGCTCCCCACGACCATCCTGAGCCTCGGCATGCTCGGGCTCCTGCTCGCATCGACCTTCGTTCTCTACCGGAACGCGAACGCGTTCTCCAACCTCCTCGAGTACCCGGTCTGGCTGGCGACGGGCCTGCTCGTCCCCCTCACGCTGCTGCCCGGCTGGGTCGCGCCCATCTCGTGGGTGCTCTCCCCGACGTGGGGGATGCGCGCGATCCGCGAGGCGGCCTTTGGCGGCAACGCGTGGCCCGAGATCGGGCTGTGCGTGGCGCTCGGGCTCGTCTACCTCGGGCTCGGCGCCGTGGCGCTCCGGAACTTCGAGCGGCTCGCACGCAGCCGCGCCACCCTGTCGCTGACGTGAGCGCCTCGGCACGCATCTTCTTCGTCGGCGGCGCGATCTCGTACCGCGCGCTCTTCAACTGGATCCAGCCCGGGATGTACGTCGCGACGATGCTCGGCAGCCCGCTCTTCCAGATCCTGTTCTTCACCTACCTGGGGCGCTACGCCGGGTCGCAGGACGACGCCTTCTTCATCGTCGGCAACGCGATCCAGGTCGCCGCGATGGCCGGGATCTACGGGATGACGATGGGCATCGCGAACGAGCGCCAGTACGGCACGTTGCAACCGCTGCTCGCGACGCCCGCGAACCGGCTCGCGATCTTCTCCGGTCGCGCCCTCCCGTTCGTCGTCAACGGGCTCGTCGTCTCCGCCTTCGGGTTCGCCGTCTCGTGGCTCCTGCTCGACTTCCGGCCCGCGGAGGGCAGCGTGCCGGCGCTCTCCTTCGCGGTGCTCGTGACGACGTGCTCCTGCGTGGCGCTCGGGATGCTGATCGGCTCGATCGGCCTGCGTGCGCGCGACGTCTTCTTCGGCGCGAATCTCGTCTACTTCCTGATGCTCCTGGTCTGCGGCGTCAACGTCGCGAGCGACGACCTGCCGGGATGGCTCGCCGCGATCGGGCGTTGCCTACCGCTCACCCACGGGATCGAGGCGGCGCGCGAGATCGCCGCCGGCACGCCGCTCGGCGACGTCGCGGGGCTGCTCTGGACCGAGGCGCTGATCGGCCTCGCCTACGCGACCGCCGCCTACGTGCTCTTCCGCGTGTTCGAGGCGGAGGGTCGCCGCCGCGCGTCTCTCGAGACGTACTAGATGGTTGATCGGCAATTCGCGCGAACCGGATGGCGCCCCAGACGCTGCGCCGGATCACCCCGTCCGCACGGCCCTACCTTCGGGTACTGGCCGCACCCGACGTCGCCCGGCTTGGTCTGGGACGCCCCCGGACGTCACGCCAATTACCGATCAACCATCTAGGCGAACGCCCGGAGCAGCTCGACGTCCCGCCCCGCGCCGAGCTCGAACACCCCGCCGTCGAAGGTCACGAGCGAGGCGCGTCGCCGACGCGCAAGGGCCAGTAGATGGGCATCCGTCACCTGCCGGTGTCCCACCAGGCGAGGGAGATCGTCGTCGACCATCGAGACGTCGTCGAGCAGGAATGAATGGACGCCCACGCTCCGAAGCGCTGCCAGCACTCCACGCGCCTCCTCGACGCCGATTGCTGCGGGAAGCACCTTTCGGTTCGAGGAGACCCGAACGAACCCACTCTCCGTGACCGGGCACGTCGCCCAGCCGCCCGCCGCGTGAGCGTCGAACCAGGTACGGATCGCGGTGTGGTGCACGTGGGAATCCCACGCGAGCGCGACGAGCGCGTTGACGTCCAGCAGGTGCAGCGGCTCAGTCCTCGTCGAGCGCGCGACGCACCATCTCTGGCGTGATCGGCGGGGCCCCGGCCGGAACACGGATCACCGGGAGCTCGCCGTCTGTCTCCACACGCGCCGGTGTCAGGCCGCGCCGTGCGAGCTCGGAGATGACGGAGCCGAGCGAACGCCGCTCGCCCGCGGCGAGCTCCTTCGCCGCGACGACGACGTCGTCATCGATGTCGAGCGTCGTACGCATGAATTGATGCTAGCACATCACCGCATCAGATGGTATCCGCAGCCGGGATCTACAGTCCCAAACCGTGGAAACAGGGCTCGCAGGGCACGGCGTCGTCGTCACCGGCGCGTCGGGCGGGATCGGCGCAGCCTGCGCGCGCGCGTTCGCTGCCGAGGGAGCGCACGTCCTCGTCCACTACCACCGCGGGGAGGAACGAGCGCAGGCGCTGGCGGAGGAGCTCGGCGGCGCGCCCGTCTCCCGGGCCGACCTGACCGTCGAGGCCGAGGTCGACCGACTCTTCGCCGACGCGCGGGACGCGCTCGGCACGGTCGACGTCTGCGCAGCCGTGGCGGGGGTCTACCCGTCCGAGGACCGGCCGGTCTGGGCGCTCGACCTCGCGCGCTTCGAGCGGACGGTCGCGCTCAACCTCACCGCGACCTTCCTCACCGCGCGGGCCTTTCTCCGCGGCGTGGCCGACACGGGTCGCGGTGCGCTCGTCCTCGTCGGTTCGACCGCGGGCCGCTTCGGCGAGGCCGGGCACGCCGACTACGCAGCGGCGAAGGCCGCGATCCAGGGCGGCCTCCTGCTCTCGCTGAAGAACGAGGCCGCCCGGCTCGGCCCGGGCGTGCGCGTGAACGCGGTCGCGCCGGGCTGGACGGTGTCGCCGATGACGCGCGGCCTGCTGGAGGCGGACGACGTTCGCAGGATTACGCGGACGATGCCGCTCCGCAAGGTCGCCGTGCCCGAGGACGTCGCCGCCCAGGTCGTCGTGCTCGCCTCGGAGCGGCTCTCTGGCCACGTCACCGGCGAGCTCGTGACGGTCGCCGGCGGGATGGAGGGCCGCGTCGTCCATCCGGACGCGTAACGGCGCGCTACAGGCCGGCGTCGTTCCTGCCGATGGAGGAAGTAGCTCCTGGTCGGGAACTGACGGCAATCATTTCCGCGACCGACGGAGTGGAGACCGGGGCGGCGAAGGCCGCCCCCTCTCCGTCTCAGGAGCCGGATCACCGCATGCGGTTACCCCGGAGGGGTGATACGCCCGACTTCCAGGGCCGCCGATGACCGCTTCGCTCACCGGACGCCGCTCGGGCGCGAGGGGGGCCGGCTCCGGCGTCGGAGACCGGTCGTGTCGGAGCGGGGCCCGGCGGCAGCCCCGCTTCGCCCCGATCTCCGGGCGGGACCGAGACTACAGTCGAAGCGTGAGCCGATTCCTCGAACGCCTCCGCACCGGCCCGCCGGTCGTGGCCGACGGCGGCACAGGGGCGCTGATCTCGCAGGCGGTGCCCGGCCTCCGCTGCCCGGAAGAGGCAAACCTGCGCGCGCCCGAGAGCGTCGTCGCCGTCCACGCGAGCTACATCGCCGCCGGGGCGGAGCTGATCGAGACGAACACGTTCGGCGCGAACCGGCGCAAGCTCGCGCGCCTGCTCCTCGACGAGTCGTTCGAGGAGATCAACTCCGCCGCCGTCCGGCTCGCACGGGAGGCGCGCGAGGTCGCGGGGCGCGACGTCTTCGTGGCCGGGTCGATCGGCCCGCTCGGCGAACTGGAGGTGTTCGACGCGTCCGAGCACGGCCCGCTGTATGCGGCGCAGGCGCAGGTGCTCGAGGGACGCGGCGTCGAGCTGTTCATGGTCGAGACCTTCTTCGACCTCGAGGAGCTCGCCGTCGCGGTCGAGGCCGTGCGCGGCGTCTCGTCGCTTCCGATCGTCGCACTCCTGACGTTCGACGACGAGGCCGAGGTCACGGGAGGCGTCGGCGCGGAGGTCGCCGCAAGCCGCCTCGCCGCGCTGGACGTGGCCGCGATCGGAACGAACCACGGCGCCGGGCCGACCGTGGCGCTCCAGGCCCTGCGCGGGATGCGGGACGCCGGTCTCCCGCTCGCCGCGCTCCCGAACATCGGCCTCGCGAGCCTTGCCGGCGGCCGCGTCGTCTACCCCCACTCGACGCCGGACTACTTCGCCGAGTTCGCGGTCCAGGCAGTCGACCTCGGCGCGATGATCGTGGGTGGCTGCTGCGGGACCACGCCGGCCCAGATCGCGGCGGTCCGCGAGGCCTTCGACGCAGGCCGCGTCGCGCGCGCGACCGTCGAGGTCGACGAGCCGGAGCTCGCGCTCGCACCTGCCGCGAGCCAGGAGGCGACCGGCCTCGAACGCGCGCTCCGCGAGGGCGAGTGGGTCGTCTCGCTCGAGCTCGACCCCCCGAAGGGTGGCTCCCTCGACGGCCTCGTGGAGATCGCGCGCGCGATCCGGGCGTCGGGGCACGTCGGCTACGTCGACGTCAACGACAACCCGATGGCGCGAGCACGGATGAACGCGTTGATGACTTCGGCAACCCTCCAGCGCGAGGCCGGGATCGAGACGATCCCCCACGTCACCCCGCGCGACACGACCGTGATGGGGCTCGAGGGCGTCCTACTCGGGGCCCACGCCGAGGGCGTCCGCAACATCCTCGCGGTGACGGGCGACCCGCCGCACGTCGGCGACTACCCGGGCTCTCGTGGCGTGTACGAGGTCGACTCGATCGGGCTCGTGCAGCTGCTCACGGCGCTCAACCGCGGCGAGGACTACGTGGGCAAGGGCATCGACGCACCAACCTCGTTCTTCGTCGGCGTCGCGGTGAACCCGTCGGCCGCCGATCTCGAGCTCGAGCTCGACCGCTTCCGGCACAAGGTCGACGCCGGCGCGCGCTTCGCGATGACGCAGGCGCTCTTCGACGTCGAGTTGCTCGACCGGTTCGCCGAACGCCTCGGTGGCGCGTGGCCGATCCCGGTCCTCGTCGGCGTGTGGCCGCTCCGAAGCCATGCGATGGCGCTCCGCCTCCACAACGAGGTGCCGGGGATCAGCGTCCCGGAGACGGTGCTGTCGGCGTTGCAGGACGCCGGCGCGGACGCGCCCGCGGTCGGGCTCGAGCTCGCACGCGACCTCGTCGAAGGCTCACGGGAGCGCGCCGCCGGGATCTACGTGATTCCCCCGTTCAAGCAGCCGCTCGCGGCACTCGATCTCTTCACCTAGCCCTGGGCGCGGCACTGGTAACCACGCCCGCGGTGCTCTAGGCTCCAGGGCCAGGCGCTGGAGGGAGACCGCGTGGATCGACCGCTGACGCTGCGGCAGGCAGGGCCCCGAGAGGACGCGGCCACGTGGTCGAAGCCGCCGCGATGAGCGACGACCCGCGCACGTACGACTACTCGCGGCCGACGAAGACGTGCGACGTCGTGATGAAGGGCGGGATCACAAGCGGCGTGGTCTACCCCCACGCGCTCTGCGAGCTCGCGCGGACGTACAGGTTCGCGAACGTCGGCGGGACGTCGGCCGGCGCGATCGCGGCCGCCGGGGCGGCCGCCGCCGAGCACGGCCGCGAGCACGGCGGCTTCGAGAAGCTCGCCGGCCTGCCCGCGTGGATCGGAGGCGGAGACAACCTCTTCCGCCTCTTCCAGCCCCAATCCCGGACGCGTCCCTTCTTCCGCCTCTTCGCCGCCGGCCTCGGACGGAAGGGCGCCGGCAAGTGGTTGCGCGTGGCCGGCGCCGCGCTCCGGAGCTTCCCGCTGACGGCGGTCGCCGGACTGGCTCCCGGGGTCGCGCTCGTCGTCCTCGCACTCTGGACGGGCTCCGGCGCGCTCGCCGTCTGCGCCGTCGTCGCCGGGATCCTCCTCGCGCTCCTCGGGCTCGCCGTCGCCCTCGGCCTGCGCCTCGTGGTCGGGCTACCGAAGGCGCTCGGCGAGAACGGCTTCGGCCTCTGCTCCGGCCTCTCGCCCGAAGGGAGCGCGACGCCTGCGCTGACCCCGTGGCTCGCCGACCTGGTCGACGACCTTGCGGCGAAGGAGGGGCACGCAGCCGGCCCGCTCACGTTCGGCGACCTGGGCGCCAAGGGGATCGACCTCCAGATGATGACGACGAACGTCACCCATCGCCGCCCGCACCGGATGCCGTGGTCGAACCGCGAGCTCCTCTTCGATCCGGCCGAGCTGCGGCGGTTCTTTCCCGAGCGGATCGTCGCCTGGATGGAGGCACACCCGCCTCCGACGGCCGGCCGCGAGGCGGAACGCACGCGTCGCCGGCTCGAGGCACTTGCCCCACTGCGCCCGTTCCCCGCGCCGGAGGACCTCCCGGTGGTCGTCGCCGCCCGCATGAGCCTGAGCTTCCCGCTCCTGATCAGCGCGGTGCCGCTCCATGCACTCGACATGACGAGCAAGCGAACGCGCGATGCAGTCGAGGCGGTCGACAACGGCCGGCCGGCCGCGGAGCCGCTAGTCGCCGACGTCTGCTGGTTCTCCGACGGCGGGATCGCGAGCAACTTCCCCGTCCATTTCTTCGACACGCCTCTGCCCACGCGACCGACCTTCGCGATCGACCTCGACGGCTTCCACCCCGACCATCCCCGCGGCCCGGACGAGGCCGACAACGTCTACCTTCCCTCGTCGAACGTCGGCGGGCTGCTCGACAGCTGGCACCGGATCGACTCGAAGCCCGGGCTCGGGGGCCTCACCGGCTTCGTCTCCGGGATCGTTCGCACGATGCAGAACCACGCCGACGCGACGCTGACCCACCAGCCCGGGTACCGCGACCGCATCGTCCACGTCCACACGGCGCCGGACGAGGGCGGGATGAACCTGACGATGCCGCAGCACGTGATCGACGCGCTGACACTGCGCGGGCAGGCCGCCGGGCGGGCGCTCGTCGAGCGCTTTGCCGACACGCCCGGCACGGAGGCGGGCCTCTCGTGGGACAACCACCGCTGGGTGCGCTATCGCAGCGCGCTGGCCGCGCTCGCCGAGCAACTCGAGCGTTTCGGCCGGGCCTGGCGGTCGACGCCCGAGGGCGAGCGGTCGTACCGCGAGCTCGTCGAGCGCGGTGACGACGTCGGCCCGGCCGGCTACCGGTTCGCATCCGAGAGCCAGCGGGCGCTCGCGCTGGCGCTGGCCGAGCTGCTCGCGGAGGCGGGCGACCGGTCGGAGACGGCGGAGACGCCCGTCGACCGCGGCTCGCCCCGTCCGGAGCCCGTCTCCCGCATCGTCCCGGGCGACTAGCAGGCGCTCAGCGCGCCACGCAGGCCGTCGCGAGCGGCGGCCCGATGTTCGCGACGGCGCTCTCCACCTCCTGGTTCGGCACCGCATATCCGTCGTCCGACCCCTGCCGCGCCCCGAAGATCGTCGCGATCACCCGACCGTCGCGATCGACGACGGGGCCGCCCGAGTTCCCGGCTTGGACGGCCCCTCTGAGCGCGACGACCGTCCGGCCGAGCTCGAGCCGGCCGTACGCGTCCCGGCTTCCGACCGTTGCCGCACGGCCCATCCGCACGGGCGTCGCGCGGTAGGGACCGTTGTCAGGGAACCCGAGCAGCGCGGCCGGCTCACCACGCTCGGGATCGGCGAGCGGGAGCGGCCCGGCCCGCAGGCCCGGGACGCGGAGGATTGCCACGTCGTTGTGCGCATCGAAGGAGACCACACGGGCCTCGAAGCTTTGCCGGCCACGCCGGTCGACAGTCGGCCGGTCGATGCCCGCGACGACGTGGGCGTTCGTGACGACGAGTCCCGGCCCGACGATCCATCCCGATCCCTCGATCCCGAGCCCGCAGGCGTAGCCGGTGATGCGGACGACCGACGGGCGGGCTGCCCGGACGGCGGCGACGCGCACGATCCCGGGATCGGGCGCGGCAACCCCGGCTGCAGGGCCGACGATCGCGGCGAACGGGTCGATGCGCACCACCGCGTCCATGACCGTTGCGGGCGGCAGAGCCTGCGTGAGAGCCGAGACGACACGCGACTCCTGCGCCAGGCGCCGCGCCTCGGTCTGGCCCGGGAGGTAGAGGAGCGTCGCGCCGACGACCCAGCAGATCGCGAGGCCCGTGCACAGGCCGAGCGCGCTCCCACCCGCGGAGTCGAGCCAGCGCAGCGGCGGCAGGATCGAGATCAGCCCGCGCGCGGAGCGCCCCACGAACGCGCCCGACATCTGCCCGAGCATCCCCCCGATCGCCGCGCCGCCGAGCGCGACGAGCGGAACGTAGGGGCTCGCGTCGCCGACGATCTCGGGCGCGAACCGCGCACCGACCAGCGCGCCCGCCACCAGGCCGGCGAGCGACAGCGCCCCGGTGAGGAGCCCGCGACGGAAGCCGCTGATCGCGGCGAGCGCGATCACGACCACCGCGATCCAGTCGGCGAGGTTCACGCTTCTCAGTCTGCCCACACGCCCGGCGCGCGCCACCCCTCCCTCCGGCGCACCGGTACAATCGCGCAGCGCTCGGGGGCGTAGTTCAGTTGGTTAGAACGCCGGCCTGTCACGCCGGAGGTCGCGGGTTCGAGTCCCGTCGCTCCCGTTCCTGTTCAAGCCGGTCTGACGTGTCGAAGGCCCGAGTCGCGGCCGGGGCCTTCGTTGGTCAGATCTGCGACGATCCGCTTCCGATGTCGGCCGACGGTCAGCCTCACGTCCCTCACGCGCACGCGCGCACGCGCGCACGCGACCCAATGATTGTTCGCCACCAGCAGGCTCGGCTTTCAGCAATATCCACATGTGGCCAACTACGAGGTCAACGCACGCGCCGTCGCGCGCGCCCGGAAGCTGATCCGGGCTCGGCAGTATGTCCTCAACAGCGAGTGGGGCGAGATTCAACCCAAGGCCGCTGCGCAGAACGCATTTCTACGCAACCACTCCTGGGAGGAGTACGGAGAGTGGCATTTCGGGCTGACCGAAGGTGCTCCCGATCAGACAAAGGGACGCTACGGCTTCGTGTACGGCGACTTCAGGCGCCTTCACCGCAGTGGGCTTCTCGCCTGCCACTACCGGGCGGCCGAATGGCGTCACAAGGAGATCGAGCTCGTCGCGCACGAGCTCTTACAGCTGCTTGACAAGACCTGCAGCTGACCCGCGGTCGGCGGTTCGCACGATGCCCGGATCTGGATCCAGCGCCACCTCCGACTTGCAGGGTCGGTGCTCACCCTGGGGCCCTTTCACGGGGCCGTCGAACGTGGAACCTGCGCTCTTAGCGAAGAGCGTCCTCGAACCGCGGGTCGTCGCGTACGGCGGCAAAGTCGTCGTCTCTGCGCGCGTCTTCCCGGAACCGCGGTAACAGCTCGACGGACCGGCGAAGGTGGGCGAACGTCTCGTCGCCGGTGTCGCCCGCGAGCGTTGCGAAGCACGCGTAGTTGTAATGCAAGCCCGCGTGGTCCGGCATGCGCTCGAGGGCACCACGGACCGCTTCGAGCGCGTCGGCGTAGCGCTGTTCGCCATAGGCGTTCATGGACTCGCTGTGGAATGGCCACGCCTTACCCCAGTCGATCCCCTGGTACGCCTCGCCCGGTGTGGCGCCGACGGCAACCACGGTTCCAACTCCGGTCGCCTTCCGCCGCGACTCCGGCCCGACGAACACGAACGTCCCGGCGGGCGCATCGACCGTGTCGCCGTCGAGCTCGAAGGTCACATTCCCGTCGAGCACGATGTACAGCTCTTCCTGGCCCGACCCGGCCTCGTCGTGCTCGCTGATCAGCGTGCCGTCCTCGCTGGGTGTGTAGGCGTTGATTCCGAATGCGTGGATCCCGAGGTGCTCGCGCACCGGGATGTCTCTGCCGCGCCGCTCGATGTCGTCGAGAAGCGCGACCTGCCACTTCGGCTTGTCGCTCATCGAATCACCCCTTGGTAGCGGGTCGCTGGAATCGTCGATCGTAGCCGGGAAGAACCGCGGGAAAGGTCACCAGGGTTCCCGAGTCATGTGCCGGTGTTTCGCGGCTCGCCTGCGCCGGCATTCGGGAATGTCCCTTGGCGGCGGTATCGGGTGGCGAGCGGCTGAGGTCTAGGGTCTGCTCGTGCCTGAGGTGTCGGAACTGGTCGCCGCCTACGATGCGCAGCTTCGCGACCGCGTTCCCGACCCCTTGCCAAGAGGTGTCGCGGTCGAGCGGGACGGGCCGCTATTGCGCTTCTTCGGCTGGGCAGGCCGTGGCTTCGTCGTCTACCGCGACCTCGGCGGGCTCGAGGGTGCGGACCTCGACGAGCTGATCGCGCGCCAGGTGCACATGTTCGCCGAGCGGGGCGAGCGGTTCGAGTGGAAACTGCATGCGCACGATCTGCCCCACGACCTGTCGCAGCGGTTGCGCGCGGCAGGATTCGTGCCCGAGGAGACGGAGACGATCCTGATCGCGCCCGTCGCGGAGATCGCCGGCGAGGTGCAACTGCCCGACGGTGTGACGCTGCGGGAGGTGACGAGCCGCGCCGACTTCGAACGGATCGCGGCGCTCGAACAGGCGGTGTGGGGAGACGAGGATCAGCAGAGCTGGCTCGTCGACATGCTCGAGTCGGAGCGCGCGGCCGATCCCGACGCGCTCACCGTCGTCCTGGCAGAGGCCAATGCGATCGTCGTCTGCGCCGCATGGATCCGGTTCGAGCGCGGCACCGAGTTCGCCACCCTCTGGGGCGGCGCGACCCTGCCGGAGTGGCGCCGACGCGGGATCTATCGCGCCACCGTCGTCTACCGCGCGAACCTCGCCGCCAAAAGCTTCCGCTACCTCGAAACGGACGCCTCTGACGACAGCCACCCCATTCTCGAACGCCTCGGCTTCAACGCGGTAACGACGACCACCCCATACGCCTGCTCGCCGCCCGCTCCGGCAGCGGAGCCCCAGCCTGTCCCAGCTCTGCCCTGATCAACGGCCGGAGCCTGACACGCGACATCATGCCGCAAGACGCTCAGCAAGCGGACACGGGGCCGCACAAAAGAACACCACCGTGCCCTGCAGCAATGTCGCTTGAGCAGCGGGCCGTCGGACGACCTCGGCCGCCGAGCGTGTACACACGGACCTATACTCGCGTTATGCCCAGCCAGGACCGCTGGCACAGAATCCGTGTCGGGTTGGTGGTCGCGCTCGTCGTCATCTTCGCTGGGGTGGTTGTCGACTCGCTCTTCAGCGCCAGCTGGGTTCTGGACGACGGACTTCTCCTGGCGGCAGCAGCGGTCATTACGCTGGCACTCCTCCTCACACGCGGTCGCGGCCGGGCTGAGGTGAGATGATCGTGGACTGCGCGAGTGTTCAGCAATGACGCCTGAGCGGTTCGTGGGACTCGGCGGACGCGACGTTCAAGAGAACCAGGTGATGCCGTACTGGCTGGAAGCAGCTGCGTATGTCTCGGGTCCGAGCGTGCCTGCACGGTCGGCTTCGGCCAGGAGCCGGAAGAAGCCGTCAAATCCGCCAGGGCACGTCACCACGAGAAACCTTCCGGCTTCCGGCACCAACCGTCGATGCGCATGCGGCATCCCACGCGGGAGGAGGAGGAAAGCCCCAGGGCCGACCGTGAACTCATCGCCGCCGCACTCAAAGACGTGCTCTCCTTCCAAAATGTGGAACAGCTCATCCTCGTGCTCGTGCGCATGTGAAGGTGTGTCGAGGAGTGGCGGCAGCTCCTCCCAGATGCTGAACGCCGCGGTTGAAGCCTTGATCAGGACGGTACCGCCGCCGAATGTCAGACGCTCGCCGTCGTTCGAGCCGAGCGCGTAGCCGTGCGCGGTCGGGTCCACGCGCACAACCTAACGCGGACGATGCCCGATCGACGAGTCGGCCCCGCGCACCCCTCGACTTGAGCCTCGCGCGCGCGCACGTACGTACGTGTCACCATCTACTCATGCACGGGTTTCCTCGCTGTGCTGCGTTGTTGCGGGACGGTCGGAGGTGCGAGCGCACCGTCATCGAGGGCTCCGAATTCTGCGTCCATCACGATCGTCTGCTCGCGCAGCATGGGGCAGATGCCCTCAAGCAGGGTCTGCCTCGACGCAAGCAGGCGCGGAGTTCGTGGCAGCCGACGATCGTGACGACGAGTTCGGCCGATCCCGACGCGAACAAACGTCCCGACAGGCCACGAGCGTCGTGCGGTTAATCCGGCCACCGTGCGACCTCGGCTGGCAGAGGCGGCAGCGGAGAGCGTCGAGGACCTTCAACGGACGCTGCTCGAGGCGGCGACCTCGGCGTCGAAGCCGGCATGGATCGAGTTCGAGTGCTCGGATTGCCCCACCGTGCTCGCGGCGAGTACCACCCCAGCCGCTCGCCGTGGTCATGGTGATGGGGGTAGGGGGCCCACGCACGAGTGGCCTCCATCACCTGGCGACGGGCACCAACCGATCTTGGTCGTTCGTCTACGCCGCTTCCATCGTGGCGAGGCGGTCGCGCGCTCGCTGCGCTTCTGCCGACGATCCCTTCCGTTCGAAGAGGTCGATGGCTTCGCGAAACGCACGTCTGGCGTCCTCGTCGAGGCCGGCGCCCTGAAAGACCTCGGCCTGGCGCAGGACCAGATCGGGAAGCGTGAGAAGCTCCTGGTTGGACTCCATGAACGAGATCGACTCTCGCGCGAGCCGAATTGCCTCGCCGGTCTCTCCACGACCAAGCAGCAGGCGCGCTGCCGCCATTCGCCAGGCGCCTTGCCCGCTCGCGTCGTCTTTCACCGCTGTGTCACGGGCGAGGTCGACGTACTCCGCTGCGTCGTCGATACGACCCTGGTCGAGCAGTGCGTCGGCCAGGCCCGAGGCGAGGTTCGTCAGCCGACCTCTGTCGCCCATCCGTTGCGCCGACTCGAGAGCAGTGCGGAACTCGCCCTCGGCAGCCACTGCATTCCCGGCTCTGAGCTCGAGCGGCCCCATCGAGAACGCCAGAGCAACTAGTGCCTCTCGGTTCCCGAGTTCGGTGAAGATGGCACGTGCCTGCTCCAGTAGCTCGCGGCCCTCCGCGACACGACCCTCGAGCGCCAGGAAGGTACCGATGAACCGGATCGCCCAACCCTGGAGCTCCCGGCTGTCGGAGACGTCCTCGAGGACCTGGCGCGCGACCCGGATGCCTTCGTCGACCGGAGTGCTGCCGAACGCCACGGCGGCGAGGTCGTGTACCAGCGCTTCTAGCTCCATGCTGCGGTTCCCTGCCCGCTCTGCGTAGGCGATCGAGCGACCGAGCGGCTCGCGCATGTCGTCCCAGCGCGCTCGGACCCAGTACGTCGTCGCGAGGACGAACCACGCGCGGGCGACACCCTCGTCGTCATGGTGTGCCTCGAGAGCCGAGATCGACGCTCGGGCCTGGGCTTCGTGCGCCTCGGCGTCGACGACCGTCCCCGTCATGATGTCGAGGTACGAGAGTTCGAGCTGAGCCCGTAACCCGAGGTCCTCTCGCCCCAGAACGTCAGCTTCGTCCTGTGCTCGTTCGAGGAAGATTCGGCTCGCTTGCCAGTCGACGCCAGTGTCTGCGAGGCACCGCCCGCGGGCCAGCAGAACGCGCAGATGCTCCGAGCTTGGCTCTGGCAGCAATCGCTCGGCGCGCTCGAAGAAGACCATGGCGGCCGCCCTGTCGCCGCGGTCGTGCGCCCGCCGCCCCGCCCGGGCGAGTAGCTCGCCGGCACGGCTGGCGCTCCGCCGATCGTCGTCGGAAACCGGGCCGAGCTCGCTGCGGTATCGAAATGCCTGCTCCAGGTGGTAGCCGAGAATCTCGTCCAGCTCGACGAGCTCCGCGCCGTATCGCTCGAGCCATGATGCGAAGAGTTCATGTAGCTCCGCACGAGTCGCCTTCGGCAACGCCTCGTAGGCGGCGTCCCGGATGAGGAGATGGCGGAACCGGTAGCCGTCCTCTCCGACGAGCTGCGGTTGCTCCGGCCGGACCAGGTCCTTCCGGACGAGCGCGGTGAGAGAGTCGTCGAGCCGCGCCTCGCCGCGACCGAGGGCCGCGACGGCGCCTCGGTGGAAGACCTCTCCCTCGACCGATCCGCGCTCGAGCACGCGACGCTCGGATGGGCCGAGCTGGTCGAGCCGCGCGGCCAACAGCGCGTGGATCGAGGCCGGGACGGCAACCTCGGCGCCGTTCGATTGCAGGGCGAGGGCGAGCATCTCCTCGACGAAGAGCGGGTTTCCGCCGGCGGCACGGCGGATCCGTGACTGCAGCATCGCGTCCAGCGTGGAGCCTTGATGAAGGCTCGAGATCAGCTCGTCGGTCTCCTGCTCGGAGAGCGGCTCCAGGAGCACGCTGGTCGCGTTCAGCTTGCCGCCTCCCCAGTTCGGTCGGCTGTCGAGCAGCTCCGGGCGTGCCATGCACAGGAGCAGTATCGGCGCCCCACGCGAGAGATCCGCGACATGCTCGACAAGCTCGAGAAAGACGTTCTCGCCCCACTGGATGTCGTCGAACAGGCAAATCAGCGGCTCCTCCACGGCCTTGGCCTCGAGCAATTTGCGAAACGCCCACGCGATTTGATCGGGCGTTGCCGCCGACGTGAGCTCGGCCTCGCCGAGCATGACCTCAAGCGCATGGCGTGCGGTCCCGTCGGAGAGCAGCTCGGGTCCGCCCGCTTGCTTCACGACCTCCACGACCGGCCAGTACGTGATGCCCTCGCCGTAGGAGAGGCACCTTCCGTGCACAACGGCGACGTCATCGAGGGTGCGCAAGAACTCCGACACGAGACGTGTCTTTCCGACGCCCGCCGATCCGAGCACGGTGAACAAGTGGCACGAGCGCTCACTGGCGACGTTGTCGAACGCGTCGCGGAGCATCTTCAGCTGCCGCGTTCGGCCGACCATGGGCGCGCCAGCCGGGCGTGCGACGCCACCGGTCGTCGCTCGCACCGAGATCAGCCGGTAGGCATCCAGCGGCTCCGCCTTGCCCTTCAGCTCGAGCCGCTCGATGAGCTCGACCGTAACCGCATCGACGACGTGCTGAAGCGTCTCGGAGCCGATGAGGATGTCGTCCGGCTGAGCCGCCTGCTCCAAGCGAGCGGCGACGTTGACCGCATCTCCCGTCGCGAGGCGCTCCTCGGTTCCGGTAACCACCTCGCCGGTGTTGACTCCGATCCGCAGCGCAAGCCTCGTCCCGAAGTCGCGTTCGAGCTCCTCATTCAGCATCGAGACCCCAAGGCGCAGCTCCGTCGCCGCTCGCACCGCTCGTAGAGCGTCGTCCTCATGCACTTGCGGTACGCCGAAGACGGCCATCACCGCGTCGCCGATGAACTTCTCGACCACGCCGCCATGACGTTCCACGGCCTCGCGTGCGACTTCGAAGTACCGCGCGAGGACTCGCCGCAAACTCTCCGGGTCCAGTCGCTCTCCCAACGCTGTCGAGCCGCTGACGTCGCTGAAGAAGACGGTGACCGTCTTCCGCTGCTCCCCAACAGCATCGCGCTGCATCGAGCGGCGACGCGCATGCGTTGCAGAAGCGTGCGCCAGCAGGGTTCCGTTGCCCGCAAACCGTGCAGACGGTCACGGACAGAGGCTAGACCCGTATGTAGGACGTTACAATCCCACCAGGGCAGTCCCATCACCCGCAGGCGCAGCACTCTCCCTTAATCAGGGCAATGCTCCCAAACGCCCACCACTTCCTCTCACCGCACGCGAGACAGTGAACCGGCTGCCGGGGTGCGAACCCCCTCGATGCGGTGATCATGGTGGGGCCTGGTCGCGGGCAGGGGGTCGACGGTTCGAGTCCGTCAGACGGAGCCTTTAGTTGTTGCTGCTCGGTAGGGTCGGATGGTCGGTGGGATAGACGCCGACCGCGAATCCATACATGGTCTCGCCCGACCGGGGAAGCTGGTCGAACTCCGTCACCAGCTCCGCCATCCGCTCCCAGAACTCCGACGCCTGCGCCTCCGAGATGCGGGCGTGCCGGATGAAACCCCACAGTTTCCCGTCCCCGTATGCCGCCGCCGACTCCCGCGCCGCGACCTCGAAGTCGTTGAAGTCTCGAGGCAGGTCGTCGCCGTCCGGGCTTCGCTCTATCGCGACGTAGAACATCCGTGCCGTGCGGCCGTAGAACCGCTCCTCGATCGCGCGCACCCGTCGCGTCCTCACGACCTGCACCAGTCCGGCCTCGGTGAGCACCTTGACGTGGTGAGCCACGGTGCTCTTCGGTCGTTCGACTGCGACCGCCAACTCGGTCACCGTCACCGCCCGCTCATGGAGCAGACCGAGGATCGTCGTCCGGAGGGGATGGCCGATCGCCTTCACCTGGGCGGGGGTGGTGAGCGCGAGCCGGTCGGCGAGGCCGTAATCCGGCGGAGACGGGTTGCAAGACATGGGCAATCAAACTAGCATTGCGGAACGTACTAGATTCATGGATCAATAGCCAGGAGGGTCGGAGATGACCGAGGTTGTGCTGTACCACCACATCCAAGGACTGACGGAGGGAGTGCGATCGTTCGCCGACGCGCTGCGGCAGGCCGGGCACATCGTCCACACCCCAGATCTGTTCGACGGGCGCACGTTCGCCACGATGGACGAGGCCTTCGCCGTCGTTCGGGAAGCAGGCGATGCACTCGACGCGAAGGCGAACCGTGCCGCACAGGCGCTGCCGGAGGGACTAGTGTACGCCGGCATTTCGTGGGGTGTCGGCGCTGCCCAGCGACTCGCCCAGACGCGCGCCGGCGCGCGCGGGGCGCTCCTCTATGAAGCGTGCTACCCGATCACCGGCGAATACGCCTTCGGCCCCTGGCCAGACGACCTGCCCGCTCAGATCCACGGCAAGGCCGACGACGAGTTCTTCGCACACGAGGGCGACATCGATGCTGCCCGCGAACTGGTTGCCACGATCGGGCCCGACCGGGCCGAACTATTCGTCTACCCCGGCGCCGAGCACCTCTTCATCGACCCCTCGCTTCCCAGCTACGACGCCGACGCGGCAGCACTAGTGACAAGGCGCACACTGCACTTCCTCTCCGCGCTCTGATCCCCGCACTCAATGGAAGGCGGCACTCGTTACAGCATCCGTGGCCCATGAAGGCCAAGATCCTGTCGCGAAGCAGACGTCGTCGCATCGGATACCGAGGGTGAGGGATGACCCGCTCGCGAACGCCTACCACTTCCCGACGCGCGCATGCGCGCGCACGCGAGCCCGAGGTGAGGCAGAGTTGGCCGCCGGGCGGGTGTCACGACTGATGCAGACGCAACGAGGCGTAGCGGACAGACGCGGTGGAACGGCCTTGCCAGGCTGGTGGGGATCAACCCGCAACCGCTGAGGCGTCGGGACACCGAAAGCGAACAGCGGCATCGCGGGCATCCGGCAACTAGGAGGACGGCTTGCAGTCGCACACCATCATCGAGACCGCGTCGCCACGGTACGGCTTCGACCCGAGGACTGCGTTCGCCACGACCCGGGCCGGCGCAGAGCGGCGGCGGGAGGGCCTGGCGATCGTCAGCTCCGGCGTATCGCGGAGACGTTCACGGTGGCAACTGATCCGTCGGCTGGCAACCCACTTCGCCGGCTCGCAGTGACAGTCGCCTTGGTTTCTATCCAGGCAAACGCCCGTCGCGTCCGGTGATGGGCCGGTCGGGGACGATCCCCGAGTTCGACAGATCGATTCGCGAGGTCCAAGATTTGTGATTCTTGCAACTAACCGCGGTGAAACCGCGCACGCGGCAAGCGGAACGGGATTGATCGGGAAAGGGGATGTCTGAGATGCCCACGAAGCGAATCCGCCACCCCGCCCCCGTTGGCCTCATGGTCACGGTCGGTCTATTGCTCGCGCTGGCGGTGGAGGTCAGCGCGACCGGGGCGGCGACCCACGCGTCTGCGAGTCCAAGCAGGGCCGAGCAAGGCGATGTGACCATCCACCTCATAGGGTCGGGCCTTGGACCTGCCAATCCTGGTCGAGGGCGCTTCACCGTCGTTGGCGCGATCACTGACGACGGGAAGTTCGTTGACGACCGCGCCGGCGAACCGGGTCGGGGCGTCCGCGTCCTTCGCGGTACGAAGGGAACCATCCGGGTCACCGTCGGCCACTTCGGGTTCTGGAGAATCACCAACGGAACCAGGGCATACGCCGGCCTCCGAGGGCGCGGCACTGGGGGGAACCTGTCGCATGGCAACCAGGGGCCCGTCAACATCTGGATGGAAGGAACTGTCTCCAAGTAGCGGTAGGTCACGACCTGGTATCCCTCCCCATGCGGCGACCACAGCGCCAAAACGGCGGGCGAGCGGCCGGGGTCACAAACGCGCGTATCCGCTTCCTCACGCGCGCGCACGCGAGACCGGGTACCGCCCCCCTCGTGATCGTCATGGCGATGGGGCCTGTCGCGAGGCTACGCCCCCTCCCGAACGCCCACCACTTCTATATCGCGCGCACGCGCGCACGCGCGAAGGACTGACCCGGCCGAGGGTACCCACCACCCCCCTCGATGCGGTGATCGTGGTGGGGCCCGGTCGCAGAGAAGTGTCGGTGCGACTTCGGGTTACCCCACCCCCATGTGGACACCATCGGGGCGGGGCCTGGCGTGGGGACACGGGAAAGGACGTCGGCACGGGTACGCGGATGGAGATCGCGCGTCAGACGGTGCTCCACACGGACGCCTACCCTTCACAACGTGCGTCTCCCGGTTACCGGATGAGCGGGCTCTTCGACCTGGCCGACCTGACGGCGCTCGTGACGGGCTCGACCCGCGGGCTTGGGCTCGCGATGGCGCGGGCGCTGGCCGACGCGGGTGCCCGGGTGGCGATCAACGGTCGGACGGCCGGGGCGTGCGAGGCGGTGCTCTGGGACGGCGCGGTCGCCGCGCCGTTCGACGTGACGGACGACGAGGCCGTCGCCGACGGCATCGCAGGGCGCGGGCGCGTCGACATGCTCGTCAACAACGCGGGTGTCCAGCACCGGCGTCGGCTCGACCGGATCGAGCTCGACGAGTGGCATCGCGTCCTCGACACGAACCTCACGAGCGCGTTCCTCGTCACACGCGCGGTCGTCCCGCAGATGATCGAGCGCGGCCGCGGGAAGATCGTCAACACGTGCTCGGCGACGAGCGAGATGGGGCGCGAGATGATCGGGCCCTACACGGGTCCAAGGGCGGCCTCCGGCAGCTGACGCGGGCGATGTGCGCCGACTGGGCACGTTTCGGGATCCAGGCGAACGGCATCGGGCCGGGGTACTTCCGCACCGAGATGAACCGCGACCCCCAGGAGAGCGAGGAGTTCGTCACGTGGCTCGAGCGTCGCGTGCCCGCGCGTCGCTGGGGCGACCCCGACGAGCTCGCAGGAGCCGTCGTGTTCCTCGCGTCGCCCGCCTCCGACTACGTCAACGGGCAGATCCTCTACGTCGACGGCGGACTGCTCGCCGTCGTCTAGACGACGCGTGCTCGTCTTTCGGGGGGCTGAGGTCTATTCGGGCGACGGGCCGGCGTTCCGGTCGGAGACTGGCGTGCCGGTCACACGGACGTCCCGCATACAACCCGATCTTGTTCGCGTCATTCGGTGATGTGCTAGCCACTGGAAGTATGAGCCCGCGCCTCGCGACGTTCGTTGTCTTCGCCATCAACGGAGCGATGGTCGGCACCTGGGTCGCCCACATT
The DNA here is from genome assembly GCA_963845965.1 of uncultured Actinomycetes bacterium. Classification (GTDB taxonomy): domain Bacteria; phylum Actinomycetota; class Thermoleophilia; order Gaiellales; family Gaiellaceae; genus Gaiella. The sequence goes on along the minus strand of CAWJUF010000019.1, from coordinate 20,582 downwards.
CCCTGGTTGCAGGATCGGCTGGGCCTTTCGAAGGCGACGCTCGGGGTTTGCTTGCTCTGTATGGCGGCCGGCGCGTTCGTCTCGATGCCGTTGACAGGTCACGTGCTCGATCGTGTGCCGAGTGCCTCGGTCACGCGGTGGGCCGCACTCGTGTTCTGCTTGATGCTGCCGCTTCCCCTACTGGCGACGAGTCCGTACACGCTTGCGCCGCTCTTGTTTGTGTTTGGGGCGAGCAACGGCGCGATGGATGTCGCGATGAACGCGCACGGCGTCGGAATCCAGGAGCGGCTCGGCCGTCCAGTGATGTCCTCGCTGCACGGCGGTTGGAGCGTCGGCGGGTTCACCGCTGCCGGATGCGTCGCTCTCGCCGCCACCGCAGGGCTCAACCCACGCGTCGAAAGCCTGATCGTCGGCGTTGGCCTCTTCCTACTGAGCCTTTGGATCACCCGCAGGCTGGGAGCTTCGTCTGCGCACTCCTCGGAGGAACACGGGCTGGCGCTCCCGACTCGGCCCGTGATCCTGATAGGAGGACTCTGCTTCCTCGTGATGCTGGCGGAGGGCGCTATCGGTGACTGGAGCGGCATCTATCTCAAGCACAACACCGGAGCGAGTCCCGCGACGGCGGCACTCGCGTTCACCGCGTTCTCGTTGGGGATGGCCATCGCGCGGCTTGGCGGTGATCCCGTCAACGAGCGGATTGGCGCCAGCATGTTGCTTCGTGCAGGTACGGCAACGGTCGCGATCGCGCTCGGCGGCGTGCTCCTGATCGGCCACACCATTCCCGCCGTCGTCGGCCTTGTACTCTGCGGCCTCGGGATCGCAAATGCGGTGCCGCTGCTCTTCAGTGCCGCAGGACGAATCAATCCGCCAGGACCGTCACTCGCAGCAGCGTTCACGCTCGGCTACACCGGTTTCATCCTCGGCCCGCCGATCATCGGTGTGCTCTCCGACCACGCCGGCCTGCCGCGGACGCTTGCGCTGCTCGTGCTCGCGCTTCTCACCGTGACGGTGCTTGGAGGCAAGGCGCTGGGCAGGAGCGACAGCCCGCTCGCGGAGATCGAGGTCGGCGCCGGCCGGAAAGCCGATGGCACGTGGTCACAATCGGCAGCCACCCCACCCCTCGGTGAGGTCGATCACAGTTGAGCCGGGAGCCGCCGTCGCCCCCGTCACGAACGCCTACCTCTATCTATCGCGCGCATATCTATCGCGCGCACGCGCACGCACGCGAGGACAGCCGCGCACCCACCCCCACCCCGATGATCATCACGGTGGGGCCTGGGCGCGGGGGTGTTCAGTGAAGGCCTGCGTTTCCCCCCGCGCGCACGCGCACGCACGCGACGCCTCAGGCGTCCGAGAGTAGCCCACCCCCTCCAAGCCGTGTAGCGAGGTGGGGCCTGGGCGCGGGCGCCCACGACTGTCGAGGAAGTCGAGAAGCTCTCATGGGGCCAGCTGCTCTACCTCGCGGTGAGAACGCAGAGGCATTGGGCATCAACGGCGCAGCGCCCAAGCTGTCGCAGCCGCAGGGCGCACCACCCAACCCCCTCGCGGTCATGATCGTGATGGGGCCCGGTCGCTAGTCGGCGGCGCCGCCAGACCTGTCGGAGAGCGGGCGACCGCGACTAGGCTGCGGCGGCCGGATCGGAGGAGCTGATGAGCGAGTACATGGTCAGAGCGCTCGGCCCGGACACCTGGGACGGGTTCGCCGGGCTCGCGCAACGGCACAACGGCGTGTTCGGGGGCTGCTGGTGCACCTACTTCCACACGATGCACTCCGAGAAGACGTTCGACGCCGATGACAACCGGAGTCTCAAGCGGCGCCTCGTCGAGGAGGGCCGGGCGCATGCCGCGCTCGTCTACGACGGGGACGAGGCGGTCGCGTGGTGCGAGTACGGGAGCCCCGAGGAGCTGCCGAACATCTACCACCGCAAGCAGTACGAAGAGGAGCTTGACCTCGTCCCCGACTACCGGATCACCTGCATCTTCGTGGACCGGCGCTACCGGCGAAAGGGACTGTCGGCCGTTGCGCTGCAGGGTGCCCTCGACCTGATCTCGGAGGCGGGCGGTGGCGTCGTCGAGGGCTACCCGCACGACACGCAGGGCAAGAAGTCCGTGCTCTACAACGGGACGCGCACCCTCTTCGAGCGGGCGGGCTTCACGTTCGCCCGCAGCAAGGGCACGGGGAACTGCGTCATGCGCCGCACCGTGCCCTGACCCAGCGCGGTCATCGAAGGCGGTGTGTGAGGCGGCCGATCCGCCACGGCGAGCCGCTCGGCACGAGCTCGTCCAGGTCGGCTGCACCGCCCGAGTACCGCCCGCCGGGGAGGTGGCGGATGCGGCCATGCCGGATCGTGCGCGTTGGCTGACCGTCGGCCCGAGCGGCGTCCCGGACATCGGCCGCAATCGCTGCGGCTCGGAAGCTGGCGGCGCGGTGGCGCATCCGTGAAGCTGAAACTCGCCTGCGGCATGAACGAGTTCGAGTCGTGGTAGGCGACGAAGTCCGCGTTCAATTCACGCTCGACTCTTCTGCCGACGAGATCTTCGACCGGCCGCGCGGCGAGACAAAGAACACGATGTCGTCCGCCTCGCCATGCTCATCGAGCGTCCACTCGCCGCTCGCATCGCCATGAACGGTCGTGCCATCCATGCGCTCATACCGGCAGGTGCCCTCAGGGGAGGGCGGGAGTTCCACGACGATCTTAGCCCCCGGCGAGAGGTTGTCGACCGTCATCGCATCCGCGATCTTCTTCCGGTTCGGCTGACCAAGCTGCTCGCCATCCCCCTTCGGCCCCATCCGCGAGAGGTGAAACGGCGGCACCGCCGAAGCGGCAGCGAGCACCCTTTCGCCGGCCGTCGCCCCAAGCAGCCCCTCGCCAACGACGAAATAGCTCTCCGAACCATGCCGTACCACGCGTCACCTCCCGGTCGCAAGACCACACGCGCGGCCGCAAGGCACGCGTCCGACATCCCTGTAGAAATGCACACACCAGCATCTGCGCTAACGGAAGTCAACGACATAACGGCCTGGCCTAAACGCATGCGTGTGCAGCGACACTGGGCCGTCTGGACAAGACAGACGGCATCCGCGGCCAGACCAAGAGGCGGAACGCTCGACAGCGTCAGACGGCGATCGCCGAGTCCGAAACGCTCGAGCTCCCGTCGCGTTCGCCAGGTCACCGTCGGCGGTGCGGCCGGCACTCGCCCTGACCGCGGCGGAGGATGATAGGACCTGCTCGTGCCTGACCAGCCGACCAACCGCCAGGTCGAGCGCCTTCGCTCGCGCGCGCACGCGGGACTGACGGGCCCTACCCCCGTCGACCTGCTGATCGAGTGGGCGCCTGGTCGAGGGGTTTTGGAGCGGTCGCGCAACAAGTGAAACAGGAGTACCCTCGCGTTCGTCGTCCAGATCAGAGGCGCCGATGCGATGAACAGCCCGTCGAGTGAGTGGAGGCCTCGAACTTGGTGGCAATGGGTGCTCGCCGCGGCCTTTCCGGTTGTGCTCGCCGCGTTCATCGGACTGATCATCTCGTCGCTTCGGGGCAACGACGATGGGATAACGACGAGTACCTCTCCGGAGACGCCTACGTCCCACGAGACGACAACGACTCCGGCTCCGGCCCCGGCTCCGGCTCCGCCGCCACCCTCGGGACAATTCCTCGTGCCGGGTGTCGTCAGCAAGAGCTACGAGCAGGCCCAAGCTGAAATTCCTACCGGCCTCAGCGTCCGACGCCGCGACGTGGACTCCGAGGCGGCCGCGGGAACCGTCGTCGCGCAGAGTCCGGGTGCGAACGAGATCGTGGCGGCCGGCAGGACCGTAGTACTCGACGTCTCGAAAGGCCCGCAGCCGGATGCAGCCGCGGGCAAGGAGGTCTTCGTCGCGAACTGCGGCGCCTGCCACACCCTCGCGGACGCCGGCACGTCCGGCACCATTGGCCCGAACCTCGACGACTCGCAGCCGAGTGATGACCTCGTGGTCGAGCGGGTGACGAACGGCCAAGGCGCGATGCCACCGTTCGAGGATCAGCTCACCGAGCAGCAGATCGCTGATGTCGCAGCGTTCGTCTCGCAAGACGCCGGCCACTGAAGACCGCGGCCGAGTTCGAGGCCGCACCGCTCGATCACGGCGTGACGCATCCGATCCCTGCAAGAGCGTAGTCTGGATCGCATGATCAGCTGGCTCGCCGCGCTTGCAGCGGTGGTGTTGGCTGCGGCAACCACGCTTGCATCATCCGCGCACGGCGCGGCCGGAGACGTGCGTATCGAAGTGCTCTCCGTTAACCCGCGCCCGCCGCGGGCGGCGCAGCCTTTCGAGTTCGTCGCGCGAGTGGAGTTCGCGCCGACGCCGGGGTCGATCCGCTGCAACGTCTGGATCAGCGGAAAGCGATTCAGAAACATCCGCCTCGTCTGGGACAACCCGACAGCGCGCTGCTATTTCCGCCTCCCGGCTGGTGCGCGCGGTAAGCGCCTGACCATCGGGCTCACGGCCACGGTCGGCGGCTCGCTCACCCGCACAACGCTGGCGTTCCGCGTCTCCTGAGCGATCCGAAGAGACCGGCAAACCAGACGTACGCGCCCCTAGCAATGTCAGATTCTTGTCAGATCACACCGACGAACGGTGGCCCACACCGAAACGCCGTTGCTTGCCTACGGCGTGTTATCCCGGCTCAGACTACCCGTGGCCTGCCGAGACCAAGCCGGGACAGAACTGTCACGCCGGAGGTCGCGGGTTCGAGTCCCGTCGCTCCCGTCCCTCGTCAAGCCGTACCCGGGACATCAAAGGCCCGGAGCAGATGCCCGGGCCTTCGCTCAGGTTCCCGTCTCGAACGCCGGTGGATCTATGAGCTGCTCGACGCGGCCCAGAGGTTGATGCCGCTCTCCGTCGCGTGGCGGTCGATCTCGCTCAGCTCCTCCGGGGTGAAAGTGAGCTTGTCCAGCGCGACGATGTTCGCCTCGAGCTGCGGCACGCTCGAGGCGCCGATCAGGGCGGAGGTCACGCGCGGGTCGCGGAGGGTCCACGCGAGTGCCATCTGCGCCAGTGACTGGCCGCGTTGGGCGGCGATCTCGTTGAGCTCGGTCAGCTTCGCGACCGTCTCGTCGCTCAGGAGCTTGGGCGAGAGCGTCGAGTTGTGGGTCGCACGCGAGCCCTCCGGGATGCCGTGCAGATACTTGTCAGTGAGCATCCCCTGCGCGAGCGGCGAGAACGCAATGCACCCGACGCCGAGCTCGCCGACCGCGTCGAGCAGCCCGTCCTCGATCCAGCGGTTCAGCATCGAGTACGACGGTTGATGGATCAGGAGCGGGGTGCCCAGGTCGCGCAGGATCGCAGCCGCCTCCCGCGTCTTCTCAGCGGAGTAGGACGAGATACCCACGTACAACGCCTTTCCCTGGCGCACTGCCGAGTCGAGCGCTCCCATCGTCTCCTCGAGCGGCGTCTCGGGATCGAACCGATGCGAGTAGAAGACGTCGACGTACTCGAGCCCCATCCGCCGTAGGCTCTGGTCGAGGCTCGCGAGCAGATACTTGCGCGAGCCCCACTCCCCGTACGGCCCGGGCCACATGTCGTAGCCGGCCTTGGTCGAGACCACGAGCTCGTCGCGGTACGGGCGAAGGTCGTCGCGCAGCAGCCTGCCGAACGTCTCCTCCGCCGAGCCGTACGGCGGACCGTAATTGTTCGCCAGGTCGAAGTGCGTGACACCAAGGTCGAACGCGCGGCGCACGATCGCCCGCTGAGTGTCGAGCGGCCCTTCGTGGCCGAAGTTGTGCCACAGGCCAAGCGACACGGCGGGTAGCCGAACGCCGCTGCGACCGCAGCGGTTGTACCGCATCCCCTGGTAGCGATCAGCGGCTGGCACGAAGGTCATGGTGCGCTCCTGTTCGGGTCGGGTGTCGCCAAATCGAGTCTTCCGAGAGGGCGCGACCCTTCTTCGGCGAGTTACGTCTGCTCCGATGCCGCGCCCGTCATGATCGCGACCGCTTCCGGCATCGAGTGAGTGAGGGGCGTCGACGACTGCCACCCGTCGGCCGAGCCGCATGATCAGGATGCGGTCGGCAAGCGCGAAGACGTTGGGCATGTCGTGGCTGATCAGGATCACGGGCAGGCCGCGCTCTCGGACCCGTCGGATGAGATCGAGCACCTGGCCCGTCTCCTTGACGCCGAGCGCAGCGGTGGGCTCGTCCATGATCACAAGCCGCTCGGCCCAGGTGGCTGCCCGAGCGACGGCGACGCCTTGGCGCTGGCCGCCCGAGAGGTTCTCGACCGGCTGAGTCATCGACTGGACACCGATCTGGAGTTCCGCGAAGTGTCGTTTCGCATCGCGCCGCATGGCGCCCTTGTTGAGCATCCGCAGCAGGCCGCCCTGTGGGCCACGTCGCCGCACCTCTCGGCCGAGGAAGATGTTGGAGGCGATATCGAGTGACGGGGCGACGGCGAGGTCCTGGTAGACGGTCTCGATCCCGGCTCGCCGAGCGTCTCGCGGCGAGTGGAAGTGCGCCGGCTCGCCGTCGAGGCGGATCTCGCCCTCGTCCGGCTGCAGCGCCCCCGAGAGTGCCTTGATCAGCGTCGACTTACCGGCGCCGTTGTCGCCGATGATCGCGAGGATCTCGTTCGGGTACAGCTCGAGGTCAGCCCCATCCAGCGCCACGACATGCCCGAACCGCTTGACAAGCCCGCGCGCCTCGAGGATCGGCTGTTGCGTGCTCACGCGAGTCTCCGATGGGTGAGCTGGTCCACCGAGACGGCGAGGATCACCAGGATGCCGGTGACGAGATACTGGTAGATGACCTCGACGCCGATGAGGGTCAGCCCGTTCCGGAAGACGCCTACGATCACGGCGCCGATCAAGAGTCCCGATGATGCTTCCCCTCCCGCCGAACAGGCTCGTGCCGCCGAGCACGACGGCGGTGATGCTGTCCAGGTTTTCCGTGGTCTGACCCGCGTTCGGATCCCCGAGCTCCGTGCGAGCGACGAGGAGGAGGGCGGCCATCCCCGACATGAGACCGGCGAGCGCGTAGACGCTGAACAGGACGCGGTTCGTGTTGATGCCCGTCAACCGCGCTGCCTCGGGGTTGTCGCCGACGGCATAGATGTGCCGGCCCCCGGCAGTCTGCGTGAGCCCGAACCAGGCGACCGCGTACAACACGAGCATGAAGACGACGCCGTATGTGAAGTTGGCGTGACCGATCGTGAACGTCCGCCCGAAGAAGAGCAGCTCGCTCGGGAGTCCGGAAAATGTCAGGTCGCCCGAGACGATGTGGGTCAGGGCGAACGCGATGTTGAGCGTCCCGAGCGTGACGATGAACGCCGGTAGCCGGAGGAGTGTCACGAGGCCGCCGTTCACGGCCCCGAAGCCGACGCAGACCAGGATCCCGACTGAGATCGCCAGTACGGGTGACATGCCGTTGTCCACGGCGAGCTTTGTCATCACCACCTGGCCGAGCGCCATGACCGTCCCGACCGACAGATCGATCCCTGCGGTCAGGATCACGAGCGTCTGGCCGATCGCGAGCACCCCGACGACCATGACCTGCTGGAGCACGAGCGACAGGTTCTGGGCGTCCAGGAAGCGGTCGGACTTGAACGAGAAGAACGCCATCGCCAGCACCAGGGCGATGAGCGGGCCGACGGTCGGCGCCGTGAGCACGCGCAGCGTGAGCTCCAGCACACTGGGCCGCCGGTCCGGGCGGTCGGCCGTGGCGGTGTCGGTCGTGTTCACCGTAGATTCAGAGAGTGGCTGGAGGCGATCCTAGGCTCTAACAGGAGCAGGCCGCGACCGGGGCCCAGGAGGGAGGAAGCCCCGGTCGCAGACAGGCAGGGGCTGACTACCCCCAGCAGTTGGCGAGGCCGTAGGCGACGCTCTTTGACGAAACGCCCGCCACTGGCTTCTTCGCGATCAGGTTGACGCCGGTGTCGGTGTATCCGGACGCCTTCGTGCCGGTCTTCGCGTACTTGGCGACTGCCGAGACGCCGAGCGACGCCATCAGCAGCGGGTACTGCTGGGAAGTGGCGTCGATGACTCCGGCCTTCACGTTCCGCACGCCGGCGCAGCCGCCGTCGACGGACACGATCGTCGTTCCGCTTTGGGTCTTGCCGGCGTTCTTCAGGGCTGTCCAGGCGCCGGCGGCGCTCGGCTCGTTGATCGTGTAGACGACGTCGATGTCGGGGTTCTTCTGAAGACAATTCTCCATTGCCGTCTGCGAGTCGGCCGTGTTGCCGCCGCCGTTCGCAATGCAGGTGATCTGCTGGTCACCCGACTTGATGCCGAAACCCTTGAGGAAACCGTTGTGCCGAAGCGCTCCGACCGACGAGCCCGCATGCTCGTCGAGCATCGCGATCGTCACGGTCTTACCCCGCGTCGCGGCCCTGGCATACTTCCCGATCAGCACGCCGGCGTTGAAGTTGTTGGTCGCGAAGAGCGCGTTGACGGCCGACGTCGGACTGGTCGGAGAGTCGAGCGCGATCACCATCACGCCCGCCTTCCTCGCCTTCGCGATAGCGGCGTTCTCGGCCTTCGCGTCGGCAACGGTGATGAGGATGCCCTTGACGCCCGCGGTCACCATGTTCTCGATCGCCGTGATCTGGCCCGCATTGTCGGAGCTGTTCTTACCGGCGGCGTAAAGCAGCTCGGCTCCGAGCTTCTTTGCCTGACGTGTCGCTCCGGCCTTCATCTTGACGAAGAACGGGTTCGTGACGTCCTTCGTGATCAGCCCGACCTTGATCGTGTCGGTCTGTTTCGCGGTGCCGCCAGAGGCGGCTGCCGCGACGCTCGCCGTCGCGGCAAGCGTGATGACGCACAGCGCGAGACCCAGCGAGAGTCGCCTGCCCCGCGACGGGGAGTCTCCGGGCGCTTGGTACATAACGTGCCTCCTTCTAGCGGCCATAGGTCGTGGATTGTGTTATCGATAACACAGTGTCGGCTACGTAGTCAAGGTGTTCCACGGCATATTCGGATGTATCCCCCGAAAAGTTGTGGTACTGATACCACGGAAACGATGACGAAGAAAGACGACCAGCGTGACGATCAAAGACGTCGCCCAGTTGTCCGGCGTCTCCCCGATGACCGTCTCGCGCGTGATCAACGTGAGTCAGCGTGTCAGCCCGGAGACGCGCAGGCGCGTCGAGGAGGCGATCTCCGAGCTCGGCTACGTCCCGAGCCGGCTCGCGCGCGGTTTCAGCCGCCAGCGCACCGGAACGCTGGCCCTGATCGTGCCGGACGTCGCGAACCCATTCTTCACCGCGATCGTGCGCGCGGCGGAAGACGTCGCGCGCCGAGCCGGCTACCGCATCATTCTCTGCGACACGCGCGGTGACCTGCGCATCGAGCGCGAGGTGATCGAGGAGATGATCGCCCACAGGGTCGAGGGGATCGCGATCGCACCGGTCAGTGACCGGTCGAAGGGCCACCTGCTTCGGCTCGCCAAGTTCGGTGTCCCGTTCGTCCTGGTCGACCGGACGGTGCCCGGGATCGACGTCGACGCCATCCTCGGCGACAGCGTGGGTGGCGCGCACCAACTCGTCGAGCACCTGATCTCGCTTGGCCACCGCCGGATCGGCTTCATCGTCGAGTCGGACGAGGTCTCGACTGCTCGCGACCGCCGGCGGGGCTACGAGTCCGCGCTCAGGGCGGCCGGCGTCGTGCTCGATCCGGCGATTGTCGCCAAGGCCACCGTCGACCCGAGTGGGGGCTTCGAGGGCATGCAGCGGCTCCTCCAGCTGGACGATCCCCCCACCGCGGTATTCACGGTCAACAATCTCGTCGCCCTCGGCGCGATCGAGGCGGTGCGCGAGGTCGGGCTCGAGGTCCCCGACGATGTGGCGCTCGTCTGCTTCGACGACATCGAGTACGCCTCGCGACTCAATCCCTTCCTCACCGTCATGGAGCAACCGGCGGAGGCATTCGGGACGCTCGGTACGCAGCTACTGCTCGATCGCATCGAAGGCCGGGGGCCAGAACGCAAACGCATGGTCGTTCTTCCGGCCCAGTTCGTCGTCCGCAAGTCGTGCGGCGCCTCGCTCAGGGCGCGGCGAGCATGACCGTCTACGGCGGGATCGAGGCTGGCGGGTCGAAGTGGGAGTGCGCAGTAGGGACGGGACCTGCCGATCTGCGCGCGGCGGAGACGATTCCGACGACGGTCCCCCAGGAGACCATTGGCCGGGTCGTCGCCTTCTTCGAACGCGAGGGGCCGGTCGCTGCGATCGGGATCGGCTCGTTCGGTCCCCTCGACCGGAAGCCGTCGTCGCCGACCTGGGGCCACATCACGACGACGCCGAAGCCGGGCTGGGCACACACCGATGTCGCGCAGGAGATTGGCCGGCGACTCTCGGTGCCCGTGGCCTTCGATACGGACGTCAACGCCGCCGCGCTCGCCGAGTACCGCTGGGGCGCGGCCCAGGGGCTCGACACCTTTTGCTACATCACCGTCGGCACCGGGATCGGCGGCGGCGGCATGCTCGGCGGAAAGCTGCTGCATGGGCTGGTGCATCCCGAATTCGGCCACATTCGCATCCCGCATGACCGGGACGCAGACCCCTTTCCAGGCGTCTGCCCCTACCACGGAGACTGCTGGGAAGGGCTCGCGTCGGGCCGTGCGATCGAGGCGCGCTGGGGCCGGCCGGCCTTCGAGCTCGCCGACGCGGCAGCCTGGGAGCTCCAAGCCCGCTACCTCGCCTTCGGTCTCGTGTCCGTAACGTTCGTGCTCTCCCCGGAGCGCATCGTTCTCGGCGGAGGCGTGATGACCCGTCCCGAGCTGCTCGGACTCGTGCAGCACGAGGTCACGGGCCTCATGAACGGGTATCTCGATGCCGGAACGTCGGTCGACGGGATCTCGAGCTACATCACGCCACCGGCACTCGGCTCCCGGTCGGGTGTACTCGGCGCGATCGCCCTTGCGGAGACTGCCTGACGCCTCCCCGGGTACGGGCACCTGCCGATCCGGACGATTGACGATGACCACCTCGCCGGCGGCGGCCCCCGAACGCTCACACTCTCTCCCGCGGCGCACTGGAGACACGGGCAACGCTCGCACGGTCGACGGGGCGGCTACGCGTCGGCCAGGCGAGCGTTGGTGAAGGGCGCTTCGACAGCAGTCCGCCGGCCGAGGGGAATCGCAGGCAGCCCGGGATCCTGGGCAGCACCCGGGTGGAACAGGTGTGCAAGTTGGCGCACACCGTCCGCGAGCCGCGGCGCCGGCCGCGAGTAGTAGGCGTCGCCGTCAACCGCCACGGCCGGGCACCAGAACTCGATCTCGACCGCGCGCTCGGCGGCCTCGTCGACATCGAAGCCACAAGGACCGACGATCACGAGCTCTGGCTCCAGGGCACGCACGAGGCCCCAGCTCGTCGCATGTGACGGCTGCCCGGCAGAGCCGAGGACGTCGACGCCACCCGCAAGGTCGATCATCTCGGGAAGCCAGTGCCCGGCACAGAACGGCGGTTCAATCCACTCCGCGAAGAACACCCGACGCTTCGGCAAGCCTTGAACCGAGGCAGCCACGCTCTCGATCGTTCCGAGCATACGGGACGCAAGCTCCGCACCCCGCTCACGGGCGCCGAGTCGCGAGCCAAGCACACGAACGGTCTCAGCCACCTCGGCCAGCGTGCGCGGATCCAGAGATACCACCTGCGCGTCGACCGGACACGCCGACGCGAGCTCCCCACTCGACACCGCGCACACCGCGCACAGATCCTGCGTCAGGATCACATCCGGCGCGAGCGAATCGATCAGCTCCGCATCCACGGTGTACAACGAACGACCATCACCCACCGACGAGCGGATCGCCTCGTCGATCTCGAGACTCGACATGCTCGACGGGTCGATCCGCGCCGCCGTCACCACCGGCTTCCCAATCACCTCGGGCGGCCAACGACACTCATCCGACACCCCCACCAGCGAATCGACCAATCCCAGCTCCGCGACGATCTCCGTCGCACTCGGAAGGAACGAGCAGATCCGCACCAGCCCGACTCTAGCCCCGCCAACAGCCAGCCCGCGCCGCGATGGCCGATAGACCGCCGACCCTGTGCACGTCCTGCACCTTCGTCCACCACGTCCACGGCCGCCGCGGTCAGCTCTACCTCCTCTGCCGCAACGACACCATCCCCGCCAAGTACCCCCGACAGCCGATCCTCACCTGCCCCGGCTACGAGACGAGAACGCCAGCCACGGAACGTTGAGCGCGCGGCACACGGCGGCTGGCGAATGGGAGTCATTCGTCGGGCGGGAGGTCGGTGCGGCCTTCGGTCGCGATCAGGAGGACCCGGGAGCCGGGCGAGACGCCGGTCGCCGTCCTGAGCTCGGCGGCGTCCTGGCGTTCGGCAAGCGACCGCACCGCGGCAAGGGTCGCGGCGCCGGAATGCCCGATCGACAGGCCGAGATCCTCGAACTCGGCGACGGCGGCGGCGGCCGCGTCGTCGTCGACCGTAACGGTGCCCCGGATGCCGCTCCGCAGGGACTGCCACGCGGCGGAAGAAACCTCCGCGCAGTCGAGCCCGGCCATCGACGAACCCGGCGTGTCGATCACGACGGGTCGACCCTCCGCGAGCGACGCGGTCAGGCACGCTGCCGTCACGGGCTCGACCCCGATCACGCTCAGGCCGTGTCGGGCACCGAAGCGAGCTGCCGCCGCAGCCAGCGAGCCCACCCCGACCGGCACCAGCATGACGTCGAACGTGCCCTGCTCGAGCGTCTCGTCGAAGAGCGTCGCGTAGCCGTCGATGACGCGATGTGCGGCCTTGGATGTGCCGACGTCCGCGATCTCGAGAACCCCAGGCTCCTCACCCTCCCTAGCAGCACGGGCGACCGCGTCCTCGTACGTCCCGTCGACCACGACGACCTCTGCGCCTTCGCCGGCAATCGCCTCGCGCCGTGCGGGCAGGGCGCGTGCTGGGACGAAGATACGGGCTCGCAGCCCGCGTCGCGCTGCGGCGTTCGCGACCGCCCGCCCGTGATTGCCGGCGCTTGCCGCGACTACCGTGAGTGTTTCCGGGGCGTTGCGTAGCGCCTGGTCGAGCGCCCACGACGCGCCGAGGATCTTGAACGCGGGCAGCCCGAGGCGGTTCGACTCGTCCTTGAGCGCCACGGAGGCCAGGTCGAGCTCCGCCGCGATCGCCGGGAGCTCGCCCAGCGGCGTCGGTTCGTACCCCTCCAGGGCAGCGTGGAAGCTCGCTGCCTCGTCGCTCGGGGGCGGGACACTCGACGGATCGAACGATGCGTTGACGAGTGCGCTCACGTGCAGATCGCCTGCGCAACCCGAATCAGCGTGCGCGCCACAAGCTTCGTGTCGGCGATGCTCACCCACTCCTCGTACTCATGCGCGCCCGCGCCGCCGGGGCCGAAGAGGACTGTCGGGATCCCCCCCGCCGCGATGAACGCAGAGTCAGCCCAATAGCCTGCGCCGGCCACCGCTGGATCGGCCCCCTCCGCGCGGGCTGCAGCCAGCGTCGCTGTGACGATCTCGCCGTCCTCCGGGCCCGAGAACGGGTCACGGTCGAGAAGCGTGCGACGCCGAACCTCGAGCTGCGGGTCGGCTGCCCGACACTCGTCGAGGAGTCGGTCGAGCTCGACCTCGAACGTCGCGGCCGACTCGCCGGGGAGCGTGCGGCGCTCGACGCCGATCACGCAACGCGCCGGGTAGCTCGACAGCTCGACACCCCCCGCGATCACCGAAGCATGCACCGAGCCGCGGCCGAGCAACGGATGCGTCGTCGTCCGCGCCAGCGACTCGTCGAGTCTCGTCAGACCCGTGAGGATCGGCCCCGACCTGGCGATCGCATCGACGCCGGAGTCAGGCCGCGAGCCGTGCGCGGCACGGCCAATCACCTCGATCTCGGCCCAGGCGAACCCGCGGTGCGCGACGACGACATCCAGCCCGGTCGGCTCTGTGACGATCGCTGCGTCGGCGCGAACGCTGAGCAGCACCTCCTGCATGCCGATGCTCGCATGCTCCTCGTCGGCCACGGCCGCAACCACAACGTCACCCGAAAGCCCCAATCGGCGCGCCTCAGCACACGTCATGAGCGCGGCCGCAAGACCCGCCTTCATGTCATAGGCGCCGCGGCCGTACAGCCGGTCGCCGTCGACCCTCGCCGCAAGGGGCTCGACGACGACGCCAAGGCTAACCGTGTCGGTGTGACCGCAGAGCAACAGCGTTCGGCCGCCGCCAACGCCACGTGACCGCACCACAACGCTCGGCCTACCGGCCGTCTCCTCGAACCACTCGACCTCGAGGCGGTGGCCCAACGCCCAACCGGCAACAAACGCTGCGATCGCCCCCTCGCCGGCGCCACCCTCCACCAGCGACGGGTTGACCGAGTCGATCCTCACGAGATCGGACAGCAACCCCACAATCGCGTCCAGCACACGAGAAGTATCGTCGCGCCCCACGGGAGAAGGGCCCCGCCGTCGCGAATCGGTCTACGCTCCGGTTGCGATGCGTGTCGGCGTAGTGGGCGGGTTGGTAGCGGCGCTGGTCGGCGCGATCGTCTTCTCGGCTTGGCTGACGGAGAGCTCGCACGCGGACGACGGGTCGTGCGCGGTGCCGGTTGCGTACCCGGGCGACGACGCGGCGCAGGCTGCGCTTGCGCGGTGGATGGCGCACGGCGCTCGGTCGCGCGGGATCCCGGGCGAGCTGCCGGTGATGGCTGCCCTCGAGTCGTCGGGCCTCCGAAACGTCAAGTCGGGCGACGGCGATTCCGTCGGCTTCTTCCAGATGAGAACCGGGATCTGGAACCGAGGGCCGTATGCCGGCTTCCCCGACCACCCCGAGCTGCAGCTGAAGTGGTTCGTCGACCAGGCGCTCGCGGTGAAGCAGCGCGCGGTCGCCGCAGGTGACGCGAGCTTCGGCAAGGACCCGGCCCGTTGGGGCGACTGGATCGCGGACGTCGAGCGGCCCGCAGCGCAGCTCCGCGGCCGGTATCAGCTCCGGCTGGACGAGGCGCGGACGCTCGCGACGTGCACCAACGACCCGCCGCCGCCCACCACACCAACAACGACGGAGCCCGCCAAGCCGGCGCCGCCAACGACGCTCACGGCGCGGCTCATCCGCGTCCAGGTCCTCACACGCGCCGGCGCGCGCACGGTGCGCATCGTCCTCCGAGTCTCGACGCCCGCCCGCGCCCAGCTACAGCTCCTGCGGAAAGGCTCCTCGCGCCTGCGTACAGTCGTCGCCTTGAAGCCGGGGCGGACCACGCTGGAGCTCCCGCTGCCCGCTGCGCTCGCCGGCGGCTGGTACAGACTCAGGATCGACTTCCCGGGCAGCCAAGCCGCGCAGACTCCTCTCCCTCGCCCACTCCTCGTCCCCGCCGGCACCGCCGCGGCGTAAATCCATGCAACTCCCGGACGACGTCCTTCTCCTGCGCGCACGCGAGACGGGGCTCGCTCAAGGGGCACCTCACCCGCTGGTCGACTCAGGCGCGAGCGCGGACTCGGGACGGCTGCAGCCAGGGTTCGAGGTTTCGCGTCGACGGCACGGTGATCGACGGCTCGTCGTGGGCGGCCTCGAGCGACACTTCATCGCGCGATCTGGGTGTCATGCGGGGCGGGGCGTCGCTGCCGGGACCTCTCCTGGCCTGAATCCGACCTGGTCGATGTGGATCGAGCTCGACGCCGAGGCGATGTCGTGGAGCATCGGCGGGTAGAAGTTCCGCCCCTCGACGTGCACGTTCGCCATCGACGCCGTCGTCTCCGAGAACGCGAGGGCCGAGCGCGGTACGGGCGCGGACAGGAGCCCGAGCCGCGCCGCGTGGGCCGCAGATTCGGGAACGCCCGGCCTCATCGGGCGTTCCCTGCGCCGCTAGGTGGCGGCCGCCTCCGACTTCACGTACTCGATGTAGCCTCGGACATCGGCCACGGGCTCCGAGTACGCGCCGCCGAGCGCCTCCTCCATCCGCTCGAGGTACTCGTCGGCCCAGGCCGGGAAGTCGTAGTCGATCGCGCGCAGGAACTCGAGCGTTGCCGCCCAGCGAATGTCCGCGATCGAAGGCTCGTCGCCTCCGACGAACGACTCACCAGCGAGGAAGAACGTGTTGAACGTCTCGAGCGGCCCTGCGAGCGCGGTCTCGGCCTCCTTCCGGGCCTGCTCCTTCAGCTCGTCCGAGACCTCCGCCGTAGCGACCTCGCCCGCGTACTGACCGAAGCGCAGCGCCGGATAGGTCGCGCGCGCCAGCAGCGGATAGAAGGTGCCGATCAAGTAGAACATCGCGCTGTCGACCATCGCTCGCTCGCCCGGATCGGTCGAGTAGAAGCGATCGAGACCGTGCTTGTTGCAGAGGTACTGCATGATCGCGCAGCTCTCCCAGAGGGAACCCTTCGGCAGCCCCTCCTCCTCGAGTAGCGGCGTTAGGTCGGCCGGATCCTTCGCGAGGAAGTCCGGCGTCGACTTCTTCCCCCAGACGTCGATCTCCTCGAAGTCGAGATCTGCGGCGCGCACGAAGATGCGGACGGTCAGGTTGTTCACGCTCGGCTTCAGGATGCTCAGGGTGTGCGTTGCCATCACTCCTCCTTCAGTACGGGTTCTTCGGTGAGCGGTCGTCCGAGAGCGACGCCTGCGAGCGCGTGACGAGCCGCTCGATGGCGTCGGCGAGGTGAACGCGGTCGATGTTGGGATCGCCCCGCTCGACACGCAGGTTGTGCGCCTCGAGGAGGACGTCGGTGTGCGTGTTTCCGTGCGGCGCCTCGAAACGATAGGACGCGAGCTCCACGAGCAGCCCGAGCGGGTCCTCGAAGTAGATCGAGTCCATGAAGCCGCGATCCTTGACCGCGGAATGCTCGATGCCGCGCTCGTCGAGGCGCTCGACGGTCTGAGCGAAGGTCGCCTGCGAGAGCGCGAACGCGAGGTGGTGCACGATGCCCGGCTCCCTCGGCGCCGACTTCCGCTCCGGCGCGCGCTCCTCGTTCGTGAACACCGTGATCAGGCGCCCGTCGCCGGGTCGAAGTAGAGGTGGCTCTCGGCGGCGTTGTCGAGATTCGGCTGCTCGAACACGAACGGCATCCCGAGCACGCCCTCCCAGAAGTCGATCGACGTCTGGCGGCTCGCGCCGTTGATCGTGATGTGGTGGACGCCCTGGGTCTGGATCTTCCTCATGCGCCGCGGTCCACCAGTTCCGCCTTGTACTCGCTTCGCGCCAGGCTCCCCCATGGTACGAGCTCGACGCGTGTGGAGACGACGAGCACGGCGCGTATTCTCTCACGGATCGCCTCGGCGAGGTCCTCGTCGAGCTCGACCCCGTCGGCGAGCTCGACGGCGACGGGGAGGGGCGGCTCCTGCTTGACGCCTGCGGACTCGGGCCGAACGCGGATGTGGCCGCTCACGCGCGGGGCGAAGCCACCGACGACGTCGCGCACCGCCGACGGGAAGACGTTGACCCCGCGCACGATCAGCATGTCGTCGGTGCGGCCGACGCAGCGCACGCGCGGCCCGGTGCGCCCGCACGGACACGGGCTCGTCCGCACGTGGACGTGGTCGCGCGTCCGGAAGCGCAGGAGCGGCGCCGCCTGGTGCCGGAGATGCGTGAGCACGAGCTCGCCCGAGGCGCCGTCCTCGATCGGGATCCCTTCGCCGGTCGCCGGGTCGATCAGCTCGGGGTGGACGAACCCGCGCGCGCCGAGATGCATGCCGTCCTGCTCCTCGCACTCGCCCCAGAGCGAGATCCCGATGTCTCCGATTCCCATGGCCTCGGTGACACGTGCGCCCCAGCCCTCCTCCAGCCTCGCCCGCAGCGCCGGCTCACCGCCGCCCGGCTCGCCGGCGACCAGGACTCGCTCGACGCTCGAGCTTCGCAGGTCGAACCCACGGCCCGACGTCCATTCCAGGAGATAGGCCGCGTATGACGGCGTGAGCACAGCCGCCTCAGGTCGCAGCAGCTCGATCGCGCGCACGAGCCGCTCCGTGTTCCCCGTGCCGACGGGGACATGGCAGAGGCCGATCAGGTCGAATGAGGCGAGCGCCGCGCCGGCCACGAACGGGCCGGCGTTGTACGTCGACACAATGCGCTGGCCGGCCGAGATCCCGGACGCCGCGTAGCTGCGAGCGGAGCCGGTGACCCAGTCGTCCAGGTCCCGCTTGGTCAGAGGGATGTAGCTCGGAGTCCCGGTGGTGCCGCTCGTCGAATAGATGCGCACGATCTGCGAGCGGTCGACGCACAGGTGCGCGCCGACCGGGTTCTCTTCCGTCGCGGTGGCCTTCAGCTCGGGCTTCTCGGTGAGCGGAAGCCCGGCGATCTCGGCGAGCCCTCCCGCGTCGTCCGCAGAGGAGTGGCCGAGCTTGTCCCGGTAGAACGGCGAGCGCTCGAGCAGGTACGCGAGCTGCGCGCGGTAGGCGCCGTCGTCGAGCGCGAGCTGTTCGTCCCACGAGCGCGCCTCGACCTGCGGATCGAGCATCAGTCGTCGGAGGGAGGTTCGTAGGCGACCGCCTCCTCGGCCTTCCCGGCGAGGAAGAAGCCGAGCGGGTTCTCCTGCTCCTCGACGAGGTGCGCCAGCAGCCCCGCCGTTCGCGCGAGGATCGGAACCACCTTGACGGCCGCCGCTGGATAGCCGAGGTCGAGCATCACCGCGGCGATCGGGAGCGAGACGTTCATCGGCAGCGGCTTCTCCCATTCGGTCGCGACCGCGTCGCGGAGGAGTCGCGCGAGCTCGACATTGTCGCCACTCACGCTACGCTCGTCGGCGAGCACCAGGATCCGCTCCGCACGCGGGTCGAGCGGGCGATGCACGGGGTGGCCGAAGCCGGGCACCTTGGCGCCGGACTGGCGCGCGGTGCGAGCGATGTCCGAGACGACGTCCTCTGGGCTCGCTCCGCCCGCGACGCGTCGGCTCGCATCCTCGAGGAGAAGCGCGCATTCCTCAGACGTCCCGAGGACGACCGGCCCCGCGCCGAGGATGCCCGCGGCGACGGCGCCCTGCAGGGCGGTGGGATCGGCCGCGAGCGTCATCCGCGCGGCGACGTTGGTCGGCATCATCCCGTGCTCGGCGATCGAGACGAGCAGCAGGTCGAGGAAGAAGCGCTGGTCGTCGGTCGGCTCGTCGCCGGTGAGCAGCAGGTGGACGTACGCGGTGAAGGTCAGGCGGCCCATGAGGTCGCCCGTCAGGTCCCGCCCACGCACCTCGACTCGATCGGGATACGCCTGGCTGATGCCCGTCACCGGCCGGCCGGGCGTCCCGATGGTCACAAGCCGAGTTCCTCGCGGACGAGCTTCGCGCCCGCGACCATCGCTTCGAGCTTGCGGTATGCGAGGTCGCGCGACAGGTACTTCATCCCGCAGTCCGGCGCGACGACGAGTCGCTCGGGTGGCATGACCGTGAGCGCCCGGCGGATTCGCCCCGCGACGACCTCGGCCGTCTCCGCCCCGGGGTAGCCGAGATCGAGGACGCCGAGCACGATGATTTTGTCCGAAACGTCGAGCAGCACCTGCGGGTCGAGGTTCGGCTGCGCCGCTTCGAGCGAGAGGTGCGTCGCGACGCAGCCTTGGAGCTCGCGGATGAACGGGTAACCGGGAAGGCGCTCGTGAACGATGTGCGCGTAGCCGAAGCAGGTGTGGAGCACGGTGTCACCATCGATCCCTTCGAGCGCACGGTTGATGGCCTCGATCGCGTACTCGAGGGCCTGCTCGGGTCGCGCCTGCAGATAGGGCTCGTCGATCTGGACGACGTCCGCCCCCGCCGCTTTGAGGTCCCGGAGCTCTTCGTTCACCGCCCCGGCGTACCCGAGCGCGAGCGTCCGAGCATCGGCGTAGTGGTCGTTCTGCGCCTGCTGCGCCATCGTGAACGGTCCCGGCACCGTGATCTTGATGCGCCGGTCCGTGATCGAACGCAGGAACTCGACGTCCCGCACCTCGACCGGTCCTGTGCGATGAATCGGGCCCACCACACGCGGCACCGGGTTCGGATGACCGGTTCGATCCAGCGCCACGCCGGGGGTGTCGAGGTCGACACCGTCGAGGGCGGTCGCGAACCGGTTCGAGTAGCTCTCGCGCCGCATCTCACCGTCCGTGACGATGTCGACGCCCGCACGCTCCATCTCCGACACCGCGATCCGGGTCGCGTCGTCCTGTGCCTCCTCAAGGTGCGGCTCCGCGATGCGCCACAGCTCGCGGGCTCGCACCCGCGGCGGCAGCCGCGACCCCAACCGCTCTCGATCGATCAGCCAGTCGGGCTGGGGGTAGCTCCCGACGACGGTCGTTACGAGTGCGTCACCCATCCTCTGGGAAAACATATCGGCGGGCCGAGGAGGGCCGATCGGCTCACCGCACCACCATGCGATGCTTTCAAACGCCTCCGCTCGCGCGATGCCATCAGCCGTCCGAGGGTAGCCCACCCCCTCGAAGCCATGATAGAGGTGGGGCCTGGTCGCGGCTGGCCTCGCCCCGAACGCCGACCACTTCCTCACGCGCGCGCACGCGCGCGCAAGCGCGGAGACCGAGGGGGCGACAGTACCCCCACCCTCTCGCGCGCGTCACGGTGATCTCGGCCATGGCGCAGCACCGGGCGCCACGCTGATCCGCTCACGTCCACACCGAGCTCACTCCGGCCGAGGCCGCCGATCGGCTCGCCCTGCGCGAACTGTTCGACGCTTACGCCCACTGCGCCGATCGCCGC
>CAWJUF010000018.1:0-94377 GCA_963845965.1 uncultured Actinomycetes bacterium | reverse complement strand
CGGCCCCTCCTCGTGAGCGGAGCCATTCGATCGCGAACGCGCCGACGCACCGCGAACCGAGCGCGGTCAGGACCGGTGAGACGTCGAGCAGGTTGCCGGCGGCGACACCGGCGAAGGCGACGTGCCCGATCCCGTCGCCGACCAGCGACTGCCGGCGCTGGACGAGGAAGAACCCGACCGCGGGCGCGAGGACCCCGACGACGGCGCCTGCGCCGAATGCGAGCCGCATGAACTCGACTCAAGCATAGTGCCCGTGCGAGGGGTCGTGCCAGACTCCCGGGAAGCTGGCTGGGCGGGCCGTCGAAGACGATCTGCCGCGCACGAGGACGAGGCGCTGGACGAAGTGCTCGACCGCTCCGAACTCGTGGGAGACGTACAGAATCGTCACGCCGAGGTCCGAGTGCAGCTGGCGAGCAGCGCGGCCAAGACTCCTGCGACTCGGCGTCGACGCCGGTCGTCGGCTCGTCGAGGACGAGGACGACGGCTCGCCTGCGAGCGCCTTCGCGATGAACGCCCGCTGCTGCATCCCGCCCGACAGCGTCCGCAGCGGTGCGTCGGCCTGATCGGCGAGCCCGACTCGCTCGATCGCGCCGCCGACGACTCGCGATCCGCCGCCGCATCGGGCCGAGCAGCCCTCCCACCGCGAGCCTTCCGGCCGAGACGACCTCCCGCACGGTGGCGGGAGCCTCGACGCCGAGCTGCGAGCGCTGCGCGAGATAGCCGAGCGTCTTCGGCGCGAGAACCGGCGCGGCTCGCCGTAGAGCCGCTCGGCCGGCGCTGGCCGCTCCAGTCCGAGCACGATCCGGACGAGCGTCGTCTTCCCGCCGCCGTTCGGCCCTGCGATCGCCGACGAACTCGCCCTCGCCGACCGCGAGCTACGACGTCCTCGAGAACGTGCTGGCCCGCCCGGTACGCGAACGAGACGCCGTCGAGCGCGACCGCCGGACGTCATGCCTACCGCATCCGAGGCCCTCCGCAGCGCCGTGAGATTCGTCCTCATGACCGAGAGGTAGTCGTCGCCCGCGGTCGCCGCGCTGTGCGGTGAGGCCCTCGATCGGATCGAGGACCGCCACCTCCACACCTGCCTCGCGCGCGACCGTCTCCGCGAGGCGCGCCGAGACGAGCGGCTCGGCGAAGACTGTCGTCGCACCCGAGGCGCGCACCTCGTCCACGAGCCGCTCGACGCTCCCTGGGGCCCGGCTCGGCCTCGGGAGAGATCCCGATGAGCGGGACCTGCATGAGCCCGTAGCGCGCCGCGAGTCGGGCGAAGGCCGCGTGGCGCGTGACGAGCTCGCGTCGCCTGCAGTGCTCGAGACCGCGCCGATACTCGCGGTCGAGGCGCGCGAGCTGGGCGACGAGCCCGTCCGGCGGCGGCGCCGCCGAGCGCGCCGGCGATCTCGCGCGCGATCGCGGCGAAGCGGACCGGGTCGAGCCAGACGTGCGGGTCGAGCCTCTCGCCTGCGCGGAGCGCGATGTCCAGGGCGAGCACGTCGAGCGACGTCCCGCTCCGGCCGTCGACGGCGTCCTCGACCGCGGGCTGGAAACCGCCTCCGACGTACACGACGAGCTCCGCGCCCCGCACGCGCCCGACGTCGCGCGGAGACAGCTCGACGTCGTGCGGCTCCGCGCCCGGGGGCGTGAGGTTCACGACCTCGGCGTCGGGCCGGCGACCTCGCCGACGGCCCAGGCGAGCGGATAGAAGGCCGCGACGACCGTGTCGTCCGCCCGCGTGGCTCCGCCGCACCTGCCTCCACAAGCGGCGAGGGCGAGCCGACGCACAAGAGAACGATTCCCGAGAGGACCGGCGCGCGCACGCTAGCACGTCTTTGAGAACGGGTATCGTTTTCGCCGTGAGCACTTGGATCGACGACGCGCTCGAGGGCTCGCGCGCGGCAGAGCGGCGTAGCGGCGGCGCCCGCCGCGCCGTGGTCGAGTTCCTCGGCGGCGCAGGACTGCTGCCGGTCGGCCCAGGAGATCCACGACGGGTTCGCGCGCCGGGAGGCGCGCGTCGGGATCGCGAGCGTGTACCGGGCGCTCGAGACGCTCGCCGAGCTCCGCCTCGTCCAGCGGATCGATCTCGGCGACGGCGTCGCCCGCTTCGAGCCGCGCTCGACGGCGACCATCACCATCACCACCTCGTCTGCGACGACTGCGGCAAGGTCGAGCCGTTCAAGGACGGGCCGCTCGAGCAGGCGCTCGAGCGGGCCGCCGGGGCCGGTACGAGCTCGAGCCGCACGACGTCGTCCTGCGCGGCGGCTGCGGCGACTGCCGCGGCAGCCTCGCGCCCTCGGGCGCCTGACCCGGGCGTCGCCGCCGGCTACTCGGGCGGCGAGGGACCGCCCGTGGCGCCGTCGCGGCATGCGCGAGCGCGACCGCGGCGCGCCGCTCGGCGGTGAGCTCCCGCACCACGATCTGCGCCGAGGCGGTGAGCGGCACCGCGATGAGCGCGCCGACGACGCCGAGGAGCGCGGCGCCCACGATCACGCTCGCGATCACGAAGAACCCGGAGATGTCCGCGGCACGCCCCTGGATCGTCGGCTGGAGCACGTAGTTCTCGACCTGCTGGTAGCCGATGCAGACGATCAGCATGATCAGCGCCTGTGGGACGCCCTGGGTGAGGGCGACGAGCGACAGGACGACGGCGGCGAGAGTCGCCCCGACCTGCGGGATGAGCCCGAGGAGCCCGGCGACGATCCCGAGCGCGAGCGCGAAGGGAACGCCGAGGATCCACGCAGCCGTCCCCTGACCGTGCCCGCGATCGTCGCGATGACGACGGCGCCGATCGCGTACCGCCCGATCGTCCGCGTGATCCGCTCCTCCAGCGCCGCCGTCCGGGCCGACTCGCGCGGGTAGAGGACGCTGTGCAGCGAGCGCGACAGGTTCGGGAGGTCGATCACGAGGAAGAGCGTCATGAAGGTGATCGTCACGGCGCCGAGGCCGAACCCGAAGACCTTGCCGCCGACCGCGAACGCGTCGCCGATCTTGGTCGGCAGGTCCGCCGCGAGCGTCTGCGCCCGCTCCTGGAGCTTGTCGCCGAGGTCGGTGCGCTGGTCGATCTGCTGGAAGAGCTCCGAGGCCCGGATCCGCTCGACGATCGTGGGCAGGTCCTCGATGAGGTTCCGCACCGCGCCGACGAACGGGCTCACGAGGAGGTACGAGAGCAGGCCGAGGAACCCCATCACGCCGAGCACGACGATCATCGCCGCGTTGCCGCGCCGTATGCCGGCCCGCTCCTCGAGCCACGTGACGGGCGTCTGCAGCACGATCGCGAGGAAGAGCGCGATGAACACCCAGAGCACGGCCTGCCGCGCCGCGATGAAGGCCCACACGAACGCGGCGACCCCGAGGACGGTCGCGATCGTCCGGGCGGAGATCGTGATCTCGACGCGCTTCGGCGGCGGCTCGGGCACGCTCGACACGCTGCGAGTCTAGGAACGCGGTCGGCGGGTGCCCTCCCGCCGAGCAGGCTTCGCGGGCGCTAGCTGTAGGACCCGACAATGTTGTTCCTGAGCGCGTCAAGGCGCGCGGTCGGTGCTTGGCGGCTGAGGCTGCCGTGGGGTCGGCGGTGATTGTAGAAGTCGAGCCAGGCGGGCAGGGCGCGGCGGCGTTGCGCTGGGTCTGGTAGACGGCCGCGTACGCCCAGCCGCCGAGCATCGTGCGGATGAAGCGCTCCGCCTTGCCGTTGGTGCGCGGCCGGTAGGGGCGCGTGCGTAGGTGTCGGAGCCCGAGTGTCTTGCAGGCGAGCGCATGCAGGATCGCCCGGTAGGCAGGAGCCGTTGTCGGGGCATGAAACTGCTGTCCGACCCCGCCGGGAGCATGGTGCCTCCGGGACAAGGGGCCTCGTAGGGAGGCGCGGACGGGCAGGCCGATCTGACTGATGAGCTGCGAGCTCGACGTTGTTCGTGGCCGCCCCTGCGACTCGACCCGGTGTGCCGTGAGCACGAATCCGTCCTTGTCGTGTGTCCCGCCGCGCTCCCGCTTACTTCTTCGCGAAGGGAGGCGCAGATGCGCTGGATCGGATTGGACGTTCATCGCGACTTTTGCGAGGTCGCGATCGCCGACGAGGAGGCGGTCAGGTCTGCGGGTCGGATACCAACGCGGGTGGCGTCGCTGGAGCTGTTTGCTCAGAGCCTGGCCGCGAGCGACGTCGTGGCGCTCGAGGCGACCACGGGAGCGGACAGGATTGTCTCGCTCCTACAGGCCCGTGGCATCCGCGTCGTCGTGGCCAACACTCGCAAATTGAAGGGGATCAGCGACGCGCGAGCGAAGACGGATCGCCTCGACGCGAGGCTTATCGCACGGGTGCTTCGCTCGGGGCTGCTCGATGAGGTGTGGACGCCCGACGAGCGGGCGCGGAGCTTGCGGCGGTTGACCAACCGCCGCGAGCGGCTTGTGCGTGCGCGCACGCGGGCGAAAAACGAGGCGCATGGCGTCCTGGCACGCACACTGAGTGAACGCCCGCCGGTGACCGATGCGTTTGGCAAGGCCGGCCGTCGCTGGCTCGCGCAACTCGAGCTGCCCGCCGATGAGCGCCTCACTCTTGACGGTTGCCTGCGCCAGGTCGACTTCCTCGACTCGGAGGTCGCGGCGCTCGACGCGGAGATCGCCAAGCGGGCTCTCGCCTGGCCGGAGGTGCTGCGGCTGATGAGTGTCCCCGGTGTCAACGTGCAGACCGCCGCGACCTTCATGGCCTCGGTCGGCGACATCCGCCGCTTCCCGACGCCGGGAAAGCTCGTCAGCTACCTCGGGCTCGACCCGCGGGTGCGCCAGTCGGGGCTCGGCCCCGCCCGCCACGGGCGCATCTCCAAGGCCGGTGCCTCAGAGACCCGGCACATGCTCGGTGAGGTCGCCTGGAAGGTGATGCTCACGCCCGGACCGCTGCGTGCCTTCTTCGAGCGAGTGCGCAGCCGCCGCGGGTCACAGATCGCCGCCACCGCGACCGCCCGCAAGCTTGTCGTCCTCTTTTGGCATCTGCTGACACGGGAGCAGGACTACGCCTTCGCCCGGCCCGCGTTGACCCGCAACAAGATCCGCAAACTCGAGCTCCTCGCCGGCGCGCCGCCTCAGAAAGGTCGCAAGGGAATCGCCGGCGGCAAGTCGAAGGCCGTCTTCGAAGCCGAACGCGAGCTCTCGCGACAAGCCGAGACCGCCTACCGGCGCCTGGTCAGCGACTGGCGCGCGAGCGGCCCGGCGAAAGCGGGTGCGGGCGCGACACCGGGGCGCGCATCTTCTGGGCCCTCCAAGGGCAAAGCCGCGCGGCAGACTCCGTAAGCCCCTCCGGTCTGCGCTTCGCTACGTCAGTCACCCGCACCCGAGGAAAGGATCCCACCAACGAGCGCCATCGTCCACTTGACTTTCATCCGTCGGTCAGCACTCGCTCGATCGTGATCCCGTAGCGACGGTAGAAGCGGGCGGCGCGTCGCAGGAAGCCGGCTGCGGTGACGGCCTTTTCGTCGGACAGCACCTCGGCGTAGGCGAGCCGCGAGTGATCGTCGACGGCGATGTGGACGTACTCGAAGCCAACGGTCTTGCGGCTGTGGCCGTCGCTGTCGGTGCGTCTGGGGTTGTAGTGCTGCACACCGCCGCGAACGCGCCAGCCGGCGCCGCCCTGGATCCGTCCCAGCTTCTTGACGTCGATGTGCACGAGCTCGCCCGGGCGGGAGCGCTCGTAGCGGACGGGCTGCTCGAGACCGAGGCGACCGAGCCTCCCCATCCCCGAGCGGGTCAGGATCCCGGACACCGTCGAGAGCGCCATGTCAAGCGCCTCGGCAATCTCGGCCGCGGTGAAGCGCAGACGGCGCAGGGCAACGATCGCCTCCACACGCTCGCCCGAAGTGCGATTCGCGACGCGTCGTGGAGCCGAGGAGCGGTCACAGAGACCGTGCACGCCTTCCAGCCGATAGCGCCCGACCCACTTGCGCGCACAGCGCACGCTGACACCGGCGGCCTCGGCCGCCGCCCTCAGCGTCCATCCCTCGACCACCACCCGCTCGGCCAGCCGGCGCCGACCGCGCCAACTGAGAGCCGCGTTACGGTGAAGCTTCATCCGGTGTCCTCCTTGGACTGGGGTGCTTGGCAGCTCCCAGCCTCCAAGGAGACCCGGATGAACCAACGTGCTCAGGAACTACACCTAGAGGAAGCTGCCCTGCGCCTCCCGAATGACAGATGCGATGGCCGACGCGAACGAGCAGCCTCGCCCGTCTCCCCGAGGCTCGGTCGCGCAGCGATCGGGCTCCGACGAGATCCAGGAGCGCTACCTCCGCCGCGCGATTTCCGAGATCAACACGCTGGGCGACGAGTTGCTCGCGCTCGGCGACGAGCTCCACGTGCCGGTTCTCGGCAGCGGCCATCCGCTCGGCGACGTGTTCCTGCTCAAACACCGCCCGACGCAGAGCGAGATCCAGGAGGGCGTCGCGTTCTTCGGCCGGTCGGGCCAGGCGCTCTTGAAGGCGCTGCAGCGCCTCTCGGTCGACCCGCTCGCCGTCTACGGCACGAACTGCCTCAAGTTCGGCACGGAGGACGCGACCGACGCGCGCCGGTGGCTGACCCGAGAGCTCCATATCGTCCAGCCGAAGCTCGTCGTCGCGATGGGGGACGAGACCGTCGCTTTCGTCAACGCGCTCGACTTCCCGCTCTCGTCGGCGCTCGATCCCTCGCTCACCGGCGAGCTCCAGGCGTTCACGCCGACGATCGCTGCGCTCGTGACGCCGGACATCGACGCGTCGCTCGACGAGCAGGGCGCCAAGACGCGCTTCTGGAACGCGTTCAAGGCGCTCGGAGCCTGGTGGTCCGAGCTCCCGCCGTACTAAGCCCGAGGCGAGCCGCCGCGCTCGTCGCCCTTCTGGTTGCCCTCGCCGCCTGGGACGCCTTCGCCGACCGGCTGCCGGCCGTCTCCGACCGGTTGGACGTCACCCTCGTCGCAGCGTTCCTCTTTCCCGCGACCTTCCTCGTCGCGTGGCTGCTGTTGCCTCTCGCCGGCGAGCGGCGTCTGCTCGAGGCGGCGCTCGCGACGGGCGCGCTCGCGGCGGTCCTGGACGTGGCCGGCCTGGACGGCCTCTTCAACGTCGCCAAGATCATCGCCTTCTGCCTTCTCGGGTTCTGGTTCGTCCAGATGCTCGAGGCGCTCACGTGGATCGTGCTCGTCGCCGCGGTGATCCCGTGGGTCGACGTGGCCTCCGTCTACCGCGGCCCCACGAAGGTGGTGGTCGAGGAGCAGCCTGGCCTCTTCGAGCGGATCGCCGTGGCGTTCGCGGTCCCGGGCGAGGAGGGAGCCGCGCGTCTCGGGCCGCCGGACGTGATCTTCTTCGCCCTCTTCCTCGCTGCTGCAGCCCGGTACGGGCTGCGGGTCGGTGCAACCTGGATCGGCATGGCAGGCGCCCTCTCGACGACGCTCGTCCTGACCTATGCGCTCGACCTGCACGGCCTCCCGGCGCTGCCGGCGATCTCGCTCGGCTTCCTGCTGCCGAACGCCGATCTTCTCTGGCGCTCGCTTCGCAGCGAGGGGCGCGGCGAGCGCCGCGCCCCTCGGTAGTCGACCGGCGCCGGCGCGGTCCCCTGCTAGCAGTTCGCCTGCACCCAGGCCTCGATGTGCTGTGAGGCCTGCTGCACTTCGGCGGAGTCCATCGAGGCGGAGATCTCCTGCAGCTTGGCGAGCGCCTCGGGGCTCGGCGCCTGGCCGCTCGTCAAGTCGACGCCCTTGAGCGCGTCGGCGATCTTCGCGAAGTTCTCGGAGATCACCTTGTAGTCGTCCTTGATCTCGTCGGGCACCTGGTCGGCGATCTCGTCGAACGCCTTCGCCGCGTCCTCGATGTTCGCGTCCTGGCCGCTGAGCGACTGGGCGAGCTTCGTCGAGATGCCCGCGAACTGCGCGCACTCGCCCGAGAGGTTCCCGAGATCGACGTCCGTGCTGGTCCCGGAGTCGTCGGTCGTCGCCGTCGTGTCCTCCATCGTGGTCGTCTCCGTGACGACCGCCGTCACGGTCTCCGACGACGCCTCGTCGTTCGAGCTCCCGCCGCAGCCGGCCGCGACGAGCGCGAGCACCGCGATGAGCAGGGCCGCGATCCTTCGTCCGTTCACGTCGTCACCTTTCGTCGTTTGAGCCGGTCGGCTCATCCCCCCTGGACACCGGCATCATGCTCTTCGGCAGAACCGTTCGCGCGCCTGAGCAGCGTGACGCTCTCGATGTGCGGCGTGTGCGGGAACATGTCGACCGGGGTGCAGCGAACGAGCTCGTAGCCGTATTCGTCGCGCAGTACCGCGAGATCGGACGCCAATGTGGTCGGGTTGCAGGACACGTAGACGATCCGGTCGGCGCCGAGGGCGCCGGTCCTGCGCAGGGCCTTGCCCGCGAGGCCGGCGCGCGGCGGGTCGACGACGACGACGTCCGGGGCCCCGGCCCGCTCGGCGAGCTCCTCGAGCGACTGTCCGACGTTGCCCGCGAAGAACCGGGCGTTCCCGACCTCGTTGACCTCTGCGTTCTCGATCGCGCACGCCACGGACTCCTCCGAGATCTCGACACCCCACACCGACTCGGCGTCCGCGGCGAGAGCGAGGCCGATCGTCCCCGTGCCGCAATAGAGGTCGTAGACCGTCTCGGTGCCGGTGAGCGCGGCGGCGTCGCGCGCGAGCGTGTAGAGCGTCTCGGCCATCTCGGTGTTCGTCTGCAGGAACGCGTTCGGCCGCACGCGGAAGCGCAGGCCGAGCAGCTCCTCCTCGATCCACTCCTGCCCCCACAGGAGCCTCGTCGGGAGGTTCGTCACCTCGGCCGGCCGGTCGTTCACCGCCCAGTGGAGCGAGCGCACTTCGGGGAACCGGGTGAGCGTCTCGATCAGGAAGTCCGTGTCGAAGCGCTCGCCCGGCGCGGTCACGAGCAGGACGAGCAGCTGTCCCGTGTTCCTGCCCTCGCGGACGACGAGATGGCGGAGGTAGCCGCTCTGCGTCTCCTGGTCGTACGCTTCGAGCCCTTCCGACCGCGCCCATCCTGCGACCGCGTCGCGAACCGCGTTGCCGACCTCGGTGGTCAAGAGGCACTCCTCGACGTCGATCACCTCGTCCCACCGCCCCGCGCGATGGAAGCCGAGCACCAGCCCTTCCTCGCCCGGCGCGAAGGAGTACTCGAGCTTGTTCCGGTAGCCGTATACCGATCGGGCGGGAACGATCGGCTCGAGCGGGGGAGACGCGAAGCCGCCGAGGCGGACCAGCGCGTCGCGCACCTGCCCGTGCTTCGCGTGGAGCTGCTGCTCGTACACCAGGTCCTGGAAACGGCACCCGCCGCAGACGCCGAAGTGCCTGCACGGCGCTTCCACTCGGTCGGGGCCTGGCTCGAGCAGCTCGGTGCGGACGGCTTCCGCGAACCCGCGCTTCACCTTCGTCGCGCGGGCGCGCACGAGATCGCCGGGAAGGCCGCCCCGGACGAACACGACGAACCCCTCGAGTCGCCCGACCCCGTTCCCGCCGTAGGCGAGCGAGTCGATCCGGAGCTCGACCTCCTCCCCCTTGTGCACCGGTGCTGCCACGCGGGGCAGGGTAGCCGTGGGGCGCGCGGCTCCTACGCGAGCACGGAGACGTGCACCGATCGCTCGCGCGGACCGTCGAACTCGCAGAAGAAGATCCCCTGCCACGTGCCGAGGGCCATCGTCCCGTCCTCCCGCAGCGGGACGAGCACGCTCGGCCCCATGAACGAGGCACGGATGTGCGTCGGCGCGTTCTCCTCGCCCTCCTCGATGTGCTGCCAGCGCCAGTCCTCCGGGACGATCCGCTCGAGCGCCATCTCGAAGTCGCGCGCGACCATCGGGTCGGCGTGCTCGTTGATCGTCACGCCGGCCGTCGTGTGCGGCACGTAGACGAGCACCGCCGAGCCTCTGGCTCCCGTGACCGCGTCGCGCACGAGGCGCGTGATGTCGACCAGCTGGCTCTGCCGCTCCGTCCTGACCGTCAGCGTCCGCACGCCGTCAGAGGGCGCCGCCCGCGGCGGGCGGCGCGCCGGCCTCGAGCGGGTTCTCGTCGCCGGACTCGCGGGCGAGGAAGTCCTCCACGTGCATCACGCTGTCCTTCGACCGGGTCACGACGTCGAGCAGCGCCGACATCGACGAGACCTCCTCGCGCTGCTCCTGGAGAAACCAGTGCATGAACTGCTCGGCGACGAGGTCGCCCTCCGCGCGGGCGGTGAGCGCCAGCTGCTGGATCTGCCCGGTGACGCGCCGCTCCTGGTCGAGCGCGAGCTGCACGGGCGCGACCACGTCGGGGAACGAGACCTGCGGCGCCTCGACGGCCGGCACGGCGACCTGCTCGTCGGCATCGATGAGGTACTGCACCATCATCATGGCGTGGTTCCGCTCCTCGACGGCCTGGCGGTAGAAGTGGGCGGCGAGCTGCGGCAGCGTCTGGGCGTCGTAGTGGACGGCGATCGCAACGTACTGCTGCGACGCGCCGAACTCGTAGGCGATCTGCTCGTTGAGTGCTTCCGTGAATCGCGACATTCAGCGATCCTATCGGCGCGCGACGAGCTGCCCTCGCATCGTCCATCGGTGCCCGATCGGCCGCCGGCGACCATGCCGCCAGGGTGATGCTCGCCGGCGCGGCGCTCGCGGCGCGCGTCGTCCCGCTCGCGAAACACGCGCCGGAGGCGGCCGGGAGGCCGCCTCCGAAGCACGTCTGCGTCGGCCGTCAGTTCGCGGATGCGTCGACGTCGCCGGGTGCCGAACCGAGCTGGATCCTGCGCGGCTTCGCCTCGTCGGGCTTCGGCACGCGGACCTCGAGGACGCCGTCCTCGTACGACCCGGCGATCTTCGAGTCGTCGACGCCCGCGGGCAGGCCGACGGCCCGCGAGAACGTGCCGTAGCGGCGCTCGAAGCGGAAGAAGCGGTCGCCCTGCTCCTCGGTCGCCCGACGCCGCTCACCCGTCACGGTCAACGTGTCATCCGCGACCTCGATCGAGATCTCGCTCTCCGAGAGCCCTGGTAGGTCGAACGCGTACACGACGTCGGTGTCGGTCTCCCACACGTCGAGCGCGGGGATCCAGCCCTGCGAGGCTCGACCGCGGCTCTCGAGCAGTCCGTCGAAGAGCCGCCCCATCTCGCTCTGCATCTGCGCGATGTCGCGAAATGGCTCCCAGCGTACGAGTGTCGTCATGATCTCCTCCTGGTTCGGAAGTTCCATTCCTCAGGAGTATAAAATATGCGTCATCCAATAGCAAGTTTCTGCGGAGTACGATCGCACCATGGCGGGCATCCCCGACACGCTCAAGGGCCGGAGCTTCACGCGGGTCGCCGACTGGAGCCCGGACGAGCTCGCAACGGCGCTCGACCTCGCCGACGAGCTCAAGGTCGAGCGCGCTCGCCGGCACGAGCTGCGGATCCTGCCGGGCCGGACGGTGGGCCTCATCTTCCGCAAGCCGTCGACGCGAACGCGCATCAGCTCCGAGGTGGGGATCGCCGAGCTCGGCGGGATGGCGCTCTACGTCCCGGCGGCCGACCTCCACCTCTCGCGCGGCGAGTCGACGCGGGACACCGCGCTCGTCCTCTCACGGTTCTTGAGCGCGATCACGATCCGCACGTTCGACCAGGCGGAGGTGGACGAGTTCGCGGAGCACGCCACGATCCCGATCGTCAACGGCCTCACCGACACGTCCCATCCGCTCCAGGCGCTCGCCGACGCGATGACGATTCGCGAGCGCTTCGGCACGCTCGAGGGCGTCCGCGTCGCCTACCTCGGCGACGGGAACAACGTCTGTCACTCGCTGATGCGGATCGCCGCCCGAACGGGCATGCATCTCGTCGCCGCGTCCCCCGAGGGGTACCTGCCCGATCCCGTCGTCGTCGACTCCTGCCGGGAGGACGCCTCGGCGAGCGGGGGGAGCATCGAGGTCGTCGTCGACCCTGGCGAGGCCGTCGCGGGCGCCCGCGTGCTCTACACCGACGTCTGGACGAGCATGGGCCAGGAGGACGAGCACGAGCAGCACCTCACGGATCTCGCCCCGTACCGCATCGACGGCGAAAGGCTCGCGGCGGCGGCGCCGGACGCGGTGGCGCTCCACTGCCTGCCCGCACACGTGGGCGAGGAGATCACCGCCGACGTCCTCTACGGCGACCGCTCGCTCGTCTGGGACCAGGCCGAGAACCGCCTCCACGTCTACAAGGCCGTGCTCGCCCTCACGGTGCGATGAGGTTCGAGGACGTCGTCCGCGGGGCCCTGGACAGCCTGCCGCCCGAGCTCGCGGCAGGTCTACGGAACGTCGCCGTCGTGGTCGAGGAGGAGGATCCGGACGACCCCGACCTGTACGGCGTCTTCGAAGGCGTCCCGCTCACCGACGGCGGGCCGGCACCCGGCGAGCTGCCGAACCGGATTGCGATCTTCCGCCGGCCGCTCGAGGCCGACTTCGAGGACGTGGACGAGCTCCGCGACGAGATCCGGATCACCGTCCTGCACGAGCTCGGCCACTACTTCGGGCTCGACGAGGCCCGGCTCGCGGAGCTCGGATACGAGTGACGTCCTTCCTCGGGATCGTCACGTGGGTCGCGCTCGGGGTCGGGGTGCTCGTGATCGGGATGTTCCTCTTCGGCCGCCGTGGTTAGAGATCGTTCGAGATGGGAATGCTCGAGGCCGAACGATCGTTTTCCCGTCCATGGATACCATCTCCCTGTACCACGTCGAGATCGAGGAGCTGAGCGAGCGGCGCGTGGCGCTCTGGAACTCGCTGTCGCAGGAACGAGATCCGGCGGTGGTGGATGAGATCAAGGCGCTCGACGCGCGGCTCGACGAGCTCTGGGCGATGATCAGAGCCGAGCGTGCCCGGATCAGGTTCGGCGAGCGCGACGAGATCGTCCGGCGGGCACGGGCCGAAGAGCGGCTCGAGCGCGCCGCGTAGTCGAGACGGCGGGCCCGCATGTTTGCGTTCCGGCAGGGAACGCTCCGGG
The DNA here is from genome assembly GCA_963845965.1 of uncultured Actinomycetes bacterium. Taxonomy (GTDB): domain Bacteria; phylum Actinomycetota; class Thermoleophilia; order Gaiellales; family Gaiellaceae; genus Gaiella. Next base: position 81,463 of record CAWJUF010000018.1, on the reverse strand, counting down.
TTCGCCGTACCATGTGCACGTGCTCGTACGCCGTGCCGACAGCGACGACCCCGTCGTGCAGGAGCGCCAGGCGCTCGCCGAGCAACACGCAGCGCTCGAGACGCTGAAGGGCCAGCTCGCAGAGCGCGTGGCCGCGGTCAAGCAGCGGGAAGACGAGCTGCGTGCTGCGATCGCACGTGTCGAAGCTGGTAAGGCGCCGGCCGTCCAGCTTCCGCCGCGCGTCGACCCCGAATCGGACCGCATCGCAAATCGTGCCGCCGCGCTCGCCGAGCGCGAGCGGGCGGTTGCCGCCAGAGAGGCGGCGCTGAGTTCCGCGGCCGCGCATCGTGCGGGCGGATCGGCGAACGGCGACCCCGCGCTCGCCGAGCGCGAGGAGGCCCTCGATGCGCGAGCGCGGCAGCTCGACGCGCGACTGGCCCAGCTCGAGGAGCGGGAGCGCGCCGTCGACGAGCGGGAGCGAGTCCCGCAGGATCCCGACGCCGCCCGTCTCGCGGAGATAGACGCCCGCCTCGACGAGCTCCGCGCGGCCGAGGAGGCGTTCCTCCGCACGCGCCGCGAGCTGGCCGACCACTCCGACGCGATCGCGGCCCGCGAGCAGCTGCTCGCGCAGCGCGAGCGCGATCTCGACGAACGCGAGGACGGCTGGGGCGGTCCCGACGTGCGCGAGCTCGAGGCGCGCCTGCGCAAGCTCGAGACGCAGCGCACCGCCCTGGGCCAGACGCAGGGGTTCAGCGGCGGCTTCCGCAAGCTCGAGCAGGAAGGCACGCGCCGGCCTCCCTCGGGCTGAAACCCACAGAGCTTTCTCAGCGAAATCCCACCTCCCGCTGGCTCAATGGGGAGTGCAGCCCGACGAAGAGGGGAGAGTTCGATGAGACGGAAGATCTTGCTGGTCGGAGCGGCCGCTCTCGCAGTCGCGGGCGGCGGCGCCGCGATCGCCGCCTCGAAGAGCGGCTCGCCGCAGGAGGAGAGCAAGGCGATCGTCGACGACGTCGCGAAGCAGCTCGGGGTCACCCCGGCCAGGCTCTCGAGCGCGCTCGAGAAGGCGCTCGAGAACCGCGTGGACGCGGCGGTGGCCGCGGGACGGCTCACGAAGGAGCAGGGCGAGGCGCTCAAGAAGCGGATCGAGGCCGAGGACTACCCGCTGCTCGGCGGCTTTGGGGCCGGCCTCGGCCACCGCGGCGGCCCCGGCATGCACGGCTTCGGCCACCTCGACGCCGCCGCGACCTACCTCGGCACGACCGAGGCCGAGCTTCGCACCCAGCTCGAGGGAGGCAAGACGCTCGCAGACGTCGCGAAGGCGAAGGGCAAGTCGGTCGACGGGCTCGTATCCGCCCTCGTGGCGGACGAGAAGAAGGAGCTCGACGCGGCGGTCAAGGCCGGCCGCATCACGCAGGCGCAGGCCGACGCATTCCTCGCGGACGCGAAGCAGCGGTTCACCGACCTCGTGAACGGCACGCTGTCCGAGAAGACGCACCGCCGCTTCGGCGGCCCGCCCGGCACCCTGCGGCTCGGCCCGCACCGCCACGGCACCACGTTCTGATCTGGAAGCCTCGCGGCCGGACTTCGGCCTGCCGTTTCCCGCCGTGAACCGCTGAGTCCGGGTCGCCGTAGCCACAGACCGGCCCTGAACGACGAAGGCCCGCACGGTGGCGGGCCTCCCGTCGTACGGCTCACTCGTCGTGGCACAGGCTACTTGGCCCTCGTGACGACGTCGTCCACGAGGAGCGCCGGATCTCAGCCGTGGAGAGGGTGCCCCGGGAGGCTAGAGCGGCGATCCTAGTCGCCGTTCGTGGATGCTCGCGCGAGTATGCTCGCCGTAATGAACGTTCCGAAGGACGCTCCCACGTGGCTCGTCGAGCTGGTCCGCCCCCACTGGGGCCCCCCCGAGTGGAACGCATGGGAGGACTACCGAGAGAAGCTCGCCGACCTCGGCGTCCCCGCAGATAGGCTCAAGCCGATCGGGCCTCTCAGCCGCCCCACGGACATCTCGGGCCACGTCCCGAGCCTCACGCCGTGGGTTTCGGTACCGATCGACTGGCAACGATTCGGAGATAGGGACGCTCCGCTGCACGCACTCGGTGAGCTCGTCACCGAGATCGCGAAGACGACGACGTAGCGGAGCAGACCGCAGTCAGGCCGCTGCCACGGAGGGCTGTGCCCTTAGACACACGGCCCGGTCTTCGGAGGTCGAGGAATCCACGATCCCGCTAGAATCGAGGCTCCGGGGCGTTAGCTCAGTTGGGAGAGCACCAGCTTTGCAAGCTGGGGGTCGCCGGTTCGAGCCCGGCACGCTCCACCTCTGGGAACGGCTTGAACAAGCCGTTCATCGGAAGAGGACGAGGGCTCGGATGCTCCGAGCCCTCGCTTTTCAGCGGTCTGGTCAGATTTGGTCAGATCTGCTTCGCACCGAACGCAGCGTCGATCGAATCCCGGACGTCGTCGAGCCCGCGGGCGTGATCGAACTCGTGCGCGTAGATGTCGAGCGTAAATGCTGGGTCGTGCATGGCCGAGCTGGCGAGATGCGCGCACGGGATCGATGCCGGCGCGGATGAGGTGACTTGCGAAGGTGTGGCGGAGGTCGTGAAACCCGCGCTTCGGAAGTCCCTCCGTATTCAGGCTTGCGTCCTCCGCGGCGTTGTCGAGTCCGCGCTTCGCCACGTTGTTCCGATTGAGCGGCGTCCCGTTGGCGGTCGTGAAAACGTAGGCGTCATGTCGAGGAAGGCCTGCGGTGCGCTCGACCTCTCGCAGGTGGTCGCGTAGGTATGACTCGAACTCGCGCGAGAGCGCAATGTCCCGGCGTCCGGCCTTCGTCTTCAGATCGACGCGTCGTGCAGGATTCGCTCTGCTCCGGCCGCGCCGCCGGCGACGAGCCGGCGTTTAGGCTCTCCGGCATGAAGGTTTTCAACCTCAACAGCGACCCGGAGTGGGATCGCACCGAGGACCGCGAGGGCTGGAAGATCAAGGACGCCTGGGTCGGCTACCACGTCGGCGCCGAGCTCATCGGCGGGAGCATGTACGAGGTCGAGCCGGGCGACAAGCAGGGGCCGTACCACACGCACCACGCGAACGAGGAGTGGGTGATCGTCCTCCGCGGAGAGCCCACGCTTCGCACGCACGAGGGCGAGCAAGTGCTGCGCGAGGGGGACGTGGTCGCCTTTCCCCGCGGCAAGGAGGGCGCACACCAGATCCGCAACGACACGGACGCGCCGATCCGTGTCCTCATACTCTCGACGCTGATCGCGCCGGACATCGTCGAGTACCTCGACACCGGCAAGATCGGCGCGCGCAGCGTCGCCGGCGACCGGATCATGTTCGCCCGCCCGGGACCCGAGCTCGAGTACTGGGAAGACGAGGACTAGGTCTCGAGCGCGCGCGAAGGCGGCGGCGGCGTGAAGGTGCCGACCTTCACGGTCGTCCTCGAGGTCGTCTCGCGTGGCACGGTCGGCTCTACCCGAGGACGTGGTCGAGGCCGAGGACGCGGCCGACGCGGAGCGCAAGGCGATCACCGCGTGGCGGGCCCTGCGTCCCGGCTGCTCGTTCCGCCCCGTCCCGAACGCCCACCACTGTCTCTCGCGCGCACGCGCGCGCACGCGAGGCCGGGCACAATGTAGGCATGAGCGTCTCCGCCGCGCTCTGCAGCGCGAAGCTCCGAGACGGCAGCCAATGCCGATCGGTCGCTTCCACCGACGACCTGTGTGCTCATCACTCCCAGGTCGCCGAGGAACTCGGCCGGGAGGCGGTCGTCAACGGCGACCATCCGAAGCGGCGGAACGCCCGAGAGCGCCTACCAGTGATCGCCGAGTCGGAGCCGCTCGAGCTGACGACCCGTTCGCCAAGCTCCCCGGCGGCCGTGCGGCCGGCATTGGCTCTCACCGCCGCTGAGGAGGTCGAGACGATCCGGCGCGTTCTCCTCGAGGCCGCGACGAGCACGAGCCGAGAGACGTGGGTGACCTGCACCTGTCCCGAGTGCTCGAAGAGCTTCCGGCAGGAGATCTCCGTTCCCGATCACGGTGCGAGGATCAAAGCGGTCGAGACGCTGCTGCGAGAAGGCCTCGGCCGCGTCGGAGAGGCGGAGGTCGTCGAGCCCAAGACTCCGACCTCCGCGGTCGAGTGGCAGTCGCTCAGCGACGCGGAACTGAACGCCATCTTTGCCCTCATGTGCGCAAACGAGATCCACGCAGTCGCCGATCAGGGAGAGGGCGCGCTCTTGAGCGCGCTCGAGCGGTGGGAGCCGGAGATGCGCCAGACCGTTGCTCAGGCACTGGCACAGGTCGGCTGAGATTCCGCCACGATCTGACATCCGTCTGACACGGCGTCGCGACGCGTCTATCCATCCCTGATTCCGGGCGACCCCCGACTCGGCGTGTCGGTGCCTCTCGGCACCCCTCCCCGCTCGGGATCGTCACGGCGGTGGGGCCTGGTCGCGGGCCCGATCTAACGGATCGCGTCACGGGCCAACGCCGAACGAGAATGAGCAGCCGGACACCACCCCTTCAAGGCTGCTCCTCGCGAAGGGCGACGCCACACAGGAGCGACCCGGCGAGCGCGGAATGGCCCCCGGGTCAACCTGCGGAGGGCAAACGGCTGGATTGGGGTAGGCCTCCCCATGGGCTCCGACCTGACCGGGCCGCTCGAACGGCTCCGCGACGATCTCCGCACGGTGCGGCTTGAGCTGGAGGTGCCGGGAACGGAGGAAGCGCGACGCGCACGGGACGACCTCGTCGCCCAGGTGGACGACTACCTCCTCCCGCGTCTGCGTCAGATGGACGCTCCCGCGTTGATCGTGGTCGGCGGCTCGACCGGCGCGGGCAAGTCGACGCTCGTGAATAGCCTCATCGGCGCCGTCGTCACCCCTGCGGGGGTGCTTCGCCCGACGACGCGCGCTCCGGTGCTCGCCTGCCATCCGGACGACGTGCGCTGGTTCGAGGACGACCGTGTCCTCCCCGGCCTGCCACGCGTGACCGGCGGTAGCGGCGGGCCTGGCACGCTCCAGCTCGTTCCCACCCCGGCGCTGCCAGAGGGCCTCGCGCTCCTCGACTCGCCGGACATCGACTCGGTGCTCGCCGAGAACCGAGCGCTCGCCAATCAACTCCTCGCCGCGGCCGACGGCTGGCTCTTCGTCACGACCGCCGCCCGCTACGCGGATGCGGTGCCGTGGGCGTTCCTGCGCACCGCGCGCGAGCGCGGGACGGTGCTCTCGATCGTGCTCAACCGGGTTCCTTCGGACGCCGACCGGGAGGTCCCCGCGCACCTGCGGCAGATGCTGGCAGACGAGCGGCTTGGCGACAGCGACGTCCTCGTCGTCCCAGAGGTGTCGCTCGCGGACGATCTCCTTCGGGCCGACGCGCTCTGGCCCGTGCGCGCCTGGCTCGACGGCCTCGCGGTGGACGCGCAAGCGCGGGCGGCCCTCGTGCGTCGGACGCTGCGGGGCGCGCTCGCGAGCCTTCCCGTCCGGGCCGCGGCCGTCGAGCGCGCGGCGGTCGAGCAGCTGTCTGCGGCCGCGGAGCTCCGGGCCGAGGCCGACGCGGCCTACGCGGAGGCTCTGAGCGAGGTCGAAGCTGCCCTGCGGAGCGGGTCGCTCCTGCGCGGCGAGGTGCTTGCCCGCTGGCACGAGGTCGTCGGGACGGGAGACGTGATGCGCGCTCTCGAGACACGAGTGGGCTTGCTGCGTGACCGGCTGAAGAGCGTGATCACCGGTGCTCCTGCTGCCGACGCCGAGCTCAAGCTCGCCGTCGAGAACCGCGTCGAAGCCGTGGTGCGCACCGCCGCCGAGCGGGCCTCCGAGCGAACGGCCCGGGCGTGGCGCGACCGGGTTCCCGGCCGCGCGCTGCTCGAACGCGCACCGGAGCTGGAGCGCGCGTCGAGCGGACTGGAGGCGGCCGCCGCAGACGAGGTGCGTGCGTGGCAGGGCGTCGTCTTCGACCTTGTCAGGGAGGAGGGCGCCTCGAAGCGCACGACCGCGCGGCTCGCGTCGCTCGGCGTCAACGGGGCGGGCCTGACGGTGATGCTCGCGGTCTTTGCCCACACCGGCGGGCTCACCGGCGGCGAGATCGTGGTCGCCGGCGGCACCTCGGCAGTCGGCCAGAAGGTGCTCGAGGCGATCTTTGGCGACCAGGCGGTCCGGACGCTCGCGGCACGCGCGCGCGAAGATCTGATCGAACGCGTCGACCGTCTCCTGCGCGTCGAAGCGAAACGGTTCGACGTGCTCCTCGACCGCTCAGCACCCCAGGCCGACAGTTTCGCGCGCCTGCACGCCGCCGTGGACGCGATCCGCCGACCCGCATGACCGGAGCCCTCGACCGCCGCTTGGAGGCGCTCCGGCAGGCCGCCGACCTGGCCGAAGACCGGCTCGAAGCCGCGGATGTCGAGGCGGCCCGCACCGTCGTCTCCAAAGCGGGCGTGCGCCTCGGTTTCGGCCTCGAGTCGACCGTGGTCGCGCTAGCCGGGCCGACCGGGGTGGGCAAGTCACAGCTCTTCAACGCCCTGACCGGGATCGAGCTTGCCCCCGTCGGGCGGCGGCGGCCGACAACCTCTGCCGGCCAGGCGGCTGTGTGGGGCGGGGACGCTCGCGCGCTGCTCGACTGGCTCGGGATCGGACGCCGGCACCAGGTCGACGCAGACGACCTCGGAGGCCTCGTCCTCCTCGACCTGCCCGACTTCGACTCCGTGGAGACCGCGCACCGGGTCGAGGCCGAGCGGATCGTCGCGCTCGCCGACCTCGTGCTCTGGGTCGTCGAGCCGCAGAAGTACGCCGACGCGTCGCTACACGATCGCTACCTGCGCCCGCTTGCGACACACGCCGAGGCGATGGCCGTCGTTCTCAACCAGGCCGACCTGCTCGCGTCGGCCGAGGTTGCCTCCTGGAGGAAGGACATGGAGCGCCTGCTCGCCGAGGACGGCCTGACGAAGTTGCCGCTGGTAATCGTCTCGGCTCGCACCGGCGACGGGATCGCGGAGCTGCGGCGGCTTCTCGCCCAGCGTGTCGCGGCACGAGACGCCGCGCTGGCGAAACTCGCAGCCGACCTCGACCGGGCCGTCAGGCCGCTGGCCGAGAGCTGCACGGGCAACGCCACCGGTGTCCGCCGCGAGGACCGCGCGCAGCTCCTGGCGGCGCTCGAGGAGGCCGCCGGCGTACCCACGGTCGTGCGTGCAGTCGGAGACGCCCACCAGCGCCGCGGTGCGCTGGCGACCGGCTGGCCGTTCGTCCGCTGGCTGGGCCGCTTCCGGCCCGACCCGCTAAAGCGGCTGCGCCTCCCCGAGTCGCCGCAGCCGCAGGTGAGGACCTCGCTGTCGCCGCCAACCGACGTGCAGCGCGCGCAGGTCGCGCGCGCGGCTCGCCGTCTTGCCGACGGCGCCACCGAAGGGCTGCCGCAACCGTGGCCACGGCTCGCGCGTCAGGCTGCGACGGCAGCCGACGACCGGGTCGCCGACCGCCTCGACCGTGCCGTCGCCGGCGCAGATCTGAGCGTCTCGCGCCCCCGATGGTGGCGCCCCGTCGGGCTGCTCCAGAGCCTCCTCGCCGTCGCCGTCGTGGCGGGGGCCGTATGGCTTGCCTTGCTCGCCGTGCTCGGCTGGCTCCGGATCGAGGACGTCGTCCCGCTCCCCGAGGTCGAGGGGATCCCGATCCCCACCTGGCTCCTCCTGGGTGGGACGGCCACCGGAATCGTCCTAGGCTTCCTCGCCCGGCTCGTGAACAGTGTCGGCGCCAACCGGCGCGCGCGACGGGCCGCCCGCTCGCTCCGCGAGCGCGTGGACGCGGTGGCGACGGAGCTCGTCGCCGGTCCGGTCGAACGGGAGCTCGACGCGCATGAACGGCTCTGTGCCGCCGTAGAGACGGCCAGGAATCGCTAACGGCCGGCGCGTTCCCGAAGCGGCAGTCGACGAGATCCAGGAGGCGCCGATTCAACCGTGCGCCACGTACCTTCATCCAGCCGACCAGGGATCTCACTACGCCGGTCCGGTCGCCGCGTGGTTCGGACCGTTCACCACAGTGAGCCAGCCCTTTCGATGGTTTCTGAGCGCCGAAGAAGGCCCGGCGAAAGGTTCGTAGGTGCAGCGGTTCAGGCAGATCCCCGGGCGAGCTCGGTTGGACGATCCGTCGAAGCGGCCGCCGGGCTGGGGCGAGGAGCCGCCGTGGGCGGTGCCGATACCGTGGAATCGGTGCGAATTGCAACTTGGAACGTCAACTCGGTCAAACAGCGCGTGCCGCGGCTGCTGCCTTGGCTGGATGAGCGACGGCCGGACGTGGTCTGCCTGCAGGAGACCAAGCTCGCCGACGATGCGTTCCTCGACCTGCTCGGCGACGAGCTTCGAGATCGCGGGTATGCCGTCGCGGTTCATGGCGAGGCGACGTGGAATGGAGTCGCGATCCTCTCGCGTGTGGGTGTGGATGACGTGGTGGTGGGACTCGCCGGTGCGCCGGGGTTCCCGCGTCCAGAGTCGCGCGCGGTTTCCGCGACGTGTGGCGGGATCCGGGTGGTCTCGGTGTACGTACCGAACGGGCGCGTGCCGGACTCGGAGCACTACCAGTACAAGCTCGCCTGGCTGGCTTCGCTGCGAGAGATGGTCGCCGCTGGCCCGGAGGCGACGGTCGTATGTGGCGACATGAACATTGCACCGACCGACGAGGATGTGTTCGATCCCGAGGCCTACGTCGGACGGACCCACGTCACCCCGCTCGAGCGGGCGGCCCTGGCGGAGCTCCAGGCGCTCGGCTTGCGTGACGTCCTGCGCGATCGCTGGCCGAACGAGCGGGTGTTCACCTACTGGGACTACCGGGCGGGGATGTTCCATCAGGACCTCGGGATGCGGATCGATTTGGTATTGGCCAGCGAGCCCGTCGCCGGCCGTGTGCGGGCGGCATGGGTGGACCGGCATGCCCGCAAGGGAAGCGGACCTAGCGACCACGCGCCGGTGATCGTCGACCTCGACGAGGCGCCCAACGGGGACATCGGTCCAGTCGTGCCGCCACCCTCCGCTCCGGTGACCACGCGCTCGCCCAAGCAGCCGCAGTCGCCGTAAGGCCCACACCGACTTGCCGCCGCCGCGAACGCCCACCTCTTTCTCTCGCGCACGCACGCGCGCAGGCAGCGACCGGCCGAGAGCGTACCCCCACCTCCTCGCGACGGTCGTGACGGGCGGGGCCTGGTCGCGGGGCGGCGGCTGCTGGTGCGCGGCTGGGTGGCGGGGATCTTCGACTACTGGGCCGGGTAGGTGCCCGCGCTGCTCACGCGAGCGCTCGTCGCGCCGCTTCGTCGAACGGGGTGAGCTCGAGCGGTAACAGTTTCCGGATCCGCTCTTCGCGTGCGATCGTCGGGTTGCGCAGTCCTTCGACGAGCGGCCGCGCGACCGACGCGTTCACCGGCGTGACGAGGTTGAGCCAGAGCGAGGAGAGGTACGGCGTCAGCACCGGGACCTCGACGATTGCCGGCTTCCGGCCGAGCAGGGCGGCGATCCGCTCGATCATCTGCCGGTAGGTCATCACCTCCGGCCCGCCCGTGTCGTAGCCCTCGCCGTACGTGGCCTCGTTGCCGCAGACACCGGCCAGGTAGCGGGCGACGTCGTCGAGCGCGATCGGCTGCGTCGGGGTCGAGACCCAGCTCGGCGTCACCATGACCGGCAGCCGCTTGACCAGGCCGAGGATCGTCTCGAAGGCGGCGCTCCCCTTGCCGATGATCATGGCCGCGCGGAGGGTCGTCACCGGGACGCCCGCGGACGCGAGCCGCTGTCCGGTCTCGCGGCGGCTGCGCAGGTGCGGCGACGCGTCGGGGCCGTCGGCGCCGAGCCCGCCGAGATAGACGATCTGCCGCACGCCTGCGCTCGCTGCCTCGCGCGCGACCGTCTCCGCCGCCACGCGATCCTGCTCCTCGAAGTCGCGTGCGCCGAGCGAGTGGACGAGGTAGTAGACGACGTCCGCACCTTCCAGGGCCGCCGTGACGCCATCGCCGCTCGCCGCGTCGGCGACCACCCACCGGGCGCCGGGTTCGTCACGCGCGGTGCGCGAGACCGAAGTCAGCTCGTGCTTGGCCAGCAGGGGCACGAGCGCCCGGCCGACGACGCCGGTTGCGCCAAAGACGGTGACGTTCACGAGTCCCGGCTCCGCAGCAGGAGCTCGAAGTAGCGGCGGCTGACCGCGACATGGAAGGGGCTTTGCGCTTTCGCGTAGAGCATCCCGGTCCAAAGCGGCGCACCCGCGCGGGCGGCAAGCCGCGGCAGGTACTCCTCGACCGTGACGCTCAGCTCCTGCTGATCGCCCTCGGGTCGCTGCGCGAGTGTGACGGAGCCGCCGGCTCGGAGCGCGAGCAATCCACCCTCGATCGCGTGCCGGCAGCTGACCAGCCCACCGTCGAACGAGAGCTCCGGCGGCCCGAAGGTGAGCAGCGTCGCACCGCCGAGCAGCTTCAGCTTGCCTCCGCCGCCTCTCCAGCTCGCGCGGACGCCGCCGCGGGTGAAGCGGTCGACCGCCTGCCAGTAGGTGACACCGAGCGTGCGGGCGCCGGCCTCGGACGCCTCAACCACGGGCTCCGCCACAAGCACCCGCTGGCGCGACTCGAAGCCGCCGGACTCGAGCACCCGCTCCGATGTCTCCCAGCCGGTCACGCCGCCACCACCATCGGCGAAGGGTAGTTGGCCTCGCCGGCTCAGGGATACCGGCGCACGTGAACGCCGCTCCCGGTTGAAACGCTCCGCCTGGCTCGAGGCTCAGCCTCCGGTTCGGGAGCGAGTCGCCTCGTCGGTAGGCGCCCCGCCGTGTCAGATTCGTGTCAGATCACGTGGACCAACTGCGACCGACGCTGACGCCGTGCCTCGCGCGAGCGGCTTGGTTCCTCACCAGACACAGCCTCCGACCCACCCTGACCATGGCCGGACAGAACTGTCACGCCGTTTACCGACCTGATGCAGGCCCGAGCGCGCTAGCCGCGCCGCCCCGACGCGATGCGCACGGAGACGGGCACGTCGATCCCGTCCTCGCGCCGGTGCGGGTCGGCGAGCCGGGCGAGTTCGTCGCGGATCCGCTGTTGCACGTCGGGTGGCTGGGCGAGGACGGTCGCGCGTGTGTTGACGCTGCCGCCGAGTACGCCCTCCCATAGCTCGTCGGTGCTGCGCATCGGCTCGACGAAGGCGACGGTGTCGACCCGGACGTGGGCGAGTCCCGCGCCTTCGAACAGGCGGCGCAGTTCCTCGGCGCGCGCGAGCCGGTCCCGCGAGGGGCCGACCGGCTGGCCGATGGGCGGCTCGACTCCGGCCGCCGCAATCGCGTCTGTGAGCAGACCGAGTAGTCGTGCCCGCTCCGTCGCGTCCCATTGCGCCACGGCGACGCGCCGCGCGACGCGCGCGAGTTCCGCCATAACGCGCTCGGGGCTCGGCACGTGGTGGAGCAGGAACGCGGCGACGGCGGCGTCGAACGCGTCGTCCTCGAACGCCAGCTCCTCGGCGTCACCGAGCGCGAACTCGACCCCGTCATAGAGCCGCCGCGCGCGCAAGAGCATCTCCTCCGAGATGTCGATGCCAACCGCGTTCGCGCCGCGCGCGGCGGCGGCACCGGCGACGTGGCCGGTGCCGGTCGCGACGTCGAGGAGTGACGTGCCCGCACGAACGCCGACTGCGTCGAGCAGCGGCTCCGCGACGCGCGCCGTGACGCGCCCGACGACGGCGTCGTATGCGTCGCCGCGGCCGGGCTCGCGCCAGCCAGCGACCTCGAGCTCCTTGAACGTGTCGTTCACAGCAGCTCCAGCGCTCCGCGCACTCGCTCCACCCACCAGGCCAGTTCGGCACGCGCCCGCTCCCGCTTCTCGTCGCTTGCCTCGACGAGCTCGTGGGCGAGCAGAGGGCCGTGCCAGCAGAGCTGCGCGAGCCACGCCAGCTCGAGCGCACGTGGGTCGTGCAGGTCGGCGACGGCGTGGCGGAAGTCGTCGACCAGCTGCTCGCGCGTCGCGTCGATCCGCCAGCCGTTGACGAACAGATACCACGCGAAGTCGAGCTCGCAGGGACCGGTGCCGGCCATCCCCCAGTCGAGCACGATCGTGCGGTCGGAGAGCAGGCCGAGGTTTGCGCCGCGGAGGTCGTTGTGGATTAACGTCGGCGCGCAGCGCGCGAGCTCACGCGTGAGCGGCTTCGGGTCCTCGACGGCGTCGAGCACGGCGGTCTTGACGTCCTCGGGCACCGCCTCCGCAAAGAGTTCCCAGCCGACGGTGAGGATCTTCGGCAGATAGTCGACACCGTCGACCTCCCCGGCCACCGTCGCCGGCGCCGCGATCATGATCCGGTCCTCCAGCGAGCACGCCCCGCCGATCCGCTCGCCCGCGAACCGCCGGTGCATCGCCGCAAACGTCGCGAGGAGGCGGCGGCTCTCCTCGCGCGTGAGCCGCCGGTCCGACGGCAGCAGCTCGTCGGACACGTCGCGCATGAGAAGCCACGTCCCCGTCCCCTCACGGCCCGCCGCGAGCACCGCGTGGTCGATCTCGGGCGGCATCCGCGCGAGCACGCCGTCCGTCCACAGCGAGGCCTCGCGGCCGCCGTCATGCGTCACGCGCGCAACCCAGTCGTCGCCCGAAAGCCGCTTGATCACAAGCCGCCGCCCGTCAACGAGCTCAATCCGCTCAAGGCTGGTGCCGGACTGGCCCGCATGCGTCAGCGGCTCGCGCCCAGCAATCTCGCTCAGCCGCCGCGCCGCCGCCACGGGCGCGTCGTCGGGAGCTTCTCCAGCTTGCCGCCGTGCGGCCGTGCGCAGTACGCCTGATGACGCACAATCCTGCCGTCGCGCACCTGCAGGAACTGCCGCTGGCGCCGGAGCGTACCGCCCGCGCGACGCTCGAACTCGATCGTCAAGCCGGACGGAAACGTCGACACGTCCCAGCGCGTGAACACGCCGGAGCCCGGCCACCAAGCACGCAACTGCTCTTCCGATCGCTTCCGGTCCAACCACCCGTGCCCGACGACCGGGCATGCTCCAGTCAAGCAGCGCGTCCGGCCCGTACAGCCCCACAAGCGGTTCGAAGTCTCCCGACTCAAACGCCACCGCCAGTACTCGATCGATGCTCACGCGCACATGCTCGCACCCCTCGGGGCCGAACCCATTTCAGGCTTGCGGCTGCCTGCGAGGCGGGGGCCGCGAACGCCTAGGTAGCTCCATCGCGCGCACGCGCGCGCACGCGAGGGACCGCTGGCCGATACCCTCAAGCGCCCGTGATCTGACATGCGTGACACGCAGTCGTGACGCGCCTACTCCATCAGCGACTCCGCGCCGACCCCCGTAGCCGCCACCGCTAGCAGCTTCGCCCCCGGGTCGACGGACGACACCGGGCAACCCGCGAACAGGACGGAGTCCAAGATCTAGCCGTCTACACCCGCGGGATGGCAGCGGCGCGTCGTGGAACACGGTTGCGACCTCGCTGGGAAGATCAGACGCTCCCTGACATCTGCGGGCCGCCCACTAACGAAACGCACTGCGCCGCCAGGCCCCCCACGCGCGTCATTTCACCCAGAGTTGGCCGAGCAGCGTGCCCCATTGGGGGTTGTGCTGGTAGTTGCCCACCCGCGTCGACACGACCTCGAGCACGATGCCGTTCGCATAGGCGAGCCAGGGAGCCTGATCAGTCAGTTTGCGATCGATCCGGGCCCAATGCTGCGACTCCGCGCCGGGATCCGTCGTGTGCAGCGAGTGGGCGCGGGCGATCGCGCGGTCGATGCTGGGATCGCAGAACGCGGCGAGATTCAAGGGCCCGGCGCACGTCAGGGTCGGGTCGATGAAGCCGCCGGGCACCGCAAAGTCTGGGCTCCAGCCGTTGACGGTGACCTGAACGTCGTCCCGGAAGGTCCGGGGATACGGTGCGAAGCGGTAGCGCGCCTTGTAGCCGAGGCTCTCGAGCACCGACACGACGTACCTGCCCGCGCTGGGGCCGAACTGCGTGAAGGTGGGGATCCAGAACGTGACTGTCTGGCCGGCGGTGCCGGAGGCGCGGACGAGCCGCCGCGCGCGCTCGAGGTCGGGCGCCGTCCAGGTTCCGTCCTTGGACGGCCCGACCGTGTAGGGGCAGTACCGCCGGTAGCCGGCGAGGCTCGGCGGCAGCGCCTGGCAGGTGACCTCACCGAGCTCCGGGCCGGTGGTGAGGTCTCGCAGACGCCGCCGGTCGATCGCGAAATTGAGGGCCCGACGCGCTGCGACGTTGTCGAATGGAGGAACCTGGGTGTTGAGGCTGAGGAACCAGGTGATCTTCGAGGGATTGAGCTTGAGCTGGCCTGCGTGTTGCGTCCGCACGGATGCGAGCGCGGCCGGCGACGGCGTGCCCGCGTTCCAGCCGACGGACGCGACGTCGGCCGAGCCGCTCACGACCGCCGTGATGTGCGCATCCGGCGATCCGTTCACGCGCTCGACGATCTCGTCGGGGAAACCCCGAGGCTGGGCTGCGGCCGACCACTCGCGAAACCTCGGGTTGCGGACGAGCCGTAGGCCCCGCTTCGTGTCGAACGAGGCGACCTGGTACGGGCCGGTCGCAGGCACGAAGCCGCGGGGATGGAGCGGCGTCCCGGCAGGCACCGCGAAGGCGGCCGGGAGCGCGAGCTTGTAGAGGAAGTCGGGGTCGGGCGCTCGCAGGTGGAAGGTGACGGTGTTCGAGGCCCGGTCGGTCACGATCCCCCGCGTGAGATCGCACCGCTCCGTCTTCTTGTTGCAGGTGGAGGCCCCGACGATGCCGGCGAGCCACCATCCCGCGCCGTCTGAGAGCAGCCCTCGCTCGATCGCGCGCCGGAAGTCCTCGGGCCGGACGAGTCGCACCGGTCGAGTAGCGGATCCCCGGGCGCAGCCGGAAGGTGTACGAGCGGCCGCCGTCGGTGGGGACCGGAAGCGAGACGGCGAGATCGGGCACGAGCCTCGTGCCCGCGGTGCCGCCCACCCTGCGGAAGCCCGTGAGGCCGTCGTTCGTGAGCGCGACCACCTGCCACTCCGTCTGCGAGTACGCGACGGGCCGGGTCGAGGTAGCGCCCAGCCGTCGCAGGTCGCCGCTCGAGGTGAGCAACGTCAGCCTGCCGCCGCGGTGGCCGGCGCCGGAGGTGCGCACGGCGACGAACAGCGCTCCCCCCTCGTGGACGAGACCCTGCGGCCGGTTGCGGGTAGTGACAGTCTCGACGACCACGTCGCGATCCGGGTCGATCCTGGAAAGCGTGCCGGAGAACTCGTTGCTCACCCAGACCGCACCGTGCGCGAACGGCGATCCCGTTCGGGCCGTCGCCGACCTGGATCGTGGCGCGCACGGTGTTGGTCGCGGGATCGATCCGGGTGACGGTGCCGTCGAGGCTGTTCGCGACCCAGACCGAGCCCAGCCCGACCGCGACCGCATTCGCGCCGCTCCCGGCCCCGACGGTTCCGACAACGCTCCCCGTCCGAGCGTCGATCCTGCTCACCTTGCCGGACGCGACGCTCGTCACCCAGACCGAGCCGCCGCCGGCCGCGACGCCATCCGCGCTCTGGCCGATGCGGATCGGCGCCAGCGGCTTCCCCGTCGCTCGGTCGATCCTGGTTACGGTGCCGTCGCTCGAGTTCGCGACCCAAACGAACCGGGAATCGACCGCGACGCCCGCCGGCCCGTTCCCGACCGGGATCCGCTGGACGACCGAGTTGGTGCGCGGATCGATCCTGGAGACGGTCCCGTCGAGGCTGTTCGCCACCCAGACGAAGCCGCCGCCGAAGGCGATTCCGGCTGGGCCGTTGCCGACCTGGATCGTCTGAATCACGACCTGCTTGGCGGGGTCGACCCTCGAGACGCTGTGCGCGTTCGACGTTCGTGACCCAGATCGAGCCCCTGCCGCCCGTCAGTGCGCTCGGCGAAGGCCCAACAGGGATCTGCCCCGCTAGCCGGCCGCTCGCGGGGCGGAAGATCCCGACCGAGTCGGCTGAGACTTCCGCGGCCGCGTCCTCATCTCCGCGCATGAGCAGGGCCCCTGTCGCTGCGAGGCCGATGGCGGCGCTCGCCGCGCCGAGGACGACGAAGCCGAGCCGCCGCCGGCCGATGCGCGGCCTTACGCCCAGAGCGACGGCGTCGCGCGGCGGCTCCTCGTCCGGCGTCCGCTCCGGGCTGGTGCCGGGGAGTGTCCCTTCGAGGAGCCCGCGGTAGATCGACTCGGTCTCGGGTGACGGATAGGCCCCAAGCTCCTCCGCGAGCAGCTGTCGGCATTGCTCGTATACCCGGAGCGCCTCGGCGCGATTGCCGGCGGCGATGTGCGCCTCCATCAGGCGCCGGTATCCAGTCTCGCGGAACGGCTCGAGCGACAATCAGCTCGCTCGGCGCGCACTTCGCCGCCGCGGCTGCATCGCCCGACAGCCGGTTCACCTCCGCCAGGCAGCTCGAGTGCCCGGCCACGAGCGTTTCCCGGAGCCCTGCGCGCTCCTCCGCGACCCAGCGCCCGTCCTCTCCCGGCAGGAAGGTGCGCCGAGCGATCGTCTCGGCCGTCGACGCCGCGGCGCGGGCCTCGTCGAGGTCGCCCGCCGCGAGCGCGCGCTCGGCCGCGGTCGCTGCCTCGTCGGCAGCGACTACGTCGACCCAGGTGCCGGCCGGCAGGGTGAGCCGGTAACAGCCGAAAGCGCTCGTCAGATGCTCGGACGCGTCCAGCCCGCGCTCGGCCGAGCAGGCCGCGGAGCTTGCTGATGAGAAGCGAGAGCGCCTTCTCCCACGTCGCAGGCGGCACGTCGCCCCAGAGCGCCTCGGCCAACTCGTCCCGCGGAACGGGACGACCTTGCGCGGCGACGAGGTAGGCGAACACGAGCCTGCCCTGACGGCCCGGGAGGTGCGCCTCTTCGACGACGGCGCCGCCCGCCTCGATCCGCACCCGCTCCGTCAGCGACACCCTCACCGCCGCCCGTTCCCTCCTTGACACCGGCTTACCTTCGGCTTGCCGTCCTCTTGCCCACCGCCCGCAGTATCCCCCGGGCCATGCCCGACGACAAGACACCGTGCTGCGAGTGCGGCTACGAAGTCACCGCCACGGACGAGGCGGGGCGCGTCGACGAGATCCGCTCTCATGCGCAAGAAGCGCACGGCATCGTCTTCTCCATCGAAGAGGCGCTCCTCGTCCTCCTCCGGTCGGAGCTCGACTTGTCTCAGGCCCCATCAATAAGCGGCACTCGCAAGCGGCGCGTGTCGCAGGGAGGTGCGCAGTGAAGAAGCTCGTTAGTGGAACTGCCGTTCTTGGCGGACTGGCGGCCCTCGCCATCGCCGCGGTCGCCCTGGCGACGCCCAGCTCCGGCTTCAGCACCGAGCAACTGGCACTCGGGCGGTTTGGAGCGATCAAGATCCACACGGACGACATCAAGTTCAAGACGAGCGGAGACTCCGACGTCTATGTCGTCAGGAACACCGTGCAGCCCGGAGGCCAGTCCGGCTGGCACTACCACCCAGGCCCGAGCCTGATCACCGTCGTACAGGGCACCGCCTCCTTCTACGACGGCGACGATCCGACGTGCACCGGTAAGGAGTTCACAGCGGGATCCGGAGTCATCGACGACTCAGTCGACGCCGATCACGTTCACCTCCTTCGGAACGAAGGCTCCGGCCCCTTGATCACGGTCACGTTTCAAATCGTTCCGGCCGGCGCGCCGCGGAGGATCGACGCCCCCGACCCGGGCAACTGCGACTCCTAGCAAGCGAGCGAGACGGAGGGCGGACGTTCGCGCCCTCCGTCTCGTGTCAACGTTCTCGTATCAGCAGCGGCAAGCAAGCCAGGCGTCCCACCGTTAGAGCGGCGCGGGAAATCATGGGCTCCCATGGGTCGTCCCGAACGCCCACCACCCTCTATCGCGCACGCGCGCGCACGCATGGCCGGTCGTGTCAAACGTCACTCATGACCGGAGCGCTGTGCTCCGCCAAGCTTCGCAACGGGGACCCGTGCGGCTCGGTCGCCGACAGTGAGTTCTGCGCGTATCACGCGGCCCTCGCGTCGGAGATTGGGCTCGATGCCGTCACCAACGGTCACACCAAGCGCCGAACCGCCCGTCAGCGTCTGCCGGTGCTCGCCGAACACGAACCGCTCGAGCTGAGCCCCAGCCCGGCGTCAACATCGGGTGTCCGACCCGCGCTCGCGCTCACCGCCGCGGAGGAGGTCGAGACGATCCGCCGCGTCCTGCTCGAGGCCGCGACAAGCACCAGCCGCGAAACATGGGCGACGTGCACCTGCCCGGAATGCGGCACGGGCTCCGCCAAGAGATCACCGTTCCCGACCACGGAGCAAGAATCAAGGCTGTCGAGACGCTCCTGCGCGAGGGGCTCGGCCGGGTCGGAGAGGCCGAGCTCGTCGAGCCGAAGGTGCCGCAATCGGTCGAGGAGCTGAGGAATCTCAGCACGGCCGAGCTCGAGCTGATGGTCGCGTTGGGGTACGCGGCGCAGATCCGCGCGAGTCGGCGATGAGCGGCGTCTATGGCTCCGACCTGAGGCGCGCGCTGGGAGCCTGAGGCACGCGCGGCGGCGCTCGCGAGTCACCCCGCCGTCGGACGCCATGACCTTCACATTCGGCACACACCCTCGTAGTCGACACAGTGAGCCGAGCGCTCTATGCATCTTCGCGTCCGACCCGACCAGGCTGTCACTCGGACGGGACGCCCCTCAAGCGCGTCGTCAGGGATCCGGTCGAGCGTCGAGGCTGTTGGGCACGCTGTCCTTCTGGGCCGTGTTCCTTGGTGCGATCTCGATCGCCGTGGACGTGCTCGGCATCAAGGCACTCGAGGATCTCGTGCACTCGGTGTGGGCGTACATCCCGAACGTGCTCGCCGCGCTGCTGATCTTCATCGTCGCCAGCCTGGTTGCTGGCGCGATCGTGACGCTCATCAATCGCACCATGGGCGACAGTCCGACCGGTGGGATCGTGCGCACCGCGGCGCCGGTGCTGGTGATGGCGATCGCCGCGTTCATGATTCTCGACCAGCTGAACATCGCGACCAACATCGTCGTCATCACATACGCGGCCATCGTCGGCGCGGTCGCGCTGGGGATGGCGCTCGCGTTCGGCCTCGGGGGACGTGATGTAGCGGGCCGGATCCTCGAGTCCGCCTACACCAAGGGCCAACTCGCGAAGGATGATGTGATGCGCGATGTGCAAACAGGGGTACAGCGCGGAAAGGCGGAGGCGTCCGAAGCGAGGAAACGACTGGACGAAGAAGCGTGACCGTTCCCGACATCGGCCACTGCGCCGGCAGCGGGGCGGCGCCGGCCGTACGCAGCGTGAAAGATGAGAACGAAGGCTTGAAGTCGGGGGTTTGTCCGGCATGTTCGGGTCGCTTTTCCTTGCATCCTTCCGGGGTCATGTCGCTCCACGACGCGGCCGACGTCGATGATCGTGAGCGGTGGCGAGACCCCGCTGGCTGAAAGACGAGCGCCTTTCCCCTCTGCAAATTGCCAGCCGGACTTGACGCCCGTCACGTAGCCATGGCGCGGGATCATCGTTCCCAGCCGCTCGGGTGCCGCTCCGCTGCAGCTCCTGGAGCCGCTCGCGGTCGCGTTTCCGGCGCCGGTTGAGCGCCTCCTGTCCCTCCGGTGACGTTTCCCAGACGGCGTCGCGGTTCGGGTCGAGCTCGCTCTCCTCGGTTTTCGCCTGCATCACCGGGTCGAGCCACGCGGCGTCCGCCTCGAGCGCCTCGAGGAGACTGATCGCGGTGAGCTGGTCGGTGTAGTTCGGGATCTGCTTGACGATGCGGCCGCCGCGCACGAGCTGCAGCGGGAGCGCGGACGGGTTGGCCGCCTCACGGGGATACTCGGTCGCCCAAGCTTCGGTCTGGAGGCTTGCGACCACCTGGTCGCGTGCAGCGCAAGCCCGCCTGAGCGGGCTCGGAGTCGGCGTGTTGTGCGTCGTGACGGAGGTTGTCGCGGCGGGTGCGCCGACCGCGGTCGTGGCCTGGTTCGAGCCGGACGATCCGCGCGAGCGGATTCATCGCGTGGGGCGGAGGGCGACTCGGCGGTCCGGACGATTACGCGGACGGGCGCGGGTTCGTGACCCTCTGTCTGCACTGTTTGATCGACAGCCACCCGGAGGCCGGTCGCGGTTTCGACCTGGCTCGCGAGCATGGCGTCGCGTTCCTCGTGGACGGGGAGTGGTTCGTCGAGGACGACGAGGGGGTGGCGTGATCGAGCTCCGCCGGCGGCCAGGCCGTCGCGTACGCGGCCGACCTGTTCTTCGAGGAGGGCGCCACGCAGGGCGGCGCGCACGGCACGCAGGGCGGCGCACACGCGCACGGCATCGTCGAAGAGCAGTTGCCCGCCAGCTTCCAGCTGACCGGCGAGGGCCCGCACGCGGCTGCAGGGTTTGTTTGCGCTCGCCGCGGGGGAGCCGGCGACGTGACCTTAGGTCACTTCGCGTTGGCTCCAGGCACGCTCGGCCGACCGGCGCACGAACACGCCGCCCATGGCCACCGCGACTGCCCCGAGAGGCAACCCGGCCAGGAGCAGCGCGACCACCAGTGCCGTCGCGGCGATGGCGAACGCGGCTCGGAGCGCCAGCATGCTCTGGATTGCAGAGCCGTCGGCTGCTCAGAGGCGCTCGCGTCGCCAACCATCGTCGGCCAAGAGCAGCTCACGGACTTCCTCAAGCGCCGGCGCGTTCTCCAGCGCGGAGAGCACCGCCGCCCTCTCCTCACGTGTGAGGCCCACGATCTGCGCCCGGAACAGAAGAGCAGTCTCGAGTTTGCCTCTCAGCGACCCACTGACGATCGCCGCGAGTTCGCCAACGATCCGCTCGCCAACCTCGACTCCGCCCAACAACACCGCAGCCAACCTCTCTGTTGTCTTGGCGAGGACGCGGAATGTCGTCCGACGCGGGTTGGCGGCTCCTCGATCCGACTGCCTCGCGCCAGTCCTTCCGGTGGGTTCCTCGTTTCCCCACGATCCGAGTCCCCCTCGCAGCAAGGCTTGGCCGAATCTCAGAGCCACCGGCTCGGTTTTTCCCGCCGGGAGGTCGCGGCAAACCTGGGCACCGTTCGTATCGCCCTAGACCAGCCCGTCGCGCACGCGGCCGACGTGTTCCTCGGCAGGACGCCGCGGAGTTGGCGAGCGCCTTCGTGGGGGGCTCTTCGAGGCGGGAAGGATGACTCGCCGTCGTTGATCTCGAGCGCGACGATTCGGGCTTCGCGGCTGTAGCGGGCCTCAGCCGGGCCTGTCGGCGGGGTCGTTGCCGTATGAGTGGCGCTCTCGGATCACTCCGTCTTCGTTGTGGATCACGTGTTCGGTGGTACGGCGCCGTGCTTCGGTGCGGCCGGCTTTGAGTGCCTCGGCCTTCGTCTTTAGGTGCCGGGGAGTGGGTCAGCACCCTCAATCGTGTTTCTCCAGCTTCCGTCGGCGTGAACTGTGTGGACGTAACCGTCGACCATCTCGCGTGCTCCTTCTCGTCGCGGAATGGGGCGGCGACTCCGTGATCCGACTCCCTCGCGCCAGTACTCAAAGTGGGTCTCGTTTTCCACGATCCGAGTCCCCCTCGCAGGCTTGGCCGAATCTCAGGGCCGCCGCGAACTATTCCCAAGCTGGACGGGCGCCAAACGCCCGCGTTCGCTCTGCGTCTAGCTCTTTATTGATCCGGTTGTATCGAGCCGCGTCGAGGGAGAGGATCGTGAGTGCGGGCGGCGCTGTCCCCCCATCGCGCCAGGGCGTCGAGTTCGCGACCCTCCCCTGCTTGGCGAACGACTGCACCTCAGCCAGGTGCCGCAGCAGCGGGACGGCGGGGCTCGATCTTGACGACGACGAGGTCAGCCGGCGTAACCCCATGAGGGTTGCTGAGTCGCCTCCGCCCTCTAGCGTTTCCGTCGACCAGCCGCCGGGCGCGTCAGTCGTCGCGTCCAACTTGGCCTTGGTGATCATACTCCCGGTTGGCGAGCGGGTCTGCCGGCTCCGGGAGCGTGTGGCCTCGCGCCGTCTTTCCCCTCCGGATACTCGTCTCCGCCCAATCCGAGTCCCGTTTGCTGCAAGGCTTGGCTCAATCCCGGAGCCACTGTCGACCGTCCACCCACGTCTCTTCCTCAGGCGGGAACGCTCGGGTTTTTTGGGTACGGCGATACGATGCCGTCCGCGACATGTCGCTGCACGGCGATGGCCCGCCCAGCCTGGTCGATATCGCGACGTTCGAGTGCCGCCCACTCGTTCGTCCGGAGCCCCGTCTCGGCGGCGAACACGATGAGCGGCCCGTACATCGGGCCGAGTTTCAGCGTCGAGCCCAATCGGTCTGCCAGCTCAGGACTCAATGGGGGCAGGGCTAACGTCCTTGGAGACGAACTCCACCGCACTGTGCGCACGATGTTCGTCCTGTACACGCTGCTGATCGTGGGGGGCATCGTCTTCTTCGTTGCGGTGGGGCTGACCCAGCAATGAGACGCTTTGCGAGGGAGAACGGGCTCTCGCTCTTCTTCGCCACGATCTTCCTCGCGACACTGGTCGGCCAATCGTTCGCCGGGCAGCACAACTACAACGCGGAGCAGACAGAGCACGGGCAGCAGACGCTCTCCTGGTTGCACTATGTGGTTACGCCCAGCTTCGGTGGTGCAGTGATGGAGAACTGGCAGTCCGAGTTTCTGCAGTTCTCGCTCTTCATCGCAGCGACGATCTGGCTTGTGCAGAAGGGCTCCAACGAGTCGAAGAAGCTCGCCGACGTCGGGCTCGAGGGAGCCGAGCAGCAGAAGATCGGGCCCCACGCCCCGCCGCGCGCCCCACGGTGGGCGAAGTTGGACGACATCCGCACGCGGATCTACGAGAACTCGCTCCTGATCGTGATGACGCTGATCTTCTTCGCCACCTGGTTCGGCCAATCCCTCAACAACTGGCGCGTCTTCAACCAGGAGCAGGCGACCCACGACGCGGCCCGCGTCTCCTGGGGCCGCTACCTGCTTGACCCTGATTTCTGGGAGAAGACCCTCCAGAACTGGCAGTCGGAGTTCCTCGCCGTCGGCACGATGGTGGTCTTCACGATCTACCTGCGCCAGCGCGGCTCTCCGGAATCCAAGCCCGTCGGCGCGCCACACGACGAGACGGCAACATCGGGCTGAATGTCCGCCCAGCTCGCCTCAAACGCATACCGTAGCCTCGAGCATCCGCGACACGCGCCGCCAACGAAAGGGTAAAGCCCCGATCATGCGGCACGTCCTCGTAATCAGCTCCTGGAATGGCCCGTCGCCGCGTGCGCGCGGCGCTCGGCGACGACATCGACGAGTTGGTGGCTCACACAAACGCAGACGACGACGCGCGAGAGCGGGCCGACGACGCAGCATCCTCGATTGCAGACGCGCTGCCCTCCCAAGAGAACAGAGGCATCCGCCGGCGACTCGGATCCGCTGCTTGCCGCTGAAGACGCGCTCGGCGAGAACGACTTCGTCGTAGCCACCGAAGATCGCCGCGCCCCGATCCTGCGCAAGAGCGTGTGCGTACTGCGGACGGGTCCCGGAGTATCGCTCAACTGGAGTCCCTCTGGCGCGTACCTCCCCCAAGGCGCTCCGTGACCTCGTACGGTCCGGCGCGCCCTCCCACCGAAGCTCGCGAATGTCTACCTCCCATGCACATGCGCGGAACCGATACTCGAGACGGTCGCGACCATGGTGCTCGGTCGCAGGGTCAGAGGGCTCATGAAGACCGCGGCGCAGCCTCGCATATCACTCAAGGCTCATGTCAGATTCGTGTCAGATTACACCGACGAATGCTGACCAACCCAGCCCCACCACTCGGTCGCGGATGGCTTCTTCTCTGCCGTCTGACCGTCACGACCCACACGGACCACCGTTCGGGCGAATTTGCAAGCTGGGGGTCGCCGGTTCGAGCCCGGCACGCTCCACACACATAGGAAAGGGCCGCAAACGCGGCCCTTTCGTTGTCCCGACTGTCAGCAGCGAGTCAGGAATCGGGCCGTTGGTCAACCGATGGGTCATCCGCGACGCTGCCGATCCCGACCGATGCGAGGGATCCGCGGATCCTGGTGCGCTCCTCGGCGTCGCGGAACGCCCTCGTGCGTCTACTTGGCGACAACGTGGAGGGGGTGTACCCCAACCATCCCCTCGCGACGGACATGCAGATCGGAGCCTGCTCGTGGACGCTGTCGTCCTGGCCAGCTAAGGGCTCATCTCGTCCATCTGGGACATCGAGCCGCTCTCCGGAATGGTGAGTGCGGGGATCGTGTCGGGAGCGGCGAGCAGTAGTACGCCGAGCACGAACAGAATCGTCGCCGTCCCATAGGTCGCGGCACGACGGGACGGAATCAGCTTCTCGAACGCGATGAGCCCGGCGACCACCGCCATCCAGACGATGCTCATGACCCCGAGCGCGAAGAGCGATGCCATCAGCGCCCAGCAACAGCCAATACACCACGCCCCGTGCCTCGCGCCCATTTGGAGCGCTCCCGAGCGTCCGCTGCGCCAGGAACCGAGCAAGAACCCGAGCGGGCTTCGGCACTTCCCGAGGCAAACGTCCTTGAGCGGCGTCAGCTCGTAGATCGCAGCGACGATCAAGGTTCCTCCGGCTATCCAGCGACCGGCACGATCCCATGCGAGCAGGTCACCCGAGATTCGTCCGCCAGCGGTCGCAACAGCAAAGGCAAGGACTCCGACGCTTGTCCACGCGACGAGATAGCCGGACGTGAAGACAAGCGGTGCGACCGGAGAGCGGCTCTTGGTCATGCGAGAGTAGAGCGCAACCGTCGGCGCGACGGACGGGAACATCATCGCCGCCATCATCACGATCCACACACCGACAAACCAGGCGAGTGTCCCCAGATCCGTCCACGGCCCACCGTCCATGCCGTGCATCTCGTCCACCGTCAGCCACCAGCCCGCGGCGGCGAGGACTATGAGGAGGGCGATGAGTCCGAGCCTGGAACGCGCCGCTGCCAACGCGGGCGTAAGTCCGCTGGTACCCGCGGCGCGTGCGGCTTCGTTCGCTGAGGCGATCAAGCGCTCAGGCAGCCCACGCGAACTCGGAGGTAGAAAGCCCCGACTTCCCTTCGAACGCGATGCCGAAGGCGTTGATGTTCGACCGCTTCGCCTCCGCCATCGTGAGGTTCGGTGCAACCGGGTGGAACATCCCGTCGAAGCGCACCGGCCGCCCAGTCTCGATGCCGAACGGGACGATGTCCTCGATCTCGAAGTCGACCGAGTCGCCGATGCGAACGCTGTGACTAAGACCGTCCTCCACGACCTCGATCGCCGCCCGCTCGACCCCGAGCATCTCGCCGATGAGCGGGGCCAACCCTTCCATCGGCCCGCCCTTCTGTCCGCCGAACACCGCCGTCAGCTTGTCGACTTGCTCGTCCGTCGCATCCTCGTCGACAAACATGCCTAGCCGCCAGCCGCCCTCAGTCATCACCTTCGGCGTGTCGGCGATCACGGCGACCTTGAGGCCGCCCACGTCGGTGCCCTCGATCTCGCCGTCGGCGATGTTGAAGACGAGCGTCACGCGGCAGTAGTCGTACGTCGCACCGTGGTCGAACGACAGGTTGCACGGGCACATGAGATCGCAGGAGCACGTCTCGAAGTAGCTGCCCTTGAGGCTCCAGGACACGTCGACTCCCTTCTCCAGCAAGTAGGCCTAGGCGATTCTCAGCCCACGAGCGTGTTGTGTCAACTGTCGCGAGGCGGGTAGATCCGGGCTGGAGCGCTCGTGCGCGCTCTCCACGACACAGACCCCCGCTCGGGTACCTTGCGCCGAATCTCGGACGAGGTAAAGGCCGGGAGCGTGGTCGAACTCGTTCAGTTTGGGCGGAGGGCGAGCGTCAGCCCGTCCTCGAGCGTGAGCGCGCGACCGTCGGAGTACGCCGCTGCGTACCCGTCCTCCCCCAGCCTTGCCCGCAGCCCTGCTTCCGCTTCGTCGCGAACGCGCCTCTCGAACCGCTCGTCGTCGCGGAACGCCGTTTCCTCGCGCAGCGCGTCGGCGCGGCCGAGCAAGCGCGCGGCACGTGCCGGATCCTGGCGTGCGTACGCCACCCCGAGAGCGGCGAACCCCCCGATGAAGAGGTCCACCTGCCCGATCTCGCGCGCCGCCGCCAGACCGTCGCGCAGCAGCTCGCGCGCGCGCTCGAGGTCGCCGAGCATCCACGTCGTCGTGCCGATGTTCAACAGCGCGAGCGCAACGAGGTGGCGATCGTGGCCCTTGCGGTTGATCGCTAGGGCTTCCTCCGACAGCTCCAGCGCGCGCTCGTAGTCCCCGCGGTGGGCCGCGATCGTGTCCGAGGTTGTTCACGGCAATGGTGACGATGCCCATATCCCCCTGCTCGCGCGCAAGGCGTGCCGACTCCTCGTAGAGCTCGACCGCCTGGTCGAGGTCGTCGCGCGCACCGGCAGCCATTCCCGCCATGTGCATTGCCCCCGCCCGCTTTGGATCTCCCTCCAGTGCAAGTGCGAGCATCTTCCTCCGCCACGGCGCTGCCGCGATCGACGTCCCCCTGCCAGAGGGCGAGCAGACCTGCGCCCCAGAGTGGCTCGAAGCGAAGCTGTGGGTCACTCTCCCCGCCGGCTGCAAGCGCCGAATCGAGCCAGCGACGGCCCTCGCTCCAGTAGCCACGAATCCACCAGAAATGCCTGATCTCAGCGCAGATCAGCAGTGCGACGTCGGTGCGTCCGTGTTCGAGCGCATCGCCGAGTACGGCGCGGATGTTGTTGTGCTCCGCTTCGATCCGGTCGTACCAGATCGACGAGCTCCGGGCCAGCAGCTCGGGACCTGCCAGCTCTGCAAGCTCGAGGAACTCGGCGCTGTACCGCTCCCGCAGAACATCGGCGCCGCCGGTCTCCTCGAGTCGCTCGACCGCGAACTCGCGGATCGTCTCGAGCATCCAGAAGCGCTCCTCCGCGTGGCGGACGAGGCTCTTGTCGACGAGTGACTGCAAGGTGTCGACGTCGGCGCCGCAGACGGTCGCGGCCGCGTCCAAGGTGCGCCGCCGGCGAACACGGAGAGCCGGGCAAACAGGCCCTGCTCGTCGGCCGAGAGCAGATCGTGGCTCCATTCGATCGTGGCCCGCAGCGTCCACCCCGTCGTGCCGCGTAAACGCCTCCCGCAACAGCCGACGGTGGTCGGCAAGCGCCTCCTCATATGCCTCCGCGCCCAACTCGTTCAGCAGGCGAGTCGAACCCTCGATGTCGGTGAGGAGCAAAGTCACGTTGCCGGATGGAAGCTCGTGACGCACGAGCCATGATCATCCGCCGACAGACCTCTTCCGTCTACTCAGTCACCATGGTTGCGTCCCGAGGTCGCGGCCTGTTGCGATCATCGTGGTGATGGGGCCTGATTCAGGAGTGACGAACATGAGAGCGGTCGTTCATGACACGTACGGCCCTCCCGAGGTCCTGCGGCTCGACGAGGTCGAGCGCCCGACCCCGAAGGTGGACGAGGTCCTCGTCAGGGTCCACGCGACGACCGTCACGCGGTCGGACTGCGGCTGGCGGAAGCCGCATCCCTTCTTCTCTCGTGCGTTCACTGGCCTCCGACGCCCGAAGCACAGGACTCTGGGGATGGAGTTCGCGGGAGAGGTAGAGGAGGTCGGCTCCGCCGTTCGAGAGTTCGCGGCTGGAGACCGCGTCTTCGGCGTCAAGAGCTACGGCGCCAACGCCGAGTACGTCTGCATCAGCGAGACGCGCGGGCTGGCGCACATGCCGGCCGGCTTCACGTTCGAGGAGGCGGCAGCGGGCGTGGACGGAGGCTGCATCGCGCTCGAGTGCCTACGTCGTGCCGGAAACCTCGAGGCGAGGAGCATCGTTGTCTACGGCGCCTCTGGATCGATCGGGACGGCGGCCGTCCAGCTCGCGAAACACTGCGGCGCGCACGTGATAGCCGTCTGCAACGGGCAGAACGTCGAAATCGTCCGCTCGCTCGGCGCCGACGAGGTGATCGACTATGAACGCGAGGACTTCACGAAGAACGGCGAAACGTACGAGGTCGTGCTCGACGCGGTCGGCAAGCACTCATTCCGGCAGTCGAGGCGCTCGCTAAAGGCAGGCGGCACGTTCGTCGAGACCGACCTCGGGTTCATGTGGCACGTGCCGCCGCTTGCGCTTGCGAGCCGCTGGGTCGGAAGCAAGCGGGTGATCCTTCCGATCCCGAAGTACTCGAAGAACGACGTCTTGCTGCTCGAGCAGTTGATGGAGGCTGGGAGGTACCACGGAGTCATCGATCGCCGGTACCCACTCGAGGACGTCGTCGAGGCGACCCGCTACGTCGAGACCGGCCAGAAGACCGGCAACGTCGTCCTCACCGTGGCATGAACCAACGCACATCCCTCGCGACGTCAGCATCGCGTTGGGCCTGGTCGCGGGGAGCGCGGTGTCGCGAGCTGTCAGCGTTCACCTAGAGGTAGTTCCCAAGGTTCCGGCGAGCCGTTCGGCATCCCGCAGAAAGGCGGTCGCCCCGACCTGTTCGTAGAACGCCGACGCGGCGCGGAGGGTCGAGTCGGCGTCGTCGCGACATCCGCGCTCGAGGAGCTGCTTGGCGAGCCGAAGCCGAGCGTATGCCTCGTCCGGACGCGTGCCGATCTCTGCATACGCTTCCGCGGCCGTCCTGAAGTCACCGCGCGCGAATGCGCCGGCCGCAACGGCCCAACGGCTCGGGCGCTCGAGGCCGCGAACCAAACCGGCCAGCTCCTCTCCGCGTCCGAGATCGAACAGCACCGCCGTCAGCTCGACCAGGTCGGCGCCGAGCACGCTGCGCCGCGAGTGCAGCAGGCCGAGGGCCTCGTCGGCGAGGGATCCGGCGTCGTCGGCATGGCCATCGGACAGGAGAACCCGGGCGCGGAACGCAAGCGCAGCGTTCAGGAACCATGGATCCCTGGCCGTACGCGCGAACGCGAGGCCCATGTCCGAGTCCTCCAGCGCCCCGGCCGCATCCTCTCGCGCGAGACGGATCTGGCCGCGCACCCGCCGACAGGGGATCTCGTGATAGTGGGGTGAGCCGGCTCGCGACTCCTCGATGAACGAGTCTGCTCTCGCGACCGCCTCGTCCCACTTGCCGCGCCAGTACAGCTCGCTTACGTACGACGCCGCCAGAGGTCTCGCGTTGTGGGCGTCCGCGAAGCGCTCGGCGGCCCGGCGACCCTCCGCGAACAGCTCGTAGCTCCGCTCGAGGTCGCCCGAGATCGCGACAACGGCGGCCAGGAAGCGATAGCCGCGGGCCAGCTCCGGGGAGTTGATCTCGAGCGCGATCGAGATGGCTCGTTCGAGATCCTCGATCCCGGCGTCGTCGCCGAGTGCGACTCGGGACACGCCGATGTTGTTCAACGCCTGCGCGCTGACGTCCTCGAGGCCGAGCAGTTGACTCATCGCGAGTGCCTCCCGGCCGAGACGGACTGCCTCGTCGTCCTGCGCCGCCAGCATGCGGTAACGGGCGGACGTGGCCAGGACATATGCCTTCGCCCGCGAGGGCCCCGCGGAGGACACGAGCTCGTTTGCACGCTCGAGGCGGCCGATCGCGCCGACGCGGTCGCCCTGGCTCACGAGCAGCGCGCAAAGCATCATCTCCGCCTCTGCCGCCAGTTCGCGGTTGCCCTGGGCGAGCAAGAGCTCGGCCGCCTCGGTCAGCTCCTCGGCGCCCTGCTCCGCGCAGTCGAAACGCGCGCGACCGTACTTGAAGAGCAGCTCGGGCCGGCCCTCGTCGTCGTCGGCGATGTCGAGTGCCACCGAGTAGAGGTGCTCGGCCGCGGCGTGCGCATGGAGAGCGTGCGCCCGGTCGCCGGCCTCGACGAGGGCGGAGCGGGCCTGAGTCTCGAGCGAAACGCGATCTGGCCCACCGGAGCGCCCATACTCGAGGGCGCTCAGGTAGTGGTGGGCGAGCATCTCCGCACGGATCTCCAGACGGTCTGCCGTCGCCGGCGACTCGAGCCAGCGGGCAACGCGCTGGTGCCGTTCGGCTCGGCTGGCCCGTGGAATCTGACCGTAGGCAACGTCCCGCACGAGCGCGTGGAGGAACGCGTACTGCGTCTCGCCCGCCATCGAGGAACGACGCTCGCGCCGCACGAACTCCTTCGACTCCAGCGAACGCAGCTGCGTCTCCACGAGCGCGGGATCGAGACCGCCGACTGCAGCAAGCGCGCCTACCCAGAACAGGTTGCCGACCACCGCTGCGTCGTGCAGCACCGACTTTTCGGACGCGGAGAGGGCGTCGAGCCGGGCGGCGATGATCCCCTGGACGGTGTCCGGCAGCGGCAGGTCGCCGGGCCCGCCCGCTCCCGCCACGTCGACGGGGCGGCCGAGCAGACCCCGCTCCGCGAGCATGCGGACGAACTCCTCCGCGTAGAACGGGTTTCCCTGGGACCGAACGACGAGGTCTTCCGTCACGGCGCGGGAGGCGGACTCTTCCAGCAGGGCGACGAGCAGCTCACGCGTGTGCTCGACGCTGAGCGGCGCAAGAGAGACGGTGAGCGCGTTGCGCTTGCCGGCGCCCCAGCCCGGCCGACCCTCGATCAGCTCCGGGCGCGTGGTCGCGATGACGACGACGGGCACGTCCGTCGCCCAGCCGACGAAGTGCTCCACGAAGTCGAGGAGATCGTCGTCCGCCCAGTGCAGATCCTCGACGAGAAGCACGAGCGGCGACCGTTCCGCCAAGGACTCGAAGAAGCGCGACCACGCAGCGAACGCCTCCCCGCGCTGGTCACGTTGCTGCTGTTCCGGCTCGTCGGGGAGTCCGATCAGCGGCCGTAGGTGCCGCTCGACCCAACGTGCCTCGGCCGGCTCGAGCCGGGACTCGATCGACGCGCGCAGCCTCGCCGCCGCAGCCTCGGACCCCTCGTCCTCGTAGATACCGGTGCTGCTTCTCGCGATCTCGGCGAGCGCCGCGAAGCTCGCCCCCTCGCCGTACGGCATGCAGCGGCCGACATGCCACACGATCGGCTCCGAACCGCCGTCGAGAGTTGAGGCGAGCTCCGAGACGAGTCGGGACTTACCGACACCGGGGACTCCGACCAGCGTGATGAGCTGCGGCGCGCGATCCCGTATCGCCAGCGTGAATGTGGTTCGGAGCAGCTCGAGCTCTCGTTCACGATTGACGAGCTTCTGGTCGAGGCGGCGCACGTGACCCTGCACCCCCTCGACGATCGCGATCAGGCGCGATGCCTGGACGGGCGCCTGCTTCCCCTTCAGCACGAGGTCGGGGACCGGCTCGACGAGTACGGCGTCGCGTGTCAGGCCGAACGTCGTCTCGCCCATCAGGATCTCGCCCGGTGCCGCGGACTCCTCGAGCCGCTTCGCGATGACGACAGGGTCTCCCGTCACGAACGCCTGACCCGCCGCTGGGTCGCCGGCGACGACCTCGCCCGTGTTCAGGCCGGTGCGCGTCGCGATGCGCACGCCGAGCTGCTCCGACAGGCGCTCGTTGATCGCGGCCAGCGCATCACGTAGCTCGACGGCTGCGCGCGCCGCACGAAGCGCATCGTCCTCGTGGACCTGCGGGACTCCGAAGACGGCCATGACGGCGTCGCCGATGAACTTCTCCACCGTGCCGCCGTGCCGCCGAATGATCGCTCGCGCCTGGTCGAAATAGCGCTCCTGCACGAGGCGTAGCTCCTCGGGATCGAGGGTCTCCCCGAGCGTGGTCGACCCGACCCAGTCGGAGAAGAGGATCGTGACCGTCTTGAGCTCGTCGGCGGACCGTGCGAAAGCGTCACCGAGCTTCGTGCCGCAGGCCGGGCAGAACTCGAACTCCGAGTCGACCGGCCCGCCGCAGGCCGGGCAGGTTTCGGGCAGCGCCGCGCCGCAACGCACGCAGAGCTGAGCGCCTTCCGGGTTGTCGAGTCCACAGTGCCGGCAATGCAAGTGTGGAAGGATCGTACGTGCGGCGTTCCGAGCGAAAGGGCGTGCCAATGTCGAGGCGTCGCTTCGGCTCCAGCTGATGCTGCATCTGACCACAGAAAACACGGCCATCGTGCTCGACTCGACGGCCGACCTACCGGATGCCATCCCACGCCACGCGAACTGGCGCGTCGTGCCTCTCTACGTCATCCTGGGCGACCGGAGCTATCGCGACTGGGTCGACATCGGCCCCGACGAGCTGCTCGAGCACCTCGCCGACTCACCTCCGCCGACGACCTCCCAGCCGTCGCCGGGCGACTTCGCCGCTGCGTACGAGGGCCTTGCGGGATACGAGCGGATCTTCAGCGTTCACATCTCGTCGAGGCTTTCGGGCACCTTCGCGAGCGCCTCCATTGCCGCCGACGCCGAAGGCGGACGCGTTGTCCCGATCGACACGCGAGTTGGCAGCGTCGGCATCCTCCTCGTCTGCGACGCGCTGCAGCGACGGCTCGCGCGCGGCACGGACGAGGAGGAGCTCCGCCGCGTCGCCACCCGCTGCGCGCGGACGACCCGCGTCTTCTCGACCTACCGCACGCTCGAGCACCTCGTCCGGATGGGCCGCGCGGGTCAAGCCAGCAGGCTGGTCGGGCAGATTCTCAATGCCAAGCCGATCCTGGAGCTCCGCGACGGCGAGCATGTGCCGATCGGCCGGGTGCGCGGCTGGAGCCGGGCGCTCGCTGAGCTCGGCCGCATCTTCGAGCAGGGAACCGGCGCCGGAACGAACCTCCATGTCTCGATCGTCCATGCCGATGCTGCGGATGCCGCCGCGCAGGTGGCTGCCGACGTCCACGCCCGACGTCCGCACGCCGCGGTCGACCTCGTCACGCGGTTCGGCCCCGTCAACTCGGCCGCCGTCGGCCCGGGAGCGCTGGCGCTCTGCTTCCTCGAGGACGAGCCCGACTGAGTCAGTACCAGTCCTCCCGCGTCAGCGGGAGGCCGGTCCGGCCGTGCGCGGGTTTTGCGAAGAGGGTCTGGTAGAGGTTCAGACGTCCTGTCTCGAAGCCGTATGCGGAGCCGGCCATGTACAGGCGCCAGACGCGGTACGTGAGCTCGTCCGTCGCTCTGATCGCGGCGTCGCGGTTCGCCTCGAGCCGGGAGACCCAGTGTCGGAGCGTGAGGACGTAGTGCTCCCGCAGGCTCTCGACGTCGCGGACTTCGAGCCCGGCGCCTTCCGCCGCGCCGAGCGTCGACGAGATCGGGACGACTCCGCCGTCCGGGAACACGTACCGGTCGATGAACGAGTCTCCTCGCCGGGCGCTCTGCTCGAAGTCGACGTGGCGCGCGATGCCCTGGTTGACGAAGACGCCACCGGGGCGAAGGAGTGCATGTGCGCGGGCGAAGAACTCCGGCAGCAGATGCTCGGGGACCTGCTCGAACATGCAGACGGAGACGACCTTGTCGTATGTCCCCGGCTCGTCGAGCTGTCGGTAGTCGACCACGTCGACCCGGCAGCGATCCGTCAGGCCTGCAGCGGCGATCCGCGCTCTTGCGAGGTCCGCCTGCCGTTCGCTGATCGTGATCCCTACAGCCTCGGCGCCGAAGCGCTCGCGCCGCGTGCATGAGCAACCCGCCGAAGCCGCAGCCGATATCGAGCAGACGCTCGCCCGGGCGGAGCCGGAGCTTGCGGCAGAGGAGGTCGAGCTTCTGCTCCTGGGCGACGTCGAGGCTCGTGTCCGGCGACGTGAAGTACGCGCACGAGTAGACCATCCTCGAGTCCAGATACACGGAGAAGAACTCGTTCGAGCGGTCGTAGTGGTAGCTGACGGCCTGTCGATCCCTCGCGAGCGAGAACCTCCGGCCGCGGAGGCTCGCGGCGCGGGGCTCGCGCGGGCGTTCCTCGCTGGGCGACGCGAGAATTCGCGCGCCCAGCTTGAGTCGCTCGAGGACGGTCCAGTCGCGGTCGACCAGAAGGTGGTCCGCGAGCGGGAAGACGCCGTGGATGTCGCCTTCGATGTCGACGTCGCCGTGCACGTATGCCTCCGCCATAGTCAGCTGGCTGGGAGGCCAGAGGAGCGAGCGCATTGCGCCTCGATGGTTGAGGACGAGAGTGAAGCGTGCGTCGTTCGTCTCCGCCGGCCAGACGGTGCCGTCCCAGAGGCGGACGTCGAAGTCGCGCGGGTGGTACCCGGCGAAGAGGTCACTGAGGACGCCGAGCCCGGGGTCGGCGCGCGACGGCGCGCTCGCCCGGGTGGAGGCGTCGCCGCTCGCGACCTCAGGCATACCAGTCCTCCCGGGTCAGCGGCAATCCGCTGCGACCTCGTTCTGGCTTGCCGAGCAATGACTGCCAGACGTTCAACCGGTGCGTCGCGAATCCGTGGGCACACCCGGCCATCGCGAGCCGCCACGTGCGGTACGTCGCCTCGTCGACGCGCTCGAGGGCCTGGTCGTGCGCGGCTTCCAGCCGCCGTCTCCAGGCCCGCGCCGTCAGGACGTAGTGCTCGCGAAGGCTCTCGACGTCTCGCACCTCGAACCCCGCCGCTTCGGCCGCTCCCAGGCTCGTCGAGATCGGCACGAGATCGCAATCCGGGAAGACGTACGCCATCGTGAACGAGCCGCCGCGTCGGCGCGCGACGTTCGGCGGCTCGCCGATCCCGTGGTTGAGGAAGACGCCGCCGGGCTCGAGCAACGCGAAAGCACGTCTCGAAGTACGCCGGCAGCGCGTCCCTGGCGATGTGCTCGAACATCCCGATCGAGACGAGCTTGTCGAAGCCGCCCGAGTCGTCGACCTCGCGGTAGTCGCGGACCTCGATGCGGCACCCGTTCGGCCAACCCGGCCGCCTCGACGCGCTCCCGCGCCAGCTCGAGCCTGCGGCTCGCTGAGGGTGACGCCGAGCACCTCGACGCCGTACCGCTCCGCGGCGTACATCGACGAGCGCCCCCCAGCCGCAGCCGATGTCGAGCAGCCGCTCGCCCGGCTGCAACCGCAGCTTCCGGCAGATGTGGTCGAGCTTCTGCTCCTGCGCCAGGTCGATCGAGTCGTCCTCCGAACGAAAATACGCGCAGCTGTAGAGCATGCGCCGATCCTGGAACAGTGCGTAGAACTCGTTGCCGAGGTCGTAGTGGTAGGTGACCGCGCTGGCGGGCGCGCTCGAGCGAGTGCCGCCGGCCGCGAAGCCGCGCGGGCCCTCGTCCCGATCGCGTCCGAGCGCCCGTCGGGAGCTGCACCAGGCTGTTGGCCTCCTTCAGGCGGGCCGTGGGGCGGGACGGTCGATCGATCAGCAGGTAGTCCGCGACCGGGAGGCACGCCTCGATGTCTCCCTCGATGTCGTAGTCGTCGTGGAGGTATGCCTCGGCGACCGAGACCTCGTTCGGCGGCCAGAACATCGCGCGCAGCGCGCCCGGATGGTTGAGAACGAGCGTAAAGCGCGGCTCCGTGTCGGCTTCCCACGTGCTCCCGTCCCAGAAGCGAACCGCGAAGTCCCGTGGCCCGTAGCCGGCAAACAGGCTCTCGAGGAAGCTCCGGCTCGCCTCCACCCCCGCGTCCGGGGCCTCTGCTCGTCGTGACCGCACGTGAGGCATGGTGGATCCTTCCTAGTCGGGAGCCACAGAGGCGGTCATGAGTCGGCGCCGGTTGCGCTCGATCTGCGCCGCCGACGGCTGTCGCACCGCCCAGGCGAGGCGCAACCGCACGAGTAGCCGGATGACCCATCCGGTCAGGTCCGGCTGCCGCAACGACATCCCGTGGAATGCCATGGCTGGAAATGCGTGATGGTTGTTGTGCCAGCCCTCGCCGAATGCGAACACGCCGACGATCCAGTTGTTCCGGCTCTCGTCGCCGGTCGCGAACGGCCGGCTGCCGAAGTGGTGGCACACGGAGTTGACGGCGAAGGTCACGTGATTCGTGAACGCAATCCGCACGAGCCCGCCCCACAGCAATCCCGTCCACCCGGCTATGGCGTACGGAACGATCAGACCGAGGATGACCCAGACCTCGGTGGTCCTGTCGACGAAGAGCACGAGTCGATCCCGCAGCAGGCGTTTGCAATAGCGTTCTCGGTCGGCCGGCGGGGCGGCCAGGATCCAGCCGACGTGGGCGTGGAAGAAGCCGTCGAGCGGCGAGTGCGGGTCGCCCTCCGCGTCCGAATGTGCGTGGTGCGCGAGGTGGAACGCCGCCCAGTTGATGGGCGTCCCTGCAACGCCATGGCACCGAGCGCGAGGAAGACGAAGCGCACGACCGGCGTCGTCTCGAAGCTCCGGTGCGTGAGGAGACGGTGGTAGCCGACGGTCGTTCCGAGCCCGGTCGCGAGATACAAGCCGAAGAAGAGCGCGATCTCGCGGGGGCCTCCCAGTCCCGCGGGAGCCGCCACATCGCGTAGAAGGTCGCGACGATCGGAACCAGCACGCCGAGGACGAGTAGCGTCCGATACGCGACCGCGGGCAGCCGTCTCTCGATGACCTTGAGAGTGACGGCGATCGCGGCGGTTATGCCGAGCACGTAAGCCACGCAGTATCGAGTCTGTGGGAATCGCCGCCGGGTTGTCAATGGACGCAAGCGAACGAGCCGGCTCCGACGCGTAAGGACGGCGGCTGAAGCGACACCCAACTCCTTCGACACCGAACAGAAGGAGGAGTGCATGCCAGCGGTAGCTGGAACCGAAAGGAAGCCTGACGTGACGCGTACTACCTATCGTCCGATTCCGCTCGCGCTGACGATGCTGATCGCTCTCTCGAGCGTCCTCGTCGCCCTCGCCGTCTCCGGCTTGCACGACGCCGCGGCGCACCCCAACCACGCCACCCACGACGCCACGCACGCCACCCACGCTTCGGCGACGATCTCGTCGAAGGAGCTGTCTCTGCGTCAGGGCATGCGAAAGCTCTGGGAGGATCACGTCACCTGGACGCGCCTCGCGGTCATCAGCCTGACGACCGATTCGCCCGACACCAAGGCGACCGTCGGCCGACTCCTGCAGAACCAGACCGATCTCGGAAACGCGAACAAGCCGTTTTACGGCAAGAGAGCCGGGAACCAGCTGACCGCGCTCCTCCGGGAGCACATTCTCATCGCGGCCGATCTCATTGCAGCGGCGAAGAAGGGCGACTCGCAAGCCACCGCGGCGGAGCAGGCTCGCTGGCAGGCAAACGCCGACGAGATCGCGACATTTCTCTCCGACCGCCAACCCGAAATCCTGGAAGCGCGCGGAGACGAAGGCGATGATGCGAGAGCCATCTCCGCTTGACGACGAACGAGGTCGTGGCGCGGCTCACGCAGAACTGGGCGGCGGACGTCCGTGCGTACGACCTGATCCACGTCCAGATCCTCCACATGGCGGACATGCTCTCGGACGGCCTCGTGGCGCAGTTCCCGGGCAGGTTCGCGTAGCACCCGGCCCGACGGAGCACGAACGGCATGCACACCACACGCGAAACGAGCAGGGCGGGACGCTTGTCGCGCGTGGCGTCGTGATCAGCTTGTCAGCGCAGGCTTCACGTTGCCGGACGCGAGGCGGCTCGCGCGACCCGCGCTACCACCTCCACGCCCTGCTTGATCTCGTGCCGCGGCTCACACCGACACTTGCAGCCCGGATCCTCGCTCCCCTCGACGAGGCAACCGCGGCGTGAGCGGCGCTACTCTCGCGGTGAAGGTGCCGACCGCAGCCTCGAAGCCCGCCCTGCCACACCTGGACGAGGAATCACGCGCCTGGCTGCAGAGCCTCCGTGCGGGTGATGCGACCCGGGACGACGCGATCGCGCGACTCCACGAGCTCCTGCTCCGCGCCGCCCGCTTCGAGGTCTCGCGCCGCAAAGCGGGCCTTCCGCACCTCCGGGGCGACGACCTGGACGACCTCGCCGTCCAGGCTGCCGACGATGCGCTCGTCAGCGTCCTCCGGCGACTCGACGACTTTCGCGGCGCCAGCCGGTTCACGACGTGGGCCTACAAGTTCGCCCTGCTCGAGGCCGCGGTCAAGCTCCGCAAGCGCGCCTGGCAGGGCAAGGAGACCCCGCTCGAGTCCGAGACCTGGAGCTCGATCTCCAGCGCCGGGCTCGAGCCGGACGTCGAAGCGGAGCAGAGCGAGCTGCTGAGGGTGCTCCAGCACGCCATCGCGGACGTCTTGACGTCGCATCAGCGCCGTGTCCTGGTCGCCCTGGCGATCGACGGCGTCCCGATCGACGTGCTCGCGGAGCGGCTCGGAACGACACGTGGCGCCCTGTACAAGACCCTGCACGACGGACGGCGAAAGTTGCGCACGCATCTCGAAGAGTCGGGCCTCGCGCCGCGAGCTCTCATGGAGGAGACGAGTTGATGGGACGAAGCAACCTCAGCGAGGTGCTCGGCCGCCTGATCGGGCCTGGAGAGCCCGAGGTCGGTTGCGACAGGTGCTTCGAGGAGCTCGACCGGTACGTCGAGCTCGAGCTCGCCGGCGAACAGGCCGACGCGGCCATCCCCGGCCTGCAAGCCCATCTCGAGGGCTGCCCCGCGTGCCGTGAAGAACATGACAGCCTGCTCGCTCTCGTCAGCGGTGAACAGGCTCCGTAGCGCCCGCGTGCCTGCTCACATGAGGCTGCGATCCAGCTCTTCGAGCTGATCGGCTGCACCGCCGGCGATCGACGGGCCGTGGCCGAAGACGATCGAGTCCGGGCTCAACGCAGCGAGGGTCGACACCGCCGCACGTGCATCTGCTGCGTTGGCGGTGAACTGCTCACGAGATCCGCCTAGCCCCTCCACGTTGTTGATCGCGTCGCCCGCGATCAGAATCCGCTCCCGCGGCAGGAAGAGCGACACGTGGCCAACGGTATGGCCGTGCGTGTCGACCGTCTCGACGCCGCCCTGCAGCGGAAGCGTCTCTCCGGGCGCGAAACGATGGTCGACCGCCGCGG
Source organism: uncultured Actinomycetes bacterium (assembly GCA_963845965.1). Lineage (GTDB taxonomy): Bacteria > Actinomycetota > Thermoleophilia > Gaiellales > Gaiellaceae > Gaiella. The sequence continues at coordinate 42,879 of CAWJUF010000018.1, read as the reverse complement.
TTCGTTTCGTGTCGCCGCTACGAGCCGGCGCCTTGCCTTCGATCACGTCCGCCTCGTGGTCGCCGGCCCATACCGTCGCACCGGTCCGGGCCACGAGCGCCGCGAGGGATCCCACGTGGTCGCCGTCGGCATGCGTGATCACGATGTCCGTGACATCCGCGGCACTGCGCCCGATCTCCTCGACCGCGGCGAGGATCACGTCGTCGCTGCCGGGCACTCCGGTGTCGACGAGAACGACTGTCTCGCCGAGCAAGATGCTGGGCCCGCCGACGATGTCCGGCAGGTGGTACACGCGATCACCGATGTTCTCCATGTCCTGCTCCTTTCGCTCCGTGCTGCGGACTACGCGGTCCGGACGCGGTAGAGCCGCCAGGTGCCAGGGATGCCCTTCAGCTCGCGGTCGCCGCGTTCGTCGAAGTCGATGCCCGATCCTGCGACGAGGTCGCGGACGGTTTGCGACACGAGCACCTCGCCGCCCTCGGCCTCGGCGGCGACGCGTGCGCCGATGTTGACGGCGATTCCCGCGACCTTGCCGTCGACCATCTCGCACTCGCCCGTGTGGATGCCCGCGCGAATCGCCAGCCCAAGGTCGCTGACCTGCTCGGCGAGCGTCTCCGCGCAGCGGATGGCTCGAGCCGGGCCGTCGAAGCTCGCGAAGAACCCGTCGCCGGCCGTATCGATCTCGCGGCCGCGGAACCGTGCGAGCTGCGTGCGCACACGCCGATGATGCTCTGCGACGAGTGAGACCCACGCTCGATCGCCCAGTGAGACAGCGGTCTCGGTCGAGCCGACGATGTCGGTGAAGAGCACCGTCGTCAGGACGCGCTCGGCTTCAGGCTCGTCCCAGCCGAACGCGCGAGCGTGCTCGAAGAAGGTGCGCGCCTCGTCGACGACTGCCTTCCAGTCGCCGAGAAAGGACAGATGCGGCCCGCCCGGCAACCGTACGAATCGTGCCCCCGGGATCTGTTCGGTCATCCACTCGGCGCCTGCGATCGGCAGATGGTCCTCCGCTCGGTGGAGCACGAGCGTCGGCACAGCGATCGAGGGAAGGATGTCCCGAACGTCGATCGCCTGGTTCATCTGCTCGATCTGCCGATATGCGTTCGGGCTCCCGCTCAGCCTCTGGGCGCGGGCGAACGCCTCCAACTCCGGCTCCGGGGCGGTCGGCGACCACTCACGCGCGAGCTCGGTCGTCCCCCAGCCCTCCACGTCGTGCTCGAGGTCCCGCTCCCACTCGGCCTTCGGTCGGCCCCAGGGAAAGTCGGGCGCCCAACGGAACCGCGGCAGTGAGCCGTACACGCATAGCGCAGCGACACGATCCGGATGCAACGCCGCGAACAACAGACTCATGGGACCACCTTCGGAGGCGCCCATCACCGCTGCCCGGGACGAGCCGGCGGCGTCCATGATTGCCCGGACATCATCGATCCGTGTCTCGAGATCGGCGACCCCGACAGGGTCTGACGCCCCGGTGCCGCGCTTGTCGAACAGGATCAACCGGCACCACTCCGCGATGGCGCCGAAGTACCGGGCACGCGCGGGGTCGTCCCAGATCAGATCCACATGCGACATCGCCCCCGGCACGTACACCAGGTCGAATGGCCCCTCGCCCACGACCTGGTACGCGATCCGTACATCACCGCTCTTCGCATACCGCGTCACCGGAGGCACCGTCCGAGTCTGACGTATGGCGAGCGAGCCGTGCACCGTCCGTCGATCACCCTAGGTTTGCGCGATGTTCTTCTCGCTGAGCAGCTGGGAGCTGGGACTGCTGATCTTCGGCGTGATCGGCGGCGCATGCGTCCTGGGCGTGCTGGCCGGCCGCTACCTGCGCACCCACTCCGAGCGGTATCGCGAGCCGATCGGTGCGGTTCAGGGGGCGTTGCTCGGCGTCGTCGGGCTGATCCTCGCGTTCGGCCTCTCCCTCGCAGTGGGCCGCTACCAGGACCGGCGTGCCGATGTCGTCGCCGACGCGAACACGATCGGCACCACATACCTCCGGGCGCAGACGATCGCAGAGCCGCAACGCAGCCGGTCGCTCGAGCTCCTGCGTGCGTACAACGACCTCGCGATCCGCGTGACCTACGAAATCCCCGGAAGCGAAGCGATCCGTGCCACCGCTGCACAGCAGGGCGAATTGCAGCGAGCGCTCTGGCGTCTCGCGGGTGAGGCACTCGACACCCACCCGCGGGACAGTGCGCCGAGGCTCTACGTCGAGAGCCTCAACGAGATGATCGACCAGCAGACCATTCGACTCTCGGGTCTGAACAACCGCGTGCCAGGTGCGGTTCTCTGGCTCGAGCTGCTGGGCGCGGCGGTCGCGCTCGGGCTGCTCGCCCTCTACCTCTCGATGCTCGGCAGGGGCCTCTTTCCTATCGTTGCTGCTGCGGCCATCGTCGGCTCTCTCGTCCTTGTCACCTTCGATCTCGATCGTCCGACGCGAGGCTTCATCGAGATCCCGGCGACACCGCTGCTCGCCGAGAAGGCGACGATGAGCTTGCCACCGGCGGCCGCGGCTCCCGGCTGACGTAGGATCGGAACGGCGATGACGAAGAGCGGATCGCAGGAGAGCAAGTCTCCTTCGCAGTTGATCGACGCGAGAGTCCAGGAACTGGACGACTGGCGGGGCGAGATGCTCGGCCGGCTCCGCAGCTTGGTCAAGGAGGCCGATCCCGACGTCGTCGAGGAGTGGAAGTGGCGAGGAGTCCCGGTGTGGTCGCACGACGGAATCATCTGCACGGGCGAGACGTACAAGAGCGTCGTCAAGATGACCTTCGCCAAGGGTGCGGCTCTGGAGGATCCTTCCGGCCTCTTCAACTCGAGCCTCGAAGGGAACACACGGCGTGCCATCGACTTCCACGAGGGCGAGAAGATCGACGAGAAGGCGTTGAAGACGCTGGTTCGCGCCGCCGTGACCCTGAACACCTCGAAAGCCCGACGCTGATTCCGTAGCGCGACGGCGCGGCTCGAGCAGCGGGCGCGGAACGTCCCTCGTTCGAGTGAATCGCACGACGTCGGTCACCCGATACAGGGAGAGCGTCCCCGCGCGGATCGAAACCCTGATCGACGCCAGGAGAGCGATGGAACTGGAACTGAACGGCTGGAAGGTGAAGCTGGCGCTCGTCGCGCTCGTGGCCCTCGTCGTCGCGGCGCCGCTCGCGCGAGCCTCGATGTCGAACAAGAGTCGGGCCGAAGACTGGCATCGGCGCGCCGTCGTCGCCGAGGAGGCCGTCGGCGGGCTGCGGGTCGTGATCGCCGAGCGGAGCCGGGCGCTCAACGAGCGAACGGTCCAGGCGAACCAGCTCGCAAGCCGGCTCGACTCGAACGGGACGGCGCTCGAGAAGACGAAGAGCAGCGTTGGCACGCTCACGCGGCGTCAGCGTGCGCTCTCGACCGAGAACTCCCGCGTGAAGGCGGAGCGCAACAAGCTCCGGTCGCGGCTCGCGACGGCCGAGGCGCTCGGGTCGAGGCTCAGCGCGTGCAGCGAGGATCTCGCAGCGGTCGTCGCCTCGGCGAGGGGCAAGACCGCGAGCACGGTCGCGGCCAAGGCACAGCCGCGCGTCGAGAGCTGCCGGAAGGTGAGCGCGAGCTTCGACGCGTACCGGGAGAACGCGCGTTGATCCTCGGCCCCGGATGGGCGTTCCTGGGTCTTCTCGCCGTGGGGCTCGCCGCTCTCGTGCTCGTCCCCAGCTGTGGTCTCGTCGTCGTGAGCAAAGCGCCCGGCGGGCAGGTGCGCCTCGAGGCGCCGTCCCTCGTGGAGGTCGACCCGGCGGTCGAGGCCAAGACGACGGGTGTCGCGACCGTATCCCTCGGGCGTGCGAGGCTCCAGGCGCGGCGCGCCGCGCTGCGGATCCGCAACACCGGGTGCGACGGTGTCCGGTCCGGATCGGGGTTTGCGCTCGGCGGAAGGCTCCTGATCGCGGCTCGGGAGGTCGTCCCCGGCGCGAGCGCTCTCAAGGTCGCCTCCCGAAGAGGTGCGGCGAAGACCGTCGACGCCTCGCGCGTCTATCGCCTCGGCGAGTTCGGCATCGCCAGCGTGGAGGGCCGACTTCCGCGAACCGGAGCCACTGAGGCGAGCACCGCTTCCGGAGCGTCCGTGGCGGTGCTCGGATATCCGCTCTGGCCACGCCTCGGCTGGTTCCGGGCGTGGTCGTGGACACCGTGGCCGGAGCGCCGTTCGGCGTCCACGGCCGCGTGGTGCGGCTGACGTCCTCACTCCGCCACGACGAGCCCGGCGGGCCGGTCATCGATGCCAAGGGCCGGATCGTCGCCGTCGCGTTCATGACCGATCCCCGGACGGGGCTCGCGGTCGCAGCACCGATCGCCACGCTTCGCTCGCTTGTGGCAGCCCGCTCGCTCGAGGCGCTGCCGCCGTGCGACGGGACCTGACGATCGACAGGCGTGTAGCGCAGGGATGAGCCACGTGCGGAGGCGGGAGGGCCGCAACGAGGCCCTCCCGCCTGCCGGCCAGCGCCGTCCTACGGCTCGAGCACGACGCGGGCGGCGACGCGCCCGGCCTCGACGTCCGCGATCGCCTCGTTCACCTCGGCGAGGGGCCTGATCTCGCGCGTGACCGTCGTCTCGCCGGCCGCGTGGAGCTCGAACACCTCCCGCAGGTCGGTGCGGGTGCCGACGATCGAGCCCACCACGGTGATGCCGTTGAGCACCGTCTCGAAGATCGGCAGCTTCATCTCGTTGTCGGCCGGCAGCGCGACGAAGACGAGCGTGCCGCCGCGTCGAAGCGATCCGAACGCCTGCTCGAAGGAGCGTGGCGACACGGCGAGGGCGATCGCCTGGTCGGCGCCGCCGAGCTTCTGGATCGCCGCGACGGGATCCTCCTTCGCGGCGTTCACGGTGAGCTCGGCACCGAGCTCGCGCGCGAGCTCGAGCTTCTCGTCGATCAGGTCGACCGCGATCACGCGGCCACCCGCGATGCGCGCGTACTGGATCGCCATGTGCCCGAGCCCGCCGACGCCGAACACGGCGACGAGGTCGGACGAGCGGGTGCCGGCGACCTTGATCGCCTTGTAGGTCGTGACGCCCGCGCAGGTGAGCGGAGCGGCGTCGAACGGATCGATGCCGCCGGGCACCTCGACGACGTAGCGGCCGTAGGCGACTGCGTACTCGCCGAACCCGCCGTCGATCGAGTAGCCCATGTTCTTCTGCCCGAGGCAGAGCGTCTCCCAGCCGGAGACGCAGTAGTCGCACGTCCCGCAGGCGTAGCCGAGCCACGGCATCGCGACGCGGTCGCCGAGCGCCACCTCGGTCACGCCGGGGCCGAGCTCGCGGACGAGCCCGATGCCCTCGTGGCCGGGGACGAACGGCGGCGAGGGCTTGACGGGCCAGTCGCCGTGGGCCGCGTGGATGTCGGTGTGGCAGAGGCCCGACGCCTCGACCTCGACGAGGATCTGGCCGGGGTCGAGGGCGGGGCGGGGGATCTCGTCGATCGTCAGCCGCGACGAGAAGTCGTGGACGACGGCCGCGCGGTAATGGCCGGGTGTCCGCTCTGCCGACTTGGTGCTCGTCTTGCCGGGCGCGTGCTCGGCGGTTTCGATGGCAGTCATCGAAGCTCCTTTCCTCGCGGGTCGACCGCCGCTGCGGTCACACCCAGCGTCGCGGCGGCCCGTCGCCGCCGCATCCGAGCGGACGCGGTTCCGGGCTACGGGAAAACGCGCAGCGAGCTCAGTGGCGCGACGGGGTAACCTGCCGCACGCGGTCCCAGACCGGGCGGAGCAGCGGGTCGGACACGCGACTGGCGATGGCGACGAGCCGGGTCACCCACAGGCGGCCGGCCCGCGTCACGAGGACGGCGGAGGCGAGCCCGACCAGCATCCCGGCCGCGACGTCGCTCGGGTAGTGCATCCCGAGCGCGATCCGTGAGAGCGCGATGAGCGTCGCCCCAGCGAGGAACACCATGCCGGCCCGTCGCGAGAACGCGAGGATCGCGAACGCGATCGCGAACGCCGCCGCGGCGTGATCGCTTGGGAAGGACGGGTCGGTGGTACGCGACGAAAGGACGTGCGTCAGCGCCGCATGGCTCGTGAACGGGCGGGGTCGCTCCCAGAGGTGTGAGATCGCCTGATTTGCGAGAAGCGCGAACGCGGCCGCGACGAGCCCGGAGGCCGAGGCGAGCTTCCAGCGCGTCGCACCGTAGGGACGTGCGAGAAACCAGAGCCCCACGGTCGCGAGGGCGTAGAGCGGGACCGCGACGTTTGCGAACGCCGTCGTCGGGTCCTCGAGCCAGTCGCGTGTGGCGACGGTCGTGTTCACCGCGTGGAAGAGCGCCCAGTCGATGCGCTCACCCTATGGAGGACGCCGTTGCGGTCGGGTTACGCGGGTGCGGGGGATGCGACGGCGATCGTGACGTGGCGCACGAGATGTGGCAGGGTGGGGACACCGAGATGCCGCTTTCCCGTGCGTGGGTTGGCCACGACGCGATCGGCGGTCTGGACAGGAGGTGCGGATGCACGGTCGCATGGCGCGATACGGCTTCACGGGCGACGCCCACGAGCTCGTCCGGCAGGCGGAGGAAGGGATGTTGCCCATCTTCCAGGCACAGCCGGGGTTCAAGTCCTACTCGCTCGTCGTGAGCGACGACGAAGTCCTCTCCTTCAGCGCGTGGGATACGCAGGAGAGCGCGGAGGCTGCGAACGCGGCCGCGGCCGACTGGATCGCGGCGAACATCGCCGACCGGCTCGAGCTCAGGGAGACGCGCATCGGCGAGATCCTCCTCGGCACCGCGCTCGGCGTGAGCACCAAGGCGGGCGCCTCGGCCTGACGGCCCGAGATTTGCACCGGGAGGCCTCGCCGACGCTGGGCCTCCCGGAGCCGAGGCTGAGGCCGATGCCGCTCCGGAACCGCGTCACGCCGCTCGGCGAGCTTGTCGCCGACCCGGCGCGGGGGCTCGTCTACGGGAACCGCGGCTGCCTCCACGACGCCGCGGGCCGCATCCGGCGCGTGTTATCAGGTCAGGCGCTGGATCGCCTGCCGCCTCGAGTTCCGCGGCCGTCGGCGCTCGCCCCTGATGCGACCGGGACGGTTCACGGAGCTCTTCTTCCTCGACGAGGCGACGGCCTTCGCGGCGGGGCACCGGCCGTGTGCCGAGTGTCGCCGCGAGGACTACGACCGGTTCACCTCGATCTGGCGCGAGCTGCACGACGAGGGAGGGGCGGACACGATCGACGCCCGCCTCCACGGCGAGCGGATCGACGCGGCCACGCGGGAGCGCCGGCTCCACGCGGCGGCGTTCGACGAGCTCCCCGACGCCGCATTCGTGCTCCACGGCGGTGTGCCGAAGCTCGTCCGCGGCGACGCCCTCCTGCCGTGGTCGGTGGGTGGCTACGGCCAGGGCGAGCCGCGGCCGTCGGGGACGGCGACGCTGATCACGCCGCCGTCGCTCGCCGCCGTGCTCGGCGCAGGGTGGTGGGATGCCGCGGTTCCGCTCCTCCACCCGACTGCGGGCGGTCGCGGAGAGGCCCCGTAGGAGCCAAGCAACAGACTGTTGCTTGGCGGCTCCGCTCCGACCCGTCGGCCCCGCTGCGCCGCCTCTGGTACCACTCCGCCGTGGCGTCGACCCCGCAGACCGGGTTCACTCTCTGGCTGACCGGTCTCTCGGGGGCCGGCAAGACGACGATCGGCCACGCGGTCGCGGCCGAGCTGGAACGGCGAGGCCTCCACGTCGAGATGCTCGACGGAGACGTCGTTCGGACGCATTTGTCGAAGGGCCTCGGCTTCTCGCACGAGGACCGCGACACCAACATCGAGCGGATCGGCTGGGTGGCGTCGCGGCTCACGCGACACGGCGCCGCGGTCGTGGTCGCCGCGATCTCGCCGTACGACGGCACCCGCAAGCGCGTGCGAGCCCTGGTCGAGGAGCAGGGGCCGTTCGTCGAGGTGTGGGTCAAGGCGCCGGTCGAGGAGTGCGCGCGGCGTGACGTGAAGGGCCTCTATGCGAAAGCGTTCGCGGGCGAGATCACGCAGTTCACCGGGGTCGACGACCCCTACGAGGAGCCGGACGACGCGGAGATCGTCGCCGACACCGTTGCGCTGCAGCCCGAGGAGTCGGTTGCCTTCGTGCTCAGCGAGCTCGAGCGGCTCGGCGTCGTCCCGGTCGCAGCCCCGGCGGCGCGCTGAGCATCGTCGGCCGACGGCCGACGTTGGAATTCGGGCAGCGGGGGGTCATACTCCGAACTCGCGCGATCCCCGCGTGCACACGCTCAAGGGGGGCGTATGACGAAACGCAGGCTCTGCGGCGTGCTGTTCGGCACGTTGCTCCTCGTGCTCGGGCTCAGCAGCCCGGGCGCCGCGGCACCGGGCACCCCGAAGGTGTCCTGGAGCCCCTGTCACCGCGACCTCGGGCCGTTCGAGTGCGGCACCGTCCAGGTGCCGCTCGACTACAACGGACCGAATGGAGGGGCGATCTCGCTCGCCGTCGTCCGGCTTCCTGCCGGCGATCCCGGGCGGCGCATCGGCTCGCTCTTCATCAACCCGGGCGGCCCCGGCGGCTCGGGCTTCGACTTCGCGCTGTTCGCGGCGCCGATCCTGTTCAACGACGAGGTGCGCGCCCGATTCGACATCGTCGGCTTCGACCCGCGGGGCGTCATTCGCAGCACCGCGCTCCGCTGCTTCGGCAACGACAAGCAATGGGCGCCGTTCTTCACGCCGTTCGCGTTCCCGGTCACCGACGCAGAGGAGGCGATCTGGCAGAACGCCGACCGGTTCCTCACCGCGCAGTGCGACCAGCGGGGCGGCAGGATGGCGTCGCACATCTCGACCGCGAACGTCGCGCGTGACCTCGACGCGCTGCGCCAGGCGGTCGGTGACGACAAGCTGACCTACGTGGGCTATTCGTACGGCACGGCGATCGGCGTGCAGTACGCCAACCTGTTCCCGGGCAACGTGCGGGCGCTCGTGGTCGACGGCGTGCTCGATCCGGTGGCATGGACGACGGGGACCGGTGACGGGACGACCGTGCCGATGACGATCCGGCTCGGGAGCCATCTCGGGTCGCAGGAAACGCTCCAGGAGTTCTTCCGGCTCTGTGACGCAGGCACCTGCGCGTTCGGCCCGAACTCGGCGGCCCGGTTCGCGGCGCTCGCCGCGAAGCTGACGGCCAACCCGGTGCCGTTCGACTACTCGACGCTCATTGCGATGACCCTGCAGGCGCTCTACGACTCGTCGGGCTGGGAGGGTTTCGCGCAGGTGCTCGCGGACGTCGAGTCGTCGGCCGCGACGAGCACCGCGCTTTCGCCGGCACGGCAGGCCGCAGTGAAGGCGCTGCTGCAGCGGCCGATGTACATCACCAAGCGCGGGCTTCCGGCGAACTACGAGAACTTCCTCGAGTCGTTCCCCGGCGTCGTGTGTGCCGACAGCGTCAACCCGACGTCGTACGCCGCGTTCTCCGCGGCCGCGGACGACGCGACGGGGTACTTCGGGCGGATCTGGGGGTGGACTGCCAGCATCTGCGCGGTCTGGAACGCGCGGGACGACGACCGGTACCTCGGGCCGTTCACCCGCGTGACCGCCAACCCGGTGCTGGTGGTCGGAAACCGCTTCGACCCGGCGACGCCGTACGCAGGTGCGGTCAAGGTCGCGAGCCTCCTGCCGAACTCGCGGTTGCTGACCGTCAACGGCTGGGGCCACACGTCGCTCTTCCTCTCGGCCTGCGCAGACAACGCGATCGACAGCTATCTGCTGACGTCCGTTCCGCCCCCGAGCGGGACGACGTGCAACCAGGACGTCACGCCCTTCGCGGGCTGATCCGGAACGTCCTATCCGGGCGAGCTCCTCGACTCGAGGGGCTCGCCCGGGCCGAGCATCACCACCCGGTCGACGAGGTCGAGCCCCTCGGGCCGGTGGGTGATCAGGAGCACCGACCTGTCGTCCGCGGCGGCGAGGACGTCCCGGACGAGGGCCTCGGCGGTCGGCGGATCGAGGTGGGCCGTGGGCTCGTCGAGGAGAAGCACCGGCGCATCGGCGAGGAGCGCACGGGCAACGACGAGCCGTTGGCGCTGGCCGCCGGAGAGGCGTGCCCCGTCTTCGCCGACCGGTGTGTCGAGCCCGTCGGGGAGCGTCGCCACCCAGTCGGCGAGCCGCGCCTGCGCGAGCGCCTCCCACAGCGCGGCGTCCGACGCCCCCGGTCGGGCGAGCCGGAGGTTCTCGCGGATCGTCGAGTCGAAGACGTGCGCCTCCTGCCCCGCCAGCGCAAACACGCGTCGGACGTCCTCCTGCCGCAGCGAGCGCAGATCGCGGCCGTCGAGCAACACGCGTCCTTCCTCCGGGTCGAGGAACCGCAGCAAGAGGTTCGTGACGGTCGTCTTCCCGACGCCGCTCGGGCCGACGAGGGCGACCCGCTCACCGGGCTCGATCCGGAGGTCGAGGTCCTCGAGCGCCGGTGAGCCGGCACCGGGATAGCGCGCGGTGACGCCCTCGAGCGCCACGGAGACGGGCACCACGGGCGCTGGCGCCGGACGGTCGGGGTCGCGAACGGCAGGCTCGCGTGCGGTGAGCTCGAGGACGCGGCGCCCGGCCGCGAGCGTCCGGGTCAGATCGCGCGCAGCGGCGGGGAGTGGCGCGACGGTCTCGAACGAGGAGAGCGCGAGCAGCGCGAGCGTCGCGACGAGCACGCGGTCGAGCTTGCCCTCGTCGTGGGCGGCCACGGCGAGGGCAAGCACGCCCGCGGTCGTCAGTCCCGCCACGGCGATCGAGGCGGCGTCCGCGACGCCGGCGACGAGCGCGTCGCGACGCGCGAGGCGGACGAGCTCGCGGTCGGCCGCGCGAACGCGGTCGAGCGTGTCGTCCTCACGGCCGTAGGCGACCAGCTCGGCCGCGCCGCCGAGGAGCTCGACGAGCTCCGCGGTCAGCTCGCCGCGCGCGGACGCCTGCCGGCGGGCGGCCCGGCGCACGAGCCTTGCCGCCAGGAGGGGCACCGCGACGCCGCCCAGCGCGAGGCCGGCGGCGAGCACGACCGCGGCCGCGGGCAGCAGCAACGCCGTCGCGACGACGCAGGCGACACCGACGACGAGACCGGCGAGCGGCGGCCCGAGGCCGCGGAGGTAGAGCCCCTGCAGCGCATCGACGTCGCCCACCATCCGGGTCAGCAGGTCGCCGCGCCGGAAGGCGCCGAGCTCGGCCGGGGCGAGCGGCTCGATGCGCTCGAACACGCGCGCGCGAAGCGGTCCGAGCGCGCGGAGCGCGAGGTCGTGCGAGGCGAGCCGATCGAGGTAGCGCGTCAGCGGCCGCGCGAGCGCGAGGAAGCGGACGACCACGACGATCGTCGTCAGGGACAGGATCGGCGGCTGTTCGGCAGCGCGTGAGATGAGGTACCCCGCGGTCGTGGGCAGCGCTACGCCGAAAGCAAGAGCGAGTGCGCCGAGCCCGAGCACGAGCGCCGCGCGGCCGCGGGGAACCTCCGCGAGCGCTTCGAGTCGCCGGACGGTCGAGCTCATGCCGCCTCCGCCGTGGGCTCGACGACGCGCCCCTCGTCGATCCGGACGACACGATCCGCCGCCGCGGCGAGCTCGGGCCGATGGGCGATCAGGAGCACGGTCCGGCCGGCGCGGAGCCGCTCGATCGCGTCGCGCACGAGGGTGGCGCTCGCGGTGTCGAGGTCCGCGGTGGGCTCGTCGAGGATCACAAGGGGCGCATCCCGCAGGAAGGCGCGCGCGAGCGCGACGCGCCGCCGCTCGCCCGAGGACAGCGCGCGGCCGCCGTCGCCCACGACAGTCGCGTACCCGTCGGGCAGGGCGGAGAGGAAGCCGTGCGCGCCCGCGAGCTCTGCTGCGTGCCGGACGCGGAGGTCGTCGGCGGACGGGTCGCCGAGCCGGATGTTCTCGGCGATCGTGCCCCGGAAGAGCGTCGGGCGCTGCGGGACGAACGCGAGGCGCCTGCGCCAGGCGGTCGCGTCCAGGGTGGCGAGATCGTCCGCGCCCACGACGATGCGCCCCGACGTCGGCTCCGCAAAGCGGAGCAAGAGCGTGGCGAGCGTGCTCTTGCCGCCGCCGCTCGCGCCGACGAGCGCCACCGTCTCGCCCGGACGGAGCTCGAGGTCGACGTCGCTGAGCGCGTCCCGGTCACGGGTCGGGTACCGGAACGAGACCCGCTCGAAGGCGATCGTCGCCCTGCCCGGGTCGGCCGCCACCGCGCGGCCGGCGGGGACCGCCGACCCCTCCGAGAGGTCGAGCATCCGTGCCGCGACCGCCGCGCCGTCCGCGCTCGCGTGGAACTGCGCCGCGAGGTTGCGTAGGGGAAGGTAGAGCTCGGGTGCGAGCACGAGCACCGTCAGCGCGGCCTCGAACCCGACGTCGCCCTCGGCGAGGCTGACCCCGACGACGACCGCGACGAGCGCGATACCGAGAGTCGCCGCGAGCTCGAGCACGGCGCCGGAGAGGAAGGCGGCGCGCAGCGTCCCCATCGACGCGCGCCGGTACTCGTCGCTGACCGCGACGATCCTCTTCGCCTGGGCCTGCCCGCGGTTGAACGCCCGCAGCGTGGGCAGCCCGCGGACGACGTCGAGGAAATGGTTCGCTAGGACGCTCATCGCCTGCCACCGCGCGCGGGCGCGGTGTTGCGTGTAGCGGCCGACGAGCCACATGAAGACCGGGACGAGCGGCAGCGTGAGCACCATCACGCCGGCCGCGAGCGGGTCGATCGAGACGACGAGCGCGAGGACCGCGATCGGGACGACGAGCGTCATGACGAGCTGCGGGAGATACCGCGCGAACGTCGTCTCGAGCGCGTCGACGCCGGAGACGGCGGCCGTCGCGATCTCCGCGCTCTCCGCGCCGTCGAGCGCCGTCGGGCGGCCTCGCAGCCGTGCCTCGACGAGGTCGAGGCGCAGCTGCGAGACGACGTCGGCGGCGGCTCGCCGGCCGGCCACCTCGAACCCCCAAGCGGTGACGGCCCGGGCGACGACCACGGCGACGAGGGCGCCGAGCGGCCACGTGACGTCGGCGAGCGACGCGCCGCCGAAGGCGCGCGCCGCGACCCGTGCAAGGAGCAACGCCTGTGCGAGCACGAGCAGCGCCGTGACGACGCCCAGCAAGGCGTCCGCGACGAGGAGCGCCCGCACCGCCCGCGCGCGTCCGAGGAGACGCGGATCGAGGGCGGGCACGGACGGCATCGGCCGCCCATGATGACACTGGTGCGGATGCGCCGAACCTGAGATGCTCTCCCGATGGCCGCAGAGCCTGCGCCGAGCACGCGGCACGCCGACGTCTTCGTGATCTTCGGGATCACGGGCGACCTCGCCCGGGTGATGACGTTCCGGTCGCTGTACCGGCTCGAGGGTCGCGGGCTGCTCGACTGCCCGATCGTCGGCGTCGCCTTCGACGACTGGACGCTCGACGAGCTGGTCGCACATGCGCGCGATTCGATCGCGGCGACCGGGGAGGAGGTCGACGACGACGTGTTCGCGCGGCTCGCGAAGCGGCTCTCCTACCATCACGGCGACTTCGCGGACGCGGCCACGTACGCCGAGGTCGCCAAGGCGATCGAGGGCAAGCGGACTCCGGTCTTCTATCTCGAGATCCCGCCCTCCCTCTTCGGGACGGTGGTGGGGGGCCTCGCGAAGCAGGGGCTCACCGCGAACGGCCGTGTCGTCGTCGAGAAGCCGTTCGGGCACGATCTCGCGTCCGCTCGCGCGCTCGACGCGGAGCTCCACGCGTCGGTCGACGAGTCGCAGCTGTACCGGATCGACCACTTCCTCGGAAAGCTGTCCGTGGAGGACATCGTCTACTTGCGCTTCGCGAACACGGTCCTCGAGCCGATCTGGAACCGGTACTTCATCGACTCGGTGATGATCACGATGGGCGAGAGCTTCGGCATCGCCGACCGGGGACACTTCTACGACCCGGTCGGGGCGATGCGCGACGTCGTCCAGAACCACCTCCTCCAGGTGCTCAGCCTGGTTGCGATGGAGGCGCCGGCGGGCGGGAACGCCGACGTCGTCCGGGACCGCAAGCGCGACGTCTTCCTCGCGATGGCCGACGCCGACCCGTCGCGCTACGTGCGCGGCCAGTACGAGGGGTACCTCGACGTCGACGGCGTCGCGCCCGGCTCGCAGACCGAGACCTACTGCGCGCTGCAACTCGAGATCGACAACTGGCGCTGGTCGGGCGTCCCGTTCTTCATCCGCGCCGGCAAGTCGCTCCCCGTGACGGTGACCGAGGTCCGCATCGTCTTCCGGACGACGCCGTGGCTCGGGCTCTCGCCCCGCGGCACGCCCCGTCCGCCGGCGAACGAGCTCGTGCTTCGCATCGGCCCGAAGCCCGGCGCCCGCTTCGCGCTGCAGGCGAAGGCGCCGGAGGGGATGGCGCTGCGCACGGTCGACCTGGAGATGGAGTTCGCCGCCATGGGCGGTGAGGGCCCGACGGCCTACGAGGTGCTCCTCGAGGCCGCGCTGCGCGGGGAGTCGTTCCACTTCGCCCGCCAGGACGTCGTCGAGGAGATGTGGCGCGTCGTGCAGCCGCTGATCGACGCGCCGCCGCCCGTCGAGGTGTACGAGCCGGGCACCTGGGGGCCGAAGACTGCCGACGACCTGACCCGCGACCACGGCGGCTGGAGAGACGCCATGGCTGCCATGACCGGCGCGGGCGTGCCGGCCGCCCGCCGACCGGGCCGGGGGGCGCGGTACCGGGGTGATCGCGCCGCTCCGCCAGAGGCCGGCGTGGGCCGCGCTCGAGCGTCATGTGGCCGACGTTCGCGGGCTCCACCTGCGCGACCTGTTCGCCGATGACCCGGCCCGCGGCGAGCGGCTCGCGGCCGAGGGCGCGGGCATCTATCTCGACTACTCGAAGAACCGCGTCACCGACGAGACGCTGCGCCTGCTGCTCGACCTCGCGCGCGAGTCGGGTCTCGCCGAGCGCACGGAGGCGATGTTCCGCGGCGACCGGATCAACACGACCGAGAACCGCTCGGTCCTCCACGTCGCGCTGCGGATGCCGAAGGGCACGTCGCTCGTCGTCGACGGCCGCGACGTGGTCGCGGAGGTGCACGAGGTGCTCGACCGGATGGGCTCGTTCGCCGACCGCGTGCGCTCCGGTGCGTGGACGGGCCACACCGGGAAGCCGATCCGGAACGTGGTCAACATCGGGATCGGCGGCTCCGACCTCGGTCCGGTGATGGCCTACGAGGCGCTCCGCCACTACGCGCGGCGCGACATGACCTTCCGCTTCGTCTCGAACGTCGACTCGACCGACTTCGTCGAGGCGACCCGCGACCTCTCCGCCGAGGAGACGCTGTTCGTCGTCTCGTCGAAGACCTTCACGACGCTCGAGACGATGACGAACGCGCGCACGGCGCGGGCCTGGGCGGTCGCTGCGCTCGGCGACGAGGCGGCGATCGCGAAGCACTTCGTCGCGGTGTCCACGAACGCGGACGAGGTCGCCGCGTTCGGCATCGACACGGAGAACATGTTCGGCTTCTGGGACTGGGTCGGCGGGCGCTACTCGATGGACTCCGCGATCGGGCTCTCGACGATGCTCGCGATCGGGCCGGAGCGCTTCCACGAGCTGCTCGCCGGGTTCCACGCGATGGACGAGCACTTCCGCACGACGCCGCACGAGCGGAACCTCCCCGTGCTGATGGGGCTCCTCTGCGTCTGGTACGGCGACTTCTTCGACGCCCAGACCGTCGGCGTGATGCCCTACGAGCAGTACCTGAAGCGGTTCCCGGCCTATCTCCAGCAGCTGACGATGGAGTCGAACGGCAAGCACGTGACGCTCGACGGGCGCCACGTCGACTACGAAACGGGCGCCGTCTTCTGGGGCGAGCCGGGGACGAACGGCCAGCACAGCTTCTACCAGCTGATCCACCAGGGCACGAAGCTGATTCCGGTCGACCTGATCGGCTTCTCGCGGACGCTGAACCCGCTCGGCGACCACCACGACATCCTCATGTCGAACGTCTTCGCGCAGGCCGAGGCGCTCGCCTTCGGCAAGACGGAGGCCCAGGTGCGCGCCGAGGGGACCGCCGAGGAGGTCGTGCCGCACCGCGTGTTCGAGGGCAACCGGCCGACCAACGTGCTCCTCGTCGAGGAGCTGACGCCGTTCTCGCTCGGCGCGCTCGTCGCCCTCTACGAGCACAGCGTCTTCACGCAGGGGACGATCTGGGAGATCAACTCGTTCGACCAGTGGGGCGTCGAGCTCGGCAAGGCGCTCGCCCAGCGGATCGTTCCGGAGCTCGAGAGCGAGGACGAGCCCGAGCTCTCGCACGACTCGTCGACGAACGCGCTGATCCGTCGCTACCGGGCCACGAAGTGATCCGCCTCCTCCTCGCCGATGTCGACGGGACGCTCGTCCGGTCGGACAAGACGCTCAGCGAGCGCTCGATCGCTGCGGTCCGCGACCTCCACGCGGCCGGAATCGTGTTCGCCGTAACGAGCGGGCGCCCGCCGCGCGGCATGTCGATGCTCGTCGAGCCGCTCGCTCTCTCCTCGCCGATCGCCGCCTTCAACGGCGGGCTCATCGTCGAGCCCGACCTGAGCGTCGTCGAGGACCGGGTCGTCCCGGACGGCCTGGTCGCCCGCGCCGTCGAGCTGCTCGAGTCGTTCGACCTCTCCGCGTGGCTCTACCGCGGTTCGGACTGGCTCCTCGTCGAACCCGACGGCCCGCACGTCGCGCGCGAGGCGCACACCGTGCAGTTCGAGCCGACGGTGGTCGAGAGCTTCGACGGGCTCGAGGACCGTGTCGCCAAGATCGTCGGTGTGAGCGACGACCACGATGCCGTCGCGGCCGCGGCAAAGGCCGCCCAAGACGAGTTCGGCGACCGCGTCTCGTCGTCCCGCTCGCAGCCGTACTACCTCGACATCACGCACCCGCTCGCGAACAAGGGCGCCGTCGCGCGGTTCCTGTCGGCGCGCTACGAGATCCCGCCGGAGGAGATCGCCACGATCGGCGACATGCCGAACGACGTGCTGATGTTCGCGCACTCGGGCCTCTCGATCGCGATGGGGAACGCCGACCGCGAGGTGCAGCGGGCGGCGCGGCGAGTCACCACCTCGAACGACGAGGACGGGTTCGCGAACGCCGTCGAGCGGTTCATCCTTGGAAAGGGAGGCGACTAGTGCCAACGGATACCCCCATGCAGCTCGGAATGGTCGGACTCGGTCGGATGGGCGCCGGGATCGTGCGCCGCCTGATGAAGGACGGGCACCGGTGCGTCGGCTACGACGTCTCGCCCGCCGCCGTGAAGGCGCTCGAGGCCGACGGGGCCGAAGGCGCGACCTCGCTCGAGGAGTTCGTCGCGAAGCTGGAGAAGCCGCGCGCGGTGTGGGTCATGGTCCCCGCCGGAGCGATCACCGACACGACGATCGACGCGCTCGCAGACGTGCTCGAGCCGGGCGACGTCGTGATCGACGGCGGCAACACGCATTACGTCGACGACATCCGGCACGCCGACGCACTCCGCGAGAAGGGAATCCACCACGTCGACTGCGGCACGAGCGGCGGCGTCTGGGGCTTCGCGCGCGGCTTCTGCCTCATGATCGGCGGCGAGACGGAGGTCGTCGACCGGCTCAGCCCGATCTTCGCGACCATCGCGCCGGGGATCGACGCTGCGCCGCGGACGCCGGGCCGCACCGGCGACCCGAGCCAGGCCGAGCACGGCTACTACCACTGCGGGCCGAACGGCGCCGGCCACTTCGTGAAGATGGTGCACAACGGGATCGAGTACGGGCTCGATGGCCGCGTACGCCGAGGGCCTCAACATCATCGCGAACGCCGACGTGGGGATGCGGGCGCGGGACGCGGACGCGGAGACGGCACCGCTCGAGCACCCGGAGCTGTACGAGTACGACGTCGACACGCGGGAGGTCGCGGAGGTCTGGCGCCGGGGCAGCGTCGTCGGCTCGTGGCTCCTCGACCTGACTGCGCAGGCGCTGCACGAGTCGCCGACGCTCGAGGAGTTCGCGGGCCGCGTCTCCGACTCGGGCGAGGGCCGCTGGACGTCGATTGCCGCGATCGAGGAGGGCGTCCCCGCGCCCGTCCTCACGACCGCGCTCTACTCGCGCTTCGCTTCGCAAGGCGCGGACGATTTCGCGAACCGGCTCCTCTCCGCGATGCGCAAGCAGTTCGGCGGTCACGACGAGAAGACGGAATAGGCATGGCCCTCGAGGTCGAGGTGCTTCCGGACCCTGGGGCCGTCGCGCGGCGCGGGGCAGACGTCGTGTCCGAGGCCGCCGCGGCGGCGATCGCGGCGCGCGGCCGCTTCACCTTCGCCGTCTCGGGCGGCCACACGCCGTGGGCGATGTTCGCCGAGCTGCCCGGCACGCTCGAGTGGCAGAAGGTCACGATCTTCCAGGTCGACGAGCGGGTCGCACCCGACGGCGATCCCGACCGGAACCTCACGCATCTCCTCGCGAGTCTCCCCACCGATGCCGGAGCCGACGTGCGGGCGATGCCCGTGGACGCGGCGAACCTCGACGCGGCCGCGGCGAGCTACTCGGCGCTCGCTCCCCGACGCGCTTCGACCTCGTCCACCTCGGGCTCGGGCCGGACGGGCACACGGCCTCGCTCGTGCCGGGCGATCCCGTGCTCGACGTGACCGACCGGGACGTCGCCCTCACCGGCGTCTATCAGGGGCGGCGGCGGATGACGCTGACGTACCCGGTCCTGAATCGCGCGCGGCGTATTCTCTGGCTCGTGACAGGTGACGACAAGATCGATGCCCTGCGCCGCCTCCGCGACGGCGACCCGTCGATCCCCGGCGGCCGCGTGAGCCGCGAGCAGGCGCTCGTCGTCGCGGACGCCGCCGCGGCGGGAGCCGGCTAGTGGGCGAGCGGCGGTATCCGGTCGAGCCGCGGGGCGCCCGCCGTCCTCACCGTCGACGTCGGCGGCTCGCACGTCAAGGTCGTGCTCAACGGCCTCGACGAGCGCCGGCGCTTCGTCTCCGGCCCGAAGCTCACCGGAAAGCAGATGGTCGACGGCGTGCTCGAGCTCACCGCGGACTGGGAATACACGAACGTCTCCGTCGGCGTCCCGGCCCCGGTGGTCGCCGGTCGCATCCTCCACGACCCGGTCAACCTCGGAAAGGGCTGGGCGGAGCTCGACTACGAGACAGCGTTCGGCAAGCCGACGAAGGTGATCAACGACGCCGCCATGCAGGCGTTCGGCAGCTACGAAGGCGGGCGGATGCTGTTCCTCGGTCTCGGCACGGGCCTTGGGTCGACGATGATCCTGGAGGGGACGATCGCACCGATGGAGCTCGGCCACCTCCCGTTCCGCAAGGCGACCTACGAGGACTACGTCGGTGAGCGGGGACGTGAGCGGCTCGGCGCGAAGCGCTGGCGGAAGGCCGTGCTCGAGACGATCCAGCAGCTGTCGGCAGGGCTGCTCCCGGATTACATCGTCGTCGGCGGCGGCAACGCCGAGCGCCTCGACGAGCTGCCGGCGAACTGCCGGCTCGGGCACAACGAGGCCGCGTTCCTCGGCGGCTTCCGCCTCTGGCTCGATCAGGCGTAGCCGAGCTCGGCGAGCGCGGCCCCGGCCTCGCGCTCCACGTCCGCCAGCTGGTCGGGCGTCAGGCCGCTGCGCCAGCGACCTGCCGAGGCGTCGTGCGCCTGCGCGAAGACCGCCGTGACGAGCTCCGGGTCGACGCCGAGCCTCGCGGCCACCGGAGCCGCGGCAGCCGCAGGCTCGGTGACGAGCTGCTCGTAGCGGACCAACACGGTGCGCTCCGGGGCGGCGCTCGCCGCCGTCACGTACCGGCGCCAGGCCCAGGCGGCCCGGGTCGCGTCGGAGACCCGCGTGAACTCCTCCTCCCGGCCCGCCTCGACCCAGAAGCGGGCATGTGACCCGAACGGGAGGCGCGCGTCGTCGGACCCGGTGCGCTCGGCGCTCAGCCAGCCGCGCTCGAGGAGCGACGTCGCGACGTCACGGCCGTCGCGGACGACGTGAACCGCGACCGCGTCCGGGTAGGCGTGCAGCGCGGCGGCGAGGACGAAGCTGGTCTCCGGCGTCTGCTCGACGCCGCGGAGCCCGCCGGCGAGCCCGAGGGCCCGGACACGCTGGAGGATACGCCGGAGGCGCTGCGCGACCACCTCGTCGGGCTGCCCGAGCAGCCCCGGGATCGCCGCCTTCCAGGGCTGCACCTCGTCGAGGTCGACGAAGCCGGGGAGCGAGCCGAGCGCGCGACCCGTGAAGGTCGTCCCCGAGCGCGGCGATCCGACCACGAACACGAGCCGCTCCTCCGAGCCGAGCTTCCTCCGCCTGCGCGCGATCCGCACCGCGCTGCGCCCGTACAGCGCGGCGGAGCGGGCGATGTCGGGCGGGCTCGGCACCGCGGAACCGTAGTGATCTAGCCCGCGTAGGTCGCCGCGAGCTCGTCGATCCGGGCCGCGCTGCGCTCGAGCGCCTTCCGGGGGAGGCGCCCCGCACGAGCCTCGGCGAGCAGCGCGTCGTACACGCCCGCGGTCGAGCGCTCCGAGCCGACGAAGAGGAGCAGGTCGACGCCGGCCCGGGCGGCGCCGATCGCCGCCTGCGCGAGCGTGACGCCCTGTGTCGTCGCCAGCGGCTCGAGGGCATCCGTGATCGTCACGCCCGTGAAGCCGAGCCCGCGCAGCAGCGTGAGGACGCGCGGCGACCACGCCGCGGGCCGGCCGCCGTAGGCGGTGTACGCCGCGTTCGAGATCATCACGAGCGGCGCGACACCGGCGGCGATCGCGCGTCGGTACGGGAGCAGCCCCGGTGCGAGCGCGGTCGCCTCGGCGTCGATCGTCACGGCCGCCTCGTCGGTGGACGTGGTCGCAAGGCCGAGCCCGGGAAAGTGCTTGAGCGTCGGCGCGATGCCGCCGTCCAGGAGGCCGGCCGAGAAGGCCGTCACGTCCTTCGCGGCCCTCGTCGGGACCGTCGAAAAGCCGCGCTGCTGGGCGGCGATGAAGGATCCGGAGACACCTGGGACGTCGGCCACGGGCGCGAGGTCGACGTCGACGCCGAGCCGCTCGAGCGCCGTCGCCGTGCCGTGCCCGCGCCGGCGGATCGCGGCCTCGCCGAGGTACCCCATCTCCTCGGCCGAGGCGGCCGGGGGCGCCCAGCGGAACCGGCGCACCGCGCCGCCCTCCTGGTCGGTCATGACCAGGAGCGGATGCCCTCCCGCCGTTGCCGCCCCGCGGAGCGCCGCGGTCAGGGCGCGAGCCTGCGGCGCGTTGCGCACGTTGCGACCCATGAGGATCACGCCGCCGACCTGGCCGCGTCGGATCCGCTCGAGGAGCGACGGGGTCGCCGCCGTGCCGTCGATCCCCACCACGAGGCGGGCGCCGACCAGCCGCGCGAGCGGAGGGGCCGTCGCCCCCGGCGCGGCGGCCACGCCCGCGGCGAGGCCGGCCAGCACGGCGGCTGCGGCGAGGACGACTCTTCGCGTCATGCGGGTATCCTGGCAGCGGCGGCCGATCCCGCCCCGGACGAGACGCGCCGTACCCGGCTCTGACGACGACGCGAACACCAGTCCCTCTCGTCCCTGGAGGCCCGTCTCGTGCATCAGCTCGTCCAGATCGCCGGCGCGCTGCTCATCCTCTCCGGCTTCGTGCTCGCGCAGTTCGGGGTGCTCGATCCGCGCTCCGTTTGGTACCTCGTGGTCAACCTCGCCGGCTCGGCGGTGCTGACGGTCGACGCGTTCCGCGAGGAGCAGTGGGGATTCGTCCTGCTCGAGCTCGTGTGGGCGATCGTGTCGGCCATCGGTCTCGTTCAGCTCGCCCGGGGGCGAAGGCCCTCCGTCGCGGGTCACTAGAGGTCCAACAGGCCGTTCTCCTCCTCGAGCCGCACGGAGAACGGCAGCCGCCAGTCGTCGTCGGCCTCGCCGTCGATCGTGAGGCGCCACTCGTAACGGCCGGGCTCGAGCGGCATCGGGCCCGAGTTGACGGCGACGGGGAAGTCGAGTGGCGTCCCCGGCTTGAGGCCCGCCGGCCGGCCGACCTCGAACGGGACATCGTCGAAGAACACGACCGGCTCCGAGCCGTCGTCCGTGTCCATCTCGACCTGGTTGCCGTCGGCGTCGAGCAACTCCAGGCGCATGACGTGACGCTGGTTCGCCTGGTCCCACGGCACCCGGATCAGGATCGCGATCCCGAACGGGACAGGCTCGGGCCCGGTGAGCGACCACCCGCCGCCGACGACGGTGAGCTTGCCGTCGGACACCTGGGCGAAGTCGGCCAGGAGCATGGTCACGCGCACACAGCGAGTCTCGCATAGCCGAGATCCGGCGGAGCCGGCTTCCCGGCTACGCGGCGATGCTGGTGAGGTCGGCGGCGGCCACGAGCTCGACCGTCACCGCGGCGAGCTGCTCGCGCAACTCCCCGTCCGGCTCGGCGAGCCTGCGGTCGGCCTTTGCGACCGGGAGCTCGACGTCGAGCACCCTGGCGCCCATCAACCCGAGCACCTTCTTCAGCTCCCGCTGCGCCCAGACGGCACCGAATGCGCCGGTCGAGGCCCCGATCACCGCGAGCGGCTTGCTGCGGATCGGCGTCTCGGCGATCGGGCGCGAGACCCAGTCGAGCGCGTTCTTCAGCGCACCCGGGATCGAGCCGTTGTACTCGGGGGTGGCGACGAGGATCGCGTCCGCCTCGGAGATGGCCGTCTTCAACTCGTCGACGGCGGCCGGGGCGAGATCCTCGAGATCCGCGTCGTAGGCGGGGATCTCGGCGAGCCCGTCGAACACGACGAGCTCGACGCCGTGCGGCAGCTCCTCCGCGGCGAGGCGGAGGAGCTGCGCGTTGTGCGAGCCGGCGCGAAGGCTGCCGGCAATGCCCAGGATGGTCACCTACGACTCGCTTCCCGGCCGGACGAAGACCAGCGTCGCGTTCACGTCCACCTTGTCGGCGAGCATCGAGCCGCCCTCGGGCAGCGGGGCGTTCCAGGTGAGCCCGACCGCGTTCCTGTCGACCGATCCCTCGAGCGAGAGGCCGAGCTTGCTGTTGCCCCACGGATCGGTGACGGGGTCGGCGATCGTCCCGGTGAGGGTGATCGGCGCGCGGTTGCCCTTGATCTCGAGCGTGCCGTCGAGCGTCACGCTGTTGCCGTCGCGCTCGATCGACCCGGCCTCGAAGGAGAGCTCGGGATAGGTGGCGGCGTCGAAGAAGTCCGGCGAGGCGAGGTGCTCCGCCAGCTGGCCGTTGTCGACGTCGATGCTCGACGCCTGCGCCTTGCCCCTCAGGCCGGTCTCGTCGAGGCTCGCCTCGAACGAGCGAAATGCGCCCGAGAACGGGGCGACGCCCATGTAGACGACCGTGAAGCCGACCGAGGAGTGGGTCGGGTCGAACGTCCAGGTCCCGGTCGGGATCGCCGTCGTGTCGATCGTGCTGCTCATATCTTGCCTCCCTGTCCCGTTTACTTGCGTTCAGAATAATTGATACAGCAAGTAACGCGCGGGCGTCAGGCGCTATTCCCGGCTGCGGCAAGCGCTCGGAGCGCCGGCGCGATCCGTTCGCGATCCGCAAGCTGCAGCGGGAACATCGGGGAGACGACGAGCACTTTCGCGCCCTCGGCGCGGTCGGAGGCGAGGCCGATCGCCTCGTCGAGGGTTGCCGCGCGCACCGTCGACGCGCGGTCGAAGTTGCGGGCAAGGCGAGCGGCGGCGGGGCCGAAGAGAACGACGAAGCGCGCGACGCGGCGCGCCTCGGCGCACGCCTCCTCGAGCAGGGCCCGCTCCTCGCGAGATGCATGGACCGGAAGGCCGCCACTCTCGAGCTCACCGCCGGCGACGAGGACGACGGAGGCGTCGGGATACTCGTGCAGGGCCGACGCCGTCTTCGCCGGGGTCGTAGCCATCCCGTCGTCGATCAGCTCCGTGTCGCCGAGCCGGCCCACGAGCGCCGCCCGGTACGGAGGGGAATCGGGCGCACGGAGCTTTTCCGGCAGCGCGCCCGCCGCGAGCGCAGTCGCCGCTGCGGCGAGCAGCGCCTGGAGACGCGGGGCGTCGAGGCTCGGCGGGAGCCGAAAGGACCGCTCGCCCGACGTGTCGCGCAGCATCATCAGGCGGCCGTGGACGAACGCGCCGGCCTCGACCTCGCGGCTGGCCGAGAACCCGAAGCGGTGGCCGGGGGAGAGGCTCGCCATCGCCACCGCGTCGCCGTCGTCCTCGTTCGCGACGACGACGTCGTCCGGCAGCTGGCCGCGGACGATCGCCTCCTTGGCCGCGCGGTAGCGCTCCAGCGAGCCGTGCAGCTCGAGGTGGTCGGGCCAGAAGCACGTGATCACCGCGATCGTCGGGCTCCGCGTCATGAAGCAGAGGTGCGAGCTCGTCAGCTCCATCAGAACCACGCCGTCCTCGGGAGGAGGCAAGAGCTCGGCGGTCGGCCACAGGTTCCCCGCACGCGCCGTCGTGCTCGTGTGGACTGCGACCCCGGCGCTCCGCAGGAGGTAGGCGAGAAACGCCGTCGTCGTCGTCTTCCCTGCGGTGCCGGTCACTCCGACCGTCGGCACCGTCGAGCGCTCGAGCACGAGGTCACCGAGGCATCGCACGACGCAGTCGCTCTCGCGGAGCAGGGCGACGCGCGGTGCGACCTCCGGCGTCCAGACGTCGAGGAACGCCTCGTCGTAGTGCCCCGGGTCGGTGTCGAGGCCCGCGCGTGCGCGCACCACCACGCCGGAGGCGCGGAGCTCGAGCGCCTGCTGCGACGCGTCGCCGGTCCCGGCGAGCGTCACGCGATGTCCTTCGCGCGCGAGCGTCCGGGCGACCACGACGGCGTCGCGATCGAATCCTTCGACGAGGATGCGCTTCACGGTCGAGCCGACCGGGGCGGCGCCGCAGGTCCGCCCCGGCCGACAGATGCCGATTCTGCACGTCGGCGGCACGACCGGTCAACGGCCGCACCGGACCGTGCGAGGCCGGTCAACGCGTCTGCGGGAACCCCAGGTCGACCTTGCTCGTCGCAGGATCGGGCCATCGCGAGGTCACCACCTTGCCGCGCGTGTAGAAGTGGATCGACTCGGGCCCGTACGCGTGCGAGTCGCCGAACAGCGATGCCTTCCAGCCGCCGAACGAGTAGTAGGCGACGGGCACCGGAATCGGCACGTTGATGCCGACCATCCCCGCGGTGACGTCGAACTGGAACTGGCGCGCAACCCCGCCGTCGCGGGTGAACAGCGCGACGCCGTTGCCGTAGGGGTTGTCGTTGACGAGCCCCACGGCCTCGTCGTACGTCTTCGCCCGGACGACGGCGAGTACGGGCCCGAAGATCTCGTCCCGGTACGCGTCCATCTCAGTCGTGACGTTGTCGAGCAGCGACACGCCGAGGAAGAAGCCGTCGCCGTCCGGTGCGGTCTCGCGGCCGTCCTCGACGACCGTGGCGCCCTGGTCCGAGCCGGACGCGATGTACGACGCCACCTTGTCGCGGTGCTCGCGCGTGACGAGCGGCCCCATCTCCGAGTCCGGCTCGAGGCCGTTCCCGACCTTCACCTTCGGTAGTCGCTGCTGGATCGCCGCGACGAGCGGATCGGCGACGTCGCCGACCGCGACGAGCACCGAGACCGCCATGCAGCGCTCGCCGGCGGAGCCGTAGCCCGCCGAGACGGCCGCGTCCGCCGCCATGTCGACGTCGGCGTCCGGTAGCACGATCATGTGGTTCTTCGCCCCGCCGAGCGCCTGGACGCGCTTGGCGTGCTTCGTCCCCGTCTCGTAGATGTAGCGCGCGATCGGGGTCGAGCCGACGAACGAGACCGCGGTGACTCCCGGGTGCTCGAGCAGCGCGTCGACGGCGACCTTGTCCCCGTGGACGACGTTGAAGACGCCGTCGGGCAGACCGGCCTCCTTGAGCAGCTCTGCCTGTCAGGAGCGACGCCGAGGGGTCCTTCTCCGACGGCTTCAGGATGAAGCAGTTCCCGCAAGCGATCGCGGGGGCCCACATCCACATGGGCACCATCGCGGGGAAGTTGAACGGCGTGATCCCGGCGACGACGCCGAGCGGCTGCCGGATCGAGTAGACGTCGATCCCGGTCGAGGCCTGCTCCGAGAACTCGCCCTTGATCAGGGTCGGAATCCCGCAGGCGTACTCGATCACCTCGAGCCCGCGCGCGACCTCGCCCAGCGCGTCGGAGAGCACCTTGCCGTGCTCCGCCGTGAGGAGCTTCGCGAGGTCTTCGCGGTGCGTGTGGAAGAGCTCGCGGATCCGGAAGAAGAGCTCGGCGCGCTTGGCGAGTGACACCGTGCGCCACGACTCCCACGCCTCCGCGGCATTCCGCACCGCGGCGTCGATCTCCTCGACCGAGGCGAGGTCGACTGCTCCGGACTGGATACCGAGGGCGGGGTTGAAGACCGGCCCGCTGCGCCCCGACGTCCCGTCGACCCGCTTCCCGCCGATCCAGTGCGGGATCCTCGTGATCGCCTCGTCGCGCTCGGCGGCGGGCGCCTCCGCAAGCTCCGTCATGGCTGACTCCTCTCGAAAAGCGTGTCCTCGGAGGGTATCGCGGCGCGGCCCTCGGGCGCCGCGACCGGCCCGCGGGTCGCGCGGGGGAGACGGCAGTCGGTCTGACACCGACGTGGCGCCGGCCGCGACCCGCGAACGTGTCGTGCGCGAGGCGTGCCGACGATCGGCCGGCCAACGCCCTCGCTAGAGCGAGACGTCGCTCGTGTCGCAGTCGCCGGGCTTGCCGGAGTCGAACCCCGTGCGGAACCACTGCGCGCGGAGCTCGGACGAGCCGTGCGTCCATTGCTCGGGGCTGCGTGCGCCGAGCCGGTCGTCGCCGACCGCGGCGGCGGCCTTCAGCCCTTCCTCGATGTCGCCCGGATCGAGAATGCCCCGGTCGTAGGTAGAGCGGCCCCACACGCCGGCGAAACAGTCGGCCTGGAGCTCGAGCTGGACCGAGTACGTGTTCGCATGGGACGGGTCGTCCTGCTGCTTCCGGCGGATGTCCTCCTCGATGCCGAGCTCGCTCTGGACGTGATGGCCGATCTCGTGTGCGATCACGTACGCGGCCGCGAAGTCGCCCGGAGCGCCGAAGCGTCGCGACAGCTCCCGGAAGAACGACAGGTCGAGGTACAGCTTGTGGTCGGCCGGGCAGTAGAACGGCCCGGTCGCCGCCGACGCCGGCCCGCAGCCGCTCTGTGTGCCGGACGTGAAGATCACGACCGGCGCGCGCGCGTACTGCTTGCCGGACTGCTGGAAGACCTGCGTCCACATGTCTTGCGCATCGCTCGACACGAACTTCGCGAACTCGAGCGCGTCGTCCTTGCTCGCGGCCGAGCCGCCCGTGTTCTGGTCGCCGGGCGCCGCTCCGGACGACGCCGGCGGGACGGTCTCGTCGATCCCGCCCGGCGACAGCGCCCCGCCGCCGTCCCCGCCGCCGAGAACGTTCCCGCCGAAGAGCAGCGTGAGCACCACGATGACGATCAGGCCGATTCCCCCACCGCCGACCCCCATCGGGATCGGAAGCCCGCCGCCGCCGAACGGGCCGCTCGACTGCCCGCGGCGGTCCTCGATGTCGCCCTGGCCCTCGACCTTCTTCCAGCGCACGCGCGGAGCCTACCCCCGGCTGCGCCTCCCGACACGCCTACGTCGCGAGGCCGGACTCGGCCAGCGGCCGGCGCGCCCACGCGAGCGTCGTCTCGTACCACCCCTGGAGCGGCTGAAGGGTCACGCCGCCGCTCGAGGAGTGGACGAACCAGCCGTTCCCGACGTAGATCCCCATGTGCCCGATCTCCGACGGCTTCGACGCCGGCCCGCGCGAGCCGAAGAAGACGACATCCCCCGGCTCGATCGAGGCCCGGTCGATGCGCTCGGCCTTCGGCACCTCGCCGCTCATCGCATACGTCGTCCGCCCGCGCAGGACCGCGGCGAGCGCCGGCGCGTCGGGATAGGGCTCGAGCTTGTACACGCGCCAGACGAAGCCCGAGCAGTCGAACCCGCCCGGAACCGTGATCGTGTTGCCCGGCGCGGTCGCGCTCCAGAGCTTCTGTGTCTGCTCGGACATCCCCGCAAAGACGTACGGGTAGCCGACGAACCGCAGCGCGCGGGTCAGGACGTCGCGCTGGAGGTCGGTCAGCGTCGGGACGGAGAAGCTCGTCGCCAGCCCCTGGATCGCCGCGATGCGTCCGGGATCGAGCAGGCGCAGCTTCGCGAGCGAGTACGCCGCCTCGGCGCGCGACGCCGGCTGCTTCGGCGAGCGCTCGAGATCGTCGCTCCCCTGCGGGTGGTTCACGCGCAGCCCGAGGAGGCGCGCGATCGTCTCGGTGCCGAGCATGTCGGTCGGATCGAGGCCCGCGTCACGTGCCGCGAGCCGGATCGTCCGCGCCGCAGGAAGCAGGCCGGCGGCCGCGACCAGCTGGGCGTCGAGCTCCCGCATCGTCACGATCCGCGTCGGGTCGGTGGGTGCCTGGTGCGGCCTCCCGAGCGCGACGATCGCCTCGTGCAGCTCCTTGCGCGTGAGCGGGTCGTCGGGCCGGAACGCGACGACGCTCGGCCCCATCGTGCCGGCCAGGACGAGCGAGGCGATCTGCGGCGCAGCCCAGCTCGGCGAGTGCGGCTGCGCCGCCGCCGGGATGGCGAGAGCCGAGCCCGGGCCGGATGCGCCGGCCGCCGCCGGCAGGATCAGCGCGGCGAGCGAGCCCGCGAGCGTGCAGAGGAGACGTCCACCACCCATGCCTACCGGTATCGGACGACGATTCGGCGGGCTTGATCGCGGTCCTGCGGATGTCAACGGAATCCGAACATTCCGCCACGGCACGCTTTCCGATTCCCCGCTGCGATAGAACCCGCACGTGGCGCGGGAGACGATCCGCGACTGGGTGCGCTCCGTGGAGCGGGCCGAGCCGGCCGAGCAATGGACCATGCTCTGCTTCTTCGCCGGGCGACGGGTCACGATCGACGACGACGAGCTGAACGCGGCCGTCCGCCGCGCAGAGCTCCTGCTCGCGGCGGGCGGCGACCCGCGTCGGCGGCTCGACCCGTTCGGCCGCGCTGCGACCGCGCTCGCCGACGACCTCGACACGCCCGAGCGGCGCGCACAGCTCCTCGCCAGTCTCGGCGCGCTCGTACCCGAGGTCGAGGGGCTTCGCGGCGCCCGCGAGTCGCTCGCGCTCCTGCGCTCGGACCACGACCTCGCGTGGAAGGCCTACGCGACGTCGCTCCTCGCCGAGGCGCTGGCCGGCGCTTGATCCTCCGCTCCGTCAGCCGGCGAGGCGCGCGATCAGCTTGAGCGGGCCGCGCGCGACGCCGCGCGCGTCGGCCGGGTGCGCGACGTCGCCGCAGAGGAGCCCGGCGACCACCTTGAACACGCCGGGCGCGCGTGCCGCCGCGAAGACGGTGCGCGGGTAGCGGTCGAACGCGCGCTTCGCCGCCCACGAGGCGCCGGCGTGCCGGTCGAGCGCCGCCGAGAGCGCGGCGGTGTAGCCGTCGAGGTCGCCCGCGACGATCGCGTCCGCGGCGAGCCGGGCCGAGACGAACGCCTCGTACATCCCGTCGCCGGACAACGGGTCGACGAGCCCGGCGGCGTCACCGACGAGAAGCGTCCGTCCGGCACTGGCCGGCGTGCCGAGCCGCCGCATCGGCAGTCGATGGCCCCGGATCTCGGTCAGTGCCTCCGGGTCGACGCCGTGCGCGCGGGCGAGGCGCGCGAGATGATCGCGCAGTCGTGGCCCTTCGCTGCCCCAGCCGCCGACGCCGAGGTTCGCGTGGTCGCCCTTCGGGAACACCCAGCCGTAGCCGCCGGGGAGCGCCGCGAGCTCGATCACCGCCGTCCGCTCGACATCGGTGGGGAGTGCCTCGAGCGGTATGTTGCCTTCAAGCGCAACGCCTCGAACGATCGAGTCGTCGACGCCGATCGTCCGCGCGACGACACCGTTCGCTCCGTCGGCGCCGACCAACGCCCCGGCGCACACCGTCGCGCCGCCGATCCGCGCCGCGACACCGGACTCGGACGGCTCGAGCGCCTCGACCCGCACGCCGTCGCGGAGCTCGGCACCGGCCGAGACCGCCTGCTCGACGAGGAAGGCGTCGAGCCTGCGCCGCTGCGTCATCCGGATCAGCGGCTCGTCGTGGTCGCGCGTGAAGCTCGAGCCGTAGCGGAGACGAAGCTCGAACCGGTCGACATCCCTCTCGACGACGGGAGACGGGTCGACCGGGATCCGCTTGAGCGCCCGACCGGTGAGGCCGCCGCCGCAGGGCTTGTCGCGCGGGAATCGCGCCTTGTCGACGAGCAGCACCCGCGCGCCGGATCGGGCGAGGTGGATCGCGGTCGACGACCCCGCAGGGCCTGCCCCGACCACGAGCGCGTCATACGTCCGCATGCTCCGAGTGTAGGGACGTCAGGCGGCCGCGACCGCGGGCGACCGCGTGAGCTGCACCTGCGTCTCCTGCGCGACGAAGGCGAGCGCGCGGTAGATCCCGATCGCGTGATACGCGGGGTCGGCGACGATCACGAGCGTCGTCGCGCCGCCGTCGAGCGCAGCGCGACCCGCGTGGTCGACGAGCGCGCTCGCGAGCCCGCGCCGGCGGGCGTCGGGGTGGGTCTCCACCGACTGGAACCGGGCGAGCCCGCTGCCGTCCGAGACGATGCCGAGCCACGACAGCAGTCGTCCCTCCATGAAGGCGCCGTACCACGTCGCGTCCGGCTTCTCGGAGAGCGCGCGGTAGCCGGCGACCTGGGCGGTGAGGAACCGGTCGGTGACGCGCCCCTCGTCACGGTCGACGCAGGCGAGATGCAGCGCGAGCGCCTGCCGCCAGTCGTCGTCGCCGGCGAGCGGCCGGAGCTCGGCGGCCACTCGCCGGTCGGGCGGCCGGAGCGCCGTCGCGGTGAGCACTACGTCGCGGCTCACCTCGAAGCCCGCGCGAGCGAGCTCGGACTCGTCGCCGGCGCGGCCGTCCACCGAGTCGATCCCCCACGCGACGTGCTCGGCGCCGGGATGCTGGGCCGCGAAGAGCTCCAGGCGGGCGGGCACCTCGCCCGGCGGCGGCGGGTCCGCGAAGAGAAGGAAGTTGCCCCACCAGTACGTCGGGTTCGCCGGTGTGCGGACGACGACGTGCCGGTCGCGGTGCTCGATCTCGCTCCCGCCGAGCGCGAGCACGGCGAGATCGGTGCGGAACCCGAGCGAGACGACGTCCATCGCGTCGATTCTCGTCGAAGCGCGCCGCGCCGCGACGACCAGGCGATGCAGGGAGGAGGATTCGAACCTCCGAAGGCTGAGCCAGCGGGTTTACAGCCCGCCCCCTTTGGCCACTCGGGAATCCCTGCGAGGGGACGCGATTGTAGCCGTGCCCCCGAACCGCCACGTGCGCGGCTGGTGTCCGACATCGTGTCGGACACCAAGGGCCAACGCCAGCCGTCAGGCGCCCACGGCGACGTCCAGATCTGCGGCCAGCCGCTCGGCTCGCTTCTCAATGCCGTGGAGCATCTTGCGCTCCATGACGAGCGAGCCCGGCTCCATCACCGCCATCCCGATCTCGTCGCCGTCCTCATCGCGTGCCTCCTTCCGGGATTCTCCGAAAGTGTGTCGCGCCCGGCCGAAAAGCGCATCGGCGCAGACCCGGATCGGGCCTGCGCCGATCTACCGACTAGCCGTAGTCGTACCCGCCGCCGGGCGGCGTCGTGTCCGTCGGCGTCGTCTCGGTTGGCGGCGCGGCCGGCTCCTCGGCCGCCGCTGCCCGCCTCACGAGCTTTCCGGTCGGCGCGATGACGTACCACTCCTTGGCGACGCCCTGTCCCTTCACGTCGCCGGCCTTCTTGTCCGGCGCGTACCGGTACAGCGGGTAGCCGTTGTAGGTCACCTGGGTCCCGCCGTCCGGGCGCTTGATCGTGCCCAGTTTCGCGGCGCTGAGACCGGGGCCCACTGTGGGCTTCGCGCCGGCCTTGACGAGGAGCGGCGGCCAGAGCTTGGCGCACCCGCCCTTGCAGTCGATCTTGCCGGGCTTGTCGTCCGTGTAGTGGTAGAGCGTGAGCCCGCCCGAGGTCGCGAGCAGCTTGCCGAGGCTCGCGGTCTGCATCACCTTCACCGTCGGGTGGGACGAGGCGGCCAGCGCGCTTGCCGCCACGACGCCTGCGACGACCACCACCGCGAGCAGCAGCGGCACCAGGCGCCGATCGAGTCGTTTCCGCATCTCCGAGCTCCTTCTCCGAGGATGGTGTCTCACAGGTCTACGGTCGCGCCGCCGCCCCGGTTTTCGGCGGCGGCTCAGACGGGCACCTCGTCGGGCGGCCCGACGTGCTCCTCCGTCTCGTGGTGGCGCTCGCGCGCGAGCATCCCGATCCGGCGCACTACGATGGCCGGATGGCGCCGTTCTTCGTCGTCGAGCGCCGCTCCGGTCCCGACTGGGACCCGGGGCCCCCGCTGGAGGACCAGAGCGGCTGGGACGCCCACGCTGCGTTCATGGACGGCCTCGTCGACACGGGCTTCGTCGTGCTCGGCGGCCCGCTGGCGGACGAGCATCGCGTGATCCTCGCCGTCGAGGCCGAGTCCGAGGACGACGTGCGCACGACGCTCGCCCGCAACCCGTGGAGCGGCTCGCACCTCGTGGTCGAGTCCGTCGAGCCGTGGACGATCCGGCTCGACGGCAGGACGCGATAGCGCCACCGTGGCCGGCATCCGTTGGCGTGGTTCCGTCGTAGACCAATGGGGGTAGCCCCCGCAGAAGCGCTCGATCGGGCAGTCGAGAGAAGGGAGAGATACACGATGACCCGACGCCTTCGCCCCACGATCGCACTGGCCCTCGCCGGGCTGGCAGCAACGGCGTTCATCCTCGCCATGCCGGCCGCGGCGGCGCCGACCGCGAGCACCAGCCAGGCCTCGACGGCCGTCAAGGGACTCGATCCCTTCCCCACCGAGATCGCCCTGCCGGACGGGTGGCTCCCCGAGGGCATCGCGATCAACGTGCTGCCGTTTGCCTTCTTCGGCTCTCGCGCCGACGGAGACATCTACCGCGTGAACCTCATCACCGGCGACGGCTCCGTGTTCAGCCAAGGCCCCGGCACGCCGTCGGTCGGCATGAAGCTCGACCTTCGCGCGCGGCTCTTCGTGGCGGGCGGGACCGGCGGGGACGCACGTGTGGTCAATGCGATCACTGGTGAGATCCTCGCGCGCTACGCATTCGGCAACACACCGACCTTCGTCAACGACGTCATCCTCACGCCGGAGGCCGCCTGGTTCACGGACTCCCAGCCAGCCGTTCCTGTACAAGGTGCCGTTCGGGCGATTCGGCAGGCTGCCAGACCAGAAAGAGGTCGTCCAGGTTCGCCTCAATGGTGAATACGTGCACCAGCCGGGGTTCAACCTCAACGGCATCGCCCGCACACCCGACGGCAAGGCCCTTCTCGTCATCCAGTCCGGCACCGGTTTTCTCTTCCGGGTCGACCCGGACACGGGGCACGCGACACGAGTGGACCTTGGCCACACGCTGCTGACGAACGGCGACGGACTGCTGCTTTCGGGCCGGACTTTGTTCGTCGTCCAGAATCTGGACAACAAGCTCGCCGTCGTGGAACTGAACTCCGCGGGCACGGCCGGCGAGGTCACCGAGTACCTGACGGATCTTCGCTTCGATGTCCCGACGACCGTCGCCGCGTTCGGCAACAGGCTCTACCTCCCAAACGCGCGCTTCACAACACCGCCCACTCCGACGACCACGTACAACGCGGTCGCCATACCCAAGCCCTGACGTGCAGACAAGGCTCGGCTCGGCATCTGCCGAGCCGAGCCCGATCGTCGCCCGCGAAGCGGCTAACCTAGACCCTCGCCCTCTTAGCTCAGCTGGTAGAGCACCTCCATGGTAAGGAGGGGGTCGACGGTTCGAGTCCGTCAGAGGGCTTGGCTCTCCGGCAGGGTTTGTGACACTCCCGACCCTCCACCACGACCGCCCTTTCGCTTCAGGGTCAGATCTGGGTCAGGTCCCGCGTCTGCACCACCGTCGCCTTCAGACGGGCGGATGCGAACCGTGATGGCACCTCCACCTTCGTCTTTCTCCGTCACGACAAGCAGCGCCTCACGACCGGCGACCGTCCCTCGCCGTATCCGAACGTTAGGTTCATCTCCCCCAGCCGCCGCGACTTGAGGTCAACGCTCGACACCATGATCTTGGCGGTACCCGTAAGTCTCGCGCGACGGAGCGCATATCCACGACCGTCCGAATTGATCAGAGCACCGTCCTCGGCACGCCGTCGACTAGCGCCTGGAGTTCCCGCCCTCGTGATGCTCGAAGTCCAGCTGAAGGCGCTGCGTTCGGTCCTGGCGATGTCGACTAGTCCGAGTTGCTCGATGACTTGCCCGAAGCGATCGTTGTAGATCTTTCCAGCGAGCTCCATCAGGTTGCCGAGGACAAGACCATCGTCAAGACCGACCAGCGGCGGATCGGCCCAGCCGTCGGTGGGCGCATCTTCAGCGAAGTTCACCCCGACGGATTCGGGCGTGAACAGACCTTCGGCCACAGTGTCGTAAGAGCCGTGACCACTCCGCGATCAGGGTCGGCGGCGAGGCCCTTTGGCGCCAGCGGCACTGCGTGGTTTGCTATCGCGGCGGCGCGAGCGTCCCGTGTGAAGCCCTTCTCCGAAACCAGCACGAGCTTGCTCGTTGGCAGATCCGCGTGCTTCCCAACCATCTGGTCAACCCACTCGCGGTCCGCTTTCCGCGAACGAGACATCGCTTCCACAGACACGATCACCTCGTGTCCTGCTTGCGTGCCCCGGACCACGACGTCGACCTCGCGGTCAGCGCCAGTGCTCTTCTCCGAAGGAACGCGGAGGACTCGACGGTCGCGTCCCCTGCCATGTGGCGGTGGATGATCTCCACGACCTCCTGGAAGAGATTGTTCGCTTCGGCACGCGCCAAATCGTCGACGAATTCCGCCGCGAAGGCGTCGTCCCTGGCTGAGGCGCTCGACCTCGCGAAGATCTGCGGCGAGCCGCGTTCCGGAGTCGTTTGCCTTCCGCTTTTCGCACTCCCCGACGTAAAGGTCGAGCGTGGTCGAGACCTTCGAGTGACCGGCGAAACGGGACACCTGAGCCGGATCAGCGCCCGAGCGTATCAGGTGGGTGATCGCGGTGTGCCGAAGGTCGTGGAAGGAGAGTTTCTGGATGCCATCCGGGTCAGCCCTGCCCGGTCTGCCGCCTTGTCTAGCCCGCGGGCGAGACGTTGCGGTTAGATCGGCTTCCCGGTCTCGGTCGTGAAGACGAAGTCGCCCTCGCGCGAGAAACGGAACCCGAGCGAGTGCTTCGCCAGTTCGTGGGAGAGCTCGGGAGCGAGTTCGATCCACCGCTCCCCCGCGCGCGTCTTCAACGGTTGAGCTTCGCGGGTTCGCCTGCTTTCGCGCGGGACAGCTGATGCCGGACGTGGAGGACGCCGCCTCGAAGTCCACGTCCTCAGCGCAACCCGAGACCTCCGACTGTCTCGAGCCCCGCATACGCGGTCACCATGAGAAGGAGCCGATACTTCTCGGGCGCCGAGTCGATCAGCGTGCGGACCTCGTCGGCTTCCAGGATTCGGGCCTTTGTCTTGTTCTTAGCTTGGGGCTTCTCCACCGACGTGATTGGATTGCGGTGCACGATCTCCCTCTGGAGCGCGAAGCTGAAGACTCGGTTGACACGTTCAGGACACCGACCGTCGTCCACGGGGACAACCCTTGGTGGCGTAGACGGGCCGCGAGTCCGCGACGCATGGACCACGCGGATCTCCTGAATAGGCCGTCCCCCGAGCGTCGACCGACATGTGCGTGTCCCAGCGGCCGCGGTAGTTCTCCGCCGTGCGCTCGCTTGCCTCTCCTGAAGCGCTCGACTGTCGAACTCGGCGAAGAACTCGTCCGCGACCTCGTTGAGGGTCAGGCGCGTCGGCGCGACATCTTGCCGCAGATCGCGCTTGCCCAGAACCTGCCGCAGTTCGGCCCTAGCCTCGGTCAGCGTGCGTGCCCCGAGTGTCTTTATGTGCCAGCGACCGTCAGTGCCTGTGTACCCGGCCTCATAGCGTCCGTCCGGACGCTGGTAAAGGTTCGCCGCGACACGAACCCGCTTCGGAGTAGCCTGCTGCTGACATGGAGCTTGTACCTCCGCTGTCCGGCCCCGGGGTGTTTGCGCACCGCCGGGGCATTTGGGCTGTTGTCGGAATCGTAGGACCGGCGGACCCTGCTCGTCAACTGCGGGTCATGCATCTCGTGCATCCCGCATCCATCTGTCCAGCTCCTCACGGTCGAGCTGCACCCTGCCGTCCGGTTTGTAGACCGTGAGCTCGCCGCGCTTGACTAGCCCACGAATGGCTTCCGGTGTGCGGTCGAGGTATTCGGCAGCGGAATCCACGGTGAACCACCGACGGCTTGATGTGTGTTCGACCCGCTCCAGCACGATCGCCGCGACACGCTGGGCGAGGGCCTCGAGCGCCTCATTCGGCAGCGAGATAGGAAAACTGACGCTCATGTCGCCGAAGCGTCCGTGGACGTACTCGTCCCGCGCGAGGGGACGAGTTCTCGCGGATTCTGTCGCCAGCATCAATCTCTTCCCTCGTCCTTCGCTCTGTCGAGTGTCACGGGGTGCTCGAACAGGGGTCGTTATTGAGGACACTTCGAACGGCGGTGTCGCGGCCGCGAACGCCGCGGGCGACCTCGATCGTCGAGGCACCGGGGTGCAGCGGAGGAACGCTTCGATCTCTCCGGTGAGATTGCGAGAGTGACGATGTCGGCGTCGGTGCTCGCGAAGAGCGGCTTCAAGGTTCGACACCAACTCGGCCGTCAGCGCGATCGGCGCTGTTCCCGGTAGCTGCAACACGACGGACCCGCTCGTGTCGGACGCAGCGGGAGGAGCCGGTTTGGGTGGCTGGCGAGGGTTCACGCGAGGTCCCAGTGCGGGGCCGTGGCATCGGTGGCTCGCTGCCCCGCGTCCTCGGGTCGCGGGTTGTCGGCATCGTCCCAATCGTCCCCATCGTCCGGACGGCCGTCCCGAGGGTTCGTGGTGGGACTGCCGGTGTGTGGTTGTGTCCTTCCTGTCCCGTTCGTCCTGGGAGGCTGACCCGGCGGAGCCGTTCTGGACGGTTGGGTCTGTAGGGCGGTCGCGCCGGTGTGTGGATGGATTTCAATGATCCGTCGGCGTGCTGTGCCTGCCTCGCGTGTGAAGTCGACCGTGTAGCCGAGCTCGCGGAGGTTGGGCGCGATGCGCCGGATGAGCCCTGACATCGCCCGCGCGCTTTGGGGCCATCCGCGTTGGCGTGTCAGCGTCTCGTCGACGCGTTGGTTGAGTGCCTGAAGGAGCTCCGCCGCGGTGCCGTGGAAGCCTTGGCGGGCGAGCCGGCGAGTGCCTGGCCGGCCGGCGATGCCTCGACGGCCAGCTCGTGCATCTGGCCGCGGTTCTGCTCGTAGGCTGCGAGGAACGAGCCCGATGCCCAGCCGAGCGCGGCTCGGCTGCCGCGACCCAGAGGCGAAGTCGGCCATCCGCGGCAGCGCTCAACCTGGACAGTGTCGATGTTCGCAAGCGCAGACAACGCGTCAAGGAGTGCGCCAAGGAGCGCCGGCTGTGCGCTCGTTGACCGCTTCCAGAGTTCTTTCTCGTTGCGGCGCTTGTCGGCGGGTATCGGAGGCAGGTGGAGCAGCGAGCGCCCGGTCGAGCAGGTCGCTGCGGGTTGCGACCTCTTCGATCCCGTTGATGATCACCGGCCGTTGCGCGTCGAAGATGACCTCGTCGTCATCGCTGTAGAGCTCGCGGGTTGCGAAGCCCCCGCCGGTCGCGATCCGGCAGAGGGCGTCGGAGAGCCAGGGCTCGACGTGGGAGAGGTTGTCGAGGCTCAGTGCCCAGCTCGCTGTTCGCTGAGACCATCAGGTCGCGCAGGTCGCGCGGCCCGGCCCGGAGGGCACGGCGCTGGGGTCTATCAGTGCGCGGACGATCCGCGCGCTGGTCGATTTTGCGCTGCCCTGCTCTCCGTGCAGGATGAGGACCGGGTAGGGCTGCCCCGGTGGCCGCAACGCAGCGAGCAGCCAGCCGACGAGTAGCCGGTAGTCGTCGTCAGAGCTGAGATTGACGAGTTCGCGCAGCTGCTCGAGGCTGCCGCCACGCGTGGGTAGCGGGAGCCGCCCCATCCCGGCGGCGCGGCGGAAGCAGACCGGGTATTCGCTCACGATCTCCCAACCCGACTTCGTGACACGGATCGCACGCCATTCGTCGTCGCCGAGGTCGATGTAGATCGCGTCCCACGCATTCGCGACACGGAGGAAGACGGGCAGCTGCTCTCCCTCAAACAGGGCACTTGCCTCGAGCATCGCGAGCGCGTCGCTTACGACCTGTCCGTTCGGGGTGCGGTCGAGTTGGCTGTGGCAGAGCCAGCGCAGGTAGTGCTTGAACTTCTTCGACCGCAGCGGCCATGTCTCGCGATGGCCGTCTCGGCGAATAGCTTGCGTAGGCGCGCAGCTGCTCGTCGTGGAACAGGACGACGTGCATGTCCTTGACGAGCTTGACGAGCTCGCCGGCGAAGGAGTCCTTGTGTCCAAGCAGGGCCTTGAGGCCGGGATTCTTGTTCAGCAGCTCGTCCCTGCTCAGCCCCGGCTGGGCAGCCAGGATCGCGTCGACTGAGAGCTCACTGAGTTCGACGAGCTCGCGCTCCTCGGCCGCCGGAAGGTGGAACTCGTCCAACGTGTACCCGGCGGCTAGGTGGTCGGAGGCGTCCTTGCCCTCCTTGGCGACCACGACCCGCACCGAGGCAGCGACGTCCGTGAGGCTCTTGCGGACCTGTTCAGCGTGACGTCGCCCGGGTTCGTCTTGATCGGCCACGATGACGACGTCCGCGCCGCGCAGTACCTCGCCGTAGGCGGCTTTCCACTTGCCAGCGCCGCCGACGTTGGTCGTGGCGACACCCCCTGCGGCGACGATCGCGTCGGCGTCCTTCTCACCCTCAACCACGTACACCGTCTGTTCCCGATCGCGGCCGCGAGCTCGGGCAGGCGGTAGAGCACGCGTGAGACGCCACGCATGTTCCAGACGTAGCCGCCCTCTTGCTTCGGGCGCCGCTGCCGGAACCGCTTGCCGGGAAGGCGGACGACCTCGTACAGAAGGGTCCCTTGCCGATCGAGGTACGCGTAAACGGCCTCCGGTTGATCGCCGTCGCCCACCTGGGTGTCCCGGAAGAGATCAGCTGGTGTGAGGTCGAGCGCGGCGAGCACTACCTCGGTCCGTGCAACCGGCGTGGCAGTAGAGCAGCACGCGATCGTCTTCGCCGGCCGAGATACTCAGGCTTGGCGTGCGGTCGTCGTGGGCCGGGCAGCGGGCCACCCAGCTCGCGCCGTTTCGGCGAACTCCCTCGAGCCGGTCGAGAACAAATTCGATGTCCATAACCGGACCGTACCGCTATAGAAATAGGTCTGCGCATAACCGTATCGCAAGCAGATGACCTGATCCGGATCGTTTCGGACGCACGCCTTTGAGATACGGTTTCTGCCCGTGCCGAGCCCAAGTGGTCCTGCGTCCGCGGTCGAGGCGCGTTGGATGCTCCGAGTCACGCCCCACTCGGTCGATCCGGCTGTCGGCGAAATCGTGGTTCGGGTAGACGACTTCATCGTCGCCTCACGAATTCGAGGCCACCGCGATCAGGGCGGACGCCGAGCGACTGGCCGCAGATCATGATGCGAATCGAGATGCACGGCTCTCGCCCGGTTATTCGCGAGCTGACGGTCGCAGACAACCAGAGCACGCAGACAACGCCGAACCATCCAGCCCGGACGAAACGCAGACGGCGCGCCATGCCCGCGCCATCAACGCCACGCTCCTCCGAGAACTCCCGCTGGGCCGACTTGCCAAGCACGCGATGCTTGGCGTCGCGTGGAGGGTCGGCGAAGGGCAGTCGGGCGAGCGCGTCGTCGGCCACGGGCTCCGCGATGATTCTGGGTTCTACGAGATCGGCCCGGACGTAGTGACCGAGCACTATTTGGGCCACTACAGGATCGGCCGCGATGAGATCGATGCCAATGCCAGCGTGTACAGCATCGACTATGAGTGGGAAGATCCGTGGGACGCGCGTATGCAGGCCCTCGCCATTGCTGTCGACCGCCAAGTCCCTCCGGCACGGCGAACCGCATTACTGACGAACTGCTCACCGACGTTGCGCGGGTATACCGCCATGCAATCGAGGACGACCGTCCCCCAAGAAGGAAGTAAGCGCCAACTTTCACGTTGCAACGGCAACAGCGGGCCGGTGGATCGGACTCGCGCGCCGGCGCGGATTTCTAGGCCCGACTCGGCCGGGTAAGAAGGGCGAAGTCGACACTCAGCGGCAAACCCGTTAGACAGGATCCGGCGTACAAGCACACGAGGTACCACACCCAGACGCTGTACGTACAGTGTCGGGCCGCGTACGTATAGAACGCACAAGCCGCCTAACCGTCCGCGCCTGCCCCAGCGTACCGACAACGACGGTTCAGCATGCGAAACAGATGCGGTGATTGACCGGGGAGGTAGCGGTTGCATGCCTCGCTCAGAGCGAGAATCTTGGGATGTAGGGGGCGCAGAAACGCCTTGGGTAGGTCATTCGGCGCGGCGAAATAGACAGACGCCGCCATCCATTCACGATTCCGTAGTTCGGACGATCGGCCTGGAACGGCCCGCGCGGTATCTGACCCAGGTCTGACCCGGTGCCGCGACCCCGCAGCGCGCCTCGGCTCGAAGGCTGACCCCCTCCCTCCGAAAGAGGGGAACGCCCGTGCGTGGTTCATCGTGCCCCGAGTCGTGACGCGCGTTCGTCATGACCTCACTGGGGTGAGTGGTTCCCCTCGCGGGGTACCTCCCCCCTGAGCGGGTTCCCATCTTGCGCGCCCGAGACGGGAACCCCGCGTGCGCGGGGTCGAGAGACGCCATCTCCGCATCACTGATGCGTGTCCCGTGCATTGTCAAGGATTGCCCCCGATAGCCAGAACGGTTCTGGCCAGACCCGCTCGCATGAAATGCATCGAAGCAGGCGGACGTGGACGTGAGGCGACGACGCCTGACCGAGCACGTTGTCCGCCCTGGTGCAGCAGTCGGGCATGCGCTCCCGTCAACGGCAGAGCACGGGTGTTGTTCCTCGAGTCCAAAGGTCGATCGGCGGTAATCAAAGCGACCACCAACTAAACAAGCGGGGGTACGACCTCCCCGCAAGCGGGTGCCATCTTCCGACTTCGGTCACAACCTCTTGTTGCCCCCGCGCGCTGATCAGCGACTGAGAACCACTTCAACCTCCGGAAAACGAGAGAGAAGGACGGTCAAGTCGCGATCGCCTGCCCCGACGACGACGCGCGACGAAACAGTGGCAGGGTCGGCGCGACGAGCGAGCGCCGCACCGAAGATCGCGTGCCCTAGGAGATCGAGATGAGGCTTTTTCGCAGAGTGCAGGAGGACGACGTTCTGGCCCGACAGGTCCGACGGTGCCCGTGGCGCGGGCTTCCCCTCGACACACACTGCCTCGACCTCGTGATACGGGGGAAACACAAACCTCTCCGCGCATCCCCACCCTCGAAGTGCGCGGCCGGCATAAAGGCGGCGTCGATCCGGTTCTCTCGTGGGTTCGAACCTTGGTCGACTTGAAGTGCAGGCTGTCATCGGCGGCGATCCTGAGCCCGCTAAACCGGTCGTCCTCCAACACAGCCAAGAGCTCCTCGTCGACGGACGCGCCGAGCGCGACGGTCTCGAGCACGACCGGGGAAAAGCGTTCCTCGATGAGCAGGTGACTTAGGAGTGCCTGTCCGAGCACTGCCAGCCCTACGGCCGCGACCTTGGTCTGGACGACCGCAAGCTTTGATCCGTGGGACTCGCTCGCCCAGTGTTGTCGGGCGTGCTCATCGAGGTCGAACCACTGGTGTGCTTCGAATTGCGAGCCGCCGCGGATGAGTATTCCATCGACTCTGCGACGAGCCTTCCCGCCATCGGTATAGAGCGGGAACTCACCGATCAGGACTCCAGGGCCATACTCCTTTCTGGCGAATCTGCATGTCGGCCCCCACTCCTTGTCATAAGTCGCCATCGTCAACCAGTTCTTCCTGACGAAGCGCCTCCGGAACGACGTTGGCTAGCTTTCTGATCACTCGCACGTGCATCGCGTAAATCTGCCCCTCGGCCCCCACGCAGTCCTAGGGCTATCTACCCCCGCTGACGTTGAAGCCTCTCCTGCGTAGGCCGTCGGCGACCTCACGCTCGCGGCGCTTGTGTGTGCCATCCGTGGTCGACACGGTGTCGACTACTTCGTAGTAGGGCAGCGGTTTCCCTTGCTTGGCGAGATCCTCGTACTCCTCGATGGTAGGAAGAAACACGACGTTCCCGTATAGGAAGTGGGTGTAGTAGCGGTGCTCCGGATCGACCGCTTCCCCAACGTAAACGTCTTTGCTTCCGGGATGGCGCCAGATGAGGTAGATGCGGCTCTCGCCCGCAACCTTTCTTCGCCAGTTCCGCCAGCAGTCAGGACATTGGTTAGTCCGGTCCTGATTGTCTGCCGTGTTGGTTTCGAGTCTCAAGCCGAGTTCGATGCCTCGGCGGCACCAGAACAGATGACGCTCGCCACGCTCCCAGTCGACCCTGATCGTTCCAGCAGGACGCGCCGCACTCCTGCGACGTTGCGACGGCATGGGCAGCATTCTGATCCTCTTTCTCGACAGTGCTCAACGAATCGTGACCAGCGGCGGCACCGTCTGCTCCAGCCGGCCGAGACCGCCGCAACCAGAGCAAGGCTCTAGAAGAGCCTGTGTTGTCCTCGCTGGCGTGGAACCACCTCGGGGAAACGCTTTAGTCCCACCCCCTCGAGTTCACCCGTCGCGGGGTGCACGGCGAAGCGTCGCAGCAGCTTCTTCATGTATCCCCGACCCTGACCGGGGCCACGCTCGGCGTTCGCGGTCATGGCCACGATCAGGTCGGCGCACTGGAGTCCGATCGAGTAGTGACTTGGCCCGGGGAGAAGAGACCCTCGATGATGCGCGGTAACTGCATGTCCGGTGCAGATGCTGATTTCAGGTCGGAGAAGAAACGTCTCAGACGTTGATCGTCT
>CAWJUF010000017.1:0-25771 GCA_963845965.1 uncultured Actinomycetes bacterium | reverse complement strand
TCATCTTCTTCTCCTTTTTCGACTCGCTACGTATTGCTAGCGTGACCACCGGCTCGTGCTCGAGCAGGATCACCGTGTCGGCGCGGATCCCCTGCTTGACCTCGTCCGCGAGCGAGCGCTGGAGCACGAGCGCCTCGCCGTAGGGGGTCAGGCCGGGGAGGTCGAGGAGGTGTGCAGCGGGCATCGACGTGAATGTAGTCGGGAGCGGGCTCTACTCGCCCCGCGGGAACGGCCGGATGTCGACCGTCACGAGCCGGGCGTGCGTCTCTGGCCGAACATCCAGCGGTGCCCCTCCGGGTCCTCGGCCGTGTAGAGGCGCATCCCCGCTTCCTCCGTGTCCTCGAGTGGTCGGATCACGGTCGCCCCCGCGGCGACGGCCTGCGCGTGGTGGGCGTCGACGTCGTCGACCTCGACCAGGAGACCGTCGATCACCCATGGATTGTCCTGCCAGCGGCGCGCGGCCTCGCAATGCTCACGGTGGTGCCGCGGCCCCTCGTAGTCCGACGTCGGGGTGGCGAGCATGACGATCGCGCCGTCGCGCTCGAGCTCCGCGTGCATGACCGTCCCGTCGTCCGACGTGTACCGCTGCGCCTCCCGCTCACGGAAACCGAACGCCTGCGTCAGCCACTCGATCGCGGCCGCGGCATCCTCGTACGCGACCATGGGGAAGATCCGCTGCGCCATCTAGTGCTCCGTCCCGGGAGTGGCTTGATGATCCTGGCGCGCGAAAAGCAAGCCGGGCAAGGACGCAGGGAGCCTCGATACCTGAAGGTATCGGGGCGACCGAGGACGCCGCACGGCGCCGCTTTGCAGCCGCCCAGGGCGCGAGCTATTTCCGGGACGGAGCACTAGGCGGTGCCGCCGTCGTCCCACCCCTCGAGCTGTGCGCGGAGGTCGCGCAGGAACCCGCCGGCGTACGCCCCGTCGACCAGACGGTGGTCGTATGTGAGCGTGACGTTCATCATCGGGCGGATCGCGATCACGTCCTGCCCGAGCTGGTCCTGCACTACCCACGGCCGCTTCACGAGCGCGTAGGTGCCGAGGATGCCCGCCTGCGGCTGGCTGATGATCGGCGTCCCGTGGAAGGTGCCGAAGCCGCCGGGGTTCGTGATGGTGAACGTCCCGCCCTGGACGTCGTCCGGCATGAGCTTCTTCGTGCGCGCCTTCTCGGCGAGGTCCGCGATCGCGCGGGCGACGCCGAGCAGGTTGAGCCCCTCCGCGTTTCGGATCACGGGCACGATCAGGCCCTTGCCGTCCTCGAGTGCGACCGCGATGCCCAGGTTGACGAAGGAGCGCGTGACGATCTTTTCGCCCCGGATCTCCCCGTTGACCCACGGCCACTCGGCAAGCGTCTCGACGGACGCCTTCGCGACGAACGCGAGGTACGTGGGGTTGACGCCGTAGGCGGCCTGGTACTCCTTCTTGAGGAGCTCCCGCGCCGCGACGACGCGCGACATGTCGACCTCGATCGCGCTGGTGACGTGCGCAGACACGTCGAGCGAGCGGCGCATGTGCTC
The DNA here is from genome assembly GCA_963845965.1 of uncultured Actinomycetes bacterium. Taxonomy (GTDB): domain Bacteria; phylum Actinomycetota; class Thermoleophilia; order Gaiellales; family Gaiellaceae; genus Gaiella. The sequence continues at coordinate 24,254 of CAWJUF010000017.1, read as the reverse complement.
CGCGACCCCGCGGCGCATCGCGGTCATCGGCTCTTCGACCTCGCCGAACTGCGCGGGTGCCTCGGGTGCCTCGGCCTGCGGGGCTTGCGCCACCGGTGCCGGCGCGGGCGGCGGGGCCGCGGGCGCGATCGGAGCGGGGGCAGGCGGTGGAACGGCGGCGGCGGTCGTCTCGACGGGTGCCGGCGCGACCTCGGGTTGCACCTCGGACGGCGCCTCGGCTGCAGCCGCCTGCGGCGCCGCGGCGGCGCCGGACTCGATGAACGCGAGGATGTCCTTCTTCGTGACGCGGCCACCCTGCCCCGTGCCGGCGACGGCGTTCGGGTCGATCCCGTGCTGGGCGGCGATCCGCGCGACGACCGGCGAGACGAACGAACGGCCGTTCCCGGCCGGCTCCGCGGCCTGGCTCGGAGCCGCCGCGGGCACCGGTGCGGGAGTCACGGCGGCTGTCGCTGCGACAGGCTCGGGCACGGGAGTAGGCACCGCGGGAACGGGGATGGGCTCAGCGGCCGCGGGCGCCGCCTCCGGAGCGGCCGGCGGCGCCGGGGCAGGCTCGGCGGGAGCGGCGCCCGGCGAGCCGATCACGGCGAGCACCGTCCCGACCTCGACCGTCTCGCCCTCCTGGACGCGAATCTCGGTGACGACGCCCTCGCCGGGGCTCGGCACGTCGGTGTCGACCTTGTCGGTCGAGATCTCGAGCAGCGGCTCGTCCCGCGCGACGCTGTCGCCCGGCTGCTTGAGCCAGCGGGTGATCGTGCCTTCCGAGACGGACACGCCCATCTGGGGCATCACGACCTCGACCTGGGTGCCGGTGCTCACGTTGTAAGCCTCCTCGCGTCCTAGTACGCGGCGAGCGCGCGGAGCGCTGCCGCGACATCGTCGACTTGCGGGATGAATGCCTTCTCGAGCGAGGGCGCGAACGGCACGGGGCTGTCGGGCGCCGCCAGCCGTCGTACGGGAGCGTCGAGCTGCTCGAACGCCTCCTCTGCGATCGTCGCCGCGATCTCCGCCCCGAAACCGCCGGTCTTCGTGTCCTCGTGGAGCACGAGTACCTTCGAGCAGCGCTCGACGCTCTCGAGCACCGCCTCACGGTCCCACGGGATCAACGTTCGGAGGTCGAGGACCTCGACGGAGACGCCTTCCTCGGCCAGCTTGGCGGCGGCATCGTCTGCCGTGTACACCATCGCGCCCCAGGTGACCACGGTGACGTCGTCGCCCGAGCGATGAACGCGCGCCTTGCCGAACGGCGTGGTGTAGCGGTCGTCCCCCACGTCGCCCCGGATCCGGCGGTAGAGGTGCTTGTGCTCGAAGAAGAGGACCGGGTTCGGATCCTCGATCGCGGTCGCGAGGAGCCCCTTCGCGTCCTCGGGCGTCGCGGGGCAGACGACCTTGAGCCCGGGAATGTGCGCAAAGCTCGACTCGGGATTCTGCGAGTGGAATGGCCCGCCGGAGAAGCCGCCGCCGGAGGGAAGGCGGAGCACGATCGGGATCGGCGTGCCCGTGCGGTAGTGCTGCTTCGCGGCGATCGTGACGAGGTGGTCCCAGGCACAGGAGACGAAGTCGGCGAACTGCATCTCCGCGACGGGGCGCATGCCCATCAACGCCGCGCCCGTCGCGCCCGCGACGATCGCTGTCTCCGAGAGCGGCATGTCGAGCACGCGGCTCGCGCCGAACTCCTCCTGGAAGCCCTGCGTGACCTTGAACGCGCCTCCGTAGACCCCGACGTCCTCGCCGAGGACGAAGACGCGCTGGTCGCGCCGCATCTCCTGCCGCAGCGAGTCCGAGATCGCCTGGAGGTAGGTCTTCTCCGCCATCAGCGCCGCCTCATCGGTGGTGGGGCGTCTCGAGCTCGTCGGGCGATGCGAACACGCCGTCCGTCACGGTCGCCGGGTCGGGGAGTGGGGAGTCCTCCGCGCGCTGGATTGCCTCGTTGAGAAGTCGCTTGACGCCCGCGGTGACGTCGTCTTCCTCGGCGTCCGTGAGCTCGGCGTTGTCGCGCAGCCAGGTCCGGAACCGTTCGATCGGGTCGCGGCGCGCCCACTCCTCGAACAGCTCCTTCGGCACGTAGTACGCGTCGTCGTGGACCGCGTGGCCCTCCATGCGCAGCGTGACCGACTCGATCAACGTCGGTCCGCCGCCCTCGCGCGCCTTCTCGATCGCCTGCTTCGCCTCGCGGTACACGGCGAGCACGTCGGTGCCGTCGACGACGACGCCGTCGAAGCCGTACGCGGCGGCTCGGTCGGCCAGATGGTCGACCGCGTACTCGAGGTGCGACGGCGTGGAGTAGGCCCACTGGTTGTTGTCGATCACGAAGACGACCGGGAGGCGGCGGACGCCGGCGAGGTTCATGCCTTCGTGGGCGTCGCCGCGTGCCGAGGCTCCCTCGCCGCACCAGGCGACGGCGACGCGCCGCTCGTCGCGGATCTTGAACGCGAGCGCCATGCCGACGCCGACGGGGAGCATCGCAGGCAGGTGGCTGACCATCGTGTGCAACCCGAGCCGTGCGTCGCCCATGTGGACGTTTCCGTCGCGGCCGCGCGTCGGGCCGTCCTCGCGGCCCATGTACTGGGCGAAGACGCGCCACGGCTCGATGCCCCGCGTGATGTGGACGCCCATGTCGCGTTGCAGCGGCGTGCCCACGTCGTTCGCGCCCATCGCCGTCGCGACGCCGACCGCAGAGGCCTCGTTCCCGCGCCCGGTGTAGAAGGACCCGGGGATCTTCCCCTGCTTGTAGAGGATGTGGCCCCGCTCCTCCACTGCCCGGGTGATGAGCATGTTTCGGTACATCCCGAGGAGGTCCTCGCGGTCGAGTCCTGCCTCTTTCACCTCTTGCAGCGTCTCGACCGGCTCGGCCTCGCGTACTGCCATGTGAGCACATCCTTCCTGGGCGACGGACGGCCTGGACTTTACCGGCTCAGCCGGCCGTCCACGTGGGTCTGCGCTCGACGTAGAGTGCGTGCGGCGAGGACGGCGATGGCGAAGGCGAAGCGGAACTGGATCCAGGAGGAGCGGCGTGATCGTGGGGGAACCGATGGTTCCCCCACGGCCCCCCTCCTTGCAGGGTGTGCACGGCTGACTCGCAGTTGGCCTCTCGGCCGGCGAAGCCGGCCTCCGGCCGCAGAGGTGGCTGCACCGAACGAGCGGGGGTTCGTGTGACGGGCCCGAAGCCGAAGCGGAACTGGATCCAGGAGGAGCGCCGGCGGACGCTCGGCGACTGGGTCGCCTTCTGCGCCTCGTGCGGGCACGTCGTCCGCTACTTCGAGGGCCTCGAGGCCGAGCGACCGACCGACTGCCCGCAGTGCGCTACGGCGCTCGTCGCGCGGTGCCCCGCCTGCGACGCGCGGCTCCCGTCGGCCTTCCAGGTCGAGTGCGAGGAGTGCGGAGCGCGGCTGCGCGAGAACGAGCTCTTCGGGACGCCGATCCGGCGACCCGGGCGCTGAACGCACCGCTCCTGCGCCAGACCGAGGGCAAGACCAGGCCCGGTCGCCTGTGCAGCGACCCGTCGCGGCCGGAGGCCGGCTTTGCCGGCCGAGAGGCCAGCCGCGGCTGATCCGTGCGCTGCGCAGAAGAAGGGGGCTGGTGGGGGAAACATGGTTTCCCCCACCCTTAAAACATCGTCCCCACGATCTGCGAGAAACGGATCACGGTGACCGTGTCGACGGCCGCGACCGGGCGGTTGTAGAGCTTCGAGAGCCAGTCGACGAACTCGTCGACGCGGCGGATCTCCGGGTTGTCGTGCTCGATCTCGCGGGGGAGAGATCGGCGAGCGGCTTCACGTCGACCTTGTCGATCACGGCGTCGAAGACCTTCTCCCGCTGGCCGTAGCGCGCTCCCACGAGCACTGTCACGATCATTCCCTTGCGGTACTTCGCGGACTTGTCGCCGAGGCGGATCGTCGCGGTCTTGCGGCCCGTCCGCAGCTGGTCGGCCACGACCGGCGAATAGAAGTTGAGCGCGAACGTCGGCAAGGCGGATCGAGCCTATCGGCTCGCTCGCCTAGATGAAACCCTCGTCGAGCGCCTCGCGGGCACGATCGACCATCTCGCGCTCGCCGCCGTAGGAGAGAAGCCCCGGTGCGTCGTCGAGCAGGACCCAGCGAGCCTCGGCGACCTCGATCTCCATCCCGGGCGGCAGGTCGCCGATCCGGCCGCCAACGGCGTGCAGCAGGAAGAACGAGACGACCTTGAAGACGCGCTCGCCCTCCCACGTGTAGACGTAGCGGACGTCGCCGAGCTTGCGCTCGCCGCGCGCGCGAAGACCCGTCTCCTCCTCGACCTCGCGAAGCGCAGTCTCGAGCCCGCGCTCGCCCTCGTCGATGAGCCCCTTCGGCAGCGCCCACACCTGCGGCCGGTGGTGCTCGCGCCGGGGCCGGACGACGGCGGCCCACCACCGGCCGCGCATCCGGCGCACGACGACCCCGCCCGCGGAGAACTCGCGACGCATGCCCGCGATTGTCGCCGATCGAGAGTGCCCCAGGATCTAAGTCTGTCTGACGTAGATCAACCGTCGCGCACCCGCCGGAAAGCTGCTATAACACACGTTGTTGGCACTCTCAGGTGGAGAGTGCCGACGAACGGCGACGTGTCCAACAACCGTCTCAGGGAGGCATATCGTATGAATCTGCAGCCCCTTGGTGACCGCCTGATCGTGGAGGTCCTCGATGAGGAGGACGTCACGGCCAGCGGCATCGTGCTGCCCGACACGGCGAAGGAGAAGCCGCAGCGCGGCCGCGTCCTCGCCGTCGGCCCCGGCCCGCGCGACGAGGACGGGGAGTACATCAAGATGGACGTGGAGGAGGGTGACGAGATCATCTTCTCCAAGTACGGCGGCACCGAGATCAAGCTCGGCGCCGACGAGGTCCTGATCCTGCGCGAATCGGATGTGCTCGCGAAGGTCGTAACCACAGGCGGCAAGGGCAAGCGCAAGCTCGCCGGCGCCGCCGCCTAGTTCGTTCGCTCAGGAGGAAGGGATATGGCTCACAAGGAGCTGAAGTTCAACGAGGACGCGCGCCGCGCGCTCGAGCGCGGGGTCAACACCCTCGCCGACGCAGTCAAGGTGACGCTCGGCCCGAAGGGCCGCTACGTCGTCCTCGACAAGAAGTTCGGGGCGCCGACGATCACGAACGACGGCGTCACGATCGCCCGCGAGATCGAGGTCGAGGACCCGTTCGAGAACCAGGGCGCGCAGCTCGTCCGCGAGGTCGCCACCGCGACCAACGACGTCGCCGGTGACGGCACGACGACCGCGACGGTGCTCGCCCAGGCGATCGTCCGCGAGGGCCTCAAGAACGTCGCCGCCGGCGCCAACCCGATGGGCCTCAAGCGCGGCATCGAGCAGGCCGTCGAGGCGGTCGTGGCCGACCTCAAGAAGCAGTCGGTCGAGAGTCTCCGGCAAGGAGGACATCGCCCGGGTCGCCACCATCTCGTCGCGCGAGCGCGAGATCGGCGACGTGATCGCCGACGCGATCGAGAAGGTCGGCAAGGACGGCGTCGTGAACGTCGAGGAGGGGCAGACCTTCGGCCTCGAGCTCGAGTTCACCGAGGGAATGCAGTTCGACAAGGGCTACCTCTCGCCGTACATGATCACCGACGCCGAGCGCATGGAGGCCGTGCTCGACGACCCGTACGTCCTGATCGCGAACCAGAAGATCGGCGCGGTCAAGGATCTGCTCCCGGTGCTCGAGCAGGTCATCCAGGCCGGCCGGCCGCTGCTCATCGTCGCCGAGGACGTCGAGGGCGAGGCCCTCGCGACCGTCGTCGTCAACAAGCTCCGCGGCGTCTTCACCGCCGTCGCGGTCAAGGCGCCGGGCTTCGGTGACCGCCGCAAGCGGATGCTCGAGGACATCGCGATCCTCACCGGTGGCGAGGTCATCACCGAGGAGATGGGTCTCAAGCTCGAGAACACGAAGCTCACGCAGCTCGGCAAGGCCCGCAAGATCGTGATCGACAAGGACTCGACCACGATCGTGGACGGCGCCGGCGACTCCGAGGCGATCAAGGGCCGCATCAAGCAGTTGAAGGCCGAGGTCGAGAACACCGACTCCGACTTCGACCGCGAGAAGCTCCAGGAGCGCCTCGCGAAGCTGTCGGGCGGCGTCGCGGTCGTCAAGGTCGGCGCCGCGACCGAGACAGAGATGAAGGAGAAAAAGCACCGTGTCGAGGACGCCCTCCAGGCGACTCGCGCAGCGCTCGAGGAGGGCATCGTCGCCGGTGGCGGCGTCGCGCTCCTGAACGCAGCAGACACGGCGAAGAAGGGCTTCGCGACGCTCGAGGGCGACGAGAAGACCGGTTCGGCAATCATCCTCCGCTCGCTCGAGGAGCCGGTGCGCCAGCTGGCGCAGAACGCCGGTCTCGAGGGCTCGGTCGTCGTCAACCAGGTGCGCTCGGCGAGGAAGGGCTTCGGCCTGAACGTCGACACCGGTGAGGTCGAGGATCTCGTCAAGGCGGGGATCATCGACCCGACGATGGTGACGCGCTCGGCGCTGCAGAACGCCGCGTCGATCGCGAAGAACATCCTCACCACCGAGGCGATCGTCGCCGAGGCGCCGGAGAAGGCATCAGCCCCGATGGGCGGCGGCATGCCGGACATGGGCGGCATGATGTAACAACGTGGGGGAACCCCTGGTTCCCCCACGAGCCCCCTCCTCCCGCGCAGCACAAGGGTCGACGGGGCTTGGGCTCCCGCCGGGCAAAGCCCGGCTCCGCCCGCAAACCGACGTTCATAGGACAAACGTGTGAAGGGGCCGGCGCAACCGGCCCCTTTCACACGTTGCGTTTCACCAGGGCGGGCGCAAGCCCTTGAACATCGGGAAGTGGCGGACGTTCAGCGTGGCGAGCTGCGCGTCGTGGAGCTCGGCCGTGGCAGCCACCACGTAGTCGACGAGGTCGATGCCGGTATGCGAACGCCTGTAGCGGCGCAGATGCTCCGCCGCCCGGCGCGCGATCGCATCCGTCACGGGCAGGAGCCGGATGACGCTGAACAACGAAGCGACTTGAGCGCGCTCCGGGCTGCGCATGCCGCCCTCGATCTCGACACGGGCCATGACGCTGGCGACACGGGCGTCGCTCGGCACACCCGCCAGAAGCTCCGTCGCACGAGCCTCCCCCCGGAGGTGCTCGATCAGGATGCTGGTATCGAACAGCGTCACAGGCCGGCGGCGAGAAGCCGCTCGTCCGCGGTCGTCCCGCGGACGGTGCGCTGCCACTCCGGCCAGTCGGGGTAGTCGGCGCAGATGCCGGCGGTCGCGCGGATGACCGTGCGGGCCTCCGTCTCCGGATCGCCGGTGTTCAGAGCCCGGTCGAGAATGCGCCGGATTGCCTCGGCCTTCGAGATCTGCTCGTCCCGGGCGCGGCGTCCCAGCAGGCGATCCTGCTCGGCCGTGATGTAGATCTGCGTACGCTTCATATGGCTGCAGTATACATCAGCATCCGAGCGCATCGTTCAGAGCCCGGCACGCCTTGGCCATCCGTCGCGCTGAGAGCGTCGTGACGCGGCGTCGCAACGCCGTCCGTTCCACCGTGTGAAGGTTGTCGAAATTGATGACGCAAGCGGTCGGAACGCCGTCCTCGGCGGGCGTGAGCTCGAGCTCCGAGACGATGTCGCGGACAGTTCTCGTGAGCGTCGCGACGACGACGCTGTCGACGCGCCCTGCGACCGGATCACGCGTGAGGACGAGCACGGGCCGATCGCCGCCCGGTGTCTTCGCGAACCAGATCTCACCGCGCCGCATCGGCCCAGTCCGACCAGTCCTCCGCGGGACCCAGTCCGCGATCTCCGACAGTGCGCGCTCGCCGTCGTCGGGCGGGAAGGCGACCCATGCGGCAACGTCGTTCTCGGCTGCGAGCCGAACGAGATGAAGCCGGAGCGCCTCGCGTAGGAGTTCCGAGCGCTCGATGCCGAGACGTTGCGCCAACCGCGTTGCCTGTGTTGCGTCCTCGGCCGCAACGCGAAAGCTCAACATCGTCATACACAGAGACTACTACGTAATACAATGGGCGATCCCTACGGGTCATGCCGCGATTCGCAAGAATCGCTGCGATGACGCTCTGGTCGGGACGCGTGGGTGGGTCGCTCGACCCCGCCGTGTGGGAGCTGCTCCGCGCCAACGACGCCGAGCTCCTCCCGTACGACTGCGCGGCGACGGCCGAGCACGCGGCGCGCCTGCACGGCGCCGGCCTGCTCGACACGGACGAGCTCGCGGAGGTCGAGGAGCGCCTGTCGGGGATCGCCCACGACCCGGCCGCGGTCGCCGAGGCTGACGAGGACGTCCATTCGGCGATCGAGCGGCTGCTCGGCCCGGTCGGGCGCAAGGTCCACGCGGGCCGGTCGCGGAACGACCAGGTCGCGGCGGCCTTTCGGCTCTACGTCCGCGACGCCTGTGTCGACGCCCGCGAGGAGATCGACGCGCTCGCGCTCGTCACGCTGTCCTTCGCGGAGACCGAGGCGGACACGCTGATGCCGGGGTACACGCACCTCCAGCGGGGGCAGCCGGTGACGCTCGGGCATCACCTGCTTGCGTGGGTGGAGATGCTCGACCGCGACCTGACGCGGTTCGCCGCCGCCGCCGAGTCCGCCGCCGAGAGCCCGCTCGGCGCGGGCGCCCTCGCGGGCTCGACGCTGGGGATCGACCCACCCGCGTCCCAGATGCGGAACTCGATCGACGCCGTCGCCGACCGCGACTTCGCGCTCGACTACCTCTACGCCGCCGCGATGCTCGCGCAGCACCTGTCGCGGATCGGCGAGGAGATCGTCCTCTGGTCGACGGCCGAGTTCGGCTTCGTACGGCTGCCCGAGAACGCCTCGACGGGGTCGTCGATGATGCCGCAGAAGCTGAACCCGGACGTCGCGGAGCTCGTCCGCGGCAAGGGCGGGACGGCGATCGGTCGCCTCGCCGGGCTCCTCGCGACGGTGAAGGGGCTGCCCCTGGCTTACGACCGCGACCTTCAGGAGGACAAGCCACCGGTGTTCGCGGCGCGACGCGACGTGCGTGACTCGCTCCGCGGGATGACCGTGCTCGTCAGCGGCCTCGCCGCGAACCGCGAGCGGCTCGCCGAGGCGGTCGCCGACCCGCTTCTCCTCGCAACCGACGTGGCGGAGGATCTCGTCCGCGGCGGCGTTCCGTTCCGCCATGCGCATGAGCAGGTCGCGGCCACGGTGCGCGACGGGACGTTCTCGGCGGGGACGACCGCCGCGGAGAGCGTCGCCGCCCGCCCGTCCCCGGGCCCCGGCGGCGTTCGCGACGCGGTCGCGGCGGCCCGGAAGCGCTTCGGTCAGGGCCGCTGACCCGACCGCACCGAAACGTGTGACGGATCCGCGCCCGGCGGCGTACCTGGGGCAGGTACCCCAACTCCGGAGGACGACTCGCATGAAACGCATCGCACTCGCCGCAGGCCTTCTGCTCATCGCCGCCGCGCTCGCCGGCGTGCTGCGCCCGGAGGGGGCCGGAGCCGCCGACCCAACGACGGCGCCGGACACGGTCACGGTGACCGGAACCGGCTCCGTCGAGGCCGTGCCGGACCGGGCCGAGGTCTCCGCCGGGGTCGAGACCCGCGCCGCGACGGCGAGAGCCGCGCTCTCCGCCAACGGCACCGCGATGCAGAAGGTGCTCGCTGCGCTGCGCGCGAGCGGCGGCAAAGACGTCACCACCCAGACGGTCTCGCTTTCGACGGCGTTCGACCAGAACGGGCAGCCGAACGGCTTCGTGGCGTCGAACATCGCCACGGCGGAGACGACCCTGGACAACGCAGGCTCGCTGATCGACGCGGCGGTGGCTGCGGGCGCGAACACGGTCTACGGGCCGTCGCTCTCGCGCTCGGACGCGGACGCCCTCTACAACCACGCACTCGCAAAGGCCGTCGACGACGCGGCGGAGCGCGCGTCGGTGCTGGCCAGGGCCGCCGGGCGGTCGCTCGGCCGCGTCACCGCGATGGTCGAGGCCGGATCCGCCCCGATCCCATTTGCGGCGAAGGCCTCGGCGGCACAGGACTCGACCCCGGTGGTCTCCGGCCCGCAGGAGACCACCGCCTCGGTGACCGTCACCTACGAGCTGCGCTGACGTGAGGAGAGTGGCGGGACCCGTCCGGATCCCGCCACCCTCCCGACCCGACGGCGGCTAGCCGGCCGCCGGGGCGGCCGAGGTCGGCGTGGCGGTGGCGACGGCCTCCTTCGGGGCCGTCACGATGCCGTGGCCGTGGTGCTCCGAGCCGTAGCCTCCGGGCACCGGGATATAGAACTCCGGGTAGCCCCACATGCCGTGCTCGGACACGTCCAGGCCGAGGTTCTCGACCTCGGGCTCGGTGCGGATGCCGACGGTCGCCTTCATCAGCCAGAGCACGAGGAACGACGCCGTGAACGTGAAGGCGCCGACGGCGACGAGGCCCAGCACCTGGACGCCGAGCTGGTGGAAGCCGCCGCCGTAGAAGAGGCCTCCCTTGCCCGTCTCCAGGTTCTCGGCGAGCTTCGGCACGGTGAGGAAACCGAGCGCGAGCGTTCCCCACATGCCCGACATCCCGTGGGCTGCGAGGGCGCCGACCGGATCGTCGATCCCGATCTTCTCCACGAAGAGCGACCCGACCACGACGATCACGCCCGCCACGAACCCGATGAGGATCGCCGCCCACGGCGCCACGAACGCGCATGCGGCGGTGATCGCGACGAGCGCGGCGACCGCGCCGTTCAGCATCATCGACAGGTCGGGCTTCTTGATCACGATCCACGAGGTCACGACGGCGCCGAACACGCCCGCCGCGGCCGCGAGGTTCGTGTTGAGGGCGACGTACGCGAAGAAGCCCACGCCGCCGAAGTCGACCGAGAGCGTCGAGCCGGGGTTGAAGCCGAACCACCCGAACCAGAGGATCACGACGCCCAGCGTGGTGAACGCCATGTTGTGCCCCGGGATGGGCTGGGGCTTCCCGTCGACGTACTTGCCGATCCGCGGCCCGAGCAGCAGGGCTCCGGCGAGGCCCGCGAGAGCTCCCTGATAGTGGACGACCGTCGACCCCGCGAAGTCCTGCATGCCCTTCGAGAACAGCCAGCCGTCGGGGCTCCAAACCCAGTGCGAGGCAACGGAGTAGATGAGCGTGAAGATCGCCCCGAACGCGAAGTACACCCAGAGGCGCGTCCGCTCGGCCATCGCGCCCCAGACGATCGCCAGCGAGACCGCGGCGAAGACGACCTCGAACATGTAGCCCGCCGCCGCGGGAATGGCGCCGAACCAGGAGAACGGCGCCTCGCCGATCGTGAGGAGCTGGTCCACGGTCGGCAGAAAACCGGAGCCGCCGACCAGGCCGTTGCCTCCGTCGCCGAAGGCGATGCCGAAGCCGACGACGTAGTAGACGAGCGATGCGATCGCGAGGACCAGGACGTTCTTGGCCGCGATGTGACCGACGTTCTTCATCCGCGTCAGGCCCGCTTCGAGGAAGGCGAAGCCCGCCTGCATGAACATGACGAGGATCGCAGCCATCAAGACCCAGACCGTGCTCGCCGCGAACGCGAGCTCCTTGGTGCTCATACCCGCTCCACCTCCTCCAGGCGCCGACCCGTGCGGTTGTGGGTCACGCCGGTGACCTGCGACATCCAGCAGATCCCGTCCCCGTTGACATGACCGGTCTTCGCTGCGTCCACGATTGCGGCGATGACGCTCTCCGCGATCTCGTCGGGGACGACGAACGTGAGGTGCGCCTTGGGGAGGAACCGCGACTCGAACACCCGGCCGCGGTACTCGTGCGTGATCCCCTTCTCGCGCCCGTGGCCGACCGCCTCGACCACGGTCACGCCGACGTGGCCGGTCTGCTCCTCGACCGCCTCCATGACGGTCTCGACGCGGTCGCGGACGACGACTGCCTCGACCTTCATCACGGCGCGCTCACCGTCCTCCGTCGCGAGCGCGCGGTCGTCGGCGCGGGCCGCGGCCGCCGCGCGGCCGGAGTGCGCGATCCGGGCCGGAAGTGCCGTGCGCTCCTGCGCACGGGCGCTTCGGGGGCTCTGCCGGGCGTCTCTGCCACCACGGGCTCCTTTCGTCGGTCCAACGAAAAAAGCCCCACCTCTCCCGCAGGAGACGATGAGGCTTCATTGCCTTCGGCGGGATCGACGTCGTCCCCGCCTGCGCCCCACCATAGAGGGACCGGCGGTTGGAGCGCAAGCGAGGTGCGGTTTTCCGTACTAGGCGCTTTCCCTGCCGGGGTGCTAGGCTCGCCGCGATGCTGCTCGGTATCTAGGACATCCGTTGCCGAGGCCCGCCTGGCGCGGAGCCTCTTTCTTGCACGTCCTTGGTACCGCGTTCGAAGGGAGCACCATCGTGAAGGAGTTGTCGCCCGTTCCGCCCGACGCACTGGCCGTGGAGACCCGCGATCTGCGCAAGGAGTTCGTCCGCAAGGATCGCAGGCGCGGCAAGCGCCGGGTCGCGGCGCTCGAGGACGTCACGCTCGAGGTCGCGCGCGGCGAGTGCGTCGCCATCCTCGGCCAGAACGGCTCGGGGAAGTCGACACTCGTGCGGCTGCTCTCCACGCTGCTCCTGCCGGACGGCGGCAGCGCGCGCGTCTTCGGCTACGACGTCGTCCGCGAGGACAAGGCCGTGCGCCGCCTCGTCAACCGGGTCTCGGTCGAGGCGAGCTTCTTCAAGAAGATGTCGCCCTCCGAGAACCTCCACTACGCCGCGCGCTTCTACGGGATGATGCCGTCCGAGACGTCGGAGCGGATCCCGGCGATCCTCGGACGGGTCGGTTTCCCGCCCGACCGGCGTACGGAGCCGATGGAGAACCTCTCGCGCGGGATGCAGCAGAAGGTCGCGCTCGCCCGGGCGCTCCTCACCGCGCCCGTGCTGCTCCTGCTCGACGAGCCGACGACGGGCCTCGATCCGCGGTCGAAGCTCGAGGTGCAGGACTTCATCCGCGAGATGCGCTCGGTCCACGACTCGACGATCCTTCTCTGCACCCACGATCTCGGCGAGGCGGAGACCCTCGCCGAACGCGTCGGGATCCTCGACCGCGGCCGGCTGCTCGCGCTGGAGTCCGCCGACGAGCTCAAGGCGCGATTCGAGGCGGAGACGCTCGAGGAGGCGTTCTTCGCCGCCACCGGGCGCGGCTTCGAGGACGAGGAGGACGAGCTCGACGCCGAGGAGAGGAAGGTCCTTGCATGAGAGCCGTCGCCAGGAAACGGAGAGGGAGCCAGGCTGAAGCCTGGCACCCTCGCGTCTATCTCAAGCACGAGCTGATCGGCCTGGCGGGCGTCGTCGAGCGGAACGTCTACCTCACGCGGCGCTACATCTACTGGGACCTCGCGTTCTTCGTCTGGACGGTCGCGAACACCCTCACGATCGTCTTCATCGCAAAGGGAATCGAGGCGACCGGCGGCGAGATCGATGTCGACCGCGCGACGACGACGCTCTTGATCGGCGCGGTCGTGTGGGCGTACCTCGGGATCATCTTCGAGTTCCTCACCGAGACCGTCGCCTGGGAGCGGTGGGAAGGGACGATCGAGTACACGTTCATGGCGCCCCTCTCCCGCGCGATGCACCTGGGCGGATCGGGCGTCTTCGCCGTGCTCTACGGGCTCGTCCGGGCGATCCTGCTCTTCGTCGTGGTCGCGATGTTCTTCGGTCTCCAGTTCGAGGACGCGAACTTCGCGGCTGCGCTCGTGATCCTGATCGTCGCGTCCGTCTCGTTCTTCGGGATCGGGATGATGACGGCCGTCCTGCCGCTCATCTCGCCGGAGAAGGGCGCGCAGCTCGGGTTCGTCGCGCAGGGGATGCTGCTCGTCGTCTCCGGCGTCTACTACCCGGTGGAGGTGCTGCCGGAGTGGATGCAGTGGCTCGCGAAGATCTCTCCCGCGACGTACGCCCTCGACGGGATCCGGGCCGCGATCCTCGACGGCGCCTCGCTCGGCTCGCTCTGGCATGACATCTGGCCGCTCCTGATCATCGGCGCAGCCTGCATCCCGCTCGGCCTTGCGATCTTCAATCGCGGTGAGGTGTACGCCAAGCGACACGGCAAGCTGAAACGATCCGGGTAGCGATGGACGTCGACCTCGAGATCACCGAGCTCACGCTCGACGACCGGGCGGGGCACGAGGCGTACGCCGCGCTCTGGAGCGCCGTCGTCCCCCGGTACCCCATCACCCGGGAGGAGCTCGAGCGGAGCCGCGCGCGCAAGCCGGACGACGTGCGCCTGATCGGGCGGATCGACTGGGCGGTGGCCGGATGCGCCGCAGCCATCCGCTCGGACCTGCCCGGCCGCACGTACATGGGCAACGTCGTTCTCCCCGAGTACCGGCGCCGTGGGCTCGGCCGCGCGCTCCTCGAGCGGGTGGTCCGAGCGGCGCGCGCGCACGGGAGCGACGTCCTCGCGGCGGGAGTCGAGGAAGGAGACGAGGCCGGCGAGCGGTTCGCCTCGCGGTTCGGCCTCTGCGAGGTGCTGCGCGAGCTCGAGATCTCGCGCTCGGTCGCGCCTGACGAGCCCGAGCCCACCCCGCCCGAGGGGATCGTGCTCGTGGAGCTGACGCAGCGTCCGGACCTCCTCCACGACGCGTACTCGGTGGCCTGCGAGGCGCTCCCGCAGATGCCGCTCCACGCCCCGCTCGAGCTTCCGTCCTACGAGCGCTGGATGGACGAGGACGCGGCGGGGCCGGACGTCCTCGAGGGCGGCACGCTGGTCGCGCTCGACGGCGAGCGCGTCGTCGGGTTCGTCAGCCTTCTCCGCCGCGCCGCCGACCCGCATCTCGCCGAGCACGGTCTCACCTCCGTCGCGGCGAGCCACCGCAACCGGGGCATCGCGACCGCGCTCAAGCAGGCGCAGATCGCTTGGGCCTCGCGCAACGGCTACCGCGAGCTCATGACGTCGACCCAGGATGCGAACGCGCCAATGCGGGCCGTGAACGACAAGCTCGGCTACGAGCCGCGCCCGGCTTGGATCCGCTTCGAGGCGCCGCTCGACGAGGTCGACGTGGCGCTGGCCGGGGATCGCGGGCGGAGGCGCTGAAGCGTCAGCTCCGGCGTGTGAGGCGACCGGCCGGGGCCCTGACGGCGACCGGCTCGCCCAGGTGCTGCGGCGACAGCGGCAGCAAGCCTCGCCGGAGCGCGAGCACGACGGCGTGCGTCCCGTTCCGCGCGCCGAGCTTCGCGATGATCCGCTTCCGGTATCCCTTCACGGTCTCGGACGAGAGGTACAGGCGCGCACCGGTCTGGGCGGCAGTCTCGCCCTCTGCGGCGGCCGCGAGGATCTCCGTCTCGCGCTCGGTGAGCGGCTCCCCCTGCAGCACCTCGGCGAGGAGGCTCGTCATGCCGCGCGTCTCCTGACCCGGGTCGACCCGTTGTGCACGAGCGTGTACACCCGGTCGGGGCTGACACCGAGGTCCTTCGCCACGTCCGCCGCGGTGTCGCCGTGGACAATCGTCCGGATGAGTGCGATGCGCTCCCGTTCCGGGATCGTCCCGAGCACGCGCAGCCGGTCGAGGTTCTCGACCGTGTCGTGCGGCGTCGGACCTGGGTCGGCGGGCTCGTACGCGGTGTCCTGCCTGGCTGCGCCGAGATCCGGGAACCCCACGATGTCGGCATACCTGCCGTCCCCGAGGGTGTTGCGGCGGGCTCGGGTCCGGACGGTGTCGGCGATCGCGCCGCGGACGTAGGGGGTGGCGAAGGCCGGGAACGGGACCCCGTACGCCGGGTCGTACCGCTTCGCCGCCTTGGCGAGCCCGAGATTGCCGTCGGCGACGAGGTCTTCCTGCTCGAGTGGGGTATGAGCCCATCGCCTGGCCTCGCGCCGCGGCAGGTGAAGTGCTTGCTCGACGAGCGTCTGTTCGGTCATGGCGGAGTCGCGCCTCCTGAGTGGGGGGCAGGGGCGACAGCAGCGGCGTCATCACGCGCGGCTCGACGCTTCCGTTGGGGGATTCGGTCGCTTTGCATGGGGGGGCATGCTTGGCGTCGGCACGGGGCCGGGTAACGGAAGGTCAGGACACTAGCAGGCGCATCGGCGGGGCGACCTGTGAACGGGAGTCAACGGTCCAGGGCCGATTGTCGCGCGACCGCCCGGGGCGTACACCGGCCACCGCCATGCCAGCTTCGGACTGAGATCGGGCTCGGTCTCGCTCGTCTCGATCGTCGTCGCCGCGCCGGCCGGGCGGCGGCTGCAGCACGCTACGACGGCGAGGGTCGCCCGCACGCTGACGTGGCTCTACGCGTTGCTCGCGGCGGTGCCGGCCGCCTCCGGCGGGCCGGAGTGGTAGTCTCGCGCATGCTTTTCGAGGCAACGGGGCCTCGGGCGCGGAGTATCCGTGCTCGGGGCTTTTGTCGTTTTCCGGGAGGAGACACCGATGGCGAGACCTAGGTCGACCGGCGCGGCGAGCCGCTCCGCGATGGTGAAGTCGAAGGACCGCGCGACGTCGAGCGTCGCCGCGCGGCGCGCGGCCCTGAAGCGGATACGGGACGAGGAGATCGAGCACGTCCTCTTCTGGTTCACGGACCTCGAAGGCCACCTCAAGTCGTTCGCGATCACGCCGTCCGAGATCCCCGACGCGCTGGACGACGGGATGGGCTTCGACGGCTCGTCGATCACGGGCTTCAACCGGATCGAGGAGTCGGACATGGTGGCGATCCCTGACCCAGGCACCTTCCAGGTGCTGCCGCGGCCGGTCGACGAGCACGGCCACGAGATCGGATCGAAGGTCGCGCGCATGATCTGCGACGTCGTCCGGCCCGACGGGACGCCGTACAACGGCGATCCGCGCTTCGTCCTGCGGGCCGCACTCGAGCGGATGAAGTCGCTGGGCTTCGACACGTTCAACGTCGGCCCCGAGCTCGAGTACTTCCTCTTCGAGGACGACACGGACACGAAGACGCTCGACGAGGGCGGCTACTTCGCGATGACCGCGCAGGACGCCGCCACCGAGGTGCGCAACGACACGATCCACGCGCTCGAGTCGGTGGGGATCCCGATCGAGTACCACCACCACGAGGTCGCTCCGTCCCAGCACGAGATCGACATGCGCTACGCCGACGCGCTCGCGATGGCCGACCACTGCATGACCTACCGGCTGATCGTGAAGGAGGTCGCCGCGTGGCACGGCTACTACGCGACCTTCATGCCGAAGCCGCTGTTCGGCGAGAACGGCTCGGGCATGCACACGCACATGTCGCTCTTCAAGAACGGCCGCAACCAGTTCTTCGACGCGAAGGACCCGCACCACCTGTCGAAGACCGCGAAGGCGTTCATCGCCGGCCTGCTCGTGCACGCCCGCGAGATGTCGGCCGTGCTCGCGCAGTGGGTCAACTCGTACAAGCGGCTCGTCCCGGGCTTCGAGGCGCCCGTCTACGTCGCCTGGTCGCAGCGCAACCGGTCGGCCCTGATCCGGATCCCGCTCTACAAGCCGGGCGAGGAGCAGGCGACCCGCGCGGAGATCCGCTGCCCCGATCCGGCGTGCAACCCGTATCTCGCGTTCGCCGCGTTGCTCCAGGCGGGGCTCGAAGGGATCGAGCGCGGGTACGAGCTGCCGGACGAGATGACGACGAACCTGTACCGGCTCTCGGACGAGGAGCGTGAGGAGCAGGGCGTCGAGGCGCTCCCCGGGTCGCTCGGCGAGGCCGTCGAGGCGCTCGCAGGCTCCGACCTGATGGCGCGCGCGCTCGGCGAGCACATCTTCCCGCGCTACGTCGAGCTCAAGCGACGCGAATGGGATGACTACCGGATCCAGGTCAGCGAGTGGGAGAAGAGGCGGTACCTGAGCTCGCTGTAGCTCTCTGGTGCCTCCGGGCGGCGCCCGGAGGCACTGGACATCGTCAGCCGGATGGCGCATGATCTCCGATGCGGACAGCGCCGCAAGGCGAGCGGCCTGTCTGTGTCTGACGGCCGATCGCGGGTCCCCGGTGGGGGCCCGTGGTCGTTAGGCGTGGGGGAAACCATGTTTCCCCCACGGGCCCCTTCTTCCGGCAGGCGCAGTGGTCACCGGTGCTTGGCCTCCCGGCCGGCGAAGCCGGCCTCCGGCCGCGACGGGCAGCTCACGAGCTACCGTCAGGGCTTCCAGACCATGAGGGCGACGATCGCGATCGTCGCGACGAGCATCGACGCGTCGAGCGTCAGTGCGATCGGGTCGCGGAGGCGCCGTAGGAGCTCGGGTGACAGAGTTTCGCGCTCGGTGGCCTCGCGCTCGGCGAGCTCGCGGGTCCGCCGGTCGAGCCTGCCCGCGACGGCGCCGGCGACGCCGAGCCACACGATCAGCACGTACGCCGCCTGGAGCCAGCCGGAGTCGTATGGGACGCGGAGCTCGTCGGCGAGCCAGACGCCGGCCCCGAGCGTCAGCAGCAACCCGGTGCCGACGAGGGGCACGAGCGGACGGACCGCGCGCAGCAGAACGGCGCTCTCCGACGGCCGCTCCTTGCCGATCGCGAGCAGCCGCAACGCGGTCGCGGCGATGCTGCCGCCGACGAAGAGGAGCACGCCCGAGAGGTGCAGGAAGAGGGCCCAGTCGCGTGCCATCCGCCCTCGAACGTAGCGGCCGCGAGGCGGCGGATGCCTCGGTGGAAACCCGTAGCCTGAGGCACCGTGATGACCGCGCTCGAAACGCGGGGGAATCACATGGTTCCCTCGCGATCCCCCTCCTTCTGCGTCCGGCACGGGCGACCCGCGCTTGGCCTCCCGCCGGGCCGAGCCCGGCTTCGGCCGCGACCGGTGGCGCACGGATCTTCGGTGGGGGCGTCGACTCCCGTAGAGGACGGAGAGCGAAGGTGATGACCGCGCTGCGTATCTGCCACGTGCTCTCGGCCTGCGTGTGGGTCGGCGGCACCGTGGTGCTCGTGTTCGTCGGCGTCCCCGCGATCCGGCAGCTCGAGGGGGAGGCCCGCGCGACGGCGATGCGGACGCTCGGTCGCCGCTGGCGCCCGATCGGGTGGAGCGCGATGGCGGTGGCGATCCTCTCGGGTCTCTGGCTCACCGAGCGCCACGGAGGGTTCGACCACAGCGCGCTCGACACGGACTTCGACCGGACGCTGATCCTCAAGTCGGTGCTCGTGGCGCTGCTCGTCGCAGGCGGGCTCCTCCACGACTACGTCCTCGGCCCGCGGCTGCAGCGAGAGCTCCGCGCGGGGAATCCGTCCGCGCCCGCCACGCGCAGCCGGCTCGTGCTCGTCGGCTGGCTCAACTTCGGCCTCACGATCGCCGTGCCGGTGCTCGGCGCGGTCGTGCTCACGACGCTCGACTGAACTGGGACCGGAGGGCGTGGCCAGGGCGTGGCTTCAGCCTCGCCCTCGTTCCTTCGAACCCAAGAGGGGCGAGGCTTGAGCCACGCCCCGGCCCAGTAGCCTGGGCGCGTGGACGACGCGGCCCGCCACCTCGCGCTCCTGACCCGGACGACCGATGTCGTCAACTCGTCGCTCGACCTGCAGGAGGTTCTCGAGGCGATCGCGCACGAGGTCGCGGCCGCGCTCGAGACGGACGCCTGCTTCGTCTACCTCTACGACGAGCGGGGGGACGAGCTCGTGCTGCGCGCGACCCACGGCGCGGGGATCGAGGACGCCACGAGCGCGCCGCGGATGCGAAGTGGCGTCGGCATCACCGGCGTCGCGGCTGCGGAGCGGCGGCCGATCATGCTCGCGTCCGGGGCGCACCTCGACCCGCGGTTCAAGGCGTTCCCGAACCTGCGCGAGGACGAGTACGAGTCGATCCTGGCGGTGCCGATCCTCGCCCGGGAGGTGCTCGAGGGAGCGCTCAACGTCCGCACCCGCAACCCGCGTTCGTTCACGGACGCGGAGATCGCGCTCCTGACCTCGATCGCGTCGCAGGTGGGCCGGTCGATCGAGCACGCGAAGCTCTACGCACAGGCGCGACGGCGCGTGGACGAGCTCGAGGCGCTCGCGCGGATCTCGGAGGCGGTCTCGGAGTCGCTCTACCTCGAGGAGTCGCTCGAGGCAATCGTCCGAACGACGGTCGAGTCTCTCCACGCGACGGGAGCGGCGGTCGTGCTCGAGGACGGGCGCATCGCATGGCCGGAAGGACGGGCCGGCGCGCACGCGGTGCGCCTCCCGCTCCGCTGGCGCGGCCGGGGGATCGGCGAGCTCGTCGTCGACCGGGACACGCCCTTCTCGGAAGACGATCGCCAGCTGCTCGACGCGATCGCGAACCAGGCGGCGGTGGCGCTCGAGCACGGCCGGATGGCGCTGCGCGGCGTGCTCGCCCAGGAGATCCACCACCGGGTCAAGAACAACCTCCAAACCGTCGCCTCGCTGCTGCGCCTCCAGGCGCGCGCCGAGGGCGTCGACCCGCGCAAGGCGCTCGGCGACTCCGTCAACCGGATCCTGGCGATCGCAGCCGTGCACGAGGAGCTGACCGACCATCGCGAGGACGTCGTCGATCTCGCGGAGCTGCTCGACCGTCTCCGCGCGATGCTCGTCCAGGGGCTCGCCGTGGGAAAGGAGGTGACCGCGGAGCTCCAGCCGGTCGAGCTCGCGGGGCAGCGTGCAACCGCGCTCGCGCTCGTCTTCTCCGAGCTCCTCTCGAACGCCCTCGAGCACGGCGGGAACAGGGTCTCCATCGAGCTCGCGCGGGACGACGCCGACGTCCTGCTCGTCGTCGCAGACGACGGCTCCGGGATCGGCGCCGGCGGGGACGGGACCGGGATGTCGATCGTGAGGGCACTCGTCCGCGACGAGCTGGGAGGGTCGCTCGAGCTCGTCGACCGGGGCGGGCTGCGGGCAGAGGTGCGCTTCTCTGCGTAACGACCTCGCACCGTTCCGTCATCGCGGCTTCGCGTTCCTCTGGCTCGCGGGCCTTCTCTCGTTCGCGGGAGACTGGGTGTTGCGCATCGCGTTGCCGATCCAGGTCTACGCGCTCACGGGCTCGACGCTCGCTACCGGTGGCGTCGTCGCTGCGAACGTCGGCGCAAGCTTCCTCGTCGGCGCCGTCGCCGGTGTCTACGTCGACCGCTGGGACAGGCGCCGGACGCTCGTGGCCGGCAACCTCGCGCTGGCCGTCGTCGTCGCCCCCCTCGCGCTCGTCACCACCGCCGACCGGGTGTGGATCGTGTACGTCGTCGCGTTCTGCCAGGCGGTCGCCGTGCAGTTCGTGAGCCCGGCCGAGGCGGCCCTGCTGCCACGACTCGTCCCGCAGAACCTGCTTCCCGCCGCGAACGGGCTCAACGCGCTCAACAACAACCTCGCGCGGCTCGTCGGACCGGTGCTCGGCGGTTTCGCGGCTGCACTCGGAATCGGGGCCGTCGTCGGGCTGGACCTCGTCTCGTTCCTCCTCGCGGCCGCGCTCATCGCGGCGATCGGAGGCGCGCATCGCGCCGATCGGGTCGAGGAGCGCCACGTGATCGCGGAGCTGCTCGACGGGCTCCGGCTCGTTCGGGGGACGGTTGTGGTCGCGATCCTCGTCGGGCTCCTCTTCGTGACGTCGATCGGAGAGGGCGTGATGGGAGCGCTCTTCGCCCCGTTCGTGGTCGACGCTCTCGAGGGCGGGGCGAAGGAGCTCGGCTGGACGATGACCGCACAGGCCGTCGGGGGCATCGCCGGCGGCCTGTTCGCCGGGCGCTGGATCGCCCGGTTCGGAGCGCTCCGCGTCGTCCCGGTGACGCTCGTGCTGTTCGGCCTGATCGACCTCGTGATCTTCAACTATCCGCGATGGTCGACCGCCATCGTCCCCGTCCTCGTCCTGTTCGTGGTCGTCGGCATCCCCGGGGCGGTGGGATTCGCCGCCCAGCTCACCGTCGTGCAGAGCGCGGTCGAGAACGCCTACCTCGGTCGGGTGTTCGCCGTCGCCGGCGTGCTGGCGTCGGCGGGGATGCTGCTCGGCGCGACGGTCGGCGGCGCGCTGGGCGAACGGGTCGGGATCGTCAATCTGCTGACCCTCCAGGGGCTCGGGTATGTCGTCGCGGGGTCGCTCGCAGCCGTGCTCCTCCGGCGCGAGACGGATCCGCTGGTCGGCGCCGAAGGCCGCGCCGAGGCGATACCCTGACGCGACACGGGCGACGTCGTCCGACAGGACCGCCGACGGTGGCGGAGGCCACGCCTCGAGGCTCGGCGTGTCGACTACCGGACGGAGGAGGTCCCGTGTCCAGCATCCCCATGCGCATCCTGATCGCCGAGGACGAGACGATCATCCGCCTCGACCTGCGCGAGCTCCTGGAGAAGACCGGCTTCGAGGTCGTCGCGGAGGCGCGCGACGGCGAGGAGGCGGTGGCGCTCGCACGGAGCGAGGAGCCCGACCTCGCGCTGCTCGACGTCAAGATGCCGAAGCTCGACGGGATCGACGCCGCGCGCCGGATCCTCGACGAGCGGCCGATCCCGATCGTGATGGTGACGGCGTACGGCGAGCAGGAGCTCGTGGCCCGCGCGGTCGAGGCTGGTGTCTTCGGCTACCTCGTGAAGCCGTTTCGCGAGACCGACCTGCTGCCTGCGATCGAGACCGCCCGCGCACGCCACGACGAGCTGGTGGTCGTCCGCGCCGAGGCCGACTCGCTGGCGGCGGCGCTGTCGGCCCGGAAGGCGATCGAGCGGGCCAAGGGGCTGCTCATGGAGCGCGAGGGGCTGAGCGAGCGCGACGCCTTCGCGCGTCTCCGCAAGGCGAGCCAGATCTCCGGACGCAAGCTCGAGGTCGTGGCCGAGGCGCTGATCGCGACGCTCGATCTCTCCGCGGAACCGGGATCCGCAGGAGCCGGTCGCGGCCGATCCCACCTTCGGCGGGCAGATCCCTGAAGCGGCCTGCTTCGCGGCCGAGGCGCCTCCACGAGCTCAGGGCGGCGACACGACGACTGCCTCCCATGCGGGGCGCAGCGCGAGCCCTGAGCACGGGCCCGCGCCGGCCGGCCGTCAGCGCGGGGGAGTGGCCGGGGGGGCCGTAGAGCTCCGGACGACGAGGCGCGTCGCCAGCTCGACGCGGAGGGTCTCGACGCGCTGGCGGTCGATCAGGCGGCTGAGCAAGCTGACGGCCATCCTGCCCATCTCCTCGAGCGGCTGGCGGACGGTCGTCAGCGCCGGCGTGACGACGCGGGCGAGCTCGCTGTCGTCGAAGCCGACGATGGAGAGCTGCTCGGGCACGCGGTACCCGAGCGCCGCGGCGGCGTGCAGGGCGCCGATCGCCATGTTGTCGTTCGAGGCGAAGATCGCGGTCGGAGGGTCGTCGAGGGCGAGCAGCCGGCGTGCTGCCTCGTAGCCGTCGGCGATCTCGAAGTTGCCCCTGTCGACGAGCTCGGGCGAGGGAAGCACGCCGGCGCCCGCGAGCGCGGCCTGGTAGCCGTTCGCTCGCTCGACCGTGGCAACCCAGCCGTCGCGCCCCTCGATGATCGCGATGCGCCGATGACCGAGGCCGAGCAGGTGCTCGGTGGCCGACCGCGCGCCCGCCCAGTGCGTGGCGGAGACGACGGGGATCCGTTCGGGGAGCGGCATCGGGGCGTCGATCACGACGAAGGGGAAGCCCTGGCTCTCGAGGTCGCCGAGCTCGTCGGCGGACTCCGACGGGAGCACGATGATCGCGCCGTCGGTCGTACCCCGCAGCAGCCGCTCGACGAGCGCGGCCTCGCGGTCGTGCTCGTGCCGGGTCGGGCAGAGCACGGCGTGCATCTCCTGCTCGTGCAGCGCCTCGGTCGCGCCGGAGAGGATCGACGCGTAGTAGTCGCCGAGGACGTACGGGATCGTGCAGCCCACGAGGCCGGTGCGCCCTTTCGAGAGACCGCGCGCGCTGCGGTTGGTCGTGAAGCTCATCGCCCGCACGACCTCCATCACCGCGTCCCGCGTCTCCTGAGAGACGTCGGGCCGGTCGTTGACGACGCGGGAGACCGTCGCGACGGACACGCCTGCTCGGCGCGCGACGTCACGGATCGTCGCCCGGCTCGTTCGCGTTGCCTCGCTCATCGCGGTTCTGCCGTCCTCCCGGAACCGTTTTCGGAATCGTCGACTATACACAAGACGCCTGATAGCGCGCTAGGCGCCCCCGAAGGGAGAAGATTTCTGCTTGACAACTGGGAAAAACCTGTTAATCGTTCCCGGAACGTTACGGAACAACCGACGAGACCATCTTTCCGCAGAGGATCGACGATGACCCGGACGCACGCGATGCAGCGCGGCCTCCCCCGTGACACGCGGCAGGTCGGCGTATGACCGACCGCCCCCCGTGGCCCGGATGGCTCGGCGCGAACTTCTGGTCGCGCGCCGGCGGCCCGCGGATGTGGTCGCGCTACGACGGGGCGGTCGTCCGCTCAGAGCTCGAGGTCCTGGCACGCCACGGTCTCGGCGTGACGAGGTCGTTCTGCTTCTGGCCCGACTTCGTGCCGGAGCCCCAGCG
>CAWJUF010000016.1:0-29005 GCA_963845965.1 uncultured Actinomycetes bacterium | reverse complement strand
CCACCCCCCGACGGGCTGCCGGTTCAGGGCGCGCTGCCCGCTCGCGATGGAGCAATGCGCGGAGGAACCGCCGTTCGTGGAGCTCTCGCCCGGCCGCCATGCCGCCTGCTGGAGGGTGGCGGCCTGATGCTGCGGTTGAACGACGTCACGAAGGTCTTCCGGACGGGCCTGTTCGGGAGCGGGACGCAGACGGCCGTCTCGGGCGTGAGCTTCGACGTCCTGCCCGGCGAGGTCGTCTCCCTGATCGGCGAGAGCGGGAGTGGCAAGACCACGGTCGGGCGAATGATCCTGCGGCTGACGACGCCCACCGCGGGGACGATCTCATTTGGCGGCGAGGACGTCGCCGGGTTCAACCGCCGCGGCCTCCGACGCTACTACTCCCGCGTCCAGGGGGTCTTCCAGGACCCGTTCAGCTCGTACAACCCGGTGTTCAAGGTCGACCGGGTGCTCGGGATGCTCCGCTCCACCTACCTGCCGGGTCTTTCCGACCAGGAGTGGAAGCGGATGCTGCGCAGCTCGCTCGAGGCGGTGTCGCTCGAGCCTGCGGATGTGCTCGGCAAGTACCCGCACCAGCTGAGTGGCGGCCAGCTCCAGCGCCTGATGGTCGCGCGGGCGCTGCTGCTCGAGATCGAGTTCCTCGTCGCGGACGAGATCATCAGCATGCTCGACGCGTCGACCCGAATCGACGTGCTCAACCTGCTCGGCGACCTGAAGGCGCGGGGTCTCGGGATCCTCTTCATCACGCACGACCTGTCGCTCGGGAACTACATCAGCGACAGGACCCTGATCCTGCGCCGCGGACGCGTCGTCGAGCTCGGTCCGACGCCCAAGGTGTTCGGCGACCCCCGGCATTCCTATACGCGGGCGCTCCTCTCGTGCGTCCCGCAGCTGCACCGCAAGTGGGGCGACGAGCCGGGACGCGCGAGCACCGGCGCGAACGGCGGCCCGCCCACTACCGCGGCCTCCGCCTCCGGCGGCCTCGTCGCCGTCGACGACGACCACTTCGTCGCGCTGGAGGAGGACGCAGCGTGAGCCGGATCGGGCTCCAGCTGTACACCGTCCGGGACGCGGCGGCCGCCGACCTCCCCGGGGTGCTGCGGCGTACAGCGGAGCTCGGGTTCGAGGGCGTCGAGCTCCACGACCTCCACGGGCACACGCCGGACGAGGTGCGTGCGATGCTCGACGAGCACGGCCTCGCCGTGTGCGGCCGGCACGTCGGCCTGGAGGCGGCCGAGGACGACCTCGAGCTGCTCGCGGCGGAGCTTCGGGCACTCGGCACCGACCGGCTGATCGTCGCCTGGATCGAGCCGCCGCGCACGCCCACGGACGCGGACGCGGCCGTCGCGCGGCTCGTACGCGCGGCGGAGCGGGCGGGCGCGGCGGGCCTGCGGCTCGGCTTCCACAACCACGACGCGGAGGTCGTGGCGCAGGCCGACGGCCGCAGCGTGCTCGACCTGCTCCTCGCGGCGGATGGCGGGCCGTTCCTCGAGCTCGACCTCGGCTGGGCGTGGTATGCGGGCGCCGACCCGATCGCGCTGCTCGTCAGCGCCCGTGGGCGTGTCCCGCTCGTGCACGTCAAGGACATGCGCCGGAACGGCGGGCCTGTCCACGTCCCCCTGGGTCGCGGAGCGGTCGACTACGGCGGCCTCGCAGCCGCCGCCGACCGCGCAGGCGTCGAGTGGCTCGTCGTCGAGCAGGACGAGACCGACGGCGACGCGTTCGCGGCGGTCGAGGAGTCGGTGGCCGGCCTCCGCTCGCTGGTGGAGGTCGCCGCGTGAGGTCACCGGCTCGCGTCGGGATCGTCGGCTGCGGCGTCATCAGCCACGCCTATGTCGAGAACGGCGCGGCGTTCGACCGCTTCGAGATCGTCGCGTGTGCCGACCGTGACCCACTCCGCAGCGATGCGCTCGCCACCGCACACGGGCTCGCGTCGACCACGGTCGAGGACCTCCTCGCCTGCGAGGACGTGGACGTCGTCCTGAACCTCACGCCGCCGGCGGTTCACGCCGAGGTGACGCGCGCCGCGCTCGAGGCGGGCAAGCACGTGTACTCCGAGAAGCCGCTCGCGATGTCGGCGCCCGCGGCGGCGGAGCTCCTCGACCTCGCCGACGCGCGCGGCCTCCGCGTCGGCTGCGCACCGGACGTCTTCCTGGGCGGCGCGTTCCAGGAGGCGCGCGCCCTGATCGACCGCGGCGCGATCGGCCGGCCGCTCGGCGTCTCGGCGACGATGCTCGCGGGGGGCCAGGAGGCCTGGCACCCCGATCCCGACATCTTCTTCCGGGAGGGCGCCGGCCCACTGCTCGACATGGGCCCGTACTACGTCACGGCGATCGTGGCGCTGCTCGGCCCGGTCGTCCGGGTCGCGGGACTTTCGTCGACCTTCGTCGCCGAGCGGACGATCGAGATCGGCCCCCGCCGCGGCGAGCGCTTCGCCGCGGAGACGCCGACCCACACGACGGCGGCGCTCGAGCTCCGCTGCGGCGCGACCGCGACCCTGCTCGCGACGTTCGAGGCGCCGAGCCACTACTCCTCGACCTTCCTCGTGCTCGGCTCGGAGGGAACCCTGCTGCTTCCCGACCCGAACATGTTCGGCGAGACCATCCGGCTGCGCGGCGGTCTCGGCGACTGGAAGGAGCTGCCGTACCGCTCCCGCGGAACGCGCGAGGTGCGCGGCATCGGCCTCCAGGATCTCGTCGACGCGATCGCCTCGGACCGGGAGCCTCGGGCGTCCGGCCGGCTTGCCCTCCACGTGATCGACGTCGCCCGCTCGATTCTTTCCTCGGCGGAGGCCGGGACGACGCTGCAGGTTGGATCGACGGTCGACCGGCCCGAGCCGCTGCCGGTCGAGGAGACGCTCGTCGCGCGGCGGACGGCGACGTCGCGCTAGCTTGCGGCGAGGAGGCGCTCCTCCTCGCGCCGCCGCCGGACGCGGCGGGTGAGCCACACCGCGACCGCGACGAGCGCGAGCGGCGCGGTGGCGACGGCGATCGCGAGCACGACGACGGCTTCCCAGGCGAGCACCGCGAGCGCCTTGTCGAGCGCGCGGTCGAGTCGCGAGCCCGGCGCGGGCGCGGTGGACGACTCCTCGGTGCGGAGCTCGAGCTGGATCGTCGCGTTCCGCGCCACTTCGGCCGTCGCGGCGCGGTTCGCGCGGAGCGCCTGGAGCTCCGCCTGTGCCTGCGCGCGGCGCTCGAGCAGGCGGGCCTTCTGGGCGGGCGTCTCCGCGCGATCGATCGCCGCCGTGAGCGCCGCGACCTGTGCGCGGAGCCGCTCGAGCTGCCGGTCGAGCGTGTCGAGCGACTCCTGGAGGTCATCGATCTGGACGTTCTGCGCGACGATCGTGCCGAGGTCGGAGAGACGCGTCACCGCCGTGGCCGCCTCGCCGGAGGGGACGCGGAGCGTGAGCGCCGCCGCGCCGCCGTCGCCGGTCGCGTACTGGACGGAGACGACGTAGCCGCCGAGGTCGCGGGCGATCGCGAGCGCCTGCTGGGTCGCGCTCGACAGCGCGTCCGTGTCGTCCACCGCGAGCGTGAGCGTCGCGCTGTAGCGCTGGGCCCGACCCGTCGTCGGCGCGGGTGCCTTTGCCTGGGCCGTCGCCGCGTCCTGTGCCGGTCCCGCGAACGTGGCCGCGCCGGAGGGCGCCCCGGCGGTGCGCTCCGGCGTCGCCTTCGACGCGATTGCCTCGGACGCGACCGGTGCCGGGGACGGCCGCGTGACGCCGACTGCCACCGCGGCCACGACGGCGAGGCCCGCGGCGGCGGGGAACGCGAGCAGCAGCCGCCGGTCTCGGAGCCGGTCGCGCAGCGAGGGCGCTGCGGCGCGCGGCGCCGAGGCGAGCGTCAACACCTGGAGCCGAAGCGCCTGGCCCGCGCGCGGGCGCGAGCCGCGGAGCTCGTCGACGATCTCGTTCACGGTCATCCTTCGTTCACCCTCTCCTCGAGTCGCTTGAGCGCCCGGGAGAGCCGTGTCGAGACGGCCGTCGGGCTGATTCCGAGCACGCGCGCGGTCGCGTCGCCGTCGAGCTCGAGCACGATCCGCAGCGCGAGCACCTCGCGCTCTCCGCCGCTCAGCGTCGCAAGAGCGGACTCGAGCTCGGGGGAGAGCCCCTCGGCGAACGCCTCCTCGACGCGCTCGTCGTGCGCCGCGGCCTCCTCGCGCTTGCGCCGTCGCGCCTCGGCGCGGAACCAGTCGAGCGCCGTCGTCCGCGCGATCCCGAGCAGCCAGGTACGCGCACTTCCGCGTCGCGGGTCGAAGCGGTCCCAGAGCCGTAGCGCCTTCTCGAAGGTCGCGCTCGAGAGGTCCTCGGCGGTCTCCCGGTCGCGCGTCAGGTACAGCAGGTAGCCGAAGACGTCGTCGAGATGCGTCTCGGCGGCCTCGGCGAGGCTTCGGGGCGGGCGTGTGGCGAGCGGCTGCTCGATCGTCATCGCGTGCACGCCCCTTGTACGCCGCCCGACGTCCTCCACGTCACATCGACATTGTCGGCGCCGGCGCGGCCGACTCAAGCCTAGGAGGACGCGCTCTTCGCCTCGCGGACGCGCCGGGCCTCGGCCTCGCGCAGCTCGATCCGGCGGATCTTGCCGGTGAGCGTCTTCGGCAGGGAGGGAACGAACTCGACCAGGCGCGGGTAGTGGTAGGCGGAGAGCCGCGTGCGGACATGCTGCTGGATCGCCTTGGCGGTCTCGTCGCTCGGCTCGTACCCCTCGGCGAGCACGACGAAGGCCTTGACGACGCTGCCGCGCCGCTCGTCGGGCGATGCCACGGCGGCCGCCTCGGCGACCGCCGGGTGCTCGAGGCACGCGGACTCGACCTCGAACGGCCCGATCCGGTACCCGGCCGCGATGATCACGTCGTCCGCGCGGCCCTCGTACCAGACGTACCCGTCCTCGTCCATGCGCGCGGCGTCCTTCGTGTGGAACCACTCGCCGCCGAAGGCCTCGCGCGCCGCCTCCTCGTTGTTCCAGTACCCGAGCGGGTAGTGCGGGTTCGACCGCGCCCGCAGGCAGATCTCGCCGCGCTCGCCCGGCGGTACCGGCTGCTCGTCCTCGTCGAGGATCGCGACGTCCCACCCGGGCATCGGCCGGCCCATGGATCCCTCCCGCACCTCCATGAACGGGAAGTTCCCGCAAAGCGGGTAGCTCTCCGAGAGGCCGTAGAAGTCGAGGACGGTGACGCCGTACTGAGCGCGGAACCAGCGGATCGCCTCCGGGTTCAGGGGCTCTCCTGCGGCGCAGACGATCCGGAACTCCTGCGGGTAGCGGGCTCCGGCGTCGTCGATCGCCATCATCGAGCGGATCGCGGTAGGTGTGCCGAAGACGTTCGTCACGCGGTGCTTCGAGAGGAACGCGAGCTGCTTGTGGGGGTCGAAGCCGCCCTCCCGCTCGTAGACGACCTGCACCGCTCCGTAGCGCCACGGGCCGAGGAGCGGTGCGATGCCCGCCGCCCAGGCCCACTCGCCCATCCCGTGGAACCGCTCCCCGTCCTGGACGTCGTGGCACAGCTCGAACTCGTTGTGCGCGATCAGGTACCGGTGCGCGTGGAGGATGCCCTTCGCGAGGCCCGTCGTCCCGGAGGTGTAGTAGAGCTGGGCCGGGTCGTCGGCTGCCGTGTCGACCCGCGCGAACGCCGGGTCGCCGGTGGCGATCAGCTGCTCGTCGAGGACGAGGACGTGATCGACGGGGAGCTCGAGCGCCCGGACGCGGTCGACGTTCTCGGCATTGGTGACGAGGACCTTCGCCTGGGAGTCGGTCACCCGGTGGCGGATCCCGTCGTCGCCGTAGAGGACCGAGAGCGAGAGCAGGATCGCGCCTGCCTTGAACGTCCCGAGGAACGCGGCCGCCGTCTCGGGCCGGGGGGTCAGCAGCATCGCGACGCGGTCGCCGACCTCGGCGCCGTGCGCGCGGAGGACGCTCGCGAGCCGGTTGCTCGCGTCCTGCAGCTCGCCCCACGTGACCTGGCGCTCGTTCCCGCCAAAGTCCTCCCACAGCATCGCGAGCTTGTCGGGAGGGTGCTTGTCGCAGACGTCCTCCGCGATGTTGTAGCGCTCGGGAACGTCCCACCGATGGGCCGCAAGCGCCTCGTCGTAGCTTCGGAACCTGCTCTGTGCGGACATGGTCGCTCCTCGCGAGGTCGCCTCGCGACCAGTGTCGCTCATACGGATTCGGTGCGCGAGGCCGTGTCGGCCTGGGCCTGTGCGAAGAGGACTTCCCATTCCGCGAGGAGGCCGTCGAGCTCCTCCCGCGCCGTGGTGTAGGTGGCCAGGAGATCCATGTCCGTCCAGCTCTCGGCCAGTCGCGCCTCGAGCTCGCCGACGCGAGCCTCGAGCTCGCCGATCCGCTTCTCGACCCGGTCGAGCTCCGTCGGCCGGCGCGGAGCGGGCTTCGGCTTCGGCTTCGGCGTCCTCGCAGGCCGTGCCTTCGGCTCTGCGACGGCGGGCGCCGCCTGCGTCGCATCCCGCGCACGGACGAGGTCGGCCCAGCCGCCGTCGTACGAGCGCAGCGAGAGGTCCTCGACCGCGACGATCCGGTCGGGCACGGCGTCGAGGACGGCGCGGTCGTGCGAGACGAGCAGCACGGTGCCCGGAAACGCCTCGAGCGCGGCCTCGAGGGCCTCGCGGCTCTCGAGGTCGAGGTGGTTCGTGGGCTCGTCGAGGACGAGCAGGTTCGCGCCCGAGGCGACCACGAGCGCTAGCGCGAGCCGGCGGCGCTCGCCGCCGGAGAGCACCGACACCTGCTTCTCGTGGGTCTCCCAGCCCGAGAAGAGGAAGCGCCCGAGGAGATTCTGCGCCTGAGGGCGGGGCAGCCGCGTGGCGGCGGCCGTGACATCGAGGATGGAGCCGTGCTCGGGAAGCTCGGCCTCGTGCTGGGAGAAGTACGCGGGGATGACGCCGTGGCCGACCTTCACGCGGCCCTCGTCGGGCTCGCGCTGCCCGAGGAGCGTCTCGAGCAGCGTCGTCTTCCCGGACCCGTTCGGGCCGACGAGCGCCACGTGCTCGCCCCGCTCCAGCACGAGCGACGCGCGGTCGAGGAGCAGCTTGTCGCCGGCCGACACGGCGAGCTCTTCCGCGTCGAGCACGATCCGCCCCGAACGCGCCGGCTTCAGGAACTCGAAGCCGAGCGTTCGGCGGCGCTTCGTCATCGACTCGAGCACCTGCGCCGCCGTGCGGCGCTCCTGCTCGAGCCGCCCGATCTGCGAGAGCTTGGCCTGCGCCTGCTTCGCCTTCGACTTCTTGTAGCGGAACCGCGCCACGAACCGCTCGAGCCGCTCGATGTCGTCGGTCACGCGGTCGAGCTGCGACGCAGCGGCGGATGCGCGGGCGGCCTTCTCCCGCCGCCATTCGTGCCACGGCCCGTCGAAGAAGAACGGCTTCGGTCCGCCGAGCTCGAGCACCGCGGTCGTCACGGCCTCGAGGAACCAGCGGTCGTGCGCGACGAGGATCACGGCGGCGTCGAGCGACGTCAGCTCGCGCTCGAGCCACTCGAGGCTCTCGACGTCGAGGTGGTTCGTCGGCTCGTCGAGCAGCAGCAGGTCGGGGTCGGAGGAGAGTGCACGGGCAAGCGACGCGCGCGTCAGCTCGCCGCCCGAGAAGGTGTCGAGGGGCCGGTCGAGGTCCGCGTCGAGAAACCCGAGGCCCCGGACGATCGACGCCGCGCGGTCGCGCCACGCCCAGCCGCCCGCGTGCTCGAGGCGACCTTGCGCCTCGCTGTAGCGCCGCAGCGTCGCCGGCTCGTGGTCGCCGCCGGACATCGCCTCTTCGAGCCGCCGGAGCTCGTCCTCGATCGCGACGAGGTCGCCCGCGCCGGAAAGCGAGTACTCCCGCAGCGAGAGGCCCTGCCCGCGAGGCGGGCGCTGGTCGTGCAGCGCGACGCGCGTGTCCTTCGCGAACGCGAGCTCGCCGCCGGAGAGCGAGGTCTCGCCGACGATTGCCCGCAGCAGCGTCGTCTTGCCCGCGCCGTTCGGCCCCGCGAGGGCGAGCCGGTCGCCCCGGCGCGCGCGGAACGAGACCCCGTCGAAGAGGGGATCGCCGGAGAGCTCCTTGCGCAGCCCGGACGCGATCAGCACGGCCATGCACGGAAGGGTGCCGACGAACGCGCACCCGTGCGCGCGGACCGCGTGTCGGCCCGCCGCGAAACGGGTAGCGACTCACCATGGCAACCGACCCGATCGTCGTCGTCGGAGGCGGGCTCGCGGCCGGGAGGCTTGCCGCCGAGTACCGTGCGGCCGGCGGTGAGGCTGAGCTGACGATCCTCTCGGCCGAGCCCGATCCTCCGTACCACCGCCCGCCGCTGACGAAGGGCTTCCTCCGCGCCGAGCAGGACCGCGACTCCACCCTCTTGCGGCCGGCCGCAGAATACGAGGACGACGTCGTCGAGCTGCGACTCGGCACGACGGTCGAGGCGATCCACCCCGGCGAGCACGAGGTCGAGCTCGCCGGCGGCGAGCGACTCGGGTACGGCCGGCTCGTCGTGGCCACCGGAGCCCGCCCGCGCGAGCTGCCGATCCCGGGCATCGAGCTCGTCGGCGTCCACACGTACCGGACGCTTGCAGACGCCGAGGCCGTCTCGGCTGCCGCCGAAGAGGCCCATGCGGCACTCGTCGTCGGCGGGAGCTTCATCGGAGCCGAGACCGCCGCCTCGCTCCATGTACGCGGCCTCGCGGTGACGCTCGTCGAGACGGGCGGCACGCTGATGCCGCAGCTGCGGTGCCCCGATCTCTCCGCCGAGCTCGTCGACCTGTATCGCTCGGAGGGCGTGAACGTCCTGCTCGAGACGGAGCTCGAGGAGCTCACCGGGAACGGCCGACTGCTCACTGGAGCGCGGACGTTGGACGGGGAGACGATCGAGGCGTACCTCGCGATCGTGGGGGTCGGGGTCGTGCCGAACGTCGAGCTCGCCGAGAACGCCGGGGCGGAGGTGGACGACGGAATCGTCGTGACCCAACGCTTCGAGACCTCGCTGCCCGACGTCTTCGCGATCGGCGACGTCGCCCGCTACCCGGACCCGACGACCGGGCGGCACCGAAGGATCGAGCACTGGTCGAACGCCGATGCCCAGGGCACGCACCTGGGCCGACAGCTCGCGGGCTCCCGCGCCTCCTACGATGCGCTGCCCGTCTTCTTCACGCAGCTCTTCGGGCTCAAGCTGCAGGTGCTCGGCGACGTCGAGCAGTCGACGGAGTGCATCCTGCGCGGGTCGCTCGCCGAGGGCAGGCTGATCGGCTTCCACCTCGCCGACGATCGGCGACTGGTCGGCGCGGTGATCCACGGCGAGGCCGCGGACGTCGCGGTCGAGCTGGAGGCGCTGCTCCGCGGCCAGGTCGTCGTCGACGACCCCGCACGGCTGCTCGACGGCAACCTGCGGCCCGCCGAAGCGGTCGTCGCGTAGCGCGGCGCCACCGGCGCGTAGTGTTCGCCGCATGACCGCCGCCGACCCGGTGCGACTGACGATCGACACGATCCGCGTCCTCGCGATGGACGCGGTCCAGAAGGCGAACGCCGGTCATCCGGGCACGGCGATGGCGCTCGCGCCCGTCGCCTACCTCCTCTACGGGGAGGAGATGCGCCACGACCCCGCGACGCCCGATTGGCCCGGCCGCGACCGCTTTATCCTCTCCGCCGGTCACGCCTGCATCCTCCAGTACGTCTCTCTCCACCTCTCGGGCTACGACGTGACGCTCGACGATCTGCAGCACTTCCGGCAGTGGGGCTCGCGGACGCCGGGGCACCCGGAGCTCGGTCACACGCCCGGCATCGAGACGACGACGGGGCCGCTCGGGCAGGGGTTCGCGAACGGCGTCGGCCTCGCGATCGCGCTGCGGTTCCTCGCGGACCGGTGGAACCGGCCGCGCCACGCGATCGTCGACTCCTGGGTCTACGCGATCTGCTCCGACGGCGACCTGATGGAGGGCGTCTCACAGGAGGCGGCGTCGATCGCCGGCCACCTCGGGCTCGGCCGGCTCGTCTACGTCTACGACGACAACCACATCACGATCGACGGCTCGACCACGATCTCCTACGCGACCGAGGACAAGGGCAAGCGGTTCGAGGCCTACGGTTGGCACGTCCAGCACATCGACGACCCGAACGACCTCGACGCGCTTCGCGCCGCGTTCGCCGCGGCGCGGGACGAGGAGGCGCGGCCGTCGCTGATCGTCCTGCGCACGCACATCGCCTACCCGGCGCCCAACGCGATCGACACGGCAAAGGCGCATGGCTCCCCGCTCGGCGACGCCGAGGTGCGGCGGACGAAGGAGGTGCTGGGCTTCGACCCCGACGCCACGTTCGTCGTCCCCGACGCCGTGCGGGAGCACATGGCGGGCGTGGGCGAGCGCGGCACCGCGGCGCGGTCCGCGTGGGAGGAGCAGCTTGCGGCGTGGGGCGCTGCGCACCCGGATGTCGCCGCCGAGCGTGAGCGCGACCTCGAGGGGAGCCCGCGCGAGGGATGGATCGAGGCATTGCCCACGTTCGACGCCGGCGAGCAGGTCGCGACGCGCGACGCGGGCAAGACCGTGATGCAGGCGCTCAAGCACTTCACCCCGACGCTGATCGGCGGCGCTGCCGACCTCGTCGAGTCGACGAAGACCGAGTTCGAGGGCGGCGGCGTGTTCGCCGCCTCGCACGCGGGCCGCAACATTCCGTTCGGGATCCGCGAGCACGGAATGGGATCGATTGTGAACGGGATCTCGCTCGAGCCCGCGATGCTGAAGCCGTACGGCTCGACGTTCTTCGTGTTCTCCGACTACATGCGGCCGGCGGTGCGGCTGTCGGCGCTCTCGCACCTCGACGTGCTCTGGATCTGGACGCACGACTCGATCGGCCTCGGCGAGGACGGGCCGACGCACCAGCCCGTCGAGCACCTGATGGCGCTGCGCGCGATGCCGAACCTCTGGATGGTGCGTCCGGGCGACGCGAACGAGACGGTCGCCGCGTGGCGCATCGCGCTCGAGCGGGAGGGCGGGCCGGTGGCGTTCGCGCTCAGCCGGCAGAAGCTCCCCGTGCTCGGCGGCGACGGCCTGGCGGACACGCGCGAGGGCCCGCTCCGCGGCGGCTATGTCCTCTGGCAGCGCGACCCTGGTGCCGAGCCGGATGCGATCGTGCTCGCGACCGGCTCCGAGCTCTCGATCGCGCTCGAAGGGGCGCGGTCGGCTGACCTCAACGCGCGCGTCGTCTCGCTTCCCTGCTGGGAGCTGTTCGACGCGCAGCCCGAGGAGTACCGCCACGAGGTGCTACCGCCGTCGGTGACGGCGCGTGTCTCGATCGAGGCGGGCGTGACGTTCGGCTGGGAGCGCTACGTCGGCCCGGGCGGCACGAGCGTCGGCGTCGACCGCTTCGGGGCATCCGCGCCGTACGAGCGGATCTACGAGGAGCTCGGTTTGACGCCGCAGGCCGTTGCCGACGCGATCGGGCGCATCGCCTGATGCACGTCGCGGCGGGCTTCGACCACCGCGGCTGCCACCTTCGCGACGCCGTCTTCGCAGGCATCGCCGGCGCAGGGCACGAGGCGGTCGATCTCGGGGTCGACACCGACGCGGTGCGCGTCGACTACCCGGACATCGCGCGCACGGTGGCCGAGGCGATACGCGACGGGCGCGCCGACCGCGCGGTGCTCGTCTGCGGGTCGGGCGTCGGCGCCTCGGTTGCGGCCTGCAAGATCCCCGGCATCCGTGCGGCGATCTGCCACGACGCGTATTCGGCGCACCAGGGCGTCGAGCACGACGACATGAACGTGCTCTGCCTGGGCTCGGAGGTCGTGGGGCCGTCGCTCGCACGGGACCTGGTCGAGCGGTACCTCGCGGCGACGTTCGTCGGCGAGGGCCGGTATCTGGCACGGTTGGAGAAGGTCGCTGAGCTGGAGCAGCGCCGCGACGGCTGAAAGCGAGGTATGACGATGGCCACATCGAAATTGCACGAGCTGAGTGCGCACGGGGTGAGCGTCTGGATCGACTCGCTCTCGCGCGAGATGCTCGAGACGGGCGAGCTCGCCCGGTTGATGGACGAGGACGCCGTCGTCGGCGTGACCTCCAACCCGACGATCTTCCAGAAGGCGCTCGCCGAGGGCTCGTGGTACGACGAGCAGCTGCGCGCCGTCTCCCGCGAGATCGAGGACCCGACCGAGATCTTCCTCGCGCTCGCGCAGGAGGACATCCGCGACGCCTGCGACCTGATGGCGCCGGTGTGGGAGCGCACGGCCGGGATCGACGGTTTCGTCTCGCTCGAGGTCGACCCGAGGCTCGCGTACGACCGCGAGGCGAGCTTCGACCAGGCGATCCGCTTCCACGAGGAGGTCGACCGGAAGAACCTCTACGTGAAGATCCCGGGGACGGAGCCCGGGCTGGGCGCGATCGAGGACTGCATCGCGAAGGGCCGCTCGATCAACGTGACGCTGATCTTCTCGCTCGCGCGCTACGCAGCCGTCGTCGAGGCGTACCTGCGCGGCCTCGAGCGGCTCGTCGCGGCGGGCGGCGATCCCGGCTCGGTGATCTCCGTCGCGAGCTTCTTCGTCTCCCGCGTCGACACCGAGGCCGACCGGCGGCTCGAGGAGGTCGGCCGCGCCGACCTCCAGGGCAAGCTCGCCGTCGCGAACGCGAAGCTCGCCTACGAGCACTGGCAGCAGGCGTTCTCGGGCGACCGGTGGTCGTTCCTCGAGGGCAAGGGCGCGCGCACCCAACGCTGTCTGTGGGCGTCGACGTCGACGAAGAACCCGGCCTACCGCGACGTGCTCTACGTCGAGGACCTGATCGGGCCGGACACGGTCAACACGATGCCGCTCGAGACGGTGCGGGCCTTCCAGGAGCACGGCGAGGTGCGCGACACCCTGACCGAGGGCGTCGACGACGCGCATGCGTTGCTCGACGACCTCGCCGCCGCGGGGGTCGACTACGACGACGTGGTCGCGACCCTGGAGGACGAGGGCGTGCAGAAGTTCTCCGAGTCGTTCGACGAGCTCCGCGAGGGCATCACCGCCAAGCTCGGCGTCGTCGCCGCGCGCTAGTGGCGGCGAACCCGCTCGCGCAGGGCCTCGGAGTCCGGCGCCAGCCGGACCCCTGCGTGCTGGTCGTGTTCGGCGCGTCCGGCGACCTCACCAAGCGAAAGCTGCTGCCTGCGCTCTACTCGCTCGCGTTCCGCGGCCTCCTGCCGGAGCGTTTCGCCGTGGTGGGCGTCGCGAGGAGCGAGCAGACGACGCGCCAGTTCGTGACCGCGATGCGGCAGGCGGTGAAGCAGTTTGCTCGCGACCCGTTCCGCCGCGACGTGTTCGAGTCGCTCGCCGCCGGGATGCGCTACGTCGCCACCGACTTCTCGGACGACGGCGGCGAGGACCGGGTCGGCCAGGTGCTGGACGAGCTCGACGCGACGCGGGGGACGGGCGGCAACCGGCTCTACTACCTCGCCGTGCCGCCGCAGGCGTTCCCCGTCGTCGTGCGCGAGATCGGGGAGCGGCGCGAGCGCGAGGGCTGGGCACGGGTGATCATCGAGAAGCCGTTCGGCCACGGTCTCTCCTCCGCGCGCGAGCTCGGCGCGACCGTCAAGCGGTGGTTCGGAGAGAACGAGATCTTCCGCATCGACCATTACCTCGGCAAGGAGACCGTCCAGAACCTGATGGCGCTTCGGTTCGCGAACGGCATCTTCGAGCCGATCTGGAATCGCCAGATGGTCGACCACGTCCAGATCACCGTCGCCGAGTCGATGGGGATCGAGGGCCGAGCCGGCTACTACGAGCAGGCGGGCGTGATCCGCGACATCTTCCAGAACCACCTCCTGCAGCTGCTCGCCTTGACCGCGATGGAGCCGCCGATCGACTTCTCCGCCGATGCGGTGCGCAACGAGAAGGTGAAGGTCCTGCGCGCAATGCACACGCCGGGGCCGAAGTCGGTCGTCAGGGGCCAGTACGGCCGCGGGTGGATCGAGGGCGAGCCGGTCGTCGCGTATCGCGAGGAGGCCGGCGTCGCTTCGCACTCGATGACGGACACCTACATCGCCGCGAAGCTCTACGTCGACAACTGGCGCTGGGCGGACACGCCGTTCTACGTCCGGGCAGGGAAGCGGCTCGCGCGGCGCGAGACGACGATCGCGATCCAGTTCAAGAGCGCCCCGCATCCGCCGTTCGAGGCGATCGCTGGCGATGGCCTGCGGCCGAACGTGCTCCTGATCCACGTCCAGCCGGACGAGGGCGTCTCCCTCGCGATCGGGGCAAAGGTTCCGGGCGCGGGGATGTCGATCCGCACGGTGCACATGGACTTCCTGTACGGCGGCGCGTTCCGCGAGGGCGTCCCCGAGGCCTACGAGCGGCTGATCCTGGACGCGATGCTCGGCGACGCGACGCTCTTCACGCGCGAGGACGAGGTCGAGGAGCAGTGGAAGCTCGTCGACGCCGTCGTCGGCGCCTGGGGGCGCGACCGGCCGACGTTCCCCGACTACGCCGCTGGCAGCTGGGGCCCCGTGCGGGCCGACGACCTCCTCCACCGCGACGGCCGCTCGTGGCGGAGGCATTAGTGCCTCCCCAGGCGATGCCCTCCGGGTGCCTGGCGCGCGATGAGCGGCGCCATGCTTCGTCCTCGGTCGCCCCGATACCTTCAGGTATCGGGACTCCCTGCGTCCTAGCCTGGCTTGCTCCTCGCACTCCAGGCACGCGGCCACATCACCTGAGGAGGCACTGATGGGCGTCGTCGCCGAGATCGAGCGGAAGCTCGCGCGCCAGCGCTGCGAGCAGGAGGAGGACGGCGACCCCGAGCTCCGCACGAGCACGATGACGCATGTCGTCTGGGCTCCGCCGCGGTGGCTGCCGCGCGCGAAGGGCGTCCTCTCGGGGCTCGCGGAGCGTCATCCGGCCCGCACGATCTTCCTCGTGCCGGTACCCGGCCGCACGAGCGGCGTCCGCGCCGACGTGGTCGTCCAGGACTTCGCGATCGGCGGCGGGCGCGAGGTGCTCTCAGAGGTCATCGAGATCCGGCTCAGCGGCGAGGCCGCGCGGCATCCCGCGTCGGTCGTCCTCCCGCTCCTGATCTCCGACCTGCCGGCGTACTGCCGCTGGCGCGGGCGCCCCGAGTGGGACGGCCAGGCACTCGCCGAGATCGTCGACGTCTGCGACCGCCTCGTCGTCGACTCGACGGAGTGGGCGGGCCTCCCGGGCGCCTACGAGGAGCTGGCGGGGCTCTTCGAGCGGATCGCCGTCTCCGACCTCGCCTGGCGGCGTGGGCTGCCCTGGCGGTCGGCGCTCGCAGAGCGCTGGCCGGGAATCCGCCGGGTCGAGCGTCTCGCCGTCGAGGGCCCGCGCGCGGATGCGCTCCTGCTCGCCGGGTGGCTCCGCTCACGGCTGCGCCGGGACGTCGCACTGACCCGGCGCGAGGCGCCGGCCCTCGCCGGCATCCGGGTCGACGGCGATCGCATCCCACAGCCCGTCCAGCCCGCGCTCTCGGGCAGCGACCTCCTCTCCGCCGAGCTCGACACGCTTGCGCGCGACCCGGTCTACGAGGCCGCTGTGCGCGCCGCCGTGCGCGCCGCCGCGGCGTAGGGGCGGCATAGAGGCGGCGTAGGGTTGCCGGCGACGCCGCCGGCCGCGCGGACATCGCTTGCAACAGTCTGTTGCAAGCGATCCTCGCCCGGCGCGAGCTTGCCAAGACGACCTCCGCCTCGCGGGGGTACGCCGGGAGGCGCCGTTACGCGGCGGCTGGCGATACGCGGCCGCGGCGCGGCCGCGGCAGGCTACGTCTCGGGATGCCGCGCCGGCGGCAGCTCGCGCACCGCGTCGAGCAGCGCGGGGTGCAGATGGCCGTTCGACGAGATGGCGCTGCCGCCGTCGATTCGGTGCTCGCCGGCGAAGTCGGTGAATGTCCCGCCGGCCTGCTCGACGATCACCTGCACCGCCGCGAGGTCCCAGACGGAGACGCCGATCGCGTCGATCGCGCCGTCGATCGCTCCCTCGGCGACGAGCATGTGGCTCCAGAAGTCGCCGTAGCCGCGGGCGTGCCACGCGCGCGCGGCGAGGCCCGGCAGCGGCTGCTCGAGCGCGAAGCTGAGCACCGCGTCCTCGGGCCGGCGCACCGCCGACACGTGGACGACGTCGCCGCCCGCGTGGGCGCCCCCGCCGCGCTCGGCCCACCAGCGGCGGTGGAGCGCCGGGGCCGTGATCACGCCGAGCGCGACCTGCCCGTCCTCCTCGAGCGCGATCAGCGTCGCCCACACGGGGATCCCGCGCGAGTAGTTGCGCGTCCCGTCGATCGGGTCGATGATCCAGCGCCGCCGTCCCGTGCCCGATGCGCCCTGCTCCTCGCCGAGGATGGCGTCGCGGCGGCGCTCCTCGCCGAGCATTGCCCGGAGCTCGTGCTCGACCTCGCGATCGGCGTCCGTCACGGGCGTGCGGTCGGGCTTGGTCTCCACCACGAGGTCCCGTGCCCGAAACCGATCGAGGGCGATCGCGTCGGCGGCGTCCGCGAGACGCAGGGCGAGCTCGAGGTCCGGGCTCACGTGCGCGCGCCGGGCCGCACTAGTCCACCTGGAGGTAGATCAGGGCGATCACGCAGGCACCGACGAACAGCGCCACGAAGACGGCGAAGAGCGCCAGCCCCAAGCGGTTGTTCTTGCGTGAGAGCTCGGGCGAGAGCATGGCTACACCACCAGGGGGTCGATCGCCGCCGCCACGAAGAGCAGGGCGAGGTAGGCCAGGGAGTAGTGGAAGAGGACGACCGCGTTGCGCTTCGACGCGTCGGCGCGCAGCCGGTGCGCGAGGAAGAGGAAGTACGCCCCGAGCGCGGCGGCCGCGACGGTGTAGAGCGGCCCGAGCCAGAGGCCGACGACGAGCGTGACGGCCACGAGCACGATCGAGTAGATCAGGATCTGGCGCGTGGTCTCGGCCTCGCCGCGTGTCCCCGGCAGCATCGGCACGTTCGCGGCCGCGTAGTGATCCTTGATCATCAGCGCGAGAGCCCAGAAGTGCGGCGGCGTCCAGAGGAACACGATCAGGAAGAGCCAGAGCGCGGGCAGCGCGAGGCTGCCGGTCGCCGCCGCATAGCCGACGAGCGGCGGCACCGCCCCGGCGGCCCCGCCGATGACGATGTTCTGGTCGGTCGACCGCTTGAGGTAGCCGGTGTAGACCACGACGTAGAAGAGGTTCCCGACGAGGGCGAGTAGCGCCGTCAGCACGTTCACCGCCGAGGCGAGGAGCGCGAACGAAAGAGCCGAGAGGACGAGGCCGAACTCGAGCGCCCGGGGCGCGGGCACGCGGCCGGAGGCAACGGGCCGCGCCGCGGTGCGCGAGCCCATCAGCCTGTCGATGTCGCGGTCGATGACGTGGTTCAGCGCGCTCGCGCCGCCGCAGGCGAGCGCGAGCCCGACGAGCATCGTCGCGAGCTCCACCGCGCCGGGCCAGCCGCCCGCGCCGACGAACATCCCGCCCGCTCCCGTGACGAGGAGGAGCGACATGATCCGCGGCTTTGTCAGCGTCACGTAGTCGCGCCACGGGCCGAGCGGCAGCGTCTCGCCGCGGAACGAGACGGCGAGGGTCACGAGCGACGCGGCGAGGGCCCCACCGGCAGCGGCGACGTGCACGCCTACCGCCCAGGTCGTTTCGAGCCACGCCACGAGCCCTCCCGTCGCGACCGCGGCGAGCATCAGACCGACCGCGAAGGCGGCCGGGAGGACGAGCCGTCGATACGAGACGACGGCCGCCACGAGCACCGCGACGAGGAGCGGCAGGGCCACGAGCGCGGCGCCCCAGTGGCCCCGCCCGAGCTCGAGCGCGGCGCTCACCACGACCGCGGCCGCGGCGGCGGCGGCGGCGAGGGTCGCGAGCCGGAGCAGCGGCCCCGGTGCCCGGTCGGTCCTCACCCGGACTCCGCCTCGCGCAGCCTGCGCCGCAGGTCGTACAGCGGCCGCGCGCTCGTCACGTACGGGACGTCGTCGAAGTTGTGCGGCGGCGGGGGCGAGGTCGTGTACCACTCGAGCGTGTCGGCCTGCCACGGGTCGTTCCCCACCCGGCGGCCGTTGACGCTCTTCACGATCGCCACGAGGAAGAGCGCGAACCCGATGCCCATCAGGTACGACCCGACCGTGGAGGTCATGTTGTAGGCCTCCCAGAGGCCGTCGTCGCGGTACGTGTAGATCCGCCTCGGCATCCCGAGCAGGCCGAGGAGGTGCTGCGGGAAGAACGTCACGTTGAAGCCGACGAAGATGAACAGGAAGATCCACTTTCCGAGCCGCTCGGACAGCATGCGCCCGAACATCTTCGGCCACCAGTAGAAGAGCCCGCCGAGCAGGCCGAGCATCGAGCCGCCGAACAGCACGTAGTGGAAGTGCGCGACGACGAAGTACGTGTCGGTCACTTGCCAGTCGACGGGGAACGCGGCGAGGTAGATGCCGGAGAGCCCGCCGATCGTGAAGACGCTCAGGAAGCCGAGCGCGAACAGCATCGGCGTGTCGAGCGAGATATTGCCCCGCCAGAGCGTGGCGAGCCAGTTGAAGATCTTCATGCCCGTCGGGACGGCGATCACCATCGAGGCCAGCATGAACCAGATGTTGAGGTACGTCGGCATCCCGACCGCGAACATGTGGTGCGCCCACACGAGCATCGAGAAGAACCCGATCGCGACGGTCGAGAACGCGACGGCCTTGTAGCCGAAGATCGGCTTGCGCGCGAAGACGGGGATCACCTCCGAGATGATCCCGAAGACCGGCAGCACCATGATGTAGACCTCGGGATGCCCGAAGAACCAGAACACGTGCTGGAAGAGGATCGGCG
The DNA here is from genome assembly GCA_963845965.1 of uncultured Actinomycetes bacterium. Lineage (GTDB taxonomy): Bacteria > Actinomycetota > Thermoleophilia > Gaiellales > Gaiellaceae > Gaiella. The sequence goes on along the minus strand of CAWJUF010000016.1, from coordinate 10,280 downwards.
AGCCGCCCTGGTCGACGTCGTCCGGCCGGAAGAACTGGAACGTGTCGGGGAACTGCCGCTCGAGCAGGAGCATCGTCAGGCCCGCGGAGAGCACGGGCAGCACGAGCAGGAGCAGCCAGGCGTAGATCTCGATCGACCAGACGAAGAGTGGGATGCGCATCCACGACATCCCGCGCGTGCGCATGTTGTGGATCGTGACGATGAAGTTGATCGCCCCGGCCGCCGACGACAGCGTGAGGATGTGAATCGAGAGGATCCAGAGGTCCTGCCCGTTCCCCTGAGCGATGAGCGAGAGCGGCGGATACGCCGTCCAGCCGGTGTTCGCGGCTCCGCCGGCCGCGAGGAACGAGAAGCAGTAGATGAGCCCGGCGAACGCGTAGAGCCAGTAGGAAAGCGCGTTCAGCCGCGGGAATGCCATGTCCGGCGCGCCGATCATGAGCGGGACGAGGAAGTTGCCGAGCCCCGCGAGCACCGGGACCATCACGAAGAACACCATCCCGGTGCCGTGCATCGTGACGACCTCGTTGTACGCCTCGCCCGTCACGACATGCCCGTCGGGCGTCGCGAGCTGGGTCCGGATCAGGAGCGCCAGGAATCCCGCGACCCCGAGGAAGAACCCCGCGGTGCCGATGTAGAGGATCCCGATCCGCTTGTGGTCGGTGGTGACGAGCCAGCTCGTCACCTTGCCGCGCTGCCAGGCGGGGACCTGCGGCTGCTCAGCCCTGCTTGCCAACGTGCTCCTTCAGGTAGTCGGTCAGGGCTGCCATCTCTGCGGTGGTCCAGTCGCGCCCGACGGGCGGCATCAGGACGCCGCCCTTGCGCAGGAGCGTCTCGACCGATTGCGCGTTCTCGATCAGTTCGGTCCCGGCGATGCGAGGCCCGTAGCCCCCTTCGCCGTCGAGCCCGTGGCACTTCGCGCACGTCCCATCCCACAGCTCCTCGCCGAGCGGCGAGGTGCCGGCCTGCTGCTGCCCGAGCCGCTCCTCGTACCACGAGTCGAACTCGGCCGCGGGCAGCACCTCGACCGACGCGAGCATCTTCGCGTGGTAGAGACCGCAGAGCTCGGCGCACTGGCCCTGGAAGACGCCGACGCGCTTCGCCTGGAACCAGCTCCTGTTGAGCTTCCCCGGGATCGCGTCCATCTTCCCGCCGAGCGCGGGGATCCACCAGGAGTGGATCACGTCCCAGTCGGGCGCGGTGATGTGGAGCTCGACCGTCCGCCCCACGGGTGCGCGCATCCGGTCGATCGTGACGACGCCGTTCGGGTAGCGGAACTGCCAGGTGAACTGCGTGCCGATCACGTCCACGACGAGGTTCTTCGAGCCGGCGGCCGCCGCGGGGACGTCCTGGATCGTCGGCAGCTTCACGAACACGAACGTGGCGATGACGGCCAGGATCAGCACCGGCCCCGCCGTCCAGGCGAGCTCGAGGCGGCTCGCACCGTGGATCTGGGCGCCGTCGGCGTCGCGCGCGCGGTTGCGGCGCCGGTAGCGGATTACGAACGCGATCAGGAGGCCCTCGACCAGGAGGAAGATCGCGAAGGCGAAGGCGGAGATGAACAGGTAGCTCTGGTGGATCCCCTCCGCGTTCGGTGACTCCGGCGCGACGGGCGCAAAGCCTCCGTTTCCCGCGAGGGTCGGCGCTGCCGCGAAAAGCGGCGCGACGAGCGCGCCGCCGATGACCAGGAGTCTCGGCCTCATGGGTCAACGGGCATTCTATGAAGGTGAGCGACGAGCCGCGCGGGGCAACCTTCGTCCGCCTTCCCGGCGACGTGCAGCGGCCGTTCCAGGTCTTCCTGAACGGCGTGGAGCAACGGGAAGGCGCCGACTTCGTCGTGCGCGACGGGAGGCTTGTGTTCGAGCGCGAGCTCGCGAAGGAGCAGCTCGGCGTCGGGCGGTGGACCTCGATGGTGCTGGGCATCGCCGGCTCGTACGGCAAGAACGACACCGTGGACGTGCTCTACGAGCGCGACGGGCGCCCGACGGTGGCCGCGAACCTGCGCTTCGAGGCGTAGCGCTCGCTCCCGCAACGCAACCGCAACATCGCCGGAACGGGTTCCTAACGCTGCTTGAGGGTCTGCATACATATCGCGCGTTCTCTTCTGTGCAATGGCAATCCAGACACCCATCGCTCCCACGCGCGGCGCACGCGAGCTCGGGGACGTCACCTCATGGCGCATCGAGCGCCTGACCGCGGTGGGCTACCCCGCCGACGCGGCCCTCGTCCTCGCGCTCGATCGCGAGGTCGATCTCCACCTCGCGGTCTCGCTGCTCGAGCGTGGCTGCCCCCCGGACACGGCGCTCGCGATCCTGTTCTAGGGACGTGGGGGAACCCCATGGTTCCCCCACGGGCCCCCTCCTTCTGCGACGTGCACGGGTTGGGCTGAGCTGGCCTCCCGGCCGGCGAAGCCGGCCTCCGGCCTCGGTGCGGGTCGCACGGACGCCGTTCGTGAAAGACGTCGTTGCTGTTCTCAGGTGCGTCCGCTGGCGGCGGCGGCGGTGCGGAGGCGCGCGGCGTGTGCAGCGGTCAGCTCGCCCGGCTCGAGGCGCCACTCCCAGTTGCCGCCCACCTCGCCGGGACGGTTCATCCGCGCCTCGCTGCCGAGCCCGAGCACGTCCTGGACCGGCACGATCGCGAGCGCGCACGCCGACGCGAGCGCCTGCTCGATCAGAGGCCAGGTGTCGCTCTCGCCCGTGAAGCCGGCGAGCGTGTCGGTGTCGTGGGTCGACGTATAGACGACCTGGTTCTGCCGGTGGTTCTCCAGCCGGTGGGGGTTGTCGGGTGGCCCGGCGAACGACCAGAGGAGGACGACCATCCCGGGAAAGCCGAGCGCGTCGCGGAGGGCGCGCACGTCCGCGGTGATCACGCCGAGGTCCTCCGCGATCACGGGGAGCGGCCCGAGCGCCGCCTCCGCGGCGCGAAAGAGGTCGGCCCCCGGGCCGGGCGACCACCAGCCGTGTCGCGCCGTCACGGCGCCCGCCGGTACGGTCCAGTATCCGGCGAAGCCGCGAAAGTGGTCGATCCGGAAGACGTCGACGAGCTCGAGCACCCGGCGCATCCGGTCGATCCACCAGCGGTACCCGCTACGGGCCATCGCCTCCCAGTCGTAGAGCGGGTTGCCCCAGAGCTGGCCCAGGTCGTTCAGGTCGTCCGACGGAGCACCTGCGACGACCTCGTCGAGCGGGAGGAAGAGCTCCGGGTGTGCGGCGTGGTCGCAGCCGCCGACCGCGACGTAGATCGGGACGTCGCCGATGATCCGAATGCCGCGCGTGGCGGCGTAGGAGCGCAGCGCGACCCATTCGCGCGTCGAAGCGCACCTGGTCGGCGACCGCGCCGTCGCCCGAGAACGCCGCCCAGTCCCCGATCCAGCTGCGCTCTCGCTCCGAGAAGCCACGGACGTCGACCGCCGCGACGCGCGCGTCGGGATCGGCGAGGAGGCCGCCCCAGCTCGCGAACGCCGAGGCCGACGCGTACGGCGAGCCGAACTCGTCGGGCGGATTGAGCGGGAGCACCTGCCACCACCGGGCTCCGGCCTCGGCGAGCCAGTCGACGAACGCATACGCCTCCGGCCCCAGACGGCGGCCCGGAAGCGACGTCGGATGGAGCTGGACCCCGAGTGACCGTTCCAGGCGCACGCCGGACTGTTTACCGTGTGCCGCGGGTGAGTGCCGAACGCATTGTCGTCTCCGACGTCGCGCCGCAGGTCGACTGCGGCCGCTGGCCCGCGAAGGCGTGCCTCGGCGACCGCGTCGAGGTCGGTGCGACGATCGCCCGCGACGGGCACGAGACGCTCCGCGCCGTCGTCCGCTACCGACGCCCGAAGGGGCGCTGGCGCGAGGCGCCGCTCGAGGCGCTCGGCAACGACCGCTTCGCGGGATCCTTCGAGGTCGACGCGGTCGGGCGCTGGCGCTTCGAGGTCGAGGCCTGGGTCGACCGCCACGCGGGTTGGGTCTCCGAGCACGACCGCAAGGTCGCGGCCGGGCAGTCCGACCTGACGGGCGAGCTCGCCGAGGGCGCGGCGCTCTTCGGCGCCGGCACGGTCGACGAATGGCGTACGGCTGCTCCCGCGCTCGGGGCGAGCGACCGCCACGGCGCAGCGCGCGGTGCCGCGCTCGAGGTCGAGGTGGAGCGGCAGCGCGCCCGCGCCGGTGCCTGGTACGAGCTGTTCCCGCGCTCCTGGGGCGGGCTCGCCGGAGTCACTCGGGTCGTCCCGGAGCTCGCGGCCCTCGGATTCGACGTCGTCTACGTGCCGCCCATCCACCCGATCGGACGGAAGAACCGCAAGGGGCCGAACAACGCGGAGCGCGCCGGGCCGGGTGATGTCGGGAGCCCCTGGGCGATAGGCGCAGAGGAGGGCGGGCACGATGCGATCGATCCGGGCCTCGGCGACGCCGCCGACCTCGCCGCGCTCGTCGAGACGCTTCACGAGCACGGGATGGAGCTCGCGCTCGACCTCGCACTGCAGATGTCGCCCGACCATCCGTGGCTCGCCGACCACCCGGAGTGGTTCGAGCATCGCACCGACGGGTCGCTCAAGTACGCCGAGAACCCGCCGAAGCGCTACCAGGACATCCACAACCTCGACTGGGCGACGGACGAGCGGAAAGCGCTCTGGGAGGCGATCCGCGACGTCGTGCTGCGCTGGTGCGAGGCGGGCGCGACGGTGTTCAGGGTCGACAATCCGCACACGAAGCCGGTTCCGTTCTGGGAGTGGCTGATCGCACAGGTGCGCAAGCGCCATCCCGAGACGGTGTTCCTCTCGGAGGCGTTCACGCGCCCTGCGATGATGACGCTGCTCGCGAAAGCCGGGTTCTCCCAGTCGTACACGTACTTCACCTGGAAGAACACGAAGGCCGAGCTCGTCGAGCTCGTCGAGCAGCTTCGTGCCTGGTCGCCGTTCCTGCGGCCCAACCTCTGGCCGAACACACCGGACATCCTCCACGCGTACCTCCAGCAGGGCGGCCGGCCCGCCTTCGAATGCCGGCTCGTGCTCGCGGCGACGCTGTCGCCGAGCTACGGGATCTACTCCGGCTACGAGGCGTGCGAGAACGTCCCGGTGCGAGAGGGGAGCGAGGAGTACCTGGACTCGGAGAAGTACGAGGTGAAAGAGCGCCGGCTCGACGGAGCCTTGCTTCCGTTGCTGCGGCGGCTCAACGACGTGCGCCGCGCGCATCCCGCCCTGACCGATGCCGGCCTCGAGCGGCTGACATGGCTCGAGACGGAGAGCGAGCACATCCTCGGCTACGCGCGCGCGCTCGGCGACGACGTCGTGCTCGTCCTGGTCAACCTGGACCCGTTCGCCGTCCACGACGGTGTGTGCGTCGTGCCGCCGGCGCTGGAGCTCGGGGACGCAGTGCGGGTCGTCGACGCGCTCACCGGCGAGGCCTACGACTGGGGCGCCCGCAACTACGTCCGCCTCGGCCCCGGCCAGGCCCATGTGATGGAGGTGCAGCGGCCGTGAGCATCCGGGTCTCCGCTTCGCCGCCGTCAAGAATGCGTGGAAAAGAGGCAGTTGCGACCGCGACAGCGGGCGCCTTCAGGAGTCTGCCCCGCCGGAGGCGGGGATCGAGCGGCGGGAATCCGCTCGGCAGATTCCCGCCTTGCGGACGACGCAGCCGGGGGATCGAGCCGCGGGATCCGGCTTCTGCCGGATCCCGCCTGGCGAGGAAGGCATGAGCGAGCACTGGTTCGAGGCGCGGCCCGACTGGTTCAAGACGGCCGTCTTCTACGAGCTCCACACGCGCGCGTTCTTCGACTCCACCGACGACGGGATGGGCGACTTCCGCGGCCTGCGGCAGAAGCTCGACTACCTCCAGTGGCTCGGGATCGACTGCATCTGGCTCCTCCCCTTCTACCCCTCCCCGCAGCGCGACGGCGGCTACGACGTCTCCGACTTCCTCTCCGTGTCGCCGGAGTTCGGGACGCTCGACGAGTTCGCGGCGTTCGTGGAATCGGCCCACGAGCGCGGGATGCGCGTGATCACGGACTTCGTGATGAACCACACCTCGAGCGACCACCCGTGGTTCCAGGAATCGCGTCAGGGACCCGACAACCCGAAGTCGGACTGGTACGTCTGGTCGGACACCGTGCACCGCTACGAGGACGCGCGGATCATCTTCGTCGACAGCGAGCAGTCGAACTGGACGTACGACTCGGAGCGCGGCGCCTACTTCTGGCACCGCTTCTACCATCACCAGCCCGACCTCAACTACGAGAACCCCGAGGTCGGCGAGGCGATGATCGACGCGCTGCGGTTCTGGCTCGACGTGGGGCTGGACGGCTTCCGGCTCGACGCCGTCCCGTACCTCTACGAAGTCGAGGGGACGAACTGCGAGAACCTCCCCGCGACGCACGCGTTCCTCAGGCGGGTCCGGGCGGAGATCGACGCCGCCTATCCCGATCGCGTGCTCCTCGCCGAGGCGAACCAGTGGCCGGAGGACGTCGCGGACTACTTCGGGGACGGCGACGAGTGCCACATGGCGTTCCACTTCCCGGTGATGCCGCGGATGTTCATGGCACTGCGGCGCGAGGAGGCCAGGCCGATCGTCGAGATCCTCGACCGGACGCCGCCGATCCCCGAGCACTGCCAGTGGGGGCTCTTCCTCAGAAACCACGACGAGCTCACGCTCGAGATGGTGACCGACGAGGAGCGCGACTACATGTACGCCGAGTACGCGATGGACCCGAGGATGAAGCTCAACCTCGGGATCCGGCGCCGGCTCGCGCCGCTCCTCGACGGCGGGCGCGACGAGATCGAGCTCATGCACGCGATCCTGTTCTCGCTTCCGGGCTCGCCGGTGCTCTACTACGGCGACGAGATCGGGATGGGCGACAACGTCTACCTCGGCGATCGGGACGGCGTCCGCACCCCGATGCAGTGGACGGGCGACCGGAACGGCGGCTTCTCCCGCGCGGACTTCGCGCAGCTCTACCTGCCGCCGTTGATGGACCCCGTCTTCGGCTTCCAGTCCGTGAACGTCGAGGCGCAGCTGCGCTCGCCGTCGTCGCTCCTGCGGTGGCTGCAGCGGTTCGTCGCGCTGCGCAAGGAGCACCCGGTCTTCGGGCTCGGCACCTACGAGGCGCTCGCGACCTCGAACGCCCGCGTCTTCGCACACGTGCGCCAGCACGACCGCGATACCGTGCTCTGCGTGCACAATCTCGCGCGCTCGGCCCAGGCGGTCGAGCTCGACCTGGCGCGCTTCCGGGGGCGCACTCCCGTCGAGATGACCGGGCGGACGCCGTTCCCGCCGATCGGCGACCTGCCGTACCTGCTCACGTTCGGGCCGCGCGGCTTCTACTGGTTCCTCCTGCCGGAGGAGGGCGCGGATGCGTGACCCGGCGACGCTGACGAGCGACGAGCTGGTCGCGCTCGTTGACGGGGCACGCTGGTTCGCCGCCAAGGACCGCGCGCTCGAGAGCGCCGAGGTCGTGGGGGTTCCGGTCAGGGAAGGGCTGGTCTCGCTCGCGGTCGTCGAGGTCCGCTTCGCCGCGGGGACGCACGAGCACTACCTCATCGCGCTCGGCGAGGACGCCGAGCCGGTCGACGCCTTCGAGCGGCCGGAGGTCGCGGCGCAGCTGGCGGCGCTCGCAGGCGTGCCCGCCGAAGGGGCCCACGTCCGGTCGTTCGGCGTCGAGCAGTCGAACAGCTCCGTCGTGCTCGACGAGCTGCATGTGCTCAAGCTCTACCGGCGGCTCGAGGCAGGCCCCAACCCGGAGCTCGAGATCCTGCGCGCCCTGGCCGACGCGCGGTTCGGGAACGCCCCGAGGCTCGAGGGAACGCTCGAGACACAGGGGCCGCCGCTCGAGACGGCGTTGGCCTCGGTCACGGCGCTCGTGCCGGCGGTCGGCGGCGGCTGGGAGCTCGCGCTCGACTCGCTCGGCGACGACCCGTCGTGGCTGCCCGACCGCGCGTGGCGGCTCGGCGAGGTGACGGCGGCGCTGCACGCCGCGCTCGCGTCGCCGACCGACCCGGCGTTTGCCCCGGAGGAGCCGAGCGCCGAGGCGCTCGGGCTGCTCACCGCCGCGATCGATGAGGACATCGCGACGACCTTCTCCACCCTGCCGGAGGACGACGCCCTCGGCGCCGTGGCCCACCGCGCAGAGGACATCCGCGACCTCGTGCAGGAGCTCTCCGGGACAGGGCCCTCGGGGCTCGCGATCCGAACGCACGGCGACTACCACCTGGGTCAGGTGCTCTGGACCACCGTGGGCGACTGGGTCGTGATCGACTTCGAGGGCGAGCCGGCGCGCTCGCTGCCCGAGCGGCGGCGCAAGCGGTCCCCGCTCCGCGACCTCGCGGGCATGACGCGTTCGTTCGCGTATGCCGCCGACGCATCCGTGCTGCTGAACGGCGTCGAGCCGCCCGCCGGGTGGCTCGACGCGTGCCGCGGAGGGTTCGTCGACGGCTACCTCTCCGCGGCCGACGAGCGCCTGCTGCCTCCGAGCCGGAGCGGCTTCGACCGCCTCCTCGCGCTCTTCGAGCTCGAGAAGCTCGTGTACGAGCTGCGCTACGAGGCGCGGAACCGCCCCGGCTGGGCGTCGATCCCGCTGGTGGGCCTCCTGCGGCTGCTCGAGACGGCGGCATGAGCCGCCCGGGCGAGATCGACCTGTACCTGCTCGGCGAGGGACGCCACGAGCGGCTCTGGGAGCAGCTCGGCGGGCATCCGCTCGACGACGAGGCGGCGCGCGCTTCGCGGTCTGGGCGCCGAACGCGCGGGCCGTCTCGGTGGTCGGCGACTGGAACTTCTGGAGCGAGAGCGCCGACCCGCTCGACCCCCAGGCGTCCTCCGGCGTCTGGGCGGGCGTCGCCCCGAACGCCCGCGAGGGGCAGACGTACAAGTTCGCGGTGCTGGGAGCCGACGGCGTCACGCGCCTCAAGGCCGACCCGTTCGCGTTCCGCGCCGAGCTGCCGCCGAGCACCGCGTCGGTCCTCTACCGATCGCGGCACGCGTGGCGCGACGACGACTGGCTCGAGCGCCGCGGCGGGACGGATCCGCTCACGGCGCCGATGTCCGTCTACGAGGTGCACGCGGGCTCGTGGCGCCAGGGGCTCGGCTGGCTCGACCTGGCCGACGAGCTCACGGAGCACGTCGTCGAGCTCGGGTTCACCCACGTCGAGCTGATGCCCGTGATGCAGCATCCGTTCGGGCCGTCGTGGGGCTACCAGGTGAGCGGGTACTACGCGCCGCACGCGCCGCTCGGGGCGCCGGACGACCTGCGCGCCTTCGTCGACGCGCTCCACGCGAACGGGATCGGCGTGCTGCTCGACTGGGTGCCCGCGCACTTCCCGCGCGACGAGTGGGCCCTCGCGCGCTTCGACGGCACCGCGCTGTACGAGCATGCCGACCCGCGTCGCGGCGCGCACCCCGACTGGGGGACGCTCGTCTTCAACTACGGCCGTCACGAGGTGCGGAACTTCCTCCTCGCCAACGCGCTCTACTGGCTCGAGGAGTTCCACGCCGACGGCCTGCGGGTCGACGCGGTCGCCTCGATGCTGTACCTCGACTACTCGCGCGAAGCGGGCGAATGGGTGCCGAACCGCCTCGGCGGCCGCGAGGACCTCGAGGCGGTCTCGTTCCTCCAGGAGCTGAACGCCGTCGTGCACGCGGCGCACCCGGGCGTCGCGATGCTCGCGGAGGAGTCGACGGCCTGGCCGGGAGTCTCGCGGCCCACCGACGGCGGCGGGCTCGGCTTCACCTTCAAGTGGAACATGGGGTGGATGCATGACACGCTCGGCTACGTCCGGTACGAGCCCGTGCACCGGCGCTGGCACCACGACGAGCTGACGTTCTCGATGGTCTACGCGTGGGACGAGAACTTCGTGCTCCCGCTCTCGCACGACGAGGTCGTGCACGGCAAGGGGGCGCTCCTCCGCAAGCTGCCCGGCGACGAGTGGCAGCAGTTCGCGACGCTGCGTGCGCTCTACGGCCACATGTGGGGGCATCCCGGCAAGCAGCTCCTCTTCATGGGCGGCGAGATCGGACAGGGGACCGAGTGGTCGGAGGCCGGTTCGCTCGATTGGTACGTGCTCGACTACCCGCTCCACGAGGGCGTGCGCCGGTGCGTCGCCGACCTGAACCGGGTGTATCGGGCCGAGCCCGCGCTCTGGGAGGTCGACTTCCGGCCGGACGGCTTCGAGTGGCTCGTCGGCGACGCGCGCGCGGACAACGTGCTCGCGTACGCGCGCTACTCGGCGGACGCGTCGCGGGTGGTCGCGTGCCTCGTCAACTTCTCCCCGGTGGTCCGGCACCACTGGCGCGTGGCGCTGCCCGTTGGAGGAC
>CAWJUF010000015.1:0-34351 GCA_963845965.1 uncultured Actinomycetes bacterium | reverse complement strand
CGGCGCGCGTCACCCTCCTGACGGACGACTCGAGTGCGGCCTCGGCGCTCGACGTCGAGACACAGGCGTTCGGCATCGTGCGCTCCGGCGACGGGCCGCGCGCGCCGCTCCGCCTCGACCGCGTGCCGAAGGAGGCACGCGTGCGGGTCGACGACACGATCGTCACCTCCGGCTGGAGCTCCCCTCGGCTCTCGTCCCTCTACCCGCGGGGCATCCGAATCGGACGCGTCACGAGCGTCGGCACCACCGACACCGACCTCTACACGCAGGTGCAGGTGACCCCCTTTGCCGACCTGAGCGCGCTCGAGGCGGTGCTCGTGCTGATCCCAGTCGATCGCAAGGCCGAGGCGCGGTGAGCACGGCGCTGCGCATCACCCCGCTCGTCTTCGTCGCGGCCGTCGTGCAGGTGACCGTGCTCGGCGGTGCGCGCATGCTCTGGGCCGAGCCGGACCTGCTGCTCGTGACGATCGTCTGCGTCGCGCTCGCCGCGGGCTCGATCCCGGGCGCCGCGGCAGGCTTCGCAGGCGGGCTGCTCGTCGACGTGATGACGCTCGGCACGCTCGGCACGACCTCGATCGTGCTCACGCTCGCCGGCTACTGGGCCGGGCGCTACGGCGAGACGACCGGCCGCGGCCGGCGCTACGCCCCGGCCCTCGCCTCGTTTGCGATCTCGATTCTCGCCGGCCTCGGAGCCGTCGCGCTCCACTTCCTCCTCGGCGAGCCGGTGGCAGCGCGCGACGCGCTCGTCACCGCCGTGCCGAGCGCGATCCTCGCGGCGGTGCTCGCCCTCGGTATCTGGCCCGTCACCCGCGCGATGCTTGCGGAGCCGCGGGGCCTCGAGCGCGCGCGTCAGGTGGATCTCGTTTGAGCACGAACGCGCCGTACGGCGAGCCGCGCGCCCCGTCGAGCAGGTTCCTTCCGCCCGACCCCGGGGTCGAGGCGCCCTACCGGCTCACGCCCGGGCTCGCATTCCGCATCGGCGTCCTCGGCGTCGTCGCGCTCGCGGTGTTCGCCGTGCTCTTCTTCCGGCTCTGGTCGCTCCAGGTCCTCTCGGGCGACCGGTACCTCGCCGAGGCCCAGGGGAACCAGCTGCGGACGATCCGGCTCGAGGCGCCGCGCGGGACGATCCTCGACCGCCACGGCCGCGTGATCGTCGACAACGTCGCCGGCACCGCCGTGAAGCTGTGGGTCGGCGACCTGCCCGCGAACCGCCGCTACGCCGTGATCAAGCACCTCGCCGACGTCCTGCGGGTCCGCCCGCTCCGGCTCGCCAAGGAGGTCGACGAGCGCATCGCCGACCCGCTCAACCCGATCACGGTGAGGACGGCGGTCGGCGAGGACCAGGTCGCCTATCTGTACGAGCACCAATCGGAGTTCCCCGGCGTCCAGATCCAGCAGACCTATCTGCGGCATTACCCGAACCAGTCGCTTGCGGCGCAGGTGCTCGGCTACGTCGGCGAGGTGTCGCAGGGCGAGCTCGACCGCAAGCGCAACGTCTACAGGCCGGGCGACAAGGTGGGGAAGACCGGCGTCGAGGCACGGGAGGACGAGTACCTGCGCGGCGACGCGGGCCAGGCCGAGATCAGGGTGGACTCGCTGGGCCGGCCGCAGGGTCCGCTGCAGCTGCGACGCGAGGCGCGGCCCGGGAAGGCGGTGCGGCTGACCATCGACCTCGGGCTGCAGCGCGCCGCGGAGCAGGCACTCCGCTACGGGATCTCCACGGCGCAGGCGAACGAGTCGTACTACGCCGACGGCGGCGCGATCGTCGCGCTCGACCCGAACGACGGAGCCGTGCTCGCCATGGCGTCGAGCCCGACGTACAAGCCCTCGGTCTACGTCGGCCGGGTCGACCCGAAGAAGATCGAGCCGCTCGTGAACGACAAGGTCGCCGCAGAGCAGAACTATCCGGGGATCAACCGCGTCACGAGCGGCATCTACCCGCCCGGCTCGACCTGGAAGCCGGTGACGGCGCTCGCCGCAATGCAGGAGCACGTTCTCCAGCCCTACCAGGCGCTCCAGTGCACGCCGACCGCCACGTACGGCCTCGACAAGCAGGAGTTCCGCAACTGGGACCCGTACGTCAACCAGCCGATGACGCTGGTCGAGGCGCTCGCCCGGTCGTGCGACACCTACTTCTACCAGCTCGGCTACCAGTTCTACCTCGAGGGCGACCAGGGCCGCTCGCGGATGCAGCAGTGGGCGCGGAAGTTCGGCTTCGGCGTCCCGACGGGATTCGACCTCGGCGGCGAGCAGGTGGGTCTCGTGCCGACGCCCGCGTGGCGGAAGAAGCACTTCGAGAGCGACTGGGACCGCGCGTGGAACCCAGGAAACTCGATCCAGCTCGCGATCGGCCAGCAGGACGTCCAGGTGACGCCGCTGCAGATGGCGCGCTTCTACGCGATGATCGCGAACGGCGGCAAGCTCGTCACGCCCTACGTCGTCTCGCAGGTCGAGACCGCCGCCCCGAACGGCCAGTCGCCGGTCGTCGAGCGGCGCTTCGCGCCCGACCCGCCGAAGCCGGTCGGCGTCGACCCTGCCGCGCTCCAGGTCGTCCGCGACGGCCTCTACTCGGCGACCCACTCGACGTTCGGGACGTCCTCCGGCGTGTTCGCGAGCTTCCCCGTTCCGATCGCGGGCAAGACCGGCACGGCCGAGAAGGTCGTCCAGGTGCCCGGGTACCCGGCGGGGCACACCGAGGACCAGTCCTGGTGGTGCGGCTACGGGCCCGCGCAGACCGAGGTCCCGCGGCTCGTCGTCTGTGCGGTGATCGAGAACGGCGGCCACGGCTCGACGGCAGCCGCGCCCGCGGCGTTGCGCGTCTTCGAGAGGTTCTTCGGTGCCAAGGGCGGTGACCCGAACCTGGTGAGCACCGACTGATGATCGCCGACGCCGGACGCCAGCGGGTCCCGCTCCGTCGCGACGCGGTCGACCTCGCCGCGCTCGCGCGGCGGCTCGACCTCGTGCTCCTGCTCGCGGCGGCCGCCCTCGTCGGCTACGGGCTGTGGGCGGTGGCGGGCATCACGCGCTTCGACGTGCCCGGCGACCCGGGCTACTTCGTCACGCGCCAGGCGATCGCCACGGCCGTCGGCGGCATCGGCCTGGTCGCGGCGATCGCGATCCCGCCGAGCGTCTACTGCAGGCACTGGCGCGTCGTCTACGGGATCGCGATCGGCCTGATGGTGGTCGTCTACGGCTTCGCCGAGGCCGTCCGCGGCTCGAAGCGGTGGATCGACATCGGGCCGCTCCAGTTCCAGCCGTCCGAGTTCGGGAAAGTGCTCTTCGTCCTCGCGATCGCCGGCTTCCTCGTGGAGCGACAGCGCGACCTGGGCAGGCTGCGGACGGTGGCGGTCGCCCTCGCCCTCGGTGCCGCGCCGATCCTCCTCGTCTTCCTGCAGCCCGACCTCGGCACGGCGCTCGTCTACACGGCCGCGTTCACGGCGGTGCTCTTCGTCGCGGGTGTCCGCTGGCTGCACCTCGCGCTGCTGGGGACGCTCGCCGCGACGCTCGTCCTCGGCGTCCTCTGGTTCCTGCCCGCCTCGGGCATCGACGTGCTGAAGCCCTACCAGACGGCGCGTCTGACCGGTTTCGCAAACCCCGACGCCGACCCAAGCGGGCTGACGTACAACGTCACGCAGTCGATCACCGCCGTCGGCTCCGGCGGGATCGACGGCCGCGGCGTGAACGAGGCGAGCCAGACGCGCTTCGACTACCTGCCCGAGCACGCGACCGACTTCGTCTTCGCTTCCTTCGCCGAGCAGCGCGGCTTCTTCGGGACGGCGATCCTGCTCCTCCTCTACCTGCTCGTCGTCTGGCGGGGGCTGCGGGTGGTCACCGTGGCCGGTGACATGTACGGCGCCGTCGTCGCCGGCGGCGTCGTCTTCGCGTTCCTCTTCCAGGTCTTCGTGAACGTCGGCATGACGATGGGCATCGCGCCCGTGACCGGCATCCCCCTCCCGTTCATCACCGTCGGCGGCTCGTCGATGGTCGCGAACCTCGTCGCGATCGGCGTCCTGCAGGGGATCCACGCGCGCGGCCGGACGGACGAGCTCCGGTGAACGGGCTCGGGATCGGCCCGCGCGACGTCGTCTCGCTGGCGCGGCACAACCGCAGTGCCCTGTCGCCCAACGGCCCGATCCTCGTCACGGGGGTCCTCGCCGAGCAGCTCGCCGCCGAGCTCCGTGCAGGCGGCGACCCCTCGCTCGTACGCACGCAGGGCGATCCGTCCGAGGCGGCCGCGCTCGTCTGCGTCGTCGGCGCGGCCGCGACCCGGGCCGACGAGGAGCTGCTTCGCCGCGCGACGCGCGCGCTCGTCCCGGTGATCGGCGTCCGGACGGGCTCGACGGACACGCCTATCCCCTACGTGCTCGCCACGGACGTCGTCGACGTTCCGCCGGGCCGGGGGTTCCCGGTCGCGGAGATCGCGCGCACGCTCGCGGCCGCGCTTGGCCCGGACGGTGCCGCCCTCGCGGGCGGGCTCCCGGTCATCCGGGACGCGGTGCAGGACCGGCGCGTCGCCGACGGAGCGCTCACCGCGGGGACGATCGCGCTCCGCCGCGGAGGCCCGCGGCTGCCGCTCCTCGCGCTCGCACAGGCGCGGATGCTCGCCGACGTGGCGGCCACGGCCGGGCGTCCGGCGCCGGAGACGCCGCGGGCGACCGCCGAGGCGGTCGGCCCTCCGCTCGTCGCCTCGCTCGCCACCGGGCTCCTGGCCAGGACGCTCGTACGCCGGCTTCCGGCGCGCAACCGGCTTCTCGACGCCGCGGTCGCCGCGGCCGCCACCTACGCGCTCGCGATGGCCTTCGAGCGCGTCGCCCGCCGATAGCACCTCGCGGACAGGCTCCGTCCGGTCCGGGTCCTAGGATCGCACCGGTTCACGGTTCTTTCGACGGGGAGGTCGACGGTGCCCGATACGGAGCTCGCAGAGGAACTGCTGCAGATCGAGGAGGCGGACGCCTGGTTCGAATATCTCGAGTCGACCCGTGGGCAGGGGCATGGCCGCTACCAGGAGCTCGAGCCCTGGGCGTGGGCGCGGCTCACGCAGCGCTTGCGGGCCGTGCGCGCGCGCCGCGCGCGTCTGCGCCCCGCAGCGGCCTGACGGCGAAGCCGGCGGGCGAAGGCCGGCAGACGAAGTCGACGGGCGAGCCCCGCGGGACGACAGCTCGGTCGCTGATAACCTTGCGTCAGGCACATGGCCACTGAATTCGCCACCCGACGCTGCGCGAGGCGCTCCGCTCCTGCGGGCCTGCGCTCGCGCGCGCTTACACGAGGAGACACGAGTATTGCCCTGGTTCCGGTTTCGACGACGCAAGGACGACCCGGCGGCAGAGGCCGCCATGGCACCGGAGGAGGCGCCCGCTCCGACTGAGGAGCTCGACGCCGAGGAGGCCGACGAGGCCCAAGGCACGACCGCGCCCGACGCCGCCGCTCAGCGCAAGCGCCGGCGCCGCGGGAGCCGCGGAGGCAAGGGGCGACGCAAGCCCGGCGCAGCCGCCGACACGCCCGAGGACGGACCCTCGCCGACTGGCGAGGCGCCGAAGCAGCAGAAGAACGCCTCCGAGAAGGAGAAGAGCGCCTCCGAGAAGGGCTCACGCAGCCGTTCGGGCGGGCAGCGCTCCGGCGGCCGCGAGCGGCGGCGGCAGCTGCCGCGACGCGCGCCTCTGCCGCAGGCGAAGCGCGAGCTCCTCATCTCGGTCGACGTCGGCGAGCAGCGCGTCGCCCTGCTCGAGGACGACCGCGTCGCCGAGGTCTACCTCGAGCGGCCCGAGCGCCGCTCGATCGCCGGGAACATCTACATCGGCAGGGTCGACAACGTGCTTCCCGGCATGGAGGCCGCCTTCGTCGAGATCGGCCTCGAGAAGAACGGGTTCCTGTACGTCGACGAGATCGTCGTGCCCGAGCTCGAGGGCAAGCGGCACGGGAAGAAGATCACCGACCTGATCCAGCGGGGCCAGCAGATCCTCGTGCAGGCGGTCAAGGACCCGATGAAGACGAAGGGCGCGCGGCTCACGACCGAGATCTCGCTGCCTGGCCGCTTCCTCGTCTACGTCCCGAACGGCGAGGGGCTCGGCGTCTCGCGACGGCTCGAGGACGCTGAGCGAAACCGCCTCAAGGAGATCCTCAAGGGAATCGCCCCTTCGACGGGCGGCGTGATCGTCCGCACCGCGGCAGACGGGGCCTCGCCGGAGGACATCGAGCGCGACCTCGTCTTCCTCCAGCGGCTCTGGAAGACGATCCAGGCGCGCGCGAAGCTCGCCACCGGCCCCGAGCTCGTCTACCAGGAGGCCGAGCTGCCGCTGCGGATCGTCCGGGACCTCTTCGCAGGCGACTTCCTCGCCGCTCACGTCGACTCGGAGCGCACGCACAAGCGCATCGTCGGTTACCTGAAGAAGACGTCGCCCCACATGATCGAGCGGGTCCACAAGACGAAGGACAAGGAGCCGCTGTTCGCCAAGTTCGGCGTCGACAAGGAGATCTCCTCGACGCTCGATCGCCGCGTCGACCTGCCCTCCGGCGGCTACCTCGTGTTCGACTACGCCGAGGCGTTCACCGTCATCGACGTCAACACGGGCAGCTTCGTCGGCTCGCGCTCCAAGAGCTCGACGCAGCGCCTCGAGGACACGATCGTCAAGAACAACCTCGAGGCCGTGAAGGAGGTCGTCCGCCAGCTGCGGCTGCGCGACATCGGCGGGATCGTCGTCATCGACTTCATCGACATGGCCAACCCGAAAAACCGGCATGCCGTCGAGGAGGCGTTCCGCACGGAGCTCGAGCGCGACCGGACGAAGACGTACGTCGTCGAGATCTCGCCCCTCGGCCTCGTCGAGATGACGCGGCAGAAGGTCACAGACGGGCCGCGCGAGGTGATGACCCGCAAGTGCCCGACGTGCGCGGGCGACGGGATCGTCGTCTCGGATGCCACCATCGCGCTCCAGGTCGAGCGGCGCCTCAAGGCGCTCGCCGTCGCGGGCGCCGGGTCGCGCGTCCAGGCGTACCAGGTCGCGCTCCACCCGAGGACACTCGCGCTCCTCGCAGGATCGGGCGGCGAGCGGCTCCGGGCGCTCGAGGACGCCACCCGCAGGCGGTTCTACCTCGTCCCTGCCGAGGGTCATGCCCACGCCGACCACTTCGAGGTGCGCGCCGAGGGCCGCCGTGACGACCTCGCCCCACAGACGTCCGTGACCGAGGGCGCCGAGGTCGACCTGAAGCTCGTCGAGATCGACCTGCACGACGCGACGGCGGCGGTCGGCAAGCTCGACGGCCTCGACGTCGTCGTCGCGGACGCGGCGAAGCTGGTCGGGAAGAAGGCGAAGGTCACGATCGGCCGCGTGCTCGAGGGTCAGGCGTTCGCGATGCTCGTCGCAGGCGAACCGGGCGTCGCGCCGATCACGTTCGAGAGCGAGGCCGAGAAGCCGACCCGCGCGCCCGCGCGACGGAGGGCGGACGAAGCCGAGGCCGGTGCGCCCGAGCCGGAGCCCGAGTCGCTCGGCGAGGTCGAGGTCGACGAGGTCGTCGAAGAGGCCGTCGTGGCGGAGGCGTCCGAGGACGCGGAGCCCGAGGACGCGGTCGCGGTATCCACCGGCGAGGACGGCCAGCCGCAGGCGCCCGCGAAGAAGCGGACGCGTCGCGGCTCGCGCGGCGGAAAGCGCCGCAAGAAGCCCACCGCCGCACTGGAGGCCGGCGAGGGCGGCGAGCCGGACGAAGAGCCCGAGGCGGTGGCGTCCGCAGACGACGGCGAGGCCGCGGTCGAGACGGCGTCCCCGAAGCGGCGGACGCCCCGGATCCACGTTCCCGACGACGGAGCGGAGGCCGACGACGAGACGGAGACTGAGACCGCGGTCGGCGAGGAGGCCGCCTCCGGACCGGAGGCAGACCGGCCGTCCGAGGGTGACGGCGCGGTGCCACGGAAGCGGACGCGCCGCGGGTCGCGCGGAGGCCGGAGCCGGAAGAAGAAGCCGGCGGCGACGAACGGTGACGGCGCGGCGCCCGATCCCGACGCGGGCGAGATCGCAACGGTTGCGTCCGAGGCGAACGGCGAGCCCGCCGCCCTCGAGCCGGTGCCTGCCGAGGCACCCGCCGAGGCACCTGCCGGTGCGTCGGACGACGCGGGCTACGTCCCGATGTCCGAGTGGATCGAGGACTTCGACCGCCGGCCGTGACCGTGTTCGAGGGGCCGATCTCCGCTACAATCCTGCGACTCGCGGGCGCTGCCCGCGATTTCCACGTCAGAAGGCCTCGAGCATGAGTTACGCGATCATCTCCGTCGGTGGCAAGCAGTACCGCGTCCGCGAGGGCGAGCGGCTGCTCGTCGACCGCCTCGCGCTCGAGGACGGTGCGTCGTTCACGCCCACCGTGCTGCTCACCGGCGGCTCGGGCGACCCCGAGCTCGCTCCCGCAGACGGCGCCGTCACGGCAACGGTCCTCTCGCAGGAGAAAGGCCCCAAGATCCGCATCGGCAAGTACAAGAAGCGCACCGGCTACAAGCGCCACACGGGCTTCCGCGCGTCGCTGACCCGGATCCAGATCGAGTCGATCGGTGGCGGGGCCGCAAAGCGCGAGCGCGCGAAGCCGAAGGCGACGCCGGAGCCCGCCGCGGCGCCGGCCGAGGCCGAGGCTCCGCCCGCGCTGCCGGAGGGCTACGCCGACCTGACGGTCGCCCAGATCAAGGACGCTACGCCGAAGTGGGAGGCAGCGGCACTCGCGGCGGCGCTCGATTACGAGCATGCACACGGCAAGCGCAAGGGCGCTATCGCCGCGCTCGAGGCAGCGATCGCACAGGAGGCTCCAGGCTAATGGCGCACAAGAAGGGGCTCGGCTCCTCCAAGAACGGGCGCGACTCCGCGAGCCAGCGGCTCGGCGTGAAGATCTTCGCGGGCCAGGAGGTCAAGGCCGGGATGATCATCGTTCGCCAGCGCGGCACCCGCTTCCGTCCGGGGCCCGGCGTCGGCATCGGCCGCGACGACACGCTCTTCGCGCTCCGCCCGGGTGTCGTCGGGTTCCATCGCAGCGGCGAGCGGCGCTCGATCTCGGTCACGGCGTCCGCCGAAACGGCCTGACGTCGGGACGCCGCCGCGCACAGGCGGCATCGGTTCTCCTTTGTTCCACGACCGTGCCCGCATCGTCGTCCGCTCGGGCCGCGGCGGCGACGGCGCGCTGAGCTTCCGTCGCGAGAAGCACGTCCCAAAGGGCGGCCCCGACGGCGGCGACGGTGGCCGCGGCGGCGACGTGACGCTCGTTGCGGACCCGTCGCTTCGCGATCTGTCCTCGCTGCGTGGCCGGAGGGTCTTCGCGGGCGCGCGAGGCGGGAACGGCCGCGGCGCCCGCAAGCACGGTGCGGACGGCGAGCCGGTCGAGCTCGCGGTCCCCGTCGGGACGCAGCTGACGGGAGAGGACGGCGGGCTCGTGGCCGATCTCGCGCGCCCGGGATTGCGCGTCGTCGCCGCGCGCGGCGGCGTCGGCGGGAGGGGCAACGCGCGATTCGCGACGCCGACGCGGCAGACGCCGCGGTTCGCGGAGACGGGGCTTCCCGGGGAGGAGCACACGCTCGAGCTCCGCCTGAAGCTGGTGGCGGACGCCGCGCTCGCCGGGCTGCCCAACGCGGGCAAGTCCTCGCTCCTGCGCCGTATCTCGAACGCGACACCGAAGGTCGCCGACTACCCGTTCACGACCCTCCAGCCGGTGCTCGGCACCGTCGAGGCGCCGGACGGGGGACAGCTGACCGTCGCCGACGTCCCCGGCCTGATCGAGGGCGCCAGCGACGGCGTCGGCCTCGGCCACGCCTTCCTTGCGCACCTCGAGCGCGCACGCCTCCTCGTCCACGTGATCGACGGCTCCGAGGGCGACTCCGACGCGCGCTTCGCGACGATCGATCGCGAGCTGGCGCTCTACGGCGCCGGGCTCGACGAGCGGCCGCAGATCGTCGTCCTCAACAAGGCCGACCTCACGCCCGACCAGGCGCCCTTCTCGGTCGACGACCCGCGCATCGTCGCCGTCCATCGCGTCTCCTGCGCCACGGGAGCAGGGATCGACCGCTTGACGCGTGCGCTGTTCGCGCAATGCCCCGCCGCCCCTGAGCTCCCCGACGCGGAGGCCGAGCTCCCGGACTTCCTCGACTATCGCCCCGCGCCGCCCGCGCGCCGGTTGTTCCGCGTGCTGCGCACCGACCGGGGCTTCCGGGTGGTCGGGCAGATCCCGGAGGACGACGAGCTCGAGGAGGCGCTCCGCGGCGCGGGCATCCGCCGCGGCGCGCTGGTCGAGATCGGCGACGAGGAGCTCGAATGGGAGTGAACGTCGGCGTCTTCGGCGGCGCTTTCGACCCGCCTCACGTCGGCCACGTGGAGCTCGCGCGCCGCGGGGTCGAGCGGTTCGGCCTCGAGAGGCTGCTTGTCCGCGTCGTCGAGGAGCCGGGCCACAAGGACGTCTCGACCGCGCCCTCGATCCGCCTTTTCCTCGCCGAGCTCGCGTTCGCTCCCCTCGACGAGGCCGAGGTCTCGCTCGACCCGTTCTCCCGCACCGTCGACTCGCTCGCGGCACTGGGTCTGGACGACCCGGTCTTCCTCGTCGGGGCGGACGAGTTCGCGGCCTTCCTCGGGTGGAAGGAGCCGGCGCGAGTGCTCGAGCTGGCGCGGCTCGGGGTCGCGACGCGCCCCGGCGTCGACGGCGCCGGGCTAGACGCCGTGCTCGGCCGGCTCGAACGGCCCGACAGGGTCGCCTTCTTCGAGATCGAGCCGCTGCCCGTCTCCTCGTCCGACATCCGGGCGCGCGCCGCGACGGGGGCGCCGATCGGCGGCCTCGTCCCGCCTGCGGTCGAGGCCGAGATCGCGCGACTCGAGCTGTACCGGCGCGTTGACCGCCGAGGGGCTGGGGGTATGCTTGGAGACGATCCGACCGAAGGGACGACCCCGACCTGACATCGCTCGACACTGCACGCCGTATCGCCGCTCTCTGCGAGGAGAAGCTGGCGACGGACGTGGCCATCCTCGATATGCGGTCGGTGTGCGACTACACCGACTACTTCGTGATCGCGACCGGGAAGAACCCTCGGCTCACGAAGGCGATCCACGACGAGGTGTACGCCGTGCTGAAGCGCGACGCGAAGCTCACGCCGCGCTCCTCGAGCGGCCTCCCCGAGGCCAGCTGGGTCGTCGACGACTACCTCGACGTCGTCCTCCACGTCTTCACGCCGGAGACGCGGGAGTACTACCGCCTCGAGGACCTCTGGGACGACGTCCCGAAGCTCGAGGCCGCCGCGACGGCATAACTCCCATGCTGGTCGAGGATGTGGATGTCCGACTGAAGTCCGACACCGAGGCAGTGCCGTCTCGCGCGGTGTCCGGCTTCAGTCGGACACCTCCGTCCGACGATGCGTCGATCGCCAAGCGTCTACAATCGAGTGTTCCGGGGCCGTAGCTCAGCTGGGAGAGCGCCAGAGTGGCACTCTGGAGGTCAGGGGTTCGATCCCCCTCGGCTCCATGACGTGAACGACCCGAGGGAGAGCCGATCGAGCTGCTCGGGTAGCCCAGTCACACGGCGACGATGTCGACGAGGCCGTGGAGGCCGTCGAAATCAGAGGGGTTCCGCGTGTAGAGCGGCAGCTCGCGGGCGAGC
Source organism: uncultured Actinomycetes bacterium (assembly GCA_963845965.1). Lineage (GTDB taxonomy): Bacteria > Actinomycetota > Thermoleophilia > Gaiellales > Gaiellaceae > Gaiella. The sequence continues at coordinate 22,747 of CAWJUF010000015.1, read as the reverse complement.
GCGGTCGCGGCGATCAGCAGGTCGAACGCGCGCCGCCCGCGCGCCCGACGGCCGCTGGCTCGAACGGCGGCGTAGACACGCCCGTAGGCGCGGGCCACATCCCCGTCGACCGGCAACGGCTCGAACGTCGCCTCTGTGCGCTGCAACCGGTCCTGGCGGCGGGCGCGCTCGGCCGGGTCGGTCGTCGCATGTGGGCCGGCTGCGAGCTCGGCGAGGCTCACCGCCGAGACGGCGAGCTCGGCCGGCAGGGAAGCCGGATCGAGGCGCTCGAGGTCGATCACGACCGACGTGTCGACGAGCCCGCGTGGGCGCCGTGGCCGTGACTCAGCCACGCGGAGCCGGATCCTGGTCGAGCGCCTCGTCGACGTCCGTCCGGAAGCGCTCGGCGTCGATCGCGGGCGCACCCGCGAACGTCGCGATCGCGACCTCCACCGGGACCAGCTCGCGTCGGCGGAGCGGCGCCAGCTCTCCGAGCGGGACGCCGTTGCGGGTCACCACGAACCTCTCTCCCCGGTCGAGCGCACGCATGATCTCGCCGCTCTCGTTCCGCAGCTCGCGCTGAGTGATCTTCCGTGCCACGAGGACTATCGTAGCACGCGTGCTACGGACCTGTCCGCCCCTGCGAACGTCGTGCCTGCGGGGAGCGGGGCCCGCCCGCACCCCGCAGGCACGTGCTCAGGCGCCGACGATCGTGATCGTGCGGAGAACCTCGGCGGTCGTCGCCGTGTTCGCCGTCACGGTGACGCGGTAGGTCTTCTTCTTCGCCACCGTGAGCTTCGCCACGCGCGGCTTCACGGTGCAGTCGAGGCCGAGCGGAGCGGCGCCCTGGCTGACCGCCACGAGCTTCGACTTCAGGTAGCTGCGGATCGTGTACCCGACCGTCGCGCCGGCGGGGTTGTTCGCGCAGTACTCCCGCAGGTAGACCGTGATCTTCGGGTTCTTCGTACCGCCGCGCACGGTCATCTTGCCGTTCACGGGGCTGAGCGGCTTGGCGGTCTTGGCGAAGACGGGCTGGGCCCGCTTCGGCGCGCCACTCTGACGGTAGATCCCGCTCTGCCACAGAGAGCCTTGCGAGTCCTGCATCACGAACCAGACGAACATCTGGATGCGCGCGTCGGCGCGCGCCATCCCGATCGCCTGGGGGATGTAGACCGCCTGCTGCGCCTCGGTGACGCCCTTCGGCTCACCGGGCTTCGTCTCGTTGCCGTACTCCGTGACCCAGATCGGGATGTTCTTCCGCCGGAACGCGATGTCCATGTCCTTCTCGAAGAGGGGCATGCTCTTGAGGGTCACGTTCGGGTAGCGGACGAGCTGCGTCGGCTTCTGATTCACCGGGAACGGATACGGGTGGTGGGCCCAGGCGTCGAACCTGACGCCGCGCATCGATGCCGCCACGCCCTTCATGAAGGTCGCCGGAGCCACGGTGTCGGTGAGGCCCGCGCGGTGCTTGTCGCGTCCGTTGGACGAGGTCTCGCCGATCGCGACCAAGGCGCTGCGGTTCCCGGCCTTGATCCCCGCGATCCCCGCCTTCGCGAGCTTGGCGTAGTTCGCGGGGCTGACGATCTTGCCGCTCGCGTTGAACTGGGGCACCAGGAACGTCGCGAGGTTCGACTCGTTCCAGATCGTGAAGAAGCGGACGTATGGGTAGCCGGCGTAGCGGCCGGAATAGCGGGCGGCGACAGCCCGCGCGAAGTCCTGGAAGTCCGCGAGGCTCGTCGGCAGCGCCTGAGGCTTCTGGCCGCCGTTCGCCCACGAAGGCGTGCCCCACAGCGTGATCAGCGCCTCGACCCCGCGCTGCTGCGCGTTGCGCACGAACTCGTCCACGTCGCCGAACTGGTACACCGGGTCGAACGGGTCGGTGGGCTGGGCGGGGCGCGTCGGCGCGACCTTCGACCAGTCGACGATCGTCCGCAGGATCGACGCGTTGTTCGAGCGCGCCCGGTCGAGAGCGTCCAGCCGGGCGCCGTCCCAGCGGAACATCGGGTCGTCCTGGAAGCCGACCCACATGCGGTCGGCGGCCGTTGCGGCGGGGACGAGAACGGCGGCTGCGAGACACGCGAGGAAGAGCAGGCGGACGATGGAACGCACGAGGACCTCCTTTGGCGGGTGCGGGAAGCGGGCACGGTAGCCCGACCGCGTAAGGGCGGTGTGAAGGCGGGGCTCCCTCTGATTTCGCTCCCATCGCCGGACTGCCTGCAAGCGCGCGCAGACGAACGGCGGCGCCGATGGCGTAGACTCGGCGCATGGTCTGGGAGATCGTCTTCATGCTCGTGCTGCTCAAGATCCCCCTCGTGTACCTCTGCATGGTGGTCTGGTGGGCGATCCGAGCCGAGCCGCGGGACGAGCAGCCGACGACACCCGTCCGTGTCGCCGACACCCCGGATTCCGACGCTCCGCTCCTGCGCCGGCCGGCGACACCGCGTAGCGGCCGGCCGAGTGGCGGCCGGCGCGGGTCGCGGATGCCCCGTCGGGTGCCCTCGCGTCCGCACGCCTCGCGCGCCGAGGTGCGGTCGTGAGCTCCGTCGACGAGACACACGGCGACCGGGCGACCGCGGCCGACACGATCGCCGGTCTCCTCGCCGTGGGCTCGATCGTCCTCTCGGCGATCGCGATGGGCTTCGGCCTCCTGCTCCAGCTCCACGCCCACCCGGCCCGCCTTGCTCCGGTGGCGATCGTCGCCGCTCTCGTGGCCGCGCGGATGAGCGCCCGCTACCAGTCGCTCGCGCTCAAGGCCGCGCTCTTCGGCGCAGTCGCGTGGGTGATCGGCATGGTGGTCGTGGTCGTGACCGACGGCCCGCTCTTCTAGAGGCGATCCGCCGCCCCGGCGCGGGGCCGCTTCCGGCCACGCTGGTACAACACATCGAGATGGCATCGACCGAGGTGACCGGGCCCAACGCGGCTTACGTGGCGCAGTTGCTCGAGGACTACCGCGACGCCCCCGCGAGCGTCCCCCCTGAGTGGCGCCGGATCTTCGAGGAGTCCGAGCGGGAGCCGACGGCGGCCGCCTACGACGGGGGCCAAGCGGGCAACGGCGCACCGCCGCCCGTCGAGGCCGCACCGACACCCGTCGCACCGAGACCCGTCGCACCGACACCCGCTGCGCCGGCGTCCCAGGCCCCCGAGGACCCGAGCCTCCTCGGCGCCGTCGCCGCCGCGATGGCGCTCGTCAAGGCGTACCGCATGCACGGGCACCTCGCCGCCCGGCTCGACCCGCTCGGGTCGGAGCCGCTGGGGGACCCGGCCCTCGACGAGACGCGGCTCGTCCCCGCGCTGACACCCGAGCTCCAGGCGCGGATCCCGGCCGGCGTGCTGCGCCTCTACGTCCCCGGCGACACGCTGCTCGAGGCGCTACCGCGGCTGCGCGAGGTGTACATGGGGTCGAGTGCCTACGAGATCGAGCACATCTCGGACCACGCCGAGCGCGTCTGGCTGCGCAAGGCGATCGAGTCCGGCCGCTTCCACGTTCCGCTCGAGCCGGAGCGCCGCGTGCGCCTCCTGCGGCGCCTGGCCCAGGTCGAGGGCGTCGAGCAGTACCTGCGCCGCTCGTTCCTCGGCCAGAAGCAGTTCTCGCTCGAGGGGCTCGACGTGCTCGTCCCGATGCTCGACGAGGCGATCGAGCTCGGCGCGGAGGGCGGCGCGCACGAGGTCGTGATCGGAATGGCCCACCGCGGTCGCCTCAACGCACTCGTCCACACGGTCGGACGCTCGTACGAGTCGATCCTGCGGGAGTTCGAGGGCGAGCGCTCCTACGACGCGCTCGTCGTCGACCCGGAGGGCGGAAGCGGCGACGTCAAGTACCACCTTCCCGCCTCCGGCACCCGTGTTACCGGCTCCGGTGAAATCGAGGTGACGATCGCGCCGAACCCGAGTCACCTCGAGGCCGTCGACCCGGTCGTCGAGGGGTGGACCCGCGCCGAGCAGACCGACCGCTCGCAGGGGACGGGCCTGCACGACCCCACCGTCGCGCTGCCGATCCTGATCCACGGCGACGCGGCCTTTGCGGGGCAGGGCATCGTGGCGGAGACGCTCAACCTCCAGAGCCTCGAGGGCTACTCCACCGGTGGCACGCTCCACCTGATCACGAACAACCAGGTCGCCTTCACGACCGACCCGACGGAGAGCCGCTCGACGCGCTACTCGAGCGATCTCGCCAAGGGCTTCGACATCCCGATCGTGCACGTCAACGCCGACGACCCGGAGGCTGCTCTGAGCGCGGTCGCGCTCGCGCTCGCGTACCGGGCCGAGTTCGGGCACGACTTCGTGATCGACGTCGTCGGCTACCGCCGCTTCGGGCACAACGAGCAGGACGAGGCCGCGTACACGCAGCCGCTGATGGTCGAGCGGATCGACCACCAGCCGACCGTGCGCGAGCACTACGCTGCGAGGCTCGTCGAGGAGGGCGTGGTCGGCGACGACGAGGTCACCGGCATCGTCGACGAGGTGACGGCGACACTGCGCGCGGCCCACGACCGGCTGCGTGCGTCCATCGCGGACCCGCCGGCGCCCCCGCCCGAGCCGCTGTCGACGACCGGCACGGCGGACGTCGTCGAGACTGCGGTTCCGGCCGAGCGCCTGCGCGCGCTCAACGAGCAGCTGCTCCAGGTGCCTCCTGGGTTCACGGTGAATGCGAAGCTCGCCCGCCAGCTCGAGCGCCGGCGGGACACGATCGAGGCGGGTGGGATCGACTGGGGCCAGGCCGAGGCGCTCGCGTTCGCGTCGCTGCTCGAGGACGGTATCCCGATCCGCCTCTCGGGGCAGGACACCGAGCGCGGGACGTTCTCGCACCGGCACCTCGTGCTCCACGACCCGCGGAGCGGCGAGACGGCGACCCCGATCAAGAGCCTGCCGGGCGCGAACGCGTCGTTCGAGGTCTACAACTCGCCCCTCTCGGAGTACGCGGCGCTCGGCTTCGAGTACGGCTACTCGGTCTCCGCGCCGGACGCGCTCGTCCTCTGGGAGGCGCAGTTCGGCGACTTCGTCAACGGCGCCCAGATCGTGATCGACCAGTTCGTGGTCGCGGGGCGGTCGAAGTGGAACCAGACCTCCCGGCTCACGCTCCTGCTCCCGCACGGCTACGAGGGGAACGGGCCCGAGCACTCGAGCGCGCGCCTCGAGCGGTTCCTCCAGCAGGGCGCGCAGGACAACATCCGCGTCTGCAACTGCACGACCGCCGCCCAGTTCTTCCACTTGCTCCGCCGGCAGGCGCTCGACGCCGTTGCCCGACCGCTCGTCGTCATGACGCCGAAGGGCCTGCTCCGGCTGAAGCAGGCGTCGTCCACGCTCGAGGAGCTTTCGACAGGGGCGTTCCAGGCCGTGATCGACGATCCGCACGCGCGCCGCGAGGAGGCCGAGCGCCTCGTCGTTTGCTCGGGGAAGCTCTACTACGACATCGTCGGGCACGACCTCCACGAGGAGGTGCGCGACGTCGCCGTGGCGCGGCTCGAGCAGCTGTATCCGTTCCCGCTCGGGGCCGTCGAGGCGCTTCTCGCCCGCTACCCGCGGCTCCGGCAGGTCGTCTGGGCGCAGGAGGAGCCGCAGAACATGGGGCCGTGGCGCTCGATCCGCCATCGTCTCGAGGAGACGGTGCGCGCCAGCGCGGCCGAGAGCCTCCAGTACGTCGGGCGGACCTGGAAGGCGAGCCCCAGCGAGGGCTACCCGACCGCACACCAGGTCGAGCAGGACCGCATCGTGCGCACTGCGCTCGGTGCGCTCGGGGCGTAGGCACCGGCTCGGACGTCAGATGCACGCGGCTACACTGGGGCGTGGCCCACGACCGACCCGAACCTCGTAACGGAGACCGAATGGCAGTCGATACCAGCATTCCCGAGAACCCCTTCACGACGGAAGCACGCGCGGAGGACGACGCTTCCTCCCTCTCTCGCGCGATCCAAGAGCACCTCGACCTGAAGCAGCGAAACGCCGCGCTCGACGGCGACATGCCGCTCGACCGGTACGAGATCGAGGACCCCTTCGAGAACCACCCGCTGTTCAAGTCGGAGGAGCAGGCCCGCCTCGAGGAGACACTCGAAGGCGTGGCCGCCCCCGAGCCGAGCCAGCCTCTCCCCTGGCCCGGCGAGGACGAGACGGTCGAGGGCGCCGCGCTCGACGACGGCCTCTGGGGCCGCTCTCGCGACTTCGACTGGGGCGAGTAGCACCCGACACCCCGGCGGTCGATCCCGCTATCGTCGCGCGCGATGACGCCCGACGAGCGCCTCGACCGCTTCGCCGACCTCGTCGTCCGGGTCGGCGCGAACGTCCAGCCGGGCCAGGAAGTCGTTCTCCTCTACCTGGTGGAGCACACGCCGATCGCCCGTGCCGTCGCGCGCGCGGCGCTCAGGGCGGGCGCGCCGCGCGTCCACCCCGTCATCTCGGACCTCCACCTGCGCAGGGCCGCGATCGAGCACGGGCCCGAGGCCGAGCTCGGCCGCACGCCGGAGTACCTTCTCGACTGGATCCGCACCTGGGGCGACACCCGGCCGGCGCTGATCTCACTCACCGGCGATCCCGAACCGACGCTCTTCGACGGGCTCGATCCCGAGCTCGTCGCGAAGGCGGAGGCGCGCGACGTCCGGATGATCTACCTGCCCCTCGTCATGGGCCGGAAGCTGAACTGGGTCATCGTGCCCGCGCCGAATCCCGGTTGGGCCGAGGCCGTCCTCGGCGAGCCTGACGTCGAGCGGCTCTGGGATGCCGTCGCGACGACGATGCGCCTCGACGCCGAGGACCCCGTCGAGGCATGGCGCGCGCATGCCGCGATGCTCCAGGGGCGTGCAGACGCACTGAACGCCGCGCATCTCGACGCGATCCGCTTCCGCGGGCCGGGCACCGACCTCGTCGTCGGCCTGCTCGGCGGCTCGCGCTGGATGTGCGCGACGTTCCAGACGGAGACCGGGATCGAGCACCTGCCGAACATCCCGACGGAAGAGGTGTTCACGACGCCGGACTGGCGCAGGACCGAGGGCGTCGTCCGGTCGACCTACCCCCTCGTGGTGCCCGGGATCGGCAAGCGGGTCGAGGGGCTCGAGCTGAGGTTCGAGGGAGGCAAGGTCGTCGACGTGCAGGCAGAGGGCGACGGCGCCGAGGTGATCCGCGCCCAGATCGCGAGCGACGACCGGGCGCCCTTCCTCGGCGAGATCGCGCTCGTGGACGGCTCCTCACGGGTCAGGGAGACGGGGCTCGTCTTCGAGAACACGCTCTTCGACGAGAACGCGAGCTGTCATCTCGCCTACGGCGGCGGGCTTCCCTTCGCCGTGGACGGAGCCGAAGGCCTCGACACGGACGAGCTGATCTCCGCCGGGGTCAACGTCGCCGGCCTCCACACGGACTTCATGATCGGCGGCCCCGAGGTCGAGGTCGACGGGCTGACCGCGGATGGCGCGGCCACGCCTATCCTCCGCGACAACGCCTGGGTCCTCTAGCGCGCTACCCGACGGCGACGAGCCGCGGGTCGTCGCGATCGCTCATTGCGCGGGCGTAGATGCCGAGCAGCTCCTCGGTGCAGGGCGCGATGTCGAAGGTCTGCTCGACGTGGCTACGGGCGGCGGCTCCGAGGGCCGGCCACGTCTCGTGGTCCCGGACGAGCTGCCGGATCGCGCCGGCGAGCGAACGCGGGTCGTTCTCGGGCACGAGGAGGCCGCTCTGCCCGTCGAGCACGATCTCGGGGATACCTGCATGGGTCGTGCTGACGACCGGGAGCCCGCACCCGTGCGCCTCCATCAGGGCGACCGGCGTGCCTTCCTGGTCGCCGTCGGCGGCCTCGGTGCTGGCGAGCACGAAGAGGTGTGCCTGGTCGAGCAGGCGGCGCACGAATGCGCTATCCCTCTCTCCGTGGAGCGTGACGACGCCCTCGAGCCCCAGCCTGCGCACGAGGGCGTCGAGGCGCTCGGCGAGCCGTCCGCCGCCGACGACGTCGTACCGCACGGGGATGTCGCGCGCGACGTCCGCGATCGCCCGTAGCGCGACGGCGTGCCCCTTCTTCTCGACGAGCCGCCCGACCGTGACGATGCGCACCGGCTCGCCCGGCCACAGGTGCCGCGCCCGGAAGGGAAGCTCGTCGGTCACGATCGGCATGCGCAGCCGCACGAGCTTCTCGGGTGGGCAGCCGAGGGCCTCGAGCGCGCGGCGCGCATGCTCGCAGTTGACGGTCACGATGTCGGCCGTCCCGAACAGCGCGTCGTACATCGCCGCACCGTGCGCCCGCGGCTGAGCGCCGAGGTCGTAGCCGTGGAACGTGACGACGAGCGGCGTCCGGGCCTGTGACTTCGCGAACGCGAACCGCCGGGCGTTGGGGCCGAAGTGCGCGTGAAGCACGTCGTGGCGACCGGGCGTGAGCGGGACCGACGGCACGGGGTCGAGGGAATCCGGGGTCAGCGTGGCATCGACGTAGTGCGTCCGCTCGAGCAGCCCAGAACCGGCGACCTCGTCGTGCACGGGCTCGCCCGGGCGCGGGCGATGGTGGGAGACGACGTCGACCACATGGCCGGCACGCTGGAGGCCGCGCATCTCGGTCAGCAGGAACGTCTCGCTGACGACCGGGAAGCGCTCGAGGAGGAATGCGATCCGCATGGTGCCGCTCATTCCCCGAGCGAGGTCGCGAGCTCCTCGAACACCTCGAGGAAGCGCTCGGGCGTGTGGTTCGCCCTCGCCCACTCGCGGCCCTCGGCGCCGAGCCGGAGCCGCAGATCGTCGTCGTCGACGAGGCTCTCGATCGCGTCCGCGAAGACGTCGAGCCGATCGAGCCCGCTTCCGTCGACGGGTCCCACGTAGCGGCCGAACCGCGACGTGACGCCCTCCGGGTCCTGACAGGACACGATCGGCGTGCCGCAGTGGAGGGCTTCGAGGAAGCTGATCGGGAGCGACTCGTGGATCGAGGTGTTGACGATCATCCACGCCGAGCCGAGCATCGAGCGCTTGGAGGCACCGTCCACGTGGCCGAGAACGGCGACGTTCGGGGGGAGTCGGGCGGGGAGCCACGAACCCGGCCCCGCGAAGTGCGCGCGGCCGAGCATCACGAACTCGACGTGCGGGAAGCGCCGGGCGAGCTCGACGAAGACCCACGGGCGCTTGATCGGGTCCAGCCGTCCGAGGAAGGCGACTCGTGGGCGCTCGGCCTTGCGGGCGACCGCGGCGACGGGTGGGACGGGGTTGGGAAGGAACTGGAGGCCGGCGGGCTCGACGTCGTACGTCGAGCTCATCCTCGGCGCCGCGAGGCCGGGGGCCGGGGACGCGAACGCGACGGGGCCGCCGATGGACTCCGTGCGAGCGACGTGCGCTCCCAGCGAACGACACTCGATGGCATCGACGCCCTGCGGAGGCTCGACGCGCGACGGGAGCTCGAGCGTGGCGATGCGCTCCACATCGGCCGGCGCCCGCGGGTCGCGAATCCAGACGAGCGCGGGGACGCTGCGCGCCTCCAGGACAGGGAGGTAGGTCGGGCGGTAGTCGATGGTCAGGAACAACCCGACCTGTGCCCGGTCGAGTCTTCGCTCGTAGCGCTTGCGGTCGTCCGAGTACCTCACGAGTGGGATGCCGCTCTCGTGCCGGTCGGGGCGGTGCCATCCGAGCCCGCCCTGCCCGGCGAGCAAGACCGGCGGTCGATCGATTTGCCGTGCGCCCGCCAGCGACTCGGCGCTCGTCCTCGCCGCCCATCCGAATCCGCCCATGCGGCCGAGTGCAGGGTCGAAGAACTCGTTGGCGACGATGCCGACGGCGCGCGTTGTGGGACGCCCACCCCGCAGCGAGGTGGGAAGTAGTGTCAGCCGCCGCGACATCGGACGACCGCAGTCAACCAGACCGCTCGGCCGCGCCCAGCGAGCGTCGGTCTCGACTCAGGCGACCCGGCGGGCGGCGACGCCCTGGAGCGTCGTGGCAAGCCGGCGGAAGGGCCCGTCTGTCGCGATCAGGTCGTCGTACGTCCCGCGTTGCGTGATCCGCCCGCGCTCCATCACGAGGATCTCGTCCGCGCGGCGGACGGTCGTCAGCCGGTGGGCGATGATGATCGACGTCCGGCCGCGCAGCAGCGTGTCGAACGCACCCTCGATGAGCACCTCGGTCGGGCGGTCGATGTTCGACGTCGCCTCGTCGAGGATGAGGATCCTCGGGTCGGCGACGAGCGCCCGCGCGATCGAGATCAGCTGGCGCTCGCCGGCCGAGAGGCCGGCGCCGCCCTCGCGGACGACGTGGTCGAGACCTTCCTCGAAGCGGGCGGCGACGCGGTCGACCCCGATCGCGTGCGCGGCGGCCACGACCTCGTCGTCGGTCGCGTCGGGCCGCGCGAAGCGGATGTTGTCGGCGATCGTGCCGCTGAACAGGAACGGGTCCTGGAGCACGACCCCGAGCTGCCGCCGGTACGAGCGCAGCCGGACGTCGCGCAGGTCGGTGCCGTCGACGCGCACGGCGCCGCCGTCGGGATCGTAGAAGCGCGCGACGAGCTTCGCGGTCGTCGACTTGCCGCCGCCCGACTCCCCGACGAGCGCAATGCAGCCGCCGGCCGGGATCTCGAGCTCCAGCCCGTGGATGACGGGCTCGGCGCCGTACGCGAAGACGACCCGGTCGAGGTCGAGCCTCCCCTCGATGCGGCCGAGATCGCGCGCGCCGGGCTTGTCGACGATGTCGTGCTCGGCGTCGAGCACGGTCGAGATCTTCCCCATGGCGGCGCTCGCCGCCTGGACCTGCCCGTACAGCTCGGAGAGCTCCTGCAACGGCTGGAAGACGAGGGAGAGCATCCCGACGCCGGCGATCAGGGTGCCGATCTCGAGGCTGCCGCCGTCGATCATCAGCGCGCCCGCGTAGATGACCGCGACCTGCGCGACGACGCCGAGCAGCTCGATCGCGGGGAAGAAGACGGACGAGAGCTTCTGCGCGTACGTGTTCGAGACGCGGTTGGCCTCGTTGAGCTCCTCGAACTCGCGCTGGAACGCGCGCTCGCGGTTGAACGCCTGCACGACCGCCATCCCGGCGACCGACTCGGCGAGCTGCGCGGTGACAGCGGCGATCCTCGTCCGGACGTCGGAGAACGCCGCGTGGGAGCGGCGCTGGAACCAGCGCGTGATGACGATGCCGGGCGGTAGGACGAGCAGCGCGACGAGCCCGAGGCGCCAGTCGAGCAGGAAGAGCCCGCCGATCGCCGCAACGAGGGTCAGCGTGTTGACGACGAGCGTGGTCAACCCCTGGTTGAGCACGTCCGAGAGGGCGTCGACGTCGCTCGTCAGGCGCGCGATGATCCACCCGGCCTTCTGCTCGGAGAAGTAGCGGAGTGACAGCGCGGTCAGGTGCTCGAAGAGGTCGCGGCGCAGCTCGAGCACCATCCGCTGGCCGATGCTGGCGAGCATCAGCCAGGTCGCCGTGCCCAGGAGCCACGCGACGACGCCGATCGCGACGTACGCCACGACGTCCTGCGTGAGGCGTCCGGTGTCCTCGGCGACGATGCCGTTGTCGATCGCGTCCCCAACGATGTGCCACATCGCGACCGGGGCCGCGGCGGACACCGCGGCCAGCGCGAGTACGACCGAGAGACGCCGCCGGCGCCCTTCGGTGTAGCGCCACAACCGTGACAGCCCTGTGCGGGGCGGGGTCATGCCGCGAGTGCCTCCTCGCCGAACAGCTCGGCGAATGGGCCGCCGGCCCGGATCAGGTCGTCGGGGAGGCCCTGCTCGACGATCTTCCCGTCGCGGAGGACGACGGCGCGGTCGGCGACGAGGACGGTCGAAAGCCGTTGCCCGGAGATGAGGACCGTCCTGCCTGCGACGGCGGGGCGGAGGTGCTCGACCAGGTGGCGCTCCGTCTCCGTGTCGACCGCGGACATCGGGTCGTCGAGCACGAGCACGCGCGATCCCGCGATGAGGGCGCGTGCGAGCGCGACCCGCTGGCGCTGGCCCCCCGAGAGGTTGACGCCGCGCTCGCCGATCAGCGTGTCGTAGCCGTCCGGCAGGTCCTCGACGAACTCCGCCACCCCCGCCGCGTCGCACGCGTCGAGGACGTCGGCCCAGTCCGCGTCGGGGCGCGCCGCGAGCAGGTTGTCGCGCAGCGGGACCGAGAACAGAACGGCCTTTTGCGTGACGATCGCGACCGCCTCGCGCAGCTCGGCGAGCGGGGCGTCGCGCGCGTCGACCCCACCGATCAGCACCCGTCCGGCGGTCGGGTCGTAGAAGCGCGGGAGCAGGTTCAAAAGCGACGTCTTGCCCGCCCCGGTCGGCCCGCAGACGGCGACGATCTCGCCCGGCGCCGCGTCGAGATCGATCCCGGAGAGCACCTCGCCGCCCGTCGGGTACGAGAAGTGGACGTCTTCGAAGCGCACGGGGAGCGGCCCGTCGGGCACCGCCACCGGCTGCTCGGCCTCCGGGAGCGACTCGATCCCGTCGAGCCACGCGAAGCTCCGCGAAGCAGCGGCGGTGGCGCGCTGGCCGAGGTTGATGATCCAGCCGAGCGCCTCGAGCGGCCAGACGAGCTGGAGGAGGAGCGTGATGAACAGCGTGAACTGGCCGATCGTCAGGTTCCCGGCGATCGCCTCGCGGCCGCCCACGAGGAGCACCGCTGCGATCCCGAGCGTGGGGAGGAAGACGAGGCCGGGCAGGAACCGCGCCTCGACCGACGCCTGCCGCATCGTCTCGTGGCGCACGGCCTCCGCCCGATTGTGGAACCGGTCCCGCACGTCCTCCTCGCGGCCGAAGGCCTGCACCATCTCGATCCCGACGACGGCCTCGTCCGACGCCTCGGTGAGGTGCCCCTTCTTCCGCTGCACCTCGCGCGAGATCGGGAAGACACGGTGCGCGAAGAAGTAGGTGAGGATGGCGATCGGCGGCATCGCGACGGTCGCCGTGAGCGCGAGCTGCCAGTTCACGACCGCGAGCACGATCGCCGCGCCGACCAGCATCAGCACGCTCTGGATCGCCTGCACGACGCCCCAGCCGATGAAGTAGCGCACGGGATAGATGTCGTTCGTCGCCCGCGAGATGACCTCTCCGGTCGCGTGCCGGTCGTAGAACGCGCGCGGGTAGCGGAGGTACGCGTCGTAGAGCATCGAGCGCAGGCGGGCCTCGACCGTGACACCGATCCGCGCGGTCGCGTAGCGGCGGGTGAAGTTGATGCCGAAGCGGAGCGTGGCCACGACGACGATCGCCGCGAGGTACGGCACGAGGAGCGACCGGTCGCCGCCGTCGATCGCGTCGTCGATGGTGCGCTGGACGAGGATCGGGATGAGCAGCGACAGCAGCGTGAACACGAACGCGCACGCGAGCCCGATCGAGGCCAGCCGCCACTGTGCCCGCCACAGCGGAAAGAGGTGCCGGATCGTCGGCCAGAGAGTGAGATCCTGAGGATCGACGTTCGTCACGGGGCGCTCCTCGCCGTGTCGCGGGCACGGTGTCGTACGGGAAGCCGCCCCGCGGGGTGCGGGGCGGGAGAGAACCGTCCGGCGGGGCCTGAGCCTCGAGCCGGACGCCGCACAAGCGTAGTCGATGAAAGGACGCGATTTGTACGGTTTTCCGCCCTTTCATGGGCTCCCGGACGTCTGGCGCCGGTTGTGACGCCGGTTTGACGACGGTTCGCACTTGACAGACATCATTTTGATGTCATACTGCCGTCCATGGAGCTGCACATCGATGCGATCAAGCGCGACCTGGTCGGGGTCATCGCGGCGCTCGGCGACGAGGACGTCGTCGAGCAGTGGCGTCGGCTGGCCGACGCGGTCGAGCCGTCGCTCCGCCTCCGGCTGATCGACCTGCTGTCGGAGGCCGCGCTCTCGCTGAACTCGCAGCTCGACATCGGTCACGTCGAGGTGCGGATGGCCGGGCGCGACCCCGAGCTCGTGTTCGTCGACGAGCCCCAGGCGCCACAGGAGCCGCCGTCCCCCGGCGACGACCTGAGCGCCCGCGTCACCCTGCGGCTGCCCGAGGGCCTCAAGGCGAGCCTCGAGGTCGCCGCGGCCCGCGAGGCCGTGTCCACGAACGCCTGGATCATCCGGGCACTCGCCCGAGCGCTCGAGCCGCGCGCCGCGCGGCGTTCGTCCAACCGGCTCCAGGGCTTCGCCCGGAGCTAGCGGAAGAAAGGAGCACCCCATGTTCTCGCATGCCCTCTTCGGATCGTTCGACCCAGATCCGGTCGAGCGCCGCCCGCCGCGCCGCCGCGGCGACGGTCGTGTCGACTCCCGCCCCTCCGTCCCGCCCCGCCTCGGGCCCCGCTGAGCGGTCGTGCCGACGTTCGAGACACCGGGGCGCGTCGCGCTCGACCTGATCGTTCCGGCCGGCGCCGTGTCGGTGGGCACGTGGAACGAGCCGCGGGTCGACGTCGAGGTCACGGCGATCCGCGGCGACGATCCCTCCCTCCAGGCAGCGGCCGAGACCCGGGTCGAGGCCGTCGAGCGCGGCGGACGCCACGAGGTGTCCGTGCGCGTCCCGAAGCGGGAAGGGCGGCTCGGGATCTTCGGCCGCAGCCCGGAGCTGCTCGTGGCGATCCGCTGCCCGGAGGACGCCGACCTCGAGCTGACGACCCAGAGCGCCGACCTCGACGCCCGCGGGCGGCTCGGCGAGGTCGCCGCGCGGTCGGCCTCCGGCGACGCGATGCTCGCCGACACGAGCGAGCTCTCCTTCACGACCGCGAGCGGCGACCTCGTCGCCGGCGCCGTCTCGGGCGCGCTGACGGCGAAGTCGGCCTCGGGCGACGTGGCCGTGCGCTCGGTGAGGGGCCCTGCGGCGGTCAACACCGTCTCCGGCGACGTCAGGCTGGGCGAGACCGCCGGCCTCGCGGGCGTCAACACGGTCTCAGGCGACGTCGAGCTCGACGCGGTCGCCGGCGGCGCGCGTGTGAGCTGCGTCTCCGGCGACGTCCACGTCGCCACGCGCCCCGGCCTCGCGCTCTGGATCGACGTCCAGTCGGTCAGCGGCTCCGTCAGCTCCGACCTCGACGTCGGAGACGCTCCGGGAGGCGGCGACGCGCAGGTCGAGCTCCGCGTCCGGACCGTCTCCGGCGACGTCCGCATCACCCGCGCAGCCGCCGTGCCCGGCTCGGACGGCTAGCGCCCGCGAAGCCTGCTCCGCGGGAGGGCACCCGCCGACCGCGTTCCTAGACTCGCAGCGTGTCGAGCGTGCCCGAGCCGCCGCCGAAGCGCGTCGAGATCACGATCTCCGCCCGGACGATCGCGACCGTCCTCGGGGTCGCCGCGTTCGTGTGGGCCTTCATGGCGGCGCGGCAGGCCGTGCTCTGGGTGTTCATCGCGCTCTTCCTCGCGATCGTGCTGCAGACGCCCGTCACGTGGCTCGAGGAGCGGGCCGGCATGCGGCGCGGCAACGCGGCGATGATCGTCGTGCTCGGCGTGATGGGGTTCCTCGGCCTGCTCTCGTACCTCCTCGTGAGCCCGTTCGTCGGCGCGGTGCGGAACCTCATCGAGGACCTGCCCACGATCGTCGAGCGGATCCGGGCCTCGGAGCTCTTCCAGCAGATCGACCAGCGCACCGACCTCGGCGACAAGCTCCAGGAGCGGGCGCAGACGCTCGCGGCGGACCTGCCGACCAAGATCGGCGACGCGTTCGCGGTCGGCGGCAAGGTCTTCGGGTTCGGCCTCGGCGCCGTGACGATCACCTTCATGACGCTCTTCCTCGTGATCGACCTCCCGAACCTGTCACGCTCGCTGCACAGCGTCCTCTACCCGCGCGAGTCGGCCCGGACGGCGGCGCTGGAGGAGCGGATCACGCGGACGATCGGGCGGTACGCGATCGGCGCCGTCGTCATCGCGACGATCGCGGGCACGGTCCAGGGGACGGCTGCGTGGATCCTCGGCGTTCCCTTCGCGCTCGCGCTCGGGATCGTCGCCGGGCTCCTCGGGCTGATCCCGCAGGTCGGGGCGACTCTCGCCGCCGTCGTCCTGTCGCTCGTCGCCCTCACCCAGGGCGTCCCGCAGGCGCTGATCATGCTGATCGTCTGCATCGGCTACCAGCAGGTCGAGAACTACGTGCTCCAGCCGACGATCCAGGGGCGTGCCGCGGACATCTCCGGGTTCTTCGTGATCGCGAGCGTGATCGTGGGCGCCGCGCTCCTCGGGGTCGTCGGCGCGCTCATCGCGGTGCCGCTCACCGCCTCGGCGCAGATCGTGGTGCGGGAGCTCACCGCCGAGCGCCGCGCCGCTGTCGCGCTCGCGCATGCCGCGACGGCGCCGACGGGGGGACCGTCCCCGCCCGAGTAGCTCCCGGGCAACGCCCGGGTCACGCGCCCGAGGGCGCGAGGCTTCCGCGGCAGTCCTCGCAGGCGCCGCGCAGGACGACGTCGTGCTGCTCGAGCGCGTAGCCGAGCTTCCCGGCGGCTCGCTCGAGCGCCTGCTCGAGCGGCTGGTCCGTGAACGGCTCGACCTTGCCGCAGTCGTCGCACACGAGGTGGTGATGGTGATGGTGATCCGTCCGGGCGGGCTCGAAGCGCGCGATGCCGTCGCCGGCGTCCACGCGCTGCACGAGGCGGAGCTCCGCGAGCGTGTCGAGTGCCCGGTACACGCTCGCGACGCCGACGGCGCCTCCGGCGGCCGCGATCCCGTCGTGGATCTCCTGGGCCGAGCGGCAGCAGTCTTGCCCGTCGAGGTACTCGACCACCGCGCGGCGCGCGCCGCCGCGACGCAGCCCGGCCGAGCGGAGCCCGTCGAGTGCGCGGATGCTCCACGTGCTCATATGCAAACGATAGCGATTCTCATCATCTGATAGCCTCGGCGCCGGTGCTTTCGAGAATCGTTCTCTTGTGCGTCGGGGTCGCACTTGCCGCTCCGTCGGCCGGCTGCGGCGACACGGCGGGCAACGACGCGATCGTGGCGGCCTTCTACCCCCTCGCGTACGCCGCCGGGCAGGTCGCCGGCCCGCACGCGGAGGTCGTGAACCTCACCCCGCCGGGTGCGGAGCCGCACGACCTCGAGCTGTCTCCCCGCGACGTCGGGCGCGTGCGGGACGCGGCGCTCGCCGTCTACGCCGGAGACGGTTTCCAGCCTGCGGTGCAGGACGCCGTCGACGGCCGGAGCGGGCCGTCGCTCGACGTGCTCGCCGGCGTCGACGTTCGGCGTCTCGCGGCTGAGGGGGAGGGTCTCGACCCGCACGTCTGGCTCGACCCGGTCCGCTTCGCCGCGATCGCGCGGGAGATCGCCGTCGCGCTCGGCACGCCGGCCGCCGCGGACGATCTCGTCGCACGGCTCGCCGCGCTCGACAGCGAGTACCGGCGCGGTCTCGCACGCTGCGCGCGGCGCGAGCTCGTCACGAGCCATGCGGCCTTCGGCTATTTCGCGGCCCGGTACCGGCTCGTGCAGGTGCCGCTCGTCGGTCTCCAGCCCGAGGCCGAGCCGGGGCCCAGAGAGGTCGAGCGGCTGGTCGACGACGTGCGCGCGACGGGTGCGACGACGGTCTTCACGGAGCCGCTCGCGTCGCCGGCCCTCGCCGACGCCGTCGCGCGCGAAGCCGGCGTCGGGACCGCCGTGCTCGACCCGCTCGAGGGCCTCACGCCGGACGAGGCAGCCGCGGGCGCCGACTACTTCACCGTCATGCGGAAGAACCTCGACGCGCTGCGGACGGCGCTCGGATGCAGGTAGCGGGCGACGTCCCGGCGGTCGCGCTCGACGGCGTCTCGTTCGCGTATCGCGGCGGGCCGCGCGTGCTCGAGGACGCGTCGCTTGCGGTCGAGCGCGGTGCGTTCCTCGGCATCGCCGGGCCGAACGGCGGGGGGAAGACGACGCTCCTCCGCCTCGTGCTCGGGCTGGAGCGCCCCACCGCCGGCAGCGTCCTGCTGTTCGGGCGGCAACCCGGGTCGCGCGGCGTGCCGCGGATCGGCTACGTCTCGCAGCGCGCGCAGCTCGCGTCGGGGACGCCGGTCACCGTCCGCGAGGTCGTCGAGGCCGGCCGTCTCACGGTGCGCGGGCCGTTCGGGCCGCTGCGCGCAAAGGATCGGGCGGCCGTCGTGCGAGCGATCGACCGGGTCGGGCTCGGGGATCGGGCAGACAAGCCGCTGCGGACGCTCTCGGGCGGGATGCAGCAGCGGGCGTTCATCGCGCGGGCGCTTGCCGCCGAGCCCGCGCTCCTCGCGCTCGACGAGCCGACGACCGGAGTGGACGCCGAGTCGCAGGAGTCGCTCGCCGCTCTGCTCGCGGAGCTCCGCTCCGAGCTGGGCGTGACGATTCTCTACGTCTCCCACGAGTTCGGCGCCGTGGAGCACGTCGTCTCGCGCCTCGTCCTCGTGCGCGGCCGGATCGTCTTCGACGGCGCACCGGCCGATCTGCCCGCGCTCTGGCACGACCCCTCGCACGCGCACTGATGCTCGAGCTCGAGTTCATGCGGCTCGCGTTCGCCGTCGGCGTCGTCGTCGGCGTCCTCGCGCCGACGGTCGGGTTCTTCCTCGTCGAGCGACGGCAATCGCTGGTCGGAGACGGGCTCGGCCACGTCGCCTTCGCCGGTGTCGCGGCCGGCTACCTGCTCGGCATCTCGCCCGTGCTGACCGCGCTCGCCTTCGCCGTCGTCGGCGCATTCGCGATCGAATGGCTCCGCTCACGGGGCGGGACCGCGGGCGACCAGGCGCTGGCGCTCGTCTTCTACACGGGGATCGCGCTCGGTATCGTGCTGATCTCGAGCGCGAACCGCTTGGACGTGGGGCTCTTCCAGTTCCTCTTCGGCTCGATCCTCACCGTGACCCGGGACGACCTCTGGGTCGTGCTCGTGCTCGGCGGGATCTCCCTGGCAGCGATCGCCGTCCTGTACCGCGGCCTCGTGGCGGTCGTGCTGGACGAGGAGGGAAGCCGCGTCGCGGGAGCGCCGGTCGCGCTCCTCAACACGGTGGTGGCGGTCCTCGCCGCGCTCACCGTCGGGGTCTCGATGCGGATCGTCGGGATCCTCCTCATCGCGGCACTGATGGTGCTGCCCGTGATCGCGGCGCAGCGTGTCGCCTGGAGCCTGCGCTCGACGATCGGCCTCTCCGCCGCCATCGGCCTCGGCTCGGTGCTCGCAGGGCTCACCGTCGCGTACTACGCCGATCTGCCGCCCGGCGGGACGATCGTGCTCCTGGCGGCGGGGGCGGTCGTCGGCGCGACGCTCGTCGGCGCGGCGCGCGGCACCGCCTGACCGGCATCTGAGCGTAGGCTTGGCCGGTGGCCGACGCCGCCGCTCGCATCGTCTTCGACCACGTGACGAAGCGCTACCCGGGTCGGGCGGCTCCTGCCGTGGACGACCTCACGCTGACGATCCCCGCTGGGGAGATCTGCGTCCTCGTCGGGCCCTCGGGCGGCGGCAAGACGACCGCGATGAAGATGGTCAACCGCCTCATCGACATGAGCGAGGGCGATATCCGGATCGGCGAGGAGAGCGTCCGCGACCACGACGTGACCGAGCTCCGGCGCGGGATCGGCTACGTGATCCAGCAGACCGGCCTCTTCCCCCACATGACGGTCTCGGAGAACGTCGCAACCGTGCCGCAGCTGCTCGGCTGGGACAAGCGCAGGATCGAGGCCCGAGTCGACGAGCTGCTCGACCTCGTCGATCTCCCGGCGGCCGACTACCGCGGACGCTACGCCGCGCAGCTCTCGGGCGGGGAGCGCCAGCGGGTAGGCCTCGCGCGCGCGATGGCCGCCGACCCGCCGGTGATGCTGATGGACGAGCCCTTCGGCGCCCTCGACCCGATCACGCGGACGCGCCTCCAACACGAGCTCCTGCGCATCCACGGCGAGGTGCGGAAGACGGTCATCTTCGTGACGCACGACATCGACGAGGCCATCCTGATGGGCGACCGCATCGCGATCCTGCGCCCCGGGGGGCGCCTCGCGCAGTACGACACGCCGGAGGCGATCCTGGCCGAGCCGGCCGACGACTTCGTCGCCGACTTCGTCGGTGCCGACCGCGGCCTCAAGCGCCTCTCCCTCACCCGGCTCGACGAGCTCCAGCTCGAGCCGCTCGACGGCAGGCGCGGACCGGCGCTCGCCGGGTCGACCACCCTGCGCGACGCGCTCTCGACGATGCTCAGTGAGGGGAGCCGCGTTGTCGTCGTGCTCGACGGCGACGGTGCGCCGCGCGGCGTCGCTCACCCTCGACGCGCTCGCCGAGCGGCTGTCGTCGTGACCTGGCCCCTCGCGCAGTCCGGCCCCGTGATCCCGGACTTCGGCGAGGCGAGCTCCTGCGTCCAGGAGAACCGCGTGTTCTGCCCCGACTGGGTGCGCGACAACTGGGGGCCGGTGCTCCAGCCGGCGCTCCTGCAGCACGTCAAGCTCACGGTGATCGCGGTCGCGGTCGGGTTCGTCTCTCGCGTTCGCCGCGGCGCTCGCCGCGCGGCACCGCTCCTGGTTCGAGCGGCCGTTCGACCTGTTCTCGGCGCTCGTCTACACGATCCCGAGCCTCGCGCTCTTCCAGCTGCTCGTCCCGATCACCGGCCTCACGGTGACGACGGTCGAGGTGGCGCTCGTCTCCTACACGCTCCTGATCCTGTTCCGGAACATCCTGGCGGGGTTCCGCTCGGTTCCGGCCGACGTGCTCGAGGCCGCGCGCGGGATGGGAATGGGGTCGTTCCAGGTCCTCCGGCGGGTGGAGCTGCCCCTCGCGCTCCCGGCGATCATGGCCGGTGTGCGCATCGCGACCGTCTCGACGATCGCGCTCGCGACGGTGGCCGCGTTCGTGATCCCGGAGGGTCTCGGCCGGCCGATCTTCCTCGCGCTCCGGCAGTTCTTCAACACGGAGCTGATCGTCACCGCGATCCTCGCGGTCGGCCTCGCGCTCGTCGCCGACGGCGTCCTCGTGCTCGCGCAGCGGGCGCTGACCCCGTGGACGCGAGCGAGGGCGGAGTCGTGATCGCGGACGTCTCCCTCTTCGGCGACGCCCTGCGCTTCATCCAGGAGAACCCCGGCCTGCTCTGGGACAAGACGGTCGAGCAGCTCGCGCTCTCGGCGGCGGCCGTGGGTGTCGGCCTCCTCGTCGCGCTCCCGATCGGGATCGGGCTCGGTCACCTGCGGCGCTACTCCTTCGTGGCGATCAGCGTCGCCAACGTCGGCCGCGCGCTGCCCACCCTCGCCGTGATCGCCGTCGGCATCGTCTTCCTCCCGGTCGGCTTCACCGTCGTGCTCATCGCGCTCGTGGTGCTCGCGGTTCCTCCGATCCTCACGAACGCGTACGTCGGCGTGAGCGAGATCGACGCGGAGACGATCGAGGCGGCGCGCGGGATGGGCATGACCGAGCGGCAGATCCTCCGGCGCGTCGAGCTCCCGCTCGCCTCGCCGCTCCTGTTCGCCGGGATTCGCACCGCGGTCGTGTTCGTCGTCGCATCCGCCACGATCGCGGCGATCGCCGGCGGAGGCGGGCTCGGCGACGTGATCGTCAACCAGGCGAGCTACGGGATCGAGGGCGTGATCGGCGCATCCATCCTCGTCTGCGCGCTCGCCTTTGCCTGCGACGGCATCGTCGCGATCGTCCAGCGGGTCGTGACGCCGAAGCCGCTCCGCGGCCGTCACGTCGAGGACGCGATGCTCGTCGCGGAGCCCGGCGGGGAGGGGTCGACTCTGTAAGGTCGAGGGCGTCCGGGCCCACCGAAAAGATCGGAGGACACATGATCCGCAAGCACACCCGGCGCGCCGCGAAGGCGGCGTTCGCGATCTCCCTCGGGGTCGCGATCATCGTGGGCGGAGCCAGCGCGGCTACGACCGGAAGCTCCAGGTCGACCGCGACGCCGATCATCGTCGGCACCAAGAACTTCGGCGAGGCGTTCGTCCTCGGCGAGCTGTACAAGCAGGCGCTCGAGGCGAAGGGGTTCGACGTCTCCTACAAGGAGAACATCGGCTCGACGGAGCTGATCCAGAAGGCTCTCACGAGCGGGAAGATCACGCTCTACCCCGAGTACGTGGGGATCGCCTACACCGTCACGTTCAACAAGAAGACGTTCCCGGGGTCCGCCGGCGCGACGTACGCCACCGTCAAGAAGCTGTACGCCGGCAAGGGCTACACGGTGCTCCGCATGACGCCGTTCCAGGACGTCGACGCCGTCGCCGTGCTCCGCACGACCGCGAAGAAGTACGGGCTGAAGAGGGTCGCCGACCTGAAGAAGGTGCCCGACCTGACGCTCGCCGCCTTCCCGGAGTTCCGCACGCGGGAGACCGGCCTCGTCGGGATGAAGAAGAAGTACGGCATCACCGACGTGAAGTTCACGCCGCTCGCCGGGATCAGCGCCTACAAGCTGCTCGACGACGGCAAGGTGCTCGCGGCCGGAGTCTTCTCGACCGACCCGCCGCTCGCGACCTCGAAGTACGTCGTCCTGAAGGACCCGAGGAACATCTTCGGCTTCCAGAACGTCGTCCCGATCGTGTCGAACAAGCTCGTCTCGGAGTATGGGCCGAAGCTGACCTCGACGCTCAACGCCGTGAGCTCGAAGCTGACGCTTCGGGCGATGCTCGCGATGAACACCGCCGTCTACGTCGACCAGAAGCCGGCGAAGCAGATCGCCGACGCCTTCCTGAAGGCGAACGGCCTCGATAATCGGGTACTCGGGACGTGCGTCCCGAACCATCTAGAGGATCTTCTAGGTGCGTTTCGCGACGAAGAGCCGCGAAACGCACCGCCCTACGCGACGAGCTGCACGGCGTCCGCGCCGGCCTCGTGGCAGTCGCGGCAGCGCGCCTCGTAGGTGTCGAGCGCGCCCACGACGATCGTCTCGCCCGAGTAGGGGGCCGGCTTGCCGTCGACGAGCCGCTGGGTCGTCGAGGCCGGCCCGCCGCAGCGGTGGCACACGGCCTGCAGCTTGTCGACGAACTCGGCCCGGGCGAGGAGCT
>CAWJUF010000014.1:0-137136 GCA_963845965.1 uncultured Actinomycetes bacterium | reverse complement strand
ACGCTGCATCGAGCGCATCGGCGACAACGCCGTCGACATCGGTGAGCAGACCGAGTACCTCGTCACCGGCGAGTTCCACGAGTTCTCGGACGCCTCTCATTGACGCGTGTCCGGCGTTCACCGATGCGTCACCACCCGGATACCACCGTGAACCCCACGCGTACGGGGCCGACGGGCACCGTGGCGGCCGGGACGACACGAAATCACGACCAACGGAGAGGTGGGAGGATGATGAAGAGAGGACCACTTGCGGCGCTCGCCCTCACGGGGATGCTCGCGCTTGCGCTCGTGGCGGGTCAGGCGCTTGCGGCGCCCGCCGCGACGAAGGACACGCAGCTGGTCGGGACGGGAGCGACGTTCCCGTTCCCGCTCATCTCGAAGTGGATCCCCGAGGTCGGGAAGGCCTACGGGATCAACATCACCTACTCGCCGACCGGCTCGGGCGCCGGCATCGCGGCGATCACCGCCCGGACTGTCGACTTCGGCGCGTCCGATGCCCCGCTGTCCGACCAGCAGCTCGTCGACTGCAAGGGCTGCGTCGTGATCCCGTGGGCGCTCGCGGCTGTGTCGGTCCCCTACAACCTGCCGGGCCTCGACGGCCGGGTGCGGCTCAACGGAGCCACGCTGGCGAAGATCTATCTCGGCTCGGTAACGAGCTGGAACGACGCCGCGATCAAGAGGCTGAATCCCAAGCTGGACCTGCCGGACACGAAGATCACGCCGGTCTACCGCTCCGACGGCTCGGGCACGACGTACGCCTATACGAATTACCTGTCAGCCGTCAGCGGCTCGTGGAAGAGCCGCGTCGGCTTCAACACGAGCGTCAACTTCCCGACGGGCGTCGGCGCGCGCGGGAGCTCGGGCGTTGCCGGGGTGGTGAAGAGCACGCCGGGCGCCCTCACGTACGTGGACGCCGCGTACTCGATCCAGAACAAGCTCCAGTTCGCCACGATCCAGAACAAGGCCGGGCGCTTCGCCACACCGGGGATCCGGGGGATCACCCAGGCGGTCTCGCAGCTGCCGAAGAAGGTGACGAGCCTCTCGCAGCTGAAGATCGTGGATCCGCCGAAGGCCGCCGGGCCGCTTGCATACCCCATCTCGACCTTTACGTACGTCATCCTCCCGACCAGCTCGGCGAAGGCGGCCGACCTCCGGAAGTTCGTCTACTGGGCGGTCACGCAGGGTCAGAAGTTCGGCCCGCCGCTCTTCTTCGTCCCGCTCCCGACCTCGGCCAAGGGGTTCGCGTATCGCGAGCTCGCCAAGGTAAAGGTGGCGACCTAACGGCATGACCTCGGTCGGCTACGACCCCGCGGCCCCGCCCCTCGGGACCGAGCTCGAGCGCCGTGGGATCCGGCTGGGCGACGTCCTCTTCCAGGGCGTCGCGGTCGCCGCCTCCGTGGCGGCGACCGCGCTCCTCGGCCTGATCGTCTATCAGGTCACCTCGGACGCATGGCCGGCGATCCAGGAGTTCGGCGCGTCGTTCATCTGGACGGAGGCGTGGGATCCGGTCAAGGACGTCTACGGCGCGCTGACGTTCGTCTACGGGACGGTCGTCACATCAGCCATCGCCCTGCTGCTCGCGACGCCGCTCTCCATCGCGATCGCGCTCTTCCTGACGGAGATCGCGCCCCGCCGCGTTGCCGCGCCGATCGCGACGCTGGTCGAGCTCCTCGCAGCGATCCCGAGCGTCGTGCTCGGTCTCTGGGGGATCCTCGTCTTCGGCCCATGGGTGCGTGACACGCTCGAGCCCTGGCTCCACGGCTTCCTCGGCTGGTGCCCCCTCTTCTCCGGTGACCCGTCGCAGGCGGGGATGCTGCCGGCGGCTCTGGTCCTGACGATCATGATCATCCCGATCACCTCGGCGATCTGCCGCGAGCTCTTCTCGCGCACCCCGCGCGACCTGATGGACGGGGCGATGGCCCTGGGGTCGACGCGCTGGGAGGCAATCCGGGGGGTCATGTTCGCCTACGCCGCGCCGGGGATCGCCGCCGCGGTGCTGCTCGGGCTGGGCCGCGCCTTCGGCGAGGCGATCGCCGTCAACCAGGTGATCGGCGGCGCCAACTCGATCAACGTCTCCCTCTTCGCGCCCGCGGACACGCTCGGCTCGCGGATCGCCGCCCAGTACCAGGGCGCCACATCGACACTCCAGGTGGGCGCGATCCTCTACCTCGGCGTGATCCTGATGGTCATCTCCCTCGTCGCCAACGTCGTCGCTCAGGTGATCGTGACGAGGTTCGAGCGGGCCCGGAGGGCGTACTGATGACAACGGTGCCCCATGACGACCGGTACGACATCACGGCCCGGTCCAGCGGCCTGCGTCGCCGCCGGATCACCGAGAAGGTGTTCGCCGGGCTCGCCGTCGGAAGTGCGGTGGTGGCGGTCGGCATCCTCGCGCTCGTGCTCGGGACGGTGATCCACAGGGGCATCAGCGAGCTGAGCCTCAACTTCTTCACGAAGCCGCGACCGCTCTTCGGTCAGGCCGGCGGCATTGCCGACGCCCTCGTGGGCAGCGTCCTCATCGTCGGCATGGCGATGGCGATGGCGATTCCGTGCAGCATCCTCGTCGCGATCTTCATGTCCGAGTACGCAGGGCCGAGGCTCTCGGTCGGCCTGCGGGTCGTGCTCGACGTCCTGAACGGCGTGCCGGCGATCATCGTCGGCATCTTCGTCTTCGGCCTGCTCGTCGTCGGCCGCGGTCAGAGCGCGATCTTCGGCGCGTTCGCCCTCGCGATCCTGATGCTGCCGATGGTCGCGCGTGCAACGCAGGAGGTGCTCGAGATCGTCCCGCGCAGCCTGCGCGAGGCGAGCCTCGCGCTGGGCGTCACTCGGTGGCGGACGACCGTCAGCATCATCCTGCCGACGGCGATCGGGGGCATCCTCACGGGCGTGGTCATCGCGGTGGCCCGGGTCGCGGGCGAGACCGCGCCGCTCCTCTTCACGTCCTCGATCGCGGCGAACCAGATCTCGGCCGACGTCTCCAATGCGCTGCCGACGCTGCCCGTGACGATCTTCGCGTTCTCGGAGTCGCCCGACCCCGGCGAGCAGGCGGCCGGTTGGGCGGCGGCGCTCGTCCTGATCGCGTTCGTCCTCGTGCTCAATATCGTCGCGAAGCTCGTCGCGGGCCGCCAGCGGCGCAAGCACGAGGGCAGCTGAGGTCGCCCGACCGGGCCGACGCGGAAGGGCGCGAAACGTGCCAGGCACGTTGCCATGTCCCAACTCGACATCGCTCGAACGGACGACGAGAGGCAGGGTCGATGCCGCAAAGAGCGACCGTTTTCGGCGTGGTTTGCGTCCGATACCGGAGTCGGACGTGCCAGGCACGATGCCACGTCCGAAACCGCCACGTCCGCGCGGGATGGGCGCTTACGCCGGAGCCGGCGTCGGCATCGGCTCCGCCGGAGGCGCGAGGCGGCGCCGGTCGAAGCGGCGTGCGAGGAACGCGGCCGCGGCGATCAGGATCGCAAGTACGAACACGATCACGTGCCCGCCGGGAAGCCGTGTCACGACCTCCATGAATGCGCCGACGAGCGCTGCGGCGGGGAGGGTGAGAATCCAGGCGACGAGGATGTTCCCGGCGACGCCCCAGCGCACCGCCGAGAAGCCGCGCACCGCCCCCGCGCCGAGCACCGACCCGGAGATGGTGTGCGTGGTCGACACCGGGAACCCGAAGTGGGCCGTCCCCCAGAGGATCGACGCGCACGCCGTCTGCGCCGCGAACCCCTGCGGCGGGTCGATCTTCGCGATGCGCTGGCCGAGGGTCTTGATGATCCGCCAGCCGCCGGCATAGGTGCCCGCTGCCATCGCGAGGGCGGACGCGGCGATGACCCACGTCGGCGGGCGCTCGAAATCCGCGTCGAGGTGACCCGAGGCGACCAGCGCCAGGGCGATGATCCCCATCGTCTTCTGGGCGTCGTTCGTGCCGTGCGTGAAGGCAACGAACGCCCCCGAGACGAGCTGCGCCCGCCGGAAGCCGCGGTTGACTTTCGTCGGCGGCCGCCGCGCGACCAGCCACGTGATCGCGAGGATCAGGACGAAGGCGAAGCCGACGCCGAGAAACGGCGCGACGAGCGACGGGAGCAGGACCTTGTGGACGACGCCGTCCCAGTTGACGAACGAGGTTCCCGACGCGGAGATGGTGGCGCCGATCATGCCGCCGATCAGCGCGTGGCTCGAGCTCGAGGGGAGGCCGACGAGCCAGGTGACGAGGTTCCACGTGATCGCGCCGACGAGCCCGGCCATGACGACCTCGAGCGTGATCGCCTCCTGGTCGACGATCCCCTTGGCGATCGTCGCCGCGACGGCCACCGAGACGAAGGCGCCCGCGAAGTTGAGCACCGCGGCGCTCGCAACGGCGATCCGGGGGCTCAACGCGCGCGTCGAGACGCTCGTCGCGATCGAGTTGGCCGTGTCGTGGAAGCCGTTCGTGAAGTCGAAGAACAGCGCGATCGCGACGACGGCCCAGAGCGTCAGGTCCATCGCCCGCGTCCCCTACCGGTGTCGGACTTCAGTCCGACACCAGACGCCCTGCCGCTGACGAGGGGTGTCCGACTGAAGTCGGACACCGTGCTCGCGCGCCGCGTTGCCGCCATTTGCCTCAGGCGTTCTTCACGAGGATGTTGGCGACCGTGTTTGCGGCGGTCTCGCAGCTGTCGAGCGCGCGCTCGAGCCGGTCGTAGACGTCCTTCCAGCGGATCACCATCAGCGGGTCGATCCGGTCGTCGCGGAAGAGCGCCGCGAGCCCGTCCCGGAGCACCCGGTCACCTTCGTCCTCCAGCCGCTTGAGCTCGACCAGCGCCTGCTGGACGCCCGCGAAGCTCTTCAGGTTGTCGCACGCCACCGAGAGCTGCTCGGCGGCCGCCACGATCAGCCCGGTCTGCTGGACGGCGTGCTTCGTCGGGAGCTCGATCCCGTACAGGCCGAGCAGGTCCGAAGCCTCCTCGAGCTCGTCCACGACGTCGTCGATCTCGATCGCGAGCATGTAGATGTCGTCGCGGTCGAACGGCGTCAGGTACTGGGTGTT
The DNA here is from genome assembly GCA_963845965.1 of uncultured Actinomycetes bacterium. Taxonomy (GTDB): domain Bacteria; phylum Actinomycetota; class Thermoleophilia; order Gaiellales; family Gaiellaceae; genus Gaiella. The sequence continues at coordinate 132,116 of CAWJUF010000014.1, read as the reverse complement.
GAGAAGCTGGATGAGGTCGCGCGTGATGCCGTCGCCCTCGGTCTCCGCGGCCTTCACCTGCTCCTGCGTGATCCCCGAGTTGGGATGCTCCCGGAAGCGCCGCTCGACGAGGTGTGCGACCTCGAGCGCGTTCTCGCCCGCGCGGGCGAAGAGCACGAAGAACTCACTCGTCCTCGGCGTGAGCGACAGGCGCACGGGCGGGGACGTTACCGAAACACCAGGCGGGTGCATGCGGACGCGATGGCGGGGTGCCGAAGCGGAGCCGCGTGGATACGCTCGGAGCATGAAGGAGACCGTCGAGCGCGAGCTGAAGCTCACGCCGGGAGAGGGGTTCGTACTGCCGGAGCTCGGCGGCGAGCCGCAGCCGACCCGGGTCTTCATCTCCACGTATCACGACACCGACGACCTCCTCCTCGCGCGACACGGGGTGACGCTCCGCTACCGGGTCGAGGAGGGCACGGGCCTCTGGCAGCTGAAGCTTCCCCGCGGCGCCGCGCGCTCCGAGCTGGAGCAGTCCGGCCCGCCGGCACGCCCGCCTCTCGAGCTCTCGTCGCTCCTCGTCGCGTTCCTGCGCGGCCGCGAGCTCCGTCCGGTCGCCCGGCTCCGGACGCGACGCCAGGTCGTGCTCGCCGACGGAGCGGAGATCGTCGACGACTCGGTCGCCGTGCTCGACGGACAGCGCGTGACGCGGCGCTTCCGCGAGCTCGAGGTGGAGCTCGTCGGGGGCGACGAGCGCACGCTGCAGCGGCTCCGGGACGAGCTGCAGCAAGCCGGCGCCGCGCCGGGCGAGCTTCGCCCGAAGCTCTACCGCGCGCTCGATCTCGACGTCCCGAGCGGCGTCGTGGACGTCCGCCGCGGCGACTCCGCCGCTCACCGCGCTCGGGCTGGCGCTGGCCGAGCAGGCGCGACGGCTCCTGCTCCACGACCCTGGCGTTCGGCTCGGCTCCGACCCCGAGGATCTGCACCAGCTCCGTGTCGCGACCCGGCGCCTGCGCGCATTCCTCCGCGCCGGGCGCGGGCTGCTCGACCGGTCGTGGTCGGAGCCGCTACGCGACGAGGTCGGCTGGCTCGGGAAGGCGCTCGGCCCCGCGAGGGACCTCGACGTCCTGATCGACCGGCTCGCGACGGACGTCGCCGGGCTGGGCGAGGACGCGGCGGCCGCATCCGGCCTGCTCCGCACGCTGGACGCCGAGCGTGGCGAGGCGCGCGTCGCCGTCGTCGCGGCGCTCTCGAGCGACCGGTACCTCGCCCTGCTCGATCGTCTCGAGCACGCCTCGGAGCCCGAGCCCGGCGGCGGTGACGAGACGACGCTCCGCGACGTCTGGCGCGCGGAATGGCGCCGGACGCGCAAGGCCTTCGCGCGGATCGACGGCTCGTCGAGCGACGCGCGCCTGCATGCAGGGCGGCTCCGCGTGAAGCGCGTGCGGTACGCGGCAGAGCTCGCCGCGCACGAGCTCGGCAAGCGGGGCGCGGCGTTCGTCGACGCGGCGAAGGAGCTGCAGGACGTGCTCGGCGAGCACCAGGACGCCGTCGTGGCGGAGGGACGGATTCGCGCGTGGGCGGCCGACGGCGGGGACGCCGAGGCGGCATCGCTCCTCACCGCGCGCGAGCACGAGCGGATGGAGGCGGCGCGGACGGCGTGGCCGCCGGCGTGGAAGGCGCTGCGGCGGGCGGCGAAGCCGCTCGCATGACGATCGTCCGGGCGGCGGGCGGCGTTCCCGTCCGAGACACCCCGCGACGGGCCCCGAGGTGCTGGTCGTCCATCGCCCGCAGTACGATGACTGGAGCTTTCCGAAGGGCAAGTGCGAGCCGGGCGAGAGCGACGAGGCGTGCGCGGTTCGCGAGGTCGCGGAGGAGACGGGTCTCGTGTGCGCGCTCGAGGCCGAGCTGCCGTCGACGGCGTACCGCGACTCGAGCGCTCGAGCGAAGCGCGTCCGCTACTGGCGGCTCCGCGTCGATTGCGGGCGAGCTCGACTTCGCCCACGAGGTGGACGGGGCGCGCTGGGTCTCGGCCGCCGAGGCGGAGGCGCTGCTCACCTACGAGCGCGACCTCGCCGTCCTGCGCGCGCTCGCCGAGCCGGCTCCGTCGCGCTGAAGGCGGCCGGGATATGCTTCGCTCGCGCATCCGGGCGCATCCGTCCGCGGGGCAGGGAGCATCCCACCGGCTACGAGCAGGATTCGTCCAGACGACGAGCCTTCCGCCCGCGACGCGGACCCGGGCAGACAGGAGGTTCGCCGTGCAGCTTCCCGACCGTCCCGACCTCGAGCACCTGCGCAAGCAGGCGAAGGCGCGGAAGCGCGACCGCGCGGTCACGCTGAGCACCGCCCAGCACGAGGTCGCGCTGGACTACGGCTTCCCGAGCTGGCCCCGTCTCGTCCGCCACGTGCAGGCGCTCGCCCTCGGCGGGATCGAGCGGCACCTCGCCGTCGCCGACCCCGAAGCGCTCGCCGCTGCGCTCGCCGCTGATCCCGGGAGCGCCGAGCGTCCCGTCGACGGTCTCGTCCCGCTCCTCTACCTCCTGCGCCGCTCGCAGGGAAGCGGCGCCGACGTCCGCGCGTGCGCGCGCCTGCTGCTCGCGGCCGGCGCCGATCCGAACGCGTTCACGCACGAGGAGGACGGATCGGGCGACTGGGACTTCTATGCGATCCGGAGCGCGGTCGACCGCGACGACGTCGCGCTGATCGAGCTGCTGGTCGAGCACGGCGCGGAGCGGGACGAGGACGCCATCTACCACGCGTGCGAGCACGGCTCGACGGCAATGCTCGAGGCGCTCTGGAAGCCCGGCGCCGACGCGTACGTGGGTCACAAGCTCGACTTCGAGGACATCGAAGGGCTACGCCTGTTCCTCGACCGCGGCGTCGACGTGAACGAGCGCTGCTGTCTCCACCACGCGATCGCGCGCGGACGGAGCCCCGCGATCATCGAGCTGATCCTCGCGGCAGGGGCCGACGTCGACCGGCCGTGGAGCTACTGGGACGTCGGCCGCAGGCCGCTTGCGCTTGCCGCGCGCTGTGGTCATCTCGCCGCCTACGAGCTGCTCGAGTCGCTCGGCGCGACCGCCGACCTCGACGAGGTCGACACCGCCGTGCTCGCCGTGGCCCGCGGTGAGTCGGTCGCCCTGCCGCGCGAGCGGCCGCCTGCGCTCGGCAACCCCGACACCGAGGACTACGGCTGGATCATCGGCCAGTTCGCGCTCCTCGACCGGATCGAGATCGTGCGGGCGCTGCTCGACGCCGGCTGGGACGTCGACACGCGGGGTTGGAGCGGGTTCACCCCGTGCGACCAGGCGGCGATGCACGGGCGCCGCGAGATGGTGCGGTTCCTCGTCGAGCGTGGTGCGAACCTCGAGGACCGTGCCTGGGGCGACCGCGGCCCGAGGCCGCTCGACTGCGTGATCTGGGGGCTCCGCTGCAACCCCGCCCTCGACGGCGACTACCCGGGCGCGGCCGAGGTGCTCGCCGCTGTCGGCGCGCCGACCGGGCACCGCCCGCCGAGCGGCGATCCGGCCGTCGACCGCGTACTCGAGCGGCACGGCATCTGGTGACGGAGCGGCCCTACCTGCGCACGACGGTGATCGCGCACGTGACGCCCGGTGCCCGCGCGAGCCGCGCATCGGCGGTGAGGAGCGGCGTCTCGAGGGTCTCGGCGACGGCGACGTAGGTGGCGTCGTAGGCACTCAGGTTCTCGCGCAGCTCCCAGATCCGCCCGAGCATGCCGGCGACGGGGACTCGCAGGATGCCGAGTCGGGCCCAGGTCGCGACCGCCCGCTCGGCGTCCGCTGCGTCGACATCGCCGCGGTGCACCTGCCCGCGCAGCGCATGGACGATCTCGGAGTCGGCGAGGTGGGGGCACGCGAACGGCCCCTCGGCCAGGTACCCGCGCGCGTCTCCGTCGTTCAGCAGGCCGAGCACCGCAGCCGAGGCGTCGACGACGATCACCGGCCGCCGCGGCCGACGTTGAGGTCGTCGACGACCGCTCGCGCGTCGACGCCGAGGCCGGGGAGGGCGGCGAGAAGCGCGGGATTGTCCGCCCGCACCGCGACGGATGCCAGCTCGCGTACGGCGAACGCCGACACCGACACGCCCTCCCGCGCCGCGAGCCTCTCGAGCCGTTCGGCGACCTCGTCGGGCACGTTCCGGAGATAGAGAATTCTCATGTCGCATTATGATAGCAGTTCATACGCGGTTTGCGAACGCAGCAGCGTCCGGTCCCAGGACCGGGACCGCGCTTCGCCAGCGAGGGGAGACTCGGCCCTACAATCGCCGCCGTGAGCAGCGAGGTCGTCTACACGATGTACCGGGCCGACAAGTTCTACGGCCCGGAGCGGCAGGTGCTGTCCAACATCTCGCTGTCGTTCCTGCACGGCGCGAAGATCGGCGTCCTCGGGCCGAACGGCGCCGGCAAGTCGACGCTGCTCAAGATCATGGCCGGGCTCGAGGAGCCGTCGTCGGGCGTCGCCGAGCTCGACCCGAAGGCGAGCGTCGGCTTTCTCCCGCAGGAGCCCGAGCTCGATCCCGCGAAGGACGTGCGCGCGAACGTCGAGGACGGCGTCCGCGAGCTGCGCGAGCTGCTTGACCGCTTCAACGCGGTCTCGGCCGCGTTCGCCGAGCCCGACGCCGACTTCGACGCCCTGCTCGCCGAGCAGGCGGAGGTGCAGGACCGGATCGACCGCGCCGACGCGTGGAGCCTCGACCAGCAGCTCGACCGCGCCATGGACGCGCTGCGCCTTCCCGAGGGCGACCGCGACGTGACGACGCTCTCGGGTGGCGAGCGTCGCCGCGTCGCGCTCTGCCGGCTGCTGCTCTCGGCGCCGGACCTGCTGCTCCTCGACGAGCCGACGAACCACCTCGACGCCGAGTCGGTCGCCTGGCTCGAGCGCCATCTCGAGAGCTACAAGGGCACGGTGATGGCCGTGACCCACGACCGCTACTTCCTCGACAACGTCGCCGGCTGGATCCTCGAGCTCGACCGCGGGAAGGGCATCCCGTTCCAGGGCAACTACTCGTCGTGGCTCGAGCAGAAGGAGGCCCGGCTCGGAGTCGAGGAGCGCCAGAGCGCCGCTCGGCGCCGCACGCTCCAGCGCGAGCTCGAGTGGGTGCGCATGAGCCCGACCGCACGCCACGCGAAGTCGAAGGCGCGCCTGACCGCCTACGAGAAGCTGCTCGCCGAGGACCAGGCGAAGCGCATCGACACGGTCGAGATCCACATCCCGGCCGGCCCGCGGCTCGGCGACGTCGTCGTCCGCGCCGATCATGTGCAGAAGGGCTTCGGCGACCGCCTCCTGATGGAGGACCTCACGTTCGACCTGCCGCCGGGCGGGATCGTCGGCGTGATCGGCCCGAACGGCGCGGGCAAGACGACGCTCTTCCGGATGATCGCCGGCGAGGAGCGAGCGGACGACGGCGTGCTCGAGGTCGGCGAGACGGTCGAGCTCGCCTTCGTCGACCAGTCGCGCGGCACGCTCGACGGGAAGAACACGGTCTGGAAGGAGATCTCCGGCAATCAGGACGTGATCCAGCTGGGCAAGCGGGAGGTGAACTCGCGCCAGTACGTCTCGTGGTTCAACTTCCGCGGACCCGACCAGCAGAAGCTCGTGAAGGACCTCTCCGGCGGCGAGCGGAACCGCGTCCACCTGGCGAAGCTCCTCCGCTCGGGCGGCAACCTGCTGCTACTCGACGAGCCGACGAACGACCTGGACGTCGACACGCTGCGCGCGCTCGAGGAGGCGCTCCTCGACTTCGCCGGCTGCGCCGTCGTCATCTCGCACGACCGCTGGTTCCTCGATCGCGTCACCACGCACATGCTCGCCTTCGAGGGCGACTCGCAGGTCACGTGGTTCGAGGGCTCGTACGCGGAGTACGCCGACTGGGTCCGCGAGACGCGCGGCCCGGAGGCGCTCGAGCCGCACCGCATCACGTATCGCCCGCTCGCGCGTCCTGCCTAGAGCGTAGCTCATGTGCTACGCTCCATTCGTGGCCGACGATGTGTCCGTCCGCGAGCTCCGCAATCACACGGCGGACGTCCTGCGGCGGGTTGAGTCGGGCGAGCGGCTCCGCGTCACCGTCGACCGCCGACCGGTTGCCGAGCTCGTGCCCCTGGCGGGACGCGCGACATGGGTGCCTCGCGCCCGCGTCACGGAGGCGCTCGTCCAGGCGGACGCGGCACTCGCACGCGAGCTCGACGACGTGCTCGGCGCGACGGTCGACGAACTGTGAGAGGGCTCCTCGACACGTCCGTGTTCATCGCGCACGAGCAGGGGCGGCCGCTCGCGGTCGACCGACTCCCGGACGAGTCGGCGGTCTCGGTCGTCACGCTCGCAGAGCTGGAGCTCGGCGTCCACATGGCCGAGGCGGACGACGTACGCGCGCAGCGCCTGCGGACGCTGCGCGCGGTCCAGACGACCTACGTCGCGGTCCCGATCGACGAAGCCGTGTCGTCGTCGTTCGCGGAGCTCGTCGCCACGGCACGACGATCCGGCGCGCGACCACGCATCCAGGACGCGTGGATCGCCGCCACCGCCCGCGTCCACGGCGTCCCGGTCGTGACCCAAGATCGAGACTTCGACGACCTCCACGTCGACGTGATTCCGCTGTAGGCGAGGCTGTCGCGCCTCCGGCGCTCCGCGGTTCGTCAGTCGCTCGGCCGAGCCAATTCTCGACTCGGCCCGCGCGTTGCCCGTGACGTCGTGCGGTGAGACAGGCTACGCGGCGATGACGTCCCGCTCGGGCGCGGCGAGCGCCAGGGCGGCGCCCTCGCGGAGGCCGCCGCGGGCGAGCACGAGCGGGCGGTCGAGGGTCGTCGACAGCTCGGCGAGGATGAGGGCGCCCGCGAGGAGCGTTCCCGCGCGCGGCAGCCCGATGCCCGATGCCCGGGCGACCTTGCGCGCGGGGCGTCGCGCCAGCAGCGCGATTGCCGGCTCGACGGTCTCCGGGTCGAGCCTTCCGCCGACCAGCTTCGCGAGCGCCCTCGCGCTGCCGCCCGCGGCGAGGGCGACGGCGGGAGCCGGAGGTCGAAGCGCGGCGAGGGCATCGCGCACGAGGGCGCGCGCCGCCGCCAGCTCGCGCTTCGACGGCGGGTCGCCGGGCAGCGCAAGCCGCGTGAGCCTCAGCGAGCCGAGGTCGAGCGACCGGATCCACGACGGGGCGGCGGGCGCATGTCCGACCACCACCTCGGTCGATCCGCCGCCCACGTCGACGACGCCGACGAGACCCTGCGGCAGCCGCTCGAGGCGCGAGACCGCGCCACGGTAGGCGAGCTCGCCTTCCTCGTCGGCGGAGAGGATCCGCACGGAAAGCCCGGCGCGCTCGGCGAGCGAGGCGACCAGCGCGGCCGCGGCCGCGCCCTGGCGCCCGGGGGCGGTGACGATCACCTCGGCGCGGGCCGCCCCGAGCGTTCCTGCGCGCTTCGCGTACCGGCGGCAGACATCGGCCGCTCTCGCGATCGTCTTCGTCCGGAGAGTCCCGCTCTCGGCGATCTCCGCTCCGAGGCCGAGATGGGTGCTCTCCGTCGCGACGGGGGACACGCTGCCGTCGGGGCGAACGTCCGCGACGAGCAGACGGGCAGTGTTCGACCCGACGTCGAGGACACCGACGCGCATCCGGTCGATGATCCCCGCCGCGCCGGATGGCGCGGCTCTCGCCGGAGCACTAGCGCTGGGCGCGGCGGGCGCGGAGCCGGGCGCGGCGCATCATCGCCTCCTGGTGGGCGTGCGCCTTCTTCCCCTTGCCCTCGAGGCGGTTCCACGTGCCGTCCGGCCCCAGCTCCCAGGCGTTCGTCGTGTCGGCGAACGCGCTGTCAAGGATGGCGCCGATCTCGGCCCTCGCACGCGCGTTTTCGACGGGAGTCAGCACCTCGATGCGCCGGTCGAGGTTCCGGGGCATCAGGTCGGCGCTGCCCATGTAGACGTTCGTCTCGTCTCCTCCCTCGAACCAGTAGATCCGGCTGTGCTCGAGGAAACGTCCGACGATCGACGTGACGCGGACCGTCTCGGAGAGGCCCTTGACGCCGGGGCGGAGCATGCAGATCGAGCGAGCCTGGATCTCGATCGGGACTCCGGCCGCCGAGGCGGCGTACAGCTCCTCCACGATCGTCGGGTCGACGAGCGCGTTCACCTTGAGGCGGATCCGCGCCGGCATCCCGTCCGCGGCGGCGGCGGCCACGCGCCGGATCTCCTCGACGAGCCGCGCGCGCATCGCGAACGGCGCCACGAGCAGCTTGCGGAAGCGCTGCGGGCGCCCGAAGCCCGTCACGTAGTTGAAGAGGTCGGCGACGTCCGCCGAGATCTCCTCGTCTGCGGTGAACAGCCCGACGTCCTCGTAGACGCGGGCAGTGGAGGCGTTGTAGTTCCCCGTGCCGATGTGGACGTAGCGACGGAGCCCGTCCTGCTCGCGCCGGACGACGAGCGTCATCTTCGCGTGGATCTTGAGGTCGGGGAAGCCGTGGACGACGTGGACGCCGGCCTCCTCCATCTCACGCGACCATTCGATGTTGCGCCGCTCGTCGAAGCGCGCTTTCAGCTCGACGAGGCACACCGACTGCTTGCCCTGCTCCGCGCACTCGATCAGGGACGAGACGAGCGACGACTCGTCGCTTGTCCGGTACACCGCCGTCTTGATCGCGATCACGTCGGGGTCGCGCGCCGCCGCTTGGGCGAACGCCTCGAAGCTCGCCCGGAACGAGTCGTACGGCTGCTGGACGAGGAGCTCGCCGCGACGGATCTCGTCGAACACCTCGGCCCCGCCTGCCGCGCGCGCCCACCGCGGTGGGACGACGGGCGCCCACGCCGGCGGCTTGAGGTCGGGGCGGTCGAGCGCGACGAGCTCCCAGAGCTCGGACTGGTCGAGGAGCCCCTCGACCTCGTAGACCTGGCTAGGGCGGACCTCGAGGCCTTCGACCAGCCGCTCGCGCATGTTGCGTGACGCCGAGCGCGAGACCTCGAGACGGACGACGTCGCCGAAGCGGCGGCGCCGGAGCTCGGACTCGACCGCCTCGAGGAGGTCGTCGGCATCGTCCTCGAGCTCGAAGTCGGCATCGCGCGTCACGCGGAAAAGTGCCCGCTCGGAGATCTCCATCCCCGGGAAGAGCATCGGCAGGAAGTGGGCGATGACCGACTCGAGCGGGACGAGGCGCTTGCCGACTGGGACGAAACGGTCGAGCACCTCGGGGACCTTGACGCGGGCGAACCGCTCTTCGCCGGTCTCCGGGTCGAAGGCGATGACGCCGAGCGAGAGCGAGAGCCCGGACACGTAGGGGAAGGTCTGGCCCGGGCCGACGGCGAGCGGCGTGAGAATCGGGAAGACCTCCCGCTCGAAGAACTTGCGGAGCTTCTCGCGATCGCGCTCGGAGCAGTCCTCGATCGTCGCCACGTCGACGCCGGCACGGGCGAGCCCCGGTGCGAGATCCCGCTTCCAGAGCTTCCCCTGGCGGGTGGTCAGCGCCGACACGCGCTCCCGGATCGCGTCGAGCGCCTGGCCCGCGCCGAGCCCGTCGACCGAGCGCACCGGGACGTCGGCCCCGTCGAGCTCGAGTAAGCCCGCGACGCGCACCATGAAGAACTCGTCCAGGCCCTGGGAGAAGATCGCCGCGAACTTCACCCGCTCGAGGAGCGGCAGCCGCTCGTCCTCGGCAAGCTCGAGGACGCGCGCGCCGAACTCGACCCACGAAAGCTCGCGGTTCAGGAGGCGCGGTGGGGCCGGCTCGGTGGCGGTGGTCATGTGCTGATGGTAAGCGGCGGCGGATCGGGCAGGGCGTGGCTTCAGCCTCGCCCTCCTTCCGTGCGAACCAAGAGGGGCGAGGCTGAAGCCACGCCCTCGCCGCAACGCCCCTCCTTGGGGTCAGGCGCCGAGGGTGCCCGACCCCAGCTCCTCGACGACGAGCGACTGGAACCAGACGATCAGCTTCTCCGACTCCGGGAGGAGCGTTCCGGCCTCGAGCGCGCCGCTCGCGACGCCGCGCTGCACGTTCTCGACGAGGACGCGGTCCTCGGCTCCGACCTGGCCGTCGAGCGCGAGGTAGCCCGCGAGCCACTCGTCGTCCGTGTCCGGGCCGATGAAATAGTCGAGGAAGCGGTACGTCCGGTCCGCCCCGCGGGGGAGAACGGGGCCGATCGACAGGTTCGACTTCCCGGGCATCACGTTCACGACGGTGCCGGGGAAGAGCAGATGGAACTGGCCCCGGGCGACGTCGCCCTCCGCACGGGCACCGACACTGTTCTTCTTCGGGCCGAACTGGCTCGCGAGCCGGCCGCGCGCCTCGAGCCCGTAGGCGTCCGGCGAGACGTCGAGCACCTTCGCGAGGCTCGGGTGCGCCACCGCGCAGTGGTAGCACTCGAGGAAGTTCTCGACGCAGATCTTCCAGTTGCAGGCGTATTCGTCCGACTCGGCGCGCGCATGGAAGCGGAGCGCGCCGATGTCGACACCGTCCGCGGCGAGGAGCTCGGGCAGCTCTCCGAGGTGGTCGGCCAGCGGCGCGGCGTCCGTGTCCGGGTTGACGAACACGAACGGCCCAAACGTCTCGACCGCGACGGGGACGAGCCCAAGGGCCGCCTTGTCGAACCCCGGCTCGCGGTCGGCGCGCGGTGCGTTTCGCAATGCCCCGTCGAGGCCGTACGTCCAGGCGTGGTACGGGCACTGGATCGTCTCCCGGCGCGCGTCGCCGTCGCAGAGGACGTGGCCGCGGTGGCGGCAGACGTTGACGAAGCCGCGGAGCTCGCCGTCTCGGGCGCGCGCGAGGACGACCGGGAGCGACCCTGCCCAGGCCGCCGTCAGCTGCCCCGGCTCCGCGACCTGGTCGAGTCGCGCGGCGTACTGCCACGACCGCGCGAAGATCCGCTCCTGCTCGAGGCGAAGCACGGCCGGGTCCGCGTACCAGTCGTAGGGAAGCGTGCGGGCTACGGTGGCAGTCGCCACCGGTCCAATCTACCCGTCTGTCGGTGCACGCTCGTCTCGGACGCCCGCAGCGACGGTGACCCGGGATCGTGGTGTAAGGGTTCCCTTACACGCTGAGTCGGAAAGCTGTACTCTCCGAGCATCACGAACCGTATTCGTCTTTCGATGCTCGCCGCCGCGACCGCCCTCGCTCTCGTCGCGACGCTCGCCTCGACCGCAGCCGCGGCGCCGGCCCGGACGGATGCGCGCGCCGCGGCACCGAACTACTCGGGCGTCAAGACCTATCTCCTCGGCCGCTCGCGGTCGCTCGTCACCCATCTCGACGGGATCCAGGCGCGCGCGGAGCGCTACTACGCCCTCGCCAAGAGCGAGCAGTTCTCGTACTCGAGCCTCTGGCGCGACCACCGCGCCGAGGTCAGCTCGCTCCTCCTGGGCCTCAAGCCGGCGTTCAACCGGGCGCACAAGGCTTACGAGGAGGAAGAGGGCATCATCGCCGGCGTCCCGTCGCTCGCCCAGTACGACGTGATCATGGACTCGGGCACGAGCGCCGCAGACGACCCCCAGACCGCGGTGCCGTTCGACCTGACGCTGCGGAACGGCAAGGTCTTCCCGAAGCCGGGGAACTTCTTCCACGCGCTCCTCGAGCCGACCATCTGGGGCACGGATGCGCGGTTCGTCGCGCCCGGCGGCGTCAAGGCCGACCTCGATGGCGACGGCACGGTCGAGTTCGGCGAGGTGATACCCGATGCGAACGTCCTCGTTGCGACGGCCCGCAGCTTCGCGTCCTACGCGCGCAAGAGCGATGCGGCGGCGAAGGCCTGGACGCCGAATGCCTCCGACGTGCTCACCGCGCTCGTCGTGATGGTGCCTACGGTCGAGGGGTACTTCGGCGAGTGGAAGAGCTCGCGTGCGATCACCGGCTCGACCGCGAAGGAGAAGGCGTTCGTCGCCCACTCGCGGCTGATCGACGTGCACGGGATCCTCTTCAGCCTCCAGAACGTGTACACGGGCGTGCGGCCGCTCGTCGCGCAGGCCGGTGCGGCGCAGAGCGCGCGGATCGGCACGGCACTCCGGCAGCTCACGCGATTCGTCGACGGGATCTACGCGCAGGAGAGGGCGGGCAAGCGGTTCACGCCCAAGCAGGCCGACCTGCTCGGAAGCCAGGCCCAGAAGCGCGCCAACGCAATCGCAGGGCAGATCTCGCAGGTTGCAGGAGTCCTCGGAGTCGAGCTGCAGGCCTGAGCCGGCGGGCGGATGGGGTGATAGCGCGACGCGGAGCAGCGGGGGTGAGGGGCGGAGCGCTCCTCGCTCTCGCCGTCGTCGCGCTCGTCGCCGCTGCCGGAGCGGGCCGCGCGTCGGCGGCGAGCACGGTCGCGCCGTGGCAGGCGTTCGACGCCCTGGACGGGGCGCTCTTCGACGCCGAGCTCGCCGCGACGACGAACGACGCAGATGCGCTCGCGGCGGCAGGCCGCCGAGCAACCGTGGCGGCAGGACGGCTCGCCGCCGGCTTCGGTCCTTCCGCCGGCGCGAGCGCGGCTCGCCTTCGGCGGGCGGCCGATCGTGTCGCCTCCGACCGCAACGCCGTCGACCTCGCCGTGGCGGCCGCCACCGCGCGGGCGGCCGCACTCTCCGGCGCGTACGAGACGATCCTCGCGGCGACCCGCGCGGACAACCTCGACTCCGCCCGGGCGTGGCTCCTCGTCCGCGAGTTCAAGCCGGTCACGCGCTTCTCGCATCCCAGCGCCGCCTCGAGCGTCGCGGTCGCCTCCCTCTCGGAGGGCGTCATCCCGCGTGCGCGCGCCGTGCGGTCGATCCGCAGCGATCTCCTCGACACGTACGAGGCGCTGCTACGCGCGTCGCTCTCCGACACCGGCGACGCACTCCGCGCGCGGTTGCCCGAGAAGGCGGCCGGCTCGGCCGCGACCGCGCGCGGGTACTGGTGGATCCTTCGTGACGCGTTCATCGAGCAGCGCGGCGAAGCGGCGGCCGTACGGCTCGACGGCGCCTTCGACGGCCTCGTCGTCAGCGCGCGGAGCGGCAAGCCGGCCGCGACCGCCCGCGCGGCGGCCACCGTCGAGGACGACCTCCTCGCGTTCCGTGCCGCGCCGCTCACGCCGTCGGAGCAGGCGCGCCGCGCAGGTCAGCTGATCCGCTACCTCGGGCTCGTCCCGGTCGAGTACGCACGCGGCGTCGCGAACGGGACGGTCGTCGTGCCGATCGAGGTCCAGGAGGCGATCGCCTTCCGCGACGGCGCCGCGGTCGCCTTCGGCGACCTTCAGTCGTATCTCGCCGCCCGCGACCTCGCGGCGACGCGTTCGGTGCAGCACGCGCTTGGCGAGCTCGATGCGCGGCTCGGCGACGCGGAGCGCGGGACGGCGGTCGCCGACCCCGCGGAGGTGAAGGACCTCGCGCGGACGGCGACGGCCGCGCTCGACGACGTCTATCCCGACGACTGGAAGGCGGGGACGGCCGAGGCCGACTTCGACGTCATCGCGACGCTACTCCGCAAGGTGACGGCGCTCGCGGCCGCCGGGGACCTCCGGCGCGCCGAGTCGAGCCGCCTCGAGGCCTACGCGACCTTCGAGCTCGGCCCCGAGCAGCGTCTCCGGGGCCTCGCGCCCTCGCTGTTCCAGCGGGTCGAGGGGCTGTTCTGGTACGGCGCCGACGGGCACCACGGCCTCGCGCAGCTCCTTCGCCAGAACGCGAGCGCCGACGAGCTCGCGCAGACGATGGCCGCGCTCGACCTCGCGCTCCAGGAGTCCGCAGAGGCGATCGGGAGCGGGCCGCAGTCCCGCACCACGGTCGTCGTCAACAGCGCGATCATCGTTTTCCGCGAAGGCCTCGAGGCGGTGCTCATCCTCGCCGCGCTGATGGCGAGCATGGTCGGTGCGCAGCGCCGCTACCGGCGGCCCCTGCTCGCCGGAGTCGGCGTCGCGCTCGTCGCGAGCGTCGTCACGTGGATCGTCGCGCAGACCGTGCTCGGCTCGCTCGCAGGCTGGGGGGAGCGGCTGGAGGCGGTCGTCTCGCTGGTCGCGATCGGCGTCCTGCTCCTGATCCTCAACTGGTTCTACCACCGCGTCTACTGGCAGGAGAATCTCCAGGGGCTCCACAAGAAGAAGAAGCGCGTGCTCGCCGGCACGTCGCTCGGGATCATCTCCGCGCAGGCTCTGGGCCTCGTGGCCCTCGGGTTCTCGAGCGTCTACCGGGAGGGCTTCGAGACGGTGCTCTTCCTCCAGGCGCTCACGCTCGAGGCCGGCGCCTGGACGGTGCTCCAGGGCGTGCTGCTCGGCTTCCTCGGCGTCGTCGGCGTGTTCGCGCTCGTCGTCTCGCTCGAGCGCAAGCTCCCCCACAAGAAGATGCTGATCGCGACCGGCTTGCTCATCACCGGCGTGCTCATGGTGCTCGTGGGCCACACGGTGCAGACGATGCAGGTGGTCGGCTGGATGCCGGTCACGCCGGTCGAGGGGCTCACGCTCCCGTTCTGGGCCGGAATGTGGTTCGGCGTCTTCCCGACCTGGGAAGGCCTCTCGCTGCAGGCGGCGGCCCTCGTCTTCGTGCTCGGCAGCTACGTCGCGGCGGAGGCGCTCAAGACGCGGAAGCGGCGCCGCATCCTCGCCGCGCCGGTCGCGGTCGCACGCACCGCAGGCTCAGCGGCCGACCTCCCAGGCGAGATGGGCGAGCTCCGGCTCGATCAGCTTCTCCCACGCGAGCGCAACGGCCTTGGGCGAGCCGGGAGTCGAGACGACGACCGCACCGCGGTAGGTGCCGGCGGTCGCGCGTGAGAGCATCGCGGCCGACCCGACCTGCTCGTAGCTGAGCATGCGGAACAGCTCGCCGAAGCCCGGCAGCGTCTTCTCGAGCATTCCCGCGAGCGTGTCGTAGGTCGTGTCGCGACGCGAGACGCCTGTGCCGCCGTTGACGACGACGACGCGCGCGTCGGCGACCAGCTCGTCGAGGGCTGCGCGGACCTCGTCGGGCTCGTCCCGTACGACGCGGTAGCCGGAGACGACGGCGCCTGCGGCGGGGATCCGGTCGCGCAGCCAGCGTCCGTTCGTGTCGTCGTCCGGCGTGCGGGTGTCGCTGACCGTGATCACGCCGACCGCGATCGGGCCGAGCTCGGCCGCGGCCGCCCGGTGCGCGTCGGTGCCCACGGAGAGCGATCGTAGACGCTCGCCGCGTCGGGTACGCTCCGGGGCGCCGTGCGGGAACCCGAAGCCGTCGTCGAGCTGGCCGTCGAGCGGCTGCGCCCCCTGTACAAGGCAGCATCGCTTTCCTGGTGGGACGCGAACGTCTCGGCAACCGAGGAGAACGAGCAGCGCCGCGTCGCGGCCGAGCTCGCGCTGTCCGATGCGCTGGCCGACGCCGATCTCTTCGGCGACGTTGTGGCGGCGCGGTCGAACGGCGCCGAGGCCCTCGTCCGGCGTCAGCTCGACCTTCTCCACGCGAGCCTCGTGCCGCAGCAGGTCCCCGAGGCGCTCAGGCATCGCATCGTCGAGCTCGAGGCATCGGTCGAGTCGCGCTTCGCGCAGCACCGGGGCGAGGTCTCCGGCAGGTCGGTGGACGACAACGAGATCAAGCGGATCCTGCGCGAGAGCGACGACGTCGCGGAGCGCCGCGAAGCGTGGGAGGCGTCGAAGACCGTCGGCGCCGCGGTGGCCGAGGACGTGCGGGAGCTCGCGCGGCTCCGCAACGAGGCCGCCCGCTCCCTCGGCTATCGCGACTGGTTCGCGCTGGCCGTCGCGACGTCGGAGATGGACGAGACGCGGCTCTTCGAGACACTCGACGAGTGCGACCGGCTGACCGGCGATGCGTTCGCCGCCTGGAAGGCGGCGACCGACGGGCGGCTGGCCGAGCGCTTCGGCTGCGCCGTCGACGAGCTGCGGCCCTGGCACTACGAGGACCCCTTCTTCCAGGAGGTGCCCGCGGCCGGCGGGGTCGACCTGTCGACGGTGTACGCGGGCAGGGACGTCGTCGCGCTGGCGCGCGCGACGTACGACGGCATCGGCGTCGACACCGGCGCGATCCTCGACCGCAGCGACCTCTTCCCGCGCGACGGGAAGTGCCAGCACGCGTTTTGCATCGACGTCGACCGCGACGGCGACGTCCGCGTGCTCGCCAACGTGGCGGACGACCGCTACTGGGCCGACACGATGCTCCACGAGCTCGGGCACGGGGCATACGACATCGGCTTCGATCGCACGCTGCCGTGGCTGCTTCGCGACTGCCACCTGACCGTGACCGAGGGCATCGCGATCCTGATGGGCCGCCTCGCGCAGGACGCCGAGTGGCTCCGGGAGGTGGCCGGGCTCGACCCGGCCGATATCGGGCCGCTCGAGGACGACCTGCGAGCTGCGCAGGCCGCGGAGCTCCTCGTCTTCACGCGCTGGGTGCTCGTGATGACGAACTTCGAGCGCGCCTTCTACGCCGACCCCGAGGCCGACCTCGGTGCCCTCTGGTGGGGGCTCGTGTCGCGCTACCAGCTGCTCAGGCCAGCCGACGGCCGCGACGAGCCCGACTGGGCGGCGAAGATCCACGTCGCCTGCGCGCCGGTCTACTACCACACGTATCTCTACGGGAACCTCGTCGCGTCGCAGATCCGCGCGACGCTCGACCGGGTCGCCGGCGGCCTCGTCGGCCGGCGCGAGGCCGGTGCGTTCCTCGCCGAGCAGGTGTTCCGGCCGGGTCAGTCGCTGCGCTGGGACGAGCTGATCGAGGCGGCGACCGGCGAGCCGCTCACCGCGATGCACGCCGCGCGGGATATCGCGGCCGGTCTCTCGACCTGAGAGAATCCCCCTCGTGAGCGGAGCCGTCGGGCTGAACCACGTGAGCGTCGTCGCGCGCGACCTCGACGAGTCCGTGCGCTTCTACGTCGACGTCCTCGGCCTCGAGCCCCTCCCCACGCCCGACTTCGCCTTCCCGGTGCAGTGGCTTCGCGCCGGCTCGCTCCAGGTGCACGTGTTCGAGCGGCCGGACACGCCGCCGACCTACGCCCACTTCGCCCTCGAGGTGGACGACGTGGTCGCCGTGTACGAGCGCGCGCGGGAGCTTGGGATCCTCGACCACACGAGCTTCGGCTACGCGATCGCGGAGCTTCCGGGCGGGGAAGCGCAGCTCTACATCCGGGACCCGTCGGGCAACCTGCTCGAGCTCGACCACCCCGACGGCGCGGCCGCACGGGAGCGAATCGACGAGATGATCCTGCTCTCCGAGCGCCTCCCGCAGCCCGACGGCCCGACCCCGCAGCTCTTCACCGCGGCCGCCGGCTAGGCGCTTCGCAGCTCGGTCACCTCGCTCGCCGGATCGGCGCCTGCATCCGCGTCGAGCAGGCGATGGAGCACCCGGATCGCGACGGAGCCCGCGCCGACGGCGGACGCCACGCGCTTGACCGATCCGTGCCGTGCGTCGCCGACCGCCAGCACGCCCGGCATGCTCGTCTCGAGCGGGAACGGGTCGCGCTCGAGCGGCCAGACGGCCGTCCCGCGGGACGGCCGCGCCCGTGAGAACGTAGCCCTCGTCGTCGCGCGCGATCTCGGCGGGAAGCCACTCCGTGTGCGGGCGTGCCCCGATCGAGAGGTAGAGGCCGTCGGCGGCGACCGTCTCCTCGGTACCGCTCGCCCGGTCGCGCAGGACGACGTGCGTCGAGCCAGCCGTCGCCGCCGCCCCCGACGACCTCGGTGCCGACTCGGACGTCGACGTTCGGCGTCGCCGCGAGCTGGCGGACGAGGTAGTGCGACATGCTCGCCTCGAGCGACGGCGCGCGCGCGACGAGCGTGAGGCGCCGCGCGTATCGCGCGAGATGGAGTGCCGCCTGCCCGGCGGAGTTCGCGCCGCCGAGGACGTAGACCTCCTGGCCGGCCATCCGCTGCGCGTCGGAGCCCGCGCCGCCGTAGAAGACGCCGGCGCCGGAGAGCGCCTCGAGCGTGTCGATGCCGATCCGCCGATAGGTCACTCCGGTGGCGAGGACGACCGCGCGCGCGACCACGGCGGTGCCTCCGGAGAGGTCGCGACGAGCCGGTCCGCGTCCCGGTGGAGCGCGGTCACGTTCTGCATGAAGGCGAAGCGTGCGCCGAAGACCCACGCCTGCTCGTATGCCTGGCGGGCGAGCAGGCCGCCGCTGACGCCGCGCGGGAAGCCGAGGTAGTTGCGGATCAGCGAGCTCGACCTCGCCTGTCCTCCGATCCCGCGCGTGTCGACGACGAGCGTGCGAAACCCTTCGGAGGCGCCGTAGACGGCCGCCGACAGCCCCGCGGGCCCGGCGCCGACGATGAGCGAGGTCGATCTCCGTGTCCTCCGGCTCCACCGCCGACCCGGTGGCCTGCGCGAGCTCGACGTCGCTCGGGTTCACGAGCGTCGTACCGTCCGGGAGGATCACGACCGGCAGCTCCGCGTCGCCGGGCCGAGTCCCCGAGCAGCTTCCGTCCCTGGTCCGAGTCGGCGAGGCAGAACGCGTGCGGGAACGCGCACTGCTCGAGCACGGTGCGGAGCTCGGCGGCGCGGCCCGACCACGAGTCGCCGACGACGTGGATCGCGTAGGGCGCGGTGCGGCGCTCCTCTGCCCACTCGAGCAGGAACGTCGAGATCGCCTGGTGGAAGAGCTCGTCGGGCGGCGCCGACCGGCCTGACCACGTAGTGGTCGATTCGCCCGTGCTCGATCGCCTCGTGGATGGCGTCGCCTGTCGCGCGGATAGCCCCATTCGCCCCAGCCGACGAGCAGCGCGCGCTTCGCGTGCGGATGCAGCTGGCGCACCTCGCCGAGCAGCTCCCCACCCGTCGTCTCTTCGAGCTCCTGGCCAGCGAGCACGACCGCGACCGCCTCGCCTCCGGCCTGCGGAGCTCCGCGAGGTGACGGCGCGCGTCCGTGGCCGACCCCACGCAGACGACGGTGTAGTAACGGGCGTACCGGTCGAGGAGCTCGCCTTCGATGCCGGCGAGGCCGGCGGGGTCGCCGTCGACGGCGAGGATGACCGGCAATCCCATCGCGGTTACCCCTGGATCGCGTAGGTCCCGGCGACGTCGGGTGTCAGGTAGGCGGCCGACGGGCTTCCTGCCGGGCGTGAAGATCCCGAGCACGGCGAGCTCGACGGCAGGCTGCGGTGTTCTCGACGATGTGCACCTCGCGGGGATGGAGCCGGAAGGCGCAGCCGGGCTCGAGCGCCTCGACCGCATCGCCGATGTGGAGCCGGCCCCTGCCGCGCAGCACCCAGACGATCTCGTCGTAGAGGTGGTAGTGCCACGGCGCCTTGCCCGGGCGGGATGTAGCCGACGAACATCGTCGCGCGCGTGGAGCCGTTGTGCGGGCCGTGCAGCACCTGGAACGACCGCGCGCCCGTTGCCTTGCCCGGCTCGACGTGGTCGAGCGCGACGACCGGCTCCGCCTGCCCCATCGGCGCGTGCAGGTCGGTCGCCGCGCCGAGCGTCGCGCGGACGCAGGCGAGGCCGTCCGGCGCCCGCGACGAGCGTGCGCGGACTCGCCCGCCCGGACGAAGCCCGCGCCCGCGCCGCCGAGCGGGTGCCCGCCGAGCGCGCAGGAGCCCGCGTGGACGAAGAGCGAGCGTGTCGCGGAGGTCGTCGGAGATCGAGCGACGCGCCGGTGGCGAGCCGCAGAGCGTCGAGCGCGAGCTCCGAGCCGCGTTCGGGCGGGACGAGCGACGCGCTCGGCTCTCGGCGGCGGCATCGGCTCGCGTCACACGGCTCATCTGCGAGAGCATAGGAGCGGAACGTCCCGAGACGATCGAAGGAGCGAACGTGCCGCTGATCCGCGTCGAGCTGTTCGACTTCCGCGTGAACGAGGCGACGAGCGCCAAGCTGATTGCCGGGCTCACCGACGCCCTCTGCGCCGCGACGCACGAGGACCTTCGCGACCACACCTGGGTGATCGTCGAGGGCCACGATCCGAAGAACTGGGGCCTCGGCGGCAAGCCGTGGCCCGTCGGCGACATGCCTCCGGGTCCCGCCTCGCGGGCTACCCTCCGCGCGTGCCCGCCCGCGACGGACATCCGCAACGTCGCGATCGTCGCGCACGTCGACCACGGCAAGACCACGCTCGTCGACGCGATGCTCTGGCAGTCCGGCTCGTTCCGCGAGAACCAGGACGTCGCCGAGCGCGTCATGGACTCGATGGACCTCGAGCGCGAGAAGGGCATCACGATCCTCGCCAAGAACACCGCCGTCGCGGCACGGCGGCGTCGAAGATCAACATCGTCGACACCCCCGGGCACGCCGACTTCGGCGGCGAGGTCGAGCGGGCGCTCCGCATGGTCGACGGCGTCCTCCTGCTCGTCGACGCGAGCGAAGGCCCGCTGCCGCAGACCCGCTTCGTCCTCCGCAAGGCGCTCGAGGCGCGGCTGCCCGTGCTGCTCGTCGTCAACAAGGTCGACCGCCCGGACGCGCGCGTCGCCGAGGTCGTCAACGAGGTCTACGAGCTCTTCCTCGACCTCGACGCCGACGAGAGCCAGATCGAGTTCCCGATCGTCTACTGCAACGCACGGGCGGGACGCGCGGGCGCGACGACGATCCGCGCCTGCGAGGACAGCGCTCGCAGCCGCTGTTCGACACCCTGCTCGAGACGATCCCCGCCACCGTCCTACGAGGAGGGCCATCCGCTGCAGGCGCTCGTCACGAACCTCGACGCATCGCCGTACGTCGGCCGGCTCGCGATCTGCCGCGTCGCGAACGGGACGATCCGCAAGGGTCAGCAGGTCGCCTGGTGCCGTGCCGACGGCAGCGATCGAGCGCGCGAAGGTGACCGAGCTCTACGTGACCGAGGCGCTCGACCGCGTCGAGGCCGACGAGGCCGGGCCGGGGGAGATCGTCGCCGTCGCGGGGCTACCCGAGGTCACGATCGGCGAGACGCTCGCCGACCCCGACGACCCGCGCGCCGCTCTCCGTGGTCGTCGAGGTCGACGAGCCGAGCCTCTCGATGACGATCGGCATCAACTCGTCGCCGCTCGCCGGCCAGGACGGCGCGAAGCTGACCGCGCCGATGGTGAAGCAGCGGCTCGACCAGGAGCTCGTCGGCAATGTCGCGCTTCGCGTCGTCGCGACCGAGCGGCCCGACGCCTGGGAGGTGCAGGGCCGCGGCGAGCTCCAGCTCGCCGTGCTCGTCGAGCTGATGCGCCGCGAGGGCTTCGAGCTGACGGTCGGCAAGCCGCAGGTCGTCACGCGGGAGGTCGACGGGAAGGTGCACGAGCCCGTCGAGCGGGTCGCGATCGACGCACCCGAGGAGTACGTCGGCGTCCTGACGCAGCTTCTCGCGCTGCGCAAGGGCCGCATGGAGCAGATGGTCAACCACGGCACGGGCTGGGTGCGGCTGGAGTACCTGGTCCCCGCGCGCGGCCTGATCGGGTTCCGCACCGAGTTCCTCACCGAGACGCGAGGCACGGGGATCCTCCACCACGTCTTCGACCGCTACGAGCCGTGGCACGGCGAGCTGCGCACGCGGCCGAGCGGCAGCCTCGTCGCCGACCGGCGCGGGCCGACGACGACCTTCGCGCTGCTCAACCTGCAGGAGCGCGGCTCGCTGTTCCTCGGGCCCGGCGTCGAGGTCTACGAGGGCATGGTCGTGGGCGAGAACGCCCGCGCCGAGGACCTCGACGTGAACGCGACGAAGGAGAAGAAGCTGACGAACATCCGCTCGTCCACCGCCGAGGAGCTCGTCCGCCTCATCCCGCCGCGCCCGCTCTCGCTCGAGCAGGCGCTCGAGTTCATTCGCGACGACGAGTGCGTCGAGGTGACGCCGATGTCGATCCGCCTGCGGAAGGTCGAGCTGTCGGCCTCGAAGCGCCAGCAGGCGGCGAGCCGCAAAGCGCGCGGCCTCGCCTGACTCAGGATTCGGGCACCGTCGCGGCCGCCCGGCAGACCTTTCCGCGGGGTCCCGTCGCGCGAACCGTGACGCTGTCTGGGCCGGGCCAGTCGGGAATCGTGAGGCGGATGGCAAACGAGCTCGAGCTCGGGCTCGTGCGTCTCGACGTCTCGCGAACGAGTCGCCGCTCATGGACGATCACGACGGCCCATCTCGTGCCGGGCGCGGCGGCTCGGACCTCGAAGTCCACGCGTAGCGCCTGGTCGTCTCGCGCGCGGACGCGGAGGCGAACCGTGCTCCGCGCGGTGCACGAGCGCTCGACGCGGACGTCCGCCTCGTCTCGACCGTCGTCGGCACGGGCCGCGACCGGCATCGCCAGGACGAGCACCGTCAGCGGGACGAGGAGAAGCGAGTGTCGACGCGTCCGTCGCATGCGTCGATCGTGCCGCCGGAGCGCGTCCGCCGCAATCGGACTTCGGTCCTACGACCCGAAGCCGTTCCGCTCCGCCCAGAGAGCCGCCTGCGTCCGGTCGGTGACGCCGATCGTCCGGAAGATCTGCGTGAGGTGCGCCTTGACCGTCTTCTCGCTGATCGACAGCTCCCGCGCGATCAGCTTGTTCGGGAGCCCGCGCGCGACCAGCTGCAGCACCTCCCGCTCGCGCTCGGAGAGGTCGTCGAGCGGCAACGCGGCGCTGCGTGCGCTGAGCAGCGCCCGCCCCGCGCGCGGGTCGAGGGGCGCCTCGCCCCGCGCCGCCGCGCGCACGGCCTTCGCGATCTCCTCCGGCTCGGCGTCCTTCAGGAGGTAGCCGACCGCCCCGGCGTCGAGCGCCTGCAGGATCTGGTCTCGATCCGAGAACGACGTCAGCACGACGATTGCCACGGCCGGCTGGGCTGCGGTAATCGCTCGAGTCGCCGCGATCCCGTCCAGCACCGGCATCTCGAGGTCCATCAACACGACGTCCGGCTCCGACTGCCGGCAGCGCTCGACTGCCTCGTCGCCGTCGGCCGCCGCGCCGACGAGCTCGACGTCCTCGAACGTCTCGACGAGCCGGGCGAGGCCCGTGCGCACGACGGCGTGGTCGTCTGCGATCAGCAGTCGGATCATGCGTACGGCAGCTCCAGCGCGAAGGTCGTCCCCTCACCGGGCGCCGAGCGTACATCGAGCCGCCCGCCGGCACGTACCGCCAGCTCCTCGAGGAGCGAGAGGCCGACGTGGCCCTCTTCGCGGCGCCGTTCGCGCTCTTCCGGGGCAAACCCGGCGCCGTCGTCGACGACCTCGAGGCGGACCGACTGCCCGTTGCGTCCCACCGTGACCCGGACGTGCCCTGCACCGGAGTGCCGCTGGACGTTGCGCAGCGCCTCCGCGGCCGCCCGGTAGAGGATCCGCTCGGCGTCGTCGCCGAGGTCGAGAACGGGGTCGACCTCCAGCTCGGTCGTCGCGCCGTGCGCCCGTAGCGGCGCGAGCAGGTCCGCGAGGGCCGGCTCGAGCCCGGCCGCGCGGAGGTTGGGCGGATGGATCTCGACGAGCAGCGACCGGAGCTGGCGCATGGAGCCGCGGGTGCCTGTCGCCGCCTCCCGCAGTGTTTCCCGCGCGGCGGGCGACCCTTCCGTCTGGGCGGCGGCGCTCAGCGCGTAGGAGATCCCGGCCAGGTCCTGCACGGGCCCGTCGTGGAGCTCGGCCGCGATCCGCCGCCGCTCGTCGTCTGACGCCTCGACCGCGCGGACGAGGAGCGCCTCGCGCTCCGCCTGCGTGCGGCGAAGCCTCCGGTCGAGGCGCCAGGCGAGCGGCACCTGGACGAGCCAGAGGAGGACGAGGCTCCCCAGCAGGAGCGCGGCGAACGGCATCCAGATCCGGCGCCCGGTGGACGCGACCGCGCTCCTCCGCTGGTAGGTCTCGAACAGGAGCGGCGTCCCGTCCGGCGCCCGGATCGGGAGGTACACCTCGTACAGGTCGCCCTGCCCGCGCTCGAGCTCGTTCTCCGGCCCCGAGAGATCGCTCAACTCCGCCTTTGTCGCACCCGTGCTCAGCACCTCGAGCTTCTCCGCGTCGAGCGGAAACCGGGTGCCGATCAGGCGCGGCTCGTCCGAGTACACGATCCGTCCGTCGGGTGCCCAGAGCTTCACGCGGACGACCCGCTCGCCGAGCACCCGCTCCTGGACAATCCGGTCGACGGCGGCGATCGACGGCGGCTCGCCGCGGAGGAGGCCGGGCCTCACCGTCGGCTCGACGATCCCCTGGCCCGCGAGCGTCGCGAA
The DNA here is from genome assembly GCA_963845965.1 of uncultured Actinomycetes bacterium. GTDB lineage: Bacteria > Actinomycetota > Thermoleophilia > Gaiellales > Gaiellaceae > Gaiella. The sequence continues at coordinate 108,172 of CAWJUF010000014.1, read as the reverse complement.
CTGCCGTGCGTCCCGAAGCGCCTCGCCGTTCCCGAGCCCGCGGAGCGCGAGCAGTGCGGCGGCGCCGAAGACTGCGACCACCGCGAGTCCTGCGACAGCGAACTGCGTGACGGGATGCCTCATCGAGCGCGCGCGGGGTCTACGACCAAGGTCCCATTGTCACTTGGACCGGCGCGACGGCACCCTCCGAGGTGTCGAACGGTCGAGACAGGGAGGAACACCGAGATGGGCTGGACGCTACGGATCACGGTGACGGCGGTGGTGGGGGCCGCGCTCGCGCTGTCGCCGGCCGCCCTTGCGAAGGACGGCGACGTACGGGCGGCGGGCACGTGCTCGAAGGCGAGCACGTCGAAGCTGAAGCTGAGCCGCGAGGACGCGGGCACGGAGATCGAGTTCGAGGTCGACCAGAACAGAAACGGCGTGCGCTGGCGCGTCGTCGTGCTCCGGAACGGGGCACGGGTCGCGAGCCGGACAGCGGTGACCCGCGGCCCGAGCGGTTCGTTCGAGGCCCGGTTCGTCCGCGCAGGCGGCGGCCGTTTCGTCGCCCGCGCGACGAGCCCCTCGGGCGAGGTCTGCACGGCGGCGGCATCGATCGCGTAGACGCACGGTCACGGGGCGGTCGTGGCACGATCGCCCCGTGACCGACGGCGCGGACATCGTCGCGACGGCCGCGGAGGCGTCCGGCGCCGTGCGGGAGCCGCTCCTCGTGCTCGAGCGAGTCGAGGCGTTCCTCGACGAGCACGGCCTCGGAAGCGGGCCGGTGCGGGCCTCCCGGATCGGCGACGGCGGCGGCTCGAACTTCTCGTTCCTGATCGAGCGCGACGACGAGCGCCTTGTTTTGCGCCGCCCGCCGCGGCCGCCGCTGCCGCCCTCGGCGCACGACATGGTGCGCGAGGCGCGGCTCCAGCTCGCGCTCGAGCCGCAGGGGATCCGGCTGCCGCCGATCGTCGCGGTCTGCGAGGCAGAGGACGTGCTCGGCGTCCCCTTCTACGTGATGCGCTTCCTCGACGGCCACGTCGTCACCGACACGCTGCCTCCGGGTCTCGATGACCCGGCGGCTCGGCACCGGCTCGGCGGCGAGCTGATCGATGCGCTGGTCGAAATCCACGCTGCCGACGTGTCGGAGCCGGCGCTCTCCGCGTTCGTCCGGCCCGGGAGCTACCTCGAGCGCCAGGTGCGACGGTTCGCGCAGCTCTGGGAGATCAACGCGACGCGCGAGATCCCGGCCGTCGTCGAGGTGGGGCGGAGACTCGCAGACGAGCTGCCGGAGCCGTTGCCGGACACCGTCGTGCACGGCGACTACCGGCTCGGGAACCTGATGGTCGAGCGCCAGCGGCCCGACCGCGTCCAGGCCGTGCTCGACTGGGAGATGGGCGCGATCGGCGACCCTCGCGCCGACCTCGGCTATCTGCTCGCGACGTACACCGAGCCGGGCGGCGGCCGAAGCCCGCTCGGCGTCTCGCCCGTGACGGCGCTCGAGGGATTCCCGTCGAAGGCGGAGCTCGTCGCGCGGTACGCCGAGCGGAGCGGACGCGAGGTCGGCCCGCTCGCCTGGTTCGAGGCCCTCGCGCTCTGGAAGGCCGCGGTCTTCTGCGAGGCCATCTACGGCCGCTACGTGCGGGGCGAGCTCGGCGCCGAGGATCGGCGCGCCGCCGCCTTCGAGCACGCGGTGCCGCTCATGGCCCAGACCGCCGCGGAGAGGCTCGCCATCTAGATGGTTGATCGGCAATCGGCGCGAACCGGATGGCGCCCCAGACGCTGCGCCGGATCGTCCCGTCCGGGCACCGCCCGTACCTTTGGGTACTGGCCGCACCCGGCCGGTGCGCCCGGCTTGGTCTGGGACGTCCCCGGACATCACGCCAATTACCGATCAACCATCTAGCGTTCCCCTGGTGACCGAGCACCGCCGACCCGTCTCGTCCGTCCGACCGGGTTTCGCACGGGAGGACTGGAATGCGCGCTACGCGCAGAAGGGGCTCGTCTGGAGCGCCGAGCCGAACCGGCTCTTCGCCGCGGAGGTCGCCGAGCTCGCCCCAGGCCGCGCGCTCGATCTCGCCTGCGGCGAGGGCCGGAACGCCGTGTGGCTCGCGGAGCGCGGGTGGCACGTGACCGCCGTCGACTTCTCCGACGTCGCCCTCGGCAAGGCCGAGCGACTCGCCGCGAGCAGGGGAGTGGACATCGAGTGGGAGCTCGCCGACGTGCTCGGCTACGAGGCGGTGCCACGGTCCTTCGACCTCGTCGCCGTGCTCTACCTCCAGCTTCCGCGGATCGAGCTCGCTCGGGCGGTGCGCACGGCCGCCGACGCCGTGGCGCCCGGCGGCACGCTCTTCGTGCTCGGCCACGACACCACGAACCTCGCGAAGGGCTACGGCGGGCCGAAGGACGTCGCGGTGCTCTTCACGGCGGCGGACGTGGTGGCCGAGCTCGGAGACCTCGTCGTCGACCGGGCCGAAGCGGTCGACCGCGTCGTCGCGACCGACACGGGCGAGGCCGTTGCGATCGACGCTCTCGTCCGGGCGCACCGGTCCGCGTGACGGGCGCAGCTCGCGCACGGCAAGCCGTACGACGTCTCAGAGCCAGGTCGCTGCCTCGTCGGCGAGCTCACCGGCCGCCATGCAGGCGCCGCCGCGCTCGCGCACGGCGTCCATGAAGCGGCAGTAGAGCCTGTCCCAGCCGCGCGCCGTCGCCCGGTCGAAGCGGTCCGTGTGCCAGAGCACCGAGAAGCCGCCGCCGTGCTCGGCGGCCCAGTCGAGCAGGGCGAGCAGGCGACTCTCGGCCTCGCGCGCCGACAGCCCCAGGTAGCGCTCCTCGCCCAGCGTGACGTCCATCGCAGCGAGTGGGATCTCGATGAGGTCGAGCGGGCGATCGCCGGCGACGTCCCACGGGCGGAACGGATGCGCGATCCCCGCCCGGAACCCGGGCGCGTCGGGAAACCCGAGCGTCGTGTCGTAGCGCAGTCCCAGCGCAGGCAGCGGCGCGAGGTTCGCATGCGGGTCGACGCGGAGGTAGTGATAGCGCTGACCGTGCACCTCGGTGCCGAGCGCGTTGAGCACCTCGGCTTCGCGCGCCAGCAGTGCGGGATCCCGTGCGGAGCGGTAGCTGCCGTGCAGCCCGACCTCGCCTCCGTTGGCCCGGATCGTCTCGACGAGACGCGGCCGGAGCCGGTCGTACACCGCGGGCGCGGCTCCGTCGTGCGGGACGTTGTGGCCGGCGAGGAGGAAGAACGTGGAGGACGCCTCTCGCTCCGCCTCCGCCGCGAGCACCGCCTCGAAGCACCAGTTCGGGTCGGTCCCACGCAACCGGTGGAGTGGCATCCCCACGAGCGCTCGTGTCTCGCGAAGCGCGGCCGCCGCCCTGCGCGAGAGGACGTGGGCCTTGAGGCGCGCAGCCGAGCCACGTATCCCGGGCCGTGTCCAGCGCCAGGGCACGTCCACGTCGTGCGTCAGCGCCACCGCAAAGCGGGCCCCGCGCCAGCGCGGCGGCTCGAGCCCGAGGCGGCGACGAAGCCGCTCCAGGGGCGGGTCGAGCGGGTCGAGGCACGACGTCGCGGCTGCGAAGCGCCCGTGCTTGTCCCGAGGCGCGTCGAGCTCCTCGATCCGCGCCAGGTGGAAGAACCCCTCCGCGAGGTCGTCTCCCTGCGGACGCTCGCCACGGCCGACCTGCTCCCAGGCCCCGGCGACGTAGGGCACGTCGTCGCCGAGTTGCAGCCCTCGGCCACCGATCGTGTCCAGCACCCAGCGGGCGCGGCGGTCGACGCTCTCGGGGATCAGCGGACGAGGCTCCGGACGACCCGGGCGGCGTGGACGGCCGCGGGGCGGAGGTCGTCGCGCGCGAGCACCGCGTCGACGTAGGGCGGCCGCTGCAGGACGGGCTTCTCGCCCCCGAGGAACGTGATCGCCCAGCGCTTTCCTCCCCCGTTCATGGAGGCGGCAGGGAGCGGGAGGCCGAGCAGGTCGCAGTACGCGAGGCGCGGAAGATCGACGCCGCACGCCGCGGCGAGGCCGTGCCACTGGAAGAGGCGGGGATTGATCTCCATCAGCTTGTACCGCCCGTCTCTCGGGTCGCGCTTGAACTCCACCTGGGAGAGCCCGCGGTAGTCGAGCGCGGCGAGGAACTTCAGGCCCGCGTCGACGACCTCCTGCACCCAGACGGCCTCACCCACTCGGCACGTTCCGACGAGGCGCGGTGTCTGCTGGAGCTTGCGCCCGCTGAAGATGCCGAGCGGCGTCCCCGTGGCGTCGAGGTAGCTGCCGAGGGTGTAGAGCGTGTCGTCCCCGCCGGGAATGAACTCCTGCACCATCGGCTCGTGCGGCTCGGCCTTGGCGTAGGCGTCCTCGAGCTGACTCCTCGTCTCGCAACGGAAGGCCTGCCGGCGGAATCGCCGCTTGAACTCGATCGGCTCGGCCGGCTTCACGAGCACGGGGTATCCGAGCGCGTCCGCCGCGGCCAGTGCCGCCTCCTCCGAGCGCGGGTGGAAGGTGCCGGGCGTGTCGATGCCCGCCGCCGCTGCGGCATCGAGCTGCGCGCGCTTGTTCTGGATCCGCTCGAGCGCGGCCCACGGGGGAAAGGGGCAGAGGACGCGTCCGCCGAGCGTCTCCCCTGCACGCGCGACGGCGTTCAGCGCGGCGTCGTGCGTCGGAAAGATGGGCGCCGGCCGGCCCAGGGCGTCCGCGAGCTCCGAGAGGGTCGCGACGAAGCCCTCGGCGTCGACGGCAGGGTCGGGAGCGAGGACGGGCAGCGCGTAGCGCGAGCGAAGCCCTAGCGCCCAGGGGCGGTGGTCGACGGCGAGGACGGGCGCGCCTGCCCGCCCCAGCGAACGGATCGCCGCAAGCCCGTTCACCCAGCCCACGTCGACGACGATCGCGGGGGCGCGGCCACGGGCGCGTGCCTTCGACGCGGCAACGGACGCTGTCGGGGGGTTCGTCACGCGCCCGATTCTAGAATCGCGCTTTCACGTGCACCCACCGTACCCCCCACGGCGTCCGTTCACGCTCGAAGCCGTCGGCGCGCCGATCGCCGGTCGCTCGCAGCGCTGACGGGAGCCGCGGGGCTCTCAGCGCTTCTGCGCGACGACGAGCAGGTACTCGTAGACGTACTCGGCCGGCTCGCCCGGCGACGCCCGGTTCGCGCCTTCCGCGAAGGCGGCGAGGTCGGCGTCGAGCGCGGCCGCGCGCGCTGCGTCGCCTGCGTGCGCCGAGCGGAGCGCGATCACCGGGCCGAACGTCTCCTCGACGAGGGCGCGGTAGGCCTCCGGCGACGCGCCGCGCTCGACGTACGTCCTGCGCTCGAGCGTGAGGGAGGCGACGCGCTTGCTGAAGAGCGAGCGCACATGGGCCTCGTTGCCCCAGAGGAGCGGCGCCTGCGCCGTCGGCGGAGGCGGCGGCATGTACGGGGCGAGGGTGCCGAAGAACCTCCCGCCGAGACCCTCGGGAGTGAAGTTCGCCATCCCGATCGTGCCGGCGCTTCGACAGACGCGGAGCAACTCGCCGGCCACCGCCCCGTGGTCGGGAGCGAACATCGCCCCGAACGACGACGTCACCACGTCGAACGACGCATCCTCGAACGGGAGAGCCTCGGCGTCTGCCTCGACCCACTCGAGCTCGACCCCGCGGTCGCGTGCCTCCAGCCTCCCCGCCTCGAAGTGCTCCGGCGTGAGGTCGGCGGCGACGACGGCCGCCCCGGCCTCCGCAGCCCTGATCGCGACGTTGCCGGTGCCCGCCGCGACGTCGAGCACGCGCATTCCGGGCCGGATGCCGCACGCGTCCACGAGGACCGGGCCGACCTCCCAGACCGTCTCGCGCGCGAAGCGGTGGTAGTCGCCGAGCGCCCACATCGCCCTGGCCGCCGCCTTCGCGTCCGGAGGAGTCTGGTGCCGCGTCATGTGCTCACGGTACGGCGTTGACGTGCCGTGCGGCATGGCCAGAACCGGCCATTCTTCGCACCGCCGGGACGTTACGGGCGGTCGTCGAGGAGGCCGGCGCGGACGGCGTGCGTCGCAGCCGCGGTGCGGGACGGGAGCTCGAGCTTCCGCAGGATGTTGGTGACGTTGCGATGGACCGTGTGCTCGCTCACCACGAGCCGGGCCGCGATCTGCCTGCTGGTCAGGCCCTCCGCGAGGAACCGGAGGACGTCGCGCTCCCGTCGCGTCACCGTCGGCGCCAACGGGCGCGTCACCGACTCGAGCACGTGGCGGGAGCGAGCGGCCTCGAGAGGCGCGCCGAGGGCGGCCAGGGCATCGGCGCTCCGACGCGCCTCGTGCGCGGCGGAGTCTCCACGGCCGAGCGCCGCGAGGGTCACGGCGAGCTCCCGTCGCGCCTCGGCTGCCTCGTAGGGCGCCCCGCTCGCATCGAACCCGTCCACCGCGCTCTCGAGCAGCGGTCTCGCGCCGTCGTGCGAGCCGCGCGCGGCGGCCACCACTCCCGGCCGCCAGATCCGCGCTTGCCCGGAGCGTGGCGGTGCCGATCGCGTGAGCCGTCTCGCGCAGCTCCTCGCACGCCGTCGCGGCCGCGTCGAGATCACCTCGTGCGCTGCGGCCGCGGATCAGCACCTCGAGTGCGGGAACGCGTTGCACGCGCGCGCTCGACGGTCCGCGTCGGAGCGCTCGCTCGGCGAGCTCGACCGCGCGCCCCGCGTCGCCCGCGTCGAGCGCGAGCCGGGCACGGCAGAGGTGCACGACGCGAGTCGCCCCGGCCCGGTCGAGCAGGCGCTCGGCGTCGCCACTGTGGCCCTGGCGTCGGCGGAGCTCGGCGAGCTGCGTGAGCGGTGCGGCGACCCAGGCCGGACGCGACAGTGCATAGTCGTCCGCGGACGCCTCGAGCAGGCTCTCGGCCTCGGCCCAGCGTCCGCGCCAGAGCTCGACGAGCCCGTACTCGGAGCGGCAGAACGCGAGCATGTAGCGGCTTCCGAACCGCGCCGCGAACTCGGCGATCCGGTCGCACCACGAGAAGGCGCGGTCGGTGTCGCGGATCGCGGTGCAGGCGGAGACCAGGAAGCAGCACGTCCACGCGCCCGAGATCGGGATCTCGGCTCGTCCCTCGAGCGCCGCGTCGTCGCCTCGTCGAGGCAGCGCATCCCCTCCCGGATCTCCGCGGCCGCGACGCGCGCGGCACCTTCGAGCGCGTGCCCGAGCATCTCGAGATCAGGGACGTCGAATCGACGGCCGGTGTCGGCGGCGACGCGCGCCGCGGCACAGGTCTCGGCGGTCATCCCGTCGGCGTGGGCGAGGTACCCCTCGTGGAAGGCGAGCCAGCCGTGCTCCGGGCCGGGCTCCAGCTCGTCCAGAAGGCGGTGCGCACGCCGCAGCCACCCGGAGGCGACCGGCCACGCGCCGTGGAAGTCCAGCTCGTCGGACGCGAGCCAGGTCGCCATCCGTGCGGCGCCGCGCGCATCGCCGCACCGCCGGAACAAAGCGTACGCCCGCGAGCGCGCGTCGAAGACGGTCGGGGCGTCGTCGAGCCACCACGCCGCCCAGCTCAGCCCCTCGAAGGCCTCGGGACGCTCGTCGTCCGCGAGCGCTCGCTCGAACACTCCGCGCGCGTCGGCCCAGCGGCCCTCCGCGAGCGCGGCCCAGCCGTCCTCGTGGGCGGGGTCGTCCGCCACCCCGGGATTGTCGCGCGGTCAGGCGCCCGTCGAGTAGCTGCGGTAGACGGTGAGGAGCGCTTCGCGTTGCTCCGGCGTCAGGCTCGGATCGGCGAGGATCGCCGCGACGGTGTGCTCGGGCCCGGCGGGAGCCTTCTCCGCCTCTCGGGGTGCGTCGTCGTCGATGAGGCCGGCCTGCTGGAGCAGCGTCTCCGCGGAGACGCTCAGCGCTTCGGCGAGGGAGCGCAGCACGCGCACGGACGGCTGGTGGAGCCCGCGCTCGATCTGGCTCAGGTAGGCGTTCGAGACGTCGGTGAGCCGAGCCATCTCGCGCAGCGAGAGGTTCGCAACCTGGCGTTGTCCCTTGATGAAGGCGCCGAGCGCTTCCTGCTGGGCCTTCCAGGCGTCGTCGGAGGTCATCGCGGACAGCCTAGTGCGGCCGGTCCGGCACCGGAGCGAGCGGCGGGGAGGGCGTTCGCCCTCCCCGCCAGCTCGGCGGAAGGTTCGGTGCCTACGCCTTCTTGGGCGCGGCGGCCTGGTAGACCGGCGCCGACGCGGCAACGACCTTCTCGGCGAAGTCCTTCTGCGTGGCGAGCAGCTTCTCGGCGAAGCCGAACGAGTTCGCGACGACGTCTTTCGGCGCGGGCGTCTCGAAGGGGACCGGGATCTGCTGGCCCTTGGCGAGCGGGGCGACGGTCGACGCCCACAGCTCGACGCCGGCGAGCGCCAGCTCCTGGCTCTGCTTGACGGCCGCAAGCATCTGCTCCTGCGCGGCCTTTGACAGCTCGACGTACGTAGTCATTCTGCATCCTTTCGGGAGTGTGTGATCGCAATAGTACGCGCTGGCTGCGTACTATGTCAAGCGAAGTTCGAACATGGCATCGCGACGTCGAGGAGGACTACCCGCGGACGTACGTGCCCGGCGCGTCCTCGAGCGGCTGGTGCGCGTCGCCGCCCGTCGCCGGCGGCGTGCGCTGCGCGCCGCCGCGCTCGGCCGCCCACTGCGCCCAGTCCTCCCACCACGAGCCCTCCGCCCCGGTTGCCCCGCCGAGCCACTCGTCCGGGTCGGCCGGGAGCGCCTCGTTCACCCAGTGCTTCCGCTTCGGGCCCGGCGGGTTGACGATCCCCGCGATGTGGCCGGACGAGGTGAGGACGAACCGCGTCGGGCCGCCGGCGAGCTGCGTCGTCCGGTAGCAGCCGCGCCACGGCGTGATGTGATCCTCGCGGGCGGAGAGGACGTACAGCTCGACGGGGCTTTTGGCAAGCGACACCCTGCGCCCGCCGATCTCCAACGTGCCGAGCGCCAGCCTGTTCTCGAGGTACATCCAGTGGAGGTACTCCGAGTGCATGCGCGCCGGCATCCGTGTCGCGTCCTCGTTCCACTGGAGGATGTCGAAGGACGGAGGATCCTCGCCCTGGAGCCAGCTCGACATCACGTAGCGCCAGACGAGGTCGTTCGCGCGCAGCAGGTTGAAGGTGCCGGCCATCTCGCTCGCCTCGAGGAAGCCGCGCTTCGCCATCCGCTGCTCGAGCCGCGCGACCGTCTTCGCGTCGACGAAGTTCCCGAGCGGCCCCGGATCGGAGAAATCGACGAGCGCGTTGAGCAGCGTCGTCGAGCGAACCCGCTCTTTCCCGGCCTTCGTCCGCGCGAGCTCGGCAAGCATGGTCGCCGCCAGCGTCGCGCCGAGACAGAGCGCGACGACGTTCACCTGCTTCGCGCTGGTGATCTCCTGGACGACGTCGAGCGCCTCGAGCGGCCCCTCGCGCAGGTAATCCTCGAAGCCGATGTCACGGAAGGACTCGTCGGGATTCCGGTACGAGATGCAGAAGACGGTGTGGCCCTGGTCGATCGCCCACTCGGCGAAGCTCTTTCCCGGTGCGAGGTCCATCACGTAGTACTTGTTGATCCACGGCGGGCTGAACAGGATCGGGATCTCGTAGACCGTCTCCGTCCGCGGCTCGTACTGGATCAGCTCCATCAGCCGGTTCCGGTAGACGATCTTGCCGGGCGTCGCCGCGAGGTCCTCGCCGAGCACGAGCTTCGACGTGTCGACCTGCCGTGGCCAGCCGCCGTGCGTGGCGACGTCGTCGAGGAAGCGCGTGACGCCGCGGGCCACGCTCGCGCCGCCGGTCTCGAAGGCGCGCTTCAGCGCGGCGGGGTTGCCGAGCAGGAAATTCGTCGGCGCGAGCGCGTCGGCCAGCTGGCCGATGGCGAACTCCGCCTTGCCCCCGAGCTCCTCGTCGCTCGCCGCCGCGGCGACCTCCCGCAGCGTCCGCGCCCACAGGAGGTAGCACTGCCGCAGCCCGTAGAACGCGGGGTTCGACTCCCAGGCGGGGTCGGAGAAGCGCGCGTCGCGCTCGGCCGTCCCCATCGGCCCCTCGGTGTTCGATCCCATCGTGCGGGTCGCCACCGCGGCGCCGATCTGGACGAGGCCGCTCGCAAAGCGCGTCGTCGCCCCTGCGAGGATCGCGGGATCGTTCGCGAGGCGCCGGCCGAGGCCCGCCAGCGCCGCACCGAACGCGACGGGGTCGGCGGTCGCGCCGAGCCCCCAGTCGGGGTCAGGCGGGCTCGCTCCGTTGTCGCGTGTCTCGTCGGCCATCCCTCGCACCGTAGCGCCGGAGGTCACATCGCAAGGCCGCCGTTGATCGAGTAGACGTCGCCCGTGATGTAGCTCGAGGCGGGGTCGACGAGGAACTCGACGACGCGCGCGACCTCGTCCGCCTCGCCGAGCCGGCCGCACGGGATCCGGCCGATCACCTTCGCGAGCGCCTCCGCCGGCACGGCCTCGACCATCTCGGTGCGGATGAACCCTGGCGCGACGGAGTTCACGGTGATCCCCTTGTTCGCGCACTCGCGCGCCATGCTCATGGTCAGCCCGAAGAGACCGGCCTTCGACGCCGCGTAGTTCGCCTGGCCGATGTTGCCGATCTCGCCGACGACCGAGCTGATGTTCACGATCCGCCCGTACCCGCGCTCGACCATGTGCGGCAGCACCGCGCGGCACATGTAGAAGGTGCCGTGGAGGTTGACCTGGAGCACCTTGTCCCACTCCTCGGGCGTCATCCTGCGGATCGTTCGGTCCATCGTGATGCCGGCGTTGTTGACGAGGACGTCGAGCCGGCCATGCTGTTCCAGAACCTCACCGACGACGCGCTCGCAGTCCTCGTTGCGCCCGATGTTGCCCTGGTGAATCGTCGCGCCGGACGGGCCGTGCTCGGCGAGGAAGCGCTCCGACGCCTCCGACGGGCGCGAGTAGCCGGCGGCGACCTTCACCCCGGCGCGCGCGAGCCGCTCGGAGATCCCGAGCCCGATCCCGCGCACGCCGCCCGTGACGAGCGCGACGTGACCGGTGAGCGTGTCGGGCACCGGGTCGATTCTCCGCCGAACCGACGGTGAAACGCAACCCTAGAGGCTTGATGTGGGTTACGGGCACGCGCGGCTGGGGGCCTGCGCACGGCGCATCGCGACCGGCTCCCAGCTCACCGATACCTTCGGGTATCGGCGAGCAGTGATCCGGCCACGCTGCTTGGCGCAAGCCCTCCCCGACACGCACCCCTAACCCACATCAAGCCTCTAGATGGTTGCCGCAAGCCTCTCGAAGAGCGGGCCCCAAGCGGTCGCGAGCGCGTCGTGGCCCATGAAGAGGCCGAGGTGGCCGCCGCGCACGAGCTGCGTCGTGACGGCCTCCGGTGTGCTGCCGACGTGGTCCTGGAGCGCGAACACCTGCTCCGGCGGCGTGATGTGGTCCTTCGCCCCGGCGAGCAGGGCGACCGGGCAACGGATCGCGCCGAGCGAGACGTGCGTCCCGTCGACGGTCATCTTGCCGCGGACGAGCTCGTTGCGGAGGAAGAGGTGCTCGACGGCCCACAGGTACATGCCGCCCGGGATCGGCTGCGTGTGCGCGTACCAGTCGCGAAACTCGGCGTAGCGTGCGACGTAGGCGTCGTCGTCGAGGTGCAGCGCGAGCTCGAGGTGCGTCGCGATCTCGGTCTCCGGCTGGAGCGCGACGAACCCGCCCAGCATGATCGTCCCGCGAAGCATCCCGCCGCCGAGCTCGACCGCGAGCCGGTACGGCGCCATGTCGCCGCCGAGGCGGACGTAGTCGGCGATGGCCGAGTCGCCCGCATGGGCGTCGATGGGCGCTCCGGCAACGGTCAGCGTCGCGACGTCCTCGGGACGAAGCGCCGCGTAGATCGTGGCCAGCCAGCCGCCCTGGCAGTCGCCGACGAGATCGACGGGACCGCCGACCCGCTCGACCGCCGCCGCGACGTCGGCCAGGTAGTCCTCGACCGACGCGTCCTTGGTCTCCTCCGTCGCGCCGAGCCACTCGAGGACGTGCACCTGCCGGTAGCCCGCCGCGAGCGCCGTCCGCACCTGGCTCTGTTCGGCGCTGTAGTCGACGACGCACGAGTGGTGCCCCGCCTGCGGAGGGAGCACGAGGAGCGGCCGGCCGCGCCGGGGCGAGCCGAAGCGCCGTAGCACCGAGAGCGGAGACGCCTCGACGACCTCGTTCGGCGTGCTCCAGCCCGGGGGCTGCCGGTCAGCGACGAGCCGTGCCCAGCGCGCGCCGTCGGTCGCGACGTCGAGCGGTGTCGCGCCGCGCGCCGCCGCGCCGGCCCAGTAGCGTACCGCGACCTCGGCGCTCTCGCGCCACGCGGTCAGCCAGCCTGCGTAGGACCGGCGAGCGACGCTCGTCGCCGCGAGCGCGGACTCGTGGAGCGAGATCGATGTCAAGCAGTCTCCCCCGGGTCGTCGGACGACCGATCGAGCGGACTCTACGTCGCGGGGCGGCCGTCAGCGGGTCGAGGCCGCGAACGCTCGCACGGCGTGGTCGAACGCCTCGGGTGCCTCGAGGTTCGGCAGGTGCCCGATGCCTGGGAGGATGAGCACCTCCGGGTCGGGCAACGATGCGACGAGCTGCGCCGTGATCTCCTCGGTGGAGTACGAGTCTTCGTCGCCCGCGAGGACGAGGGCCGGGACGCGGAGTTCGCCGAGGAGGCGGTCGTAGGGCGGTCGCTCGGCCCGGCCGCGGAGCGCAGCCGCGGCTCCGGCAGGCGACGTCGTCAACATCGTCTCGAGGACGGGGAGCACGAGCGACGGGTCGCGTCGCGCCGCGGGCCCGAAAAGCCGGCCGGCCATCTCGAGCGCGTGGTCGAGCATCCCGTCGCGCTCGAGCTGTGCGGCCGTCGCGCGGCGCATCTCGGCCTCCTCGGGCGTGAGCGGCGCGGCGGTCGTCGCGGTGAGAACGAGCCCCTCGACCCGATCGGGGTATCTCAGCCCGAGCTCCATCGCGACGAGGCCGCCCAGGCTGAGCCCGACGACCGTTGCGCGCTCGACGTCGACCGCGTCCATCAGCTCGACCACGGCGTCCGCCAGCAGGCCGGGCGTGATCGTCTCGCCACGAGCCGGCGACTCGCCGTAGCCGGGCAGGTCGGGCGCGACCACGCGGAAGGCGTCGCTCAGCGAGTCGAGCTGCCCGCGCCACATCCGCCGGCTGAACGGATGTCCGTGGACCAGCACGATCGCCGGCCCGCTCCCTCGCTCGTCGTGGGCGAGCGGGGCCGTCACGGCGTGCGTCCGACCCCCGACCAGCCGCCGTCGACGGTGAGCGTGTGGCCTGTAACGAAAGAGGAGAATGGGTCGACGAGGAAGGCGAGCGCCGAGGCGACGTCGCGCGGCGACCCTGCGCGGCCGGCAGGAAGCACGCCGGCCCAGTGATCCGCGTAGTCGGGATCGTCCGTGAGGTTCCGCTCGTTGACCGTGGCCCCGATCGCGAGCGCGTTGACGGTGATCCGGTGCGACCCGAGCTCGAGGGCGAGCACCCGGGCCATGTGCTGCAATCCCGCCTTGGTGACGGCGTAGGCCGACGCGTTCGCGATCGCGAGCGTCCCGGTCACCGAGGACGAGAACACGATCCGGCTGCCGTACTCGTCGTCCGGAGCAGCGGCGCGCTGCGCGACCATCTGCCGCGCCGCCGCCTGGGCGCCGAAGTACGAGCCCTTCAGATTGAGGTCGACGACCGTGTCCCAGGTCTCCTCGTCGACGTCGAGGAACGGCGCCCACCGCGTCAGCCCCGCGTTCGCGACGAAGACGTCGAGCCGGCCGAGCTCCTCGACGGTGCGCTCGACCAGCCGGCGGTTGTCGGCCACGGTCGACAGGTCGCCCTCGGCGGCGATCGCACGACCGCCGCCGGCCTCGATCCGCGCGACCACGGCCTCCGCGAGCGCGGGCGCCGCGTAGTGCCCGACGACGACGGCGGCCCCGCGCGCCGCGAGCTCCTCCGCCGCCGCGGCGCCGATCTCGTGGCTCGCGCCGGTGACGACGGCGACGCGGCCGGAGAGGGGTCTCGCGTTCCCGTCGTCCACGCGGCCAGCATACGAGCGAACTGCGACCGATGAGATCCGCGCCGCGCGGCCGTCTACTCGATGGCGATGGTGCGGCAGCCCGTACCATCCCGGGACCTGACGACCGTACTGTGCGCGCGTACGAGGTCTGGGATCCTCGGAGAGTCGAACGAGAGAGCGAGAGCCTGAGCACGAGGGAAGGGGCGGCTGCATGAGCGAGCACGGCGCGACAGGAAACGAACTCGGCGGCGCGCGGCTCGCCGCGCACGAACGGATGTCGACCGGTGCGCTGTCGCGCTGGGCGCGCGCGTGCGCGACGCACCCGTGGCGCGTCCTCGGGACGTGGCTCGGGATCATCGTCGTTCTCATCGGCCTGGTCGCCACGATCGGCGGCGGCCTCCGCGACGAGTTCGAGATCCCCGGCTCCGACACGCAACGTGCGACCGACCTGATCGAGGCGGAGTTCGCGTCCGAGCAGGGCGGCGTCCTCAACATCGTGCTCGCGGCGCCCGAGGGCCAGCGGCTCGACACACCTGAGCGCAAGGCGGCGATCGAGCAGGCGATGGCAAAGCTCCGCGCCGCGCCGTTCGCCGTGGCGAAGGGTGCCGAGCCCGTCGACGGCGAGCCCAAGCTGACCAGCGTCGACGACCCGTTCGCGGAGGCGACGTTCTCGAAGAACGGTCGCATCGCCTACGCGGAGGCGCAGTTCGACCAGACGATCGAGGACACCGACCGCGACGGAGTGGTTGCCGTGCAGGATGCGGTGAGAACGGCCCTGGAGCCTGTCGGCGTGACGGTCGAGTACAACGGCGAGGCCGAGTTCCCGCCGATCGAGCAGGGGGTCTCCGAGCTCCTCGGCATCCTCGCCGCGCTGATCGTGCTGTTGATCGTCTTCCGCACGTTCGTGGCTGCGTTCATCCCGATCATGCTCGCGATCGTCGCCCTCGCGACGGCCTTCCTGCTCCTCTTCATCCTCGCCGGGCTGACCGACATCAACACGGTCACGCCGATCCTCGTCTCGATGATCGGGCTCGGTGTGGGCATCGACTACTCGCTGTTCATCGTCACCCGCTTCCGGCAGTTCCTCCACGAGGGCCTCACGCCGAGGGACGCGGCAGCCGAGGCGGGTGCCTCCGCGGGCCGCGCGGTGCTGTTCGCAGGGCTGACGGTCGCGATCTCGGTGACCGGGCTCGCGTTCTTCGGCCTCGACTTCGTGACAAAGCTCGGGATCGGCAGCGCGCTCGGCGTGCTCACCACCGTGCTCCTCGCGAACTCGTTCCTGCTCGCGGTGCTGGCGCTGCTCGGCCACAAGGTCGACCGGCTCAAGGTGCCCTTCCTGCGCGCGATCGACGACTCGGAAGCCGCACGCGAGAAGACGCTGTTCGCGCGATGGGGCCGGTTCGTGACCCGCAACGCCCGCATCATCTTCCCCGTGCTGCTCGTGGCGGGCATCGTCCTCGCAGGCACCTCGGCGCTCGTCCGGCTCGGTGCGGCCGACCAGGGCACGCAGCCGAAGGAGCAGACGAGCCGACGCGCGTACGACCTGCTCGCCGAGGGCTTCGGGCCTGGGTTCAACGGGCCGATCCCGATCGTGGTCGACATGCAGGGCGACCAGCAGGCGCCGCAGCGCATCTACCAGGACGTGCAGGGCCTGAACGGCGTCGCGTCCGTGCGCCAGCCGCAGCTCAACGACGAAAGGACCGTCGCGATCGTCTTCGTGACGCCGACCTCGGCGCCGCAGGATCAGGCGACGGACGACCTCGTCAGCCGGCTGCGGGACGACGTGGTGCCGGCCGCGACCGAGAACAGCCGGGCCGTGGCGTACGTCTCCGGCCAGACGGCGGCGTTCAAGGACATCGGCGACCGGATCATGCAGCGGCTGCCGCTCTTCCTGCTCTACATCATCGGCGTCACGTTCATCGTGCTCGCGATGGCGTTCCGCTCGATCGTGATCTCGCTGACGGCCGCGATCACGACGATCCTGTCGGCATTCATCGGGTTCGGCGTCCTGACGCTCGTGGTCCAGGAGGGCCACCTCCTCGGCCTCACGGGCCTCGACCGGACGGGCCCGATCGAAACGTTCGTGCCGCCGATCGCGTTCGCCATCCTGTTCGGGCTCTCGATGGACTACATGGTCTTCCTGATGAGCCGCATCAGGGAGGAGCACGTCCACGGGCTGCCGACGCGTGAGGCGGTCGAGCACGGCGTCGCGGCGATCGGCCGCGTGATCGTGGCGGCGGCGTTGATCATGGGCACCGTCTTCGCCGCGTTCATCCTGAGCGCCGACCGCATCCCGAAGGAGTTCGGGCTGCTGCTCGCCGTCGCGATCCTCACCGACGCGCTCGTCGTCAGGATGACGCTCGTCCCCGCGTTCTTCACGCTCCTCGGCGAGAGGACGTGGTACATCCCCCGCTGGCTCGACCGGCTGCTCCCGAACGTCACGATCGAGCCGCCGCACGACGGCGACGGGCGCGCGGGCTTCGAGCCGGCGCCCACGCCCGAGCCCGCCGCGCGAGGCTGAGCTCGTCTGCGGGCGGCGGAGCGCTGAGTCTCCGCCGCCCGCCGGTTCTGGAGGGAGGACCGCGGCGGCCGTCACCCTCCCGGCCGCGACAGTGCAAGCCCGAAGGACGACTGGTCGATCGTGTTTGCCGAGCCCGACTAAGGTGCGACGGCGTCAGCCGTTCGCGTGTGGACCGGCGTCTCGGGGCCGAGCTCGACCCCCTCGATCGCGGCCATCGCCAGCCAGGCCGCGGCGCTCGCGAGGACCGCGGCGGGAATGGCGTCCGTGCCCTGCGTGCCGACGAGGACAGCGGCGAGGAGGACCGGGGTGATGAGGAGGCGCGTCTGCGCCGCCGCGCCCGCCGCGGTGCCGACGGCGATCGCGAGCGTGGGCGAGACGTCGAAAGCGACGACGGTGAGCGACGCAAGTGCGACCCCGAGGAAGATTGCCGGGAAGACGGGCCCCCCACGGAAGCCGCAGCCGAGGCTGACGGCGTACGCGAGGAGCTTCGCGACGAGCAGGATCGCGACGATCTTTGTCGAGTCAGCGGAGGTCACGGCGTTCAGCGACGCCTGTCCCGAGAAGAGGATGTCCGTCGGGTCGGCGCCAAGCTGTCCTCCGAGCTCGGCCAGGAGCCCCACGGCGAGCCCGCCGCCGAGCAGAAGCCCCGGAACGCCCAGGCTCCCGCCGAGCCCGTCGACCCGCTCGGCGAGCCGCCGGGCGACGAGCGCGGTCAGCGCGCCGATCACGCCGATGACGACGGCAACGATCAGGTCCAGGAGATGCACGCCGTCGTAGAGCGGTAGGTCGGACACGACGAGGCCAGGTGCCTCCAGGCCGCCCCAGCTCCCGAAACCGACGAAGACCAGGTAGCCGATGCCCGCGGCGACCAGCCCCGGAAGGAGGACGGGCAGCAGCATGACGCCCATCCCGATGCCGCCCTCCACGAGCAGCATGCCCGCGACGAGCGGCCCGCCGAAGAGTGCCGAGATCGCGGCGAAGCCGCCGGCGCTCGCGAGGACCTTCGTGCCCTGCTGCCCGACCGGGGAGATTCTCGCCGCGGCGACCCCGACGACCGAACCGAGCGCGATGACCGGAGCTTCCGGCCCGAGCACCGCACCGAACGGGAGCGTGCCGAGCGCCGCGAGCGCGACCCCGGGCCCGTTGGCGAGCGGCGTTGGCGCCATGCTCAGCCCCTCGAGCGGCGAATGGCCCCCGTCCCCGGGGAGGAGCAGGCGGGCGACCACGACGACGGCCGCACCGACGACGGGAAGGCCCACGACGAGGTACCACGGCGCCGACGAGTGCCCGAGCGCGTCGGGCAGGTCGTGCCACAGCCATTGGTGGAGGTCGTGGACGAGCGCGAGAAAGAGCGCGGCGACGAGCGCTGCGGGAACCCCGATCGCCGCCCCGAGCAGCACGAGCCGGAGGTATGCCCTCCCGTCCGGGCGTCCGGGGGCTCCCGGCGCCTCCGGTTCCGGAGCTACCTCTGCGCCGGTGTGCGCCATGTGACCTCGGGATGCGGTTGGGCGGCGGCGACAGGCATGCGGACTCACCCTCCTGCCGGCGCGGCCGGCGCGGTCGTCGGATGGCAGGCGGGCACGATCATACGCTCCCGCCCCGTCTGCCTCGGACGCGGCTGCCCGCCGCACGCTGCTCTATGCTCGCCGCGTGTCCCGGACGTCGCCGCACCGAAGGAGCATCGAGCCCACGAGGGCGGGGCCCGGCAGGTGAGCACGCTGTCGCGACCCGCCGGCAGGGTCCCGTGGCGCACGCTGATCGCAGCGGCTGTCGTCGCTGGGCTCTCCGTGGCCGTGGTCTCCATCGCCGACACGCTGCTCGTCGTCTTCCTCGGCGTGTTCCTCGCGCTCGTGTTCGAGGTGCCGCTGCGGGCCTTCGTTCGGTGGACCAAGCTCGGGCGCGGCCTCTCGGCGACGATCGTCGTGCTCGGGACGGCGGTTGCCGTGACCCTGCTCGCGCTGGTCCTGCTCGTTCCGCTCGTGTCGTCGCTCCGCGACTTCCTGAAGGGGCTCCCGCAGCTCGTCGAGGACCTCCGCAATTCGGGCGAGCTCTCGTGGCTCGGCGACTCCGGGGCGGCCGAGAACACCCAGCAGGGCGCGACGAACCTCGCAGACTCGATCCCGCACGCGATTTCGTCGATCCTCGGGGTCGCCGGCTCGGCCTTCTCGGTCGGTCTGACGGTGTTCACGCTCCTCTTCCTGACCCTCTTCCTGCTGATCGACATGGAGCGGCTGCGCGGCGTGGTCAGGAGCATGCTGCTGCCGGACGCCGCGGAGCGCTGGCTCGACGTCTGGGAGCGGGTCACCCAGACGGTCTCGCGGTGGGCGATCGGCGCGCTCACGATCGCCCTGATCGCCGGCACCGTCCAGGGCGGGACGGCGGCGCTGCTCGGCTCGAGCTACGCGCTTGCGCTCGGCATCATCGCGGGGTTTCTCGACCTGATCCCGAACCTGGGCGCGACGATCGCGGGTTTCATCCTCGTGCCGACGATCCTCGCCGAAGAGGGGCTGACGGACGCGCTGATCATGCTCGCGGTGGTTCTCGTCTACCAGCAGATCGAGAACAACCTCCTCAGCCCGACGATCTACGGCAAGGCAGTGAACATCTCGGCGTTCTTCGTGATCCTGGGCGTCACGCTCTTCGGCGCGCTGCTCGGCGTGCTGGGAGCGCTCGTTGCCGTGCCCATCACCGCGTCGCTACAGATCGTGGCGCAGGAAGTGACGAAGGCACGCCGGGCGACGATCGCCGCCGCGCGGTCGACGCTCGAGCCGGCGCCGGACGAGCCGCCGGACGCCGCTCCCGCGGCTCCGTAGCGTTGGCGCGGGCGTGCTTTTGAGCGCGGTCGAGTGATGCGGGCCCCGGCCGGTGCCGGAGCCCGTCGGCCCTCCACTCGTCGTTCGGTTCCTACGCCGCCGCTGCCTTCCCG
Organism: uncultured Actinomycetes bacterium; assembly: GCA_963845965.1. Classification (GTDB taxonomy): domain Bacteria; phylum Actinomycetota; class Thermoleophilia; order Gaiellales; family Gaiellaceae; genus Gaiella. Next base: position 88,802 of record CAWJUF010000014.1, on the reverse strand, counting down.
ATCGAGCGGAGCTTGAAGGCGAAGATGATCTCGGTGATCCCGCGGGCGAGTGCGATCACGCCCACCCAGACGATCAGCAGGATCGCGCTCCGGCCCCAGTAGCCGGCCGCCCAGAAGCCGATCAGGACCTCGACGATCCCCACGATCAGCTGGAGCCACCAGACGTGGATCTCGTCCTTCGTCGCAATGGACACGATGATGTCGAAGACGCCTTTGAAGATGAGGAAGAAGCTGAACACGGCCGCGAGCGCCGAGAACGTGTTGCCCGGATGGATGAAGGCGACGATCCCGACGCCGACAAACAGCACGCCGAGGAGGCCGTGCAGCACCTTCCACCAGCCGCCGGACGCTGCGAGCATGAGGAACTCGTTCACGCCCGCGAAGATCGCGACGACCCCGAAGAGGATCGAGATCGCGCTGACGGAGGTGTAGTCGAAGCGCAGGATGAGGATCGCGACGAGGAACCAGAGGATTCCCGTCACCAGGAACAGCCACCAGGCTCTCCCGAACTCGGCGACGGCCTCGCGTTCCTCGAGGTCGAACGTGGTCATTATGCCTCCCGTGAGTGTTTGCCCGGCAGGCACGATCCTACGAGCCCGGCCGGACGCACGCGCTCAGTACTCGCGGAACGCCGAGCGGCGAGAGAGCTCGGGAGGCAGGGTGTCACCCTCGCGGCCGACGATCCGCAAACCGCTGAGTGGGAAGGCGAGGACCGAGATCATCCCCGCCCCGACGAGCGACGCGCCGACATCCTTCGCGATCGCATCGTGGTCCATGGCCACGTCGACGATCGCCACGATGAGCGGCAGTGCGGTGGCGCCGAACAGCGCGAGGCCGACCGACCTTCGTGGGCCGAGCTCGCGAAGCCAGAGGAGCGCCGAGGCCCCGCGTACCACGAACAGGAGCCCGAGGAAGAGGACGGCGAGCGCGAGGCCCCTGGCGGACAGGAGGCTGTCGAGGTCGAAGTTCATCCCCGTCGTGACGAAGTAGATCGGGATCAGGAAGCCGAACCCGATCCCCTCGAGGCGCATTCGCACGGGCTCCCCCTCGGGAGAGTCGAGCGCGATCCCGACGACGAGCCCGGCCGCCAGCGCCCCGAGGACGAAGTCGAACCCGACGTCGCGCGCGAGGAGGGCGAGCGCGGCGAGCACGAAGATGGAGAGCCGTACCGCCATCTGCCCGGTCGTGTGGACGGTCTCCTGGAGCACCCGCACCACGCCTGGCGGGCGAGCCCTGAGCGCGGCAGTTGCGGCGAGGCCGACCACGATGCCGAAACCGATCAGGAGCACGATCTCCTCGACCGCTCCCCGCGTGCCTGTGAGGAACACCGAGATGACGACGATCGGCCAGAACTCGCCGGCGACGCCGGTTCCCAGGACGGCAACGCCGAGCGGCGTCGGCATGATCCCGGCGTCGCCCAGGATCGGGACCAGCGTTCCGAGCGAGGTCGTCGTCAGGGCGATGCCGAGCACCCACCATTCCGCGTCGAGCCCGAGCTGCTGCCCGACGACGCCGACTGCGAGTCCGATCGCGACCGAGAGCCCCCAGCCCCGCGTCCCCTGTGCAAGCGAGCCTCGGGGGACCTTCTGCTCGATCACCTCCAGCCCGACGAAGAAGAAGAGCAGCGCGAGCCCGAAGGTCGACAGGTACTGCAGGTACGGGTCGACCTCCGCGATGCCGAGTACGGCCGGCCCGATGAGGATGCCGAGCACGATCTCGACCACGACCGTCGGCAGGACGATGCGCCGCGACAGCCGTGACAGCAGTGCGCCCAGGCTCGACGCGAAGAGGACGAGCGTCAAAGAGCGCAAGTCCGGCGCGACGGCCTGGGCGGCCACTGCTGCGGTTGGAGAGATCAGATGCCGAGGATCTGCTTCTTCTTCGCCTCGAACTCCTCCTCGGTGATGAGCCCCTGCCCCTTGAGCGCTGCGAGCTGCTGGAGCTCGGCGGCGTAGTCGGGCGCGGCCGGGGCCGCGGCAGCCTGCTGCTGCGCGACGGCAGCCTGCTGCGCCGCCATCTGCTGGTCGTACGCCGCCTGATCCTGCGCTGCGTACTTCTGGTCCTGGCGATGGCGCACCGCACCCGCGGTGCCCGCGACGACCGCCGTCGTGGCGGCTGCGCGTACGAGCCCGGGGCCTCGTCTTCCGAACATCCTCGTTCTCCTCTCTCAGGTGGGTGATCGGTAATTAGGCCTCGGCCTGTGCCATTGCCCACTCCCGAGCGGCCTGCACGACCTCGTGCGGGAGCCGCTCGAACGTGACCAGCTCTCCGCCCGCGTCGCGCATCGCCTGGGAGACCTTTCGCGCCCACACGTTCTCCCAGACGAGGACGGCGGCCGACGAGTTCGGCTCGAGCTCCTCGGCCACGTCCATCAGGTCGTCCTCGTTGAAGAGGCCGCCGACCTCGATGCCGGCGCGGTCGAGCCCGGCCTGGACGTTCGGGTCGAGCTCGGTGAGCTCCATGGCGACGGCGGTGCCGTCGGTGTCCTTGCCCACGAACGCGATATCGATGACGCGGATCGTGCCTGCGTCCACGAGCTCCCCGATCGCGGGCGCGATCTCGCCTTTGAACTTGTTGCCGGGGAACGCGATGACCGCGTAGTCGACAGGTCCTATCTCTTCCACCAGTGCATCTCCTCCCTCCTGGGCGCGGACGCCGAAGCGTGCCTCAGCCCAGGGCCTTTGCCTTGATTGCGTCGAACTCCGCCTGAGTGATCGCGCCGGAGTCGAGCAGGCCCTTCGCCTTCTCGATCTCCGCCGCGGCTCCGCCGCTACCTGCGACGGTCCGGACGTAGTCGTCCATCTGCGTCTGCTGCGTCCTGGCCTGCGTCATCGTCCGTTCCGTCATGCCGTCGTGGTTGACGATCAGGTAGATGAAGACACCGAGGAACGGCACCACGATCACGAAGATGATCCAGAGCACCTTCGCGAAGCCGGACGTGTCGTGCCGGCGGAACAGGTCCGAGAAGACGGTGATCAACAGCCAGAACCAGATGATCCAGGCGAAGATGATGAGCATCGTCCAGAGGACGTCGAGGAATGGGTAATCAGCGGCTATCAAGCTAGGAACCTCCTGTCTCCGAGTCAGCCGTACTCTCCCAGACTTCGCACCCGCTTGTCGACTGGTACCCCGATCTCACCCGGGTGAGCGCTGCCCGCGACGGAGCTCGTGCTCCTGTCTCGCGGCAACCCGACCGGCTGAGCCCGCGCGGGGTCAGCCCGCTCCGGCGGCCTCCGCAGCGCCCGGCGGCGGGCCCTCCGTCGCCGCCTCGAGCGCTTTCACCTGCGCGAGCTCGCGGCTGATGTGGAGAGCGGCGGAGGTAAGCGGTGCTGCGAGCACCATGCCGAGCATGCCGAAGAGGCTCCCGAAGCCAATGGTCACGATCAGGACGACGAGCGGGTTGAGGTCGAGCGTCGCGCCGAACGCGATCGGCTGGACGATGTTCTGGAGCAGCCCGTTGGCGAGGATCACGACGACGAGCATGATCAGGGCGCTCGTGGTGCCCTGGGCGGCGAGCGTGAGGATCACCGCGAACGCGCCCGACACGAATGCCCCGATGAAGGGGACGTACGCCGTGACGAAGACGACGACTGCGATCGTGCCGGCGAGCGGGACGTCGAGGACGAGGGCGGCGAGGCCGACCACGATCGCGTTGAAGGCCGCGACGTACGTGACGCCGAGGAAGTAGCGCCGCAGCGAGCGGATCACGTTCCCCGTGATGACCGCCGCAACCTCCTGCGGCACGCCGAGGTGGCGGTCGACGAAGCCGCGCACCGACGGCCCGTCCTTCAGCAGGAAGAACGTGGAGAACGCGGTGAACGTCAGGAAGAACACGAGCGACGCCACGCCTCGGATGCCCTCGGCCAAGCCCTGCAGGAGCGTCCTCCCGGTCTCGGCCGCGGAGCTCTGCGCCTGCTCCGCAGTCGACGACGTGCCGCCCGCGCCGACGTCGTGCATCCAGCCCTGGACCTTGTCGACGGCCTCGTTGGCGGCCGCCTCGATCTGGTCAGACTGCTCGAAGATCCCGCCGAAGACCATCAGCGCGATCACGGCGGTGAGCGCGAGCAGGCCGACGAGCACGATCGCAGCGCCTGCGGCCCGCGGCACGCGGTGGCGGTGGAGCGTCGTCACGACCGGGCCGGCGACGGTCGCGAGGATCGCGCCGAGCGCCACCGGCACGGTGATCGTCGAGGTCAGGCCGAGGAGCCACACGAGGCCGACCAGGACGACGGCGACGCCGACGAGGAACCATGCGAGCAGGCCGAGATCGCGCAGCCACATCGGAGCGGAGAAGACGCGGGAGAGCGCCGTGGCGTCGATCTGGACGACGGTCGGGCCGGCTGCCCCGCCTCCGGCAGCCTCGACGGCGGTCTTCTCGACCGTCTCGCGCCGACTCCTCGTCAGCCGATCGAGGAAGCTTGGCCTCACGCCGGTCATTCTCTCCCGCCTGTCGGATGCGATCAGAGGCTGGACTGCTTTCGACGGAGCACCGTGCCATGATGGTCGACAAATGGGCGCGCTGGCGGTGACGACGGTCGACCTCGCGCGGATCCAGTTCGCGACGACGTCGCTGTACCACTTCCTGTTCGTGCCGCTCACGCTCGGGCTGGCGCCGCTCGTCGCCGTGATGCAGACGCTCTGGTACCGGGGTGGTGACGAGCGCTGGCTGCGGCTGACCCGCTTCTTCGGGACGCTGATGCTGATCAACTTCGCGATCGGCGTCGCGACGGGGCTCGTGCAGGAGTTCCAGTTCGGGATGAACTGGTCGGTCTACTCGGAGTACGTCGGCGACGTGTTCGGCGCTCCGCTTGCGATCGAGGGGCTCGCGGCGTTCATGCTCGAGTCGACGTTCCTCGGGCTCTGGATCTTCGGCTGGGACCGGCTCTCGCGCCGCGTCCACCTGGCGACGGTGTGGTTGTTCGCCATCGGGAGCTGGGCGTCGGCGTTCTTCATCATCAGCGCCAACTCCTGGATGCAGCGACCAGTCGGGTCGACGGTCACCGACGGCCGCGCCGAGCTGACCGACGTCTGGGAGCTCTTCTCGAATCGCTTCGGGATCTGGGCGTACATCCATGTGCTGCTCGTCGGGCTCACGACAGCGACGGTCGTGATCTTCGGCGTTGCCTGCTGGCACCTCGTCCGCGGCCGGAACCAGGAGCTGTTCCGCAACGCAGCGAAGCTCGCGCTGATCGTCGGCGTCCCGATCTCGGCGCTGAACCTGGCCGTCGGCAGCCAGATGGGCGTGGTGGTGACCGACTACCAGCCGATGAAGATCGCGTCGACCGAGGCGCAGTGGGACACATGCCAGCCGTGCTCGTTCTCGCTCTTCCAGATCGGCGGCTTCACGGTGGACGACCAGACGCCCTCGTTCTCGATCCAGGTGCCACACCTCCTGTCGATCCTCGCGACCCTTTCCTGGAACGGCGAGGTACAGGGGATGAACGAGCTCCAGGAGTCGGAACAGGCGGCGTACGGCTCCGGCGACTACATCCCGCCGACACGGACGACGTACTGGAGCATGCGGATCATGGCCTATGCCGGCACGCTCGTGTTCCTCGTGCTCGCGCTGGGTGCCTTCCTCTACCGGCGCGGGAGGCTTGCCTCGACGCGGTGGTTCCTGTGGCTGGGCGTCGCCGCGATCCCGCTCCCGTACGCGGCGGCGCTCGCCGGCTGGGTGCTGTCGGAGGTCGGGCGACAGCCGTGGATCGTGTGGGGCCTGCTGAAGACGGCGGACGCCAACTCACCGAGCGTCTCGACCGCCACGATCGCCACGAGCCTCGGCGTCTTCGTCGTCCTCTACGCGGCGCTTCTCGTCGTGGACTTCGTGCTCATGCGCAGGTATGCGCGCGTCGACCCGCCCGAGCTGGGCGGCGAGGGGGACGAGTTCGCACTCCCGGCGGTGACGTACTGATGGATCTCGAGACCTTCTGGTTCTGCCTCATCGTCGTCGTCTGGGCGATGTACTTCCTCCTCGAGGGCTTCGACTTCGGAGTGGGGATGCTGCTCCCGTTCGTCCCGCGCTCGGACGAGGAGCGGAGTACGACCCTGCAAACGATCGGACCGGTCTGGGACGCGAACGAGGTCTGGCTCGTCGTGGCCGGCGGTGCCACCTTCGCGGCGTTCCCCGCTTGGTACGCGACGATGTTCTCGGGCTTCTACCTGGCGCTCCTGCTCATCCTCTTCTTCCTCATCGTCCGCGTCGTGTCGTTCGAGTGGCGCTCCAAGAGCGAGAGCCTGCGCTGGCGCGCGGTCTGGGCATGGGCGAACACGATCGGGAGCCTCGGCGCTCCGCTCGTCTGGGGCATCGGGCTCGCGAACCTCCTCGGCGGCGTCCCAATCGGCGCCGACGGGCGACTACGCCGGCACATTCTGGGATCTCTTCTCCCCATACACCCTCGTCGCCGGGGTCGCCGTGGTGGGGCTCTTCGCATTCCACGGCGCGACGTTCCTCACCCTGCGGACGGTCGGCGAGCTGCACGCCCGCGCCGAGCACGCGGCGCGGCGCCTTGCGATCCCGGCGGTCGCCGTCGGCGCCGTCTTCGTCGCCTGGACGGTCGCCGTCGCGATGGACCGAAACGACAAGGATCTCTTACCGCCCGCGCTGCCGGCCGTCGTCTCGATCGTGGCGCTCGTGCTCGCCGTCGTCTTTACCCTGCGCGGACGCAGCGGGAAGGCGTTCGCGATGACAGGGCTCGGGATCATCGCAGCGGTCGTGACCCTGTTCACGAGCCTCTACCCGCGCGTGATGGTGTCGAGCCCGGACTTCGGGAACAGCCTCACCGTCGACGGCGCCGCGTCGTCGCACTACGCGCTCGCGGTCATGACGGTCGTCGCGCTGATCTGCGTGCCGGTCGTGCTCCTCTACCAGGGGTGGACCTACTACGTCTTCCGCCACCGCGTGAGAGGCAACGCGGAGCCGGTGCGCTGACCGCCGCGCCCGCCCTGAGCGGCTCCCCCGCCGGCGCGCGGCCGGCGAGGGAGACGAGGCGAAAGCGGCGGCTCAGTCCTCGCCGTCTGCCATCTCGAGCGCGAAGCCGAGCGCACGCACGATGTTTCCGGTCGCGGACGCGACCCGCGCCGTGCCCACGATCGGGGCGATCGCCGCCAGCACGCCCTGCACGTCCTCGAGACCGAAGCCGAGCTCGCTCGCGGCGCCGAGGTTCAGCAGGTACGAGGCGGGTGGCGCGTCCATCGCGACGAGCGCAGCGAGCCGGACGAGCATGAGCTCCTCGGAATCGAGGCTCGACGCCTCCAGCGAGTCGGCCGTCATCGATGCGATCAGGTCGAGGACCGGGGTGTCGGTCGTCTCGTCTGCCATGTGCCCTCCCTTTCTCTCTTCCTTTGTTGTCTTCTCAGCTTACAGAGTCGGCCGCGACGACAGGTGCAGCCGTCTCGTCCTCCGCGTGGTACGAGGCGCGCAGCTCATTCTCCCGCGCGTGCTTCGGATAGAAGAAGAAGACGAGCGCCATCCCGGCGACGATAGCCGCCCCTGCCCCGACGTACGCCCAGTCGCCGCCGTCGAGGAACGACTGCTTCGCCGCGGCGGTGATCTGGCTCGCGTACTGCGGGTTCTGCTTCGCGAGGTCCTCGGCGCTCGCGAAGGAGAGCTGGAGCTGCGCCTGGGTCGCGTCGGTGACGTTCTTGCCCGACTGGTCGATCGCCTGACCCATCGCCGATGCGTAGCCGAGCGTGAGGAGCGCCCCGAGCACGGACGTCATCACCGCCCCGCCGAGGTCGCGCTGCAGGTCGGCCGTGCCCGACGCCATGCCGACGCGCCGCACCGGCACGGAGCCGGTGAGCGAGTTCGAAGACGGCGTCCCCGCCAGCCCGACGCCCGCGCCGAGGAAGCAGAGCGGGAGCGCGACCTTCCAGTAGGCGATGTCGTCGTTCCAGAGCAACAGCATCAGGACGAACGCGATCAGCAGGAGAGCCTGCCCCATCATCAGCGTGTGGCGCGAGCCGTTCGCCTGCACGAGCTTCGCCGAGCGCGGCGCCACGAGGACCATGAAGACGACCGCCGGAAGGATCGCGGCGCCCGCCTCGATCGTCGAGTAGCCGAGCACGTTCTGGAGAAACTGCTGGTTCACGAACATCGCGGCCATCAGCGAGCCGAAGACGATGATCCCGGCGCACCCCGCCACCCAGAACGTCGGGCGTGCGGCGACGCGGAGGTCGTAGAGCGGGTTCTCCGCATGCCGCTGCCGGACGAAGAACAGCGCTCCCGTGACCAGAGCGACCGCCAGCAGGGACAGCGCGAGCGTCTTCTCTCCTGGGACGGGCAGGAAGTTGATCGCGACGACGAGCCCCCCGACGAGGACGGCCGAGAGGAGCCCGCCGAGGTTGTCCACCGGCTCGGTCGACTCGTTCACGTGCGCGGGAACGAGCACGACCGCCATCACGAGGGCGACGACGGCGAGCGGAAGCGTCACGAGGAAGACGGAGCCCCAGTCGAAGTGCTCGAGCAGGGTGCCGGACACGAGAGGGCCGAGCGCGGCGATCCCGCCGCCGAGCGCCGACCAGAGCGCGATCGCCTTCGTGCGGGCCGCACCGGACCAGAGCGCGGTGATGAGGGCGAGCGTCGTCGGGTACGCCATGCCCGCGGAGAGCCCGCCCGCGACGCGCGCGAGGAAGAGCACTTCGTCCGACGGCGCGAACCCGGCGAGGATCGAGGCAGGGATGGACAGTCCCATCCCGAGCACGATCATCAGCTTCCGCCCGTAGCGGTCGCCGAGGGCGCCGAACCAGAGCACGGACGCCGCGAGGCCGAGCGAGTACCCCACGGCGATGAGGTTCAGCGTGGTCTGCGAGGAGTCGAATGCCTCGCCGATGTCCGGGAGCGCGACGTTGGCGACCGACAGGTTGAGGTTCGCGACGCCGGCGACGACGATCAGGGCGAGGAGGACGAGTTGCGCACGCTCGGGGGCCTCTCCCGCGGTGCCCCGGTCCGCGACCGGCGGCTCGGAAGCCACGCCTAGACCCCTGCCTCCGGCACGATCGTCGACCGCGCGACCCGGTGGAAGCTGCTCGTTTCCTCGACCTGCATCCGCTTCCTCCCGTTTCGCCTCGTGCGGCCGACGTCGTCCGGCGTCGACGCCGGAGCGCGTCTCTGCGCCCCGTCACTCTTGCGCAGCGCGAGGTGGAGTGGCAACCGAGGCGCCGGGCCTTCACCCGGGTGAACCGCCGCTTATAGTTGGCGCCCCGTGGACGACGTCGCCGCTCTCCTCGCGCTGACGGCCGCCGTCTGCTTCGCGCTGGCCGCGACGCTCTGGCAGAAGGCGGCGCTGAGCTTGAGCGGCGTCTCCTTCCGGCATCCGCTGTCGTTCGCGGTGCTCCTCGGTCAGTGGGTCTGGCTCCTGGGGCTGGCCGCGCAGATCGTTGGCGTGGTGCTCCAGGCGGCGGCGCTCGATCGAGGCCGTGTCTCGATCATCCAGCCGCTCCTCGTCACGACGGTGATCTGGGCGCTCCCGCTCGGCTACTTTCTCACGCACCAGACGGTCGGACGGCGCGAGATCCTCGGCGCGGCGATCATCGTCGTCGGCCTCGCGGGGTTCGCCTCCTTTGGCGATCCCGCGGCCGGGATCGAGGACGCCCCGGGCGCGGACTGGGCGATCGCGGTCGTCCTCATCGGTCTCGCCTGCGTTGCCCTGCTCCTCTTTGCGAACCGCGGCAACCTCTCGACGCGCGCCGCGGTGCTCGGGACGGTAGCCGGGATGCTCTACGGGCTCTCCGCGACCCTGATGAAGCCCGTCGTGGAGAACCTGCACACCGACGGCCTCGCCGACGTGGTCGCGAGCTGGGAGTTCTGGATCTGGGCAGCTGCGGGCCTGATCGGGTTCCTGTTCCAGCAGCTCTCGCTCTCGACCGGCAAGCTCGTCCCGTCGGTGGCGACCGTGTCGGTCGCGAACCCCGTCGTCAGCGTCCTGCTCGGTGCGCTCGTCCTCCAGGAGCGTCTCGACAGGGACCCGCCGTGGCACGCCGTCGCCGCGTGCGCGTCGCTCGGCGTGGCGCTGCTCGGCGCGGTCGTGATCTCGTCCGCCCGCGAGAAGAAGCGCAAGCAGGTCGCGCCTCAACCTCAGCTCTCTCCCGCGGTGTGAGAAACCGACGGCCGTACTAGGCTCCCGTCGGATGTCCGAGGCAGCGATCACGCTCGAACGCCCTTCGCGGGGACGCCGGATCGTCAAGATCCTCGTTTGGGTCCTCGGCCTCGTTGTGCTGCTGGCGCTGCTCCACCTCGCCGGCATCGACGTGTGGGGCTGGCTCACGGACCTCTGGGACACCCTCACCGAGATCTCGATCGTCTACATCCTGCTGGCGTGCGTGTTCCAGGGCCTGCAGACGACGCTCACCGCGCTCGGGTGGTACGGCATCCTGCGCTACGCCTATCCGGGCGGGGTCACGTACATGGCCGTGCTCGCCTCGTACGCGGCAGGCGTCGCGCTGAACAACTTCCTGCCCGCGAACATCGGGACGTTCGTGACCCTGGTGATGTACGTCGCCGTCGTCCGCGGCTCGACCTTCCCGGGCATCCTCGCCGGGTACGTCGTCCAGAAGATCTTCTACCTGATCATCGGGACGCTGATCTACGTCTACCTCTTCTCGCAGGTGGCGGGCTCGTTCGACTTCCGGTTCGGCGACGAGCGTGACGCGATCACGAATCATCCCGTGCTGGTGCTCGGCATCGCCGGCGGTGCGATCTTCCTCGTCGTCCTCCTGGTGCGCATCTTCTGGCGCTGGCTCAAGGGCATGTGGGAGAAGGCGAAGAAGGGCGCCGCGATCCTCGGCGACGTCGGCGCCTACGTTCGGCTCGTGCTGCTGCCGCAGATGGGCGGCTACGCCGCCAAGGTGATCGTGATCGTGATCTTCCTCGCGGCCTACTCGATCCCGGTGACGTTCGGGTCGGTGATGAGCGTGCTCGGCTCGAACCAGCTCGCGAACCTCCTCTCGTTCACGCCGGGCGGGGTCGGCGTCAACCAGGCGTTCAACACGTTCGCGCTCGACAGCTACACCGACTCGACCACCGCCACCGCGTACTCCATCGGGCAGCAGCTGATCACGACGGCGTTCAACGTCGGCTTCGCCGTGGTGCTCATCTGCATGGTCTTCGGCTGGAGCGGCGGCTCGAAGCTCGTCAAGGACTCGTACTCGGACGCGAAGGACAAGGCGGCGGAGATGAAGGCGAGCCGCGGCAAGGGGCTCGACGTCGGCGAGAGCGAGGACGACCGCCTGTGAGCGGCCAGACGACCGGAGCGCCCGCATCCGAGACCGGGTGGCGCGAGGAGCGCCTGCGCCTCCGTCCGCTCCACCTCGTGCGGACGTGGCTCGTCTCGGGGATCGGACTGCTCGTCGCCGCCTGGATCGTCCCCGGCGCGCACGTCAACGGGTTCCTGGCTGCGCTCGCCGTCGCGGCCGTGATCGCGGCGCTGAACGCGACCCTGCCTCCGCTCATCGCAGCGATCCGGCTGCCGTTCACGCTCGTCTTCGGGTTCCTCGCGATCCTCGTGCTCGACGCGTTGATGTTGCTCGCGGCCGATGCCGTGACGAACGATCGGATGAGCGTCGACAGCTTCTGGTGGGCCCTCCTCGTTGCGTTCCTCGCCACCGCCGTCACGCTCGTGGTCGAGGTCGTGATCGGGGTCGACGACGACAGCGAGTTCTCCTACCGCGTCGTGCAGCGGATCGCCCGCCGCTCGGGGACACCGATCCGCACCGACGTCCCGGGCATCGTCTTCCTCGAGATCGACGGGCTTGCGCTGCCCGTGCTGCGGCGGGCGATGCGGGATGGCAACGCGCCCCACATGGCCCGCTGGGTGTCGGAGGACGGGTACGTCCTGAGCGGGTGGGAGACCGACCTCTCCTCGCAGACCGGCGCGAGCCAGGCCGGGATCCTGCTCGGCTCGAACGCCGACATCCCCGCGTTCCGGTGGGTCGAGAAGGAGACGGCCACCGTGATGACGTGCTCCGCGCCCGCCGACTGCGCCGAGCTCGAGCGGCGCCACGCGAGCGACAAGGGCCTCCTGCTCGACGGCGGCGCGAGCCGCGGCAACCTCCTGTCGGGACAGGCCGACGCGGTGATCCTCACCGTGAGCCGGATCGAGGCGGAGAAGCGCGCCAACCCCGGGTACCGCACGTTCTTCGCAAACGGGTTCAACGTGATGCGCGTGCTCGTCCTCTTCGTGTGGGAGGTGCTCCTCGAGTGGTCGGCGGCCTTGCGGGCGATCCGGCGCGACGTCCGCCCGCGAGGGCATCGCGGCGGGATCTACCCGTTCATGCGCGCGGCGATGTGCGTGGTCGTCCGCGACCTGATCGTCCAGGCGGTCCTCACCGACATGATGGCCGGTCGCCCTGCGGTGTACGCCACCTTCTCGAGCTACGACGAGGTCGCACACCACTCCGGGCTCGAGCGCGCGGACACGCTCGAGGCGCTGCGCAAGCTCGACCATCAGTTCGGCCGCATCGTCCGCGCCTGCCGCTACACGCCGCGTCCCTACGAGATCGTCGTCCTCTCCGACCACGGACAGACGCAGGGCGCCACGTTCAAGCAGCGGAACGGCTACGGCCTGGACGAGCTCGTGAAGGACTCGCTCGAGAACGCCGACGTGACGTCGCTCGCGAGCGGGGACGAGCACGACCGCGCCGTGGGGACGGCGTTCGGCGAGGCCACGGGAATGCCCGTCAAGGAGACGAAGCGTGCGAAGAACGACGTCTCCGGCGAGGACGTCGTGGTGCTGGCATCCGGCAACCTCGGGCTCGTCTACCTGATGGACGAGCCGCGGCGGATGACGCGCGAGGAGATCGACGCGCGGCATCCGAGGCTGCTCCCGGCGCTCGCCGCTCACCCGCATGTCGGGTGGCTGCTCGTCCGCAGCGAAGCACACGGGCCGCTCGCGATCGGCCCCCGCGGCACCCGTCGGCTCGCCGACGGCCACGTGGAGGGCGACGACCCCTTGGCGGAGTTCTCGCCCAACGCGGCGGCGCACCTGCTCCGCACCGACGGCTTCTCGAACGTCGCGGACGTCATGGTCGGCTCGTTCTACGACCCACACATCGACGAGGGGTGCGCATTCGAGGAGCTGATCTCGTTCCACGGCGGCCTCGGCGGGCCGCAGACCGAGCCGTTCATCCTCCATCCCACCCGCCTGCGCGTCCCCGACGAGACGATCGTCGGCGCGGAGGCGGTCAACGCCCTCCTGCGCGCCTGGCGCGCGGAGCTCGACCAATTCGGCGAGAGACCCGCCGAGACCGTCCCGACCACCGAGGTGATGACATGACGACGACGCCCGACGCCCCGTCCTCCGGCCCGTCTCGCGGCCGCATCATCGTCGCGAGGGTGCTCGTCGTCCTCGGCGTGGTGCTCGTCGTCGTCAGCCTGCTCTCGAACTGGGTCAAGCGCGAGGCGCTCGACAAGGAGACGTTCCGCGAGACGTCGCAGGAGCTGATCGCGCACCCGGACATCCAGCAGCAGATCGCACAGACGATGGTCGACCAGCTCTACGCGAACGTCGACGTCTCGCAGCAGCTCGCGGCGAAGCTGCCGCCGAACCTCCAGGCGCTCGCCGGCCCGATCTCCGGGCTCTCGCGGGAGCTCATCGACCGCGCCGCGACCGAGCTGCTCCAGCGTCCGCGCGTCCAGACCCTCTTCGTGACGGCCGCGTCGCTGTCGCAGGCACAGGTCGTCAACGTCCTCGAGGGCGACACGTCGCGGCTTCAGACGACGGGGGGCGACGTGGTGCTCGACCTCCACCCGCTCGTGGTGCAGCTCGGCGACCGCTTCGGCGTGCTCGGGAACGTCTCCCAGCAGCTTCCTCCCGACGCCGGCCGCATCGTCCTCCTCCACTCCGACGAGCTCGACACGGCGCAGAGCCTGACGCAGCTCCTGAAGAGCGTCGCCGACTGGATCTGGATCCCGGCGCTCCTCGCGTGGGCCGCGGCACTCTGGCTCGTGGGCGGGCGGCGCCGGAAGGAGGTGCGGGCGATCGCGATCGGGCTCGTCGTCGCCGGCGTCGCCCTCCTCGTCATCCGCAGGATCGCCGGGTCCTATCTCGTCGACAACCTCACCGATTCCGACTCGGTGCGGCCGGCCGTCAGCGCCTTCTGGTCGATCCTGTCGGACGGCCTCGCCGAGGCGGCGTGGGTCGTGGTCTTCGTCGGCGTCATCGGAACGCTCGGTGCCTGGCTCACCGGCGAGGGCGCACGCGCCGTGGCGGTGCGCCGGTGGCTCGGCCCGTCGCTCCGGAACGCCGGCATCGCCTGGGCGGTCTATGCGGCCGTGCTGCTGATCGTCGTCTGGGCGCTGCCGCTGTACCGATTCGTGACGACCGCGATCCTGGTCGTCCTCGGCGCGGTGGGGTTCGAGATCGCGCGGCGTCAGATCGTGCGCGAGTACGAGGCCGAGGGCTCCCCGGAGCGGGCACGGCCCGCGCTGCCGTGGTCGACCGAGAAAGCGCCCGCCGCGCCGCAGGCAGGTGTCGACGAGCTGGAGCGACTCGCCCGCCTGCGCTCGGAGGAGCTCCTGACCGAGGACGAGTACATGGCGGCGAAGGGGCGGATCCTCGCCCCGGCCGACAAGCGCTAAGGCTAGAGCTCGGTCGCCTCGCCGGGGGCGAGCACCCGGACGTCCACGGCGGGGGCCCTCCGCGCCGCGGCGGCGCTGAACGCCACTTGCGGCTTGGAGAGGTACGCCGGCGCCGCGCGGATGCCCATGTGCACCGGCGCGTACGTCCCCCAGTGGATGGGCACGGCCACCTTCGGTCGCAGGAGCGCCACGGCCTCGGCGGCTCCCTCGGGATCGAGATGGGCGCCGCGGCCGAGGGACGGTCCCCAGCCCCAGATCGGCACGAGCGCCAGGTCGAGGTGCGGGACCAGCCCGTCCATCTCCGGGAAGAGGTCCGTGTCTCCGGCGAAGTACACGCGCCGTGACCCGAGCACCGCGTACCCGAGCGCGGCGGCTCGGGCGGGGTAGGGCGGCCGGGAGCCGTCGTGCCGGGCGACGGTCGCCTCGATCCGGAGGCCCTCGATCTCGAGGCCCTCTCCGGCCGAGAGCTCATGGAGGTCGCGGAAGCCCTGCCGACGCAGGTACGCGCCGAGCCCGCGCGGGACGACGAAGGGCGTCGTCCGTCCGACCCGCTGGAGCGACCCGATGTCGAGGTGGTCGTGGTGGGCGTGCGAGAGGAGCACGGCGTCGACCCCGCGCAGCGCGTCTGGGTGCACGGGCACGCGCCGTCGCAGGTGGGCGACGAGAAGGCGGAGCAGCGGGTCCGTGAGGAGGCGGACGCCGTCGAGCGAGATCAGCACCGTGGAGTGCCCGATCCAGCGGACGCTTCCTGGGCTGCGGTCGGCGCCGGGCTCCATGCCGCGATCGTAGGTCTTCCCGCCTGAACGTACGATTCTCAGGTGATTCACAGGTCTCACCGGCCCGCTCTCAGCCGCCTCACAGGAGCGACGGGCATGGTGCCGGCGTGAACGGGATCCGTGAGCGCGCGAACGGCGGCGGGAAGATCCTCGTCGTGGACGACGAGACGTCGATCGTCGACGCGGTCGCGACCGCTCTGCGTTACGAGGGATTCGAGGTCGAGGAGGCCGCCACCGGGCGCGAGGCGCTCGCGGCCGTCGCCACCTTCGACCCCGACCTGATCGTGCTCGACTGGATGCTGCCGGACATCGACGGCATCGAGGTCGGCCGACGCCTCCGGGAGCACGGCCGGCGGAACGCGATCCTCTTCCTGACCGCGAAGGACGCCGTGGAGAACAAGGTCGAGGCGCTCCGCGCGGGCGGCGACGACTACGTGACGAAGCCCTTCAGCCTGGCCGAGGTCGTCGCGCGCGTGCAGGCGATCCTGCGGCGGACCGGCGGCGACCTGCCGGGCGACGTGCTCCGCTACGCCGACCTGTCGCTCGACGAGAGCCGTCACGAGGTCTTTCGCGGCGACATGCAGCTGCAGCTCACGGCGACCGAGTTCTCATTGTTGCGCTTCTTCCTGCTGAACCCCCGGCGCGTGCTCTCCAAGGGCCAGATCCTGCAGAACGTCTGGCGGTACGACTTCCGCGGCAACTCGAACGTCGTCGAGACGTACGTGAGCTACCTGCGACGCAAGCTCGACGCCACGGGGCCGCCGCTCATCAAGACTGTGCGCCAGGCGGGCTACATGCTCGAAGCGTCCTAGGCATGCGCACGATGTCGCTGCGCGCGCGGCTCCTGCTGGCGGTCGTGGCGCTCGCGGCGGTCGGCCTGCTCGCCGCGAACGTCGCGACCTACTCGTCGCTGAGCTCGTTCCTGCTCGACCGCACCGATTCGACGCTCGACCAGACGGCCGACACGCTGCGGCGCCCCGGCCCGGGCGGCGGCATCCGCTCGGCACCGCCGGGAACGTTCGTGCAGGTTCGGTCGCTCGACGGGGACACCGTGGTCGCGACCTTCTCGGGCGCGACGCTCCCCGGCGCGAGCGTCCCGGCCCCGCACCTGTCCGGGAAAGTCGAGCCGCCGGCCGGGGGCGGCGACGCGGAGGCGGTGCGCTACTTCACCGTGGCAGGCGAGAAGGGCGGCGCGCACTACCGCGTCCGGGCGTCGATCGGGGTGGACGACCGCGCCATGCTCCTCGTCGCGACGTCCCTCCGGGACGTGGACTCGACGCTCCACCGGCTCCTCCTGATCGAGCTCGTCGTCACCGCGCTCGTGCTCGGCGCGATCGCGGGCCTCGGCCTCTGGCTCGTTCGCCTCGGCCTGCGGCCGCTCGACGCGATCGGCCAGACCGCCTCGGCCATCGCGGCTGGCGACCTCTCCCGCAGGGTCGAGCGCGCAGAGGAGCGCACCGAGGTAGGCCGGCTCGGTCTCGCGCTGAACGCGATGCTCGCCAGGATCGAGTCGTCGTTCAGGGCGCAGGCGGCGTCGGAGCGCAAGCTCCGGCGCTTCGTCGCGGACGCCTCGCACGAGCTGCGAACGCCGCTGTCGGCGGTCAGGGCATACGCCGAGCTCTACGACCGCGGCGCGGCCGAGCGCCCTGCCGACCTGGAGCGCTCGATGCGCGGGATCAGCCGCGAGTCCGAGCGGATGAGCCTGCTCGTCGACGACCTCCTGCTGCTCGCGCGCCTCGACGACGGGCGTCCGCTCGAGCGCGAGCCGGTCCAGCTGGACGAGGTGGTGGGGGAGGCGGTGGAGACGGCGCAGGCCGTCGATCCCGACCGCGCGATCGAGCTCCACGCGGAGCCGGCGACCGTCCTCGGCGACCGCGATCGGTTGCGCCAAATCGTCGACAACCTGCTCGCGAACGTCCGCGCCCACACGCCTCCCGGCACGCCTGCCTCGGTCTCGGTCGCACGGAGCAACGGCTCGGCCGAGATCGCCGTCACGGACGCGGGCCCGGGCCTCGACGAGGAGCATCTCGCGCACCTCTTCGAGCGCTTCTACCGTGCCGACCTCTCGCGCGCCCGCGCGAGCGGCGGCGTCGGGCTGGGTCTGGCGATCGTCGCCGCCGTCGCCGAGGCGCACGGCGGGACGGTGTCGGCGTCGTCGCGCCCGGGCGAGGGGACGACGATCGCGATTGCCCTGCCGCTCGCCGCCGAGCAGGACGTTTGAGCGCCTCACTGCGCAGGCGACCGCAAATGAGCGTCCACAGCCGATTCACAGGCGGCTCACAGAGCCCGCCGATGCGCGGCCGCTGCCATGGATGGAGACACCCCGCGAAAGGACACCCATGAAGAGCACAGTCACGAAGATCTCCGCGGCGGCAGCCGCCCTCGTCGTCGCGGCGGGCA
Organism: uncultured Actinomycetes bacterium; assembly: GCA_963845965.1. GTDB lineage: Bacteria > Actinomycetota > Thermoleophilia > Gaiellales > Gaiellaceae > Gaiella. Next base: position 71,054 of record CAWJUF010000014.1, on the reverse strand, counting down.
CCGGCGCCGCGACCTACGCTGCCCTCGACGACGGCGGCACGACCACCGTCGTCCGCTCGTCGGGCTCCGGCACGGCACAGACCGTCAAGGACGGCGCGCTGACGATCGGCGAGGTCTACGAGCGAGCGAACGCGTCCGTGGTCGAGATCACCGTCACCACGCAGGCGCAGGCCGAGGGGCCCATGGGCTCGGGCACGGCGCAGGCGCAAGGGTCCGGCTTCGTGTACGACACGAGCGGCCACGTGATCACGAATGCCCACGTCGCGGACGGCGCGCAGTCGGTCAAGGTTCGATTCGCCGGCGGCACGACGTACGACGCGACCGTCGTCGGCGTCGACGCCTCGACCGATCTCGCGGTGCTGAAGGTCGACGCGCCCGCGTCGGCGCTGCACCCGCTCGACCTGGCCGACTCGTCACAGGTCGCGGTCGGCGACGTCGTCGTCGCGATCGGCAGCCCGTTCGGGCTCGAGAACAGCGTCACAGCCGGCATCGTCAGTGCGCTCGGCCGCTCGATGCAGGCGCCGAACGGCTACACGATCACCGGCTCCATCCAGACCGACGCCGCGATCAACCACGGCAACTCGGGCGGCCCGCTGCTGGACCTCGACGGCAAGGTGATCGGCGTCAACGCACAGATCGAGAGCGAGTCGGGCGGCAACGACGGCGTCGGCTTCGCGATCCCGTCGCGCACCGTCACGTCGATCGTCGCCCAGATCCTCGAGGACGGCGCGGTGCAGCACGCCTACCTCGGCGTGGCCGTGACCGAGCCCACCGGCGGCACCGCCGGCGGGCAGCTCGCAGAGGTGCGGAGCGGCACTCCCGCCGCGGATGCAGGCCTGCAGGTCGGCGACGTCGTCACCGCGGTCGACGGAGACGCCGTCTGGACGGCGTCCGCGCTCCAGGCGGCGATCGACGCCAAGCAGCCGGGCGATCGCGTGATCGTCGATTATCTCCGCAACGGAGCGCACCGAACCGTCACGGTGACGCTCGGCACGAGGCCGTCGTGACCGGCAGGGGAGGAGGAGAGACGATGGACGACGACACCGACCTGCGGGACGAGACGACACTTACACGACGGGACTCGCTGCTCGGACTCGGGGGCATCGCGGCCGCCGCACTCGGCGCGGGCGGCGTCCTGGCGGCGCTCGACGGCGACGACGCGGAGGCCGCCGCGAGCGGGCCGGCTGCGGTCACGTCGGGCCTCGTCACCTGCGTGCTCACACCGGAGATGACGGAGGGCCCGTACTACCTCGACGGCGACAAGCTGCGCCGCGACATCCGGGAGGGACGGCCGGGCACGCGCCTCGACCTCGCGACGGCAGTGGTCGACGTGTCGACGTGCAAGCCGATCAAGGGCGCTGCCGTCGATATCTGGCACTGCGATGCAGGCGGGGCGTACTCCGGCTTCGCGCAGGAAGGCACGGACGGCGAAACGTTCATGCGCGGCATCCAGCGGACGACCAAGAACGGCGTTGCGACGTTCGTCACGGTCTACCCGGGCTGGTACGCGGGCCGGACGGTGCACATCCACGTCCAGGTGTCGCTCGGCCGGAACGTCCTGCACACCGGGCAGCTCTTCTTCCCCGAGGCGCTCACCGACGCCGTCTACCGCAAGGCGCCCTACAACCGCCGCCCGAACCGCGAGACGCGCAACGCGACCGACTCGATCTTCCGAAACGGCGGCTCGAAGTCGATGCTCAAGCTCGCGAAGAGCGGGAGCGGCTACGTCGCCCGCATCACGATGGGCATCAGCCGCTCGTAGTACGAGCGGCCTGAACTGGCGGCGCCGCGCCCGGAGCCCTCCCCGGCGCGGCGGCCGCCGGTCCATCCCCGCTCGCGCGCCGGTGCGCGATATACCTCGCCCGGGAGGCGAGGACGACGAGCACGAACACGCACGCCGAGGAGGAGCGCCCGTACGTCTCGACCGGGAGCCTGCCCGCCGCGGGCGACGTCGTCGCGCTCGTCGACGAGGCGCACCGGCGCTACCGCGACGTCGACACCGGGTCGGTCTCGGACGTCTACCCGGCGCTCGGGCGCGTGTCGCCCGCGCTCTACGGGGTGTGCGTGGCGGCGGTCGACGGCCGCGTCCAGGCGGCCGGAGACGCCGACGTCGGGTTCACGATCATGAGCGTCGCCAAGCCGTTCACGTTCGCGCTCGTGTGCGACGTGCTCGGGCCGGATGAGATCCAGCGGCGGGTGGGCGTCAACGCGACGGGCCTCCCCTTCAGCTCGCTGGAGGCCGTGCAGCACGCCGAGGGCGGTCGCACGAATCCGATGGTCAACCCCGGCGCGATCGCGACGGTGAGCTACGCACCGGGCCACACCGCCGCCGAGAAGTGGGGGTTCGTCCGCGACGGGCTCTCGCGCTTCGCGGGACGGCCGCTCGACCTCGACGACGAGACCTTCGCCTCAGCCTCGGCGACCAACCATCGAAACCGCGAGCTCGCCGCGGCGCTCGGGCAGCACGGCGGGCTCGGTTCTGACCCCGAGGGCGCCGTCGACGTCTACACGCGGCAGAGCTGCCTCGACGTCACGGCCCGCGACCTGGCCGTGATGGGCGCAACCCTCGCCGACGGAGGTGTCAACCCAGTGACCGGCGAGCGCGTCGTCTCGGCGGAGACGTGCCGCTACGCCCTCACGGTGATGACGACCGCGGGCCTCTACGAGACCTCGGGCGACTGGCTCTACGACGTCGGGCTGCCGGGCAAGAGCGGGATCGGCGGCGGCATCGTCACCGTCTCGCCGGGCAAGGGCGGCCTCGGGACATTCTCCCCGCCGCTCGACGAGGCGGGAAACAGCGTCCGCGGGCAGCTCGCCGCGCGGTTCCTCTCGCGCCGCCTCGGCCTCGACCTCTTCGCCTCGACGGTCGCGTAGCGCGCGGCCACGGGCGTGGCTTTAGCCTCGCCCGTCTTTGTTCGCCGCGCGTCCAAGCAAGAGGGGCGAGGCTGAAGCCACGCCCCTCGCGTCCCGGACGCCTACTGCCGGGCCGAAGTCCGACGCCGCGCGACCCTAGACTCAGCGGGATGGCCGAGGCGAGCGCTCCCGACGAGCCGTCATGGGTCGCGCGCCTGGCCGGCTGGCCGCTCGGGGTCGCCCAGAGCCTCATCCGCGCGGTGCCCGTCGCGATCGACGGCTACTTCCGCGACCGGCTCGCGCAGCACGCGGCGGGGATCGCCTACCGCGTCCTCTTCTCGCTCGTGCCGCTCACGATCGTGCTCGTCTCGATCGTCGGGATCGTGTTGCACGACGAGGTCCGCAGGCAGGACGTCGTGAACGAGATCGTGAGCCGCCTCCCCTTCACCGAGGAGGGGACGAGCTCGGTCGAGGAGGCGATCACGCGCCTTGCGAGCCCGACGAGCGCGTTCGGCCTCGTATCGCTCCTCCTCTTCTTCTGGGCGTCGTCCGGGATGATGGGGGCCGTGCGGACCGGGCTCGAGGCGGCGCTCCGCGTCGAGCCGGACCGCCGCCGTCCCGCCGCGCGCTCGAAGCTCGTCGACCTGATCCTCGTCGCGGGCGCCGGCGCCCTCCTGCTGGCCATGATCGCAGTCACCGTCGCCGCCCAGGTCGTGACGCGTCTCGTCGGGGGCGCCGCGGAAGCGGTCGGGCTCGAGGGCGGCCTGCTCACCGAGCTCGCCCGGGTCGGGATCCCGCTCGTCGCGGCGACGGTGGTCGTGATGCTGCTCTACCGGTTCGTCCCCGCCCGGCGCCTTCGCCTCGGCGACGCGGTCGTGGGCGGCGTCGTCACGGGCCTTTTCCTGCTCGCGATCTCGGCGGCGTCGGCGTTCGTCTATGACAAGGTCGCGGGCCTGTCCGCCATCTACGGCTCGATCACCGCCCTGCTCGTGTTCCTGTACTCCGTGTACCTGTACGCCTCGGCGCTGCTCTTCGGCGCGGAGCTCGCGGCCGCCTGGTCGGCGCCGCCGGGCACCGGGCCGGCAGTGCCCATCCGGCAACAGGTGCGCGACGCCGTCCTCGGCCTGTTCGTCCGGCGCACGCCGCCCCCCGACGCACCAGCTCCGCCCGGAGGGGCGTGACCGGCGTTTGACAGCGCCGCCGACGGTGCGAGAGGATGACGGGCTTCACTGTCGGCCGGCGCGCACGACAGGTCGCCGCCGAACCCCCCGCACTCCAGGAGCCCGCTTGGCCGCACAGGTCGACACCGACGCTCTCTCGTCGAGGGTCTCGTCGTCGATGCCGCAGCTGCGGGGCGAGCTCGCGCAGCTCGTGGCGATCCCGTCGGTCTCCGCGCCCGACTACCCGGAGGAGACGAGGCCCGCGCTCCTCGAGGCGCACGAGCTGATCCTCGATCTGCTCCAGGATGCCGGCGTCACGGAGCTCGACTCGCACCGGCTCCCCAACACCGCGCCGTTCATCACCCCCTCCGGCGGCCGAGCCCTCGGGCGGGCTGATGGTGCGCGTGCTCGGAGCGATCGAGCGCGGCGGCAACAAGATGCCGAACCCCGCGATCCTGTTCGTCTGGCTGTGCGTGATCGTGATCATCCTTTCCACGCTGCTCTCCTGGGCGGACATCAAGGTCACCTACCAGGTGGTCAAGCCGCCGCCGGTCCCCGTCGAGGAGGTCGTCCAGGGCGGCTCGACGCAGCCCTCGGGCGGTCTGCCGGATGCATCCGTTCAGGAAGGCGACTACACCGTCGTCGAGGAGACCGCTTCGATCCAGAGCCTCCTGTCAGCGGACGGGATTCGCTTCCTCTTCACGTCGTTCGTCGCCAACTTCCGCAACTTCGCGGCGGTCGCGATCATCCTCGTGGTGATGATCGGGGTCGGCCTCGCCGAGGCCGCAGGGCTGATCGGGGCGCTGATCCGAAAGCTCGTCAGCGTCTCGTCCGAGGCCATGCTGACGCCGATCATCATCTTCATCGGCGTCCTCTCGAGCATTGCCTCCGACGCCGGGTACCTCGTGCTGATACCCCTGGGAGCGGCTGCGTTCAAGAGCGTCGGTCGCAACCCGCTCGCGGGAATGGCTGCGGCGTTCGCGGGCGTCGCCGCCGGGTTCGGCGTCAACTTCCTGATCACGCCGCTCGACGGCGTCCTGACCGAGATCACGAACGACGCGAGCGCGCTCGTCGACCCCGACCGGTCGATCGACCTCGCGGCGAACCTGTACTTCGGCATCGCCTCGACGATCCTGGTCACGCTCGTCCTGACGTTCGTCTCCGTGCGGATCGTGGAGAAGAGCCTCGGCAAGCACGATCCCGCGCTCGAGAGCGACGACGAGTCGCTGGACGCCGACAAGGGGCCGGACGTGTCTCCGGAGGCCGAGGCGAAGGGCCTCCGCTACGCGCTCATCGCGACCGCGGCCGTCCTCGTCGTGATCGCGCTGCTCACCGCCCTTCCGGACGCGCCGCTCCGCCACCCCGAAACCGGGGACATCATCGGGGACTCGCCCTTCATGGACAGCCTGATCCTGATCATCACGCTGATCTTCTTCGTGGCCGGACTGGCCTACGGTCGAGGAGCCGGCACGATCCGGACGAGCGACGAGGTGCTCGCGTCGATCACGAAGTCGTGGGCTGGCCTGGCGAGCCTGCTGTTCCTGTTCTTGCTGATCGCGCAGTTCATCGCGTACTTCAACTATTCGAACATGGCGCAGGTGGCGGCCGTGAAGCTCGGCGACTGGCTCGAGGAGGCCAACATCGGCGCGCTGTGGCTGCTGATCGGCTTCGTCTTCGTGACGATGCTGGTCGACTTCATCATGCCGGCGGCGATCGCCAAGTGGGCGATCCTCGCCCCGATCTTCATCCCTCTCTTCCTGCGGCTCGACGTCGCGCCGCAGACGGTGCTCGCGGCCTACCGGGTCGGCGACTCGCCGGCCAACGTGATCACGCCGCTGATGGCCTACTTCCCGCTCATCGTCATCTTCACGCAGCGCTACCGCAAGGACGCAGGCATCGGCACCGTCGTCTCGATGATGCTGCCGTACGTCCTCGTCCTGACAGTCATCTGGACGCTGTTCTTCGTCGCGTGGTACCTCCTCGGGATCCCGCTCGGCCCCGGCGCGCCGGTCCACATCGATTGACGGCCTGAGCAGGCCGCCTGATCGTGCTGATGATGGGCACTGTCGCGGTCCTGGCGGCGCTGATCAGCGTCAACGCGTCCGTCGCCGCGCTGCTGCCCGTCATGGCGGTGAAGGCGGCGCGTCTCGAGATGGAGCCCACCGGGCGGCTCGACCGAGCGATGCGGGTAACGTAGGCTCCTGGTTCCGCGAACAGGGAGGACGCCGTGAGCACGCTGCGCGACGACGAGATCCAGACCATCGAAGCCGGCAAGCGCTTGGAGCCCCAGGCCGACGCCGACGGGGACGACACCGACACGACCGACGGCGATGCCGACGACACCGACGGCGGCGACGCCGACGCGGACGACACGGACGCCGCCTGAGATGGTTGACCGGCAATTGGCGCGAACCGGATGGCGCCCCAGACGCGTCGCCGGATCACCCCGACCAGGCACGGCCCGTACCTTCGGGTACGAGCCGCACCCGTCCGGTGCGCCCGGCTTGGTCGGGGACGCCCCCGGACGTCACGCCCATTACCGGTCAACCATCTAGAGCATCGCAGGCGGCGCTCGCGCGCTGCCTCGACCCGGTCGACGCCGAGACTTTCGTCGCAGATCACTGGGAGCAGCGCCCGCTCGTCGTCCCGCGCGACGAGCCGGGCCGCTTCGACGACCTCCTCTCCGAGGCGGACGTCGAGCGCCTCGTCTGCTCGACCGCGATCCGCTACCCGGGCTTCCGGCTCGTCCGCGAGGGAAGCCAGATCCCCATCGGCGCCTACACGAGCGACGTTTCCTGGCGGCCGCCGTTCACCGGCACCGCGGTCGTGGAGCGCGTGCTCGCCGAGTGGGAGGCGGGCGCGACGATCGTCCTCCAGGCGCTCCACGTCAACTGGCACCCGCTCGCCGTCTTTTGCCGCCTGCTCGAGGACGCGCTCGGTCGCGGCGTGCAGGCGAACTCGTACTTCACCCCGAGCGGCTCGCAGGGCTTCGGCGTCCACCACGACACGCACGACGTGCTCGTCCTCCAGGTGGCGGGCGAGAAGCGCTGGAGGCTCTACGATCCCCTCCTCGAGTTGCCGGTCAAGCACCAGCGGTACTCGAGCGCGCTCGGCGACCACGGCCCTCCGACCGACGATCTCGTGCTGCGCGCCGGCGACACGCTGTACCTGCCACGCGGCTGGCTCCACGAGGCGGAGACGTCGCAGACCGACTCGCTCCACCTGACGATCGGGATCGGATCCCACACCTGGCTGGACGCGGCGCGGGACGCGCTCACCGCGTGCGCGGACGAGCTCGCCTTTCGACACGACGTTGCCCGCGGCGACGCGGACGGCCTCGCGGCGGCTCTCGCCGAGCAGTTCGATCCGGAGCTGGCCGAGCGCCGCCGGCGGCGCAGGTTCCTCGACACGCGCCGCCCGATCCGCGAGGACGGCCTCTCGCAGCTCCGCGCGCTGGCACGGCTCGACCGCGACACCCTCCTCGAGCGGCGCGAGACGGTGATCGCGGACCTCGAGGAGGAGGACGGCCAGGTGGCCCTCGTCTTCGAGGGGAAGGAGGTCCGCCTCCCGGCGCACGCCGAGCCGGAGCTCCGCGCCTGCTTCGAGGCCGAGGAGCCGTTCCGCGCGGCCGATCTCCCCGGCGAGCTCGACGCCGGCGGGCGGCTCGTCCTCGTCCGGCGCCTCGTCCGCGAGGGCTTTCTCCGCGTGCTCGCCGGCCCGTAGCGCCACGATCTCGCGGATCGGCGCGGAGCCGCAAGCAACAGACTGTTACTTGGAGCCCGCTCGCGCTCGGCGCACGACGTGCCCCGTGACGCGGTAGCGACGCGGGCGGCGGAGCTCGGCCGCCTCGCACGTGAGGAGCTCTGGCTCGCCGAGCTCGGCGACGACGTGGAGCCGGTGGACAGCGCCGTCCGGCGTCCGGAAGCGGACGTGCCAGGCGTCGCCGCCCCGACGCTCCGAGTCGAGCAGCACAAGGTCGTCGATCCCGAGGAGTCCCTCGGTCTCACGGAGCGCTCGCTCCGCGGCCTGCACGTGGAACGGGTAGGCGCTGCGGCCCCGGTAATGCTCGAGATCGACGCGTCCACTGGCGAGCGCGTCCAGCACGCCCGGGACGTCGCCCGGTGCGACCCGCCCGTAGTACGTGCCGTGGGGCAGGGACACGACGTTGCCGGCGAAGCGGTCGCCGCCGACGTGGGTGGACTGCCAGACCTCGCCGCGCGGAGCGGCGGCGCGGAGCGCGTCGTACAGCGGACGCCCGTGGCGGGCACAGCACCGGTCGCGCTTGCCGTGGGTGCAGACAACGAGGAGCGGTTGCGCAATCGGCCGGAACGGCGACGCGCCGCCGGCGAGGGCGCCTACGCAGTCGACGCCGTGGACATCGTCCTGGTGCTCCACCTCCAGCCCGAGAAGCCGCTCGTGCCCGGGCTTGGACGAGGCGAGGAGCACGCGGCGGCCGCTCTCGGCGCGCCGCTCGGGCTGCTTCACGAAGAGCAGGCGCGCGGGGCGGAGCGCGTCGAGCTGCTCGCGCAGGTGCTCCTTGAGCCCCGGCGAGAGAAGGCCCCCGCCGAGGACGTCGCGTTGCCAGGCTCCGCGGTACTCGACGAGGACCCAGTGGTCGATCCGGCTCGCCGTCGCGCCGAGCGGCTCCTCGCGTGCCCGTGAGAGCGCAGCGCAGAAGGGACGCCTTCGCGCCGCTTCGCTGGATTGCGCGGTCCCGGCCACCGGGCCAGCGTAGCCTGCTGTAAGGGATCCCTTACGCGCGTTCGCGACGCGTTACGCCAATCACCGATCAACCATCTAGGCCGCCTGCCGTGTGAGAGGATCGCGGCGATGAGGCGCCGCACCGGCACCGTGTTTCTCGGCGCCGTCGCCCTCCTGCTGGCGCTCCTTCTGCCCGCCGCAGCCGCTGCCGACCTCGGCGACGAGCAGGCGCTCGCCGAGCGCTACGCCCCGGTCGTCCGGCTCGTCGACCAGGCCGAGGAGTGCGGCCCCGGCGAGCCGTACGAGCCGATGGACGTCGACCGTGTCTTCGGCGAGTCCACCGTCGCGCTGCGCGGTCCGTGGAACCCGACCGATCTCGTGAAGATCGGTCCCACGGCGAAGGATCTCGCCGGCCTCTACGAGTACCACCTCGACTTCCCGGGGAACGCGCTCAACCCCGGCTGCGACTACGAGCGGTGGGCGCGGCGCCTGACGACGGGCCACCAGCCCGCCGTGTACGCCCACGTCGCGACCGATCCGGCCTTCCCCGGCCGGCTCGCGCTGCAGTACTGGTTCTTCTACCCGTTCAACGATTTCAACAACACCCACGAGGGCGACTGGGAGATGATCCAGCTCGTCTTCGACGCGCAGGACGCCGCCGCCGCGATCGCCGAGGAGCATCCGGCCGAGGTGGGCTACAGCTCGCACGAGGGCGCCGAGCGGTCGGACTGGGACGACGACAAGCTGGAGGTCGTCGATCGGACGCACCCGGTCGTCTACCCCGCGGCCGGCTCGCACGCGAACAAGTACACGTCCGCGCTCTATCTCGGCAGCTCCGCCGACGCGGGCGTCGGCTGCGACGACACCCAGGGGCCGCACCGCCAGATCCGGCCCGTGGTGCAGACGATCCCGAGTGACCCCACCGCCGCGGCCGACGCATTCCCCTGGATCACCTTCGAGGGGCGCTGGGGCGAGCTCCAGAAGGCGTTCTTCAACGGCCCGACGGGGCCGAACCTCAAGGAGCAGTGGACGGCCCCGATCGAATGGGCAGAGGGGTGGCGCGACCGCAGCTACGCGGTGCCGACCGGAGGTGTGCTCGGGACGGGCGCCACCGACGTCTTCTGCTCCGGCGTCGAGCGCGGGTCGGCCGCTCTCGCGAAGCTGCTCCTGAACGCGGGTGCGACCGTGCTCGTGCTCGGCGTGGTGCTCGGGTTGGTCGTCTTCGCGATCGTGCGCGCGACCTGGACCCCCGTCGCCCCACTGCGGATCGGCCGGCGCCGCTCCTGGGGCCAGATCCTGTCGGCGTCGGCGCGGATGTACGTCACCCGCTTCCGCCTGTTCGTCGGCCTCGGGCTGCTCCTGATCCCGGTCACGATCGTGATCACCGCCGTGCAGTGGGCCCTCGTCTCGGGGATCGACGCGATCTCGAGCGTCACCGGCAACCTCGCCGGATCGCTCGCGTATCTCGCCGTCGTCGTGGGAACGACGCTGACGCTGCTCGGCTTCGGGCTCGTCCAGGCGGCGACCGCGTGCGCCCTGGTCGAGCTCGACGCCGGCCGCGACGTGCGTGCGGTCGGCGCGTACCGTCTGGCGCTGCGCCGCATCCGGCCGCTCCTCGGATCGATCGCGATCTTCGTGGCCGTGCTCGTCGTCCTCACGACGACCGTCCTCGGAATCCCGTTGGCGCTCTGGCTCGCCGTCCGCTGGTCGTTGCTCGCGCCCGTCGTGGAGCTCGAGGATCGACCTCCCTTCGAGGCGTTGCGCCGGAGCGGGGCGCTCGTGCGTGGCCGCTGGCTGCGCGTCGGGTCGCTCGTCGGCCTCGGCGGGCTGATCGCCCTCGCCGCCGGGCCTCTGCTCGGAGCCCTGCTGATCTTCGTCTCCAACTCCTCGCTTGCCTTCCTCAACCTGTTCGCCGGGATCGTCTACGCGATCGCCCTCCCGTTCGTCGCCGTCGTGACCGTGTACGTCTACTGCGACGCGCGCGCGCGGCAGGAGCTCGAGCCGCGCGACGTGCGGACCGAGCTGCCCGCCGAGGTTTCGATCGAGCCCGCCTGACGACCGGCACGGGTTTCCCCCAGTCCGTGCAGTCGCCTGTGGATGCCTGTGGAAAGACAACCCGCGTTCCGTGCATTTTGCGGAGAGTTCGGGGACCGCCCTGTGGACGAAACGACGAATCGTGCTCCTGGTGTGAAATATCGGGGGCCTCCCCCAACGGCTCGGAGTCCTCACCACGGACGTCGCAGACACCGTGGCTCCAGGGCGGCGGACGGCGCGCGTGCTCCGTCGCCCGCTCCGAGTCGGCACGTCGCCGATCCGTAGAAATCCGAGGGAGTGCGCGCCGATTCCCCGATGCACGGCCCGCCCGGCCGCCGCACGATCGAGACGTGACGGGTGACGGGTACCCTGCGGGGGCCGAACGAGACACCTACGCGAAGGGAAGGCCGATGACCCGCACACGCATGCTTGCAGCCGCGCTCGTCGCGGGAATCGCGCTCGTCGCGGCCGGGTGCGGCGGCGACGACGAGTCGGTGTCGGCCTCCACCCAGTGGGCGGACGACGTCTGCACGGCCGTGAACACGTGGCGCAGCGACATCGCAGCCACCGCGAGCTCGGTCACGAGCAACCCGACGCGCGCCGGCCTCGAGCAGGCCGCAAATGACGCGAAGGCGACCACGGAGACGCTGATCGACACGGTGAAGGGCCTCGGCACCCCCGATACCGAGGCCGGCGAGCAAGCGCGCAGCGCGCTCGACACGCTCTCCGCCGGCCTACAGAGCGACGTGGACACGATCCAGCAGGCGGTCGGGGACGCCTCGGGCGTCCAGGGTCTTCTCGACGCCGCGTCGGAGGTCAGCGCGGCCGTCACGCAGATCTCGGCGCAGCTTTCCGCATCGCTGGACGAGCTCGCATCGCTCCGCGACGTGGACGATGAGCTGCAGCAGTCGTTCGCCGACGCGGAGTCGTGCGACGGTTTGCTTCCCTCGGGGTCGTAGGAGGGCGGCAAGGCTCGCTTCGAGCTCGACGGCGCTCAGCGACTCCGCTTCGGCAGCGCGAGGACGATCAGGCAGACGGCGAGCAGGGCGAGGAGCACGCCCGCGCCGAGCAGCGCTCCGCCGACCCAGGGCAGCGCGTCCAGCTCGGCGCCGATGTCGAGGGTCGCGTCGACGAAGCGGGAGCCGTCGGCGTTCATGACGACGACCGCCCACCGGCCGTTCTCGATGTCCCAGTCGAGCGTGACCTCGCCGCTGCCCCTCGCCGAGGCTGCCCAGAACGGCTGCGCCCCGGGCGCTGAGGCGGGCGCGCCGCCCGGATGTCGGTCGTACTCGCCGGGGTCGTCGTGGAGGTCCCCGACGACCTCGTGCGCGACGCCGGCGAGGTAGCGCCGCACGTCCGTCTCGGGGCCGATGCCGAGGAAGACGGGACGGTCGCTCCGGCTCCTGATCCGAACCGTCCCCACGAGGTCGTTCCAGGCCCAGTCGGGGCCGTCGAGATCCGCGGTCTCGGAGACGAGCGCATAGGTGGGGGTCGTGTAGGCGTGGGACGGGCTCGTCACGAAGCCGTCCTCCCGCTGCGTCTGGTCGATCGCGAGCGCACCCGCGCCGGCTGCGAGAACGCCCAGCGACACGAGCCCGAGCACGCAGCCGACCACGAGCAGTGCGATGCGGCCGCCGCTCCACCGGCCGCCGGGACGGTCCGCCGGTGTCGGCTCTGCAACGGTCGCCGGTACGGCGAGAGCCCCAGGCTCCGACCCACCCTGGTCGAGCCGGAACGGCGGGTACACGTCGGTCATCAGCGACGCGTAGGCGGCGACCCTGAGGACCCAGCGGTCGAGCCCGAGCAGGAAGTCGAAGATCCCCTGCGGATAGCGGTTCCGGAAGAGCAGCGAGAGCCCGGCGAGCAGCACGAGCAGGCCGATCAGGCCGCCGCCCCAACTCCACGTCCAGTGCTCCTCGCGCCAGGCGACCCAGTTTCCGCCGCCGACGAACACGCCGACGATCAGGTACTGCGGGATCGCGAGCAGCCACCACTTGACCAGCACGAGGCCGCGCGAGAGTCGCTCCGGGTACTCCACGTCGAGCGTCGCCGGGTAGTCCGCGGCCCCGAGCGTGAAGGGCGGGTAGCGGTCGGTGCCGAGCGCGCCGAAGGTGTAGAAGCCGACACGCCACGTCCAGCGGAGCACGCCGACGTTGAAGTCGAAGATCGACCGCGGGTACCGGCCGGTGAAGAGGATCGCGAAGAACGGCCACGACGCTCGAGCAGGAAGAACGCGACCCAGAGGAACGCGAGCACGATGTAGTGCGGGATCGCGAGCAGCCACTTGACGAGCCAGAGCCAGCGGCTGACGTCGTCGAGCGTTCCCTCGACGGTCACGGGATACCGCTGCTCCGCTGGGATCGGCGTCTGCTCCATGATGCTGCGCTCAGCCTACGACGAACCGCGGAAGGATAAAACCGCAGCTCGCGTCGAGGCGCGAGGCACTCGCGCGCGGCCGCGCTCACGGTCGGAGGTGTGACGGTGGAGCCGCTGGAGGGGAAGAATGCGCACGTGGCCGACGTCGTCGACGTGATCCTCCGTGACGGGAGCACGCTCCGGCTGCGCCCTCCGGCGCGCGGCGATGCCGACGCGATCCTCGACTTCTTTCGCGCGCTCTCCGAGCAGAGCCTCTACATGCGCTTCCACGGGTTCCCCTCGCTCGGGCCCGAGGTCGTCGAGCAGGTGCTCGACTCGGACTGGGCCGAGCGGGGCGCGCTGCTCGGCTCGCTCGTCGACGACGGCACCGAACGGGTGGTTGCCCTCGCGAACTATGCCCGCCTGCGCGACCCGAGCGTCGCCGAGGCTGCCTTCGCCGTCGCCGACGGGTACCAGCGCCGCGGCGTCGGGACACGGCTCGTCGAGCAGCTCGCCGCGCGCGCCGCCAGGCACGGGATCGAGCGCTTCGTGGCGGAGGTGCTGCCGGACAACAGGCGGATGCTCGGGGTCTTCGAGGCGCTCGGCTTCGAGCTGACGCGCGAGCTCGCGGGAGGCGAGGTGGAGATCACGTTCCCGATCGCGCGCACCGAGCGCTTCGAGGAAATGCTCGCCGAGCGTGACCACGTCGCGGTGACGGCGTCCCTGCGGCCGTTCTTCGAGCCGCGCAGCGTCGCCGTGATCGGCGCGTCGCGACGGCGCGGGACGATCGGCGGCGAGCTCTTCCGGAACGTCATCGAGGCCGACTTCCAGGGCGCCGCCTACCCGGTCAACCGCGACGGCGCGTCGGTCGCGGGCGTGCGCGGCTACCGCTCGGTGGACGAGATCCCGGACCCGGTCGACGTGGCGGTGATCTGCGTGCCCGCGGCGGGCGTGATCGAGGCCGCGGAGCAGGCCCTCGCCCGGAGCATCCGCGCGCTCGTCGTCATCTCCGCGGGCTTCGCGGAGACGGGCAGCGACGGAATCGACCGCCAGGAGCGGCTGCTCGCGCTCGTCCGCGCCCACGGCGCCCGCCTGATCGGCCCGAACTGCCTCGGCATCTCCGTCGCCGGCCCGAGCCTCAACGCGACGTTCGCGTCCCGCTCGACACCGCCCGGAAACATCGGCTTCTCCTCGCAGAGCGGTGCCCTGGGGTTGGCGCTTCTCGAGGCCGCCGTCACGCGGGGCCTGGGGCTGTCGGCGTTCGTCTCGATCGGGAACAAGGCCGACGTCTCGACGAACGACCTGCTCGAGTGGTGGGAAGAGGACGCCGCGACCGAGGCGATTCTCCTCTACGTCGAGTCGTTCGGGAACCCTCGCCGGTTCGCGCACATCGCTCGCAGGGTTGCGCGCCGCAAGCCGATCCTCGCGCTCAAGAGCGGGCGCTCGCAGAGCGGCCAGCGCGCCGCGAGCTCGCACACGGCAGCGCTGGCCGGCTCCGACGCCGCCGCCGACGCGCTCTTTCGCCAGGCCGGCGTGATCCGCGCCGAGACGCTGGAAGAGCTCGTCGACGTCGCCTCGCTGTTCTCCGCCGGAGGGCGGCTCGAAGGCCGCTCGGTCGGGATCGTGACAAACGCGGGCGGCCTCGGGATCCTCTGCGCGGACGCATGCGAGACCGCGGGCCTCGAGCTCCCCGCGCTCGGCGAGGACACCGTGGCCGGGCTCCGGGCGGTGCTCCCGGCCGAGGCCAGCGTCGCGAACCCCGTCGACATGCTGGGCAGCGCGACCGCCGCCACCTACGCGGCCGCTCTGCCGCACGTGCTCGCCGACCCGCACGTGTCCGCGTGCATCGTGCTCTTCGTGCCGGCCGTCAGCGCGACGGCCGAGGAGATCGCCGAGGCGGTCGTCGAGTCCGCCGGGCGAGTCGAGTCGGACAAGCCGGTGCTCGCGGTGATCATGAGCTCGGAGGGGACGCCTGCGGCACTGCGCGGGACGCACCGTGTCGCGTCGTTCGCGTATCCCGAGTCCGCCGCGCGAGCGCTCGGCCGCGTCGCCGACCGCGCCGCCTGGCTGCGTCGTCCGCAGGGGGCGGTGCCGACGCTCGACCGGGTCGACCGCGCCCGGGCAGAGGCGTTCATCGAACAGGCGCTGGGTGGCTCGGACGACACGTGGCTCGACCCCGCCGCGACCCGCGAGCTGCTCGACGCCTACGGGCTCCCGCTCGTGCCCGAGCGCGTCGCGACGTCGGTCGACGAGGCGGTCGAGGCAGCGCGCGGGCTCGGATTCCCCGCCGTGGTCAAGACGGCGGCGCCCGGCGCCCACAAGACCGAGAGCGGCGGGATCGCGCTCGACCTCCCGGACGAGGAGGCCGTCGCGGCCGCCGCCGCGCGGATCGGGCTGCCGGTGATCGTTCAGCCGATGCTCGCGGGCGGCGCCGAGCTCCTCGCCGGCGTCGTCCAGGACCCCGTCTTCGGTCCGCTCGTCGCGTTCGGCCCCGGCGGCGTCTTCGCCGAGTTGATCGGCGAGGCCGCGTTCCGGATCGCTCCCCTCACGGACGTCGACGCCGAGGAGCTCGTGGACGGCGGCAAGGCGGGTCGTCTCGTCGCCGGGTTCCGCGGAGCGCCGGCCGCCGACCAGGCGGCGCTCGTCGACCTCGTCCTCCGCCTCGCCAGGCTCGGCGAGGACCTCCCGTCGGTCGTCGAGCTCGACCTGAACCCCGTGCTCGCCCTTCCCGATCGCTGCGTCGCTGTCGACGCCCGCATCCACGTGCGCAGGCCCGACGCGGTCGTCCGCGCGAAGACCTGGTAGCGGTGGGGTCTGGCACCAAGGGTGCCTGACCCCACCGCCCCTCAGCCCAAGCGAGCATCTCATGGCAACGCGTCACCGGGCAGCCACCTGCGGCGCCAGACCCCTCCTGCGTAGTTCCCCACAGGTCCAAAGCGGGGTTTCGCGGCAGGCCGGCGGCGACGAATCCCCGATGGCGGCCACGTCGACCACGCGCTGCAGCAGAGTCGAGCGACAGTTCGGAGTTGAGCGCGATCCCGGCGTCGATCAGCCGCCGAAGCCGACCCGGCTGCGTCGCCGCCGCGTCCGCGAGGCTCGGCTCCTGCATGGAGGCTGTTCTACAGCGCCCGGCACGCCGGACCCCGCGAGCCCGTGCGCGCGGGCGGCGCGGCGCCTCCCGGTTGACACGACGCAGCCGATGCCCGAGACTCGCGACCGTGTGCTGCGCCCTCCTCCTCGCCGGCGGCCTCGGGCCGCGGATCGCGCTCTTCTTCTGGTGGATCTTCGGGGACAAGCCCGACGCCGCGATCGACAACTGGGTCTGGGGCCTGCTCGGGTTCCTGTTCCTGCCCTGGACGACGTTGATGTACATCATCGCGTGGTCGCCGATCGTCGGGGTCAGCGGGTTCTGGGACGTCGCGCTGGTCACCCTCGGCGTCGCGCTCGACATCGCGACGTACGCTGCGAAGCCCGCGCAGAGGATGCGCACCAGCTACTAACCGAACTCTCTGACGCGCACACAGCACCGCTGCAAGGATTCGGCGGTGGCTGAGGCGACGGCATCGGATGATCGGATCGGGCGGGCAGCCGAGGAGCCGTCGCCGGTCGCGGAGGCAAAGCTCGCTCCGCCCGTGCTGCGGCAGGAGGTGATCGACCGTCCGCGGATCCTCCACGCCCTCGACGCGGACGAGCAGGGCGCGCTGACGCTCGTCGTCGCGCCCGCCGGGTACGGGAAGACGATCGCGGTGCGCGCCTGGTGCGCGACGCGCGGTACGCCGCTCGCGTGGGTCACGCTCGACTCCGGCGATAACGACCCGGTACGCCTGTGGACGTACGTCGCCACTGCGGTCGATCGCGTGCGGGAGGGGCTCGGCCGCGCGGCGCTTCACCGGCTGCGCGTCCCCGGCGCGTCGATCGACGCCGCGGTCGACGAGCTGATGAACGGGATTGCCGCGTTCGGGCACGAGGTCGTCCTCGTCCTCGACGAGCTCGAGACGGTCTCCGACGGCACGTGCCTCGCCTCGATCGACCACGCCGTCGACCGGCTGCCCCCGAACGCCCGGCTCGTCCTGGTGACCCGCAGCGACCCGGCGCTCCGCATCGCGCGACTCCGCGTGCGAGGGACGCTCGTCGAGCTTCGAGCGGACGAGCTGGCGTTCACGGCCCGGGAGGTGCGCACGTTCCTCGGGAGAAGGACCGACCTCCGGCTCGGCGACACGGAGCTGGAAATGCTGCGTTCGCGCACGGAAGGGTGGCCCGCGGCCCTCGAGCTTGCGGCCCTGTGGCTCCGCAACCAGGACGATCCCGAGCACACGCTGCGCGAGTTCACGGGTGACCACGCCTTCGTAGCCGACTTCTTGAGCCACGAGGTGCTCTCCGCTCTCGACGCCGACGTCCGGTCGTTCCTCCTCGAGGCGTCGGTCCTCGGCAGGTTCACCGCAGCGCTCTGCGACAGCGTGCTCGACCGGTCCGACTCGGCCGCGCTGCTATCCGTGCTCGAAGGATCGAACCTCTTCGTCGCGCGGCTCGAGCACGGCGGCTGGTACCGCGTGCATCCCCTCTTCGCCGAGTATGCGGCGTTTCAGCTGGCCGACGAGGCCGGCCCCGGCGCCTCGGTGGCGATCCACCGGCGCGCGGCGGAGTGGCTGATGTCGAACGGCCTGCCGGTCGACGCCGCCGGTCACTCGGCGGCGGCGGGGGATCTCGACCTGGTCGCGAGCCTGCTCGTCGAGCACCACCTGGCGCTCATCCGCGGCGGCGAGGCCCGGACCCTGCTTCGCTGGACCGAGGCGCTGCCGGAGGGCCGGCTACTGGAGTATCCCGAGCTCGCTGCCGGAGCCGCCACGGCAGCCGCGATGCTCGGCGGGCGTACCGTCGAGCGAAACCGCCTGCTCGCGATCGTCGACCGCGCCGCGCGGGAAAGGCCGGAGCGATCCGTGGTGTACGCGCAGGCGATCGCGGCGATGGTGCGCGCCGCCTCCGTCGACGGCCGCATGGGAGAAGCCGTCGCGAATGGACGGCGCGCCGTCGAGCTCGCCGAGGCGGGTGCGGACGAGGTTCTCGTCGCGTCGCTCGCGAGCTATGCCCGCGGGCTCTATTTCGCCGGCGACCTCGAGGCAGCGTGGACGACGGCGCTTCGAGCGGTGGAGCATCCCGACGCCGGGCGGCGAGCGCCGGGGCACGCGTTCGCTCGATCGACCCTCGCTCTCGTGGCGGTCGATCGCGGGCATCTCGGCTCCGCCCGCGTCCATGCCGAGAAGGCCAGGTCGATCATGGGCGGGGTGGGGGCGAACCGAAGCTGGCTCGGGGCGAACGCCCTCGCGGCACTTGGTCTCGTGTACCTCGCCGAGGGCAGGCCGGCCGAGGCGGAGCGCGAGCTTGCGTCCGCGGAGCGCCTGTTCCGCGACGAGGTCGCGACCGTCCACCATGCGTGGCTGCTACTCCTCCTCTCCAGGGCGCGCTGTCGCCGGGGCCGGCTCGACGGCGCGTCGTCCGCGCTTGATGCCGCGCGCGACGAGCTCGGCGAGCTTGTGGATCCTGCGCCGCTGGCGACGCTCGAGGCCGAGGTGGCGCAGGAGCTCGCGGCAGCGCGTGGCCGCGCGGACGGCGAGCTCGGCGAGAAGCCGAGCGATGCCGAGCTCGCCGTGCTGCGGCTCCTGGGCGGCGACCTCACGACGCGGCAGATCGGCGCGGAGCTCTATCTCTCGCCCAACACCGTCCGCTCCCACACGCGCGCGATCTACCGGAAGCTCGGTGTCAACGCCCGGACGGAGGCGGTCGCGCGGGCCGAGGCGTTGGGCCTCCTCCGACGTCCCGATTCACCCGGGTGAACCGTTCCGGCCGGTACCCCCAGGATGCGCCTGCCGTGCCACGGTGTCGGAGTGCCCGATAGGGAGTACCGGCTCACGGTCGAGGGAGAGCTCTCGGATCGGATGCGATCGGCGTTCGAGGGCATGACGCTCACGCGGGAGCGTGGGAACACGGTGCTCTCCGGTCCTGTGCGCGATCAGGCGGAGCTCCAGGGACTCCTGCGGCGCGTCTCGGATTTCGGGCTGACGCTTCTGAGCGCGATCGCGGTGGAGGACCAACCCGCCCGCCGCTGAGGCGGGCACGCGCCGGCGTCCCGGTGCGTCGAGGAACCATGGGCCCGAGCGCAGGGGTCGGAGTCCGGAGCGACGGGATCCGGGATCACGCCGAGCGCCTGCTCGCCGAACCGGTCGCCCTGCGGGATCTCGCGATGCGGTTCGAGGAGAGCAGCGCCTCGTCCGTCGAGGTGCTGGTCGAAGGACGTGCCTTCTACCCGCCGATGCTCGAGGACATCCGATCGGCCTCGTCGTCCGTCCACATCAACCAGTTCGGGTTCCGGCCGGGCGAGGTGGGCGACGAGTTCGCGGAGGTGCTCGTCGCGAAGGCGCGCGACGGTGTGCCCGTGCGCCTCGTCGTCGACCGCCAGGGCTCCGATCCGGAGAGAGGCTCGCGTGCGTTCTACGAGCGGCTGACCGCCGCGGGCATCGAGGTCTGCGTCGTGCGCGCGACGAAGCCGCGCGCGCACGACGGCGTGCTCGGAGGCGGCGGCGCCACGCGCTGGAACCTTGCCGAGCTCGGGCACATCGACCATCGCAAGGTCGTGATCGTCGACGGACGCGTCGGCTGGGTCGGCGGCGCCGGGATCGAGGACCACTTCGCCGACGGCCGCTTCCACGACCTGTTCCTCCGCGTGACGGGACCGGTTGTCGAGCAGCTCCAGCTCGTCTTCCTCGGCGGCTTCCGCTGGCTCGGCGGCGAGGTCCCGGTGACAGCCCTCGACGAGCTCTTCCCCGCGGCGACGGGCGGGGAGGCGCCGATCCCGGTGACCGTCCTCCACAATGCCCCCGGCGGGTTCCGGCCGATCACGGACGCGATCCGCGAGCTGCTCGACGGAGCCGCCAACACGCTCGACGTCGTCAACCCGTACGTCACCGACCGAGGGATGATCCGGAGGATCGAGCGCGCGGCGCGCCGCGGCGTGCGCGTGCGCCTCTTCGTCCCGGCGAACGCGAACAACTGGGCGTGCGCGGCGGCGCAGCAGTTCCATCACGCGACTCTCCTGGACGCCGGCGTGCGCATTCTCGAGTATCCGACGATGCTGCACGCGAAGGCCTTCGTGCGCGACGGCGAGGATTTGCTCGCCGGGACGTGCAACCTCGAGGCGTGGAGCCTCAAGCGGTTCTTCGAGATCGACCTGCTCGTGCGCTCGCCCGCGGTCGCGGCGCAGTTCGACGAGCGCTTCAGCGAGCCCGCCGAATCGGTGTCGACGCCCGGCCGCCCTCTGACCGGCACCAAGGAACGGGCGCGCGGAGCGGCCTTCGCGCTCCTCTCGCCGCTGCTCTGACGCGGAGTCGCCGCGCCGTCAGTGCGAGAGGAGCAGCTTGAGCGCGACGACGAGCACGCCGAACGCGAGGTTCACGGCGACGGCCGCGCACGTCCTGACCGGGCCGAACCTACGGACCCGCGCGAACCGGACGCCCAGCACGCCGAGCACGACGAGTCCGACGGCGATCGCCGCCCAGAGGGCGACCTGCGTCGAGATGACACCCGCGGCGGCCAGGAGCAGCGGGACGACCGGCGGCAGGGCGGCCTGCACGATCGAGCCCTCGCGCCGGGCGAGGTGACGCACGTCGGCGAGCGAGAGGCGCTTCTCCTCCGAGACGCTCAGCGCGACGCCGTGCGCGTAGACGTGCGCGAGCCAGAGGACCGCCGCCGTGACGACGACGAGCGCGGCGACGACCCCCGGATCGTCCGGGTAGGCCTTGGCGCCGACGACGATCATCGTCAGCACGACCAGCGTGCCGTAGATGAACCCGGGAAGGCGCTCGTGCACCCCTGTGGCCTTCGGGCGCGCCGCGTCGATGGGAGGCGGGGTGTCCATCGCGCCTGATCATGCCCGCGCCGGGGACGCGGACGGCCGGCCTCGGGGTGCGCCGCCGCCCGACGTCGCCCTAGTATCCGGCGAAACCCATGGAGCAGGGAGGAAACAGGTGACCGATGTCCTGGCGCTGACGTGGTTCGGCGAGTCGATCCTCGCAGCGATCGTGCTCGCGGTCTACGCCGCGGTTATCTGGATGATCGTCGACATCCTCCGGCGGCCGGACTTCTCCGGCGTCGAGAAGGTGCTCTGGATCATCGCCGGGATTGTGTTCAGCATCGCGACCCTGCTCGTCTACGTGCTCTGGGTGCGGAAGCGGGACTACGCGAGGTGACCGCGCTCGCGACGACGGAGGCCACGGGCCGGCAGGTGGTCGCCTGGCACGGGCTGACCGCGGAGGAGGTGTGCAAGGGGCTCGGCGTCGACCCACGCCAGGGGCTCTCGCCGGGCGAGGTCGAGCGGCGGCGCGGCGAGGTGGGGCCGAACAGGCTCGCGGAGGCCGCGACGGAGCCGGGCTGGCAGGCGTTCCTGCGCCAGTACCGCGACCTGATGCAGCTCGTCCTCGTCGGCGCCGCGATCGTCAGCATCGCGGCGCTGCAGGAGTTCAGCACCGGCATCGTGATCCTCGGGCTCACCGTCCTGAACGCGGTGCTCGGGCTCAACCAGGAGGGCAAGGCCGCCGAGAGCGTCGCCGCGCTGCAGAAGATGCTCGTGATCAGGGCGCACGTTCGGCGAGACGGAGACCTGGTGGACGTCCCTGCAGAGGAGCTCGTGCCGGGCGACGTCGTCACGTTCGAGGCGGGTGACAAGATCCCCGCCGACGGGCGCCTGCTGGTGGCCGCGACCCTCGAGATCGAGGAGGCCGCGCTCACCGGGGAGAGCGTGCCCGTCCTGAAGGCGGTCGACGCGGTGCCGGGTGACGAGGTTCCGCTCGGAGACCGGACGGACATGGCCTATATGAACTCGACCGTGACACGCGGGCGCGGCGAGATGGTCGTCTCGGCGACGGGGATGTCGACTGAAGTCGGCCAGATCTCGCGGATGCTCGGCCAGCTCGAGCAGGAGAAGACCCCGCTGACGCGGCAGCTCGACCAGCTGACGGTGGTGATCACGACCATGGCGGCGATCGCGCTTGCCCTGGTGGTCGTCCTCGGGCTGATCCGCGGCGAGTCCTTCGACGACCTCTTCCTGATCGGCATCAGCCTCGCGATCGCGGCGATCCCGACGGGGCTCCCTGCGGTCGTCACCACGGTGCTCTCGCTGGGGACGCAGGCCCTGGCCGCGAAGGGCGCGATCGTCAAGCGGTTGCGGTCGGTCGAGACGCTCGGTGCGACGTCCGCGATCTGCTCGGACAAGACCGGCACCCTGACCCTCAACCAGATGACCGCCCGGGAGCTCGTGGTCGCCGGGCGGCGCTACTCGGTCGACGGAGAGGGCTACTCCACGAACGGCAGGATCCTGCGCGTCGCGGGCGACAGCGACGTGCCGCTCGAGCCGTTCCTCCTGCCGATGGCGCTCGCGAACGACGCTGCCGTGCGCGACGGCGAGATCGTCGGCGACCCGACCGAGGCGGCGCTCGTCGTGCTCGCCGCGAAGGGCGGGCTCGACGTCGACGGGACGCGCCGTGCGTACCCGCGCGTCGGCGAGGTGCCGTTCGACTCCGACTACAAGCTGATGGCGACCTTCCACGAGATGGAGGAGGACGGACGCTCTGTCGTGCGCTGCTTCGTCAAGGGAGCGCCGGACGTCCTGCTCGCACGCTCCTCGCAGGTGCGCGACGCCGACGGCGCGACCCTGCCCGTCGAAGCCGCCCGCGAGCGGGCCCTCGCCGAGAACGACCGGCTCGCGGGGGAAGGGCTCCGCGTGCTGGCCGTCGCCGCGCGCGACCTCGACCCGGCCGCCTTTCGTGCCGACGGCGTCCTGCTCGACGAGGTGCAGGGGCTGACGCTGCTCGCGCTGGTGGGGATTGTCGACCCACCCCGCAAGGAGGCCCGGGACGCGATCGCCCTCTGCAAGGAGGCGGGGATCCGCGTCCGCATGATCACCGGCGACCACGCGACGACGGCCGCGGCCATCGCCGCACAGCTCGGGATCGAGGGACGCGCGCTGACGGGCGCGGAGTTCGCGGCCCTATCCGACGACGAGCTCGACCGGCAGCTCGACGAGATCGGCGTGGTCGCGCGCGTCGCGCCCGAGGACAAGGTGCGCCTGGTCGACCGGCTGAAGGCCCTCGGCAACGTCGTCGCGATGACCGGCGACGGCGTCAACGACGCGCCGGCCTTGAAGCGTGCGGACATCGGCGTCGCGATGGGGATCACGGGCACCGAGGTGACGAAGGAAGCCGCCGACATGATCCTCACCGACGACAACTTCGCGACCATCGAAGCCGCCGTCGAGGGCGGCCGTGGGATCTACGACAACCTCATGAAGTACGTCCGCGTCCAGCTGATCATGCTGGGCGGCTTCATCCTCACGTTCGTCGGCGCCGGCATCTTCGACGTCGCGAACGGGAGCCCCTTGACACCGCTGCAGATCCTCTGGATCAACTTCGCGGTCGACGTGCTCCTCGCCATCGGGCTCGGCTTCGACGCACAGGTCCCTGGGCTGATGCGGCGCGCTCCCCGCAACGCGAGCGCGCCGATCGTCGATCGCGCGCTCGGCACTCGGCTCGTCGTCGCGAGCGTCGTGATGGCGGCGCTCGCGCTCGCGGTGGTGGCCTGGGGCGAGGAGCGCTACGACCTCGTCGTCGCCACGACAATGGGCCTGACCACGCTCTCGCTCATGCACGTCGCCGCCGCCCTGGAGGCCCGCGAGCCGACGGAGACGATCTTCAAGCGCCACACGATCGAGAACCGGCGCTTCGTCCAGCTGATCGGCGCGGCGCTCGTGCTCACGTTCCTCGTCACCGCGCTCTCGCCGCTGCAGCGGATCTTCGACACGGTCTCGCTCACGAGCTCTCAGTGGGGCATCTGCCTGCTCGGCCCGGTCGCGTTCCTCGCGGTGGCGGAGCTTGCCAAGCTCGTCGAGCGCAGGAGCGGGCAGGGTCACCCCGCTGCGGTCGCTGGCGCTCTGTAGGCTCCGGCGGCGGTCGCCTTCACCTGGGTGATCCACGTGGAGCGTCTTCACAAACCAGGCGCCCGGGCGTATCGTCGCGGCCGTCGTCACCAAAGGAGGCACTGTGCTCGCAGCCGACTACCCGTTCCTCGACCTCATGTGGACCATGGTCATCTTCTTCGTGTGGATCCTGTGGTTCTGGCTCCTGTTCACGGTCTTCGCGGACATCTTCCGCCGGCACGACCTCTCGGGGCTGGGGAAGACGGGATGGATCGTCTTCGCGATCTTGCTGCCCTTCCTCGGAGTCTTCATCTACCTGATCACGCAGAACGTCGGCATGACCGAGCGGAACCTCGAGCGCTCGCGCGCGCAGCGCGACCAGTTCGACCAGTACGTCCGGCAGACCGCCGGCGACGGCGCCGGCGCGGCGGCCGAGATCGACAAGGCCAAGCAGCTCCTCGACTCCGGCGCGATCACGCAGGCCGAGTTCGAGGCGCTCAAGCAGAAGGCGCTCGCCTAGGACGATACGGAAGAATCGGCACGACATGGCGGTCGAGACGACGGTGCTGACGGGCCTCGAGCCGCGCTCGTTCTGGGCGCATTTCGAGGCCCTGACGAGGATCCCGCGGCCCTCGCGCCAGGAGGAGCCGGTGATCGAGCACGTCCGCGCGTGGGCGGCCGAGCACGGGTTCGAGCTGCACCAGGACGCCGGCCGCAACCTCGTGTTCCGCGTGCCGGCCACGTCGGGTCGCGAGAGCGCCCCGATCGTCGCGCTCCAGGGCCACCTCGACATGGTCTGCGAGCGCGACCCGGCGAGCCCGAACGATCCCGCCGAGGGCCGGATCGCGCTCGTGCGCGACGGCGACTGGCTCAAGGCGGACGGTACGACGCTCGGCGCCGACGACGGCGTTGCGATCGCCGCGATGATGGCTCTCGCCGAGGACACGTCGCTGCCGCACGGGCCGCTCGAGCTCCTCATGACCGTCGCCGAGGAGGTCGGCCTCGAGGGCGCGAACGCGTTCGACGGGTCGCTGCTGGAAGGGAAGATCCTCGTCAACCTCGACAGTGAGGAGGACGGGAAGCTGACCGTCGGGTGCGCGGGGAGCACCGACACCTGGGTCCGGGTCGACGCGCCGCGTGAGGCCCCGGACGCTGCCGCGGTCGGGCTGGCCGTGACTGCGAGCGGCGGGCTCGGCGGCCACTCGGGGATGAACATCGAGTACGGCCGGTCGAACGCGATCAAGATGCTCGGACGGGCGCTGCGCGAGGCGCACGCGGCCGTGCCGTTCCGCCTCGTCTCGCTCGACGGGGGAAAGAGCCGCAACGCGATCCCGCGCGACGCGACGGCGGTCGTCTCCGTCGATGGCGCGAGGGAGGCAGAGCTGCGCGCGGCGATCGAGACGGCGGCCGCGACGATCCGCGACGCGTTCTCGAAGACCGACGCCGGCGTCGACGTGACCGTGGACGCGGCGAAGACGACGGCCGACCCGTGGACGGATGCGGCGACCACCATGCTGCTCGACGCGATCGCGCTCGTGCCGACCGGGCCCCTCGCGATAAGCCCGGACTTCGACGGGCTCGTCGAGACGTCGACCTCGCTCGGCGAGGCGATGACCGATGGCGATCGCCTGACGCTGCACAGCCTCTCGCGCTCGTCCAACGACTCCGCGCTGCCCGAGGTGATCGCCGCGCTCGACGCCGTCGCGCGTCTCGCCCGCGGCGAGCTCGAGGTGAAGCACAACTACGGCGGCTGGCGCCCTAACCTCGACTCGCCGGCGCTCGCCGCGCTCCACGCATCGTACGAGGGGCTCTTCGGCGAGGAGCCGATCGTGACGGCCGTCCACGCCGGCCTCGAGACCGCGGTGATCGGCGACAAGGTGGCGGGCCTCGACATGATCTCGTTCGGCCCTCAGATAGAGGCGCCGCACTCGCCCGACGAGAGGGTTTCGATCCCGACCGTCGAACGGTTCTGGCGCCTCCTCGTCGCATTCGTCGACGAGCTCTCGAAGCCCGGAAAGGAGACCTGAAATGCGTGGGCCGTGGCTCTGGCTCGTCGTGGTCGTCGCGGGCATCGTCGCCGTGACGGGGGTGGTGGCGCTCGTCGGGCGCGACGACAACGAGGGTCAGACCGTGCCGTCCGGCGAGTGGGCCGACGGGGTCTGCGGCTCGGTGGCGGTCTGGCGCGGAGAGATCGAGTCGGTCGTCGACTCGATCCGCGATCCCGACGCGAGCGGCTCGCTCGGTGCCGAGGAGCCGCAATCCGAGACGCCGCAGGGCCGCACGGCGTTCATCCGCGACGGGCTCGAGAGGACGCTCCGCGCGACGGCGACGATGATCACCGGGATCGACAACGCGGGTGCTCCCGACACGCCTCAGGGCGAGCAGGCGGCGAACGCGAT
The DNA here is from genome assembly GCA_963845965.1 of uncultured Actinomycetes bacterium. Lineage (GTDB taxonomy): Bacteria > Actinomycetota > Thermoleophilia > Gaiellales > Gaiellaceae > Gaiella. The sequence goes on along the minus strand of CAWJUF010000014.1, from coordinate 44,592 downwards.
CTCCGGGTGGGCCGACGCGACGCAGAACGACCTCGAGGATGCGCAGGATTCCCTCGACGAGGAGGCCGACAACCTCGCCGACGCCATCGCGCAGCTGACGGACGCGGCGCGGGCGATCACGGGCGCGGTCACCGGCGGCGTCAAGGCGGTCGCCGACGTGGCCCGCACCGACCCCGAGCTCGCAGCGGCGCTGCGCGACTCGAGCACCTGCCAGCAACTGCGCGAGGAGACGACCTCATGAGCACGATGGACTGGGTTCTCGTCGCGGTTCAAGGCCTCGTTGTCATCGGCTTCATCGCCCTCGGCGTCCGCTCGGGCGGGATCGGCCTCGGTCTCTGGGGCGGCGTCGGCACGCTCGTCCTCGTCTTCGTGTTCGGGCTCGACCCCGGCGAGCCGCCGATCAGCGCGATCCTGATCATCATCGCGGTGATCTCGGCGGCGGCGGCGATGGAGGCCGCCGGGGGCGTCGACTACATGGTCAAGGTCGCCAGCGCGGCGCTGCGGGCCAAGCCGTCGATGCTCAACTTCGCCGCACCGTACGTCTCGTACGTCCTCACGATCCTGACCGGTACCGGTAACACGTTCTTCTCGATCATCCCGGTCATCAACGAGATCGCCTACGCGAACAAGATCCGACCGGAGCGCCCGCTGGCGGGATCCACGGTCGCATCGGCTCTCGGGATCACCTCGAGTCCCGTGGCGGCGGCGATGGCCACGCTGCTGCCTCTCGTCGAGATCTACCACTACGACCTCGTCGACGTCCTGCTGATCACGATCCCGGCTAGCATCGTCGGCATCTTCGCGATGTCGCTCGTCATGAGCCGCCACGGCAAGGACCTCGAGGATGACGTGGAGTACCAGCGCAGGGTGACCGCCGGCGAGGTGACCCCTCCCGCGCCGGCCGCCGAGATCGTGCTGAAGCCCTTCGCGAAGCGCAGCGTCGCCATCTTCCTGGCCGGCGTCGCCGCGATCTGCGTCTTCGGCTTCGTCGAGGACATCAGGCCAACGGTCGCCGCCGAGGGCGGCGGCGTCGAGCCGATGTCGGTCACGCCGCTGATCCAGATGATCATGCTTACCGCCGCGGCGCTCATCCTCGTCTTCGCGCACGTCAAGGCCACGGAGATCCCGCTCACGTCGATCTTCCGCTCGGGGATGGTCGCGATGATCGCGCTCTTCGGGATCGCCTGGATGGCGGACACGTTCATCGCCAACAACGAGGATGCGATCGTCCAGGCCCTCGGGAGCCTCGCCGAGAACTGGCCGTTCACGATCGCGATCGCCATCTTCCTGGTCGCCGGGCTGACGACGAGCCAGTCCGCCGCGACCCGCACGATGGTGCCGCTCGGACTCGCGCTCGGCATCGGGGCCGGCTACATGATCGCGATGTGGACAGCGGTCGCCGGCGTGCTCTTCCTGCCGGCAAACGGTACGCAGATCGCGGCCGCCGAGGCCGACACCACGGGGACGACCACGCTCGGCAAGAGGGTCGTCGACCACTCCTTCCAGCTGCCGCTGCAGATCTGCTGGATCGTGACGGCACTCGTGGGGATGGTCATCGTCTGGCTCTTCTTCGGAGGCCACACGCCCGCGCCGCCCGTGCCGTCGGCCACGACGCCGTGACGTGAGCGTCCGCGGCGCCGCGTTCCTCGGCATCGGCGCGATGGTCGGCGCCGGCATCTTTGCGCTGCTCGGCGAGGCCGCCGTGGTGGCCGGCTCGGCGGTGTGGCTGTCGTTCCTCCTGGCCGGGGTCGTCGCCTCGCTGCTCGGCTACACGGTCGTCAAGCTCGGCGTCCGCTATCCGTCCTCGGGCGGGCTGTTCGCATACCTGATGCAGGGCTTCGGGAACGGGCGGCTCGTGGGCATCTCGGCGTGGCTCGGCTACTTCGCGGCGATCGTGATCGTCTGCTCGATGGTCGCCGTCGCGTTCGGCAGCTACGCGACCTCGCTGTTCGTCGGCGACGACGCCGGGAGCGGCTGGGACAACATCTTCACGTCGCTCATCGTGGTCGCGATGGCCGGGCTGAGCATCGTCGGCTCGCGCGTGGTGGACAAGGCGCAATCGGTGATCGTGATCGCGCTCCTCGCCGTCTTCGCCGTCTTCATCGCCGTGACGATCGTCGACATCGACTTCGACCTGCTCGCCTTCAGCGGCTACCCGGACGCCTCGGACATCGTCGCCAGCGTGGCGCTCACGTTCTTCGCGTACCTCGGCTTCAGCGTGATCACCTTCGCCGCCGGTGACCTGCGCGACCCGGCGCGGGAGCTGCCGCGGGCGATGTACGCCGCGCTCGGCGTGACGACCGCCCTCTATCTCCTCATCTCGATCGGCGTGTTCGGGACGCTGACCGTCGAGGAGGCGATCGGCTACGGGGAGACCGCGATCGCCGAGGCAGCCCGGCCGGCGCTGGGTGAGGCCGGCTTCACGATGATGGCGATCGCGGCGCTGCTTGCAACCGCCTCGTCCGTGAACGCGACGCTCTACGCGTCGGGCGGCCTGACCGCGATGCTCGCCGAAACGGGTCAGTTCCCCACCTTCTTCGGTCGCGGGTCGCGGCTCGGCCCGCACGCGGGCCTACTGATCACCGCCGGGCTAGTCCTCGTGGTCTCCAACGTCGTCGATCTCTCGGCGATCGCATCCGTCGGCAGCGCCTGCTCCTTGATGATCTTCCTCCTGATCGGGCTCGCGGCGCTGCGGCTGCGGGCCGAGATCGGGGCGAGCGCGCCGATCGTCCTGGTGGCCCTCGCGGCGACCGCCATCGTCCTCGTCTTCTTCGCGATCGACACCCTGCGCAACGCCCCGGAGACGTTCGCCGCGATCGTCGCGATTGCGCTGCTCGCGGTCGTCTTGGACCTCGTCTGGAAGCACGTTCGCGGCCCGGGGGCGGGCGCGTCGGCCGGCGACGTCCCGGCCGCATCGCAGGAAGGATAGGAGCCGTGTGTCGCTGGCTCGCATATTCCGGGACGCCGATCCCGCTCGAGGAGCTTCTGGTGAAGCGCGATCGCTCGCTCATCGACCAGAGCCTGCACTCCAGGCTCGGCGCGACGACGACGAACGGGGATGGCTTCGGCGTCGGCTGGTACGACGCGCGAGGGCTGCCGCGGCTCTATCGCAGCACGCACCCTGCCTGGAACGACCGGAACCTCCGGGAGCTCGCGGCCGGGGTCTCGTCGCCGCTCTTTCTCGCGCACATCCGGGCATCCACGGGGACGGCGATCCAGGAGGCCAACACCCATCCGTTCCGCCACGAACAGTGGCTGTGGATGCACAACGGCCTCATTCGCGAGTTTCCGCGGCTCAAGCGCGAGCTCGTCCTCGCCGTCGACGACTCGCTGTACCCGTCGATCGAGGGCACGACCGACTCGGAGACGTTCTTCTATCTCGCGCTCACGTTCGGGCTCGAGCGCGACCCCGTCGATGCGGTCGAGCGGGCCGTGGGCTTCATCGAGTCCGTGGGGCACCGGCACGGCGTCGAGCACCCCATCCAGATGACGGTCGGGACGAGCGACGGCACCAGCATCTGGGCGTTCAGGTACTCGAGCGAGGGCAACTCGCGGTCGCTCTTCTTCAGCACGCGTATGGACACCCTGAAGAGCCTCTACCCGGAGAGTGAGCTCGCGTGGCTGTCGGACGAGACCCGGGTCGTCGTCTCCGAGCCGCTCGGAGACCTCGCAGGGGCCTGGAACGAGGTGCCCGAGTCGAGCTACGGCGTGGTGCGGCCCGGCCAGGAGGAGCTGGCGACGTTCACTCCGCGCACGGCCTGACGCCATGACCGGCCCGCCGGCCGTCCCCGTCCCGCCGGCCGTCCCCGGCCCGGCGCGCGTCGCACAGGATGCCGAGCACGAGCTCCAAGCGTTTCTGGCCAGCCTCGGCGCAGCACTGAGCGCGATCGGGGAGACGGTCGACGCCGTCGAGCTGCGGCTTGCAGTCGTCGCGCGCGCGTACGGCATGCACGACGCGCGCTTCAGCGTCTTTCCCACCTCGCTCCTGCTCACCCTGGGGCACGGCCGGGCCGCGACGATCGAGACCACGACCAGGCTCTCCGCGACGCCCCGGCTCGATCAGATCGCGGCCGTCCACGTGCTCGCCGAGCAGGCCGAGCAGGCGCTGGTCGCGCCGTCGGCAGGGATCGCGCGACTCGAGGAGATCCGCACGATGGGCGATCGCTTCGGAACCGTGGCGAACCTGCTCGGGTACGCCACGCTCGCGATCGGGGTCGCGCTCGTGCTCCATCCCGCCCCGCGGGACGTCCTGGCCGCCGGCATGCTCGGCGCGCTCGTCGGCGTCCTGCGGCGACTCGGGCACGGTCGGCGGACGATCGAAGCGCTCATGCCCTTCCTGGCGGCCTTCTGCGTGGCCGCGCTGACGGCGCTTCTCGTCGAGCAGGACGTGACCGATCCCGGGCTTCGGGCGATGATCGCCTCGCTGGTCGTGTTCATCCCCGGCGTGGCGCTGACGACCGCCTTCCTCGAGCTAACGGAGGGACAGATGATCGCGGGCTCGAGCCGCCTCGTCTGGGGCGCGACGCAGCTCGGTCTGCTGGCCTTCGGGATCGTGGCGGGGATCGGAGCGGTCGGCGTGGCGCCGGAGCGGGCGTTCTCGAGCTCGGACGCGGTGCTCGGCTGGTGGGCGCCGTGGCTCGGCGTGCTCGTCTTCGCGGTCGGCGTGACGATCGCGCACTCGGCTCCCCCGGGCGCGTTCGCGTCGCTTCTCGTCGTGCTGTACGCGGCATGGACCGGTCAGGTCGTGGGCAACGCGCTGTTCGGCGGGTACATGAGCGGCTTCGTCGGTGCCGTCGTGATGACGATGGTCGCCTACCTGGTCGCGCGACTCCCGTCGACGATGCCGGTCTACGCCGTCTTCCTCGCGGGATTCTGGCTCCTCGTCCCGGGAACGCTGGGCCTGATCGGCCTCACCACAGCGCTCGCGAGCCCCGAATCCGCATCGGCGGAGGACGTCCTCGGGATTGTCGCGTCGATCGCGTCCGTCGCACTTGGTGCCCTCTGCGGCGTCGAGCTCCACGCCTGGCTCGCCAGGGCCGGAGGCCGCGTGCGGCGTGTCGGGCGAAAGGGCGTCTGAGAGTGCCCAGCGCCCACCTTCGAACCGTGCGGGCCTGTACAGCGTCGCCCTCCGGGTCGCTATCGCGGCCGTCGTCGTCGGGGTGTTCTGCACATGGCTCGCCCACGACCACCTGACCCTCAACGGGATCGAGGGGCCGAACAACGGCTGGCTGTGTGTCCTCCTCGCAGGCCCGGCCCTCCTGTGGGCGCGGTCGATGGAGCGCGGCTCCTGGGTCGGCGTGGTCGGCGTGCTCGCGAGCTCGCTCGTGATCGGGTGGACGGCGGCGGAGAACTGGTACGACGGGCGGGGCGTCCTGGAGGCCGGAGTCTCCTACGGCCTGCTCCTCGTCCTCGCGGCATGCACGGTGCTGGCAGCGGTCGCTGTCATCCGGGCGGTGTCGCAGCTCCGCGACCCCGCCCGCCGCGCTCACACCCACGCCGGTGGCCGGGCGCGGACGGCGATCGCCGTCGTGCTCCTCATGCTGGCGTTCCTCTTCGTCCTCGTCTTCCAGCAGGTGCTCGGGATCACGCTGCGGCCGAGCTGGCCGCCGCCGGCGAACGCGGTCACGGCGGCGAGCGCGGAGGCCGCGACCGAAGCGTTCGCCGCCCGCGAGGGGACGCGACCGCACGACGCGGATCTCGACTTCGCCTGGTCGACCGCCGCGACGATCGAGCCCTGGGTCGAGGGGAAGACGTTCTTCCCGCGGATCTTCGCCGACGTGAAGGCGGCGCGGTCGTCCGTCCACATCCTCATGTTCGGCTGGCGCGAGGGCCAGGTCGGGACGGAGATGGCCGACCTGCTCGAGCGGAAGCTCGCGGAGGGTGTCGAGGTGCGGGTGATCGTCGACGCCTTCGGCTCCCGGCCGAACGGCGCTGCGAAGCAGATGTTCACCGGGCTCGCCGACGCGGGAGCGCAGATCGTGGTCAACGACGTGCTGCCGCTCGACCGCGACGGCCTCTACCCGGACCACCGTCACCTCGACTGGCGCCAGGACGAGGTCGGCCGTGCCGACCACCGGAAGCTCTACGTGATCGACGGCGAGGTCGCGTGGACCGGCGGCGCAGGCATCGAGGATCACTTCGAGAACGGCGGCTTCCACGACGTGATGGTTCGCGTCACGGGCAACGTCGTCCGGCAGGCACAAGCGGCCTTCCTGACGAGCTTCCGCGGTCACGGCGCTCCCCTGCCCGACGACCTCGACCCCTACTTCCCCGCGCCGGCCGACGCCGGCGGAATCCCGATCGCGGTCGCGCAGGTCATCCCCGGCGGGTTCGTCGCCGCCTCACAGGCGATCCGCGAGCAGATCGACGGCGCCCGCAGGCGGCTCGACGTCATGAACCCCTATCTCACGGACCGCGACATGCTGGAGCGGATCCTGGCGGCGGCCCGACGCGGCGTCCGCGTGCGGCTCGTCGTCTCGGAGACGTCGAACAACGCGCAGGCGAGCGCGGCCCTCAGGCATCGCTACGACGACCTGATCGGCGCCGGGGTGGAGATCTGGGAGCTCCCGGGGACGGTGGTCCACGCCAAGGTGGTCATTGCCGACGATGTCGTCAGCTTCGGCACCGTGAACCTCGACTCCTGGGCGCTCTACCGGAACTCGGAGATCGCGATGATTGCGCGCAGCGCCGACGCCGCAGCGCTCTTCGAGGCGCGGCTCTTCGAGCCCGACATCGGCCGCTCGCAGCCCGGCAAGCCGCCGTCGGGCCCCCGCGACGGGCTCCGGAGCTGGCTGTGGGACAAGCTGACCTACTTCCTGTGAGGTCCCTGCCCGCGCGGCAGGAAAAACCGAGACAATCGCCCGCATGACGACGTCTCCTTCCACGAGCCGGCGCGAGCTCGAGGCCGCGGTCTCCGCGGTCGCCTCGTCGGTCGACGGCCGGCACTTCACGTTCCAGTGCTCGATCCACGACCTCGTGCTGAAGACCGGCGGCTATGCCTCCATCGACGGGCGCCTCGGTCAGGTGCACGCGATCGAGGCCGCCTGGGTCGAGGGCCCGGAGCTCGTCGCCTCCGTCACCGAGAAGGTCGCCGACGCGTCCCACCTCCGCATCGCCCTCGCCCGCGGCCACGGTGTCGTCCTCGACAGCGACGGGCACCCGTTCCACGAGTCGCCGATCGTGCGGGCGGAGACGGAGTCCGTCGCGGAATGGCTCGACCGGACGCGACCTCGGCGGGCGTCCCTCGACATCGGCGAGCTCATCCTCCGGCCTGGCGTGCGCTTCGGGCTCGACGCCGGCGGGTTCGACCGGCACACGTTCTTCTGCGGACAGTCCGGCTCCGGGAAGACGTACGCCCTCGGCACGATTCTCGAGCAGCTCCTGTTGGAGACGTCGCTGCGGCTGGTCATCCTCGATCCGAACTCGGACTTCGTGCGGCTCGGCGAGATCCGAGAGAGCGCCGGCGAGGACGTGGCCGCCCGCTACCGGGACGCGGCCGACGGCGTCGTCGTTCGCATGGTCGGCAGCGGGCCCGATCGGCTCCACGTCCGCTTCCGGGACTTCGATCCAGTGGAGCAGGCGGCGGTCCTTCGTCTCGACCCGATCCGGAACCGCGAGGAGTACGGCGCGCTCGTCGACATCCTCGAGGGCGGCCTGCAGTCGCCCTTTACGACCGCGGGCGAGCTTGCCGAGCGGCTCGCCGCAGCGGATGCCCCGGAGCTCCGCGCCCTCGCGACGCGGATGCGAAACCTCGGCCTGCACCGGTGGCCGATCTGGTCGGTCGGGGACGACGGATCGCTCCAGGATCTCGTGGCGCCGGGTGGGCCACGTGCGCTCGTCGTCGACCTCGGCTCGCTCGACACCGGCGCCGAGAAGGCGATCGCGGCGGAGGCCGTGCTCGCGGCGTTGTGGCGGCGCCGATCCGAGCGCGAGCCGGTCCTCATCGTCATCGACGAGGCGCACAACGTCTGCCCGCGGGAGCCCGGCGACGAGGTCACCGCCCTGGCGACCGAGCACGCCGTCCGCATCGCCGCCGAAGGGCGGAAGTTCGGCCTCTACCTGCTCGTCTCGACCCAGCGACCCCACCGCGTGAACGAGCTCGTCGTCTCCCAGTGTGACAATCTCGTCCTCATGCGGATGACGTCTGTCGGCGACCTCGGCTACGTCGGCGACACGCTCTCGTTCGCGCCGCCGGCGCTGCTGCGCGAGGCGACGTCGTTCCGCATCGGCGAGTCGCTCGTCGCCGGCAAGATCGCCTCGCATCCCGCGTTCGTCCGCTTCGGGCCTCGGATATCGGAGGAGGGCGGCTCGGACGTGCCCGCCACGTGGGCGGGGCTGGGGTCGACATGACCGACACGACGATGTCCGGCAAGGCGCCGGCGGCCGCGAGCGGCGCGATGGTCGTGCTCTTCACGCTCGCGGCCGGTCAGTTCCTGATGACGCTCGACACCTCGGTCATGAACGTCTCGATCGCGACGGTGGCGAAGGACGTCGGCACGACCGTGACCGGGATCCAGGGCGCGATCACGGCGTACACGCTCGTGATGGCGGCGCTGATGATCACGGGGGCGAAGATCGGGGCGATCATCGGGCGCAAGCGGGCGTTCGCGATCGGCTGCGTGATCTACGGCTGCGGCTCGTTCATCACCTCCATCTCGCAGAACCTGCCGACGTTGCTCTTCGGCTGGTCGTTCCTCGAGGGCGTCGGCGCGGCGCTGATCCTCCCGGCGATCGTCGCGCTGGTCGCCGGGAACTTCCCCGCCGAGCGGCGCCCCGCAGCGTATGGCCTCGTCGCGGCGGCCGGCGCGATCGCGGTCGCCGTCGGCCCGCTCGTGGGGGGCTTCTGCACCACCTACTTCTCCTGGCGCTGGGTCTTCGCCGGCGAGGTCGTCGTCGTGCTCGGCATCCTGCTCATGACGAGACGGATCGCGGACGCACCGGTCGAGCAGCGCCCCCGCCTCGACGTGGTCGGCGCTGTGCTCTCCGCGCTCGGCCTCGGCCTGCTCGTGTTCGGCGTCCTCCGCTCGAGCGTGTGGGGCTGGATCGAGCCGAAGCCCGACGGCCCGTCGTGGGCGGGTCTGTCGCCGACCGTCTGGCTCATCCTCTCCGGCCTCTTCGTGATCTGGCTCTTCTTCCGCTGGCAGGAGCGCGTCGAGGCGCGTGGCGGCGAGCCGCTCGTCCGTGCGGAGATGCTGCGCAACAGGCAGCTGAACGGCGGCCTGATGATGTTCTTCTTCCAGTTCCTCGCGCAGGCGGGGCTGTTCTTCGTCGTGCCGCTCTACCTCTCGGTGTGCCTCGGGCTCTCCGCGCTCGAGACCGGTGTGCGTCTGCTGCCGCTCTCGCTGACGCTGTTGATCGCCGCGCTCGGCGTTCCGCGCGTGCTCCCGCATGTCTCGCCCAGGCTCATCGTGCGAGCGGGCCTGTTCGCGCTCCTCGCGGGGACGGTCGTCCTCCTCGCCGCGCTGGAGGCCGACTCAGGCCCCGAGATCGTCCTCGTGCCGATGCTCCTGATCGGGCTGGGTATCGGCGCGCTCGCCTCGCAACTCGGCGCCATCACGGTGTCCGCGGTCCCGGACGACCAGAGCCCGGAGGTCGGCGGGATCCAGAACACGATGACGAACCTCGGCGCGTCGATGGGCACTGCGCTCGCGGGCTCGATCATGATCGCGGCGGTCGCGTCGTCATTCCTCGTGGGGATCCAGGAGAGCTCGGCGATCCCGGCGCGCGTGAAGGAGCAGGCGCAGGTCGAGCTCGCGGGCGGGGTTCCCTTCATCTCGGACGCCGACCTCCAGGCGGCGCTCGACGATGCGCACGTGAGCCGACGGACGACCGACGCCGCGCTGGAGGCATACGGCGAGGCCAGGATCGACGGGCTCCGCTCGGCCCTCGCGATCCTCGCGCTGCTCGACCTCGTCGCGCTGTTCCTCGCGCAGCGCATCCCCACGACGCCGGTGGGGCGAGCACCCGAATAGCGTCCTGCACGGCCGGTGCGGCTCCCGACTTGTCCGGACGCGACAGAGCTGTCACCCTCCTCGCGGAACGTCTCCGGTCCGATGATCGAGGGAAGGGGCTCACATGATGGCAACGCGAAGCGGCTGGCTCACCTACGCCGCGGTGATGATGTTCGTGGCCGCGGGGTTCAGCGCCATCTGGGCGGTCAACCTCTGGTCGGACGCCGCGTGGCTCACGAACGTCTCCGACGGGGTCCTCGGCGACAAGCACTGGTTCTGGGGATTCGTCGACGCGGCTCTCGTGGTGCTCTTCGCGCTCGCCGGCAAGAGCCTCCTCGAGGGCCGGTCGTTCGGGCGGTGGGTCGCGATCGTGGCTGCCTCGATCGGCTGCCTGCGCTGGTTCTACTGGATGCCGTTCGCACCGTTCCTCGCGCTGACGATGGTCGCGATGCTGTTCCTCGTGCTCTACGCGGTGCTCGTCACCTGGGAGTGACTCGCGTCGGCCCTGCGGCTTCACCGTTGCGCCCAGCCGCCTGCGGAGCGGCCGCGGCGCGGGCAAGATGCTGCCGATGCACCTGGAGCTCTACGACGGGCTCGTCGCGCTCGGCCTGATCCTGGCCGTCGCGACGATGCTCGTGCTCGCGCCGGCGCTCCGCGTGCCGTACCCGATCCTGCTCGTCGTCGGTGGGCTCGCTGCTCGGGCTCGTCCCGGGGCATGCCCGAGTTCGAGCTCCAGCCGGAGCTCGTCTTCTTCGGCGTGCTGCCGCCGCTCCTCTACGGCGCCGCCTTCTTCACCTCCCTCGGCGACCTGCGCGCGAGCGCCCGCCCGATCTCCGCGCTCGCGGTCGGCCTCGTGGTCGCGACGACGGTCGGCGTCGCCGTCGTCGCCCACGCGTTCGTGGACGGGCTCTCGTGGGGCAGCGCGTTCGTGCTCGGCGCGATCGTCTCGCCGACGGACCCCCTCGCGGCGACGTCGATCGCACGCCGCCTCGGGGTGCCCCGCAAGCTCGTGACGATCGTCGAGGGAGAGAGCCTCGTCAACGACGGCACCGGGCTGGTCGCCTATCGCGTCGCCGTCGTGGCGGTCGTCTCCGGGTCGTACTCGGCGGTCGAGGCCGGCGGCCTGTTCGTCGTCAGCGCCGTCGGCGGCATCGCCGTGGGGCTGGCGGTGGGGTGGCTCGTGCGCCAGCTCAGGCGGCGGCTCGACAACCCTCCCGCGGAGATCACGATCTCGCTGCTCACGGGGTACCTCGCGTTCATCCCCGCCGAGCTGATCGGCGTCTCGGCCGTGCTCGCGGCGGTGACCGCCGGCATCTACCTCGGCTGGCACACGCCCGAGCTGACGACGCCGCAGGTGCGCCTCCAGACCCTCGCCGTCTGGGAGATCGTCCAGTACCTCCTGAACGCACTCCTCTTCGTGCTGGTCGGACTGCAGCTCCCGGTCGTCGTGGACGCGCTGGAGGGCATCTCCGCGGGAGCCCTCCTCGGCTACTCGGCGCTCGTCAGCGTCACGGTCGTCGCGGTGCGGTTCGCGTGGGTGTTCGCCGTCATGCAGGCGCCGAAGTGGCTCGCCGGCCGCATGTCGAGCTGGCGCGGAGGCGTCTTCCTGTCCTGGGCCGGAATGCGCGGCGCCGTGTCGCTCGCCGCGGCGCTCGCGCTCCCGCTCCGGACCGACGCCGGCGAGCCGTTCCCGGGACGCGACCTCGTCCTCTTCCTCACCTTCGCAGTCATCCTCGTCACCCTCGTCGTGATGGGCCTGACGTTGCCGCTCGTCATCCGCTGGCTCGGCCTCGAGGACGACGGCATCGAGGAGCGGGAGGACGCGAAGGCGCGCATCCAGGGCGCGGAGGCTGCGCTCGCCCGGCTCGAGGAGCTCGTCGAAGAGGACTGGGTGCGCGAGGACACCGCCGAGCGGATGCGCGGCGCGTACCGCTTCCGGACGAACCGCTTCCAGGCGCGCCTCGACGACGGCGACGACGGCGCGATCGAGAGCCGCTCGCTGGACTACCAGCGGCTCCGCCGGGAGCTGCTCGACGCCGAGCGGCAGGCCCTCGTCGAGCTCCGCCGCGCAGGCGTGATCTCGAACGACGTCTGGCTTCGCGTCGGCCGCGACCTCGACCTCGAGGACGAGCGGCTCGACATCTGACCCGTTCGCCGCTGCTCAGGCCGACGCCTCACGCTCCCCCGCCGTCGAGCCGAAGCTCGTCCGCGTCGAAGACGCCGGTCTGGTACGCGAGGACGACCGCCTGGACGCGGTCGTGTAGGCCGAGCTTGGAGAGGATATGTGTGACGTGTGTCTTCACGGTCGTCTCGCCGATGAAGAGCTCCTGTCCGATCTGTGCGTTCGAGAGGCCAAGCGCGATCAGACGGAACACCTCGCGCTCGCGCCCGCTCAGGTCGTCGAGCTCCTTCGGCGGCGCGGGGCGCGGCATCCGCGCGAACTCGCTGATCACCCGCTTCGTGATCGCGGGCGAGAGGAGCGCGTCGCCCGACGCAACCGTCCGCACGGCCGCGATCAGCTGCTCCGGTGGATCGTCCTTCAGGACGAACCCGCTCGCGCCCGCGCGGAGCGCCTCGTAGACGTACTCGTCGAGGTCGAAGGTCGTGAGCACGAGGACGCGCGCCTCGGGGTCGGCCGCGAGGATGCGGCGGGTCGCCTCGAGCCCGTCCAGCTCGGGCATTCGGATGTCCATCAGCACGACGGTGGGATCGAAGCGCGCGGCCTTGTCGACCGCCTCTCGTCCGTTGCCGGCCTCGGCCACGACCTCGATGTCGTTCTCGTCCGAGAGGAGCATGCGGAAGCCGGCCCTGACCATCGACTGGTCGTCGGCGACGAGGACGCGGATCGTCACCGCCCGTCACCGCCGAGGGGAAGCCGTGCGTCGAGGACGAAGCCGCCCTGCGCTGCGGCGCCGGCGGTCATCTGGCCTCCGTAGATCTTCACGCGCTCCCGAATCCCGACGAGCCCGTAGCCCGGGCCGTTGCTCTGGGCGCCGTCGCCGTCCCCGTCGTCTCGCACCTCGATCCGGAGCTCGTCGGGCGCGTAGTGCAGCGTGACGTCGGCATGCCGCGCGCGCGCGTGCTTGAGCGCGTTGGTCAGGGCCTCCTGCACGATGCGGTACGCGGAGAGGTCGATCGCGCGCGGGAGCGGGACGGCGTCGCCCTCGACGCGCAGCGTGACGGGGAGGCCTGCGCGCTCGACGTCCGCTACCAGCGAGCCGACGCTGTCGAGGCCGGGCTGGGGGGCGAGCTGGAGATCGTCGCCGTCTTGCCTCATCGCCGCGAGGAGCCGCCGCATCTCGGCGAGCGCCGTGCGACCGGCCTGCTCGACCCCCCGGAGGGCGTCCGACTCGTCGGCGAGCTCGCCGGGGAGCTTGTGCCGGACGGCGCCGACCTGGAGCACCATCACGCTCACGGCGTGGGCCACGATGTCGTGGAGCTCGCGCGCGATCCGCGTCCGCTCTTCCGCGACGGCGATCCGGGCGGCCGTCTCGCGCTCCCGTTCTGCCTGCGCGGCGCGTGCCTCGGCCGCGTCTGCCTGCTCCGCGCGCGTGTGCAGCGCGAAGCCTGCGAGCCACGCGGTCCCGAAGAGCAGCGGGATGAAGACGAGCTCTCCCGGCGAGTGGCCCGGCTGGTTGAGGATGATCGTCGCCATGCTCGCGAGGACGACCGCGAGCCCGACCCGGGCCAGGACGGCGTCGTCCTGGTTTCCGAGCAGGAACGCCGCGAGCAACCCGGCGAGGTACAGGCCGGCCGGATAGGGGATCAGCCGTCCGTCGACGAACGAGACCGTCGCGGCCAGGAGCCAGAACGCCGCGGGTGCCCCGAAGGGAAAACGCCGGCGAGCAAGGAGCGTCAGCACGACGACCGCGGTCGCGGGGATGCAGAACCACAGGGTCGTCTCCGGCGTGTCCTCCGCGTCCTGCCGGACCACGAGCTCGAGCCCGGCGGCGAGCGCGAGGAGCCCGATCAGCACGTCGAACCCCCACCCGCGCGCGACGTGCCCGACCCGGCTCATGCGCTGAACGTACTCCTCCCCCGGGCACGTCGCCTCCTACCCCAGTAGGACACCGGATCGTCGGCGGGTGCGAGCGCGAATCCGGCTTCGCGACGACGTCACGGCGCCGCCCGGCTCCTAGCGTCGAGTCATGGAGTCACGGAGATCCACAACCCCACCGCCCGAGCCGACGAAGGAGGAACACGTCATGTCCCGCACCAACCACACCAACCACACCAACCGCAACATCGCGGCCCGCATGGGTCGCTGGAGCGCCACGCACTGGAAGACCGCGACGTTCGGCTGGCTCGCCTTCGTCGTCGTCGCGTTCGGGATCGGCGGCATGGTCGGCATGCGATCGATCGACGCCGACGCGCCCGGGCCGGGCGAGTCCGGCCGGATGGACAGGATTCTCGACGCCGGGTTCCCGCAGCCCGCCGGCGAGAACGTCCTGATCCAGAGCTCGACGCTACGGGCGAGCGACCCGCAGTTCAGAGCAACCGTGCGCGACGTCGTCGCGGCGATCTCGACGCTCGACGTCGTCCAGAACGTCAGCTCCCCGCTCACTCCCGCGAACGCCGGCCAGATCGCCCCGAACGGGCACGCAGCGCTCGTGGGACTTCAGATCCGCGGCGATCCCGACACCGCGGTCGACCGGATCGGCCCGGTCCTCGACCGGGTCGACGAACTGCAGAAGGCGCACCCGGTGCTCTTCATCGGGCAGTTCGGCGATGCGAGCAAGATCGACGCGCTCACCACCGCCTACGCTGACGACCTCGGGAAGGCCGGGCTGCTCTCGCTCCCGGTCACGCTCGCCATTCTCCTGGTCGCGTTCGGCGCGCTCGTGGCGGCCGGGATCCCGCTGCTCCTCGCGCTGACCGCCGTCTTCGCCACGTTCGGCCTGATCGCGATCCCGAGCCACGTGTTCCCCGTTGCGATGCAGGCACCGGCACTCGTGCTCCTGATCGGGCTCGCCGTCGGTGTCGACTACGCGATGTTCTACTTGAAGCGCGAGCGCGAGGAGCGGGCCGCGGGCCGCAGCGAACGGGCCGCGCTCGAGGCAGCGGCGGCGACGTCGGGCCGCTCTGTGCTCGTCGCGGGCCTCACCGTGATCGTCGCGATGGCCGGCATGTTCCTCACCGGCGACTCGACCTTCGAGTCGCTCGGCGTCGCCGCCATCACCGTGGTCGCGATCGCGGTGCTCGGCTCGCTGACGGTGCTGCCGGCGCTGCTCGCGAGGCTCGGCGACAAGGTCGACCGCGGCCGCGTGCCGTTCGTCGGTCGCCGGCGAACCGGCGGCGAGAGCCGGTTCTGGGGCGCGATCGTCGACCGCGTCCTGCGACGGCCGCTTCTCTCGGTCGTCGTGGCCGGCGGGCTGCTGGTGGCGCTGGCAGCGCCGGCGCTCCAGCTGCGCATGGCGATGGCGGGGCCGGACACGTTCCCGCAGTCCCTTCCCGTCGTGCAGGCGTACCAGCGGATGCAGCAGGCGTTCCCGGGGACGGCGCTTCCCGCCAACGTCGTCGTCGAGGCGCCGAACGTGAACGCCCCTGCCGTGCAGGGCGCGATTCGCGAGCTCGAGCGGCGGGCGCTCGCAAGCGGCCGCATGCACGAGCCGATCACGGTCGACGTCAACGGGGCAGGCACGGTGGCGAACGTCTCGATCCCGATCGACGGCAAGACGACCGACCGGGAATCGGACGCCGCGCTCGCCGCTCTCCGCGACGAGATCGTCCCCGAGACGGTCGGACGGCTGCCGAACGCCGAGGCGGGCGTCACCGGGCTCGCGGCCCAGTGGAAGGACTCAACCGACGAGCTGAAAGCGAACCTGCCACCGGTGGTCGGCTTCGTGCTCGTGATCGCGTTCGTGCTGCTGCTCGTCGCGTTCCGCTCGATCGTCGTCGCGACGAAGGCGATGCTGCTCAACCTGCTCTCCGTCGCGGCTGCGTACGGCGTGCTCGTGCTGGTCTTCCAGCATGGGATCGGCAAAGGCCTGCTCGGGTTCAGCTCGACCGCCGGGATCGACCCGGTCGTGCCGCTGCTCCTGTTCGTGATCCTGTTCGGGCTCTCGATGGACTACCACGTCCTCGTCCTCGGCCGGATCCGGGAGCTGCACGACCGGGGCGAGAGCATGGACGACGCGGTCTCGAACGGCATCAAGCGCACCGCGGGCGTCGTCACGAGCGCCGCGATCGTGATGGTGCTCGTGTTCTCGATCTTCGCGACCCTCTCGATGCTGTTCTTCAAGCAGTTCGGCGTCGGGCTCGCGGTCGCGATCCTGATCGACGCGACCATCGTCCGTGGGGTGCTCCTGCCCGCGAGCATGAAGCTGCTCGGCGAGTGGAACTGGTACCTGCCACGGTGGCTCGAGTGGCTGCCGCGCCTCGAGCCGGGCGAGCCCGAGCCCCGGCCCGACACGACACCGGCGGCGACGTCGGCGTAGCGACTCGAAGGAGAGGCCGCCGGCGCGACGTGGTCGAGCCGGCGGCCTCCCGACAGAAGACGAGTCGGCGCGGAGGCTCGTCAGCGGTTGCAGGAGACGTTGACGTAGCCGGAGCGGAACGGCCGCGTCTCCCCCGATTCCGGGTCGTACGTGTGGCGCCAGACGCACCCGGTGTCGTTCGTGAGCAGGTGGAGGGAGACGGACGTCTCGGCGGACGTCGTCCGCACACGGTGGATGTCGTCATGCGGCGGCATCAGGACGTAGAAGTCGCCGGGACGGAGCGAGCGGCGCTCGACCAGTTCGAGCTCACCCTGCTCGCCCGCGTAGATCTCCTCGTCCTGCGTGCCGCGGTAGAGGCCCACCAGCCCCCAAGCGAGGTGATCGTGGATCGGCGTCTGCGAGCCGGGCGGCACGACGAGCGAGAAGAGCGACAGCGAGCCGTCGCTCGCGCGGTAGAGGAGCCACTGGCCGATGCCGCCGCCCATCCCGCTCTCCGGCGCCGCCGCCTGGTAGTCCGGCGGCAGCCAGTCCGGGTCGGCGAGCAGCGCGGCGAAGCGGGGCCTGATCGCCTCGCACGCCGCCTCCGGCGACGATGCGCCTGCGATCGTCGCCTCGACGTCTGCGACGAATGCTCGTACGACGGGTGTGTCGAGCACGAACTCTCCGGGCATGGCCGCCTCGATCGCCGTGCGGATCTCTCGCGCGGCCGCGTCACCGTAGGCCGGGTCGCCGCCTCCGTCAAGCAGGCGGGCGGAGGACACCCGACGTTCCGGGCGAAGGACGTCACTCCATGGCATGGCGCGTGGACGAGGTCTGGCTCGACGCCGATCTGCTCTGGTTCCGGGAGGAGCGGCGCACGCCGTTCGGCGCGGCGGCGCTCGCGGCGCCGGCGTTCGCAGGCGACCTGTTCGATCGCCGCCTCTTCGCCCCGGTCGAGACCGGCCTCGAGGCGTCGCGGCGGCGCCGTCTCGCCTCGCGCGCGGCGCGACGCAGGAAGCTCGCGACCCGAACGGTCCCCGCCGTCGCGCTCGTCCTCGGCTCGGCCACGATGCTGCCGATCGCCGCGCTCCGCCACGGGTCCGCAGGGACGGCAGGCCCGCTCCTCGAGGACCCGCCGAGCCTCACGTTCCACGCGGGCGAGTTCGGGTTCCACCTGCCGCGCAAGCCGGCGCCGCCCGTCCGCGTCGAGCGCACCCGTGCCAAGCTGCTGTCGACGGAGCTCGGGGCGGTCTCCTGGCAGCAAGCGACCTCGGCGGGCGTCTGGTTCGCAGGGCATCTCGTCGACGGGACGCAGCTGCCCCTTTCCGGGCCGGACTGGGTCACGTGGGATCCCGTCACGGACAGGATGCCGAACAAGCCGTGGAGGCTGTACGGGAACGAGCGCACGATCAGGACGCTCCTCTCCGTGATCGCCGCCTACCGATCTGCGCACCCGCAGGCGCCGCGGGTCGTGGTCGGTGACATCAGCCGCCGCGGCGGCGGGCCGCTCGACCAGCACGCCTCGCACCAGAACGGGCTCGACGTCGACGTCTACTACCCACGCCGCGACGGGCACCTCAGCGCGCCGATCGCGACAAGCCAGATCGACCACCACCTCGCGCAGGACCTGCTCGACCGGTTCGTCGCTGCCGGGGCGCACATGGTGTTCGTCGGGTACTCCGCAGGCCTCTCGGGCGCCTCGGGCGTGGTCGTCCCGTATCCGAACCACGAGAACCACATGCACGTCCGCTTCCCGCTGCCGCCCGGCTGAGCCGTAGTCGTCGCGTCCGTCGGTGGCATCCTCCATCTGTCCGCGCCGCAAACGGAGGAGGCACTCGATGGGCAACTATCGCATCGCACGGCTCGACGAGATGGAGGAGATCGACGACGGGCGGGAGCCGTATCGCGCCGTCCGCCACCACTTCGGCATCACGGCGTTCGGCGTCACGGCGTGGACCGGGAGGGCGATCGGCGACCGGATCTTGAACGAGCACGACGAGGCGGACACGGACACGGGCGACCGCAACGAGGAGCTCTACCTCGTCCTCGAAGGGCGCGCGCGGTTCGAGCTCGACGGCGAGCCGGTCGACGCGACGGCGGGGACGTTTGTCTTCGTCGAGCCCGAGGTGAAGCGGACCGCGTTCGCCGAGGAGGCGGGCACGACGATCGTCGCCGTCGGCGCAATGGCTGGCAAGCCGTACCAGGCGTTCGGCTGGGAGCTCTGGTCGCCGATTCGGCCCCGCTATGAGGCCGGCGAGCACGAGGCAGTGGTCGAGGCGTTGACGCCGCTCGTCGCGGACAATCCCGAGTACCCGCTCCTCGCCTACAACCTCGCCTGCGTCGAGAGCCTCACCGGCCGTCGTGCCGAGGCGCTCCAGCACGTCCGCCTGGCGATCGAGGGCTCCGATTTCTTCCGCGACTTCGCGAGCAACGACTCGGACCTCGACGCGATCCGCGAGGAGCCCGCGTTCCGCGAGCTCGTCGGCGACTGACGAATCCGCCGGTTTCCCGCACCATCGGGCGTCGGCAGACCGCCGTGTGCCGCGACAGATCGCGTGGCAGCCTCCGCGAGACACGCCGTTGAGCGATGACCAGGAGGAAGCGATGAACACGAACGGGCATTCCGAGCTTCGCGAGCTGGATCACCGGCGCGGCGACGGCTTCGACGTGACGCTCCTCTGGAGCGAAGGCACCGGCAAGGTCTATGTCGCGGTCGAGGACGCGCGGACGAGCGAGGCGTTTCGCATCGCCGTCGAGCCCGCCCGCGCGCTGGACGCGTTCAATCATCCGTACGCCTACGGCTGCGGCGGCGGTCGTCCGGCGACGCGATCAGCGGCGGACGCGGCGGCGCTCCCGAACGGCGGCTGAGCCGTGCGCGCGGCGCCTGGCCGAGGACGTAGCCTCCGCCTTCGTGCACCGGCTGACGAAGAGGCAGGCGCGGCGGATCGCGGTGCGGGCGCAGATGCTCGACGCTCCGCGGCCGTCCGACCTGCTCGCGGTCGTGCAGCGGCTCACCCTCTTGCAGATCGATCCCACGGCCGCGATCGCGCCCAGCGCCGACCTCGTCGCCTGGAGCCGTCTCGGCTCGGCCTACGAGCCGTTCCACCTCACGCGGGCCCTCGAGCAGGATAGGACGCTCTTCGAGCACAACGCGCTCGTGCGGCCGATGGGTGACGTCGGCCTCGTCCTCGCAGGCGCGGCGGGCTGGCCCGCCCACGACCGTCCGCGCACGTGGCTTCGGGACAACGACCGCTTCCGGCGGGACATCCTGGCGCTGCTCGCGACCTCCGGGCCGCTCGTCTCACGGGGCATTCCGGACACCGCCGCGGTGCCGTGGGCCTCGAGCGGCTGGACGAACAACCGCAACGTCACGCAGATGCTGGAGTGCCTCATGATGCGCGGCGAGATCGCGATCGCCGGCCGCGTCGGCCGCGAGCGGCTGTGGGACCTCGCCGAGCGCGTGTACCCGAAGGACGTCGCGGTCCCGTCCGTCGAGGAGGGCATCAGGGCCAGGAACGAGCGGCGCCTGACGTCGCTCGGGATCGCGCGAGCCAGGGGCACGAAGATGCCAATCGAGCCGATCGACGTCGGAGACGCCGGCGAGCCGGCCGTCGTCGAGGGCACGAAGGGCGAATGGCGCGTCGATCCTGCCCTGCTCGGCGACGAGTTCGAGGGACGGACTGCGCTCCTCTCGCCGTTCGACCGGCTCGTGTACGACCGGGCACGCCTACAGGAGCTGTTCGACTTCGACTACACCCTGGAGATGTACAAGCCGGCCGCGAAGCGGCGCTGGGGCTACTTCGCGCTTCCGATCCTCCATCACGACCGCCTGGTCGGGAAGCTCGACGCCGCGGCCGACCGCAAGCAGCGGATGCTCCGCGTGAACGCGGTCCACGAGGACGTGCCGTTCACGCGCGCGATGACCAGAGCCGTTCGCGCGGAGCTCGACGACCTCGCTGCCTGGCTCGGGCTCGACTCCGTCGCGCTGTCCGACCGCTGATTCGGGCCGGTGCGTGACGGCGGGCCGTCGAAGGTGCGCTGGTGTTCTGGTTGACATGACCAAAACCGTGTGCGAGAGTAAGAGTCGTGTCGACAAGAACACGGAAGCAGCGGGTCCCGGTGGGCTACGACCCCGGCTCGTATCCTCCCTTCGCCGTCACGGTCGACGTGGTGATCCTGACGATGGCCGACGGCGTTCTCAACGCCCTGCTCGTTCGCCGCGGGGAGACGCCCTTCAAGGGGATGTGGGCGACGCCCGGTGGGTTCAAGCGTCCCGACGAGACGCTCGACGACGCGGCGCGCCGCGAGCTTTCCGAGGAGACCGGTGTCGACGTCCCGAGCCTGCTGACCCAGTTCGGCGCATACGGCGATCCGGGCCGCGACCCGCGCATGAACGTCGTGACTGTCGCGTACCTCGCCGTGCTTCGCGACGTGGGGCCGATCGTGGCCGGAACGGATGCGGAGCACGCTGCGCTCGTCCTCGTCTCCGACATCCTCGAGGAGCGGATCGAGCTCGCGTTCGACCACCTTCGGATCGTCCGCGACGCGGTCGAGCGCGTTCGGGTCGAGCTCGACGTGTCCGGCATCGCGACGGCGTTCGTCGGCACGACCTTCACGATGGCCGAGCTCCGCGCCGTGTACGAGGCGGTCTGGGGCGTGCAGCTGGACGCCGCGAACTTCCGCCGCAGCCTGGTGGGGGAGGAGGGTTGGGTCATCCCGACCGGGCGCACCGCACGGCCCGGCCCCGGCGGCGGGAGGCCGGCCGAGCTCTTTCGCGCCGGGCGAGCGTGGCAGCAGGGCGCTCCCATCCAGCGCGTCCAGCGCAACCGGGGAGAGGACGTGACGGGATGAGAGCGGTCGTCCACGAACGGTACGGGCCTCCGGACGTGCTGCGGGTGGGCGAGGTCGAGCGGCCCGCTCCCGCCGACGACGAGGTGCTGGTCGAGGTCCTTGCGACCAGCGTGACGCGCGGGGACGCCATGGGAGTTCGCCACGCGGACTATCGGTTCACGCGGGTCTTCACGGGGATCCGGCGACCGAGGAGGACGGGCTTCGGCTCGGAGTTCGCGGGCCGCGTCGCCGAGGTGGGGACGGGGGTCGCCGACTTCCACGTGGGCGACGAGGTGTTCGGCGTGCGGGGAGGGTCGGGCGCGGAGTACGTCGCCGTGCCCGCGAGCGGCGTGATCGCGCCGAAGCCGGTGGGCCTGACCTACGAAGAGGCGGCGGCCGTTCCCGACGGCGCGTTGCTGGCGCTGACCTGCCTTGCCCCGGGCATGCCGCTCGAAGGGAAGTCGGTGCTCGTACACGGCGCGGCCGGCTCCGTGGGGACGGCGGCGGTTCAGCTCCTCGCTCACCACTTCGGTTCCGACGTGACCGCCGTGTGCGACACGAAGGACGTCGAGCTCGTTCGGTCGCTGGGCGCGCAGCAGGCTTTCGACCGCTTCGGGGAGGACTTCACCAGGAGCGGCGCGACGTACGACGTGATCTTCGACGCGGTCGGCAAGCACTCGTTCCGTCGCTGTCGGCACTCGTTGAAGGCGGGCGGGGTCTACATCAGCATGGACCTCGGGTTCATGTACCACGTTCCGCTCCTGGCGCTCGTCACGCGGATTGTCGGCAGCAGGCGGGCGGCGCTCGGCTTCGGCCGCTACCGCAAGGACGACCTGCTCCTCGTCCAGGAGCTCCTCGACACCGGTCGCTACCGGCCCGTGATCGACCGGCGCTACGACCTCGACGAGATCGTCGAAGCGGTCCGCTACGTGGAGGGCGGCCAGAAGAGCGGCAACGTGGTGATTCGGGTGGGGGAACCGCCGACCGCCGGCGGCACGAGTCCGCAGATCGCATCGGGACGGGGTCTCTAGCGAGACGCGCGTCGACCGACTTCGAGCCCACCTGTCGACCTCGAGTGCTTAGTCGTCTTCCCAGCGCGAGCGGGGTCGGAGGCGGCGTCGTGCGCGGCTGAGCCCAGTCCGACCCGCGATCGCGACCGCCGTGATCATCGCCGCACCGGCCGAAACGAGCTGTACGACGCTCTCCTCGATGGGGAGGCCCATGATGTGCGCGATCATTGGAAGATCTCCGTCGTGCAGTCGCCGTTCTGCAGGCGGACCTCGTGGGCGCGGGCGCGCCCGTCCGGGCGGTCCGAGAAGTCGACGAAGAAGTCGCGGTCGACCTCCATCCCGCCGTTCGGGTCGCAGTTCACGCGCAGCAGCCAGGAGCGCAGCTCCGGGTAGAACTGGTTGTCCCAGGTCGAGTAGAGCGAGTTGGTGACGTAGAGGCGACGGCCGTCGAGGGAGAGCTGGATCATTTGCGGCCCGCCGCTGAGCTCGCGGCCGGCGTCGCTGGGCTTGCCGAGCACACCGCCAAGCCACAGCTGCCCGGTGAGCTTCGGGTTGCCGGCGTCGGAGACGTCGTACTGGCGCAGGTCGCCGTGGAGCCAGTCGGAGAAGTAGAGGAAGCGGTCGTCCATCGAGAGCACGATGTCGGTGATCAAGCCGGGGACAGGGAACGGCCATCCCTCGAGCTCGACGCTCTCGACGGAGATGATCTGCTCCGTCGTCCAGCGGCCGTCCTTGCGCTGCCAGTGACAGATCGTGCTGGAGAGCGTTGCGCCGCAGAAGCCGCTTTCGGCGTCCGGGTCGTGCTTCCAGCGCACCTCGAGCGGTATCAACCCGTTCTCGCCCAGGTCGACGGTCTGTTCCAGTGTGCGCTCGGCGAGGTTCCAGAAGTGGAGGCGACGCCCGTAGTGGCCGGCCTCGACGTCGGCGAGGTCGAAGCCTTTCTCGTAGGCGTTCGGCTCGCCGAACTCCGAGGAGACGAGCACGTTCCTCCGCGGCTGGTACCAGAAGTCGTAGTTGAGCCGTGGTCTTTCGCCCCCGTTCTCCCAGCGGCCCCGCAGCTCGAAGGTCTGCGCGTCGAGCACCGCGAACCCGCCGGAGCCGTTGCCGTCGGCGTCGCCGAGCATGGAGACGACGACCTGGTCGCCGGGCATGCAATGGACGGTGTGCGGCCGCGTGTAGCCGGTCGCAGCGACGAGCTCGTCGCGCTCGATCACCTTCACGATCCGGGGCCGCAGCGGGTCGTCGGCGACGTCGAGGATGTGGATGCGCGAGGAGCCGAAGCCGGGCACGATCAGGTGTGAGCGGTCAGGCCCGTGGCACGCTGACGAGCAGCGGTTCCAGCCGAAGTGGTGCAACTCGTCACCCACGTTTGGCATCGGCGTCTCGTGGACGATCCGACCCTCCTTCGCGTCGACCACCGCCAGGAAGTCCGGCTTCTCCACGCCGGTGCCGGCGTGCAGGCACGCCAGGTAGAGAAACTCCTCCGCCGGTGCCTGCATCGCCTCGTGCGGCGACGCGTAGAACGACGTGGGTTGCTGATTCATGGCGACCTCCTTGGGCTTGGTTCGCTGCTGGAGCCGTTCACGAGCTCCTCGTGCCAGAACGCGTGGCCGCGGCGTCGCCGCTCATACCGAGGACGGCTCGGGGAGCAGTCCCAGCTGGGTGAGCAGAGAGACCTGGTCGTAGTAGATCTCGCCACCGACGACCCGACCGTCGGCGTCGAAGTGCCACATCTCGCAGATGGGCAGCGTCCATTCCTTGCCGGTGGCCGGGAAGGAGCCGAGCGGGCCGTCATTCGTACCCCGGACCGTGAACTGCGCCACGACCATCTCGCCGGCGTCCGTGTACCGGGCGTGTGTGACCTGGCAGTCCGAGGAGGCCCGCATCCACCCTTCGAGGAACTCGTCCTTGAACTCCTGGGGTGTGCTGAACGTGAGGCCCCGGGCGTGGTCGACCCAGGTGATGCTCTCTGCGTACTCCTTCACCATCGTGTCGAAGTCGCGCCGGTTGAATGCCTCGTGCCCTGCACGGTAGGTCTCGACGTTCCTGGATCCCATTGCTCCTCCCATCGCTTCGTCTGGTGCCGTCGCTCCTCGTTGTCTCCAGGTAGGGACAGTCGCGGCCCCTCGTTTCGCGAACCTTTCGCCGACCTTTCTAATCTGGTGGGATGGCGCCGACGGGTGAGACGAGGATCCAGCTCTGCGGCCGGCTCGTGGTGCGGCTCGACGGGCGGCGGATCGAGGACGCGCTCCCGGGAGCCTTGGGCCAGCTGCTCTTCGCCTACCTCGTGCTCAACCGGCTCCGCCGGATCCAGCGGGACGAGCTGTTGATCGCCGTCTACGGCGAGGACGCGACTCCCGGCCACAGCCCTCGGCTCAGCGTGTTGCTCTCGAAACTGCGCCACGTCCTGGGGCCGGAGCTCCTGGTTGGACGAGCGCAGATCGAGCTCGTGCTGCCGGCCGAGGCGTTCGTCGACGCCGAGGCAGCGCTCGACGCGCTCCATCGGGCCGAGTCGCTTGTCGCGAACGGCGAGTGGGTCGAGGCCTGGGGCCCCTCCGGCGTCGCGTACCACGTCGCCAGCCGCCCGCTCCTCCAAGGCCACGACAGGCCCTGGCTCGACGACTGGCGCCGACGGCTCGACGACGTCCGAGTGCGCGGGCTCGAATGCTTCGCGGCGGCCAGGCTCGGCCTCGGCGGGCCGACGCTACCGCAGGCCGCGGACTGTGCCCGCCTGCTGATCGAGCTGGCCCCGTTCCGCGAGACCGGCCACCGGATCCTGATGGAGGCACTCGAGCAGAGCGGGAACGCCGCAGAGGCGCTCCGCGCCTACGACCGCCTGCGCGTCCTGCTCCGCGACGAGCTGGGAGTCGCGCCGAGCCCGGCCGTCCAGAGCGTCTACCGACGCCTGCTCGGTGAGACCCCGACGACCGTCTAGATCTCCTCGGCCTGGGCGAGGATGTCCTCGCGGGCAACCTTCCCGACGAGGTCCGGGTGGTCGGCGGCCATGTGCGCCTGCGCCTTCTCCCAGAGCTCGTCGTCGTCCTTTCCCTGGACGACCTTGCCGCAGACGCAGGTGATTCGCTTGCTGCCATTGGTGCTCTGCACAAGTGCATCCTAGGCACGTGGCCGATCCCGCGCGGTTTGCTCAGCGCGGTCGGCCGATCGTGACGCGCTGGGGAGGCTGGTCAGTCGCCGACCGGTGTGGCACCTTCCCGAGGACGGAGCCGTCACCCCCGCGAGCCATGCCCACCCGGCGCGCACGCGCCGACGCGCCACGGCGCCGGTCATCGCGCCGTCGCTCGTCTCCCCTCCATCCGTGGTCGAAGCGGCAGTCACGCGAAGAACAGAAGCACGAACTATCCGAGGATGGGTTGACTCCGCGCTCTTGTTTCTCGGAGTCTCAATGCTCGAGCCCGCGCCCTGGGACCGCGCCCGATGGCCGGCGCATCGAGAGGGCGTTGAAGGTGGGCTCAGTGCCAACGCCTCGTTTGACGGCGATCTTCGACTCGCAGAGCTGGAGGAGCTGACCTCGCCAGCTCCTCCGCGTCCATCCACGCGTCTATCCGTCAGAAGTCACAGGACGGCGAGGGCGCGTCGAGCTCGCTGCGGAACGTGCCGCCGACCGGTGCGATGATCACCGTTACGTCCCTGGCAGGCTGATCGGACTCGTTTCGGCCGATGTGACCCTCGCCGGTGTCGACGTAGCCCTGACCCGCTTTGACGACGAGGGGTGTGCACGTTGGATCGTCACGTTCGTAGAACGTGACCTCTCCCTCCACGACCGTGATGAACACCGGGCCGGGATGGGTGTGCCAGCCGGTGGACGAACCGGGCGCGTAGACGTGCTGTCGGACGACGATGTCCGTTGGTGCCTTGGACTCCGCCTTGAAGTCGCCCGGGCCATGGGGATATGAGCGCACCTTGAAGGCGTCGTATGTCCCCCGCGCGAGCACGGTGGGCGTCACGCCACTAGGCGGTGAGGCCAATGCGACAGCGGCGACCCCGGCGAGCAGGACGATCGCCGTGGCAAGAGCGATGGCGGGGCGGCTGATGTGTCGTGAACCGGTCATCTCCGTCTCCTTTCGGTTGCTATTGGGATCGAGCGGGCCGTCGCGCCGCCACTCCCATTCGGAAGCACGACGACGGCGGCACGACAACTGGCGCTACACGTCTGCACGTGACTGACGGGAGAGCAGCCGCCTCACGACCGTGCCGACAGTGTTCGACGGCACCGCGAGGCCGACGCCGTTGTTGCCGCCGGAGGCGCTCATGAATTGCGACACGACCCCGATCACGTCCCCGTGGAGGTCGAGCAGCGGCCCACCCGAGCTTCCGTGATTGATCGCCGCGTCGGTCTGGATCGCGCCGGCGACCGGAGAGTTGTCGGGCGACATGATCGTGCGGTCGACGCCGCTCACGATTCCCGCTGTGACGCTGCTCTCCAGCCCGAACGGACTCCCAATCGCGACAACGGCGTCGCCGACCCTCACCCGGGACGAGTCCGCCAGGCTGAGAGGGCGAAGCGATCCGGCCGGAGCGGCGACGTCCAGCAGGGCGATGTCGGAGTCGGGATCGCCGGCGATGTACCTGGCGCGCAGCGTCCTGCCGTCTGCCAGGCGGACATGGATCGCGCTCGCTCCGACCACGACGTGCCGGTTGGTCACGACGACGCCCGCGCTGTAGACGAATCCGCTTCCGGAGGGCACCAGGACGTCTCGACCCGGGCCGACCGAGAAGGCGTAACGCCCGGGTCCGGGTGTCACGTCGACGCGCACGATGCCCCCTGCGTTCCTCGCGTACACGTCCGAGACCGAAAGCTCCTCCTCGGCCGCCGCCCGTCCCATGCCCTGCAGCGCGAACGTCGTGATCGCCCCGAAAGCGAACGCCGCGAGTACAAGAGCGAGCACAGATCCTTTCGGCGAGAGAACGGTTCTCGGCCACGCATCTCGTCTGTCGGGCATCTCGTGTCGCCTCCGTCGTCGTTCGTGCTGACGGTAGAGCGGG
This sequence comes from uncultured Actinomycetes bacterium, assembly GCA_963845965.1. Taxonomy (GTDB): domain Bacteria; phylum Actinomycetota; class Thermoleophilia; order Gaiellales; family Gaiellaceae; genus Gaiella. The sequence continues at coordinate 17,382 of CAWJUF010000014.1, read as the reverse complement.
GAGACGCGACCGCCTATCCGACAGGCGGGTGGATGGTGCGGTAGGCCAGCGGAGCAGTGGGGCACGGTGCGGGCCTGCTTGACGGGCGAGCGACGATCGTGGGAGAACTAGCGCGACGACCGCGAGGACGCGAGGAGCGGAGATGGCTGTTCTGCAGGTACGCGGCGTGCGCAAGACATTCCACGCCGAGGAAGCTCCTGTCCGGGCGCTTCGGGGGGTCGACCTCACGGTCGACCATGGAGAGTTCGTCGCGATCATCGGCCCGTCCGGGTGCGGCAAGTCGACGCTTCTGAACCTCATCGCGGGACTCGACGCGCCTTCTGGTGGCGAGGTCGTCCTCGGCAGCGACTCGCTGTCAGGGAAAGACGAGAGCGCTCTTGCTCGCCTTCGCCGCGAGCACATCGGCTTCGTGTTCCAGTTCTTCAACCTTCTGGACGGGATGACGGCGTTCGAGAACGTCGCGCTGCCGGCGCTGATCGCCGGGATGCGACGACCGCAGGCCGAGCGACGGGCTCGCGATCTCCTCGACCTGCTCGGCCTGGCAGGGAAGGAACGTGAGTTCCCCGCCCTCCTGTCGGGCGGCCAGCGGCAGCGACTCGCCATTGCCCGAGCGCTCGCGAACGAGCCCACGCTCGTGCTCGCGGACGAGCCCACGGGGGCGCTCGACTCGGACGGCGCCGCCGAGATTCTCGAGCTGTTCCGCCGTTTGCACGCATCCGGGCAGACGATCCTGCTCGTGACGCACGACGACCGTGTCGCCGCAGCCGCCGAACGACTCGCGCGGATGAGGGACGGCCGCCTCGACGCGGTGCGAGCACCGGCTGACGCCGTGCCGGCGGCGAACTAGATGTCGCCAGCCGCGTGGCTCTGCCTTCGCGCTGAGCTCAGGACGCGGCATCGCAGCTGGCTCGTCCTCGCCCTGCTCATCGGCCTCGCGGGCGGCGTCGTATTCGCCACCGTGGCAGCCGCCGGCAGGACGGAGTCCGCACTGGCGCGCCATGTCTCTGCCTACGAGCTTGCAGACGTGGTCCCAATGCGGGGCTTCTGGATCGACGGGAGAGAGACGCTCGACCTCGAGCGTGTCGCGCGCCTACCTCAGGTCGCCACGGCGTCGCGGTGGGGGCGTCTGGCAGCCATGTTCCGGTCCCACTCGGGCAAGCCCGTCCTCCCCGACGGCAATGCCGGCGTCGGAATCGTTGTATGGCTCGATGAGCACGGCGGGAGGGACGTCGATCGCACGCGGCTTCTCCGCGGTCGTGCACCTCGACCCGGCCGCCCCGACGAGGCGCTTGTGGACTCGACTGCATTCACCCGGCTCGGCTACGAGATCGGCGACACCGTGCAGGTGCGGCTGGTCAGTCACGCGGCGCTCTGGGGCCGGCCGAGCGCCGCCAACCGCCTGGGTGAGGATCCAACGAAGGCCCGGACCGGCCCACTCGTTCCGGTCCGCATCGTCGGAATGGTCGCCGCCGTCGAAGAAGGTGTACCCGGAAACGTGATGCTTACGCCTGCGTTCTACCGTGCGCACGGCGGCCGCCGGCTGGGTCTTCTCTTCGAGGGCCTCAGTGTTCGTCTCCGGCACGGTTCCAAGGACGTCCCGACCTTTGAACGCGCCTTCCGGCAGCTTGCCGGCCGCGACTATCCAGGCTTCGTCGTCCCGCACGCGGTGCGCCCGGGGATCCAGGAGCCCATTCGCATGCAATCGCGGGTGCTGCTGCTGCTGGCGGTCTTCGGCGCGATCGCTCTGCTTCTCTTCATCGCTCAAGCGTTCACGAGAGACGAGCTTGTGCGCGCCCCGGAGCACGCGACGCTTCAGGTGCTCGGCATGCCGAGGAGGCAGCTCGCCGCGGTCGCGGCAGCCGGTGCAGCAGTGGTCGGCGGAGTCGCGAGCGCCGTCGCGGTGGCGGTTGCGATCCTGCTCTCGCCGCTGGCGCCGATCGGACATGCGCGCGAGCTCGAGCCGGCCCCCGGCCTCGCGGCCGACCCGGCTGTGCTCGCCGTCGGCGCGATCCTGATGATCGCCGCCACGACGGCGGTGGCGACGGTCGTCTCGCTCAGGTCGACCCGTTCCCGGCCGGCCATCTCCCGGAGGCAACGGTGGACGCCGGCCGAGTCCGTCGCGCGGCTCGGGCTCCGACCGACCGTCGTCTCTGGCGTGCGTCTGGCGCTGACCCGCGGCAAGGGCACCGCCGCCGTGCCCATAGCGCCGACCCTGGTCGCCGTCGTGCTCGCGGTCGCTGTCGTCGCAGCGTCAGCGACCTTCTCGCGAAGCCTCTCGTATCTGCTGTCGACGCCGCGTCTGTACGGCGCCGGCTTTGACTACCTGTTCTGGCCGGAAGGACCGCCGGCTGGACGTCTCCCACCTCAGCGCTGGCTGCTCACCGACCCGACGATTGCGGCGATCGCCTCCGCGACGAACGCAAACGTCGAGGTCGACGGCACTCCGATGGTCGCCGCGGCGCAGGAGGACGTCAAGGGCTCGGTGGCGCGGGCAACCGTGATCCACGGTCGCGCTCCGCGCGCTCCCGGTGAGATTCTCCTCGGCCCGAGGACGCTCGCCGCCCTCCACCACCGCGTCGGCGACGTCGTCACCGTCCGGGCCGCGCGAACGGAGCGAATGCGTGTCGTAGGCAGCGGACTTGCGCTCCGGCCGCTCGGCGGCGACCGTCCATGGGCGACGGGAGCAGTCCTCACGTTCGCGGGCCTGAAGCGCATCCAGCCGGCCGCGACGTACACGGAATACCGTGTTCGGATCGAACCCTCCGCCGACCGCGGCTCGGTGCTCGACCGGCTCGAACGCAGCACCGGGCTGGGACGGTTCGAGGCTCCGACCGAGCTCGCCAACTTCGGGGGCCTATCGGGGTTCCCGATCGCGTTCTCCTTACTCTTCGCGCTGGCGGGGGTGGCCATGCTCGCTCACGCCCTGTTGACGTCGATTCGCCGCCGTCGGCGAGAGCTGGCGCTCATGATGGTCCTCGGCTTCGAACGCGGCCAGATCGTGGCCTGCGTCGCCTGGCAAGCGACGACCATCGCCCTCGTCGGGCTCATGGTCGGCCTACCGCTCGGGGCCGCGCTCGCACGCTTCGGCTGGAACGTGTTCGCAACCGATCTCGCCGTGCTCCCACGCCCGGTGATCCCGGTCTGGCAGCTAGCCGTGATGGTGCCGGTCACGCTCCTCATGGCAAACCTCGTCGCGGCACTGCCCGCATCCCTCGCCGCACGGACCAAGCCAGCCGTTGCCTTGCGAGCGGAGTGACGGTGACGCCGCCCGATGAAGCGTGTGATCACACTCGCAATCCCACTGCTCGCTCTGGCAGTGCTCGACCTCGCCCTCTTCGCCGTGGTCGTGCTCGGGCTCGGTCGACCCCCGGCGGGGGCGGAGGTGCGCTGGCTTGCGGCCTCGATGGCGGCGGCCGCCGTGTGCGCGCTCGCATACGCCGTCGCTCAACCCAGACTCGCGCGACTCGCCAACCGCCTTGCGTACGGTGACCGACGCCCGTCGCGCGAACAGCTTCGCGCCCTAACGAGTGGGCTGACCAGGACGGTGCCGATCGATGAGGTCCTGCTCCACCTTGCCGAGTCGCTCCGACACCGGCTGGCGCTCGACGCCGCCGAGTTGTGGACAGGCTCGGGGGGCGCTCTCGAACGCCGCGCTTCTGACCCCGAACGCGGTCCAGCCACGCTGATCCTCGGTGACTCCGAGACTGGCCTTCTGACGCGCGGCGGAGTCTCAGGCCCTGCCTGGATCAGCGTTTGGTTGCCCCAGATCCTCGAGGGACGCGACCAGACGGAGCTTCGTGTGGCCTCAATCGTCGAGTCGCGTGAGCTCCTCGGTCTGATCGTCGTCGAGCGTGCGCCCGGACGCGAGGCGTTGGGCCGCGAGGACGAGGAGGTCCTGCAACAGCTCGGCCGACAGGTCGGCCTCGCGCTTCGCAACTCTCAACTCGATTCGGAGCTGCGGTCGTCGCTCGAGGAGCTGACGCGCCGGTCCGAGGAGCTGCGGGAGTCGCGAGCACGGGTCGTCGCCGCGTCCGATGCCGAGCGTCGCCGGATCGAGCGCGACCTCCACGACGGCGCCCAGCAGCAGCTGGTCGCGGTGGCGATCAAGGCCGGTCTCGCGCGCGACCTGGCGGAATGCGACCCGGCCGAGGCAAAGGTCGTACTGGAGCAGTTGACGGCCGAGGTGCACAGCGCCCTCGACCGGCTCCGGGACCTGGCTCACGGTATCTACCCGCCTCTTCTGCTCGAGCGCGGCTTGGGGGAGGCGCTGAGCGCAGCCGTCGGTCGTCGGGCGGCACGTGGACGTGTCGAGGCAGTCCACGTGGGTCGGTACTCGCCCGAGATCGAGGCGACGGTCTACTTCTGCTGTCTCGAGGCGCTCCAAAACGTCGCCAAGCACGCCGGTGAGAACGTTACGGTCGGAATCCGAGTCTGGGAAACGGAGGAGGGCCTCCAGTTCGAGGTTGTGGACGATGGGCCCGGCTTCGACCAGTCGATTCGCCGTTCGGGCGCTGGGTTGACCAACATGCGCGATCGGTTAGGGGCGATCGGCGGTTCGCTCGCGGTGGATACCGCGCCGAACGCCGGAACCAGGATCAGGGGTGCCGTCCCGCTCGAATCCTGACCACCGTGCGGCGACGGCTCCGGCGTGGTCGAGCCGGTCAGCCGCGATCCGCGAGGTAGAGCAGAACTGCCTTCACGCGTCGGTGCACTCGATCCTCCCACGACAGGCCGAGCTTGCCGAAGATCGAGTGGATCACCTTCTCGACGGATCCCTCCGTCAGGACGAGCGAGCTGGCGATTGCCGCGTTGTTCTTCCCCTCCGCCATCTCGCGGAGGACGTCGCGCTCCCGCGGCGTGAGCTCCGCGAGAGGGGACGTCTCGTCGCGCGAGCTGGCCGTTACCAGCGATTCGACCACCGCCGGGTCGACGACGGTGCCTCCCGAGGCGACGGCACGGATTGCGCCGACGAGGTCGGCGGCGTCCTCGACACGTTCCTTGAGCAGGTAGCCACGGCGCTCCGCACCGGCCTGGAAGAGCGCGAGCGCCCACTGCGGCTCGACGTACTGGCTGAGCACGATCACACCGATCTCGGGATGCGTATCGCGGAGGGTCGTCGCAGCCTCGATCCCCTCGTCGCGCCCGTTCGGTGGCATGCGGATGTCTGTCAGGACGACGTCGGGCAGCTCGGCCTCGACGGCGGCGAGCAGCGACTCGAGGTCGCCGCACGTGGCGGCCACCTCGACCTCGGCGTGTCGCGCGAGCACGATACGTACACCCTCGCGCACGAGGTAGTCGTCCTCAGCGAGCACAACCCGGATCGCCAACGCGCACAAGGATACGGCCGCCGGCACAGAGCCCTGCTCTTGCATCTTCAAGCTGCCCCGCCTGCCGCGAAGAGCACGAGAGGCTGAGGGCGCTCGTCGACGGGTGCGGTGACGGCGTGGCGGGCGACGTGACGGGCGCGAAGGCACTACTGTCATCGGGTGCGGATCTTGGTTCTCGGCGCCGCGGGGATGCTCGGCCGTCGGCTGGTCGAGCGTCTCGCGCGCGAAGGCACGCTCGGGACCGCCACCATCCAGCAGGTCACGTTGGCCGACATCGTCGAGCCGAAGAAGCCCTCGTCGTCGGCCTTCGAGATCGAGACGGTCGTTGCCGACCTGGCTGTCCCCGATACCGCGGAGGGTTTGCTGTCGACGCGTCCAGACGTCGTCTTTCACCTCGCTGCGGTGGTATCGGGCGAGGCCGAGGCCGACTTCGAGCGTGGCTATCGGGTCAACCTCGACGGCACGAGGCGGCTCCTCGAGGCGGTGCGTTCGCTCGGGGAGGGCTACCGTCCGCGCGTCGTGTTCGCGTCGTCGATCGCGGTCTTCGGCGCTCCCTTGCCGGATGTGATCGGCGATGACCACTGCACCACGCCGCTCACGAGCTACGGGACGCAGAAGGCGATCGCCGAGCTGTTGCTCTGCGATTACACGCGGCGTGGGTTCGTCGACGGTGTCGGTGTCCGCCTGCCGACGATCTGCGTGCGTCCCGGTGCGCCCAACCGGGCCGTCTCGGGATTCTTCTCCAGCATCATCCGCGAGCCCTTGAACGGCGATGTCGCGGTGCTTCCCGTGTCCACGGGCGTGCGCCACTGGCACGCCTCGCCGCGCGCAGCTGTCGGCTTCTTCGTCCACGCGGCGAGGATCGACGGTGATGCGCTCGGCGATCGTCGCTGCCTCACGATGCCCGGAGTGTCGGTGACGGTCGCCGAGCAGATCGAAGCGCTCCGAGCCGTCGGCGGCGACGAGGTGCTCCGGCTGATCAGGTATGAGCCCGACGAGCGGGTGATGCGCATCGTGTCGGGTTGGCCGCAACGGTTCGACGCCCAACGGGCCTTCGATCTCGGGTTTCGCGCCGACGAGAGCTTCGCGCAGATCGTGCAGGTCCATGTCGAGGACGAGCTCGGTGGGCGGATCGCGACGGTTGCCTCGTGAGGCGGGTCGCGCTCGTCACCGGCGCGGGCAGCGGCATCGGCCGCGCGTCGGCGCTCGCATTGTCGCAGGCGGGGTTTACGCTCGTGCTCGCCGGCCGCCGACCAGAAGCGCTTCATGAAGCAGCGGTCGAGGTAGGCAAGGAAGCGGTGGCAATCCCCTGCGACGTCCGCGACCCGGAGTCCGTCCGGGCGCTGTTCGTCGCAGTCGAAGAGCGCCTCGAGAGGCTCGATCTGCTGTTCAACAACGCGGGCACCGCGGCGCCGCCCGTTCCGCTCGAGGACCTGTCCTTCGCGCAGTGGACTGCCGTGGTCGAGACGAACCTGACGGGCACGTTCCTCTGTTCACAGGCCGCATTCCGGCTCATGAAGCGCCAGTCGCCCCGCGGCGGGCGCATCATCAACAACGGCTGCTGTCGGCTTGGATGCCCCGCCCGCTGTCGGCGCCCTACACGGCGACAAAGCACGCGATCACCGGGCTCACGAGGTCGACGTCGCTGGACGGCCGCGCACACGACATCGCCTGCGGCCAGATCGACATCGGCAACGCCGCGACAGAGATGACGTGCCGATGCGCACCCAGGGCGTGCTCCAGCCCGACGGGTCGAGCATGATCGAGCCGACGATCGACCCGGCCCATGTCGCGCGAGCGGTCGTCTACATGGCGACTCTCCCCCTGGACGCAAATGTCCAGTCAGACGGTCGAGCGCAGCGTCCAACTCCAGGCTCGCCACCCGAGGAACCTAAGCGCAGGAATCGGACGTGCTCCCGAAGCGTCATTCGAGAGGAGCGGGAGACTTCTGGCCGCGCGTCGCCTGGTAGGCGACTGCTCCGATCAGGGCGCCCAGGACCGGGCCGAGAACGTAGAGCCAGAAGTCGCGCCATTCGCCCGCGACGAGAGCCGGGCCGAACGAGCGCGCCGGGTTCATCGACGCCCCGGTAACCGGCCCGCCAAAGAGCGCGTCGAGGGAGACGGTTCCGCCGATGGCGATCGCCGCCGCCGCCCCGACGGCGCGTGTGTCCGTCGCGACGGCCATGATCACGAACATCAGGAAGGCCGTCATCACGACCTCGTAGACGAGCGCGGACCCTGCGCCGACCGTTGGGATGGTCGCGCCGAGGTTCGCAGGCGTTCCGTCCCAAACGATCCTGAGTAGCAGGGCGCCGAGTGTCGCGCCGACGAGCTGGGCGGGGATGTACCAGGCGGCGTCACGGAGCGGGAAATGGCGGCTGGCGCAGAAGGCGGCCGTAACGGCTGGATTGATATGGGCGCCGGACAGGTGGCCGGTCGCGTAGACCATGACCATGATCACGAGGCCGAAGGTGAGCGCGATCCCGTTCGAGCCGAGAGCGCCGTCGCGCTCGGCGTTGGCGACGATCGCGCCGCATCCGGCGAAGACGAGCGCGAAGGTCGCGATTGTCTCGGCGAGGCAGCGCTGAGCGAGCGAGGGTCTAGTCAAGTAGCTCGCTGATCAGGATCTGGACGCGCGCGTCGATCTGGTCGCGGATGCGGCGCACTGTCTCGACGTCCTGCCCCGCCGGGTCGTCGAGCGTCCAGTCCTCGTATCGCTTTCCGGGATAGATCGGGCAGGCGTCGCCGCAGCCCATCGTGATCACGACGTCGGCGGCCCGGACGACCTCGTCGGTCAGGGGCTTCGGGAATTCCTCGCTCATGTCGACGCCAACCTCGTCCATCGCCTGAACGACAGCAGGGTTGACCGCCTCGCCCGGATCGCTCCCTGCCGAGCGGACGTGGATGCGGCCGTCGGAACGCAGCTTTACGAGTCCTGCGGCCATCTGGCTGCGACCGGCGTTGTGGACGCAGACGAAAAGGATCTCCGGCATCTCGGTCGTCAGCTGGCTCATCGCTGGCCCTACGTGCTCTGTCTCAGCAGCATCCGGCAGAGGTCGCGGCCTGAACGACGGGGAGGCCCTTCCGCATGGGCTCCTGTGTCTTCACGGCTTTCACGATCGCGCCATGCATGCCGTCGGCGACCTGGTGCGTGAATGCAACGCGGATCTGCTCGAAGCCCGCAGCTTCGAGCCCCGCCTCGTATTCGCCCTTCGAGAGGGCGCCCGCAATGCAGCCGACGAAGCTTCCGCGTTCGGCCCGCCCTGCAGGGGACACGTCGTCCTCCGCGACCACGTCGCTGATTCCGATCCGGCCGCCCGGCCGCAGGACGCGAGCAATCTCCGTGAGGACTGCAGGCTTGTCGACCGAGAGATTGATGACGCAATTCGAGATGACGACGTCGACCGACTCGGCCGGAAGCGGAATCTGCTCGATCACGCCCTTCAGGAAATGGACGTTCGTCATCTCCGCAGCGCGGGCGTTCTGCTGCGCGAGCGCGAGCATCTCGTCCGTCATGTCGACGCCATAGGCGATCCCCGTCGGCCCGACGCGCTTCGCCGACAGGATCACGTCGATCCCGCCGCCCGAACCGAGGTCGAGGACGGTTTCGCCCTCGTGGAGGTCGGCGACGGCGGTCGGATTCCCGCAGCCGAGGGAGGCGAGGACGGCGGCCGAGGGCAGCTCGTCGCGCTGCTCGGCTTCGTACAGCGCCTCGCCGAACATCTCGGCCTCGGCCCCGGGCTCGCAGCAGGCGCCGCTCCCGCACCCGCAGCCGCCCGACCCGTCGATTACGGCGCGGGCAGATTCCGCATAGCGACGACGGACCTCCTCGCGCAGCTCATCAGCGGCCGTCGTCATCAGCAGCAAACCCCCTTCAGGTCGGCGACGGATGCGAGCGTCTCTACCGCGTCGCTCTTCAGCGAGAAGTACGCCCACTTCCCATGCTGCTCCCGCTCGACCAGCCCGGCATCGAGCAGCCGCTTCAGATGGTGGGAGACCGTCGGCTGGCTCAGACCGAGCGGCTCGATCAGATGGCAGACGCAGACCGGCTCGCCATCGTTCGTAGCGAGCAGGTTCACAATCCGAACACGCGCCGGATCGGCGAGCGCCTTGAACAGCTCGGCCGTCGCCTCTGCTTCCTGGTCGGACATCGCGTCTGCATCCAGCGGGGCGCAGCAGTCGATTGGGTCGAGAGTCGAGGTCATCAATCTCCCTGTCGTATCGATTGACGTAAATGTATCGAATATCCTCGATACTGGGAAGAACGACGAACGAGCGTAGGATCTCCCGTGTCAATGTGACGCGGGAGGAGGTCGACGTGGCGATCGCGATGCTGGTGGACAACCCCGAAGGTTCTCAGGAGATCTACGAGAAGGTTCGCGCGCAACTCGGGCTGGAAGAACCAGCGGGTGGGATCTTCCATGCCGCCGGGCCGAGCCCAAACGGGGGCTGGCGGGTGCTCGAAGTGTGGGAGTCGGAGGAGGATGCGAGGCGATTCCGAGACGAGCGCCTGATGCCCGCCTTCGAGGCGGCCGGAGTACCGCGGCCGCCAGGGCCGCCGCAAGTCTGGCAACTGCACAACTACATGAAGTAGTCAGCGGCGAGGGTCACGCGACCCCTCGGGTCAAGCGACCTCGGCGAGGGCGCGCGCAAGCGTTGCAGTGTCTCCTGCCCACAGCTCTCGAGCTCCGAGCGAAGTGCGTCGTCTCCGTGTTGATGCTTGACGCCATCTCCGCGCTCTCCTAGCCTCGCACGGGTGACGTGCCGACTTGTCTGCATCTCGCACGCAACGGGCGCGGGCGGCGAGGAAGTCGGTCGTCTGGTCGCGGAGCGATTGGGCTTCCGCTACGTCGACGACGATATCGTCGCTCGCGCCGCGGCGAGGGGAGAGATCAGCCCTGCTGACGTAGCGGACGAGGAGCGACGCAAGTCGCTCGTCAGTCGGCTTCTCGAGGCGTTGGCCGAGGGCAGCAGCGACCTGGGCGGGAGCGTCGTGGTCCAGGGGTTGGACAACGACGACGTGCGCGCTTTGATCCGCGAGACGATCGAGCGCACGGCCACACGCGGAAACGCTGTGATCGTCGCTCACGGGGCGTCATACGTTGTCGAGCCCGGAGACGAGTCGCTCCGCGTCCTCGTCACGGCCTCGCCGTCAACCCGCGCCGAGCGCCTCGGCGCTGCGGACGCAGTTGAGCTGGCGAAGGCTGCCCGCGCGGTGAAGGAGTCGGACGCGGGCCGCCGCGACTACCTCAAGCGCTTCTACAAGATCGATCAGGAGCTGCCGACCCACTACGACCTCGTCGTCAACACCGACGTCCTCTCCGTCGAACAGGCAGCCGACCTCGTCAGCCGAGCCGCTTCGAGCTAGTGCAGCACTGGATCGGCGCGCCGGCCAGTTCTCCCGCCTGAGCAGGCCGTCTCGATCGCATTGATCCCGGCACGGTGATCGCGGGCGGAGACCTCCTGCCGGAAGCTCTTGCCGCACTCCGGGCAGATGCGATGTCGCCCATGTCTCTCGCGTGGTGCTGGTCGCGGCCGCGAGCAGGAGGTCGTTTCCATGCCCCTTCGGCGCTCAGCGCTTGGCGGGGCCCAGGCGGGTGTGAACTCGGCGAAGCGGGTCTTCGTGAGCTTTCTGAGACCGCCGCCACCCCAGACACAGGCCCCACCACCAGGATCACGCGATTGGGCGTCGTAGGGGTTCGGGACGGTACGTTCGCGACGGGGTCTTGCCCGTCAGCTCGAAGTAGTCACCGGCTTCGGGCGCGGAGACCGATCGCCCGTCGACCGCTCGACCGTCACCCGAAGGTCGTAGAGCTCAGCGACGTCCTCGCTCAACCGCCGACCGTCTCGCCGGCGGCAGAATTCCGGCGGACCGCCTCCAGCGTCTGCTCGAGCGCGTCCGTCGGAGTGAACTCGAGCGCCTCGCAGTCCGTCTCGAACGTGAGCCGGTGGCCCGGTGCGATGTGGTAGGCCTGGCCTCCCTCGATCGTCTCCTGCCGGTCGCCGTAGTCCACGATCATCCGGCCCGAGAACAGGTAGCCCCAGTGCGGCGCCTGGCAGCGGTCGTCCGGAAGCCCCTTGACCATCCCGGAGACGTCCTGGCCCGCGTGAGCCTTCTCGAACGCGACGGTCATTCCGCTCCAGTCGGCGAGTCGGCTGGAGTACCCCGGCACGATCTCGACCAGCGGCAGCTCGTCGTGTGATCCACTCGGCACGATCGCCGATCCTAGATGGTTGATCGGCAATTCGCGCGAACCGGATGGCGCCCCAGACGCGGCGCCCGGATCACCCCGGCCGGTGCGCCCGGCTTGGTCTGGGACGCCCTCGGACGTCACGCCAATTACCGATCAACCATCTCGACGACGGCTAGCGTAATCCCGGTGACGGTCGCACCCGTGTCGGAGACGGCCCCCTCCGCGCAGCGCCGACGGCTCGGTCCGTCCACGAGCCTCCTGCGCTTCGTCCTCCGCCGACTCGGCGCCTTCGTGTTGCTCATGTTGGGGATCACGCTGATCGCGTTCGTGCTCACCGAGCTCGTGCCGAGCAACGCAGCGGCGACGAACCTCGGCGAGCAGGCCGCCGCCGATCCCGAGGCGGTCAAGGCCTTCGAGGAGCACTACGGGCTCGACAAGCCGCTCCCGTTGCGCTACCTGATCTACCTGAAGCACCTCGCGCAGGGCGATCTCGGCCAGTCGTCCCTCACGCACCAGGCGGTCACGCACGACCTCGGGCAGTTCATCCCTGCGACCGCCGAGCTCGCGCTCTACTCGATCGCGCTGGCGGCCGTCGTCGGGATCACGTTCGGGGTCGTTGCGGGGCTCCGACGCAACCGGCCGACCGACCACGCGCTGCGGGTCGCCTCGCTCGCCGGCATCTCGATGCCGACCTTCTGGATCGCGCTGATCGTCCTCTACGTCGGCTTCTACCGGCTCGGGTGGTTCCCCGGGCGGCCAGCGGCTCGACCCCGGCACGAGCCCACCACCCAGCGTCACAGGCATGTACACCGTGGACGCGCTCCTCGACGGGAACCTAGGCCTCTTCGGCACGGCGTTCCACCACCTCCTGCTGCCCGCGCTCGTGCTGGCGGCCTTCAACATCAGCCTGCTCACGCGCTTCACGCGCTCGGCGGTGCTCGAGGTGGTCGGAAACGACTACGTGCGCGCCGGCCGCGCCAAGGGCATGCCGGAGCGGATCGTCGTCCGCCGCTACATCCTGCGGGCCGCATTGCCGGCGGTGGTCACCGTGCTCGGCCTCGTCTTCGCCAACGTGCTCACGGGCGCGGTGCTGGTGGAGAAGATCTTCTCCTGGCCGGGCGTCGGCCAGTACGCCTACCAGGCGTCGGTCAACGTCGACGTCCCCGCTATCGCCGGCGTCAGCCTCTTCGTCGCGGCGGTCTACGTGACCGTGAACTTCATCGTCGACATCCTGTACGGCGTCATCGACCCGCGGATCCGCGTCACGTGACCACCCTCGTCGTCCGCGCCCGTTCGCTGACACGCCGACGCCGGATCCACCCCGGCCTGCGCCAGCCGCTCGCCGTGGTCGGACTCGTGATCGTGGCGGCCTGGATGGTGGTGACGGTGCTCGCCCCGTACATCGCGCCGGCGGATCCCCTCGCACAGACCTTCGCGGCTGCGACGGGGCCGTCGCGGGAGCACCTGTTCGGCACCGACGAGCTCGGTCGCGACGTCTTCAGCCGCGTGCTCTACGGCGCCAGGGTGACGCTGCCGCTCTCGCTCCTCGTGGTCGCGCTCGCGGCGACGGTCGGGGCGATCATCGGCGCGGTGGCCGGCTACTTCCGCGGCCCGCTCGACGGCCTTTGTATGCGCAGCACCGACCTCGTGTTCGCGTTCCCGCCGATCATCCTCGCGATGGTGGTCGCGGCGGTGCTCGGTCGCGGCCTCCAGAACGCTGCGATCGCGATCGTGATCGTCGCGTGGCCGCCGTACGCGCGCATCGTGCGCGGGCTCGTCATGAGCGTCGGCGACACCGAGTACGTGCAGTCGGCCCGTCTGCTCGGCGCGAGCGCTCGCCGTGCCCTCGCCCGGGACGTGTTGCCGAACGTCGCCGGGCCGGTGCTCGTCCTGATGACGCTCGACCTGGCGACGGCGATCCTGCTCCTCTCGGGCCTGTCGTTTCTCGGCCTCGGCGCTCAGCCGCCGCAGGCGGAGTGGGGGTCGATGGTCGCCGACGGGACGCAGTACTTCCAGTGGTGGTGGATCGGGACGTTCCCGGGCCTCGCGATCTTCACCGTGGTGCTCGCGTTCAACTTCCTGGGGGACAGCCTCCGCGACGTGTTCGACCCGCGTACCGGCTTCCGGCAGCCCGACGACTCATGAGCCTGCTCGAGGTCGACGGGCTGCGGGTGCGGCTGCCCGCCGCGGGCGGTCTGCTCACCGTCGTCGACGGAGTCGATTACCGGGTCGAGCACGGGGAGGTGTTCGGCGTCGCCGGGGAGAGCGGCAGCGGAAAGACGGTGTCGATGCTGGCACTGCTCGGCGTGCTGCCGGACGGAGCTGCGGTCGAGGGGCGCGTGAGCTTCGACGGCCACGACCTGCTCGCCCTTGCCGCCGCACGGCGTCGCGAGCTCGCCGGGCGCGACCTCGCGATGGTCTTCCAGGACCCGATGACGTCGCTCCACCCGATGCTCACGATCGGGCGCCAGCTGACCGAGCACGTTCGCCTCCACCTCGGCTTCGACCGCAGCGCGGCCAAGCGCCGTGCGCTCGAGCTGCTCGAGCAGGTGCGCATCCCGGACGGGAGCGAAGCCCTTCACGCCTACCCGCACCAGTTCTCGGGCGGAATGCGCCAGCGGATCGCGATCGCGATCGCCCTCGCCTGCCGCCCCAAGCTGCTGATCGCAGACGAGCCGACGACGGCGCTCGACGTCACCGTGCAGGCCGGGATCCTCCGGCTGCTCGACCGCCTCCGCCGCGAGAACGACCTCGCAGTGATCCTGATCACCCACGACCTCGGGGTCATGTCGGCGATCGCGGACCGCGTCTCGATCTTCTACGCGGGGCGCGTGGTGGAGTCGGGCTCGCGCGCGGACGTCCTTCGCCGCCCGCGCCACCCGTACACACGCGCGCTGCTGGACGCGCTGCCGCACCCCGAGCTGCGCGGAGACCAACCGCTCGTGGCGATCTCCGGCTCCCCGCCGAACCCCGGGAGCATCCCACCCGGGTGCGCGTTCCATCCGCGCTGCGCCTTCGCGACGGACGACTGCCGTGCTCCACGTGCCCGAGCTCGTGGCGACGAACGGCCGCACGCTCGCGTGCCCCGTCGACCCGTTCGCGGCGAGAATGAGCGCGCTCGAGCTCAGGGACGTCGTCGTCGACTACGAACGGCGCGGCGGCGGCCGCGTGCGAGCGGTGGCGGGTGCGAGCATCAGCGTCGAGCGAGGTCAGATCGTCGGTCTCGTCGGCGAGTCGGGCTGCGGCAAGTCGACGCTCGCCAGGGCCGCCGTCGGGCTCGTCCGCCGGACGTCGGGATCTGTCGTCTTCGAGGGCCGCGAGATCGTGCCGCTCGCGCGCCGAGGTCGTCCGCGCGAGCTCGCACGCCTTCAGCTCGTGTTCCAGAACCCCTACGCGTCGCTCAACCCCCGCCGGAAGGTGGGCTCCCAGCTCGCCGACGCGCTCGAGACGCTCGACCTCGTCCCCGTCGACGGGACGGCAGGCTCGCGTCCGCGGAGCTGTGCGAGCTGGTCGGTCTGCCGCCGACCGCGGCGGATCGGTTTCCGCACGAGTTCTCGGGCGGCCAGCGGCAGCGCATCGCGATCGCCCGCACCCTCGCAGCCGACCCGTCCGTGATCGTGCTCGACGAGCCGCTCGCATCGCTCGACGCCTCCGCGCAGGCGCAGCTTGCGAACCTCCTCGTCAACCTCTCGCGCGAGCTCGGCCTGGGGCTGCTCCTCATCTCGCACGACCTGGCGATCGTGCGCCACGTCGCCGACGCCGTCTCGGTCATGTACCTCGGTCGGATGGTCGAGACCGGGCCGACGACCCGCCTCTGGGAGCAGCCGCTCCACCCGTACAGCGAGTCGCTGATCAACGCGATTCCCCACCCGGACGGCAGCGGCTTTCTGCCGAACTCGCTTCCCGGCGAGGTGCCCGATCCGGGTCAGCCGCCGAGCGGCTGTCGCTTCCATCCCCGCTGCCCCTATGCGTTCTCGCGCTGCAGCGTGGACGAGCCGGCGCTCGTCGCGCTCGCGGGCGGCCGCACGGCGGCGTGCTGGCTGCAGCCCGAGGGCGCGATCGCAGCCTCTCCGGCCGAGCGCGCCCGACTTGTGGCCGGAGTCGACGTCCAATAGCTTCGTAACGGCTGAGAACTCGACCGTCACCCGACAAAGGAGCGTGAGCCGTGAAAGGAATTCGCAGCAGACGGGCGGCGCTGATCGCGTCGCTCGCGGCGGGCCTCGTGGCCGCATCGGTGCTGGTCGCGAACGGCACCACCGCGCGAACGGCGTCGCCGACGCTCGTCGTCGACAACTCCTTCACCATCAAGACCTCCGACCCGGGGCGGGCGTTCGATCCAACCGCCTCCCTGGTCGACCACGCGCTCTACGACACGCTCTTCACCTACAGGGGCGGCGACCTTACACATCCGATTCCGCTGCTCGTGTCGTCGTACAAGGTGAGCGCGAACGCGAAGACCTACACCTTCAAGCTCAAGCGGAACGTCCACTTCGCCGACGGCACGCCGCTCACGTCCGCCGACGTCGCCTGGTCGCTCCGGCGGCTCGTGAATCTGAAGGGCAACCCGTCGTTCCTGCTCGCCGGGATCACGGTCTCGGCGCCTTCGAAGTACACGGTCGTCGCGCGCTCGAAGACGCCGGCCACGCAGTTGCCGGTGATCCTTGCGAACCCGTCGACGGGCGTCCTCAACTCGGCGCTGGTGAAGAAGAACGGCGGCAGCGACGCCGCGAACGCAGCCAAGGCCGACAAGGCGGAGAACTGGCTGAACTCCCCCGCCTCGGCCGGCGCCGGAAGCGGCCCGTACACGCTGAATGCCTACAGCACGACCTCGCAGATCACGCTGACGCCGAACACGCAGTACTGGGGCCTGAAGAAGTCCCGCTGGTCGAGCGTGGTCGTCCGCAACATGGTCGCGGCCACCCAGCTGCTCAACGTCGGCCGCGGCTCGCACGAGATCGCGGTCGACCTCTCGGCCGACCAGGCGCTGACGCTCAAGAGCAACAAGAACGTCGGGGTCACGCTTCAGCCCTCGACCTGGATCTTCTTCGTCTGGGCCAACAACGATGCAAAGGTCTCCGAGGTCACGTCGAACAAGGACTTCCAGAAGGCGGTCCGGTACGGGCTCGACTACGCCTCGCTCAAGAGCCTCGCCGGGAAGGGGGCGATCCAGGCCTCGGGTGTCATCCCGTCGATGTTCCTCGGCTCGCTTCCGCAGAGTGCCCGCGTCCGGACGAACGTCGCGAGGGCCAAGGCGGCCTTGAGCGCCTCGGGCGTCGGTGATCAGAAGGTGACGCTGATCTACCCGAGCGACCTGACCATCAACGGCGTCCCGTTCACCTCGATGGCACAGAAGATCCAGGCGAGCCTCAAGGAGATCGGCATCAACGTCGAGCTCTCCGGCTCGCCCACCTCGAACTTTCTCGACGACTACCGGTCGGGGAAGGCGGCGTTCGGGCTCTCGCTCTGGGGCCCCGACTACCCCGACCCCGCCGACTATCTCGTCTTCACCCCTGGTCAGCTCGTCGGCCTCCGCGCCGGCTGGCCGAAGGGCGCCGACCGGGCGATCGAGAGGCTCGCCGCGAAGGCGATGGTGACCACGAGGCCCGCCGCACGAGCGGCGATCTACCGGTCGATCCAGCGGCTGCTCAACCAGAGCCGGCCCATTCTTCCCACTGATCCAGCCGACCCAGGTCTTCGTGAAGACGAAGGATTTGCGCGGAGCGGTCTACAACTCGGTCTATACCGTCGACGTGTCGCAGGTGTCGCCGGCGTAGCTCCAGAGCTCAATCGTTCGCTGCGCCGCTAGTTGGCGACGAGGGCGGTCGGGTAGGAGTTGAGCTTCCGCCCGCCGCCCTCCTCGC
>CAWJUF010000013.1:0-30525 GCA_963845965.1 uncultured Actinomycetes bacterium | reverse complement strand
CACCATTGCTCTGACGGCGATCCCGTGCTCCTTCCTCATCCCGTGGCTGTCCGATCGCCGCGGCGGCAGGCGGCCGTGGCTCATGGGGGTGACGCTGTTCTTCGCCGCCGGCGCGATCGGCCTCGTCGCCCTGCCCGGCGCCGCATATGTCTGGGCGCTGCTGGCCGGCATCGCCCAGGGCGGGGCGTTCGCGCTCGTGATGACGCTTCCGCTCGACCTCGAGTCGACGCGCGAGCGCGTCGGCGCGCTCGTCGGGCTCATGCTCGGCGGCGGTTACTGCATCGCCGCGATCGCGCCGTTCGTGCTCGGCGCGGTGCGCGACGCGACCGGGTCGTTCGACGCCGTGCTCTGGGTCTGCGCCGCCTTCGCCTGCCTGCTCGTCGTGCTCGTCAGCCTGCTGCCGCGCACGTCGCCACGCTACGCCGGCGGATAGATACTCGACGCGTACTCCTCGACCATCCGCGCGGCCGAGAAGCGCGGGCCGTTCGTCCGCAGCGAGCGCTTCACCATCGCGAGCCAGCGCCGCGGGATGCCGTCGGCGTCGCGGTCCGAGAAGAGCGGGATCACCTGGGTCTCGAGGAGGTCGTAGAGCGCGTGGGCATGGCGGGCGTCCTGTCCCGCCTCGTCCTCACCTTCCGGCGTGTGCCCGTCGATCTCCCAGCCGTTCTCGCCGTCGTAGCCCTCGACCCACCAGCCGTCGAGGACGCTCAGATTGAGACCGCCGTTCGCGGCGGACTTCATCCCGCTCGTCCCGCTTGCCTCGAGCGGCGGCCGCGGCACGTTGAGCCAGACGTCGCAGCCGCCGACGATCGGCGGCGCGACGGAGAGGTCGTAGTTCTCCAGGAACGCGACCCGCGACGTGATGCCCACGGACTCCGAGAGCCCGAAGACGTCGACGAGCATGCGCTTCGCGTTGTCGTCGAGCGGGTGCGCCTTCCCCGCCACGACGAGCTGCAGCGGCGGGCCGTCGGCGAAGATCCGCCGCACGCGCTCCGGGTCGTACGTGAGCAGAAACAGGCGCTTGTACGTCGCGATCCTGCGCGCGAAGCCGAGCGTCAGCGTGTCCTCGGCAAACGTCTCCGCGACCGCCATCACGTCGTCGGGGGCCTCGCCGCGCAAGAGCCGGTCCTGGACGGACTTCACCTTCACGTAGTCGACGAGCAGGCGGCGTGCCTCGTTGCGGGCCGCCCACAGCTCCTCGTCGGGAATGCCGTCGACCGGCGCCCACGTCTCGGGATCGGACGCCCGGTCGAGCCAGTCCTCGCCCAGGTGGCGGTCGAGCAGGGAGCGCATCGGCGGGGAGAGGAACGTGGGGAGGTGGATGCCGTTCGTGACGTGCGTGATCGGAACGTCCTCCGCGGACGACGTGCCGAAGAGGGGCTGCCACATCTCGCGCGCGACCTCCCCGTGGCGCATGCTCACCGCGTTCGCGCGGCGTGAGAGCCGCAGCGCGAGCGGCGTCATTCCGGGCCACTCGTCGCTTCCCGGGTAGGTCCGGCAGAGATCGAGGAACCGCGCCGCGTCGATGCCGACGCGCTGCGGCAGGTCGGCGAACGCCTCGAGGAAGGACGAGGTCTCGTACGTCTCGTTCCCGGCCGGCACGGGGGTGTGGGTCGTGAAGACGCAGCGGGCGCGGGCCGCGGCGAGCGCGTCGGCGGCCGGCGTGCCGGCCGCCACCTGCTCGGCCGCCAGCTCGAGCGCGGCAAGGGCGGGATGGCCCTCGTTGAAGTGCAGGACGCCGGGGTCGATCCCGAGCGCGCGGAGGGCGCGCACCGTGCCGAGGCCGAGCAGTCCGTACTGGCCGAGGCGCGTCAGCGGGTTCCCCTCGTAGAGCCGGGCCGTGATCCACCGGTCGAGCGGGTCGTTCTCCTCGAGCTCCGCGTCGAGGAGGTAGAGCGGGACGCGCCCGATCTCCGCCCGCCAGACGTGGAAGGCAACCTCGCGGCCGAAGAACGGGAACGAGAGCGTGAGCGGCGCGCCGTTCTCGTCGCGCACCTGCACGGTCGGAAGCCGCTCCGGCATGATCTGCGTCCAGTACTCGTGCTGCAGGCCCGTCCGGTCGACGCGCTGCTGGAAGTACCCCTTGCGGTAGAGCAGGCCGACGCCGATCACAGGCAGGGCGAGGTCGCTCGCCGCCTTGAGGATGTCGCCGGCGAGCGCTCCGAGGCCGCCGGAGTAGATCGGCAGCGACGGGTGCACGCCGAATTCGGCGCAGACGAAGACGACCGGGCCGTCGAGCCCTTCGATCGGCGTCTCCGGGCGCGCGCGGTCGTCCTCCAGCACCTGCTCGAGCCGCGCGATCCGCTCGAGCGTGGGACCGTGCGAGGCGGCGATCGCTGCCGCGTGCGGCGTCAGGTCGGCGAGCTGGCGCACCGGGTTGCGGGCGTGGAGCTCCCACGCGTGGGGGTCGAGCGCGCGGAAGAGCTCGGCCCCGTCCGGGTCCCACGACCAGCGGTAGTCGAGGGCGATGCGCGCGAGCGGCGCGAGCTCCGGCGGCAGGCGCAACGCGAGCTCGGCGGAGCGTTCGTCCGCCTCCCGCGCCCCCGGCAGCGCCGCGATCTCCACGATCCGCGTCGTGCTCACGGGGCCTCAAGCTAGCCGAGGTCGGCTATCCGGCCGCGCGGAAGTGCTCGATCGTCGCGGCGACGCCGACCTCGAGCGTCGTGCGCGGGAACGGGCCGACGTCGCGGTCGAAGCCGACCGCCTCGACTTCCGGTGGGAAGGGGAGCGGGTCGCCGGTCCACGTGACCTCCGCCTCGGGCACGACGGCTGCGATCGCCGCCACCACGTCCTGCACTGAGGCGGCGGGCCCGGGGGCGTTGTAGACCTCGGCTCCCTGTCGCCCCGCGCTCGCGGCCATGACGAACGCCCGCGCGACGTCGGGCGCGTAGTCGTACTGGGCGGTTCCGGTGTATGCGATCTCGTAGGGCTCGCCGCGCGCTACGGCGAGCATCGCCAGCGTCGGCCCCGAGGTCATGCCCTGGTCGCGGCCGGGGCCGTACACGACGTAGGGACGGAGACCGATCGACGGGAGGCCGCGGTCGGCCGCGTAGACGCGCGCCATGCCCTCGTCGGCGAGCTTGGAGACGCCGTAGAGCGTGCTCGGAGCGGTGCCGCCCGCCTCGGGTGCCGGGGAGGGGTCGGACGCGCTGTACACGGCGGTCGAGCTCGCGTACGCGACGGCCGGGATGCGGTCGAGCCGCTTCGACACGGCCTCGAAGACGTTGACGGTGCCCGCGACGTTGACCCGCATCCCGAGTGGCGGGTTCGCGCGCACGAACGGCACCTGGAGCGCCGCGAGATGGACGACGCGCGTGACCTCGTGCTCGTCGAGCACCCGCTCGAGCGCGTCGAGGTCGGTGATGTCGCCGCGGACGAGCGACACGCGACCGGCGTCCTCGCCGAGGACGAGGTCGAGGCGCGCCCTGTCCTGGCCGAGGTCGAAGCCGACGACGTCGTCGCCGTCGCCCAGCACCGCGCGCGCGACCCACGCGCCGAGGCAGCCGAGGACGCCGGTGACGAGGACGCGCTCGCTCATAGGCCTCCCGTGGCGGCCTCAGGCAAGCGGCGCGTCCTGGTACACGGTGACGGCGTCGGTGAAGAACTCGAGCGCGGCCCGGCCCTGCTCGTGCGGTCCGAAGCCGGAGCTCTTGAGCCCGCCGAACGGCACGTGCACGTCCGCGCCCGCCGTCTGCGAGTTGACGTGGAGGATTCCCGCCTGGAGCTCTTCCGAGAAGCGCTGCACCGCATGGAGGTCGCGGGTGAAGATCGAGGCCGACAGCCCGTACTGGACGGCGTTGGCGCGGGCGATCGCCTCGTCGAGGGTGGCGAAGCGGTAGAGCGACGTGACCGGCCCGAACACCTCCTCGCACGAGAGGTACGCGTCTTCGGCGACGTCCTCGAAGACGGTGGGCTGGACGAGGAAGCCGTCTCCGTCGCCGCGCTCGCCCCCAGTCAACACGGTGCCGCCCTCGTCGCGCGCGCGCTCGATCGCCGCGACGACGTCGTCGCGCGCGCTCTCGCCGACGAGGGGCCCGACCTCGGTCTCCGGGTCGGACGGGTCGCCGACCTTGCCCGCGGCGACGCGGGCGAGGAGCTGCTCGCGGAACCCGTCGTAGACGGTCTCCTGGACGAGGATCCGCCGGGTGGCCGTGCATTTCTGGCCCGCCGACCAGAACGCGCCCGTATACGCGGCCTCCACGGCCCGGTCGAGCTCGGCGTCCGCCATCACGACGAACGGGTTCTGCCCGCCGAGCTCGAGCTGCACACGGCAACCGCGGGCGGTCGCGGCGGCGCGGACGCCGTGTCCCACAGCGACCGACCCGGTGAACGAGATCGCGCGCACGTCGGGGCTCTCGACGAGCGCGGCGCCCACCGTCGAGCCGGACCCGGTCAGGACGTTCAGGACGCCGGCGGGGAGGCCGGCTTCGGCGAAGCACTCGGCGACGTGGAGCCCGGTGCGCGGCGCGTCGTGCGCCAGCTTCAGCACCACCGTGTTGCCGTGGATCAACGCGGGCGCGAGCTTCCAGACCGGGATCGCGATCGGGAAGTTCCACGGAGTGATCAGCGCGACGACCCCGAGCGGGCGCCTGACCGTGTAGAGGCGCTGGAGCGGCACGGACGCTGCGTACACCTCGCCGACCGGCCGCCAGGCCTCGCCGGCGGAGAACCGCAGGATGGTCGCCGCGCGCGCCGCCTCCATCCGGGCCTCCCGCAGCGGCTTGCCCATCTCGGCCGTCATGTCCCGTGCGATCCGCTCCGTGCGGGCGTCGATCGCGTCCGCCGCGCGGTGGAAGAACGCCGCCCTGGCGGGGGCGGGGAGGGCGGCCCAGGCGGGGAACGCCGCGGCGGCGGCTGCGACGGCGGCGTGCGCGTCGTCGGCCGACGACGCCTGGAAGACGCCGGTGACCGTCGAGGGGCGCCATGGGTCGCGCTTCTCGTACGTCTCCCCCGAGCGTGCCTCGAGCCACTCGCCGCCGACGTAGTTGCGGGCCGGGGTGTCGATCAGCGTCTCGGTCATCACGAGCCTTTCAGAGGAGGGACCCCGCCAGCGCGACCGGGTTGACGAGCGTGCCGACCTCCGGCACGTGGATCTCGACCCAGTTGCCGGGCACGAGGCTGAACGAGTCGGGCGGGACGAGTCCGGTGCCCGTCAGGAGGACCGATCCCGGCGGCACGGGGTTCTCCTTGACGAGCCACGACGCCAGCTCGTCGAACGTGCGCACCATGTAGGTGGTCGAGGTCTTGTCCTCGTACAGCACGTCGCCTTCGTCGTTCGAGATCCGCATGATGATCTGGAACCCCTGCGGCTCGCGTGGCGGGATGTAGAGCGCCGGGCCGATCGCACACGAGCCGGCGTACACCTTGGCCTGGCTGAGGTAGAGCGGGTTCGCTCCCTCGATCTCGCGGGACGAGACGTCGTTGCCGATCGTGTACGCGAGGATCCGGCCACGCTCCCCGACCACGACTCCGATCTCCGGCTCGGGGACGTTCCAGGTGGAGTCGCCTCGGATCCCGATCGGCTCGCCGGGCCCCACGGTGCGGCGGGACGCCGCGTCCTTGAGGAAGAGCTCGGGCCGGTTCGCCTCGTAGACGAGGTCGTAGACGTCCCTGACGGCGCTCTCCTCCACGCGCGCGTCGCGGCTCCGCTCGTAGGTCACGCCCGCGCACCAGACCTCGGGCGGGTCGAGCGGCGCGATGAGGGTGAGCCCATCGGACAGCTCGAGGCTGTACGGGTCGGTCGGAGTCACCGGCCGGCCCTCGGGCGAGAACATCTCGCCGCGGAGGAACCGCATCGGGTCCTCGATCCCCGAGAGCTTCCGGAAGTGGCCCTCGTTGTCCACCTCGACACCGACCGAGACCCTTCCGGCGCCGTCCACCCAGCGGACGATGCGGCGCATCAGTAGACCGCCCGGCCCCCGGAGATGTCGTACGTCGCGCCGGTCGAGAACGAGCACTCGTCGCTCGCGAGCCAACACGCGAGCGCCGCGACCTCGTCCGCCACGCCCATACGACCCATCGGGATGCGCTCGACCATGTACGCGACATGATCCTCGGACATGCCGCCGAGCATGGGTGTCTCGATCACGGCGGGAGCGATGCAGTTGACGAGCACCCCGGTGCGCGCCACGTCCTTGCCGATCGCCTTCGTCATGGCGATCACCGCGGCCTTGGCGGAGGAGTAGGCGGCGGCCATCGGGTTGCCCTCCTTCCCCGCGATCGAGGCCACGTTGACGATCCTGCCGTACCCGTGCTCGATCATCCCGGGGAGGACCGCCCGATTGCAGAAGAAGACGCCGTCCGCGTCGATCGCCATCACGCGCCGCCACTCCTCGTCGGTGACGTCGACCGTGGACAGCGACTCCCCGGTGATGCCGGCCGCGCAGACGAGGACGTCGATCCTGCCGAGCTCCTCCGCCGCACGCGCAACGGCGGCCTCGACCTGCGCGGAGTCCGACACGTCCGCTGTGAGCTGAAGCGCGCCCTCGGGCGGCTCCCCGCCGAGGTCGACTGACGCGACCCGGGCGCCCTCGCTCAGCAGCCGCCGGGCCGTTGCCGCGCCGATGCCGCTCGAGCCGCCGGTGACGAGCGCGACGCGGCTGGCGAATCGATCCTCGTTCGTCCGCGCCACGGCGGCTAGCGTAACTTCTCCTCGTGGGATTCGACCCGGTGACCGACTACCCGCTCGGCACGCGGCGGCCCGACCTCGTCACGACGCCGTCCGGGCTCTCGCTCGACGCCGTGACGCTCGCGACTGCGCGCGCGGGCGCACTCGCAGCCGGCGACATGCGTGCCACGTCTGCGACGCTCGTCCTCCAGGCGGAGGTCGCGCGGGCCGCGGGGCGCGTGCAGCTCGCGGAGGGGATCGAGCGCGCGGCGGAGCTGACGGGCGTCCCGGACGACGAGGTCCTCGCGATCTACACGGCGCTCCGGCCCGGTCGCTCGTCGGCGGACGAGCTCGAGCGGTGGGCCGGGAGGCTCGACGAGCTGGGCGCGCCGCGAAACGCGGCGTTCGTCCGCGAGGCAGCGGAGGCATATCGCGCGCGTGGGCTGACCGCAGATGGCTGACGCGCGCCGCAGCGGGCGCTTCGCGGCGCGTGAGGCGGCGGAGCTCCGGCGCGAGCTCCTCGTCCAGCCGTGGCCGGAGCTGGGGCTCGTCGCGGCCGACGGGCCTGCCGACCCCGCGCCGGAGCTCGTCGTCGAGAACGGCAGGGTCGTCCGCCTCGACGGCCGCGAGGCCGCGGAGTTCGACGTGATCGACCGCTTTCTCGTCGCCCACGGCATCGACCTCGAGGTGGCGGAGGAGGCGATGGCGCTCCCGGAGGAGCGGCTCGCCCGGATGCTGGTCGACGTCGACGTCCCGCGCGACGAGCTGGTGCGCCTGGCGCGGGGCTTGACGCCCGCCATGCTCGCGCGCGTCGTCACGGTGCTCGATCCCGTCGAGCTGATGATGGCCCTGAAGAAGCTGCGCGCCCGGCGCGACCCGGGCAACCAGGCGCACGTCACGAACCTCAAGGAGAGCCCGGCGCTCCTCGCGGCCGACGCTGCCGAGGCGGCGAGGCGCGGGTTCGACGAGCTCGAGACGACGGTCGGCGTCGCGCGCTACGCGCCCCTGAACGCGCTCGCGCTCCTCGTCGGCTCGCAGACCGGACGCCCCGGCGTGATGACGCAGTGCGCGGTGGAGGAGCGGCGGAATCTCGAGCTCGCGATCCGCGGTCTCGTGACGTACGCCGAGACCCTGTCCGTGTACGGCACCGAGCCGGTGTTCGCCGACGGCGACGACACGCCGTGGTCAAAGGCGTTTCTTGCGTCCGCCTACGCGTCGCGCGGGGTCAAGGTGCGCTTCACGTCGGGGACCGGCTCCGAGGCCCTCATGGGCCATGCGCAGGGCCTCTCGATGCTCTACCTCGAGGCTCGCTGTGTGTCCGTCGTGCGCGCGGCCGGGGCGCAGGGCGTCCAGAACGGGTCGATCTCCTGCGTCGCGCTCGTCCTCGCCGTGCCCGGTGGCACGCGCGCGATCCTCGCGGAGAACGTCCTCGCGGCATGGCTCGACCTCGAGGTCGCGTCCGGGAACGACGCGATCGCCTCGCACTCGCCGATCCGCAAGACCGCGAAGCTGATGGGCCAGTTCCTCCCCGGCACCGACTTCGTCACGTCCGGGTACTCGATCATGGGCAGGCGCGACAACACGTTCGGCGGCGGGAACTACGACGCGGACGACATCGACGAGTGGCTGACGATCCAGCGCGACTGGCAGATCGACGGCGGGATCGAGCCGATCGACGAGGCGGAGGCGCTCCGCGTGCGCGAGCGAGGGGCGCGGGCGGTGCAGGCGGTGTTCGGAGAGCTTGGCCTGCCGGCCGTGACCGACGCCGAGGTCGAGGCCGCGACGGTCGCCCACAGCAGCGTCGACATGCCCGATCGAGACCGCGCCGCTGACGTGGAGGCCGCCGACGAGCTCCTCGCCCGCGGCGTCTCCGCGCTCGACGTCGCGCTCGCCCTCGACCGGCACGGCTTTGACGACGTCGCCGAGGCCGTCATCGGCATGCTGCGCCAGCGGATCTCGGCGGACTACCTCCAGACGTCCGCGGTGATCGAGCCGGACGGGCTCGTCCGGTCGGCGGTAAACGACCCCAACCTCTACCTCGGGCCCGGGACCGGCTACCGGCTCGAGGGGGAGCGCTGGACGCTCCTCCAGTCGCTTCCGCACGTCGTCGACCCGCGGGACCTCGGCACGGCCGTGGCGGACGCCGACGCGATCGTGGAGGAGATCGGGCCGGCCGCGCCCGGCGACGACCCGGCCGAGGTCGTGATCGCCGTGGGGCCGGCCTTCGCGGACGGCGTGCGCGCGACGATCGCTGGGCTGTCGCACGACGAGGTTTTGGCCGCGGTCGTCGACGGGGTGGGCGAGGCGGGCGGCTCACCGAGGATCGTCCGGATCCTGCGGGCGGCGGACGTGGCGTTCATCGGCCACGACGGTGCCCTGCTCTCCGGGTCGGGGGTCGCGCTCGGGCTCCAGTCGAAGGGGACGGCGGTGATCCACCGTGCAGATCTCCAGCCGCTCGACAACCTCGAGCTGTTCGGGATGAGCCCGCTCTACACCCTGGACAGCTACCGCGCGATGGGGCGGAACGCTGCCGGGTACGCGCTCGGGCAGCGCGTCGGCCCGGTCCCCACGGAGCTCGACAACTTCGCGCGGGCCAAGCTGATCGTCAAGACGACGCTGCTCCACGCGCAGGAGGCGAGGGCCGTCGTCCCCGGCGCGGCGCCGGTCGAGCTCGAGCTCGCCGGCTCGGAGAGGCACTTGCGACCGCGAAGCGGGCGCCTTTAGGGATCTGCCCCCGCCGCAGGCGGGGGATCGAGCGGCGGGATTCCGCTCCTGCGGAATCCCGCTTCGCGGACCAAGTCAGTGGTCCCGTAGCCCCGAGGCGCGCTGCTCCGCGGCGAGCCGCTCCTCGGCCTCGGCCTCCTCGCGGAAGAGCATCACGAGCAGCCACACGATCGCCGCGAAGAAGACGAGCGCCTGCTCGGTCGACATGAGGATCCCACCGAGGTTCTGGTCCTGCTCGGCCGTGATGCCCCACAGGCGCTCCGGCCGCGACGCGTAGTAGTCGTAGAGCGGCGGCGAGAAGGTGAGCGCGAGGCCGAGGAACGCGGAGCCGACGAACGCGGCGAGCACGTACCCGATCCGGCCGAGTGTCGGGACACGGCGCGGGACGTCGCAGAGGACGGGCCACCAGAGGAGCAGGCCGATCGCGATCAGGAACGCATGCTCGAGCGCGAGCAGGAGCGGGTTGCGCACGAGCGCGTCGTATACCGCCCCGAGGTGCACGACGTACCAGCCGACGAGCCAGGTCGGCAGCGCCACCTGCGGCCGCGTGAGCCAGGCGAACCAGGCTCCGCCGCGCGCCGCGATCGTCGCGCGCATCGCGGGGGTGAGGCCGATCAGCAGGAGCGGCGGCGCCCAGTCCGAGATCATCACGTTCTGGAGCAGGTGGAAGAGGACGAGGTACTCGATCGCGATCGTCCCGAGCGGGGAGTTCAGGGCGACGACGACGAGCGCGAGACCGCCGCCGAAGCACCACGCCCTCCAGGCCGGCCCGGGCGCGCCGCGCCACGCCCGCGCGTACAGGACGACGACGGCGGCCGCCAGCACGAGGAAGAGCGGCTCGAAGGTGAACGACCAGGGCGCCAGCATCACACCGGCTCGGGCGCCGCGCTCGACGCCGCACGGGGGCGGCGGGCCGCGAGCACGAGGACGACGAGCGCGACCCCGAGCGTCAGCCCCTGCTCGACCATCATCACGACGCCCGCCAGCTTCTGGTCGGTGAGCGGCGAGAGGCCGAAGAGCCGCTCCGGCTGCTCCGTGTAGACGTCGTAGTAGGGGTGGAAGGAGAAGACGAGCACATAGGCGAGCATCTGGCCGATCCAGAGCATCAGCACTGCGAGCCCGATTCGCCCGTTGACGCTCAGGCGGCCGTGGCCGGCCGGGTCGATCAGGAGCGTCCAGACGAGCGCGCCGACGACGACGAACGAGAGGTGCTCGACGCGGTGCAGAAGCGGGTTCCGCAGCGCCGCGTCGTAGAGGACGGGGAGGTGCCAGGCGACGAGCACGCCCAGCCACAGCGCGACCGCCACCAGGGGGCGGAGCAGGAAGGACACGGCGCCGCGAAGTCTCTCGCTGCGGGCGAGGGGCGCGAGCAGGTCGCGGGGGAGGAAGAACATCGACAGCGGCCCGCGGACGGCGACGAGCGCGAGGGCGACGCCGAGGTCGGCGATCAGCTCGTGCTGGAGCATGTGCGCGGACTGGAGGTACTCCTCCGCGATCCCGTCGAGCGGCGAGACGATCCCGACGACGACGATCGCGACGCCGGCGAGAAAGATCGGCCAGCGGGACCAGGGCGCCAGCTCCGGCCGCCGCCGGTGGAGCCGCCGCCAGCCCTGCGCGAAGAACGCGACGGCGATCGCAGCTGCGACGAGCACGAGCGGGTCGAACGACCAGGCCTTCCACAGCTCGTCCGGAGCGGTCGCGACGAGGGGGCTCACGACCGTCAACGGTAGCCCGCTCCGGACGATCTGCGAGGGGCGTTTGGTGTCCGACTTTAAGTCGGACACCAAACGGCGCTCCGCACCGCTTGGCCGCGCTAGCGCTCCACGTGGAGCGAGCCCGCGAGGTCGCCGAGCACGAGGTCGCGGTCGCGGTCGGGGATGTGGTCGAGCGGCACCGGCCCGAGGGCCTCGACGAACGTGACGCCGTCCGCGGAGTGGAGCTCGTGCTCGACACCGCGGTTGACCACGCAGACGTCCCCCGTGCGCAGCTCGCGCGTCTCCGCGCCGATCGTCATCGAGACGGAGCCGTCGAGGATCAGCATCACCTGCTCGGTGTGCTCGTGGCTGTGGCGCGCCACGGTCGTCCCGGCCGCGTACGTGACGTGCCCGAGGAACACCTGGTCGCCGGCAATCGCCTTGAGCCCAACGCCGGAAAAGAGAGCGTAGGGCTCGCGGTCGTCGAACGTCCCGAACGGCGTGTCCGCCACTACGCCGGAACCTCGAAGGCGATCCCGCCCTGGGACACGGTGTTCACCGACAGCTCGGCGTCGAACACGATCCTCTTCCCGTCGCGCGCGGGGGCGGCCTTCGCCTCGAGCGCGCGGAGCACCTTCTCCGGCGTGATCGGCAGCTCCGTCACCCAAACGCCGACGGCGTCGTAGACCGCCGAGGCGATCGCGGGAGGCTGGGCGTTGTTCGCCATCTCGCCGATCCCCTTCGCGCCGTACGGGCCGTCCGCGGACGGGTTCTCGATGATGATCGTGTCGATCTGCGGCAGGTCCTCGAACCCGGGCGCGAGGTACGAGCCGAACTCGCCGCCGCGGTGCTCGGCCGATGGGTAGTACGGGTAGCAGTTCTCGAGCACGCCGAGCCCGAGCCCCTGCACGGCGCCGCCCTCGATCTGCCCCTCCACGAGCGTGGGATTGATCGCGCGGCCGACGTCGTAGACCTGGACGAGGCGCGTCACCTGGACGATCCCGGTCTCGTCGTCGACCTCGACCTCCGCGGCACACGCCGCGTAGGAGATCGCCGAGTGCGGCGGGAGGTCGACCTGGCCCGTCTCGGGGTCGACGATCGAGGCGTAGTCCTTGAGCTGCGCGCCGGTCCCCGTGATCAGCTCGCCGTAGGTCCACGTCGCGGCGGCCGCGACGTCGGGCACCGCGATCTTCTTCTGCGGAGCGCCCTTGGCGAGCACCTCGCCGTCGACGATCTCGAGGTCGGAGGGATCGATCTCGAGCTCCTTGCCCGCGATGTCGAGGATCCGCTCCCTGACCCGCTCGGCGGCCTTCTCGACCGCCTTCCCGGCGACGAACGTCGCGCGCGACGCGAACGTGCCGGTGCAGACCGGGGACGAGTCCGTGTTGGAGTTGTCGTACGTGATCCAGTCGTAGGGGACGCCGATCGTCTCGGCGACGATCTGCGACTGGATCGTCTTCGAGCCGTTGCCGATGTCGGACGTGCCCGCGAAGACGTCGACGCGCCCGTCAGGCTTGACCTTGATCCAGGCCTGCGACGGGTCGCCGTTCTGGTTCATCCCCGTCGGGTACTCGATCGCCGCGATCCCGCGGCCGGTGTGCTTCGCCATGATTAGTGGTCCTCCGGATCTGCGAGCTGGCCGACGAGGTGCTCGGGCAGGAGGTCGCCCTCGCGCGGGTCACGGCTCATCGCCGCGTACTCCGCCCCGAGCTCGACGTCCATGCCGCCCGCGAGCGCCTTGACCACGGAGACCGTGGACGGGTCGGTGTAGACGATCCGGTTCGGCGACGTGTCGCCGATCCGGTTCGCGTTTTTCAGGCGCACCTCGTACGGGTCGAGGCCGAGCACGTCCGCGATCCGGCTCATGTGGGTTTCGGTCGCGAACGAGACGGACGTGACGCCGAAGCCGCGCATCGCGGTCGTCGGCACCCGGTTCGTGAACACGACATAGCCGTCGAAGTGCAGGTTCGGGATCGTGTACGCGCCCGTGTGGTGGAACGAATGCTTCGTCAGCCCGTAGGGCGAGAAGCGCGCGTATGCCCCCGAGTCGTGCAGCGTGAGCATCTTGCGGCCGAGGATCCACCCGTCCTTGGACACCGCGTCCGCGATCTCCATGTGCCAGGGAGCCCGCGTCGAGGAGCACAGGAACTCCTCCTCCCGCGTCCAGCGCCACTTGACGGGGCGGCCCGACTTCTGCGCCAGGAGCGCGCACATCGTCTCGCTCGCGGTGTCGACCTTGCCGCCGAAGCCGCCGCCGACCGTCCCGCCGACGACCTTCAGCTTGTTGAGCGGCACTTGCAGGTGCGCGGCGACGACGCCCATCGAGAAGTAGAGCGCCTGCGTGCACGAGTAGATCGTCAGGCGGCCGCTCGCCTCGGGGACGACGAGCGCGACCTGCGTCTCGAGCGGCACGTGCTCGATCGCCGCGGGCCGGTACACGCCCTCGACGATCGTGTCCGCCTTGTCGAACGCGTCCTCGATCGACCCCTTGCGAATCTGGCGCCGATCCATCTCACCCTCGAAGTGCGTGTACCAGTTGCCCCACTGGTGGATCGTCGGCGCGTCCGTGTCGAAGGCCCTGCGGATGTCGAAGAGCGGCGTGCGCTCCTCGAAGTCGATCTCGATCGCCTCGACTGCGGCCATCGCCGTGTCCTCGTCGCCGGCGGCGACGACGGCGATCGGCTGCCCCTTGTAGCGCACCTCGTCCTTCGCGAGCAGCGGCTCGTCGGCCGGGATGCCGAGCGCGGAGAGATGGCCGTACTCGAGGAGCGGGACGTCCGTATGGGTGATCACCGCGTGGACGCCGGGCATCGCCTCGGCCTGCGACGCGTCGAAGGACGTGATCGCCGCGCTGTGGAACGGCGAGCGGAGCGCCTTCGCCCAGAGCATCCCCGGCACGCGGACGTCGTCGACGTACGTCGTGCGCCCGGTGACGTGCTCGATCCCGTCGTAGCGCGGGAGCCGTGCGCCGACAGCCTTCATCACGCATCACCTCCGAGGTTCGTCATGCCCGCGCTCGCGGCGGTCACGGTCAGGTCGAACGAGTCGCCGCGCGCGACCGCGGCGACCGCCTCGATGATCTTCACGTAGCCGGTGCAGCGGCAGACGTGGCCGGCGAGCGCCTCCTGGATCGCCTCGTGGTCGTCGGTGCCGCCCCGCTTCAGGTACGCGTCCGCGGCGAGCATCATCCCGGAGGTGCAGAAGCCGCACTGCGCCGCGTAGTGGTGCGTAAACGCCTGCTGGAGCGGAGACAGCGACTCGGGCGCGCCGAGCCCCTCGACGGTCGTCACGCTCATGCCCTCGAGCGAACCGACCGGCGCGAGGCAGGCGCGTTGCGGCTCGCCGTCGACGAGGACGGTGCAGGCGCCACAGCCACCCTGCTCGCAGCCTGCCTTCGGGCTCGTCACGCCGAGCTCCTCGCGCAGGACGTGGAGCAGCGTCGCGAGGGGGCCGCTCTCGACGTCGTGCGCCGTCCCGTTGACCGTGAGGTTCATGCGGCCTCCTCGAGCTCGGCGAGCACACGACGGACGAGTACGGGGAGCGTTCGCTCCCGGTACCACGCGGACGCCAGGGCGTCGTCGCCGAGATCGACGTCCGAGACCGCGGCGGTTCCGGCCCGTTCCGGATCGGACGCGGCGGCTTCCGCCGAGCGGAGGCGCGTCCCGTGCCCGGCGAGCCCGGTCGCGGCGAGGCGCGTCTCGCCGCCCGTCGTCCGGACGGCGGTCACCGCGAGCACCGTGTACTCGTGCGTGTGCGGATACTCGATCGCGGCGAACGCCGACGCGGCGGGCTTCTCGAACGAGACGTCGAGCAGGAGGCGACCGCCGCGGCGGGCGAGGAAGTCCTCGAGCGGCTCCGTCATCTCGCCGTCGGCGCCGACGGAGCGCGCCTGCGCGTCGAGCGCGAGCAGGGGGCCCTGCAGGTCGCCGCGCGGCGCGTCGTGGCCCTCGCCGGCACAGAGATTGCCGCCGACCGTCGCCTGCAGCCGAATCTCGTAGTCGGCGACGTTGAGCGCGCACTGGGCCAGCGCCTTCACGTCCTGCGCCAGTGCGGTGAGACGCTCGACCGGGAGCCCGGCGCCCACGGTCACAGTCGTGCCCGAGGCGTCGAGCGTGTCCAGCCCCGCGCGGGAGAGCACGAGCGCCTTCTCGGGCGCCATCCGCCCGTAGGTGATCTCCGGCATGACGATCGTCCCGCCCCCGATCACCGTCACGCCCGACCCGTCGCCGAACTGCGCCACGGCCTCGTCGGCCGAGGTCGGGAACAGGACCTCAGTGGCTTGCGTCATGGACCTTCCTTCGGTCGATGGTGGCGTTGCGAGTCTAACGCCGCGGCCATGCGGACAATCGATTATCGGTTCTCACGTGCGGACGCCGCTAGGACTGCTGCTTGCCGGCGATCCCCCAGTGCTTGGGATCGACCCCCTGGATCACGACCTGGATGTGCGCCGGGTCGGCGCCGGAGGTGTCGGCGAGGGCCTTCGTAAGTGCCTCGATCATCCTCGGCACGGCCTCCTCCGTGACGCGCCGGTCGTAGAGCTTCACCTCGATCATCGGCATGCCAGCCCTCCCTCTCGTCGTCTGGTCGTCATCGAGCCGAGTCTTACACGACCGACCGCACGCGGGCGGGGGTCAGGCGACGGGCGCGGTCACGGCGGCGACGATCTCCTCGCGGGCGCCCGCGTCGAGCGCAAGTCGCGTGGCCGCGCGACCGGCCTCGATCGCGCGGTCGAGCGACCTGAAGTCGCGCAGCGGGATGTCCTGCGCGTCCGGGGCGATCACGACCAGGGCGAGGTCGCGGTTTCGCTCGGCCCGCTCGACGCTGCCGAGGACGGTGGCCCGCGAGAGCGTCTCCATGATCGACGGAAGCGCCGGCTCGTCCTCGGCGGACGCCTCGAGGCGGCGGACGACGTCCACGGCCACGATTGGCCCCTCGTCAGCGTCCGCCATCGCGTCGATCGGCAGGTTGTTCAGCACGCCGCCGTCGACGAGCAGGCGCCCGCTGCGGGAGAGCGGCGGCACGAGGCCGGGGATCGACATGCTCGCCCCCACGGCCTCGGTCACGCTTCCGCGGCGGTGGACCACGAGCCTGCTCGAGAGAAGGTCGGCGCTCACCGTGAAGAGCGGCTTCGCGAGCTCCTCGATCGTCATCTCCCCGAAGAGGCGGTCGAACATCCGCGCGGCCTTTCGGGAACGGATCAGCGCGACCCGCGGGATCGTGTAGTCGTTGAACGGCGAGCGCCGCACGAGCTCCTCGTCGCAGCGATCCCGGATGTCGCCGGGGCTCCAGCCGGCGGCGGCCATCGCCGCGATGAACGAGCCCATCGAGCAGCCGCCGTAGCGGTCGATCTCGATCCCGTCGGCCTCCAGCTCGGCGAGGGCGCCGACGTGGGCGAACCCGCGCGCGCCGCCGCCGGAGAGGACGACGCCGAGCGCGCGCCCGACGAGCCGCCGCGCGAGCCGGCGGGCGCCCGGGTCGCTGGGCTCCGTCGTCGCGAGCCGGTGGTGGGCGCGCGGCTGTACGGCGTCGAGCAGCGCGCGAAGCGCCTCGCCGGACGACGGCCCCAGGATCACCAGGTCGGCATCGGGCGCGGCCCCGGCCGGAGGCGGGCTCTCCGCCGTCGCGACCAACAGCATCCGGTCCGCCTGGCGCGCGCAGAGGTCGCTCCACACGCCGGAGCCCGCCTCGTCGACGAGCAGGACGTGCGCGTTCTCGTCCTCGGCCCGTTCCACGGCGCTCGTTCCGGCCGCGTCCGCCTCGAGCACCTCGACCGCGCCGTACGTCGCCAGCGCGCGCGCGAGGGAGGACGCGACGTCCACGAGCGGGACGCCGGCGTCGAGCCGCCGGAGCGCCAGGAGCGCCGGACGGGAGGGCGGCGCGGACAGCCCGCCGCTCGCCTGGAGCTGCGTCGCGAGCTCCCGGGCGACGGCGGCGGCGAAGCGGGGATCGCGCTCGATCAGCTCGATGAACCGCCCCCGGCCGAGCTGGAGCAGGGTCGAGTCGCGGATCGCCTGCACCGACGCCGACCGCGGGGAGCCGGTCAGGAGCGCGAGCTCGCCGATCGCCGCGCCGGGGCCGAGCACGCGGAGCGTTCGCCCTGTCCCTTCCGCGTCCGCCACCGCCCGCAGGCGTCCGCGCAGGACGACGAAGAGGTCCTCGGCCTCGTCCCCCTCGCGGATCAGCCAGTCCCCGGCGAGCACGCGGCGGGGGTAGGCCTCCGTCACGAGCGATTCGAGCGCCTCCGCGCCCGCACCGGCCAGCAGCGGGACGCCGGCGAGCGCCGAGACGGAGACCCCCGTGGTGCTCAAGCCCCGCCTCGATGCATGGGGCGATCGTACGCCGCTCGGCCCGCGGCGTGGGCGCATCGCCCGTGTCCTGCCGCCCGACTCACCGAAGCCCGGTTTCGTCGTCTCATTCGGTGAGAGGACGTGACGGGGTCTGGTGACATCCGGGCGGAGCCGCCCGACGAGCTGCGTGCGCGGCAGGAGCGGGAGCTGGCTGCCGGGTTCGCGCTCGCGTCGATGGAGCACGCCCTCGCGCGCGAGGCGTTCCACGTCGGCGTGGCGCTGCGACAGGCGGGAGTCGAGCTCGACGCGCGCACGTTCGTCGCGCTGCGGATCCTCGAGGTGTGCGTCGACCAGCTGATCGACCCGTCCCACGCCTTCACCGAGCTCGTCGAGAACGGGTCGCTGGAGCGGTCCGTGCTGCTCGCCACCGAGCTGCTCGAGCGCGACGCTGCCTGAGGGCACGTCCCCGCTACGCTCCGGTCATGGAGTTCAAGAGCATCGACGAGCTCGAGGACGCGCTCAGCCGGGCGGACTACCTGCCCGACCGGGGGCTCGCGACCGCGCTCTACCTCGCGCTCGCGCTCTCGAAGCCCGTGCTGCTCGAGGGTGAGGCCGGGGTGGGGAAGACGGAGGCGGCGAAGGCGCTCGCCGCCGTGCTCGACGCGCGATTGATCCGGCTCCAGTGCTACGAGGGGCTCGACGTCGCGCACGCGGTCTACGAGTGGAACTACCCGCGCCAGCTGCTGCACATCCGCGCGGCGCAGGAGGGGACGCTGCGGGAGGAGGACCTCTTCGGGCCGGAGTACCTGATCCGCCGCCCGCTGCTGGAGGCGATCGACAGCGACGAGCCGGTGGTGCTCCTGATCGACGAGATCGACCGCGCCGACGAGGAGTTCGAGGCGTTCCTGCTCGAGGTGCTCTCGGACTTCCAGATCACGATCCCCGAGATCGGCACGATCGCCGCGCGACGCCGGCCGGCCGTGATCCTGACGTCGAACCGCACACGCGAGCTCCACGACGCCCTCAAGCGGCGCGCGCTGTTCCACTGGATCGGCCACCCGTCGATCGACCGCGAGATCGCCATCGTCCGCTTGCGCGTCCCCGGGGTCCCCGAGCGGCTCGCGGCCGAGGCGGCTGCTTTCGTGCGGGAGCTCCGCGGGCTCGACCTCTCGAAGCCGCCGGGCGTCGCGGAGACGATCGACTGGGCGATGGCGCTGAACGCGCTCGGCCGCAAGGAGATCGACGCCGACGTCGTGCAGCAGACGCTCGGCTCGGTGCTCAAGTACCGCGAGGACGTCGACACCGTCCAGGACGAGACGCTCTCTCGCCTGGTCGAGGCCGCGCGGGCCGCGGCAGCCGCGGTCTAGGCAGCTGTGGCCACCGGCGACGCGATCGTGGGGCACGTCGTCACGTTCGGCCGCGTCCTGCACGAGGCCGGGCTCGAGATCGGCCCGGGCCGCGTCGCCGACGCGCTGCGCGCGCTCGATGCCGTCGACCTCGAGCGCCAGGAGGACGTCTACTTCTCGCTCCGCCAGACGCTCGTCTCCCGGCACGACGAGCTCGATCTGTTCGACCGGGCCTTCAGCGCGTGGTTTCTCCGCGCGCCCGTGCTTCCGCCCGTCCGTTCCCGGTCGGCGGCGACGGTCGAGACGCACGTCGGTGCGCCGTCGGACCGGCTGCGCTCGCGCGATGCCGAGGAGGACGGGGAGCCGGGCGACCCGCTCGAGCTCGGTGCATCCGGACAGGAGCTGCTGCGCGACAAGGACTTCGCCGAGCTGACCGGCGACGAGCTCCGCCTGCTGCGCGAGCTGATCAGCCGGATCGCGCGCTCCAGGCCGCAACGGCACTCCCGCCGGAGGACCGCCGACGCGCGCGGTGACCGGCTCGACGTGCGGCGGATGATCCGCGGCTCGCTCCGTGCCGGCGGCGATCCGCTCGACCGGCCGCTCAGGGCACGGAAGGAGGTGCCGCGCAAGCTCGTCGTGCTCTGCGACGTCTCGGGCTCGATGGACAGCTACGCGCGCGCGCTGCTCCTCTTCCTCCACGCAGTCGTCGGCACGGGGCGCGGCGTCGAGGCCTTCGCGTTCGGGACACGGCTCTCGCGGCTGACCCCCGACCTCGCCACCCGCGACCCGGACGCTGCGCTCGCGCGCTGCACCGAGGCCGTCGTCGACTGGGGGAGCGGGACGCGCATCGGAGCGTCGCTCCGCGAGTTCAACGAGATCTATGGCCGACGCGCATTGTCCCGCGGCGCGATCGTCCTCATCGTCTCCGACGGCTGGGAGCGCGAGGACCCGGAGCTCGTCGGGCGCGAGATGGCAAAGCTCGCCAGGGCCGCCTACGCCGTCGTCTGGGTCAACCCGCTGAAGGGCAACCCGCAGTATCAGCCGCTCGCGGGCGGAATGCGCGCGGCGTTGCCATATGTCGACCGGTTCCTGCCCGGCCATAATCTAAGGAGTCTCGAGGAGCTGGCGGCCGTGCTCGCCGGCATCGAAAGGAGGCATGCAGCGTGAAGGAGATCCTGTCCGAGGTCGAGTCCTGGCGCGATGGCGGCGAGAAGGTGGTCGTGGCGACGGTCGTCGCGACGCGCCGGTCAGCGCCGCGCCCGGTGGGCACGAGCCTCGCCGTATCCGAGTCGGGGAAGATGTGCGGCTCGGTCTCAGGCGGCTGCGTCGAGACCGACGTCTACGAGAACGCGATGGAGGTCATGCGGACCGGTGAGCCGAAGCTGCTCACCTACGGCATCACCGACGACCTCGCCTGGAGCGTCGGCCTGCCGTGCGGCGGCGAGATCGACGTGTTCGTGGAAGCCGTCGAGTGAAGCTCGTCAACCGGCTCGCGCAGCTCCAGCACGAGGGCGGACGTGCGGTGCTCTTCACCGTGGTCGATGGGGACGGAGTCGGCGCGAAGGCCCTCGTCGTCGAGGGCGGCGAGACGATCGGCGACGGGGTCCCGGATGCCGCGCTCGCGCAGTTCGACGAGCTCATCCGCCGTGGGCGCAACAGGATCGTCGATGCCGACGGCGCCAAGGTGTTCGCCGAGTGGTACGGGCCGCCGCCGCGCCTCTTCGTCTACGGCGCCGTCGACACGGCCGAGGCGCTCGCCCGGGGGGCCAAGCTCCTCGGCTGGACGGCGATCGTCGCCGACGCGCGAGCGACGTTCCTCACAACGGAGCGGATCCCCTCCGCCGACCAGCTGATCCCGAAGTGGCCGGACGAGGCGATTGCCGAGATCGCCCCCGACCATCAGACCGCAATCGTCGTCCTGACGCACGACGACAAGTTCGACGAGCCCGCGCTCATCGCCGCGCTCGAGACCGAGGCGTTCTACGTCGGCGCGCTCGGCTCGCGGCGCAACCAGGAGCGCCGCCGCGAGCGACTGCTCGAGGCCGGCGTCGCCGAGGAGCAGCTCGCCCGCATCCAGGGCCCGTGCGGCCTCGACATCGGCGCCGACACGCAGGCCGAGACCGCGCTCTCGATCCTCTCGGAGGTCCTCGCCGTCCGCGCCCAGCGCCCCGGCGGCCCGCTGCGCGAGGCGAAGCAGCGGATCCACGTCGAGGTGGCTTGACGACCGGGGGCTGAGGGGCGTGGCTTTAGCCTCGCCCCTCTTGGTTCGAGCAAGGAGGGCGAGGCTGAAGCCACGCCCTACGCGCCCTGACACGCCCAATTAGGGCCGCCAGCTCCTGCGGCTCGCCGTCCAGAGCTGGAACGGCAGGAGCGGCCAGAGCGCCAGCTCCCGCAGCGACCCCCGCCGCGATCTTCCGGGCGGCGAGGCCGAGTGCACCTTGATCCCGGTGTGGAGCAGGAGCCAGCGCAGGGCGGTCTTCGCGCGCAGCGCATGCCAGGACGACGTCACGACGACGACCTCGCGCGCGCCGACGCGGAGGACGTCGTTGAGCGCGTTCGCCATGTTCTCGACGGTGGTGCGCGCGTCCGGGTCGACCACCACCTCGCGCGCGGCGCCGCGCCAGGCGGTGCGCATCAGCTCGGCTTCCGAGACGCCGTGCGGCACTCGCGCCCAGCCGGAGAGGACGACGACGTCGTCTGCGGTGGCCACCTCCGACGCGCGCTCCAGCCGCGCGGCGCAGACGGGATGGAGGTCGTGGCCGCCGCCGTGCGAGTAGCCGAGGACGACGACGACCCGCGTCGCCGTCACGACCGACGATGCTTGAGCCAGCGGAAGAAGAGCAGCGTGCCGACCACGGTCAGGACGAGCTTCACGGCCTTCTTGCCCTGGAGCTTCGACTCCCCGTGCGAGCGCTCGCGCATGTGGACGGCGACCTCGACGACCCGGAGCCCGGCCCGCTTCAGCCGGAGCAGCGCCTCCACCTCCGGCGCGCCGCTCGCGTACGGCTGCGCCATGATCGGCATCGCCTTCCGGTTCACGGCGGCCATTCCGCTCGTCGGGTCGTGGAACGGGCTGCCGAGCCGGACGTGCATGGCCTTCTGGAGGAGCCCGATCCCGAAGCGTCGCGTGCGGGAGGGCTCGTAGCGGTCGGCGTCGTAGCCCTCGCCCGCGGCGAAGCGCGAGCCGACGGCGACGTCGCAGTCGTCCGAGCGGACGAGCTCGAGCAGCCGTACGAGCTCGTCGACGGGATGCTGGCCGTCCGCGTCGACCCGGCCGCAGTACGCGTATCCGCGCTCGTGCGCCTCGTGGTACCCGGCCGCGATCCCCGCGCGAAGCCCTCGGTTCTCGCCGAACGAGACGACGATCGCGCCGTTCGCGCCAGCGACGGCCGCCGTCGCGTCGGTCGACCCGTCGTCGATCACGAGCACGTCGGCATCGGGGAGTCCCGCGCGCAGCTCGTCGAGGACGGCCGGGAGCGCCTGCTCCTCGTTCCAGGCGGGAATGAACACGACCGTGTCGGCGTCGGGCATCGGTAGAGCGTACTGCGGCAGCGCCGCGAGGCTGAGAGGCACTTGCGACCGCGACAGCGTGACGCCGAAGGCGGCGGCCTTTTATGGATCTGCCCCGCCTTCGGCGGGGATCCGCTCGCGAACGAAGTAGAGTCGCCCGGGCAACGGAGCCACGAAAGGAGAGAACCCGTGTCGGGTATCGACGCGAAGTCGGACGCGATCTTCGAGCTGGTCGAGGAGGGGTCGGCGGTCGAGCGGCTGGCGACGGGCTTCACCTTCACGGAGGGGCCGATCTGGCATCCCGCCGAGCAGGTCCTCTACTTCTCCGACATGCCGGGCGACGTCCGCCGCAAGGTCACGCTCGACGGCGAGGTGACGGAGGTGCGCAGGCCGTCGTTCAAGTGCAACGGGATGACCCTCGACGCGGATCTGAACCTCCTCGTCTGCGAGCACGTCACGAGCTCGCTCGTCCGCGAGCGCCGCGACGGGGTCAGGGAGACGCTTGCGTTCCACTACGAGGGCAAGTACCTGAACAGCCCGAACGACGTCACGGTGCGCTCGGACGGGACGATCTACTTCTCCGACCCGTGGTACGGCCGGTTCCCGGGGTTCGGCGTCGAGCGCGCGCGCGAGCTCGGCTGGCAGGGCGTCTTCCGCATCCCGCCGGGCGGCGGGCAGGACGAGCTCGAGCTGGCCGTCGCGCAGGACGAGTTCGACATGCCGAACGGGCTCTGCTTCTCACCCGACGAGTCGCTGCTCTACGTCAACGACACGCCGCGCGCGCACATCAAGGTGTTCGACGTCGTCGCGGACGGGTCGCTCGCGAACGGGCGCATGTTCTTCGAGGGCGTCGGCACCGGCGTGATCGAGGAGGGCATCCCGGACGGGATGAAGTGCGACGAGCGCGGGAACATCTGGGTCACCGGCCCGAACGGCGTCTGGGTCATCTCGCCGCAGGGCGAGCACCTCGGCACCGTGCTCGTGCCGGAGAACGTCGGCAACCAGACCTGGGGCGGGCCCGACTGGCACACGCTGTTCATCCCCTCGAGCACGTCCGTGTACACGATCCGGACCACCGTCGGCCCGCGGCGCGAGCCGTACATGAGCTAGGAGAGACGAGATGCCCGACTACAGCCTGGACGCGTCGCGCTGCGTCCTCATCGTCCAGGACATGCAGAACGACGTGATCATCGACGGCGGCGCGTTTGCCGAGTCAGGCTCCCCGCAGCACGCGAAGGACCAGAACGTCGTCGAGAACGTGAAGGATCTCGCCGCGTTCTGCCGCGGGAAGGGGATCCCGGTGATCCACGTCTGGTACGTCGTCGACGAGGGGGCTCCCGGACTGAAGGTCAACGCTCCGCTGTTCGAAGGCGTCGCCGCGGGAGCGCTCGTCCGCGGGACGTGGGGCGCCGCGCCCGCTGACGGGCTCGAGGCGCAGGAGGGCGACTTCGTCGTCGAGAAGATGCGGATGTCCGCGTGGCAGGGCACGAAGCTCGAGACCCTGCTCGCCGGCCTCGGGCGCGACACGATCATCGTCACCGGCGCCTGGACGAACATGTCGATCGAGCACACGTCGCGGACGGGGGCCGACATGGGCTTCTTCATGGTCCTGCCGGAAGACGGCTGCTCGACCATGAACGCGGAGTGGCACAACGCGGCGATCAACTTCGCGCTCCAGAACGTCTCGACGGTGACGAACTGCGCGGACGTCAAGGCAGCGCTCGCTTGAGCTGCAAGCGGCGGACCCGTTCCGCGCAAGGCTCCCTGAAGGCGGCCGCTTTCGCGGCCGCAGACCCTGTCGCAGCGAGGTTGAGCGGGTGACGACGGGCATGAGGCGGCTTGCAACAGTCTGTTGCAAGGCGTCTCGACCAACGGGATGAAGACACGCGCCGCTCTTTTCCATGCCGTCGGCGAGCCCTTCGAGGTCGCGGAGATCGATCTCGCCGAGCCGCGGCCGCACGAAGTGGTGGTGCGGATGGCGGCGGTCGGGATCTGCGGCACCGACCTCCACCAGGTGAGGGGCGAGTTCCAGCGGCCGACGCCGATGGTGCTGGGGCACGAGGGCGCCGGGGTCGTCGAGGAGGTGGGCGGCGCGGTGACGCTCGCGCGCCCGGGCGACGAGGTCGTCCTCTCGTGGGCGCCGTCGTGCGGCGAGTGCGCCGGCTGCAGGCGCGGGCGTCCGGCGACG
Organism: uncultured Actinomycetes bacterium; assembly: GCA_963845965.1. Taxonomy (GTDB): domain Bacteria; phylum Actinomycetota; class Thermoleophilia; order Gaiellales; family Gaiellaceae; genus Gaiella. Next base: position 6,169 of record CAWJUF010000013.1, on the reverse strand, counting down.
TGCCGCGTGCTCAACGCGGCCATCCCGAACGGAACGCTGCCCGACGGGACGACCGGGATGTCGTACCGGGGCGAGACGGTGTACCGCGGCACCGCCACCGGCTGTCTCGCAGAGCGCGTGGTCGTCTCCGAGCAGGTCGCGCTTCCGCTCGGGGCAGGGATCCCGCTCGACCAGGCCGCGCTGCTCGGCTGCGCGGTGCTCACAGGAGTCGGTGCCGTGCTCTTCGCCGGGCGTGTCGCGTCGGGCTCGTCGGTCCTCGTGATCGGCGCAGGCGGCGTCGGGCAGTTCGTCGTGCAGGGAGCGAGGATCGCCGGCGCGACCGCGATCGTCGTGTGCGATCCGGTGGACGCGCGGCTGGACGCGGCGCGCCGAGCCGGTGCGACGCACGTCGCGACCCCCGACGGGCTCCGCGACGTGCTGCGCGACGCCCTGCCGGACGGAGCCGACCATGCGTTCGACGCGGTGGGCGACCCGGCGACGACCGCGACGGCACTCCGCTTCACGCGCGACGGAGGCACGACGGTGATCGTCGGCCTTCCGGCGCAGGGCCTCCGCCTCGATCTTGACCCGTTCGAGCTGATCCGGAAGGAGAAGCACCTCACGGGGACGCTCTACGGCTCGGAGGACCCGGCCGTGTCGCTCCCGGCGATGCTTGAGCACGTCCGTGCCGGGCGGCTCGAGCTCGCCACGTCGGTCGGGCCGTCGTTCCCGCTCGACGAGGTGAACGCCGCGGTCGAGGCGAGCCTTGCCGGCGAGGCCGGGCGAGTCCTCGTGCGGCCCTGAGCCTCAGTGGGGATCGTCGGGGTCGCTCGGCTCCGGGAGCGACGCCGACAGCGCCTGCACGACCTCCTCCTGGAGCCATGACAGCCAGTGGTAGAGCGCGAGCCGCGGCGCATCCGGGTCCTCGCGATCGAGCGGGCCGTAGCTCTCCTCGGTCACGTCGAGCTGCGTCCCGAGGACGAGCCGAAGGCTTTCCAGGCCGGCGAGCCAGGTGCGGAGCTCCTCCTCGCTCAGGGACTCCGCGTGCGCCGTCCGCTCGAGCTCTGCGAGCGCGGCGAGCTTCCCGTCGAGGAGCGTGGCGCCCACGAGGCGCGCGTAGTCCACGTTGCCCGCGTCGTCTTCGACGAACGCGGGGGGAAAGAGCCGGTAGAGGGTGGGCTCGCCGACGTCCAGGGCGTCGCGCAGCTGGGAGGAAGCGCCGCCAGGATGTCCCGCTCCTCCGACGGCAGCCGCACGCGGTACGAGCCGTCGCGGCGTCGATCGATGCCTCGACGCACGATCAGTCCTGCTGCATGGTCGCCCACAGCCCGTGCGCGTGCAGCCTCGACACGTCGAGCTCCGCCTTCTCGCGCGTCCCCGTCGAGACCGCCGCCTTCCCCTCATGGTGCACCTGCAGCATGAGGCGCGTCGCCTTCGTCTTCGAATAGCCGAAGAGCTGCTGGAGCACGAGCGTGACGTAACTCATGAGGTTGATCGGATCGTTCCACACGATCACGACCCACGGCCGCTCGTCGAGCGGCACGTTCTCCGACGACGGCTCGCGGACCTCGACCGGCGCTTCGACGACCTGGCTCACCGCATCAGTGTGACCGACGCGCGGAGCGGGCGGCGGAAGGCCGAGCCGCGCGGAGCCTAATCGGTCTCGATCGTCTGGCTCGAGGACGGCTGGTCCTCGACGGTCGCCTCGTCCGGCCCGTTCGGGGCCGCGCTGGTCGGCTCCGGTGCCCGCGAGTAGTAGCGCAACCGCTCGACGATGTCCGAGATCGGCTCGACCGAAGCCTCGTCGTCCGGGGCGTCGTACTCGTCGGGCTCCCCCCGCTTGCGGAGACGACCGAGCCCGCCCCCGCGCCGGGCCTTCTCCTCCTCGCGTCGTGCGCGGCGCTCTTCCTCCTCGCGCCGCTTCGCCGTCTCGCGCTCCTCGACCTGCCGTCGGCGCTCGTCCTCCTCGCGCTGCTTTGCCGTCGCCTTCTCGGCCTCCCGTGCGGCCGCCTCGTCGCGCTTGCGCTGCTCCGCGTCGAGCTTGGCCTGGACGCGCGCCTCCTCGGCCTGCCGCTTGGCGGCTTCCTTCTCCTCGGCCTCGCGCCGCTTGGCGTCTTCGGCCTCGCGCTTGGCGGCTTCCTTCGCTTCGACGTCGCGCCGCTTGGCGGCTTCTCGTTCCTCGGCTTCGCGCCGCTTGGCGTCCTCGGCCTCGCGCTTGGCCGCTTCCTTCGCTTCGACTTCGCGGCGCTTGGCCTCCTCTCGGGCAGTCGCCTCGTCGCGCTTGCGCTGCTCCTCTGCCGCCTTCGCCTGGCGACGCTCTTCCTCGGCGCGCCGCTTCTCCGCTTCCTTCTCTTCGCGCCGGCGTCGGCGGGCATCGCCGCGTGACTGCTCCTGCGTCTCGACCGAGGCCTCGCCGACCTCGGTCTCCTCGACCGGCTCGGGCTCCGCGGCCAGCGCGGCTATCGCCGCGGCTTCCTCGCGCCGCGCGCGCTCCGCCGCTTCTTCGGCGTCGCGTTGTGCGGCTGCTTCGGCCTCGCGCGCGGCGACTTCTTCGGCTTCGATCCGTGCGCGCTCTGCTGCCTCTGCCTCGGCGGCGAGGCGTGCGGCCTGCTCGGCCTCGGCGCGTGCGCGCTCGGCTGCTTCTGCCTCGGCTGCGAGGCGGGCGGCTTCCTCGGCTTCGCGTTGTGCGGCTGCTTCGGCCTCGCGCGCGGCGACTTCTTCGGCTTCGATCCGTGCGCGCTCTGCTGCCTCTGCCTCGGCGGCGAGGCGTGCGGCCTGCTCGGCCTCGGCGCGTGCGCGCTCGGCTGCTTCTGCCTCGGCTGCGAGGCGGGCGGCTTCCTCGGCTTCGCGTTGTGCGGCTGCTTCGGCCTCGCGCGCGGCGACTTCTTCGGCTTCGATCCGTGCGCGCTCTGCTGCCTCTGCCTCGGCGGCGAGGCGTGCGGCCTGCTCGGCCTCGGCGCGTGCGCGCTCCGCTGCTTCTGCCTCGGCTGCGAGGCGGGCGGCTTCCTCGGCTTCGGCGCGTGCGCGCTGTGCTGCCTCTGCCTCGGCGGCGATGCGTGTGGCCTGCTCGGCCTCGCGTCGCGCCGCCTCGGCGGCTTCCGCACGAGCTCGTCTTTCGGCTTCGATCCGTGCGCGCTCGGCCGCCTCGGCTGCGGCGGGGTCGGGCGCCTCGTCGGGGTCGGGGACGAGCGAGATCGTAGGCGGGGGCGCCGCCGCGAGCTCGGCATGGAGCCGGCGCAGCTCGCCCCGCTGGATCTTCCCGCTCGCGGTCTTCGGAAGCTCGTCCACGAACGCGATCTCGCGCGGATACTTGTACGGGGCGGTGACCGCCTTGACGTGCTCCTGGAGCTCCGACACGAGGCGATCGCTCGGCTCCTGGCCCGGTCGGAGCACGACGAACGCCGCGACGATCTGGCCGCGGTCGTCGTCCGGAACGCCCACGACGGCGCTCTCCGCGACCGCCGCGTGCTCGAGGAGCGCGCTCTCGACCTCGAACGGGCCGATCCGGTACGCCGCGGAGACGATCACGTCGTCCGCGCGTCCGACGAACCAGAGATAGCCGTCTTCGTCGCGGGTCGCCCGGTCGCCCGTCAGGAACCAGTCGTCCCGGAAGAGCGCGTCCGCCTCCTCGGTCGCCTCCCAGTACCCGCTGAAGAGCGTGGGGGGCCGCCCCATGAGGGCCAGGTCGCCTTCGACGCCCGGCGGGCAGACGTTGCCGAGGTCGTCGATCACCGCGATGTCGTGACCCGGGGTGGGCTGGCCCATCGACCCCGGGCGGAACGGCGCCGCGGGCGTGTTCGCGACGAGCACCGAGTTCTCCGTCTGCCCGTACCCGTCGTGGACCGTGACGCCGAGCGCATCCTGGAAACGCGCGACCACCTCGGGGTTCAGCGGCTCGCCGGCCGAGACCGCGTGGCGCAGCCGCGGGAGGTAGGCCAGCTCCAGCTTCTCGAGCTTCGCGAGCATCCGGTACTCGGTCGGCGTCTGGCAGAGGATCGTCACGCCGAGCCGCTGGATCAGCGACAGTCGCTCGGCCGCGTCGAAGGGGCCTTCGTGGACGACGATCTCCGCCCCGTGCGACCACGGGCCGAGAAGCGAGTTCCAGACCGCCTTCGCCGAGCCTGAATCGGCCGTGCACCAGACGACGTCACCCTCGTGTGCGTCGAGCCAGTGGGTCGCCTGCATCCGCTGCGCCCAGGTGTACGCATGGGTGTGGACGGCGCCCTTCGGCTCCTGCGTCGTGCCGGACGTGTAGAGGATCAACGCTGTCTCGCCGGCAGTCGTGTCCTCGCTCGGCGCGACCGGCATGTACCGTCGTAGCTCCTCCAGCGCCTCGTCGAGGAAGAGCACCGACACCGAGGCACCGACCTGGTTGCGCATCTCCTCGAGCTCGAGCTCGAGCGAGCGGTCCGCCACGACGAGCCGCGCGCCCGAGTTGCGAACGCGGAACGCGAGATCCCGCGCACGCAGCGTGTTTGGGCACGGAACCGCGACAAGGCCGCTCTTGAGCGCGCCGAGCATCGCCGCCTGCCACGACGGCACCTTGCCGATCGCGAGCACGACGCGGTCGCCGCGGTCGAGACGCGTTCTCATGAGATGCGCCCAGCGTGCGGAGTCGCCCGCGATCTCGTGGAACGTGCGCCGGTCGACGATGCCCTCGCGATCGACGAACGTCAGGGCGGGCTTGAGTGGGTCGGTCGCGAGCGCCTCCACGACATCGCGCGTGAAGTTGAAGCGGGCGGGCACGTCCCACCCGGGCGCATACGGCCCGGCCCGCGGGACCTCTTCGTCCTTGGTCCGGCGTCTCAGAAGTGGCATCAGGGCCGCCTCGAGAGGGTCGCCCGCGACGGAACCTGCACGGGAGAACGCCGCCGACCGTCGAGGTCGCGAGCTATCGGCGGCGTAGGTGCCTGATCGACGTGGAGAGGTGCGCGCTCCACGCTCGGGACTCTACTCTCGGCTGCTGTCGGCATCCCCGCCCCCCGCAGGCATCGATCCGTAGTGGCGGAAACCGCGCGGGTATCGTCACGTCTGTGGCGACGGTAGCCGGCGACCTGATCCGCTCGAACGCGTACGTGGGCGGCCGCTGGGTCGACGCCGACAGCGGCGAGACGTTTCCGGTCCTGAACCCGGCGACCGGGGAGGCGATCGTCGACGTGCCGCGGCTCGGAGCGCCCGAGACGCGCCGTGCGATCGAGGCCGCCGATCGCGCGCTGCCGGCGTGGAAGGCACGAAGCGCCAAGGAGCGGGCGCGGGTCCTGACCCGCCTGGCGGCGCTGATGGCGGAGCGCGAGGAGGATCTCGCGGCGCTCATGGTGCTCGAGCAGGGAAAACCGCTCGCAGAGGCGCGAACGGAGATTGCCTACGCGCTGTCCTTCTACGAGTGGTTCGCCGAGGAAGCGAAGCGCCTCGACGGCGTGGTGATCCCGTCGCCGGCACCCGACCGGCGGATCGTCGTGACGCGCGAGCCCATCGGCGTGACGGCCGGTATCACGCCCTGGAACTTCCCCTCCGCGATGGTGACGAGGAAGTCCGCGCCCGCGCTCGCGGTCGGCTGCACGATGGTGCTCAAGCCGGCGGAGCAGACGCCGCTGTCCGCGCTCGCGATTGCCGCTCTCGCCGAGGAGGCCGGTGTCCCGCCGGGCGTCTTCTCGGTCGTCACCGGGGATGCGCAGGACGCGCCCGAGATCGGACGGGAGATGACCTCCGATCCGCGCGTGCGCAAGCTCGGCTTCACCGGTTCGACCGAGGTGGGGAAGCTGTTGATGCGTCAATGCGCGGATCAGATCAAGAAGATCTCGTTGGAGCTGGGCGGCAATGCCCCTTTCATCGTCTTCGACGACGCCGACCTTGATATCGCCGTGAACGCCGCGCTCGTATGCAAGTTCCGGAACTCCGGGCAGACCTGCGTCTCGGCGAACCGGATGCTCGTCCAGGCGGGGATCTACGACGCGTTCCTGGAGCGTTTCACCGCGGCCGTGGAGGCGCTCACCGTCGCGGACGGGTTCACCGAGGGCGGCCAGGTCGGGCCGCTCATCGACGAGCCGGCGCTCGAGAAGGTCGAGAGCCACGTCGCAGACGCCCTCGACCGCGGTGCCGCGCTCGTCACGGGCGGCGAGCGCATCGAGGGCCAGTTCTACCGGCCGTCCGTCCTCACGGGTGTCAGGCCCGAGATGCGGATGAGCCGGGA
>CAWJUF010000012.1:0-60588 GCA_963845965.1 uncultured Actinomycetes bacterium | reverse complement strand
CGCGACGTCCTCCGGCCGGCCGGGTCGCCCGAGGGGGATGTGGTCGGCGATGCGCGCGATCGGATGCTCCGGGTCGTCGAAGAGGTGCTGCGTCTGCGGCGTCTCGGTCATGCCCGGGGACACGCTGTTCACGCGGATCCCGTGTCGGGCCCCTTCTGCCGCAAGCTGGCGCGTGAGCGCGATCACGGCGCCCTTCGACGCCGTGTGCGCCGTGCGGTCGAGCGTGAGCGATCCCGTCATGCCCGCCGTCGAGCCGACGTTGACCACGCTCCCGCCGCCCCGGGCGCGGAGGTGCGGCCACGCGTGCTTGCACGCGAGGAAGACGAGATCGAGCTCGTTGCGCATCGTGAACGACCAGTCCGTCGAGCGTGACCTGCTCGAGCGGGGCGAAGCTCGTCAGACCCGGCGTTGTTGTAGAGCACGTCGATGCCGCCGTGCTCGGCCGCGGCGGCGTCGATCCAGGTCGGCACCGCCTCCTCGTCGGCGACGTCGACCGGCGCGGACGAGGTCATCGTCCCCCCGGCGCCGCGCACGAGATCGTCGGTCTCCTCGGCGCGCGCGGGATCGAGGTCGCAGCCGACGACGGTCGCTCCCTCGGCAGCGAAGAGTGCGGCGGCGGCACGGCCGATGCCGCCGCCCGTGCCGGTGATCAGCGCGACCTTTCCGTCGAGGCGCCCCACGTCAGACGCGATCGCCGAGGCGGCGGTCCCGCCCGTAGAAGAACACGACGACGAAGAGCAGCACGCCGTAGAGGATCTGCTGGTCGGCGGTGTCGTAGCCGTTGCCGATCATCAGCGTGCCGAGCACGATCAGGAGCAGGCTGCCGAGGACCGTGCGCCAGTAGTCGCCCCGCGCCCCGAACGCGGTGCCTCCGACGATCACGGCCGTGAGGCCCTGCCAGAGGTAGTTCGTGCCGAGCGAGGCGTCTGCGGCGCCGGCGAAGCCGCCGAGCAGCATTCCCGTGACCGCCGCGACGAGCGCGCTGAACGCGAAGACGCCTATCCAGACGTACCGCGTCCGCACGAGCGCCATCTCCGCCGCGCGCATGTTCGCACCGGTCGCATACAGCCGTCGTCCCGACGGCGTCCGCTGGAGGAAGACCGCGATCACGATCGCGAGCACCGCCCACACCGCGACGAGCGGCGGGAAGTCGATCCCGAACGTCGTGCTTGCGGGCGACGTGAGAGTCTGCAGCCAGGTCGGGGGCGTTCCCGTGATGAAGCCCTTCGCCCAGACGAGGAGCGCGCCGTTGACGATCGCCCCCATCGCCAGGGTGATGATCAGCGGGTCGATGCGCCACCGGTGGCAGATGTAGCCGACCGTGCCCCCGCCCGCGATCGCGAGGACGGCGATCAGCACGAAGGTCGCCCCGAACGACCACCCGCGCGAGCCGTTCAGCTGTACGAGCATGATCGCGCCCATCCCGATCCACGCCGCGATCGAGAAGTCGATGCCGCCGATCGAGGACGCACAGCGTCTGCCCCGCGGTCGCGATGCCGAGCAGCGCCGCGAGAACGAGCATCGAGTAGATGCTCCGCCGCGAGGCGAATCCGTCGAGCGTCGCGGCGCCGTACGTGAAGAGCACGACGAGCGCGACGATCTGCGCGACCGGGTAGTGGGCCTGCAGGCGGCGCACCGACGCGACGACCCCGGGACCGCGGCTCGCCGTCTCGGCGGGTGCGACGCTCATGCCGTTCCCGCCCGCCGAGGCGCCGTCAGCTGTGCGCCGATCACGGATCCGACGATGAGCATCCCGCCGTAGGCCACCTGGAGCCAGTACGCGTCGACGTGGAGGGCGCTCAGGAGGTTCTGGACGAGGAAGATCGCCGACGCCCCGACGATCGCGCCGAGCAGGCCCCCGCGGCCGCCGCCGATCGGGGTCCCTCCGAGCGCGACCGCCGCGAGGGCGATGAGGACGTACTCGAGGCCCGCGTTCCCGTCCGAGGACTGGAGGAGCGTGGCGATCGCGATGCCCGCGACGGCGGCGAAGAGTGCCCCCGAGCGTGTAGGCGAGGATCCGCACGCGCGTCACGTCGACCCCGGACGAGAAGGCGGCTGCGTCGTTGCCGCCGACCGAGAGCAGCACGCGATGGTACGGCAGGCGCTGGAGCAGGATCCACACGACGACCGGGACGGCGATCAGCACGAGCCCGCCCGGGATCGGCCCGAACCCTTCCGCGAGATGCTGCGTCCAGCTCGGCGGCGACGCCGTCGGCGCGCCCGCGATCTTCTGGTTGACGCCCTGGAGGACGAACAGCATGCAGAGCGTCGCGATGACCGGCTGGTAGCGGAGCACGGCGACGGAGAGCCCGTTCACGAGCCCGATCGCGGCGCCGAGCGCGAGGACGATCGGCACGGCGACCCAGGCGCTCCCCCACGCCCCGTGCGGGAAGGAGATAGAGGATCAGCACGTTCGAGACGAGCCCCGCGTTGAGGCCGACCGACATGTCGAGCCCGCCGCCGCCGCTCAGGATTGCGGGAGTCGCGGCCATCGCCACCAGCGCGAAGGGCGCGAAGAGCATGAGGTTCGTGTCGAAGTTGCTCGGGCTGCCGAAGCTCGGCAGCACGACGATGTTCGCGACGAGCAGCACGACGGAGAGCAGCAGGGCGAACGCGAAGCTGCGCGTCCGCAGGAATCGCCGGATCTCAGACACCCGCCGCCTGCTCCTGTCCGAAGTAGCTCGCGACGAGCACCGACCGCGTGAGGGACGCTCGACCGAGCTCCACCTCGAGCTCGCCCTCCTTGAAGACGAGCACCCTGTCCATCAGCTCGATCAGCTCGTCGACCTCGGTCGAGAGCATCACGACGGCGATCCCCTCCGCCGTGAGCTCGGCGAGCAGGTCGTAGATGTCGCGCTTGGCGCCGAGGTCGACGCCGCGAGTCGGGTCGTTCAGCAGCAGGATGCGCGGCTCGGACGCGAGCCAGCGGGCGATGACGACCTTCTGCTGGTTCCCGCCCGAGAGGGTCATGATCCCGTCGCTCGAGCGGCCGAGCTTGATGCGCAGCAGGTCGACGTACCCGGACAGCCGCCGCTCGCTCGCCGAGGGGCGGACGAAGCCCGCGACGGTGTCGCGCGCGACCGTCGGCAGCGTGAAGTTCTCGCGCACCGAGAGGACGCCGAAGAGCGCCTCGTCCCGGCGCTCGCGTGGGACGTAGGCGATGCCGGCGCGCGCTGCGGCTGCGGGGGAGCCGATCGCGACCTCCCGCTCCGGGGTCACGCGGGCGACGCGCCCGGAGACGCCTCCCGCGCCGCGCAGGGCCCGGAGGAACACGTCCTGCCCCTGTCCCTCGAGCCCGGCGAGCCCGACGATCTCGCCCGCGTGCAGCTCGAAGTCGATCTCCCTCGCGCCCTGCCGCAGCCGCACCCCGGTGGCCCGCAGGACCACGTCGGCGGAGCGAGCGCGCTCGGGATGGGCGTGGCCGGTGTCGGTGAGGTGCTCCGCTCCGGTCATCAGCCGGACGAGCTCGGCCGCCTCGACCTCGCCCCGGGCGCGCGTCGCGACCGTCTCGCCCGAGCGCATCACCGTCACCCTGTCGCCGATCTCCTCGACCTCGTCCATCCGGTGCGAGATGAAGATCGTGCTCGTCCCCTCGCCCGCGAGCCGGCGGACGATCGCGAACAATCGGTCGCGGGTCGCGACGTCGAGCGCCGAGGTCGCTTCGTCGAGCACGAGGATCCGCGGACGCCGGATCAGCGCACGGGCGATGCAGCACGCCTGCCGGTCGCTGAGCGAGAGCTCCTCGACGGGACGCCTGAGGTCGGTCGTCGGCGCCCGTCAGCTGGAGCAGCGTCTCGGCCGCTCGCTCGAGCCGCTCCGCCTTCGAGACGGCGTCGCGATGGAGCGGATCGATGCCGAGCCAGAGGTTGTCGAGGATCGAGCGCGGCGGCACGACCAGCACCTCCTGGAAGACGGCGACGATCCCGAGGTCGAGCGCCTCCCGCGGTGACCGGACGGCGGTCAGCGTCCGCTCCCCCACCTCGATCGTCCCGGCGTCGGGCCGGTGGACGCCCGTGAGCATCTTGACGAGCGTGCTCTTCCCCGACCCGTTCTCGCCCATGATCGCGTGCACCTCGCCGACCCGCAGGTCGAACGTGCATGCCTTGACAGCCTGCGTCGGGCCGAATGCCTTCGCCAGATCCGTCGTCCGCAGGGCGAACGTCGAGCCGGTCTCGGGAACGTTGGGCGGGGCTCGAGGTGCTCACGCGACGTCGCGACGTCCGCCTCGTGGCCGCGCCCGTGCGGGGCGCGGCCACGAGCGGCCGGTCGCTAGAACCCCTTCGCCTTGCGCTCGGGGTGGGTGAACAGCGAGTTCATGTCCTTCTCGCTGTAGTGCGTCGAGCGGGGCTGCTCGACCGTGCCCGGGGTCGTCACCGTCCACCCCGGCTTTGCGTACCGCTTGTAGTTCGCCTGCGTGATCTGCGGCTGCGGCCACGGGATGTCGGACACCTTCGGCCCCTGCCCGGCGAGCATGCGGAGCGTGACGCGCACCATCAGGTTCGTGATCGCGGTCGGCCCGCCGGCGAAGCCGGTGGTCGTGTAGCCCTTGCTCGCGTTGTCGGACCAGTAGGCGAGGTCGCCCTTCTGGGCGGCCATCGCCGTAACCGACGGGACGTCCCGCCCGGCCTGCTGGAACGCCCCGATGATCGCGGGGCCCATGGTGGCCGTGTGGAAGACGGCGTCGATCGGCACCGGGGTAGGTCGCGAGGAACTGCAACACCGCGGCGCGGACGGCCGGCGGCGCGAAGTTCCCGTCGATCTCACCCACCAGCTTCACGTTCGGGCAGGCGGCGAGCAGGGCTGTTGTAGACCCCCCAGGTCGACTTGTCGACCGCGGTGACGCGGATGCCGTGCACCCCGAGGAAGTTCCCCTTGCCGCCCTTCAGCTTGAGCAGGTTGGCCATCGCCTGGCCGCCCGACGTGTACACGTTCGGGCCGACACTCACCGCGGACGCGTCGGACAGCGGGTTGATGTACGCGATCGTCGCGACACCCTGCTTGAGAGCGTCCTTGACGACCGGGAGCATCGCCGGCGCCGACGACGGCTGGACGATGATGAGGTCTGCGCCCTGCTGGACGAGCGACTGGTAGTTCTGGACCTCCTTCGTGGGGTTCCCCGCCTCGGAGACGACAGCGATCACCTTGTCGATCGCCGGCGACCGCTTGAGGAACTTCTGCAGCGAGTTGAACACGTACGCCTGGAACGGGTTCGACAGGCCGTCGAACAGGACCCCGACGGTGTACGGGCCCTTGCCCTTGGGCTTCCAGTTCGCGAGCTGGCTCTTGCGGAGCGTGAACGGCCAGCCGTTGTAGTACCCCTTGACGGTCGCGGTCGTCGTCTTCAGGGCGCCCTGCGGGTCGCTGGGAGCCACTTTCGGCAGCGTGCCGCACGCAGCCGCCGCGGTCGTCGCCGACGAGCCGGGCGATGCCGTCCCGAGCGCCGCCGCAACCGCGACGGCGAGGACGAGCAGGCAGCCCGCCATGAGTCGATGCGGGAGCCTGCCCGCACCACGGTCACGCGTCATTCGGTCCTCCTTCGCCGTTGTCACTCGTGCCTCCCAACCTCTTGAGACGCCGTTCCCACGCCGTTCGTCTGCGGCTCGGAGCCGGCCGCGCCGGCGGTCTCGTCGCCCGAGGCCCGCAGCAGCGCGTCCGACAGGGCCTTGGCGCCGCCGTGCGCCGACTGGCCCCCGTCCACCGCGATCTCCGTCCCGCTCAGATACGCCGACTCGTCCGAGAGGAGAAAGCCGACGAGCGGCGCGACGTCGTCGGGCGTCCCCGCCCGTGCGAGCGGCGCGACCTCGAGCGACGCCGCGAGGAACGCGGGCGGAGCCGACGCCGTCATGGGGGTCTCGATGTAGCCGGGATGGATCGTGTTCACCCTGATCCCGCGCGCACCGAGCTCCATGCTCGCGACGCGCGAGAGCCCCCGGAGCGCCCACTTGCTCGCCGTGTACGCGACGGTGTAGTGCGCCGTGAGGCCCGCGACCGAGCCGACGTTGACGATCGACCCGCCGCGCCGCATCGAGGGCATCACGGCCTGGATCCCGAGGAGCGCCCCGGTGACGTTGACGCCGAGCACGCGGTTCCAGTCCTCGAGCGTCACCGAGCCGAGCCGCGCGCGGTGCGTGATCCCTGCGTTGTTCACCAGCCCGTCGACTGAGCCATGACGATCCGCCGTCTCCGAGACGATGTCCTCCCACGCCTCGGGACGCGTGACGTCGAGACGGCGGTACGCAACCGTTCCCGCACCCGGCGGGTAGCTCGGCGCATCTTCCACGAGGTCGGTGGCGACGACGTCGGCACCCTCCCGGACGAGCCAGGCGACCTCGGCGGCTCCCTGCCCACCGGCTGCGCCGGTGACGATCACGACCTTGCCTGCGACCCGACCCGCGCCCACGATCAGATCGGCGCTGCCGTCAGATGCACCGACTCGATCGTCAGCCCGACGAAATCGGCATCGCGCGCCTCCTCGATCTCCCACGTGCCGAGCTGACGCGAGATCTCCCAGATCCGCTTGCAGCGGTCGAAGCGCCGCGTCATGAAGCGCTCGAGCGCGCCGTCGAGATCGTCGGACGACCCGACTTCGTCGGCGAGCACCACGGCGTCCTCGATCGCCATCGCGGCGCCCTGGCCGACGTGGGGCGAGGTCGCGTGGGCCGCGTCCCCGACGAGCACGACGCGCCCGCGGTACCACGGCGGTGGCACGAGCAGGGAGTACACCGGCCGGTAGACGATCTCCGACTGCTCCGTGATCTGCGTGTCGCGGAGCTCCCCGATGATGCCGCCGTACCCCGCGAGGCGCTCGCGGAGTGTCTCGGCGAGCCGCTCCTCGGGGACGTCGAGGTCGTCGCCGGGCCAGCGCTCGATGACGAACATGTACATCAGGTCGGGTGCGAGCGGGACGAGGCCCGCCTTGCCGCGCACGCCCACGAACGTGTCGAGCGTGTCCTGCTCCGGGGGCTTCGGGAAGTTGTGGCGCCAGACGACCTGGCCCGTGTACTCGGGCTCCGGCGCGTCTCCGAAGACGCGCCCGCGGACGAGCGAGTTGATCCCGTCGGCACCGATCACGAGGTCGTAGCGGCCGCTGCTGCCGTCCGTGAGCGTGACGTCCACCCCGTCGTCGTCCTGCTCGAGGGCGTCGACGGTCACACCGAGCCTCACCTCGGCGCCGGACTCCCGCACAGCGTCCTGGAAGATGCGGTGGAGCCGCGGCCGTGTGATGCCGTTCATGCCGGGGAACCGGTCGCCGAGCAGCGGCGGCGCGGGCACCGCACCGAGCACGTTCCCCTCGCCGTCTCGGAAGCGGGACCCCTGGATCGCGAATCCCTCTGCGATCGCCTTCTCCCCCAGGCCGAGCTGGTCGAGCGCGCGGATCGCGTTGCCCGGCTGGATGATCCCGACGCCGTAGACGTCCCACTTCGGGTTGAGCTCGACGACGTCGACCCCGACGCCTGCCTTGCGGAGCGCGATCGTGCTCGAGAGGCCGCCGATCCCTCCTCCGACGACGAGGACGCGCTCGACGCCCGTCAATTGAACAACCCGGTCGCGGCCTTCGTCTCCTCCGCCTTCTCGTTGGTCATCTCGACCGGCGGGAACGACTCGAACATCGAATGCGGGAGCCCGAGGTTCTTGTAGAAGACGTTCGAGCCCTGGTGCGGCTCGTACCGCACCGTCTCCCAGTCCGGCTCGTAGTTGCGGTACCCGCCCGCGTTGATCTCGACGCGCATGCCGCCGGGCTCGCGGATGTAGAGGTAGTCCTGCTCGCCCATGCCGTGCTTGCCGGGACCGAACTCGATGGCGACGTCGGCGTTGAGCAGGACGTCGGCGACGCGCAGCAGCTCCTCGCGGGAGTCCACGAAGTAGGCGATGTGGTTCACCCGGGCGGGGACGCCAGACGGATCCCATACGAGGCCGAGGTCGTGGCTGCGCTCGCAGACGGTCGTCATCGCGAAGACGACGAAGTCGGGGCGGTCCGGGATCACCGTGTACTCCATGTAGCGGTGGCCGAGGGTCTCGCGGAGCCAGCGCGCATCGGTCTCCGGATCGGCGGTCGCGACCGTCACGTGGTCGATGCACCGCAGCGCGGCGCCGCGCGGCACGTAGCGCTGTGGCCGGTTCGGGAACGGCGAGACGAGCTCGGGCGGCGCCTCGAAGCGCTCGACCTCCCAGAAGAGCTCGTGGAGATGACCACCCGGGCTGCGGTAGCGATACGCGCGCCCGTGCCCGACCGCGTCCTCGAGCCACCCCTCGCCCGCTCCCGTCGCCTCGATCCGCGCCACTGCCGCCTCGAGCTGGTCGGGGCCTTCGGCGCGCCACCCGATGTGCCCGAGCCCGGGCGCGTCGCCCTCGGTCACCTGCAGGGTGTGGTGGAAGAAGTCCCCCCAGCCGCGGAGGTAGGCGGAGGCCCCCTCCGTGCCCGAGTGCTCGAGCCCGAGGACGTCGACGCAGAAGCGGAGCGTCTCCTCGGGCGTCGGGGTCAGGACCTCGACGTGAGCCAGTTGGGAGAGCAGGCGTTCGGGCATGTCGGCCTCCGTCCTCGGAGCGTCCGATCCGACATCGGATCGGAATTGGTATTCGAATTCGGTTTTATAGCCTTCCGCATCCAGAGAAGTCAAGAATCGGAACCGGCCGCGCGGCCGGTCCGCGTACGCCCGGGCCGGCCCGGCCCGAGCAGGTACGCAGCGCATGCGCGGCCGAGCTCGTGCACGAGCGTGTCCCAGGCGATGGTGCGCTTCGACTCGAACGTCGGCCAGTACATGATCTGGCGGGCGAGCGTTCCCCACGCCATCCGGAACGCCACGTCGATCGCGAGCTCGGGGTCCTCGTGCGCGATCGCGTCGCGCTTCGTGAGGAGAATCGCGACCACGTCGTCGTGGAACTGCGAGACGCTCGCCGACGAGCGCGTCGCGACGACGGTGTCGACGATTCCCCGGTGCATGAACACACGGAGCAGCCGCTCGTTCAGCTTGAACAGCTCGCCGATCTCCTCGACCAGCCCGAGGACGGCGGCGTGGGCGTCGAGGCCGCTCCACGCATCGGGGTCCTGGAGCCTCGGACGGTTCTCCGAGACGGTCATGTACCGGTCCTGGATGACGTAGAACAGGTCGTCCTTGCTCCTCACCCGCGCGTAGATCGAGCCGATCGAGACGTTCGCCCGCTTGCTCACCTCCGCGAGCGTGAAGCCGTCGTACCCCTCCTCCTCGAGCAAGGAGGTCGCCGCCTTGATGACGCGCTCGAACGAGGCCCGGCTTCGCTCCTGCTGCGGCGGCTGGACGGCGACTGTCAGATCGTCCACCGCGGCACCGCTCTTCCGATCAGCGTCTCGACTGGCCATTTCGAAATAGAATACTGATTCGGTTCCGGATGCGCCAGAAAGCGCGACACGAGGAGGCACCAATGCGACGGCTCGACGGGAAGGTCGTTCTGATCACCGGGACCGCGCGCGGGATGGGCCGGGCGGCGGCGCTGCTGTTCGCGCGCGAGGGCGCCGTCGTCGCCGGCTGCGACCTCGATCCCGACGGAGCCGCCGAGACCGTCGAGATCGTCGTCCGAGAGGGCGGTCGCATGACCTCCACCGCTCCCGTCGACCTCGGCGACTTCGCCGCCACACGTGCCTGGGTCGACGCCGCCGCCCAGGAGCACGGCGGCATCGACGTCCTCTTCAACAACGCGTCCTCGCCGCGCGTCGGGCCTTTCTCCGAGCTGACACCGGACGACTGGCACCACACGATCCGCAACGAGCTCGACCTGGTCTATTTCGCCGCCAAGGCGGCATGGCCCCACCTCGTCGCCCGCGGCGGCGGTGCCGTGATCAACACCGCCTCGATCGCCGCCGTGCGCGGCGCCGTGTTCACCGAGCAGGCCGCGCACGGCGCGGCGAAGGGTGGCGTCCTCGCGTTCACGTACCACCTCGCGGCCTCGGGCGGTCCGCATCGCATCCGGGCGAACGCGATCCTGCCGGGGATGATCCGCACACCCTCGACGGAGTTCCTCTTCACCGACCCCGACGGCCCGGGCTGGGCGCTCGCGCGGGCGAACCCGCTGGGCCGCGTCGGCGAGGCCGACGACGTCGCCAAGGTCGCCGCGTTCCTCGCGTCCGACGACGCCTGGTTCGTCGAACGGCGCCGCGATCCCCGTCGACGGCGGCGCGTCGATCGTCCCGATCTGACTCGCCTCAGCCCGACATCAACTCGACGAGATTCCCGTCCGGGTCCGTTACGAAGGCGATGCGCTGGCCGGGCTTCGGCGAGGGACGCGGGTTCCACACGGGCGGCCGCCGGCGGCGAGGGCGCGGGCGAAGACCTCATCGAGGTCTCGGACGCCGAACGCGACGTGCCCGTGTCGCTCCCGCAGCGCGGCGATCGGACCCTCCCAGGCCTCCGCGTCCGGCGTCTCGAGCGCGAAGAGCTCGACGCCGGCCCCCGTCCCGTCCACGACGAACGCGATCTCCACCCCCTCGGGCGACGCGCGCGGTCGTCGTGTGCTCGAGCCCGAGCACACCCCGATACCAGCGATCGCCCGCTCGAGGTCGGCGACCGGCAGGCCCGAGTGATGGAAGCATCGTGTCGCTGGTACGCTCGACGTCAATGTCAGCCTTGTTCCGACTTGAAGTAGAACCCAAATTCGTGTTCTACTGTCGGGCATGACAGCCTACTCTGCAACCCGCCGCGGGCGTCTGATGCCGCGCTCGTCACGCTCGGCGCCCGGAACCTCGGCGGCGCGATCCTCGACCGCGCCCTCGCAGACGGCTGGGCCTGCGCCGCGATCGCGCAGAGCGACGAGACTCTCGACGCCGTCCGGCGCCCGCGGCGCCCATGCGATTCGTGCCGACGTGCTCGCCCCTGCGCAGCTCGACGCCGCGCTCGCGGAGGCGGCAGAGCTCCTCGGCGGGCTCGACGCCGTCGTCGACGCTGTCTCGATCGCACGCATGGGGCCGGGCGACGTCTGGGGCGGCGGACCGATCGGCCGACGCAGACCGTCGAGGGATTCGAGCGCTGGACGCGCCGACGTCGCGCGCCAGGCGTTCCTCTTCCTCTCGCTCGGCGCGCGCGCGCTTCGGGCGCACGGCGGCGGCAGCGCTCGTGCAGGTGACGAACGCGACGTCGCTCCACCCCGCTCGCGGGCGGCGGGCCTCTGGTCCGCCGCGCACCACGCGATGCGCGCGATGACGCTCTCGGCGGCGCAGGAGCTTGCGCGCGGAGGGAATACACGCCTGCGTGCTCGCCGTCGACGCGCCGATCGACTCGCCGAAGTCGGCGCCGCGGCTCGCCGCCGACGGCATCCCACCCGAGGGCGCGGTCGACATGGCCGAGATCGCGAAGCGCGGCGCTCTTCCTCGCCGGACAGGGACCGCGCGGCGTCTCGTACGAGCTCCGGCTCACGTCGCTCGGGGCCCGTTGGACGTGAGCGACCGCATCGTCGCTCGAGGGCCGCGTTCTGCGCCGCGGCGACCCGGGTTACGAGGAGCTTCGCCGCCGCGGCCACAACGCGCTGAAGCCCGAGCGGTACCCCGACCTGATCGTTCGACCTCGGAGCGAGGCGGAGGTCGTCGCGGCCGTGCGCCTCGCGCGGGCGGAGGGGCTCAGGGTGAAGTCGCGCTCGGGCGGCCACAGCTGGACCGCGTCGGCCGTCCGGGACGGGATGCTGTCGACCTCGACGCGCTCGACGAGATCATCGTCGACCCGGTTTCGCGCACGGCGACCGTCCAGCCGGGAGTCAAGGGCGAGGACCTCGGCGCAGCGCTCCGTGGCCACGGCCTCTTCTTCCCCGGCGGCCACTGCCCGACCGTGTGTGTCGGCGGGTACCTGCTCCAGGGCGGCTTCGGCTGGAACGGGCGGCTCCACGGCCCCGCGTGCGCCAGCGTCCGCGCCGTCGACGTCGTGACCGCCGCGGGCGAGCTGATCCATGCCGACGAGACGACCAACCCCGAGGTGCTCTGGGCCGTGCGCGGCTCGGGAAGCGGCTTCTTCGGCGATTGTCACGCGCTACACGATCGAGGTCTACGAGCGGCCGCAGGCGACCTTCCGCAGCGCGTACGTCTACCCGCTCGACGAGCTCGACGCGGTGCTCCGCTTTGCGATGGAGGTGGACGAGCAGCTTCCGCCCAACGTCGAGTTCGCGCTGCTCGGCACGACGCCGACGGCTCCCGGAGGGCGGCTTTGCGGAGGGCGGCACGGCGCTCGTCGTCGCGGCCGCGGCACTCTGCGCGACCGAGGACGAGGCTCGCGCCGGCCTCGCGCCCCTCGAGGAGTGCCCCGTCCTCGGCCGCGCCGTCGTCCGCGAGGTCGCCGTCCCGGCGACGATGGACGAGCTCTACGCCGGAGCCGATGCGCTCGAGCCCGAGGGCTGGCGCTACGCGCCCGACAACATGTGGACGAATGCCGGTCCCGACGAGCTGATCCCCGTCGTGCGCGACCTCTTCACGACGGTCCCCAACGACGAGTCGCACGTGTTCTGGTGGCCGTGGCGCGCGCAGGAGCTACCCGACATGGCCTTCTCGGTGCAGGCCAAGCTGTACATCGCGGCGTTCGCCGCGTGGACGGACGAGAACGACGACGCGTCCGTCCGGTCGTGGGGCGTCGACCACATGCGCAGGCTCGAGCCGTTCTCCGAGGGGATCCAGCTCGCCGACGAGAACCTGCTCGCCCGTCCGCACGCCCGCTACCTCTCCGAGGAGAACGACGCGCGGCTCGAGGCGCTCCGTGCCGAGTGGGACCCTGACGGCCTGTTCCACGGCTATCTCACGGCGGCCTGAGCCCGTGCCCGACGCCTCGACCACAGGAAGGACGAGATGACGGAGACCCGCACGCTCGAGGACGGCAGGGACTGGCTCCTCCAGCGGCTCGAGAAGGGCATTCACCCGGTCGACGAGGTCGATCCGGAGGCCGCGCGCGAGGTGATCGAGGGTCTGGAGGGGCTCGATCCGGAGTCGTGGACGAGCGCGTGGGGCTCGGCGGCCGAGAGGTTCGCCGCGGACGCCGCGGCCGCGACGGCGCCGACGGCCGAGCGCGAGGCGTGGCTGCAGGCGTACCGGTTCGCGTTCGTCGCGCGGTACCCGACCCTCAACCATCCGCTCAAGCGCGAGTGGTACGACCGCACGCGCGAGTACTTCCTGCGGGCCGGCGCGCTCGACGACCCGCCGCTCCAGGCTGTGACCCTCCCGTTCGAGGGCCGCGAGGGCGAGGGCACCGAGCTCCACTTCTACGTCGCCCGGCCTGCGGGAGTCGCACGCCCGCCCGTCGTCATGACGTGGGGCGGGATCGACACGTGGAAGGAGGAGATGCGCAGCCGCGCCGCCTACCTGCTCGACCTCGGCTTCGCGATGCTGCTCGTCGACATGCCCGGGATCGGCCAGTCGCCGGTGCTGGCGAGCCGGGACGCGGAGCGGCAGTGGACGCCGGTCTTCGACTGGCTCGACGGCCAGGACGACCTCGACGGCACCCGCGTCGCGGCGTTCGGCGCCTCATACGGCGGCTACTGGGCGATGAAGCTCGCCTACACCCACCGCCAGCGGCTCCGGGCCGCGGTCAACTGGGGCGGCGGCGTCCACATCACGTTCACCCCGGAGTGGCAGGAGAAGTCACGCAACGCCTCGAGCTACCTGATGGACCTGATGGCCGCTCGCGCCGCGCTCTTCGGCGGCTCGACGTTCGAAAGCTACGTCGCACGCTGCCCCGAGCTCTCACTGCTCGACCAGGGCGTGCTCGACCAGCCGTCCGCGCCGCTGCTGCTCGTCAACGGCCGCAACGACCTCCAGAACGCGACCGACGACATCTACCTGAGCCTCGAGCACGGCGACCCGAAGGCTGTGCGGATCTTCCCGGGCGGTCACATGGGCGAGGGCCCGACCGTGCCGACGATCGGCGACTGGCTCGCCGAGCGGCTCGCCTGAGGGCCGCGGCCGGGCGCTCAGGCGCCGACCATGCTGTGCCCGCCGTCGCAGAGGAGAAACGCGCCGGTGATGTGGCGCGCGTCGTCGCTCGCGAGGAACACGATCGGCGGGACGATGTCCTCGGGCTGCGGAATCCGCGCCAGCGGCGTCCGAGCGAGCACCGCCTCGCGCCGCCCCGTGCGCCAGTCCTCGCGCGCGAGGAGCGCCTCGGTCTCGACGAATCCCGGGCCGAGCGTGTTGACGCGGACGTGCGGCGCGAGCGCGTGCGCATATGACTTCGTGATCCCGATGATCGCGTACTTCGCGGCCGCGTACTGCGGAGCGCGGGGACTCCCCTCGACGACGACGCGAGAGCCGATGTTGACGATCGAGCCCGATTGCTGGTCGTCGAGCATCCGCCGCCCGACCTCGTGCGTCATGAACAGCGTGCCCTTGATGTCGAGGTCGAGGGTGTGGTCGACGCTCTCGGGCGTCAGCTCGCGCCACGACATCTGGGAGGCCGCCATGTCGCCGACGTTGTTCACGAGCACGTCGATGCGCCCGAAGTGCCCGGCGGCCTCGTCCGCGATACGCCGCACGTCCTCCCAGACCGCAATGTCACCCTGGACGGTGATCGCATCGCCGCCGAGCTCCCGCACCAGCGCCGCGGTCTCGTCCGCGCCCGCCTTCGAGCCCCGGTAGTGCACGGCCACGCTGGCCCCCTCGCGGGCGAGGCCCTCGGCGATCGCCATGCCGAGCCCGCGACCCGCCCCGGTGACGAGCGCAACCTTCCCCTCGAGGCGCCCGCTCACGTCTCGTCCTCGTAGATCGCGACGACGCGCGACCACCCCGCGCTGGCCCCCTCGATGAGGTACGGGAACGCGTAGACGATGAAGCCCGTCGGGCGCGGCAGCAGCTCGAGGTTGGCGAGCCGCTCGATCTGGCAGTACTCCTTGGAGCGACCGAGCACGTGGGACTCCCAGAGCTGCGCGGTGTCTCCCGCCTTCGCCTCCTCAGCCATGACGTCGAAGGGGCGGTCGAGCCCCCATGCGTCGATGCCGATCAGCCGGACGCCGCGGTCGACGAGGTACTCGGTCGCGTCGCGCCGCAGCCCGGCGTGCCGGAGGTCGTAGCCGGGCTCCTTGAGGTTCGTCCCCGTCCAGACGAGGACGACGTCTCCGGGCCGCAGCTCGTGACCGATGCGCGCGAGCTCTGCCTCGACGTGCGGGGCGCGGACACCGTCGACCCGCGACGCGCCGCGCACGTCGAGGACGACGCCCGGCCCGAAGAGCCAGGACAGCGGCACGTGCTCGATCGTCCGGGCGACGCCGCTGTCGGCGGGCCCGTAGTGCGCGGGTGCGTCGACGTGCGTCCCGGCGTGCGTCGCGAGGGTCGCGACCTCGCCGGCCATGGCCGCGCGTGCCGGCCAGTCCTCCGGCGTGAGGCCGTGGAATCCCCGCTCGGCCCCCTGCTCGGCGGTCATGTAGTCGATCGTGTGGGGCAGCGGCTCGAAGCCCGCCGTCGCATTCGAGAGGACGTCGCTCAGGTCGACGATCGTCGTCCGCTTGCCGTCGCGCTCGACGACCTCGATCGCTGATCTCAGTTCGTGGCTCATCTGCGGGTCGCACCTCCGTCGGCGACGAGGAACTGGCCGGTGACGAACGAGGCGTCGTCACCGGTGAGGAAGAGGACGAGGCCGACGAGGTCGTCGGCCGTGCCGTGGCGGGGGATCGCCTGCGCTGCGACGGCGGCGTCGATCGCGGCCGGGGAGAGGATCCCCGCTCCGATGTCGGCGTCGACCCCGGGGGTACGCGTCAGTCCGGGCGAGACCGCGTTCACCGTGATCCCGTGCGGGCCGAGGTCGTTGGCGAGCGCGCTCGTCAGGCCGAGCACACCGCCCTTGCTCGCCATGTACGCGGCGAGGCCCGGTGTCGAGGTGAAGAGGGACGACGACGCGACGTTGACGATCCTCCCCCATCCGCGCTCGACCATCCCCGGGGCGAATGCTCTGGCCAGGAGGAACTGCGACTCGAGGTTCACGCGCAGCGTCTCGCGGAACAGCTCGTGGTCGAGCGCGAGGAACGGCGTCGTGCCGAGCAGCGCCGCGTTGTTGACGAGCACGTCGCAGCGGCCGACCTCACGGGCGACGCGTGCGACCTCGAGCGGCGATCCGACGTCCGCGACGAGCGCCATGCAGGTGCCGTCCGCGGCGGCGATCGCCGCGGCGGTCTCCTCGGAGTCGAGGACGTCGACTGCGACGACGTGCGCGCGCCGCGCCGCGAGACCTTCGGCGAGTGCGCGCCCGATGCCGCGTGCCGCGCCGCTGACCACAGCGACCCGTCCTTCGTGCGTCGCGCTCACGAGAGCGGTCTCCCGCCGTCGACGGCGAGGACGCTGCCGGTCGTGAACGTCAGGTCGCGGACGACGGCGACCACAGCGGCCGCGACCTCGTCCGGCAACGCCAGCCGCCCGAGCGGCGTGCGGCCGAGCTGCTCGTCGCGCCAAGCCGGGTCGAGCGAGCGGATGAAGTCGGTGTCGACCACCCCGGGCGAGACCGAGACGACGCGGATCCGTGGCGCGAGAGCCCGCGCGAGCGAGCGCGTGACGCTGTCGAGCGCCGCCTTCGAGGCGCAGTACGCGACGTTGCTTCCCATCCCCGTGACCGCGGCGATCGACGAGAGGTTGACGACGACGCCCCCGCCCGCGCGGTCGCTCGCCTCGAGCAGGGGACGCAGCGCCCGCACGGAGGCGATCGCACCCCGGACGTTCGTCCGGAGGATCTCGTCGATCAGGTCGTCGTCGAGCGCCTCGAGGTCGTCGTGTGCGACGAAGCGCGTGACCCCCGCCGCGTTGACGAGGACGTCGCAGCCGTCAAGGTCGCGCGCGACGCGATCGGCCACTCGACCGAGCGCGGCGCTGTCGGTGACGTCCGCCGCGAGCGCGAGATGCGGACCGCCCGGAAGCTCCTCGGCGAGCGCGCTCGCCTGTTCGCTCGAGCGGCCGTAGCCCACGACCACCCGGAAACCGGTGGCGGCGAGCGCCCGGCAGACGGCGGAGCCGATCCCGCCTGTGCCGCCGGTGACGACTGCGACGGACGCGTCGCTCAGGACGCGCCTCCGTAGCGGCGCACGCGCAGGTCGGCCTGCTCCTGGTGCCCGGCGAAGCCCTCGAGCGCGCAGAGGCGCGAGCACACCTCACCGATCGTCGTGGAGGCCTCGTCCGTCTCGACCCGCTGGTAGGTGCACGTCTTGAGGAACTTCCCGACCCAGAGACCGCCCGTGTACCGGGCGGCGCGCATGGTGGGAAGCGTGTGGTTCGTGCCGATCACCTTGTCGCCGAAGGCGACATTCGTCCGCGGCCCGAGGAAGAGCGCGCCGTAGTTCCGCAGGCGCTCGAGGAACACGTCCGGGTCACGGGTCATCACCTGGACGTGCTCGCTCGCGATCCGGTCGGCCTCCGCGACGAGCTCGTCGACCGTGTCGCAGAGGACGATCTCCCCGCATTCCTCCCATGCCGTCCTGGCGACGTCGGCGGTCGGCAGCCACGACAGCTCCTGCTCGATCGCGGCCGGAACCGCGTCGGCGAGCTCCTTGGACGTCGTGAGCAGAACGGCCGGGCTCGTCGGCCCGTGCTCTGCCTGGCCGAGCAGGTCGACCGCAGCCATCTCGGGGTCGCAGGTCTCGTCCGCGATGACGAGCGTCTCGGTCGGGCCGGCCAGCAGGTCGATTCCGACCCGACCGAAGAGCTGGCGCTTCGCTTCTGCGACGTACGCGTTCCCCGGCCCCACGAGCATGTCGACGGGGTCGATGCTCTCCGTCCCGAGCGCCATCGCCGCGACCGCCTGGACGCCGCCGAGCACCAGGATCTCGTCGGCGCCGCCGAGATGCATCGCGGTGACGATCGCGGGGTGCGGCGCACCCGCGAACGGCGGCGCGCACGCGACGACCCGGGGCACACCGGCAGCCTTCGCAGTGACGACGCTCATGTGCGCCGACGCGACCATCGGGTAACGGCCCCCGGGGACGTAGCAGCCGACGCTCGAGACGGGGATGTTGCGGTGGCCGAGGACGACTCCCGGCAGCGTCTCGACCTCGACGTCGCGGAGCCCCTCCCGCTGGGCGAGGGCGAAACCGCGGATCTGCTCCTGCGCGAAGCGGATGTCCTCGCGCGTCTGCGCGGGGACCGCCTCGACGCACGCCGCGACCTCCTCGTGGGAGAGCCTGAAGCTCGCCGGAGACCAGCCGTCGAGGCTCTCCGAGTATCGGCGCACCGCCTCGTCGCCTCGGTCGGCGACAGCGGCGAGGATCGTCTCGACCGTCGACCGCACCTCGGCGCTCGCCTCGGCCTTCGCCTCCTGGCTGCGGCCCGCCTTCAGCGTCTGGATCACGGCGCGGCGCCGACGAGCGAATCGTAGAGCGACGCGATCCGCTGATCGATCGCGCCAAAGATCGACGCGCCGTCCGCGTCGAGCATCTCGACCCGCACGTGGTCGCCGAAGCGCATGAAGGCCGTCTTCGGCGCCCCCTGCTCGATGAGCTCGATTGCGCGCCGCTCGGAGATGCACGCCGACCCGGCTGTCCTGTCCACGTTCGAGACGGTCCCCGAGCCGACGATCGTGCCGGCGCGCAGGCGCCGCGAGCGCGTCACGTGCTCGAGCAGCTGGTGGAACGTGAAGGTCATCTCCTGCGCGTTCGGGCTGCCGAACCACTCGCCGTTCCAGTGGACGTGAAGGGGCAGCTCGAAGCGTCCCTCGCGCCACGCGCCGCCCAGCTCATCCGGCGTGACGGCAACGGGAGAGAACGCCGAGGACGGCTTCGCATTGAAGAACCCGAAGCCGGTCGCGAGCTCGCGCGGGACGTAGCTGCGCAGGCTGACGTCGTTGCAGAGGAGGAGGAGCTTGATGTGGCGCTCGGCTTCGTCGGCGCGCGTGCGCATCGGCACCTCGTCCACGATCACCGCGACCTCGCCCTCGAAGTCGATCCCCTCGGCCTCGTCGGCGACGACGACGTCGTCGCACGGCCCGATGAAGTCGTCTGACGCGCCCTGGTAGACGAGCGGGTACTCCTCGTACGAGTTCTCCCGGTCGGGATGCAGCGCCTGGGCCATCAACCGGCCGTGGTTGGAGAAGACGGAGCCGTCGATCCACTGCGGCGCACGCGGCAGAGGCGCGTGCGCCGAGCAGGGATCGAACGCCTCACCGTCGACGGCACCCGACTCGAGCGAGTCGGCGAGCGCGCGCAGCGGGGCCTCGACGGTATCCCAACGCTCGATTGCGTCGAGGAGGGTGGGAGCGACCTCCGCGGCATCCGCCACCCGGGCAAGGTCGCGGGAGACGACGACGAGCCGTCCGTCGCGCGTTCCGTCCTTCAGGGTGGCGACCTTCATGTCGGCTCCCGTCGTCGAGAATCAGAATCAGCGTTCTGATTCTACTCCACTGCGGCCAACGGGCACCGTCTCAGGCGTCGCCCCAGGGGCGCACGCGCGGCGGCGGTGCCGTGCCGTGCCCCTCCTGCCACGAGATGACGGGATTCCGCAGCACCCCGATGCCCTCGATCTCCGCCTCGATCACGTCGCCGGGCTTGAGGTACAGCCGCGCGCGCTCCTCCGGCGACTTGAATCCGGCCACCCCGGACACCGTCCCCGTCGAGAGGACGTCGCCCGCCGAGTACGTGAGCCCCGAGAAGTTCGAGAGGATCTCGGGGATCGTCACCGCCATGCGGCTCGAGTGCGACTCCTGGCGCACCTCGCCATTGACCCGCAGCTGCATCGCGAGGTCGTGGGGGTCGGCGATCTCGTCGGGCGTCACGATCCACGGGCCGAGCGGGCAGAACGTGTCGATCGCCTTGCAGAAGCTGAAGACGCCGGACTTCATCTCCCCTCGCTGGATGTCGCGCGCCGTGATGTCGTTGAAGATGACGTAGCCGCCGACGTAGTCCATCGCCTCCTCGGGCGAGAACCACTTGCCGGGCTTCGCAAGGACGACCGCTAGCTCGAGCTCGTAGTCGAGCTCCTCCGTGAGGTGCTCCGGGTAGATCACCGGCTCGTCGGGGCCGACGAGCGCGTCGACGTTCTGGAAGAAGTTGATCCACGGCGCGATCACGTGCGACCAGTTGACGTTCTTCGACTCCTCGTCGTGCTCCCGGAAGTTCCCGGCGGTGTGGAAGAACTTCTTCGGGACGATCGGCGCGCGGAGCCGCGTCTCGGCGAGCGGGACGCGCTCGCCTGTCTCGTCCGCCCCGCCGCGTTCGAACCACTCGCGCATGGTCGGCACGTCGAGCACCGCGATCTCCTCGCCCTCGAGCACCCCGACGCGCCCCTGCCCCTCGCCGAACGTCACCAGCTTCGCCACACCGTCTCCTCGCGTCGAAGAAGCCCTTGCAACAGACTGTTACAAGGCAGGGTCACGCGACCCCGCACACGCGCATCGCAACCTTTGCGTAGACCTCGGCCGTCTTCACGAGGCCGTCGATCTCGAGGTTCTCGCCGAGCTCGACGTCCATCAACCCGGTCGAGGTCCCGTAGTTCACGGTCGGGATCCCGTAGCGGGTCAGCGCGGACGCGTCCGAGAACCAACGGGTCACGTCGCGGCCCGGCGGCTCGCCGAAGACCTCCTCGTGCGCCCCGTCGATCGCCTCGACGAGCTCGTGGCCCTCGTCAATCTCCGCGCCCGGCGCGGTGACGTAGACCTCGCCCTCGACGCCGTAGTCGGAAAACCGCTCGGCGAGGCCGCGCACCATGTCGAGCACCTCGCGCCGAGCGACCGCCATCGGCTTCGTCGGCGGCACGCGCACGTCGAGAAAGAGATCCGCATGGTGCGGCGTCCGCGAGACGCGCCAGCCGAAGCCGCCGTCGACGGCGCCGACGTTGACGATCGCCTTCGCTCCGCGGTAGCCGTTCGCCGG
This sequence comes from uncultured Actinomycetes bacterium, assembly GCA_963845965.1. Lineage (GTDB taxonomy): Bacteria > Actinomycetota > Thermoleophilia > Gaiellales > Gaiellaceae > Gaiella. Next base: position 39,813 of record CAWJUF010000012.1, on the reverse strand, counting down.
ATCGTCCTCCCACGTCGGGACCCACTCCATCACCGCGCCGAGCACCTGCCCCAGCCGCAGGATCGCGTTCTCGTCGCGCCGTCCCTCGCTGAAGGCGGTGTGGATGAAGTTCCCGTGCACGCGGATCCTGAGCCAGAGCGCGCCGAAGTGGCCGAGAACGACCTTGCCCTCGGTCGGCTCGCCGAGCAGGCACATGTCCGCGACGCCCCCGTGCGAGACGAGATAGCGAGTGCCGGCCGCATAGCCGCGGTACTCCGCGCCGACTGCGTCGCCCTGCTGCGTCTTCTCGATCTCGCCGCTGACGGCCGCGATCAGCACGTCGCCGCGCAGCCGCACACCCGCGTCCTGCAGCGCGCGCACCGCCTCGACGTAGCAGGCGAGCGCTCCCTTCATGTTCGAGATGCCGAGCCCGTAGAGCCTGCCTTCACGGACGAACGCCTCGGGCTGGAACCCCCGCACGCCGCGAGCCACGGCTCGCGGCCCGAGTACGACGTGTCCATGTGGCCGTTGAACATGAGGCTCTTGCCGCCGCCCGCGCCCTCCCAGATCCCGAGCGCGTTCGCGCGGCCGTCCTCGACCTGCTGCCACTGGCAGCGCAAGGCCCATCTCCTCGTACAGCTCCCGCATGAGCTCCGCCATCGCCTGCTCGCTGCCGGTGAAGCTCCAGATGCCGACCATGCGGCTCGCGGTGTCGACGAGCCGCTCGCGGTCGATCGAGACGCCCCCCATCAGCCGCGAACGTGCGGGAGCACCTTCTCCCCGAACAGGCGGATCTGCTCGTGGCGGTCCTCGCCCCAGAGCTCGAGCATGACGTGCGTGCAGCCCGCGTCCCGGTATGCCTCGATCGCCGCGATGCAGTCGGCCGGCGTGCCCGCGATCGGCCGGCACTTGTCGAGCAGCGCGTCCGTCACCTGCGCCTTTGCGGCGAGCCGCCCGCCCTGCTCCATTGCCTCCGCCACGGGTCGGATCTCGTCCATCTCGATCCCGGCCAGCTCGAGCAGCGTGTCGGCCGCCCCCGCGATGTTCTGCACCTTGTTGGCGAGATACATGCCGGCGATCTCCCGCGCGCCATCGCGGCCGGCGTCCCGGTCGGTGGCGTGGATCGAGGCGACGACGGTGCAGCCGATGTCGACGTCGGCGGCGACGTTGCCGCACGTGTAGCGGACGAAGGCCGGCGTCGTGATCGACGGCGTCAGGCAACCGTCGGCGATCTCTCCGGCGAGCGCCTGCATCTTCGGTGCCGTGGCGGCGACGTAGACGGGCGGCACGCCGCGCGGCGTGTGCGCCTCGGCGGAAAGCGCCGGCACGTCGGCGCTCCACGTGTCGCCCGTCGTAGGAGAACGCGTCGCCGGAGAGGACGCCGCGCACGATCTCGACCGCGTCGCGCATCGGCCCGAGCGTCTTCCTCGTCTGGCCCTTGATGTTGTTCAAGAAGATCTTCGACGTCCCGAACCCGAGCAGGAACCGGCCGGGTCCGGCCGCCTCCTGCACGACGCGCGCGTCCATCGCGACCTGCACCGGATGGCGCGTCCAGGGCGAGATGATGCCCCAGCCGATCGTCAGCTGCTTCGTCTCGCGCGCCATCAGCGCGGAGACGACCGTCGAGGAGCGCGCCTCCATCTGGTGCTTGCGCCACCACGGGTACGCCTCGGCGAGCCACACCGTGTCCATCCCGGCCTCGTCCATCACGCGTGCGGACGCGAGCATCTCGTCGAGCGGCTCCATCGTGAGCTGCATGACCCCGATCCGGAACGGCTGTGACATGTCACCGGACAGTAACACCCTGCCGCGCGTGCCGTCAGGCGACCGGAGGGTCTCGTTTCCGGGATGAGCGCCCCTCGGGAGCCCTGCTGGTCGGCCCAGCGGCAGACCGTTCCTTCGGCGGCAGGAGGCCGATCCGTCGCACCCGCGTCACCTCGCCGTTCCAGACGAGGAGCTCGGTCGGGCCGACCTTTGCGTCGGCCCGACTCCGATCGAGGCGCACATCCTTCACGACGCGACCTGCTCGCGGACCCGGCGAGCCCCCACCGCACCCGCTGTGGACGGTTGCTGCCGCGACGCGATGTGCTCCGCGACGCGACCGGCATCCCGACCGGCACCGTAGATCAACATCGACGTGAAGGAGTGCAGGAACAGGAGCCCGACGAAATAGAGGCCCGGCGCCGACTCGACGACGCCGCGGTACTGGACGGGGTAGCCGTCGTCGTCGATCTCGTACGGCACGTCGATCCACGAGAAGTCCCTCCTGAAGCCGGTACACCAGACGACGTTCCGGACGTCGAGGACGCGGCCGTCGTCGAGCAGCGGCCGGCCGTCTCGAACGCCGACCGTCCGCGCGAGGGTCCGCTCGACCCCCACGGCGAGCAGATCGTTCCGCCGGTACCGCAACAGCGGCGCCCCACCGTGCCGGACGTGCGGGCGCATCTTGCGGCCCAGCGGCGTATCCATCGTGAGGATGTGCTTGCCCGCGAAGGCGAGCGCGCGAAAGACCATCCGCCCGCGACGCGTGTCGACCCTCGCCGGGATCTGCCCGTTGTCGACACCGGAAAGGATCGTGCCGTGCTCCGCAGCGAGCTCGTACGCGATGTCCGCGCCCGAGTGGCTCGCCCCGACGACGAGCACCGCCCCCTCCTGCAGCTGCGACGGGCCTCGGTAGTCGTTCGAGTGGAGCTGTGTGATCCGCGGGTCGAGCTCTGGCGCGAAGCTCGGGACGTAGGGAACCTGCATCACGCCCGTCGCGACGACGACGTTGTCCGCCTCGAGCTCGTCATTCCCGGCCGTGACGACGAAGGCCTCGCCGTGCTTCGAGACCGCGTCGACCCGTGCCCCGGATCGTACCGGGAGCTCGAAGTGCGCCGCGTAGGCCTCGAGGTAGTCGGCCATCTCGTGCGTCGTCGGATACGACGTGCGTCTTGCCGGGAAGCGCAACCCGGGAAGCCCGTCGTGGCTCGCCGGCGAGTAGAGCCGAAGCGAGTTCCAGCGGTTCCGCCAGGGATCGCCGACGCGCTCGCTCGCGTCGAGGATCACGAACGACCGGCCCTGCTGTTGCAGGTGGTATCCCGTCGCGAGACCCGCCTGGCCGCCGCCGACGATCACGGTGTCGAATACTTCGGTTGCCATCTCCGCCTCCTCGTGGTTTCTCCCGAGGGTAGGACGGTCGCGATCGTCTGCCATCGCGCGGATCCACCAACCTCGCCGGCGGCCCGCGTGGTCATTTCTGACCACGCGGGCCGCGGTCAGACGAGGTCGTGCTCGAAGGCGAACGCCGTCGCGGCGGCGCGGGAGGAGACGTCAACCTTCGCGAAGATGTTCTGCACGTGCCGCGCCACGGTGTGCTCGCTGATGACGAGCGATGCGGCGATCTCGCGATTCGTCTTACCGGCGGCGACGAGACGCAGGACCTCCAGCTCGCGATTCGAGAGCCCGTGGCGACTCGTCGCCTGCGCCTCGAACCGTGCGAGATCAGGCTTCGCGCCGAGGCGCTCGAAGATGCGCTTCGCGGCGTCGTGCTCGAGCACCGCGGCTTCCTGGTCTCCCAGCAGGCGGCACGCGTCTCCGACCAGCACGCGTGTGCGCGCGATCTCGTACGGGGCGTCGAGCGCGTGCCATGTGTCCCCGGCCTTCCGAAGCGCGGCGAGCGCTTCGCGCGGCTCGCCGACGGCGAGGTGCACTGCTCCGCACGCGTGGGCGACCATCGCGCCGAGCATCGGGCTCTCGTACCCGCTCGAGATCTCCTCGAGCTCGACACAGGCATGCCGGGCGGCGTCGGTGTCGCCTGCGGCGAGCGCGATCTCGACGAACGCGGGAAGCAGGGCCGCACGCTCGAGGGGCTCCGTCGTGGCCGCCTCGGCGCGCCGTATCGCCGAGACCGCGGCGTCGGTACGTCCCTGCGCGAGTCGCAGCTGGGCAAGGCCTGGCTGCGGCTCCCAGCCGAGCGTACTCGCCTCGCGATACGCCTCCTCGGCGCCGGTGAAGTCGCCCTGCAACCGGAGGAGCTCTGCCTGGCGGTAGCGGGCGAGGCCCGCGGCGGGATTCCGCGTCTCGATGAATCGCTCGCCTGCGCGGCGCGCCTCGTCGAGCGCATCTCGCCATGCGCCGTCCAGCTGCATGATCTCGGCTCGGTGCACGAGGCACCGCCCGGAGAAGGCGACCATGTCCGGCTGCAGGGCCCACCAGTCCGAGAGCGCGCGGGTCCACTCGCGCGCGCGCCGTACCTCGAACACCTCGCGGCAGGCGAGGATGACGCCGCAGTAGACGATTCCCGTGACGATCGGCGACACCTCCTCCGCGGTCACTGCGACCATGGCCTCGTCGAGGAGCGCCAGGCCGTCCCGCACGCGGCCACTCTTGAGGAGCATGTACCCGCGGCTCTGGATCGCGAGGGCGAAGAGGTCACGGTCGCCGAACCGCTCGCTGATCGAGACCGCGTCGTCCGCGACCGCTGCTGCCGCGACGAGATCTCCCGCGGCCTCGTGCTGGAACACCTCGGGCAGAAGGAGCCATCCGCGCTCGGCGCAGTCGCCCTCCGGCGCGATGAGCCGGTGCGCACGGCCGAGCCACCCTGTCGCGGGCCCGACATCGCCGCGCAACGAGAGATTCATGACGATCCACCCGGCACAGCGGGCGGCACGGCGCGACTCTCCCTCTTCGAGGTACCGCTGGTGGGCGCGCTCGTTCCAGGCGACGGCTTCGTCGTCGAGGCCGAGCATGTAGGCGGTCGTGGCGAGGAGCTCGAGGTCGGGCGCGTCAAGCGCCTCCTGCGCGTCCGCGTGCACGAGGCATTCGTGCGCCTGGAGCCAGGCTCGGGTCGCGTAGGCCTCCCGGCCCCGCTCGAGCTCGTCGGCCCGATCCCGCGGATGGCGCGGCACGTCGGCCGAACCTTACGTTCCCGACGTGCCGGCTGGCGATCGGCTGACGTCGTCATCTCCTTCGGAGACTCCTAGACTTGCCACGTGCCCACATGTGCGCGTTGCGGCTTCGAGTCGGAACGAGCGTTCAGGTTCTGCCCCGAGTGCGGCGCCGAATCGGCGGACGGGTTTCCGCACGAGCAGCGCAAGACCGTCACCGTCCTGTTCTGCGACCTCGCCGGGTCGACCGCGCTCGGAGAGACGCTCGATCCCGAGCGGACGCGCGCGCTGCTCGCACGCTACTTCGAGCGGATGAAGTCGATCGTCGAGCATCACGGCGGCACGGTCGAGAAGTTCATCGGCGACGCCGTGATGGCCGTCTTCGGCGTGCCGGTCGTGCACGAGGACGATGCGCTGCGGGCGGTGCGGGCAGCGATCGAGATGCGGGACGCGCTTCCGGCTCTCGGGTTGGAGGGGCGGATCGGAGTGATGACGGGCCAGGTGGTGACGGGGACGGAGGAGCGGCTCGCGACCGGTGACGCGGTCAACGTGGCTGCGCGGCTGGAGCAGGCTGCGAACCCCGGCGAGGTGTTGCTCGGACAGCCGACGCTCGCGCTCGTGCAGGACGCGGTCGAGGTCGAGGCGGTCGCGCCCCTCGAGCTCAAGGGAAAGTCCAAGCCGGTCACCGCGTACCGGCTCGTACGGGTGCACGACGCGCCGGAGCGGCGGCACGACACGCCGTTCGTGGGACGGGAACCCGAGCTCCGGCTCCTGCGGGAGGCATGGCAGCGCGCGCGGACCAGGGGCTGCTGCGAGCTGGTGACCGTGGTCGGCGACGCGGGAATCGGCAAGTCACGGCTCGTAGCGGAGGTTGTCGCGTCCGTCGACGCGACGGTCGTGCGCGGCCGCTGCCTCCCGTACGGCGACGGGATCACCTACTGGCCCGTCGTCGAAGTGCTGAAGCAGCTCGACCTCATGCCTGCCGACCAGACGGCGACGACGGCGATCCGCTCGCTGCTCGGCCAGAGCGATGCGGCGACGTCGGCGGATGAGATCGCCTGGGCCTTCCGCAAGACGCTGGAGCGGGCCGCGTCGGAGCGGCCGCTGGTGGTCGTGTTCGACGACATCCAGTGGGGCGAGAAGACGTTCCACGACCTGATCGAGCACGTCGCGCTGCTCTCCTCGGGCGCGCCGATCCTGCTGCTCTGCATGGCACGGCCCGCGCTCACCGAGCAGCGGGCCACCTGGCCGGTGACGCTCAGGCTCGAGCCCCTGCCCGACGACGACGTCCGCGAACTCATCCCTGAGGAAACCCCCGATGACCTGCGCGAGAGGATCTCCCGCGCCGCAGGCGGCAACCCGCTCTTCGTCGAGGAGATGGTCACGATGGCCGGAGAGACGGAGGGCGAGATCGTCGTCCCGCCGACGCTGCACGCGCTGCTCGCCGCCCGGCTCGACCAGCTCGAGCCGGGCGAGCGACGCATCCTCGAGTGCGGCGCGATCGAGGGCGAGATCTTCCACCGCGGTCCCCTACAGGCACTCGCGCCCGAAGAGACCCAGATCACCCCGCGCCTGGCCGGGCTCGTGCGCAAGGATCTGATCCGTCCGGACAGACCGCAGATCGCGGGAGAGGACGGCTTTCGCTTCCGCCACCTGCTGATCCGCGACGCGGCGTACGAGGCGCTCCCCAAGTCGTCCCGCGCAGATCTCCATCAGCGCCTGGCCGCCTGGCTGGAGGCACACGGGACCGAGCTCGTGGAGCTCGACGAGATCGTCGGCTATCACCTGGAGCAGGCCCTGGCGTATCGCGGCGAGCTCGGTTTGCCCGACGACGCCGCGCTGACGGCTGCGGCAAGACGACGCCTGACGGCAGCCGGCTCGCGCGCGCTCGCGCGTCAGGATTTCGGTGCAGCCGCGCGTCTCCTGGGCCGCGCTATCGCACTTCTACCGCCGACGGAGATCGATGCTCCACTCGAGCTCCAGCTGGCCGAAGCTCTCATGAACGCGGGCCGAGGCAAGGATGCACTTCAGCGAGCGGAGTCGCTTGCCCAGCGCGCCGGGGCACGAGGAGACCGGGCCGGCGAGCTTTGCGGCCTGCTGCAGGAAGGGATCATCCTCACGTACATCGCGCCGGAGGGCGCCGCGGAGCAGCTGGATACCCTCGCCGTCCAGGCGCTGCCCGAGCTGCTCGAGGGAGGCAACGACGTCGCGCTGAGCACCGTGTACCAGGCGCGCGGATGGGCCGCGTTCGGCCGTGGCCGGACGGACTCTGCGCGGGACGCGTACGACCTGGCAGCGCTTCACGCGCGGCGCGCCGGCCTCATCGACGAGCACATGGGCTGGCGTGCGATATGCCGCCTCTACGGGACGACCCCCATCGTCGAGCTCCTCGCGTGGCTCGACGCCAACGAGTCACGAGCCGGCCACGATCACTGGCATCGCACCTCGAGGGCGATGGCCGTTGCGTGGCAGGGCGGCTTCGACGAAGCACGCGAGCTGTTGGCCGCTTCGCGGGTGGAGCTCGCGGAGCGCGGCGGCAGTCTTCTCCTCGGCGGGCTCTTTGCGATCGAGTCGAACATCGTGGAGCAACTCGCAGGCGATGCTGCCGCCGCCGCGGAGTTCGGAGCACACGGCTGCAGCGTGCTCGAGCAGCTCGGCGACGAGGGGTTCCTCTCGAGCGCGGCTTCTTGTCTCGCCCAGGCGCTCTACCGGCTCGACCGGCTCGACGAGGCACATACGTGGGCATCGCGCGCGGCCGAGCTCGGCGCGAGCGACGACGCCCTGAACCAGATGAATTGGCGTCCCGTGAAGGCGAAGGTTCAGGCACGGCGCGGCGACCACCAGGAGGCGGAGCGGCTCGCGCGAGAGGCTGTCGCCATCGCCGAGACGACGGACGACATCTCGGGCCAGGGCGACGTGTACGCGGACCTCGCGGAGGTGCTGGAGCTCGGAGGGAGGCCCGACGAGGCGATCGCCGCGCTCGAGCAGGCGCTCGCCCGCTACGAGCGGAAAGGCAACCTCGTCTCGGGCGGGAGGGCGAGGGAACGGCTCGCTGCACTCACGCCGAAACGCTGAGCTTCTGGCCCCCCGGGTCAGCCGGACGCCTTCGCGGCCTTCGCCTCCTGCACCTGCACGTCGAGCGCCGAGAGGACGTTCCCGACCTGCTGGTTGATGATCGGCTGGAGCACGCGCTGGCCCATCGAGCCGACGGGGCCGGCGATCTTGACGTCGGCCTCCCAGTCCATGTGCGTCTGCTCGCCCTCGCCCGAGAGCGTGAACGAGGTCGTCATGTTCATCAGCGCGCCGACTCCGGTGCCCTTCGCGTTCAGGGACGCGAACTCGAGCGGGCGCTCCTCGAGCTTCGTGAACTGCATCGACATCTTGAGGCCGCCCGAGCCCGAGCGGCACCTTGACCTTGGCGCTCCAGTGCGTGTCGTCGGCGATCTCGAAGCTCTCGACCCCGGGCATCGTCTTCGCCATCTTCGACGGGTCGTTGATCACGCTCCAGACGACCTCGCGGGGCGCGTCGAACTCCTTCGTCCCCTCGATCTTCACCTACGTACTCACCTCCACCTTCTCGCGCGACCGCTCGGGATGGCGGAGCATCTCCCAGACGCGGTGATAGGGGTTGTGGCTCGACGTCACGATCGCCCGGCCCGACGCCTCGAGCGCGTCCTGGATCGCGGCTCCGATGCAGTGGATCCCGCCGCCGCCGCCCTCGCCCATCCCCTTCGTGCCGAGCGGCGTGAACGGGGACGGGGACTCGATCGCCCCGGTCCTGAGCGGAGGCATGTCGAGCGTGTGCGGGACGTGGTAGTCGTAGAAGTTCGGGGTCAGGAGGTTGCCCTCGTCGTCGTAGGCGAAGACCTCGAACATCGCCGCGCCGATCGCGTGGGCGGTCGCGCCCATCACCTGGCCCTCGACGATCTTCGGGTTGACGCGCATGCCGCAGTCGTCGACCGCGGCGTAGTCGACGAGCTCGTAGACGCCCGTCTCGGGGTCGACCTCGACCACGCAGGCGTGGATCTGCATCGCGTACGTCAGCGTCAGGTTCCCGAACTTCCGCTCCTTGTCGGGCACGTCGAACGGCGGCCGGTAGACGAAGCGGGCGTTCATCTGGGGCGGGTCGACCGGGAAGCCGGCGTTGTTCGCGTTCGGGATCGCGCCGAGCGCCATGAACGGCAGCGCCGCCTCGTGGTTGTCCGCGATCCGGGCGAACCCGTCCGCCAGCTCGATCGCCTCGATCGGGCACTGGAACACCATCGAGGCGAGCGTCTTCATCTGGTTCGCGAGCTCGTCCGTCGCTCCCTTGACCGCGCCGAGCCCGGTGACGGCGAACTGGCTCGCGTAGGTGCCCGAGAAGCCGGCATGCGAGTTCCAGTAGCTGTCGTGGCCCGCGCGGACGTGCACGATGTCGACGTCGCAGTCCGAGGATGTCCGCGACCACCTGTGCGGCCGTCGTCTCGTGGCTCTGCCCCTGCGGCGTGGTGCCGAGGGTGACGACGATCTCGCCGAAGATGTCGAGCTTGACCGTCGCGACCTCGTTGTTCCCGGAGAACTGCAGGTCGGGGTTCAGGAGCTGCGACTGGCCGAAGTTGTTCGTCCCGGAGTCGAGCGTCGAGCCGATCCCGAAGCCGAGCAGCTTGCCGCGCGAGGCCGCCTCCGCGCGGCGCTCCTCGATCGAGTCGTAGCCGATCAGCTCGAGCACCGTGTCGAGCGCGCGCGGATAGTCGCCCGAGTCGTAGACGCACCCGTTCGGCGTCTCGTAGGGCATCTGCTCCGGCTGCACGTAGTTTCGCTTGCGCAGCTCGACGCGGTCGAAGCCGAGCTCGTGGGCGACGATGTCGATGATCCGCTCGGTGAACCACAGATGCTGCATGCGCGAGTATCCGCGGTTCGGCGAGACCGGCGCCTTGTTCGTCATCGCCTGCGTGAACTCGACGCGGAGGTTGCGCCACCCGTACATCCCGGCGGCAACCTGCGACCAGATGACGCCGCCGAGCGGCTCGTAGCGGAGGTAGGCGCCGGCGTCGTCGACCGCCTTGGTGCGGAACGCCGTCATCGTGCCGTCGGCCTTGACGGCCACCTCGGTGTCCAGGAACCAGCGCTCGTTGCCGTGCGACATCGACTGGTGGAAGTCGGTGCGCCACTCCGTCCACTGGACGGGCCGGTTGAGCTTGCGCGCGAGGAGGCACAGCGCGACGAGCTGCGGATGCGACGTGATCTTGTTGCCGAAGCCGCCGCCGATGTCCTGCGTGACCATGCGGAGCTTGTCGGTGCCGACCCGCATGGCCGGCGCCATCATGATCACCGCGAACCCGGGGAACTGGTTGTTCGTCGTGATCGTCCACTGCCCGGTGCCGCGGTTGTACTCGACGAGCCCGCCGTCGGTCTCGAGCGGCGTCGAGTTGAACCGGTCGAAGTGGAGCTCGGAGATCTTCACGACGTGGTCGGCCTCGGCGAACGCCCCGTCGACGTCGCCCCATTCCCAGACGCCGGTGTAGGACATGTTCCCGCCGCACTCCTCGTGGAGCACGGGGCACCGTCCTCGAGCGCCGCGCGCGCGTCGACGACGACGTCGAGCGGGTCGTAGTCGACCTCGACGAGCTCCGAGGCGTCCCGCGCGAGCTCGCGCGTCTCGGCGACGACCGCCACGACGGGCTCGCCGACGTAGCGCACCTTGCCGACCGCGAGCGCGTAGTCCCTGACCTGGCCGCCCGGGTCGGCGGCGATCTGGAAGAAGGGGTCGGTGAGGATCGCGACCTCGTCGCCGGTCAGCGTCCCGTACACGCCCGGCTGCTCGAGCGCCGCGCTGACGTCGATCGAGACGATGCGCGCGTGCGCGTACGGCGAGCGCAGGAAGTGGACGTAGCCCATCCCGTGCCGCTTGACGTCGTCGCAGAAGACGCCCTGACCCTGGACGAGGCGGCTGTCCTCCTTGCGCGGGACGCTCTGCCCGACGAACCCCCTCTGCAGGGTGGTCGTGCCCTCGGTCTCGACGGCGGTCACGCCCCTCCCTTTCCGGCCGCCACGACCGCTTCCACGATGTTCCAGTAGCCGGTGCAGCGGCAGATGTTTCCCTGGAGGCCGACCTTGACCTCCTCCTCCGTCGGGCTCGGGTTCTCGGCGAGCAGGGCGGTCGCGCTCATCAGCATCCCCGGCGTGCAGTAGCCGCACTGGAGCGCGTGGTGGTCGGCGAACGACTGCTGGAGCGGCGTCAGCTCGTCCTCTCCGAGCCCCTCGACCGTGGTCACGGCAGCGCCGTCCGCCTGCACCGCGAGCACGGCGCAGCTCTTCACGGCGACGCCGTCCAGGTGGACGGTGCACGCTCCGCAGCTTCCCGTGTCGCAGCCGACGTGCGTCCCGGTGAGATCGAGGTCGTCGCGGAGGAAGTGGACGAGCAGCCGTCTCGCAGGCACCTCGCGCTCGTACGTCGTGCCGTTCACGGTCACGGTCACGACCTGGTCGGAGACCGGCGCCACGGCCACGTTCATCCCCTCGCTTTCTCGGCGGCCTGCAGGACGGCGCGCACGGTCGACGTCTCGGCCAGACTGCGCCGGTACTCGGCCGACGCGTGGACGTCGGCGGGCGGGTCGAGCGTCGCGCCGAGCCCCTCGACCGCGGCCCGGACGGACGCCTCGTCGACGTCGGCGCCCGACAGCCTCTGCTCGACCTCGGTCGCGCGATGCGGCACGGCGTCGACGCAGCCGAGCGCGATCCGCCAGGCGCCGTCGACGACCGACGCGGCGGCGTTCGACACGTAGGTCCCGTGCGCGCCGAGCGTCACGCCGGCCATGCCGTCGCCCGTGCCCTTGCCCGCGGCGGGGACGCTGATCCGGGTCAGCAGGTCTCCCTCGCCGACGGCGGTCTCGAAGACCCCCGACGAAGAACTCGCCCGCGGAGACGGTCCGCTCGCCGCTCGCGCTCCGGATCGTCATCGACGCGTCGAGCGCGGCGAGGAGCGGCGGGAAGTGGTTGGTCGGATCGTTGACGCAGATGTTCCCGCCGAGCGTGCCTCGGTTTCGCACCTGGACGTCGGCGACGGTCGCCGCGACCGTGGCGATGATCGGGCGGCTGACCTCGACCTCGGAGGAGCGCATGATCGACGTGAGGGTCGCCATCGCGCCGATCTCGAGCGTCGTCCCGGAGACGGTGATCGAGCGGAGCTCGTCGAGATCCGCCAGGTCGACGAGCACGTCGGGCGAGGCGGCCCGTTGCTTCATGACGTTGACCAGCGTCTGCCCGCCTGCGAGAGCACGCGCCCCGTCGTGCTCGGTGAGGAGGGAGACGGCCTCCTCGACGGTGGACGGACGCGCGTACGAGACCTCTCGCAGCAGCATGCGGTCGATTCTGTCACAACGGCCGCCGTGACATGTCAACGAACCGCTGCGCGCGCCCGCCCTCGGAGCGAGCGCGCGCAACGGCTTTCCGAGCGCGGCGTCAGCCGGCGCGGACGACGTGCCAGCCGTCGACGCCGTCGCACTTGACGACGCCTGGTTTGTCGCCTTCGTACGTATACGCGGGCAGGCCGTTGACGGTGAGCTGCCGCCTCGCGCCGCGCTTGATCGTGCCGAAGGTGGCCATGACGCCGTTCACGTGCGCGTCGACCGCGCCCTTCACGTAGACCGGCGGCCACATCGTCGCGCAGGCGCCCGTGCAGCGGACCTTGCCGCCGGCCTTCTTCTCGACGTCCCAGTAGTAGATCCCGATCCGACCGGGCGTCGCGATCACCTTCTTGCCGGGGAGATTCGACTTCATCTCGATCGCGGGTCGGGCCATCCCCGCGCTCCCGCCGAGCGCGGTCGCTGGCACGACCACTGCGAGCGTTGCGAGTACCACGCCGATCGAGCCGAGCGCTGCCTTCCTCATCGTGCTCCCTTCGCTGGCTGCTGTGCCTGCCGTGTGCTCTCCGTCCGAGCATGCCTTCCGTCCAGGCGCCGAGCCGCGTTGTTTCGGATCTCGTAAGCGAACGTTCAGCGGCAGCGACAGAGACCGGGCCCGCCCAGGGGCGGATGCGTAGAGTTGCCGCATGGCGACGTTCGACGCCGTCCTCGTCGGGTCCGGCATCAACACGCTCACGACGGCGGCGCTTCTCGCCCGAGACGGCTGGAGCGTCTGCGTGCTCGAGCGCTCGGACCGCCTCGGCGGCGCGATCCGCACCGAGGCCGACTACACGCTCCCCGGCTTCACTCACGAGGTGCTGAGCTCGTGGCACCCGCTCTTCACCGGGTCGGCGGCCCACGCCGAGCTCGGTGACGAGCTCCACCGACGAGGGCTCGAGTACGTCAACACGGAGCTCCCGACCGCGACCGCGTTCCCCGACGGCCGCGCGATGTTCCTTTCCACGACGATGGAGGCGAACGTCGCCGAGTTCGAGCGCTTCGCGGCCGGCGACGGCGCGGCCTGGCAGCGCCAGTTCGAGGAGTTCATGGCGAACGCCGACCTCTCGTTCGGCGTCCTCGGCACCGAGCTCTGGTCGCCGGGCGGGCTCGGCCTGGGCCAGAGAATGCTGCGGCGCTTCGGCCGCCACGGCCTGCTTGGGTTCGCGGGCCACGCGCTCTCGACCTGCCGGGACTGGACGACCGCGACGTTCCGCGCGCCCGAGGCACACGGCCTGCTCGCGCCCTGGGTGCTGCACACCGGGCTCGGCCCGGAGAACGCGGTCTCCGGGTTCATGACGCAGGTGATCGCCTGCGCCGTCCAGCTCGGCGGGATGCCGGTCCCGGTCGGCGGCGGCGTCCGGCTCGTCGACGCGCTCGCGGGAATCGTCCGGGACGCCGATGGCGAGCTCCGGACCGACGCCGAGGTCGCCCGGATCACGGTCTCCGGCGGACGGGCGGTCGCGGTCGTCCTCGCCGACGGCGAGACCGTCGGCGCGACGCGGGCCGTGGTCGCGGGCGTCACCCCGACCCAGCTCTACGGCTCGCTCCTCCGCGAGGGCGATGTGCCGGCGGATGTCCACGCCTCCGCGGCCCGGTACCGCTACGGCCGCGCGGGGATGCAGATCCACCTCGCGCTCGACGAGCCGCCGCGCTGGAAGGGACCGGGCGCGGACCGGCTCGCTCGCACCGCGATCGTCCACGTGACCCCGGGCCTCGACGGCGTCTCGCGCGCCGTCAACGAGGCGGAGCGCGGGCTGTTGCCCGCAGAGGCAACGATCGTCGCCGGCCAGCCGTGCGCGGTCGACCCCTCACGCGCGCCCGAGGGCAAGTGGATCGTCTGGATCCAGCTCCAGGAGCTTCCGGCCGGCCCGGTCAAGGGCGATGCCACGGGCGAGCTCGACGTCGGCGACGGGACGTGGACGGAGGGTCTCCGCGAGGCGTACGCCGACCGGATCGTCGCGCGGCTCGGCGAGTCGATCGAGAACCTCGGCTCCGCAACCCTCGCCCGCAAGGTCCTCTCCCCCGTCGACCTCGAGGCGCTCGACTGCAATCTCGTCGCGGGGGACATCTACGCGGGAAGCTGCGCGCTCGACCAGAACCTGATCTGGCGCCCGTTCGCCTCCGCGCCCGGGCACCGGACGACCGTCGAGAACCTCTGGCACGTCGGCGCGAGCACGCATCCCGGCCCGGGGCTCGGCGCCGGCTCCGGCTACCTCGTCGCCAAGGAGCTCACAAAGCCGCCGCTGCCGCGCCGTCTCGTCGCGAAACTTCCGAAGGTGTCCGACTTCAAGTCGGACACCCCGAAGTGAGGCACGCCGTGAGGCTCTCCCTCTCCACTATCTCCACCCTGAATGCGTCCTTCGCCGAGGACGTCGCGGCGTACGCTGAGGCGGGATTCGACGCAATCGGCCTCTGGGAGTTCAAGCTGCCCGAGGACGACGTCGCGAACATCGCGCTCTTGCGCGCCGCGGGGCTCTCGGTGTCGAACTGCATTCCCACCGTCCCGTCGTTCCTCCAGCTCGCCATCCCGGGGATGGAAGGCCCCGCCGATCCCGAGCAGCGCGTCGAGGCGATCTGCACGTCGATCCGACGCCTGGCGGCCTACGACCCCGGGTGCGTGCTCTGCCTGAGCGGACCGCTCGGCGGCCGCGCCGAGGCCGAGGGACGCGAGCTCGTCGTCGCCGGCCTGCGGCGGGTGGCCGACGCGGCCAGACAGGCGGGCGTCCGGCTCGGCTTCGAGCCGATCCATCCGGCGCAGCGCGACGCGGCAGGCTTCGTCACCTCGCTCGCCGATGCGCTCGCGCTGCTCGACGAGGCGGACGCGGTCGACGTCGGGATCATGGCGGACACGTTCAACCTCGGCCACGAGCCGACCGACGCCCTCGTACGCGTCGTCCCGCGGCTCACGGGCGTCCACGTCGCCGACGAGCTTCCCCGAGCCGCTGCCCGGCGTGCGTGCCCTGCCCGAGCCCGAGGGCCGCTCGGCGGAGATCGTCGCCGCGCTCCGCGTCGCCGGCTGGGACGGCACGCTGGATGTCGAGATCTTCTCGACGCCCGACGCCTTCTGGGCGCTTCCCGCGGACGAGGCCGCGCGGCGCGCCCACGCTGCCGTCGCCGCGCTGCGCGACGCGTAGCCCGCCGCCGCGCGATGGACCTCGACGCAGCATCCATCCCGCTCCGGGAGCTCGACCGCCTCTGGGACTTCGACGACCCTGCCGCCAGCGAGCGCCGGTTCGCCGAGCTCGTCGAGCGCGCGGGGAACGAGCACGACGGCGCCTTCCTCACCGAGGTGCTGACGCAGCTCGCCCGGGCGCAAGGGCTGCAGCGCCGGTTCGACGACGCCCGGCGGACACTCGTCGAGGCCGACCGGGCGCTCCGACCGGGCGATCGCCGCGGCCACGTGCGGCTGCTGCTCGAGCGCGGCCGCGTCGATCGCTCGGAGAAGCGCGACGACCTGGGCCGCGGCGCGTTCCTCGACGCCTGGGAGCTGGCGCGCGCCGCAGGTGAGGACGGCCTCGCGGTCGACGCCGCCCACATGCTCGGCATCATCGAGCCGCCGGAGATTGCACGGGAGTGGAACGAGCGCGCGATGGAGCTCGCCCGCGCCTCGGCGGATCCGGTCGCCCGCCGCTGGGTTGGGTCGCTCGCGAACAACATAGGCTGGGCGCGCTACGAGGTAGGCGACCTCGACGGCGCGATCGCGCTGTTCGAGCAGTCCCGCGATGCATTCCTCTCCGACAGGCGGGACGATCGCGCGAGGGTCGCGCGCTGGTCGATCGCGCGTTGCCTTCGTTCGCGCAGCGACGTCGCGGACGCGCTCGACGAGCAGGAGGCGCTCCTGGCAGAGCTCGACGCGCTCGGCCAGACGGACGGCTACGTCCTCGAGGAGATCGCCGAATGCCTCCTCGCGCTCGGCAGGGCCGACGAGGCGCGCCCGTTCTTCGCGCGCGCGTACGCCGAGCTCTGCGTGGATCCGCGGCTCCGCGCCGACGAGCCCGAACGGCTCAAGCGACTCGAGTCGCTCGGCCACGGTTAGCCGAGCGCGCGGGCCCGCCGCGTCACGGCGCCGTGTTGAATCATCACGAGCCCATGCGCCCCGAGCTCCCGACCGGCACGGTCACCTTCCTCTTCACCGATATCGAGGGATCGACGCGGCTGCTGCACGCGCTCGGGCCGGAGGCGTACGCGGAGGCGCTCGCCGAGCACCGCCGCGCACTTCGCGTCGGCCTTCACCTCGCACGGCGGCGTCGAGGTCGACACGCAAGGCGACGCGTTCTTCGTCGCCTTCCCGACCGCCGGAGAGGCGGTGGATGCGGCCCTCGACGGGCAGAACGCGCTCGCAGGCGGCCCGATCAGCGTCCGCATGGGGCTTCACACGGGAACGCCGACCCCCACGGCCGAGGGATACGTCGGGGTGGACGTCCATCGTGGCGCCCGCGTGGCCGGGCTCGCCCATGGCGGGCAGGTTCTGATCACCGAGCCGACGCGATGGCTCCTCTCCACCGACGTGGCGGTGACGGACCTCGGGCAGCATCGCGTCAAGGACTTCGACGGCTTCGTGCGGGTCCTCCAGCTCGGCGACGCGCACGTTCCCGCCGCTTCGAACGCCCGGCGCGGTCGACCTTCCGATCCCGGCAACCACCTTCCTCGGCCGTGAGCGCGAGCTCCTCGAGGCGGTTTCCGTCTGGTACGAGCGCGAGCCGCGCGTCCTTACCGTCGTCGGGCCGGGAGGCACCGGCAAGACGCGATTCACGCTGGAGCTCGCGCGGCTGCTCGCGGAGGAGGCGGACGGCGGCACGGTCTTCGTTCCGCTCGCGCCACTCCGGGACCCGGCGCTGTCTGCTGCCCTCCGTCGCCGAGCTGCTCGGCGCACCGGGCGCCGACGCGACGGCCGTGGCAGCGCGCATCGGCGCACGACGCACGCACGTCGTCTCGACAACGTCGAGCAGCTCCTCCCTGCGGCCGCAGCACGCTGGCCGCACTCGTCTCGGCTGCGCCGGCCGTACGGCTGCTCGTGACCAGTCGTGAGCCGGTGCGTATCGCCGGTGAGACCGAGCTCGACCTGCCGCCCATGAACGAGACGGACGGTGTCACGCTGTTCCTCGATCGGGCACGTGCGGTGATGCCCGACCTCGCGGAATCCGCGGACGTGCACGAGCTCGTGCGCCGGCTCGACGGTCTCCCCCTCGCCGCTCGAGCTCGCGGCCGCCCGTGCGAAGCTGCTAGCTCCCGGCCAGCTCATCGGTCGTCTCGGCGAACGGCTGGACATCCTGAAGGGCTCGCGCGACGCCGATGACCGGCACGCGACCCTCCGCGCGACGATCGCGTGGAGCTACGACCTCCTCGACCGCAATGAGCAGGAGCTCTTCGCACGGCTTGCCGTCTTTCGCGGCTCGTTCGCGCTCGAGACCGCCGAACAGGTCTGCGACGCCGACCTCGATACGCTCGCGTCCCTCCTCGACAAGAGCCTCCTCCGACGCCGCATCGGACACGGCCGGGCGCCCACGTTTCTGGATGCTCGAGACGATTCGGGAGTTCGCCGGCGAGCAGCTCGAGGCCTCGGGCAATGCCCCGCTCGCTCACGAGCGACACGCAGAGGAGATGCTCCGGATCGCGCGCTCCGCCACGCTCACCGAGGACGACGACACGCCGTCCGATCTTCCCGTCGCACTCGCCGAGCTCGACGATCTCCGAGCGGCGCTCGACTGGGCGAGCGTCTCGCACCGACCGCTCGCCCTCGAGCTCGCGATCGCGCTCGAGAATCTCTGGACAGCGCACGCTCCGCAAGAGGGGACACGGCGATTCGAAGCGCTGCTCGGAGAAGCGGAGAACGACCCGCCTGAGCTCCGTGCCCGAGCGCTGCGGGCCTACGGCGGCGCTCTCGACATGTCGCGGGCGTCGCGAGGACGCCGAGCGGCTGCACGAGGAGAGTCTCGCCCTGTACCGCACGCTCGGCGACCGGCGAGGAATCGCCAGCCTCACGCATCGCGTGGCGATGAGCGCGTTCGGCCTCGGGAACAACGGACGAGCACGCCGCCTGGCCGAGGAGTCTCTTGGGTTGTCTCGCGACAGGTTCCCGCTCATCGAGATCCCGAACTACGCCGTGCTGGGACAGGTCCTCGTCGCCGATGGCGGTATCGATGAAGGAACGGCGCTCGTTCGGCATGGCGCAGACCTGGCCCGTCGCGTGGGCTGGGACTGGTGGCTCTCCGGCCAACTCGGGAACCTCGCGTTTCTCGCGCTCGGTCGAGGCGACCTCGTCGAGGCGGAACGAACGGGGGCCGAGGCGCTACGGCTGGAGCGCGAGCACGGGAATCGACACTGGGCCCTCTACAGCCTCACGGCGCTCGCACGGGTCGCCCTCGCCCGCGGAGACTCGGAGCGCGCGGGTCTCTACTGGGGAGCCGTTGAGGTCGAGGGTGCGCGGTCCCGCTACGGGGCATGGGAGGCGAGCCGTATCGACCTGGCGGAAGGCCTGGCGACCGAGTCGAGCCCGGAATTCGCTGCCGGCCGAGAGCGCGCGCGCGAGATCGAGTTCTGGGATGTGGCGGCGGTGGCCCTCGAGTCGGATCAGACCGAGCCGTAGAGCTGGAGGATCACCGAGACGTAGTGCTGCGGCACGCGACGCGTACGGCGCCCGCATCCGAACCACCGAGGACGTCGGCGTCGTTTATGGCCCTGCCGCGGCGCGCAAGAGGTGCGCGAACGTCGTCGCGGTCGTCGGCCTCTCGGCTGGATGCTTCTCGAGCGCACGCAGCAGCGCCCAGGCCACCTCCGGTGAAGCCGGCGGGTCGGGAGGATCGTCCTCGAGGTGGGCCGTACCGACGCCGAAGAGGCTCCGGTCGCCGAACGGCGGGCGTCCGGCGAGGCATTCGAAGGCGACGCAGCCGAGCGCGTAGACATCGCTCGCCGGCGTCGCCTCCCCGCCGCGGACGAGCTCGGGCGCCAGGTAGTCGAGCGTCCCGAGCACCTGACCCGGGCGGGTCAGCACCGTGTAGGCGGCACCCTTCGCGAGCCCGAAGTCGGTCAGCGCCGCCGAGCCGTCCTCGCGAAACATGACGTTCGTCGGCTTGACGTCCCGGTGGACGATGCCGCCCCGGTGCAGCGCGTCGAGGCCGGCTGCCACCTCGGCCACCACGCGCAGCATCTCCTCGAACCGCAGCGGCCCCCCTGCAAGCCTCTCCGCAAGCGAGCCGCCCGGCAGGTATTCGAGCACGAGATACGGGCGCCCGTCGTCCTCGCCGGCCTCGAGGATCCGCACGAGGTGCGGGTCCACGATCTCGCGAGCCACGCGAGCCTCGTGGGCCAGGCGAGCCCGGAACGTCTCGTCGTCGGCGAGTGCCGGGTCGAAGGTCTTGATCGCCACGATGCGTCCGTCCGGCGAGCGACCGCGGTGGACGACACCGACCGCACCCCGTCCGAGCTCGAGCTCGAGCGAGTAGTCGCCGAGTCGCAATGCCTCCGCCACGGTCGTATTCTCCTTGGAAGGCGCACGGAAGGAGCGCGTTTGCCCGTCGGGTCGGATCCACTCCCCGGGAGCGAGATCGCCGGCTTCCGTCTGGAAGAGCTGCTCGGGCGAGGCGGCATGGGAGCTGTCTACCGCGCGGAGGACGTCCGCCTGGGCCGCAAGGTCGCGCTCAAGCTCCTCGTGCCCGAGCTTGCGGAGAGCGAGCGCTTCCGCGAGCGGTTCTTCCGCGAGTCGCAGATCGCGGCGTCCCTCGATCATCCGCACATCGTCCCGATCTACGCGGCAGGAGACGCGGAAGGGCGGCTGTACCTGGCGATGCGGTACGTCGAAGGCTACGACCTCAGGCAGCTGATCGCCCGGGAGGCTCCGCTCGACCCCGATCGCGCGATGCGGCTGATCGAGCAGGTCGGCGACGCGCTCGACGCGGCCCACGAGCGCGGGCTCGTCCATCGCGACGTGAAGCCGGCCAACGTCCTGATCGCCGGAAGCTCCGGCCGTGAGCACTGCTACCTGACGGACTTCGGCCTGACCAAGCAGACGGCCTCGATCTCCGGGCTCACCGGGACCGGTGAGCTGGTCGGGACGATCGAGTACGTCTCGCCCGAGCAGATCCGAGGCGAAGCGGTCGACGCACGCGCCGACGTGTACTCGCTCGGCTGCGTGCTGTACGAGTGCCTGGCCGGCGAGCGACCGTTCGCACGGGACTCCGAGGTCGCGACGCTGTGGGCACACGTGAACGAGCCGCCGCCCTCGCTCGCCACAACGCGCCCGGAGCTGGGGAACGAGATCGATCCGGTCATGACGCGCGCCCTGGCCAAGGCGCCGGGAGATCGCTACGAGACCTGCGGCGAGCTTGTCGCCTGCGCCCGCGCTGCGCTCGGGCTATCCGATGCGTCGTCACCGTCGACGCGCCGGCGTCCCAAGCGTGCGCGCCGCCTCACGCCCTCCCGCTGGCCCGTGCACGTGCGCGCGCTGGTCGGTGCTGCCGCGGCCGTGGTGGTCCTCGCCGTGGTCGCCGCCGCGGTGCTCCTCCGAGGCTCGGACGGGCTCACGGAGATCCGGCCGCTGTCGGTCGGCGTCATCGACCCTTCGAGCGGCGACCTCGTCGCGGACATCCCCGTCGGGTTCAAGTCGTCGCTGATCGCCGCGGGCGAAGGCTTCGTCTGGGTGCTCGATCCGAAGGCGAGCACCTTGACGAGGATCGACCCCGAGACGATGAGGGTGGTGGCGCCGACCCGAGGGGTTCCCGCCGCCGGGATCCCGGTCGGGTTCGCCGTCGGCGAAGGATCGGTGTGGGTAGCCATGAACCAGGGACGGAGGCTCGCCCTACTGCAGATCGGGCCCGAGCTCAACGAGCTCAGGCGCACGATGCCGCTCCATGAGAGCGAGAGCGGCTCGCTATCCGTCCTCCGTGAGCCGGTCGCCCTGGCGATCGGCGCGGGGGCAGTGTGGGCGCTCGAGAGCGGAGGCGGAGAAGTGACGCGAATCGACCCTGCAACCGGCACGCCGAAGCGCCTTGCAGAAGGCTACGGGGCGTCGTCGTCGATAGCGGTCGGAGACCAGGCGGTCTGGCTCGGTGGCATCGCGGGCGTGAACAAGCTCGATCCGATCACGGGCGCCGAGCTCGAAAACACGTTCGTCACGGGAGTGATCGACTCCCAGGCGACCTCGATCGCGATCGGCCGCGGCGCCACCTGGTTTGTCGGCAGCTCTAGCGCACGGCTCTGGCGCATCGCGATGGCGGGCAATACGGTCGACGACTCGTTCCCGGTCGGGAACGGCCCCAGCGCCGCTGCCCTCGACGACGAGGGGGTCGTCTGGGTGGCGTGCATCGGCGACGGCTCGGTCTCGCATCTGGATCCGACTCAGGACTCCTCCGAGACGATCCACCTCGGCGTGTCGCCGGGAGGCATCCTGTTCGCCTTCGACCGCGTGTGGACGAGTCCCGGGCCGCCCCCTCCCGAGAGCTGAGCCTCTTCAGTTCACCCCCCGATCGGCGTAGCATCCGTGCCGAAAGGGGGTCACGTGAGCCGAAGGCTCCGGCGATCGCTCCCGATGCTCGCCGCGGGGACAGCGTTGCTCTTCGCGGCCGGTTTCGCGCATTCTGCGCCCGGCGTACACGCCGACAGAGCCGCGGAGGCGCGGAAGGGCGGCACGTTGCGGATTGCGTCGGGGCCTGACGTGATCCACGTCGACACGGCGCTCGCCTATACGCCGTATTCGTGGCCCATCGGCTATGCGACCTGCGCGAAGCTGTTCAACTATCCGGACGCGCCGGGCTCGGCAGGGACGCGGCTCGTCCCCGAGGTCGTCGACCGATTCACGGTCGCGAGGGACGGCCGGACGTACACCTTCACGTTGAAGAAGACATTCCGCTTCCACACCGGCGCGGCGGTCACAGCGCAGAGCTTCGCGGATGCCTTCAACCGCGACGCTCAGCCGAGCCTCAAGTCCCCCGCGACGGTCTACATGCACGAGATCGTCGGCGCCTCCGCAGTGATCGACGGCAAGGCGGCGTCAATCTCGGGGATCCGGGTGCTCGACCGCTACCGGCTCCAGATCCGGCTGACCAAGCCGGTCGGGGACTTCACCGCCCGACTCTCGATGCCGTTCTTCTGCCCGGTCCTGCCGAACACGCCGATCGACCCGGCGGGGATCGACAACCCGGCGGGGTCTGGCCCCTACTACGTCTTCGAGCGAGTCGCAAACCAGCGCATCGTGCTCAAACGCAACCCGTTCTACCGCGGCGCCCGGCCGGCGAACGTCGACCAGGTCGTGGAGACGTTCGGCGAGAGCCGGGAAGCCTGCCTGCTCGCCGTCGAGCAAGACCGGATCGACTATTGCGTCGATTTCAGCATCCCCCCGACCGCGTACAGAGAGTTGGCGGAGAGGTATGGCATCAACCGGACGGACGGGCGGCTCTTCGTTACCCCCAAGCTCGGGACCTGGTACCTCGCCTTCAACCACGACCGGCCCGCGTTCAAGGGCCCCGGCCAGATCCCGCTCAAGAAGGCGATCAACTACGCCATCGACCGGCCCGCGCTCCTGCGCACCGTTGGCTACCTCGCGGGCAAGCGCACCGACCAAATGCTGCCGCCCACGCTCGCCCGCCCCGAGAGCATCTACCCGCTCGGCGGAGCGAACCTCGCCGCGGCGCGGCGCTGGTACGCGAGGGCACGGGTGAGGCCCGCCACGCTCGTCCTCTACACGTGGAACGACCCATCGGTCGTCCTCCAGGCTCAGGTGTTGGAGTTCGACCTGAGACAACTGGGCATCGACCTCGATGTGAAGTACTTCGACGGGCAGGCCCTGGGGGAGAAGGTTGTCGACCCGCGGCGAGCCGTTCGACCTCGTCACCTGGGGCTGGGTAGCCGACTACGCCGACGGGGGCTCGTTCCTCGGGACGCTCCTCAACGGCAAGGATCTCGGGCCGACGGGCAACCTGAACTTCAGCTACTTCGACGATCCCGAGACCAACGCCAGGATCGAGGCAGCCAACAGGCTCACGGGCGCCGCAGCGCGACGCAAGGCCTGGGCCGACCTCGACGGCGACCTGATGCGCGACAACCCACCCTGGGCGCCGATCTTCTACTCGAACGACCGCGCCTTCGTCTCGAAGAGCTTCGGCTGCTTTCTCTACCAGCCCGTCTACGGCGTCGACATCGCCGCCGTCTGCAAGAAATAGATGACGCGCAGGCTCTCACTCTCGCTCGCGATGCTGGCCGTCGGGCTCGGCCTGCTCGTGGCATCGGGCCTCGCGCGCCCGGCCGGTACAGCGAGCGCGGCCGGGGAGGCGCGGAAGGGCGGCACGCTGCGCATGAGCTTCCCCGTCGAACTCGACCACGTCGACCCGGCGCTCGCGTATACGGACCTGTCGTGGCCGCTCGAGTACGCGACCTGCGCGAAGCTGTTCAACTACCCGGACGCGCCGGGTGCTGCCGGGACGCGGCTCGTGCCGGAGGTCGTCGACCGGTACACAGTCTCCAAGGACGGGCGGACGTACACCTTCGATCTGAAGAAGACCTTCCGCTTCCACACCGGCGACCGGGTGACCGCGCAGAGCTTTGCCGACGCGTTCAATCGGGATGCGCAACCCAGGCTCGCGTCGCCGGCGACCGCCTACCTGCGCGAGATCGTCGGCGCCGCCGCGGCGATCGACGGCAAGGCGCAATCGATCTCCGGCGTCCGCGTGCTCGGCCGCTACCGCCTCCAGATCCGGCTGACCAGGCAGGTCCCGGACTTCACCGCCCGACTCTCGATGCCGTTCTTCTGCCCGGTCGTGCCGCACACGCCGAGCACCGAGCTCGACACCCCCGCCGGGTCGGGCCCCTACTACGTCCACGAGCGAATACTCAACCAGCGGATCGTGCTGAAACGCAATCCGTTCTACCGCGGCAAGCGTCCCGCCAACGTCGACGAGGTGGTCGTGACCCTCAGGAGCTACGAGGCCTGCGTGGTCGCCGTCGAGCGGGACCGGATCGACTACTGCTTCCCCGGTGCCGAGAGCGTGCCGCAGCGCCTGTCCGAGAGGTACGGCATCAACCGGCCCGGCGGGCAGTTCTTCGTCAGCCCCATGCTCGGGACCTTCTTCGTCGCGTTCAACCACGACCGGCCAGCGTTCCGGGGGCCGGGCCAGATCCCGCTCGCGAAGGCGATCAACTTCGCGATCGACCGTCCGGAGATAGCCCGCACGTTCGGCTACCTCGGCGGCAAGCGCACCGACCAGATGCTGCCGCCCGCGCTCGCCCGCCCCGCGAGCATCTACCCGCTCGAAGGCGCCGACCCCGTCACCGCGAGAAACTGGCTCGCGCGGGCAACCATCAAGCCGACCTCGCTCGTCCTCTACGCGAACAACGCTCCACAGGGCGTCGCCCTCGCCCAGACACTCGTCCACAACCTCAAGCAGATCGGGATCGACGTGCAGGTGAAGTACTTCTACTTCGGTGTCGTCGTCGCCAAGGTCGCCGCGCCCGGGGAGCCGTTCGACCTCGCCCTGACCGCCTGGATCGCCGACTACGGCGACGCGGCCGGCTTCTTCGTCCCGAATGCTCTACCGTGGTAGTGGCGTCTCGGGCGTCAACCTCGACGACCCACGCGTCAACGCGCGAATCGAGGCGGCGAACCGCCTGACCGGTGAGGCACGGCGCAGAGCCTGGGCCGACCTCGACGTCGACCTGATGCGCGACAACCCACCCTGGGCGCCGCTCGTGCACAACCAGATCCGCACATTCGTCTCCCGGAGCACGGGCTGCGTGCTGGAGCATCCCGTCTACAGCTTCGACATCGCCGCCGCCTGCAAGAAGTAGCGGTCCCGGTCACGGGCGCGCGACGCCGGTGTCGACCGCGAGCTCGCGCGAGCGCTCCCGCAGCTCGGCGGCGCGCGAGCCGGCAGCGAGCTCGTCCGCCCGCGCGGCCGCGCGCTCGAGGTACTCGATCGCCTGCGTGATGTTCCCGCTCTGCGCGTGGTAGTGGGCCAGCCGCTCGAGGTGGTCGTCGAGCGAGCCCGCATGGAGCTCCTCGAAGGCCGTCGCCACCGCGGCGTAGAGCTCCCGACGGCGACCAGGGGTGAGCGACGACAGCGCCGCCTCCTGGAGCAGCCCGTGCCTGAATGCGCACACGAGCTCGGGATACCGTCGCAGCTCGCGCACGATCTCGGCGCGTAGGAGCTGCCCGAGATCGTCCCCGCCGGCTTCTCCCGCGATGTGCTCCAGGGCCCTCACGGGGAACTCCCGACCGAGGACCGCGGCGATCTGCGCCAGCCGGCGCGGCCCCTCGGCGAGCCGGTCGATCCGTGCGATGAGCAGGTTCTCGAGCGCGGGCGGAAGGGGCAGCGAAGGCTTCAGCGTCGTCGTCCAGGTCCGATGCTGCCGCTCGAGGCCTCCCGCTTCGAGCAGCGCCCGCAGCAGCTCTTCGAGGTAGAGCGGATTGCCCTCGGCGCGCGCGACGATCCCCTCGCCCGTCGCCTCGTCGAGGACGCCAGGGAGCAGCGTGGCGAGGATCTCGCTCGCCGCCGCGGGAGGGAGCGAGTCGAGCCCGATCTCGGTCGCGCGGTGCGAGAACTCGGTGAGCACCCGCGTGCGGAACCGCCAGCCCTCCGACGCCGTATCCCGCCGAAGCGTGGCGACGAGGAGGAGCGGCGCGCGATCGGTGAGCGCAAGGAGGTCCTCCGCCAGCTCGCGCGTCGAGGCATGCGCCCAGTGCAGGTCTTCGAGCGCCAGAACGACCGGCGCCTGTCCCGCGAGCGCCTCGACCCACGCGACGTAGGCACGGCGCACCTCGCCGGCGGCCTCGGCGACGTCCGGTCCAAGGCGGATCCGCAGGAGTCGGGCGAGACCCGGCAGGGCAGTTCCCGGGTCGTCACCAAAGAGCGGCGCGAGCCGGGCCCGCGCACGTGTGCGCACCACGACCTCCGCGTCCCCGAGCTCGACGCCGAGCCAGCGTCGCAGCACCTCGATGAACGGCCAGGACGGTAGCCCGCCGTACGAGAGGCAGTGACCCTCGAGCCAGGTCACCTGCTCCGGGACGATCGAGCGCAGCTCCGTGAGCATGCGGGTCTTGCCAATACCCGGCTCGCCGAGGAGCAGAAGGACCTGACCTCTACCGGACTCGAGGTCGGCCGCGACGGCTCGGATTCGGCCGAGCTCCGTTTCGCGACCGACCAGGGTCCGTGGGTGAGAGGTACGAGACGGATGGGTCGGCCCGACGAGCCGCGACGCCCGCACCGCGCTCGCCCGGCCCTTCAGGGAGACCTCTGCGAGCGGCTCGAGCTCGAACCTCGACGCGAGGCGTCGAGCCGTCTCCTCGCCGACGGCGATCGTGCCCGGGGCCGCTGCCGCCTGGACGTGGGCAGCGACGCTGATCACGTCGCCGGGGACGGCGGTCGCAGCGCTCCCCGCTGCGACCGACCCTACCTCGGCCCGGCCCGCGGCGATCCCGATGCGAACCGCGAAATCGGGGATCCCCCACGCGTCGGCGATGTCGTGGGCGTACGCCCCGACCACCTCCAGGATTCGTAGCGCCGTCCGTGCGGCGCGCTCGGGATCGTCCTCATGCGCATGCGGGATGCCGAAGACGGCGGCGATCGCGTCGCCCATGGTGGCCTGGACCGTGCCGCCGAACTCCTCGACCGCCTGGCTCACCAGCGCCAGGCACTCGCCCAATAGCGCATCCGCATCCTCGGACGAGAGTCGCGCGCTGAGCGCCTTCGAGCCGACGACGTCCGCGAAGAGGGCCGTAACGGGGCGCAATTCGTCCCCCACCGTCGTGGGGCGAGGAGCCACAGGCGACGGAGCGGTGATCGGAGTGTCGTGGCCGCGTCCGCCCGCCAACGACGCGTCCTGCCGGAGAATGGCCGTCTCGAGGTCGCGTAGCGGCTGGTCAGGCTCCAGGCCGAGCTCCTCGCTCAGCGCCCTGCGAGCGTCCTGGTAGGCGCGCAGCGAGTCCGCCTGGCGCCCCGAGCGGTAGAGGGCGAGCATCAACAGACCGCGTAGGCGCTCCTGATACGGGTGAGCGGCGACGAGCAGCTCGAGCTCGCCGACCAGCTGGGAGTGGCGGCCGAGCTCGAGCTCGGTCTCGAGCAGCTCGATCTGGGTCGCCAGGTGGAGCTCGCTCAGCCTCCCGACCTCGTGTCGGGCCGGGCCTTCGAAGACGACGTCCGCAAGTGGCGGTCCGCGCCACAGCTCGAGCGCCTCACGCCGGAGCTTCGCCGCGCGCTCGGCTGGCGCCGAGCGCGCCTCCTCGGTCAGGCGCTGGAACTCGAGCAGGTCGAGCGCGTGGGGGTCGATGCGCAGCCGGTACCCGGGTGCCTGCGTAACGATGGTGTCGGCGTCGAGCTGCTTGCGCAGCGCGTGCACATAGCCCTGGACGAGCTTCGCCGCAGTGGCAGGCGGGCGCTCTCCCCATAGCTCGTCGACGAGACGGTCGATCGAGACGACCTCATTCGCGTGGAGAAGCAGCACACCGAGCAGGGCGCGGGGCTTCGACGCGCCGAGCTTCACCGAGCGAGTCCCGACGACCACTTCGAGAGGGCCGAGGATCCGGAACCTCATCCGTGCCTTTCTCCAGGAGGACGGCGCGACCGTACCACCACGCCCGGCGTCTCCACCGGGCCTCAACCGGCGCTCAACCCGCCTGTCGGAACCTCGGCTCCAGAACGACGAACCGAAGGAGGCGGAACATGCTCATGACCCATCGGAACGGACGACGGCTTGCGGTGCTCTCCGGGCTCTGCCTGGGGCTGGCGCTCTTCACGGCGGCGAGCGCCGCCGCATACCCGATAACGCCCGACGGCGAGCCCCTCTACCTCGACCGGGGGGCGCCGCAGTCCTCGATCGTGACCCCGACGCCATCCGAGCTCGCGGATCTGAAGCGGGAGTCGCCGGCAATGGAGCCCTCCAAGCCGATCGACCCGCTGCCCGCGACCATCGTGACGTCCAGCGGCATCGACTGGAGCGGCGTGTTCTTCGTCGTCGCCGGCGCAAGCCTCGCGGCGCTGGCCCTCATCGCCGCCGCATTCGTCCTGAACGGCCACCGCCGTCGCTCGGCGGGAGCCCACCGAGGAGGTGCATCGTGATCTATCCCGATTCCCAGACCCTTCGCACCCTCGTGAAGGAGCGCCATGCCCAGCTCGCACGCGACGCATTCCGGGCTGAGACGCCCGAGGCCGTCGTGAGGGAGACCCGGATCCGGAGACGGAGGCGCCGCGCGCACCTGTCGTGGCTCAGGTTCCACCTCCGCCCGGCACGAGGCGGGCCGTGAGTCTCATCGACCCCGGCGCGATCGCAGAGCGCCTGTGGCCTGCCGCAGGAAGCCTTGCGCCGCTTGCAGCGCCGGGCTTTCCTGCGGCAGCTCGACCTCGACGACGTCGAGTCCGCGAGCGGCTGCTCCGCGGCCACCTCGCGTCGTTCGCCGGCGGCGGGTCCGTCGCCTCGAGGACGCCATCGCGCTCGACGAGGATCAGACCGAGCCGTAGAGCTGCTGGATCACCGCGACGTACTGCTTCGTGTCGTCGAACAGGCCTCGCTCGCGGACGGCGCGCGCGCCCTGGTAGTAGCCGGCGAGGGCGAGCCGGACGTCTCCGCCGAACTGGTCGAGCTGCCAGCGCAGGTAGCGCACGCCCGCGCGGACGTTGCCGTCGTACGTCCTCGGCGTCGGCTGGCGGAGAAGCACGGTGTCGACCCACTCCCAGGTCTCGGGCAGGAGCTGCATCACGCCGATCGCGCCGGCGCTCGACACCACGTCCTCCTGGAACCCAGATTCCATCCATGCGAGCGCGCGGGCGAGCTGCGGGTCGACGCCGTACACGGCGGCCCAACGGTCGATCGAGCCGCGCACCGTGTCGCGGTCGACCTGGGCGCCGGTGTCGGCCAGGCGCGCGCCCTGCGGGAGTACCAACCGCTGACCGGGGACGATCGTCGTCATCAGCGACATGCCGTTCACCCGCGCGAGCCGCCACGGGCTGACGTGGTAGCGCTGGGAGATGGAGAAGAAGCTCTCCCCGGCGTCCACCGTGTGACGCAGGCGCGCGGGCGCGGAGGGCGAGCTGGTCGTCGCTGCGACCGTCGCTCGGCGCCCGGGGATGCGCAGCCGCTGTCCCGGGGAGATCACGCTCGCCAGCGTGAGGCCGTTCGCGGTCGCGACCACCGCGGGACGCACGCCGTAGCGCTGGGCGATCGCGTTGAACCCCTCTCCCGGCTGCACCGTGTGGACGAGCGTCGGGGCAGGCGTAGACCGGGGCGCGGCGGCCCGCACGGTCGGCGCCTGCCGGCCGGGGACGCGCAGGCGTTGTCCGGGAACGATCGTGCTGCCGAGCGTCAGGCCGTTGGCCCGCGCGAGCGTGGCCGGCTTCACCCTGTATTTCCGCGCGATCACTGCGAACCCCTCGCCCGGTCGGACGC
This sequence comes from uncultured Actinomycetes bacterium, assembly GCA_963845965.1. Classification (GTDB taxonomy): domain Bacteria; phylum Actinomycetota; class Thermoleophilia; order Gaiellales; family Gaiellaceae; genus Gaiella. The sequence continues at coordinate 10,220 of CAWJUF010000012.1, read as the reverse complement.
GGTGGACGACCTGCGAGCGCCTGGCGGTGGAGGTGCCCGAGCCGCCTCGCACGAGCGCGCGGAAGGTCCTCGCCCCTGCGATGCCGTCCGGCGTCAGCCCCCGCGCGCGCTGGAACCGCCTGAGCGCTGCCGCGGTGGCGGCGTCGAACCGTCCGTCGACGCGCCTCGCCGGAAGCCCGTACGTCCGGAGGCGAAACTCGAGCGACGTGACGTCCCACCCGACCCGCCCGCTTGCGAGCTGCCGCTGACCGAGCAGCGGCGTCCCGAGCTTGCCGAGCTTGCAGCGGGTCGCCATGCCGACCTTTCCCGTCGCGCGGATGCCCTGCTTGCGCTGGAAGCGGAGCAGGGCGTGGCGGGTCATCGGGCCGGAGATCCCATCGACGGCGCCGGCGTAGTACCCGCGCGAGCGCAGGGCGACCTGGAGCGCGGCCACGCTCGCGCTCTGCGCGGCCACGGCAGGCGCGGCCCACGCCAGGGCGATGGCCACGGCGGCGACGATGACGACGTTCCGGCGCACGGAACTTCCCCTCTTCGCCGCGGGGTTCCGTCTTCCTTCGGCCCACGTCAATCCATCCGGTACGCGAACTAGTGTTCGTACCATGGATCGCGAGTGGCTGGCGCACCGGCTCGCCGCGGGCGACTCGTACGAGGCGATCGGCCGCGAGCTCCACCGTCACCCGTCGACCGTGTCCTCCTGGGCGCACCAGCATGGTCTCTCGTCGGTGCACGTCTCTGTGCATTCGGCCCGTGGCGCCCTCGGACGCGACGCACTGGCTGCACTGGTCGACGCCGGGCTCAGCACCCGCGAGATAGCCGCCCGAGTCGAACGGAGCCAGGCGTCCGTCCGACATTGGCTGAACGTCTACGGACTCCGCACGCGCGGCTCGCGCCGACCGACGCACGAGGAAGCGTACGAGACGGACCGTGCTTGTGCGGTGCACGGGCCGACGACCTTCGTGCGTTACGGAAGAAGCGACCACTTTCGGTGTCTGCTCTGCCGCCGCCAACGCGTAGCCGACCGTCGGCGACGCGTAAAGAGCATCCTCCTCGCCGAGGCCGGGGGCTGCTGTCAGGTCTGTGGATACGACCGAGCCCCGTCGGCACTGCATTTTCACCACGTCGATCCGACCACAAAATCGTTTGGCCTAGCGCTCAGGGGTGTTACGCGGTCGCTCGACCGTTGCCGAGCCGAGGCACGAAAGTGTGTCCTGCTGTGCGCGAACTGCCACGCGGAGGTCGAAGCCGGCCTCGCTCGGCTACCCTTCTCCGACGAGACGTGACACCCCCGACTCGTCTGGGGGAGCGCGAAACGTCGTAGTCGGTCCGGGGTAGCTCAATGGTAGAGCGGCGCGCTGTTAACGCGAAGGTTGTGGGTTCGAGTCCCACCCCCGGAGCTCGATCGCCTCGCCTGTCGACACGCCGGCGCTACGCCTCGCAGAAGGCCGCGATCTGGAGGCGTCGGACGGCAGCCTCGAGCTCGGGCGAGAGCGGGTAGGTGTTGACGACGAGCACGACCTGACGCGACGCGTCGCGCGCGTTCAACGCGACGGCGATGGTGCCCTGGACGTTCCCCGTGTGGCCCCACGCCGGGCCGCACGGGGTCGGAAAGACCGCGATCCCGAGGCCGTAGCGGCTGCGCCCGGCGGGGACGAGCGTTTGCATCTCGCGAAGGAGCCGGGGGCCGAGCAGCCGTCCGCCGAGGAGGGCCGCGAAGAATCGCTGGACGTCCTCTGCCGACGAGACGACGGCGCCGGCGGCTCCGGCCCACCACGCCGCGGTACCCGCCTCGACCGCGTCTCCCGTGACCACACCCTGGTGCGACGGCGCCCGATAGCCGTGGACGCTCCGGCCGGGGACGATGCCCGGCACGTAGCCGGTGTGCCGGAGACGGAGAGGCGCGAAGACTCGGCGGGCGAGCAACGTTGCGAGAGGCGCGTGGCCGGCCCGCTCGGCGACGAGGCCGAGCACGACGTAGTTCGTGCTCGCGTACGCGAACCGCTCGCCGGGCGCGCCCGCCGGTGCCTGCGCGGCCGCGATGGCGACGAGCTCCTCGGGCCGCCACCGCCGCGCGGGAGCATGGAGAACGCGCGGATCGTCGACGTAGTCGGCAAGCCCCGATGTGTGCCGGAGGAGCTGCCGCACGGTGATCTCGTTCCCGCGCGGGACGAGGCCCGGCAGCCAGCGCGCGACGCGGTCGTCCAGGCGCAGCTTTCCGTCCGCTGCGAGGTCGAGCACGAGCGCTGCGACGAACGTCTTCGTGATGCTTCCGGCGCGGAACCGGAGGTCGGGCGTCATCGGCAGCGCACGCGCGCGGTCGGCGAGGCCGCGGGCCTCCGCCCGCGTCGCGGCTCCGTCCCGGACCACGACGAGGACGCCTGGCGCGCCCTCCTCGACAACACGATCCAGCAACGTGCCAAGGCTCTCGGGAGGCGGCTCCGCCCGCGAGACCGCCCACCCGATCCCCGACGCCGCGACCACGGCCAGCATGGTCACTGCGGCGACGACGTGCCACCCCGTGAGTGCGCGTCGTCGGGCGCCGCCCTTGTCGTCCACGCCGGCCGTGCCCCGAGCCTACTCCGCCGGCTCGAGCACGAACATCCGGATCTCTCGTCTCGCGCGCCCGCGGTAGTCGTCGTAGCCGGGCCAGAACGCGACCGCGTCGCGCCAGTAGCGGCTTTCCTCCTCCGGTGTCGCCCGTCGTGCGCGGTACGAGCGCTCGACCCCGTCCACCGCGACGCGCGCCTCGTGGTTCGCGTCGAGGTTGAGCGCCCAGGCGGGATGGTTTTGTCGCCCCCAGTTCGAGGCGATGAGAACCACCCGCTCGCCGTCGGCGACGTGCAGCAGCGGCACGATGCGCGCCTCGCCGGTACGGCGGCCCGTCGTCGTCAGGTAGCAGAGCGGGAAGTCGGTCCCGAGGCTCGTCAGCGAACGACCACGCCGCGAGAACCGCGCGTCGATCGGCGGCAACACCCGCGAGAAGACCCATGCGAACGCGCGCGTGCGGCCCAACGTGCGCACCGTGCCGGCGTACGGATTCACGATCAGACGAGCTCGGCCAGCGCCGAGTGCACCTTTGCGAGGCGTGCCTGGAGCTCCGTGGCACGGACGAGGTCCGCGCCCTGGAGCTCGCGCCGCAGCCTGCGCTCGTGCACCCTCAGCAGAAGCTCCTTGCCGGTGCGCTCGTCGAGCTGGTCGCGATCCGCGCGCGCGCCGAGCTCGGCGCGCAGGGCGACCAGCTCCTGGTCCTCCGGCGCCCCGGAGACGAGCACCTCGCGAAAGCGCTGATGGAGCGGCTCGTCGAAGTGCTCCGGCGTCAGGGCGGCGAGCTCGGGAACGAGCGCCGGGTGGCGGACGACCGCCGCCAGTAGGTCGCGCTCGCGCTGGAGGCCCGCCTCCAAGAGTCGCGGCGTCGCCGCGGCTGCCGGGCGGGCGGCGGCCCGAGACTGCGCGGGGGCCAGACCCGCGAGGGTCTCGCGCGGAAGGTCGAGGCGGTCGGCGAGCAGGCGCAGCGCCTCGTGGCGCTCGGGCGAGTCCTCGACAGGCGCGAGGATCTCCCGCGCCCGGACGAACGCCTCCTGGCGGTCCGGCGTCCCCTCGAGCGTGATGCGCACGCGGTAGTGGAGGTAGCTCTCGGCCGAGCCGAGGCGTGCGGAGAACGAGTTCGGCGCGTCGGCGGGATCCTCGCCCTTCGGCAACGGCACCACGCGGACGTCGAATCCCTGCTTGACCGCGAGCTCCATTCCCCGCAACGTCGCCTCCTGACCGGCGGCGTCCGCGTCGAAGCAGAGGAACAGCCGCTTCGTCAGACGACCGAGCTCGCGGAGCTGCGCATCGGTGAGCGCCGTCCCCATCGATGCGACGACGGGCTCTACGCCGGCCTGGCGGAGCGCTATCACGTCGGTGTTCCCCTCGACGACGATCGCGCGGTCCTGCTTCGCGATCGCGGGCCGGGCCAGGTGGAGGCCGTAGAGGACATTGCCCTTCTTGAAGAGCTCGCTCTCGGGCGTGTTGACGTACTTCCCCTTCAGCGGGTCGTCGTCGCGGAGCCGGCGCGCCTGGAAGCCGATCACCTTCCCGCGGGCGTCCGCGAGCGGGAACATCAGTCGAAACGGGAAGTAGTCGTTCCCGCGCTGGTTCGCGAGCCCCGCTGCACGGATCTCCTCCGCGCTGAACCCGCTCTCGCGTGCCTTCCCGACGAGACCCCGCCCGAGGGAGAGCCCGAGCCGGAACTCCCTCGCGATCTCGTCGCCGAGACCGCGTCCGGCGAGGTAGTCGCGCACCGGAGCGCCTGCCTCGGTCTCCCACAGCACGCGCTCGAAGTACGACGTCGCCTGGTCGAGGACCGCCGTCAGGCGCTCTCGCCGGCGTCGCGCGGCGTCCGCCAGCGGAGAGGTCTCCTCGTACTCGAGCGTCACCCGGAACCGCTCCGCGAGCCACTCGATCGCGTCCGCGAAGTCGAGGTTCTCGGTCTCCTGGACGAAGCGGACGACGTCACCGCCCTTCCCGCAGCCGAAGCAGTAGTAGAGCTTGTCGACCGGGTCGACGGAGAAGCTCGGCGTCCGCTCCTCGTGGAACGGGCAGCGCCCGGTGAAGCGCGCGCTCGACGCGCGGCGCAGGGACGTGCGAGCCGAGACGACGTCGACGATGTCGGCGGCGGCCTTGACCGCCGCGACGCTCGCGTCCCTGATCCGCGCCACCGCGCGACCCTACTCTCCGAGCCGCTCGGCGTACGCGAGCGCGAACCGGTCGGTCATCCCCGCGAGGTAGTCGGTGACCCGCGTCGCCAGCTGGCCGTCGCCCGGGGGCAGCCGCTCCGGCTCGTCGACGAAGGCGTCGAAGAGGGCACGCACGACGCGCCGCGCGCGCTCGTGCTCCGGCATCACCTGCGGGCCGAGGTAGACGCGCTCGAACATGAACGAGCGCAGCGACAGCATCGCCTCCCCCACCTCCTCCCCCTGCACGACGTTCCCACCGGCTTCGGACGCCTCGACGAGATCGTGGACGAGCGTGTCGATCCGCTCCGAGCCCGTCGCTCCGAGCAGCTCGATCTCGTCGGACGGAAGGTCGCGTTCCGTCAGGAGGCCGTATCGCAGCGCGTCGTCGATGTCGTGGTTGACATAGGCGATCCGGTCGACGATGCGGACGATCCTGCCCTCCTGCGTCTCGGGCTCTCGCTCGCCGGTGTGGGTGAGGATGCCGGCGCCGACCTCGTGGGTGAGATTGAGCTGTCTCGCGATGCGGAACGACTGCTCGTTGTGCAGGAAGTGACCGCCGAAGCGCTCGCGAAGCGCCTCGTCGAGCGCCTCTTCGCCTGCGTGGCCGAACGGCGTGTGGCCGGTGTCGTGCCCGAGCCCGATCGCCTCGACGAGGTCTTCGTTGAGCCGCAGGGCCCGCGCGACGACGCGTGAGATCGCCGTCGTCTCGAGCGTGTGCGTCATGCGCGTCCGATAGTGGTCGCCCTCGGGGTCGATGAAGACCTGCGTCTTCCCCTTGAGCCGCCGGAAAGGCTTCGAGTGGACGAGGCGGTCGCGATCCCGCTGGAACGGCGTCCGCACGGAGCAGGGCTCCTCGTCCCGTGCACGGCCGCGCGTCGCGTACGAGCGCACTGCGAGCGGCGACAGCGTCACCTCCTCGAGCGCCCGTATGCGCTCGGCGAACGTCTCTGCGACCCGGCCTGCGACCTCCATTCGTCCAGCGTAGTCACCGCCCAGGCCCGAGCCTTTACACATCGTCAACGCGAAGGGCGCCCGTGGGCACCCTTCGTCGTACGGGCCGATCGGCAGAATGCGGTCAGCTCACGGTGTGCACCGGAACCTCGAAGAACTCGACGGACACGCGCCGCTCCGTGGATCCCGGGTTCATCGCGTTCAGCGCCTCGTCTCCGCGCTGCATCGCTTCCTCCGTCTCGAAGAGCGTGACCCCGACACCCTTGCCGGTCTCGCGGTTGACGAGCATGAGCATCTTCGCGTCCTCGAGGCCCGGCGGCGTGTCGCCGGCGATCTCGGTGCGGACCATCGCGATCGCCTCATCCACCTTTGCGGGATCGCTCTCGAACGTCGCCACGCGTGCGTACATCTGTGATCCGCCTTCCGTCGGGGTGGTGAACCACCCAGCGTACGACACGATGGCCGGTGGTGATGCGGGAGCCTCGATGGCCGCGTCGGCCCGAGGGGGCGGTCCGACGAGTCGGGCAGGATGCGGCGCGTGGCGCCCGACGACGACGTTCTGCTGCCGGCCCGCGTCGTCGGGCCGTCGCTGACAGCGGCCGGGCTGGCAGCCTGGATGTTGTCGCATGCCGGTCGTGAAGAGCAGGCCGCGCAGTGCGGCGAGATCCAGGAGCTGCTCGACACGGCGTTGCGCCAAGGGCGAACCGACGTGAGCGTGCCCCGGGCCGTGGTGACGCGGGCCGCCGAGCTCTGGGAGGCAACTGCCGAGCTCGCCGACACGTGGGCCTCGACGAGCGACCGCCCGAAGGATGCGGCCGATTGGCGCCGGCAGGCAGAGCGGCTTCGGATCCGTGCCGAGAGCCTGCGGCAGCACCTGGGCACCTCGTAGGCGGGGCCGACGCCGGTCAGAAGCCGCGCGACTGGCCGCCGTCGACGACGACGCAGGTGCCCACGACCCACGAGGCACGCGGCGACACCAGGAACGCGACGACGTCCGCGATCTCGTCGACGGTGCCGAAGCGACCCCACGGCAGCTCGCGCTCGACGAAGGCGGCCATGCCTTCGGGGTCGCCACGCACGCGCCGCTCCCAGCTGCCGCCGGGGAAAAGCGTCGAGCCGGGGGCGACGCTGAGCACGCGGATCCGATCGCCCGCGAGGTCGCGCGCCATCGCCTTCGCGAGGCTGATCTCCGCCGCCTTGGCGACGTTGTAGCCTGCGTTTCCCCCGCCCTCGCGACCCCAGATCGACGCGATCATCGCGATCGTGCCGCCGCCTCGCTCGCGGAGCACCGGCAGGGCCGCGCGCGACACCGCGAGCGCCGGGACAACGTTCTGGCCGATGACCTCCGTCAGGTCGTCGACGTCCAGCTCGTCGATCGTCCGCCCTCCCGAGCCGCCGACGTTGTTGACGACGACGTCGAGCCCGCCGAAGGTCTCGACCGCCGCGGCGACGACCGCCGCCGCGCCGTCCGCGCTCGTCAGGTCGGCGACGACGCCATGTGCGCGTCCTGGCCCGGTCGCCTCCAGCACGGCCGCCTCGAGCGCGTCCGCGCCACGGGCGCAGAACACGACGTTCGCTCCCTCTTCGACGAGCCGCGTCGCGATCCCGCGCCCGATCCCCCGGCTCGAGCCGGTGACGAGCGCGATCTTGCCGTCGAGCTCCAGATCCACGGGGCTAGCCTAGTCCGCGTGACCCGCCTTCTCCTCGCACGCCACGGCGAGACCGAGTGGAACCGCGTCGGCCGATGGCAGGGCCACGCCGACCCTCCGCTCAACGAGACCGGCCGGCAACAGGCGGTCGAGCTCGCCGAGCAGCTCGCGGGTCACGGCATCACCGCCGTCTACTCGAGCGACCTCGCCCGAGCGCGCGAGACGGCACGCGTCGTCGCCGACCGTCTCGGGCTCGACGTGGTGGAGGACCCGGCGCTCCGGGAGATCGACGTCGGCTCCTGGTCGGGGCTGACGCGCGCCGAGGTGGAGCGGCGTTTTCCCGACGGCTACGCCCGCTGGCTGGCGGGCGAGATCGGCCACGACGGAGAGACGCGGGAGCAGCTCGCCGAGCGGGTGGTCGCCGCGACGACTGCGATCGCCGTGCGGCACGAGGGCGAGACCGTCCTTGTCGTGACGCACGGCGGCGTCATCCGGGCGCTTCGCCGGCATGCCGCCGGAGATCCGGACGCAGCGGTGGCGAACTGCGTGACGGTCCCGTTCTCGCTCGCCGACGGCGTGCTCGTCGTCGGAGACTCGTCCGGCGCGTGACGGAGATCGGCCTGCCCACCCTCGTCGTCGTGAGCGGCCCGCCTCGCACGGGGAAGACGAGCCTCGCGCACACGATCGCGCGGGAGGTCCCCTGCCCGGCCGTCTGCAGGGACGAGATCAAGGAAGGGATGGTCCACGCGGTCGGCGAGGGCTTCAGGGCCGCGTCCGGGGATCCGCTCACACAGCGCACGCTTCCGGTCTTCTTCGACATCCTCGGGACCCTGATCGCGGCGGGCGTCACGACCGTCGCCGAGGCCGCCTTCCAGGACCTCCTCTGGAAGGATGGGCTCGGGCCCCTCCTCGGACGGGCTCGACTCAGAATCGTTCAGTGCCATGCCGACCCCGCGGTCGGGCGCGAGCGGCGGCGCCTCGCTGTCGAGGGCGGGCAGACCGCGCACGCGAGAATTGTCGGAGACGAGGTCGAGGACTGGCAGCGGGCGTACGCGGGGTTCGACCGCCTCTCGCTCCCGGCGCCGTCGCTCGACGTGGACACGACCGACGGGTACGTGCCGGACATCGAGACGATCGTCGGGTTCGTGATGCAGCGTTGAGTCGGGCGTGGAGGCCGCACCGGCAACGGTTCGGGCAACCCGCGAACGGCTACGCTGCCCGCCGTGGAGGACTACACCAACAAGTACAAGGGTGAGCAGGTCGAGCTCGCGCTCTTCGGCGGCGAGTTTCAGGAGGGCACGCTCACCGCATACTGCTCGATCGAGGACGTTCCGCACGTCGAGCTGAACGGGCACATCCTCGTCCCGCTCCAGAACGTGGCGAGCCTCCATTGCTCGAGCCGCTGCGACGCGCCGCAGCCGGACTGGCCGCCACGCGGGCTCGAGGAGCTCGACCGCGAGGACGACCGTCCCGACGACGAGGACGACGAAGGCTGACCGCGGCGGCGTGCGCGGAGCGGTCGCACGCAACATCCTCAAGGCCTGGCTCCTCGTCGGGCTGCTCGCGGCGGCGTTCGCCGGCGTCGGCTGGCTGCTGGCCGACCTGCGGGGCGCCGTACTGTTCGCGTTCTGCTCCCTTCTCGCGGCGAGCGCCGCATACGCGGTCGGCGATCGGGCGCTTCTCGGGATGCTCGGCGCGCGCCCGTTCGCGCTCGCCGAGGACCCGCTGCTCCGCTCGACGACCGACCGGCTCGCGGCGCAGCTCCAGATCTCTCCGCCGAAGCTGCAGCTGATCGACGACACGTTTCCTCGGGCGTTCGTCGTCGGCCGAGGCCCCGGTGGCGCGACGCTCGCGGTCAGCTCCGGCCTCCTCACGGCGCTTCCCCCACCCGAGGTCGCCGCTGTGATCGCGCACGAGCTCGCTCACGTTCGCGCGCGCGACGTGCTCACGCAGACCTACGCCGTGCTCTTCTCTACGACGCTTCTCGAGCTCACACGCGTCGGAGGCTTTCTCTCACGGTTCCTGCTCGCCGTGCTCGCGCCAATCGGTGCGGCGTTCACGCACCTGCTGCTCTCGTCGAAGCGCGAGCTCCGCGCCGACGCAATCGCCGCCGGGCTGGTCGACCCGCACGACCTCGCGGACGCGCTGATCCGGCTCGATCGGGCAGCCGAGCTCGTCGAGTTCCACGCCTCGCCGGCGACCGAGCCGCTGTACACGGTGAGCCCGTTCGACCACGAGGAGCGCGTCGCCAGGATGTTCGTCACGCATCCGCCCCTGGCGGAGCGCGTCTCAAGGCTGCGCGTTGCGGCCGGACAGAGCGCTAAACCCTGATGGAATCGCGACGCGTCGCGGTCGGAGGCCGGCTTCGCCGGCCGGGAGGCCAAGCGCGGCATGCGATTCCGGAACCCAGAAGGAGGGGGCCGGTGGGGGAACCATGGGCTCCCCCACCGCAAAAAACCGGCGGCATCCTACTCTCCCAGGGGCTTGCGCCCCAAGTACCATCGGCGCGAGCGGGCTTGACTTCTCTGTTCGGAATGGGAAGAGGTATTTCCCCGTCGCTATGACCGCCGAACTGTCAAGGGGCGCGCCGGGTGCTCGAAGAGCACGGAGCTGCGCTCACCCTCAAAACTCCATAGCAACGCAACGTGTTCAAAATCAAGACCTCGGGCAATTAGTACGGGTCAGCTGAACGCATTGCTGCGCTTGCACCGCCCGCCTATCGACGTGGTGGTCTTCCACGGCCCTTACTCACTCGAAGTGATGGGGAACCTCATCTCGAGGTGGGCTTCCCGCTTAGATGCTTTCAGCGGTTATCCCATCCAGACGTGGCTAATCAGCAGTGCCCTTGGCAGGACAACTGATACACCAGCGGTCTGTTCATCTCGGTCCTCTCGTACTAGAGACG